>CAVSXK010000001.1:0-120085 GCA_963731925.1 uncultured Actinomycetes bacterium
TCGCCGGGCGCACCGAGGCGAGGCGATCCACGACCAAGGCGAGGTCGAGCGGGCGCAGCGACGGCTCCGCCACCGGCGGGACGTCGACGGCGACGTTCGGGGACGCTTGGAACGACTCACGCCTCGCGAGCTCGAGATCCTCGAGGCGATGGCGGCGGGGCGCCAGCCCGAGGAGATCGCGACGCAGCTCGGGATGAGCCCGAACACACTTCGCACGCACACGCAGAACGTGCTCACCAAGCTCCGGGTGCACTCGAAGATGGAGGCGCTCGTCCTCGCGATCCGTCACGGCAAGGTCGCGACCGTCGACCTCACCGACTTCGTCTGAGGCTCGGCCTAGCGGGTCTCGCGGTGCAGCGTGTGACGCCGCTCCCAGCGGCAGTACTTCTTGAGCTCGATCCGATCCCGATCGTTCAACCGGTTCTTCACGGTCACGTAGTTCCGTCGCTTGCACTCGGTGCACGCGAGGGTGATCGTCGGTCGGTTGTCGCCTTTGGCCATGAACCTTCCTGTTCCTCGGCTCCGTGGTGATCTCGGTGTTGCGTCGTCCCGGGGTCTGCCTCGTAGCGGGGGCGGGATTCGAACCCGCGACACAGCGATTATGAGCCGCTTGCTCTGCCTCTGAGCTACCCCGCCCCGGTGGCGAGAAAGTCTACCGGGCGCCGGCACGCTCGCCACGACTGACCTGCGGCTTCCCACCATCAGGGTCACGTCGACGAGCCGGAGAGGGGACTCGAACCCCTGACCCCCTCCTTACCATGGAGGTGCTCTGCCGACTGAGCTACTCCGGCGTGCTGCTCGGCGCGCGGGCCATGATACCGGGGACCATCGAAGCGCCGACCCCGTGGGACGATGAACGGATGCGCCTCGCGGCCTCCCTGCTGCTCGTCGCCGTCGCGTGCGGATCCGCGGAATCTCCCGATCCGAACCTGCCCACCGGACTCTCGATCCGGACCTCAGGCGGCACCGTCACGCTCGAGGTCCAGGTCGCGGACACCGCCACCGAACGCCGGACCGGTCTGATGGGTCGTGAGAGCCTCGAGCCGTACGACGGGATGGCGTTCCTCTGGGACGAGCCGGTCGAGGCCACCTTCTGGATGAAGGACACGCTGATCCCGCTCTCGATCGCGTTCTGGGACGACCAGGGCCGGATCATCTCGATCCTCGACATGGATCCCTGCACCGATGACCCGTGTTCCTCGTACGGACCCGGCGAACCGTTCGTCGGCGCCGTCGAGGTCGGCCGGGGGACCTTCGCGATGCGTGGGGTCGCCGTCGGAGACACCGTCGAGCTCGCGGTCGCGGACGCATGACCCCGAGCGCACTGAAAGAGGACTGCCTCCTCTGCCGCGCCGAACGGGTGACCGACTGGCATTTCGAGGACGACGAGTGCTGGGTCACCGACTGCCTGGTGTGCCGAACGCCGATGATCGTCTGGCGCCCCCACGGTCTTCCCGACCCCGAACTCGAGACCCGGCTCCTCGCGCGCCTCGAGGGGGTCGCGACGGAACGCTACCCGGCAGGGCTTCTGGATCGACCCGGAGCGGCGTCGGATCCCCGACCACTGGCATGCGCACGCCCGTCCCGCCGACGGCTTCTTCGATCCCACCAGCGACCTCTACGGCCGCTTCGGTTGAGCCTGACCGCTCCCCGCCCGCGACGTCACGCCAGAGGCCGTAAAGGGGAACAGCATCCATCGTTGGTGACCCCCAGACCCGGCGAGCACGGAGGCTGACCAGGTGCTTCGACTGGGTCAGTCCTCCCGTTTCTGGGCTTGCAGGTCAGCGATCTGGGCACGAGCTGCAGCGACGAGCTCTGCGTTGGTGTTCGCGTGGCCACCAAGACCCCATCCGCCATCAGGCGCCTCGGTCAGAAGGACCCAGGTGCGGTCGGCGAGCGAGGAGTCACCGGCCGCGTCCGCAACGAGGGCGGTGAGTCGGCTCACCACGGCGAGTTGCTTGTCACGATCGAGGGCACCGGCGTTCGTGAGGACTTGGACGCGGACGTAGGTGGTGTCTCCGTCGACGTTCGAGAGGCTCGACGGCGGCAGTTCGTGTACGAAGGCTGCAGTGTTCTTGCGGAACATCGGGATGTCGGGCACCTGCTCGATCGTCATCAATTCGGTGGCCAGCTTCTGAGCCAACGCGTGCTGGTCACCGAACGTGCCGGCGGCCGCGTAGACATCGATCATGGGCATGGGTCGCTTCCTTTCTCCAGCGGGCGGGCCTACGAGATGCGGCGAGCAAGCTGCGTGCGTGACTTCACATCGAGCTTCCGGAACGCCTTGCGGAGGTGGTACTCGACCGTGCTCGGGCTGATGAACAGTTGAGCGGCGATCTCTCGGTTCGTATTTCCGTCCGCGACGAGGCGGGAGATCTGCGCCTCCTGCGGCGTCAGTTGTCCAAGGCTGTCGACGGGCCGCCTCCCAACATGCTCGCCGGTCGCTTCCAATTCGACGCGTGCGCGCTCGGCAAACGCCTCCATCCCGAAGTCGGAGAAGAGGTCGTGCGCTGTCCGCAGTTGCTTTCGTGCATCGACGATCCGGCGTTGACGTCTCAGCCACTCACCGTAGAGGAGGTGGGCACGAGCGAGATCGACCGCGATCCGAGTCCGACCGAGTCGTTCGACCGCCTCGACATAGAGTTCCTCGGCTCGCTGAGCTTCTACGAACAGCGCCTCCGAGCGCGCCGCGATCCCGAGAGCCCAGTCCGTCCCACTCACCTTGGCCACCTCCGCGAGACGCGAGCGAGCATCCGCGGCCAGCTCGGGTGTTCCGGCTCGGACCGCAGCCTCGATCAACTCGACCATCCCCCAGTTCGAGGTGCTGAGGTCATGCGGATACTCAGCGACCCGTCGCGCCGCCGCGAGAGCCTCATCGTAGCGGCCGAGGCCGTTGTAGAGCACGGCCTGCGCCCAGTCGAGCACCGACAGTCCGACTCCTTCACCTCGCCTCGTCGCGTCCTGACGGCTTTCGTCGATCAGAGGGATCGCCTCGGGCTCGCGGCCGCGAAGTGCGGCGAGTCCCACCGCGCCATACGGCGTCAGGTTGCTGCCTGTTGCCTCGCTCGCCGCCCGGATCTCATCGACGAGCAACGCCGCCGCCCTCAGCTCGCCCGCGAAGAGATGCGCGTAGACACGCTGGTTCAACGCGAGCGGAAGCTCGCTGAGCGCGCCCGCCTCCCGGGCGATCCGCACGTGCGCTTCGGAGATCGCTTGCCAGCGAACGTCGTCCCACATATGGACGGACAAGACGGTCGCGAGCCACTTCCAACGCACTTGCTCACTCGCGGGCATGTCGCCAGCGTCGAACCCCGCGTGCGCCCGGCGCAGGATCGGAACGGCCGCCTCGAAGCTGTCGGTGAACAGCGTCGCGAGTCCGTCGAGCCACAACTCGAGGCCGACGAGAACGGGCGGACGCGGGCCGGCCTTCACGGCCAGAGCCACATCGAGCGCGCTTGCGCCCGGCGCCGCCAGCCGTCCCGCGAACATCGCCGCCGAGAGAGCCTCGAGATAGGTCTCACAGGCGAGCGTCTGTGAGAGTGGCGCGAGCCGGCGGGCGGCGCGGAGCAGCAGCGCGGGCGCATCTCTGCCGTGCGTTGAGACGAACGCGATCTGCGCGCGGAGCAAGTCGACTCGCGCGCGATCGAGTTCGTCGAGCGAGCCGGCCTCGGTCGAAGAGAGCAGACCGATGGCGTCGTCGAGCGCGCCAGCGCGGAACTTCGTCTGAGCCGCGACCAACGCGCGCTGCGCGCGACGAGCTGGGGCGGGTGTCAGCGTGGCCGCGCGTTCGAGGAAGGCGGCGGCGGCGGCGAAGCCGCCACGCGCCTGTGCCCGCGCAGCGGAGCGCTCGAGCTCGCCGGCCAGCTCTTCGTCGGGCACGGACGCCGCCTGCGCACGGTGCCAGGCGCGGCGGTCCGGGTCGATCTGGGGATCCGTTGCCTCCGCCAGCGCGCGGTGAGCCTCGTGCCGCTCGTTCGGCGCGGCCGCGCCGTACACCGCCGAGCGCACGAGCGGATGGCGGAACGCCACCCCTTCCCCCAGCGACAACAGGCCCTCTGACTCGACCGCGTGCGCGGCCGACTCGGGGATCCCGAGCCCCTGAGCCGCCCGCCAGACGAGCGCAGGATCGCCGAGGGGGTCTGCGGCAGCGAGCAGCAGCAGGCGCCGCGCGTCCCGGGGCAGCTTCGCCAGACGGCGCCTGAAGCTCTCCTCGATCCCTGCTGACAGCGGCAGCGACGCGGGCAAACCGAATCCGCCTGCCAGCTGCGCCGGCGACAGGCCGCGCGGCAGCTCCAACAGGGCCAGCGGATTCCCGCGCGTCTCGACCACGATCCGCTCCACCACGCGGTCATCCAGTCGACCTGGCAGGACGGACTCCAGAAGGGCCCGCGCATCACGGTGCCCCAACGGCCCGACGTGGACCTGCGGGAACCCCGCCAGCGCGTCCCCCGGTTCGCGGGCGGCGAACACGAACGCGATCCTGTCCGCCAGAAGACGGCGAGCGACGAACGCAAGTGCTCGAGCCGACGACCCATCGAGCCACTGCGCGTCGTCGACCAGGCAGAGGAGGGGCTGTTCCTCAGCCGCTTCCGACACGAGACCGAGGACCGCCAATCCGACCAGGAACGGATCCGGGGGTCGGCCGGCGCTCAGTCCGAAGGCGACCGAGAGGGCCTCGCGCTGAGGATCGGGCAGGCGCTCCGAGAGCTCGAGGATCGGGGCGCACAGTTGCTGGAGCGCCGCGAACGCGAGCTCCATCTCTCCTTCGACCCCACCGGCCCTCACGACCCGGAAGTCCGGTCCCGTCTCGACCGCGTGCTCCAACAAGGCGGTCTTGCCGACGCCCGGGTCGCCGTGGATCACCAAGACCCCACCGCGTCCACCGCGCGCGACCTCCAGCAGCCGCTCGAGCGCCTCGCGCTCGCGTTGCCTGCCGAGCAATCCCACTCGCGGCGACCCCTCGATCCGGGATGACGTTCCGCTCATCATGCCGTAGACGACAACTCGGGTGGCGGACTAAGGAATTCCCGGATGCCAACCCCGACCCTCTGGGCCACCATCGTCCTCAAGGGACGGCACACGAAGGAGGGAATGGCATGAGCGAGACGCTCGAGGTGGATCAGCGTGTGGCCACCGCTCGCGAGTTCGTTGCCCAGGTCTTCAACGGTCACGACCCGGAACGAGCCCGGGACTTCTTCACCGCAGACGTCGTATGGCACGGTGGCGCGCTCGGAACGGTGAGCGGCGTCGATACCGTCGTCCCCCTCCTCGGGGGGTTCATCGGCGCGCTCACGGACATCGATGCTGCCGAGCAGGACGTGATCGCGAGCGGCGATCTCGTCGCGCTGCGACTCGTCGTCAGCGCGACGCACACCGGGGACCTGCTCGGCGTTCCGGCGACCGGCCGCCGCATCCAGTGGGACGCCGTCGACATCTATCGGGTCACGGACGACCGACGGATCAGCGAGCAGTGGGCCTTCGAGGATCTGGCGGCGATCCTCAGCCAGGCGGGCGCGATCTCGCTCCCGTGGGCGAGCTGACCAGCCAACGGCTATCGATCAGGAAAGGGGCACGCGATGAGCAACAGCGAAACGACGACGGGGACGTCCACGGATCCGGCGACCGCACTCCCTGACTACGCGCCCGTGCCTCGGTCGGCGTTCGGCCCGGCTCTCAACGAGCAGGGCTACTACGTCGGACGTGTCGAGCGGAACCTCTATTGGGTGACCGACGGCACCTACCAGTCCGCGTTCCTGACCACCCCGGACGGTGTCGTCCTGTTCGACGCGCCGCCCACGATCGGCCACAACATCCAGCGGGCGGTCGACGAGATCGCCGCCGCGAACGGCGTGACGAACAAGGTCAGCACCTGATCTACTCGCATCACCACGCCGACCACGGCGGCGCGTCCTCGCTGTTCGACAAGAACGTCACGCGCATCGGGCACGAGGAGACGCGACGCCTGCTCCTGCGCGACGACGATCCGGCCAGACCGCCGAACGAGGAGACATTCCAGGATCGCCGCACGCTCGAGATCGGCGGCGAGCGCATCGACCTGGCCTGGCACGGCCCCAACCACTCGCCCGACAACATCCTCATCCACCTGCCCGACCACGACACGCTGATGCTGATCGACATCGTCAATCCGGGCTGGGCGCCGATCTACAGCTCGAACCTGACCGAGGACATCCCCGGCTACGTCGAGGCGCCGGCGAACGCGCTCGCGTACTCGTGGAAGCACTACATCGGCGGCCACAACGGCCGGCTCGGCACGCGGGACGACGTGACGCTGCATCAGCAGTACATGGCGGACATCGCCGACAACTCGAGGAAGGCGATCGACACCGTCGATCCGACGCGCTACTTCCAGAAGTACGGCGAGAACACCTGGGCAGCGGTGAAGGGCTACCTCGACGAGGTCACGCGCGGTCGCCGCCGCGCCCGTGATCGAGAAGTACACCGGCGTCATCGCGGCCGCGGACGTGTTCACCGAGAGCACGACGTTCGCGGTGATGCAGTCGATCCGCCTCGACCTCGGCTACGGCTCGCACGTGCACCCCTGATGGCCGGCAGCGTCCAACCGAAGGGAGATCCTCCGTGAGCACCGAGCAGCGAGAGACCCTCGACGCGATCCTGCGACAGTCAGCCTTCCCCGCCGACAGCGATGTCAACGAGCAACGGCGACTGCCTGAAGGAGTTGCTCTCGGCGCAGCCGCTGCCGGCCGACGTGACCGTGACCGCAGCCGCACTGGGCGGCGTCCCAACCGCCGAGATCACGGTCGACGGGATCGAACCTCGCCACGTTGTCCTGTACTTCCACGGCGGCGTGTACGTGATGGGGGACGCCTTCCTCGCCGCTGACCTGGCCTCGCAGGTCGGCCGGCGGACGGACGCCAAGGTCATCTCCGTCGACTACCGGCTCGCCCCCGAGCACCCGTATCCGGCAGCGGTTGACGACGCTCTTGCGGCCTACGAAGCCCTCCTGCACAGACGGCATCGCCCCCTCGGACATCGCCTTCGCGGGCGAGTCCGCCGGCGGCGGACTCGCCATCGCCACCCTGGTCAACGCCCGCGATCACGGGCTGCCCCTGCCGGCCGCGGCCTTCGTCATGTCGCCGTATGTCGATCTCACCCTGGCCGGGACGACCATGGAAACCAAGCGCGAGGTCGACCCGCTGCTCAGCCGGGAAACCCTCCAAGCCCGGGTCACCGACTACACGGCGGGACAAGACGCCGCGCTCGGCCTCATCAGCCCCATATTCGCCGACCTGTCCGGCCTGCCGCCCCTGATCATCCAGGCCGGAACGCACGAGGTTCTCCTCGACGACGCCGTCCGCCTCGCGCGACAGGCCGCCACCGCCGACGTCGAGGTCACGCTCGACATCACCCCCGGCGTGCCCCACGTCTTCCAGGCCTACTACCCGATCCTCGACGAAGCGGCCGCGGCGCTGGACAGAGCCGGACGGCTCCTGTCGGCGCATCTCGCCGGCGCAGAACGCGTCACCGGATAGCGAAGATCAGAAGTGACGACCGTGCTCGGCGACGACGTCCAGGCGACAAGAGGAGCGTGACATGGCAGGCAACTGGAACGACAAGACCATCGCCGAGTTCCGCGCCAACGAGGGACGCGTCGGCGGCACCTTCGAAGGCGCGCCCGTCGTCCTCGTCCACCACCGCGGCCGCACGAGCGGACGCGACTACGTCACCCCGATGATGTACCTGCCCGACGACGACGACCCCGACACGATCTACGTGTTCGCCACCAAGGGCGGCGCCCCGACGAACCCGGACTGGTACTACAACCTCATCGCCGCCAGCGAGGGCACCGTCGAGCGGGGCACCGACACCTATCCGGTGACCGTCCACGAACTCACCGGCAAGGAGCGCGACCGCATCTACGACGAACAGGCCCGGCGCTACCCCGGCTTCGCCGACTATGCCCGGCAAACCGCCGGCGTCCGAACGATCCCGGTGCTCGCGCTGCGACGTTCCTAGCATTGTCCGGCTCGTCCTGTTCGTCGAGCTGCAGCGCGAGTGGACCGCGAAGAGACGGTGACTGATGTGATCGAGATCGTGCTCACCGAGAGGTTGCTCAAGGGATGACGTCTGCGGCCGCCGCCGATCCCGCTGCGCGCGAGTTTCTCCGGAACGAGGATCCGGTCCTCGCGCGGCTGATCGACGCGCGGCCGGACTTCCGCCCGCGGGCCTGGTTGGACGAGCTTCCTCAGCTCGATGCCTTCGGGACGCTCATCTTCGAGGTCGCGGGCCAACAGCTGTCCGTCAACTCGACCCGGGCGATCATCTCGCACCTCCAGGAGCGATTCGGAGGGCATCTGCCGTCGCCGGCCGAGCTGCTCGCGGCCGATCCGCAGGTGCTGCGCGACAGCGGGTTCTCGGCTCGAAAGGGCGAGACCTTGCGCGCGCTTGCGGAAAGGTTCGTCGACGGACGTCTGAGCGAAGAGTCGCTCTCGCGCATGACCGACGACGAGGTCGAGGCAACCCTGACCGGCGTGCCCGGGATCGGGCCGTGGACCGCGCGCGGGTTCCTGCTCGTGGCGCTCGACCGGCCGGACGTCTTCCTCTCGGGCGACCTCGCGCTCCGGCGCGCGATCCAACGAGCGTACGGCTTCGACCACCTTCCGACCGAAGACGAAGTGGCTCAGGTGTCGGACCGCTGGCGCCCGTATCGGAGCCTTGCAGTGAGCTACCTCTTCGCATCCGAATACGACGGGCAACCATGACCGACCCGGTGGGGATCATCGGCGCTGGGCGACTCGGCCAAGCGATGGCGCGGACCGCGCTGCGCGCCGGCCGCCGCGTCGTGATCGCCAACAGCCGCGGCCCGGAATCGCTCGCGTCCGTGGTCTCGGCCCTCGGCAACGGGGTCTCGGCAGGCACGGAACAGGAGGCCCCTTGCGCCAGGGTGCGCGACGAGGCTCGGGGCTTGCGGCCAGGTCATCCATGACGGCCGCATCGTCGTGCACCGACCGTCGCGCAAGCACGCGCCATCGGTCGAATCGTCATCGCCGTGCCCTGGGACCGGGAGCGATCGCCCGAAGTGGTCCGTCCGATCCATCAGCCTTACTTGGATCGTCAAGTCGTCGGATGAAGTGGTCTGAACCGTTCCACCTCATATGCGTGATCACGTAGCCCTCCATGACTTGATGCTGCGCCTCGTGATTCGCTAGGTCAACCGGCTACACGCGACCAACGACTTTGCCGCCGACGATCTCCGAGAGGGAGAACGTCCAGCGAGCTCGTCGCCGACCTCGTCCCGGCGCACGTGTCGTGAAAGCCGGCAACACACTTGGGGGCAGATGTTCGCATCGATGCTGGGGTTATTCCCAGGAGAGTTCATCGGGATCGGCTTCCTCATCTTGGCCCTGGTGCTGCTCGGGTATTTCGTCTACCTCTTCTTCATCAAGAAAGGGGGTCCCTGACGATTCCGATCGTCTGCGAGGAGGACCGGACCCTGCGGGCGGTGCTCGTCGGGATGCTGCGGGAGACTGAGCAGGGACGCTAGGCGCGTCGGGAGCCCGCGCCGCACGGCGAGCCGGCGACATAAGACAAGCTCCCGTGTGTAGTCGTGGCCGAGCGGCCCAGAATCAGTGTGACAAGAGTTTCGCCAAACGTGCTCCGCGAGGGCGGATGCGCACGATGGGCGTTACAGTGGCCAGCCCACGCACGCCGCATGCTGAGGTCGTAGCAGAGTGGATGCTTTTAGATCGAAGGCCGCAGGTTCGAGGCTCGTCCAGCTTGGACGACGATACAGCCTTGCAGCGCAACGCGCAGCTCATGATGTGTTCCCCTGGCTGAGGTCCTTGCCTCAGCGCGCGCGAATCTGGATACGGTCTGAGGCTTCGCTTCTACTGGAACGAATGCGGAACTCGTCTCGAGAACTGGTGATGACCCTGACAGTCGCGGCCATCGGCGGCCTGCTCGTGGCCGGGTTCCTGGAGGCGACGGATGGTGATCTCAGTCCGGCCTCGGCTCTCGGAGGAGCTTTCACGATCGGCGTGACGGACGAGGGGAGTCACGTACGTTGCGTTAGATCCCGAAGGGCTGGGGGAGGCGCAAGGTGGGGCGGCGAAGGACGAGGCCAGCCTTGGGAGCGGCCCCTCGGCGGTTGCGCTCTTTTCCTTAGACACGAGCGGGGGTGTCCTCACTCTCGTCGGCGGAGAAGGCTCGTTGGTGGGGAACGATCCCGAGCCTCCGCCTGGTCCTAATCCCGGCCCTGGTCCGTCACCTGTTCCGTCGCCAGGACCCTCCCCCTCCCCGACGCCGCCTCCGACAAGGACCGAGACCGCCACCGAACGACCACCGAACCACCGCCTCCTACGACGACCGAGCCGCCGCCTCCTACGACGACCGAACCGCCGCCTCCTACGACAACCGAACCACCGCCTCCTACGACGACCGAACCGCCGCCTCCTACGACGACCGAGCAACCGCCACCGACGACCACCGAACCGCCGCCTCCGAACACGGACGCGCCCGAACCGTCGAGTGATTAGAACCAAGACCAACCGCGCCTTCGCCGAGCTCCTGATCGACTGCGAGGATGACCGGACGCTCCGGGCGGTGCTCGTCGGGATGCTGCGGAGGCGGACCGCTAAGGGCGCACTTGGGGAGCCAGAGACGCACGGCGAGGCCATGCCATAGGCAGCCCGCGGCTCCCGAGATCTTGTCCCCGATACGACAGCGTAGAGCCGCCGGCGATTCGGGAACGCGTTTCAGCTTCCTTCCGCTTCGTGGCCAGTCACGTAGCGGTCCGCTCCGCGAACGCTTTGGAGAGGGCGTGCCCGAAGACCGCACCGAGTGAGTTCATCAACACATCATCGAAGCTGCTGTCATGCCCGCCCAGGAAAAACTGTGTCGCCTCGATAGCCAACGAGAACCCGATTGCAAGAGCCAGCACAGCGCCCCATCTATCGAAGAAGCGCCACCGAATACCCACCAGGAACCCAAGAGGGATGAACAGGAGGAGGTTGGCCACTGTGGCGGCGATCGCTAGCGAAAGGCTGCCTTGAAACGGACTCTTCTCCCAGAACCCACTCAGTGGCAGTAGGTGGACCCTTGTCCCACCCTCGCCGCGAGAGGGCCACAAAGTGACAAATAGGATTCCGAGGACTGACATCGCGATCAGCCCGTCTAGGACGATTTCACAGAAACGGCTACGAGGTAGCCGTCGAATGCGCATTGGCGTTGGCTCCTCCAGTTGGACATCACAAGGCCGTACCCTGGTTTCCGACGCAAGCAAACTTACGTGGTGGACGCTAGCCTCGTTTTCTAGTCTGCTGCGTTCGCGCACGACGAGCCGGCGGTCTAGGCGAGGAGCTCGTCGAGCCACTCTCGGCCAGGACAAGCGTCCTCGCCCGTCACGATCGGCTTCACTCCTTCTCCTGCGTCTACGCCATGTATGCATCTTGCGACGGAGTCCCGCACATGCTTCTATCGCCCCAGTGCCACGGTGATTCGATCGGTGGGGGATCGCTATGCACATCTACCCGCGGGTCTGGTGGGTTCGGGTCTGTTCCGTCTTCTTCGCCTTTGGGCTGGCCTCAGCGGCGGTGGTCGCGCTCGCCCCGCAGGCTCGCGCCATAACGATCGTCGACTGTGCAGCAGACCCCGCTGCGCTCCAGCCCGCGATCGACGTCGCCCCGACAGGGGACACGCTTGAAGTCACTGGGACCTGCGTCGGCAACTTCGTGATCAGCCGGGACCTCACGCTGCAGGGTTCAGGAACGCTGGACGGCGGCGGCACGGGAACCGTTCTGACCGTCTCAGACGGCGTCTCCGGCGGGGGTCCGATCGCGACGGTCATCGACCTCACGATCACGAATGGCGGAGGAGGGACTCTCACCGGCCTCATCTGCGGTGGACGTCTGACCGGAGGTGGGATCTTCAATGATGGCGATCTCACGCTCGGGGGTGCGGCGACCGTGACGGCCAACACCGCGCAATGCGCAGGCGGGATCTTCGTTGACGCCTTCAGCCTACTCACGATGAACGGATCGGCCGCTGTTAGCCACAACTCGCCGGACGGCATCGGCGTGGATTTCTTCGCCGACGTCACGCTCAATGGATCGTCGGCGGTCGACTCCAACGCCGGCGAGGGCATCGTCGCCTTCGCCAGGATCACCATGAACGACTCCTCGACAATTTCGAATAACTCCGAAGAGGGCATCCTCGACGCCGAAAGCCGTGTCGTGATGAACGACCGCTCCTCGGTGACGGGAAACGGGAACAGCGGCATCGTCATCGTGATCGGCCGGGAGCTCACGATGAACGGACACTCGTCGATCAGCGGGAACACTGCCACCTTCGGCGGGGGAATCAACTCCGGGAAGTGGCACCATCGTGTTGAACGACCACGCTTCGGTCAGCGACAACACCGCTACGAGGGCCGGTGGTGGCATCTTCAACACTGGCCCGATTACCTTGAACGATTCGGCGTCGGTGAATGGGAACACAGCGGGAACGAGCTCGGTGGCAGGCTACGGTGGCGGAATATGGAACGCATCCGTCGCCACGACTTTGAATGGGCACTCGTTCGTGAAGGGGAACGACGCGATCGGCCCGGGAGCCGACGGCGGAGGAGTCTACCTGTGCGGCCTTGGCGAGATGCAAGAACCTCCGATCACACTCAACGGCGGGAAGATCAAGGCAAACAAGCCGAACGACCTTGTGTACGACGTGGATTGTGCGCCGTTTAGCTGATGACGCCTCGCGGATAGAGTCGCGAATTTGGCCTGACCCGACGCTTGGGGAACGCAGAATCGTTTCAACTGATGGCGCGACCGTGATAGCGAGCCCGAGCGGTCCATCCCGCGGCCGCACCACCGGATCCAGGGAAGTTGACGATCGCCGCCTACCTGCGCGGCACGTGGCTCCCTCACATCCGCACGAGGGTCCGGCCACGAACAGCTCAGCGGTACGGGCAGTTGCTCGAGCTCCACGTCGTGCCGGTCATCGGGTCGATGCGGATGGCGAAGCTCCAGCCTGCCCATGTCCAACAGGTCGTGGACACGGCGACGACCTCAGGTCTCGCCCCCCGGACGGTCGCAGGCGTCTACCGGACCCTGGACGCAGCGTTGAGGCAGGCAATGCGGTGGCAGCTACTCTCCGTGAACCCTGCGGCAGCCATCGAGCCGCCCCGCGCCGAGCGGGCGAAGCTTGAGACGCCCGAAGCCGCGAAGGTGGCGAAGGTGCTCGACGCTGCTCGAGGGACGAGGCTGTACGTCCCGCTGGCAATCCTCGCATCGACCGGGCTCCGTCGAGGGGAACTCCTGGCGCTCCGGTGGCGCGACGTCGAACTAGACCGGAGGGTGGAAGGCGAGTCCGCGCCGCTCCTACGCGTCACGGCGTCCCTCCAACGGATCGACGGTCAGGACGTGTTCCTTCCGCCGAAGACCGACCGCGCCCGCAGGACCGTCGGACTCCCGCCGGCAGCTGTGGCACTGCTGCGACGGCATCGGAGAGAACAGCTCGAGCGGCGAGTGCTGCTCGGGGAAGCGTGGACGGACCTCGACCTCGTCATCGACCGAGGTGATGGCGAACCGTTCCCCCGGATTCGCTCTCGCGGGACTGGTACCGCCTCGCTCACCGGATCGGCTTGCCGGATCTCCGGCTCCATGATTTGCGCGATTCTCGAGGCCTCGGTGCACCCGAAGGTCGTTAGCGAGGCCCTCGGTCACTCCTCGGTCGCTTCACGATGGACACCTACCAGCACCTGCATGCCGACGATGCAGGACGCTGGAACTACTCGGGCCATCGAGGAAGCGATTGGCGGCACGCTGGCGGCAGGACTCGAGGACGCATAGCTACCGAGACACGAAACCGCTGGTGGGAGGAGGAGGATTCGAACCTCCGTAGGCTTAGCCGGCGATTTTACAGACCGCTCCCTTTGGCCGCTCGGGCATCCTCCCGTGCGCGGAAGGATAGCAACGGAGCTTCGGCACCTCCACGGTAGGATTGCCGCATGGCCAAGCAGGACTTCTCGTTCGACATCGTCTCCGAGGTCTCGATGCCCGAGGTCGCGAACGCCGTCGACCAGGCTCGGCGCGAGATCGCGCAGCGGTTCGACTTCAAGGACACCGGGACCAGCATCAGCCAGGACGACCAGCTGATCGAGGTCCGTTCCTCGACGGAGGACCGGCTCAAGGCGGCGGTCGAGGTCCTGAAGGAGAAGGCCGTTCGGCGCCAGGTCTCGCTCAAGGCGCTGCACTTCGGGCCGGTCCAACCCGCCGCCAAGGGTGCGTCGAGGCAGACGATCAACCTGAACGTCGGGATCTCCGAGGAGAAGGCTCGCGAGCTCGTCAAGTTCGTGAAGGGCCTGAAGGTCAAGGTCCAGAGCCACGTCCAGGGCGACCAGGTCAGGATCACGGGCAAGTCCAAGGACGACCTCCAGGTCGTGATGAAGGCGGTCAAGGAGCACGACTTCGACGTCCCGCTGCAGTTCGTGAACTTCCGGCCGTAACGCCCGCGGCGGGCTCCGTTGCCCGTCGGCTGTCCGCCTGGGTAGATTGGCGCACCCAACGGGAGGTGGAGCGTGACCGACGTCGAACGTCTGAAGGCGAAAGCCGCCGAGATCGCCGAGCGCGAGGGGCGCAGGCTCCTGGATCGAACACCCGGATCGGAGAGCCTGCACCAGCGCGCCCTGCGCAGCCTCCCGAACGGCGTCGCGTCGAACTTCCAGGCCGGCGACCCCTACCCCACCTACCTGCGGCGCGGCCAGGGCTCGAAGGTCTGGGACGTGGACGGCAACGAGTACATCGACTTCCACGGCGGGTTCGGCGTGAACGTCGTCGGGCACGCGCACCCGAAGATCGTCGAGGCGATCCGGGCCGTGGCCGACCAGGGCATCCACTTCGCGGTGACGACCGAGACCACGGTCGCGCTGGCCGAGGCCATCTGCGAGCGGTTCCAGCTCGAGCAGATGCGATTCGTGAACTCCGGGACCGAGGCCACGATGGACGCGATCCGCGTAGCCCGGGCCGCGACCGGACGGGACACGATCGTGAAGATGGAAGGGTCGTACCACGGGCATCACGACTCGGTGCTGTTCTCCGTCGTGCCCGAGGCCGACGTGCTCGACATGCGCTTCAACGTCGGCCGCCCCGACCAAGCCTGGTACACGACGGACCCGACGTCCAAGGGCATCCCGAAGGTGCTCACGGACACCGTGATCATCGTCCCGTTCAACGACGCGGCCGCGGTCGAGCAGGCGTTCGCCGACAAGCCCGGTGAGATCGCCGCCGTGATCCTCGAACCCGTGATGATGAACATCGGGCTCGTCGTGCCGCAGCCCGGCTACCTCCAGGCGCTCCGGGACATCTGCGAGCGGGGCGGGGCGGCGCTGATCTACGACGAGGTCAAGTGCGGAGGGACGATCGCCTACGGCGGCACGACCGAGCGCTATGGGGTCCGCCCGCACCTCGCCGCGTACGCGAAGGCGATCGGCGGCGGCGTCACGATCGGCGCGTTCGGCGGCGAGGCCCGCTACATGGAGTGGGTCACCAAGGGAGCGGCGCAGCAGGGCACGTTCAACGGCAACCCGCTGTCGGCGGCGGCGGGCCTCGCGGCCCTCACCCAGGTCCTCACGAAGGACGCGTACGATCATCTGGGCAAGCTCGGGACGATGCTCGCCGAGGGCTGTCAGCGCGCGATCGACGAGCACGACCTGCCGGCGCACACGATGGACCTGGGGGCCAAGGGGTGCGTCTCGTACCGCAAGGAGCCGCTGGTCAACTATCGCGACTTCCTCGAGACGATCCCCGAGCTGTTCTACGCGTCGTTCACCTGGATGGTGAACCGTGGCATCTTCATGACGCCCGGCGACGAGGAGCAGTGGACGATCTCGGTGCAGCACACCGAGGAGGACGTCCAGCGGTACGTGGACGCCTACGCGGGGTTCTGCGCGGAGCTGGTGGCGTAGCCGGCGCCGGACGTACGACGGGCCGGCCGCGCGAGAGGCGCAGGTCCGGCCGCTCGAGATCGGAGCGCCCGATGCAGTCGATGCACGAGTACACGCAGGAAACCGACGAGCTCGCCGAGGCGGTGGTCGAGTACACGCGCCGGCGCATCGCGGACCCCCAGCCCCTGGACCACCCGGTGCCCCCGGACGAGCTCGGCCGGGCGGCCGGGGCGACGATCACGTCCGGCGGGATCGGCGGGCAGGAGGCGCTGCGCATCTGGGCGGAGGTCCTCGCGCCCGCGACCATCACGACCGACCATCCGAGCTTCCTGTCGTTCGTGCCGGGCGCGCCGAGCAAGGCGAGCGTGCTGTTCGACCTCGCCGTGAGCGCCTCAGAGGTCTACGGCGGCAGTTGGCTCGAGGGCGGGGGGGCCGTGTGGGCGGAGAACCAGGTGCTGCGATGGCTCGCCGACCTGGCCGGCATGCCGGCGGGGGCCGGCGGCTGTTTCGTCTCGGGCGGTACCGCGGGCAACCTGTCGGCGCTCGTCGCGGCCCGGCACGCGGCGACGGCCGCCCGAGGGGGTGAGCGGCCGCGGCGTTGGCAGGTCGCGTGCGCCGACACCGTCCACTCGTCCGTCGCGTCGGCGGCGCGCGTGATGGACGTCGACCTGCTCACGGTCTTGCACGACGAGCGCGGCCGGCTCACCGGATCCGCGCTGTCGTCGGCGCTCGACCGGACCGAGCCGGACGGGGCCTTCGCCGTGGTCGCGAGCGCCGGCTCGACGAACGCGGGCATCGTGGACGACCTCGAGGGTCTCGCCGCCGTGTGCCGGGACCGGGGGCTGTGGCTGCACGTCGACGGGGCGTACGGCGGCGCGGGGCTCCTCGCGCCGAGCGTCCGTGACCGGTTCCGAGGCATCGAGCACGCGGACTCGCTCATCGTCGACCCGCACAAGTGGCTGTTCGCGCCGTACGACTCCTGCGCGCTCGTGTATCGAGACCCCGAGATCGCGCGGTCGGCGCACCGACAGGACGCCTCCTACCTGGACGCGCTCAACGCGAGCTCCGAGTGGAACCCGAGCGACTTCGCCCATCACCTCTCCCGACGCCCGCGGGGGCTGCCCCTCTGGTTCTCGCTGGCGACCTACGGGACCGACGCCTACCGCGACGCCGTCGAGCGGGTCCTCTCGGTCACGCGGGAGGCGGCCGAGGAGATCGGCCGCCGTACCGAGCTCGAGCTGGTCCTCGAGCCCGAGCTCTCCGTGGTCCTGTTCCGACGGCTCGGCTGGGGGCCGGACGACTACGAGGCCTGGTGGCGACGGGCGCTCGAGCGGCAGGTCGGGTTCGTCCAGCCGACGACCTGGGAGGGCGAGAAGGTGGCCCGGCTGTGCTTCGTCAACCCCCGCACCACCGTCGAGCACGTCCGGGCGATCCTCGACGTGGCCGCGTGAGCGAGGTGCGGGCGGTCCTGCTCGACCTGTACGACACGCTCGCCTGGACGGCGTGGCCGACGATGCGCGCCGAGCTCGAGGACCGCTTCGGGATCGGCGAGGCCGACCTCCTGCGCGCCTTCGCGGTCACCCGGAAGGCGCGCAGCATCGGCACGTACGGCAGCGCCGAGGGCGACCTGCGGGCCATCCTCGACGCGGCAGGGATCCCGGCCGATCCGGAGCTCGTCCGCGAGCTCGATGCGGCGCGCGTCAAGGCCTTCGCCGAGAACGGGGTCCACCTGTGGGACGACTCGATCCCGACCCTGCGCGAGCTCCGCGCTCGCGGGTTCCGGACCGCGGTGGTGAGCAACTGCGACCATGCCACGCGCCCGATCGTCGACGAGCTCGGGCTCGCCGACGAAGCGGATGCGGTGCTGCTGTCGTTCGAGGTGGGCGTCGCCAAGCCCGATGCGGGGATCTACCGGGCGGCGCTCGACGCGCTGGGCGCGCAACCCGAGGGATCCGTCTTCGTCGACGACCAGGCGGGCTACTGCGACGGCGCGGAGGCGCTCGGCATCCGCTCGATCCTCATCCTGCGAGACGACGCGTTTCCGGTCGAGGGCACCAGCGCGGCCGGAGATCGAGAGGTGATCCACGATCTCCGGTCGCTGCTGGACCTCGTCTGACCGGCTCGGCCGCACTGCCTCGGCACGGGCCGCGAGCTAGGCGATCTCCTGCTTGATCTGCTCGAGCCTCGCCACGCGCTCGGCCGTCGGGGGGTGGGTCGAGAACAGGTTGGCCAGGCTCATCGACGCCTGGCGGCCCCGGAACGGGTTCACGATGAACAGGTGCGCCTCGGCCGGGCTCACGCTGGCCGGCACCGGGACCTTGTTGGCCGCAGCCTCGAGCTTGCGCAATGCGCTCGCAAGGGCGTCGGGGTCGCGCGAGAGGATCGCGCCCGACTCGTCGGCCTGGTACTCGCGCGAGCGACTCACGGCCATCTGGATGATCGCCGCCGCGATGGGAGCCAGGACCCAGGCGAGCAGCAGCCCGAGGATCCCGCCGCCGCCCCGGTCGTCCCCGGAGCCGAACCAGAACGCGAACCGCGCCAGGAACGTGATGCTCATCCCGATGGCGGCCGCGATCGAGCCGATCAGGATGTCCCGGTTGGCGACGTGGGAGAGCTCGTGTGCCAGCACCCCTCGGAGCTCCCGCTCGTCCAAGATCTCCAGGATCCCACGGGTCACGGCGACCACGGCGTGGTCCGGGTTGCGCCCGGTCGCGAACGCGTTCGGCTGCATCATGTCCGAGATGTAGATCCTCGGCATGGGCATCTGGTTGATCTGGGTGAGCTCGCGGACGATCCGGTAGAGCTCGGGCGCCTCCTGCTCGGTGACGGGCTTCGACCGCGTCGTCGCGGTCGCGATCCGGTCGCTGAACCAGTACATCGAGAAGTTGAAGACGAGCGCGATGGCCAGCGCGACGATCGCACCGGTCGACCCTCCGAACCACGCCCCGATCAGGACGAACAAGCCGCCGAGGGCGGCGATCAGGATCCACGTCTTGACCCTGTTGAGACCGATCAACGGAACCTCCTTATCCCGTTCCATTCGCCGAGGCCACGGACCGGGTTCGCCGGGGCCGGCGGCCCGGCCGGGGTCGCTCGCGGCGCCCCGCTCGGGCTCTACTGCCCTACCAGGGTAGACAGCGGTGGGAAATGTGCCAGGAGCTCGGGCCAGACCCCGACCGCCACGACCGCTACGGTCGCGAGCACGGCGACCGCCGTGACCAGGGCCGGGGCGACGATCGGCCGTTCGTGCTCGGCCTCGACGAACAGCATCTGCTTGGGCACGGCCAGGTAGTAGTAGAGGCTCACGACCGAGTTCACGACCATGATGATCGCGAGCGCCGTCCCGATCCCGCCGCGCTGGATCGCGACCTGGAAGACCAGGAACTTCGCCCAGAAGCCGGCCGTGGGCGGGATGCCGGCCAGCGAGACCATGAAGACGGTCATCGCGACCGCGATGACCGGCGCCCTGCGGGACAGGCCCGCGAAATCGGTGATCAGCAGACCACGCGACTCACGCGCCATCGCGATCACGACCGCGAACGCACCGAGCGTCATCACGGCATAGATCAGGATGTACGTCACGGCTGCCGCGAACGCGTCCTGGTTCACGACCGGGTTCGCCGAGACCAGGGCGAACGGCAGCAGCATGTACCCGGCCTGCGCGATGCTCGAGTAGGCGAGCAGGCGGACGACCTGCCGTTGCTGCAGGGCGATGAAGTTCCCGATCGTCATCGTGAGGATCGACAGGACGGCGAAGATCGGCGTCCAGAACTCGTACTGCGCCGGGAAGGCGACGAACATCAGCTGGAGGAGCCCGGCGAAGCCGGCGGCCTTCGACGCCGTCGCGAGGAACGCCGCGACCGGCACCGGCGCTCCCTCGTACGTGTCCGGCGCCCAGAACTGGAACGGCACGGCGCTCACCTTGAACGCGAACCCGGCGACGATGAACAGGATCGAGGCGAGCGCGAGCGTCTCCTGCCCCTGCGGGAGGGGGTCCGCCAACGCCAGGCCGATCTCGGTGAGGTTGAGGGTGCCGGTCAGCCCGTAGATCAGGCTCATGCCGTAGAGCATCACCGCGGTGGAGAGCACGCCGATCAGGAAGAACTTGATGCCCGCTTCGTTCGACCGGGGATCCGACTTGCGGAACGCGGCGATCAGGAACCCGGGCGCGGACACGAGCTCCAGCGAGATGAACAGCATCAACAGGTCGCGCGAGCTGGGCATCAGCAGACAGCCGAGGAACGAGGTGAGCAGGAGGAAGTAGAACTCGCCCTGGTAGAAGCGGCCCTCTCGGAAGTACCGGAACGAGACCATCAGGACGATCAGCGCGACCGAGAGGAAGAACACCTTGAAGAGCAGGGCGAACTCGTCGACGACGAACGCGCCACCGAACGTGGAGCGATCCTCGCCGATCAGCGTGAGGGTGGCGATGAGCGACGCCAGCACGCCCGCGAAGGCCAGGGGCATCGCCATCCACTTGCGGCGCGGCGACAGGAAGGCATCGACGACCAGGACGAGGATGATCGTCCCGGACAGGATCAGCTCCGGGAGGATCGCCGTGGTGTCGATCGTCTGGTTCATCGCCCGTCCGTCACGCCCTCTACGTCCCGAAGAGACCGAGCAGCGAGTTGACGGGCTCCTGCGTCACGTCGGTGAGCAGGCCGGGGAACAGGCCGAGGGCGACGATGCCCACGAGCAGCGGTACCCATGAGACCCATTCGATCGCGGCGACGTCCGCGAACGCCTCCGCCTTCCACTTCTCGGGGAGGGTGCCCATGTTCACGCGCTGGAGCATCCACAGGAAGTAGCCCGCGGTCAGGATCGTGCCTACGCCGCCGGCGATCATGAAGGCTCGGAACAGCGGCGTGGAGAGCGGCTCGGCGGGGCTGAAGCTCGAGAGCAGCGCCATCACCTCGCCCCAGAACCCGGCCAGCCCCGGCAGCCCGAGCGATGCGATCGCGACGAACGCGAAGACGCCGCCCAGGTACGGGAGCTTCTGCATGACCCCGCCGCCGATCTCGGCGATCTCGCGGGTGTGGTACCGGTCGTAGAGCGACCCGACGCAGAAGAACAGCATCCCGGTGATCAGGCCGTGGGCGACCATCCCGAAGATCGCGGCGTTGATCCCGATCGAGGTGAGCGTCGCGATCCCGAGCATCACGAAGCCCATGTGCCCGACCGAGCTGAACGCGATCAGGCGCTTGAGATCCTTCTGCGCGAGGCACGCGAGCGCCGCGTACACGATCGCGATCGCCGCGAGCAGCCCGATCCACGGTGCGTACTTCTGGGCGCCGTAGGGCAGGATCGGCAGGGCGATCCGGATGAAGCCGTAGGCCCCCATCTTCAGCATGATCCCCGCCAGCAGCACCGAGCCGATCGTGGGCGCCTCGGTATGAGCGTCGGGCAGCCACGTGTGGAACGGCCACATCGGCACCTTGACCGCGAAGCCGAGGCCGACGGCCGCGAACACGATCAGCTGGAAGTCGTTCGAGAATCCCCCGGCGGCCCCGTACTCCTGCAGGGCGATGATGTCGAACGTGTGCACCCCGCCGCCGATGTCGGAGCTGAAGAACATCGCGATGAATCCGAGCAGCATGAAGACCGACCCGAACAGCGTGTAGAGGAAGAACTTGATCGCGGCGTACTCGCGGTTCGAGCTCCCCCAGATCCCGATCAGGAAGTACATCGGGACCAGCACCAGCTCCCAGAACACGAAGAACAGGATCAGGTCGAACGCGATGAACGTGCCGGCCATCCCCGTCTCGAGCAGCAGCATGAGCCCGATGAACGCCTTCGTCTTCCCCGGTTTGGGGACGACCCGCCACGTGTAGATCGCGCACAGGAACGAGAGCACGAACGTCAGCACGTACAGGGGGAGGCTGATGCCGTCGATCCCCACGTGGTACCGAGCGTCGATGGCGGGGATCCAGCTGGTGTCGAGCTGGAACTGGAGGCCCGACGCGCCGTAGTCGAAGGTGAACGTGATCGCGATCGCGAAGACGAGCGCGGCCCCCGTGAACACGATGCCGAGCGCGCGAACGCCCATCTCGTACCGACGCGGCACGAGCGCGATCACGAGGGCCCCGGCCAGCGGCAGGAGCGTCGCGATCGTGATGGCCGAGTTCTCCCAGGTCATCCGCGTTCCCCTCTCAGATCCTCGTGAAGATGATGGCCAGCACCACCACGCCGGCGAACAGGAAGACGGCGTAGCGCTGGACGTTGCCCGACTGGATGTAGCGAAGCAGCCCGCCGGTGAACCCGGCGATGTTGGCCAGCCCGTTCACCGCTCCGTCGATCACCTTCAGGTCGAACCACGCGACGCCGCTCGCGAAGGTCTTGGTGAATGCGGCGGCGCCGTTGACCACTCCGTCGATGATGTGCCGGTCGTTCCAGTAGACGCCCGCGGAGACGTCGTCTCGGATCGGGCCGGACGATCCCCTTCCAGTAGATGTCGTCGAGGTAGTACTTGTTCGAGACCAGCGTGTACGCGCCGCCGAGCGACCGGAGGGGATCGCGCTCCTGGTAGTCGCGGTACAGGCGCGTAGCCGATGATGATGCCGCCGGGCGCGGCGAGCGTGGACAGGACGGCGACCCACGGCACGAACAGGGCCTCCTCGAGCTCCTCGAAGTACACCCACTTCCCGAACACCGCCCCGAGCTGCGGCGAGCCCGAGCGAGGCCCGACGAACACCGTCACGGAGGCGAGGGCCACGAGCACGCCGGTCATGCTCCGGGGCGCCTCGTGCGGCTCGCCGTGGCCCCGGTACTCGCCGAAGAAGGTCATCAGGACGGCCCTGGTCATGTAGAAGGCGGTGAGGAGCGCGGTCACCAGGAGCACGACGAACAGGACCGGGTGGCCGCTCGTGCTCGGCGACCACGAGCAGCTCGTCCTTCGACCAGAAGCCGGCGAGTGGCGGTACGCCCGACGAGCGCGAGGGAGCCGATCAGGAACGTCCAGAACGTGATCGGCAGTCGTCTTCGCAGCCCGCCCATCTCGCTCATGTTGTTCGAGTGCACCGCGTGGATCACGGCGCCCGACCCGAGGAACAGCAGCGCCTTGAAGAACGCGTGGGTGAACAGGTGGAAGAAGGCCCCCGTTCGGCCGGCGGGACCCATCGACATGCCGGCGATCATGTAGGCGAGCTGGCTGATCGTCGAGTACGCGAGCACGCGCTTGATGTCGTCCTGCGACGAACGCCATCAGCGCGGCGCCCAGCATCGTGATGCCGGCCACGATCGCGACGATCTGCAAGCACCACGGGGTCCGCGTCCAGGAACACGATGAACAGCCGTCCCACGAGGTAGACGCCCGCCGCGACCATCGTGGCCGCGTGGATCAGCGCCGAGACCGGCGTCGGGCCCGCCATCGCGTCGGGGAGCCACACGTGGAGCGGGAACTGCGCGGACTTGCCGATCGTGCCGCCGAACAGCAGCAGGGCCGCCGCCGACACCAGCGCGACCGAGGCGCCGCCACCCGAGATGATCTCGGAGATCGCCGGGATGTTCGAGGTCGTGAACCCGGTGATGAAGACCAGCACGAAGATCCCGAACATGAACGGCACGTCGCCGACCCGGGTCGTGATGAACGCCTTGATCGCCGAGCTGGAGTTGACGTGGTCCTCCCACCAGTGCCCGATCAGGAGGTAGGAGCAGACGCCCATGACCTCCCAGCCCACGAGCAGCTGGAACAGGTTGTTCGGCAAGGACCACGACGAGCATCGCGCTGGTGAACAGCGAGAGCACCACGTAGAACCAGGTGTAGCGGACGTCGCCCTTCATGTAGCCGAGCGAGTAGATGTGGACGCAGAGCGAGATCGACGTGACGACGACGAGCATCACCGCGGTGAGCCCGTCGACGTAGACCCCGACCTCCATGTGCAGCTGCCCGATCTGGAACCACGGGATCGAGGCCTCGTAGAACCCGCGCTCGCCGCCCACGAAGGTCCACAGGACGCCCAACGACATGACGAGGGCCGCGGCCAGCGCCGTGATGCCGTAGACCGAGCCCTTGCCCGGCGTGCGCTTGCCGATGAACAGCGTGAACACCGCGGCGACCGCCGGCAGGAGCGCGATCAGCCAGGAGTACCGCAGGAACCAGCTCGGGTCGTGGATCGCCTTGACGATGGATTCGGCGGACTCGGCGGCTACCACTTGAGGAGGTTCACCTCGTCGACGTTGATCGTCTCCCGGTTGCGGTAGATCAAGATCACGATCGCGAGCCCGATCCCCACTTCGGCGGCCGCCACCGTGATCACGAACAGAGCGAACACCTGACCGGTGATGTCGTGCAGGGCCTGGCCGAACGCCACGAGGTTGAGGTTGACGGCGTTCAGCATGAGCTCGATCGACATCAGGACGAGCACCGCGTTGCGCCGAGCGAGCACGCCGTAGACCCCGGTCGAGAACAGGGCGGCCGACAGGAACAGCACGAGCGGGAGCCTGATCACGGGCGATCTTCCTTCCTGGACAGCACGATCGCCCCGATCAGCGCCGCCAGGAGCAGGAGCGAGATCACCTCGAACGGAAGGACGAACCGGCTGAAGAGCGACGTTCCCACCGACGCGACCGAGCCCTCGATCGGATCGATGCGGGGGGCGTCCCAGTCGAACGCTCCCTGGATCAGGTACACGAGGCCGCCGAGGATCGCGAACGCGACCAGGAACGCCACACCCCGCCGCTGGTTGTCGAGCGCCTCCCGCCCGATCGGCGCCTTGGTGAGCATCAGGCCGAACAGGAACAAGATCACGATCGCGCCGACGTAGATCAGGATCTGGACCCAGGCCACGAACTCGGCGGCAAGGAGCAGGTACACCCCGGCGACGGCCGAGAGCGTGACCACCAGGTACAGCGCCGCACGCACGACGTTGCGAGCGGTGACCACTCGGAACGCACCGACCACCGCGGCGACCCCGACGATGACGAACGCGATCTCGGCTCCCGTCACGAGCCGCCCTCGGCCTTCGCGCGCGCGGCCACCATCCCCGCGCGTTTCGCCCGCCCCTCGGCCACACGCCGGTCGGTCCCCTGCTCCAGCAGCTCGGCCAGAACCCGGTCGTACGTCTCCTGGTCCACCGTGACTTCCGCATGCTCCACCGGAGCCGGCGCCTCCGCCGCAACAACGGGAGCGGCCGGCGGCGGCAGCAGCGCGGAGCGGCGGGGGCGGCAGCAGCCGGAGCGGCGACTGGTGGCGGCGCACCGGCGGGCGACGCAGCGGCCGGCGCCGGACCTGCCGAGGGAGCCGCGGCGTACGCCGCGGCGAGTCCGGCCGTGTCCGGCGCCACGGTCGGTGGGACCTCTGCCCCGTCCTCGATCATCGGTGGTGGCAGCACCGTGTACGTCCACTCCTCGAGCTTCTCCTTCTCGTGCGTCAGCTCGACGATGTCGTACTCGGAGTACTCGAACTCCGGGCTCCAGAACAGCGCGTCGAACGGGCAGACCTCGACGCAGATGCCGCAGTACATGCAGAGCGCGTAGTCGATCGCGAACCGATCGAGGACCTTCATCGAGCGCCCCTTGCCGCCCGAGGCCGGCTCGTGCGTCTCCTTGTGCGCGTCGATGTAGATGCACCAGTCCGGGCACTCGCGCGAGCACTTGTAGCAGACCGTGCAGTTGGCCTCCTTGAGCGCGATCACCCCGCGGGTGCGCGGCGGGAGATCGGGCTTCTCCTGCGGGTACTGCTGGGTGATCGAGGGCCGGAGCGCGTGCTTCAACGTGACGCTGAGGCCCTTCAGCAGGCCGAGGCCGGTGGACTTCGGCTCCACCTCGGGAGCCTGCCGCACGTCTCGTTCGTCGAGCGCCATGACCCTCCCTAGATCGCGACCTTCAGGACACCGACCACCATGATCTGCAGCAGCGCCAGCGGGATCAGCACGAGCCACGAGACCCGCTGCAGCTGGTCCTCGCGTAGCCGCGGGAACGTGGCGCGCAGCCAGATGATGAGGAACGAGAGCGCGCCGATCTTCGCGAACATCCACAGCGGCTCGGGGATGAACTCCATCGCCGGCAACGGGAGGTAGCCACCGAGGTACAGGACGCTCGCCACGGCCGCAAAGGCGACGATGCCCCCGTACTCGGCGAGGAGGTAGAACGCGAACTTCAGACCCGTGTACTCGGTGAAGGCGCCGAAGACGATCTCGGAGTCGGCGACCGGCATGTCGAACGGCGGCCGACTGAGCTCGGCGAGGGAGGCGACGAGGAAGATGCCCAACCCGATCGGCTGCGAGATGGCGAACCAGTACTGCTGCTGCGCCTCGACGATCCCGATCATCGAGAGCGTCCCGGCCTGCATGACGATCGCGGCCGCCCCGAGCACCAGCGGAAGCTCGTACGCGATGAGCTGCGCGGCGGCTCGGAGGGCGCCGATGAGCGAGAACTTGTTCGCGGACGCCCACCCCGCCATCAGCACGCCGATCACGGTGACCGACGTGATCGCCATGCACGAAGAAGATCCCGACGTCAAGGTTCAGGATGAAGATCTCGTCGGAGAAGGGGATCACGACGAACAGCGCGATGTACGGGACGAGCCAGACCGCCGGCGCGAGGGAGAACACCCACCGGTCCGCCGCCGCGGGGATCACGTCCTCCTTCTGCACGAACTTGACGCCGTCGGCCAGGAGCTGCGCCCACCCGTGGAACCGCCCCGCGTACATCGGGCCCAGCCGTCCCTGCATGTGCGCGAGCACCTTGTGCTCCGCGTAGCCCACGCCGAGCGGTGCGACGAGGAAGAAGATGAGGACGATGGCGGCCTTCGTGACCAGGACCAGCCAGTACTGGTCGAACCACTGGTTGACGAAGCTCACGCCGGACTGCGCGATCACTCCTCGTCCTCCTCTTCCCCTTCGGCCGCGCCCGGCCACGGCTTGGCCTCTCGCGACATGAGCGGGAAGTCCTTGCGGAGCGGGTGGCCCTCGAACGGTTCGGGGAGGAGGAGCTTGACGGGCAGCGGATGGCCTTCGAACGTCACGCCGAACATCTCGGAGGTCTCGCGCTCGTGCCAGTTCGCGGTCGGGTAGATGTCCGAGATCGTCGGGAGCACGGCCCGGTCGGCCGGGAGCCGGACCTTCACGCGCACGGAGTGGTCGTGCGTCGTGGAGAACAGGTGGGTGACGACCTCCATCCCCTCGTCTTCGAAGTCCACCGCACCCGTGAAGTCGCAGTAGTCGCAGGCGAGCTCGGGCTCGTTGCGCAGGAACGTCACGAGCTCTCGGTACCGGGACGGGGTCACCGCGACCACGCTGTGCCCGTGCTGGTCCTGGAAGGACAGCACGTCGTCACCGAATTGCGCACGCAGGCGCGATTCGACCTCAGGAGGTGGAAGCGGGTGTCGTGTGCTTGCCACTCCACTTCTCCCTGATGTCCTCGTCGGCGATCTTCTCTTGGAGCCGGATGATGCCCTGCAGCAGCGCCTCCGGCCTCGGCGGGCACCCGGGGACGTAGACGTCGACCGGCAGGACCTGGTCGATGCCCTTGGTGACCGAATAGGAGTCCCAGTAGGGCCCACCGCAGTTGGCGCACGATCCCATCGAGATCACGTACCTGGGCTCCGGCATCTGGTCGTACAGGCGCTTGATCACCGGCGTCATCTTGTCGGTCGGTGTCCCGGCGATCACGATCAGGTCCGCCTGCCGCGGTCCGTGCGCGACCGGGATGACCCCGAACCGGATGAAGTCGTGCTTGGACGTGGAGGCGGCGATGAACTCGATCGAGCAGCACGCGAGGCCGAAGTTGAACACCCACAGCGAGTAGCGCCGGCCCCAGTTGAGGAGGAACTTCACCGGCTGGATCCCGGCGAGGGGCGTCTTCTCGGTGATCAGGCCCACTTCAGCACCCCCTTGCGCCAGGCGTAGAGGATCCCCACCGCGAGGATGCCGATGAAGATGGCCATCTCGACGACCGCCTGGTAGCCGAGGCCCTCGAAGATCCGCGCCCAGGGGAACAGGAACACCGCCTCGACGTCGAAGATGACGAACAGGAACCCGTAGACGTAGTACCGCACCTGGCTCTGCGACCAACCCTCACCGACCGGGTCGATGCCGCATTCGTAGGTCAACAGCTTGTCGCCGACCGGCCGCCGGGGTGCGATGAGCCTTGCGGCTCCGAACGCCACCGCCACGAGCCCCGCGCCGGCGATCAGGACCGCGAGGACGACCCCGTACGACTGGTAGTAGGTCTCCACGCTTGTGAAAGTTTTCCCGAGCAGCGCGGATTCTAGCAAGCCTCCCCCGCCTTCCCTCTCAGCTCTCTCGGGCGCCGCAGCGGGCAGCCAGGAACTCGGCGAGCTGGCCGAGTGCGGTTCGGGCCGGCCCCGAGGGGAGCCGTTCGGTCAGCGCGTGGGCACGGTCGACCTCGGAGACCACGGCGGCACGGGCGCGCCCCAGGTGGTCGGGCACTCGGACGATCTCCAGGGCTCGGTCCAGCCGGTCCCCGCTCGGCGGCCCGTCCTGCAGGACCGCCCGGAGCTCCGAACCTCGCGATCCGCCGAGCGCGTGCAGGACCGGGAGCGTGTAGACGCCCTCCCGCATGTCCTGTCCCGGCTCCTTGCCCAGGGTCTGCTGGCTGGCCGTGAGGTCCATGATGTCGTCGGAGAGCTGGAACGCGAGGCCGAGCGCTTCCCCGTACTGCTCGAGCACGTCGAGGGCATCCGGGGGCGCATCCGACAGCATCCCGCCCAGCCGGCACGAGGTGGCGATCAGGGCGCCGGTCTTGCGACGGATGATGTCGAGGTAGTCGGTCTCGGACTGCTCGATGCGACCGGCCGCCTCGACCTCGCGGATCTGGCCGTCGCAGAGCGTCGCGATCGTGCGGGCGAGGAGCGCGCAGATGTCGGTCCCCAGCTCGGTCGAGATCTCGGAGGCCTTGGCGAACAGGTAGTCGCCCGTGAGGATCGCCACCGTGTTGCTCCAGCGGGCGTTCGCCGACTGCACGGCGTGGCGTGCGTCCGCCTCGTCGATCACGTCGTCGTGGTACAGCGTCGCCTGGTGGACGAGCTCGATCGAGACCGAACCCGGGACCAGGCGTGGATCCGACGGATCGCCGAAGTAGCCGGAGAGCAGCACGAGCATCGGCCGGAACCGCTTCCCGCCGGCCGCGAGCAGCCACTGGGCCGTCTCCGCCAGCATGTCCGAGTCGGCTCGGACGGCCTTCTCCAACGCCGACTCGACCTCGTCCAGACGGGCCCGGATCTCGCGCTCGAGCGCGGGGTCCGGTGCCTCAAGCCCCGGGATCATGCGGCGGCTCATCGCCTCGACCCTACCGTCATCCGGGGACCGGTGTGGATCGTCACCACCTGAGCACCGCCGCCTGGTCGAGGAAACCGACGATCAGCCCCGGGAACACACCGAAGACCACCACGAGCGTGGCCGGGACCGCCAAGGTGACGCGCGGGAGCCATGACTCGTCGGGGCGGGTGTCCTCCTCGGGCTCGCGCATGAACATCAGCACGATGACCCGGAGGTAGAAGTACGCGGCGACCACGCTCGCGAGGACGCCGATCAGCACGAGCGGCCAGTACCCGGCTTCCGTCGCGGCCCTGAAGACCGCCACCTTGGCAACGAAACCGGCCGTGGGCGGGATGCCGGCGAGCGAGAGGAGGAACAGCGACAGCAGGCCCGCGGCCACCGGACTCCTTCGGGCGAGCCCCGCGTAGGCCGAGAGCGAGGTGTGCCGCTCGCCTCGAGCCGAGACCACCATGACGACGCCGAACGCCCCGATCACCGTCGCCGAGTACGCCACGAGGTAGAACAGGGCGGCCCCGATCCCGTCCTCCCCGGCCGCGGTGAGCCCGAGCAGCACGAACCCGGCGTGACTGATGCTCGAGTAGGCGAGCATCCGCTTGATGTCGGTCTGCGCGATGGCGAGCACACTGCCAGCCACGATCGAGACCGCGGCGAGCACCCAGACGATCGGCTGCCAGTCCCACGTGATCGGCTGGAACGAGACGTTGAACACGCGCATGAAGGCGGCGAACGCGGCGACCTTGGTCCCGGCGGACATGAACCCGGTCACCGCGGTCGGCGCTCCCTGATACACGTCCGGCGTCCACATGTGGAACGGCACCGCCGAGACCTTGAACGCGAACCCGACCGCGAGCAGTCCCATCGCGGTGACGGCGAGGGCGACCGAACCCGTGCGGCCCGCGAGCGCGTCGGCGATCGCCGGGAGCCGCGTGGACCCCGTGGCTCCGTAGGCCATCGCGATGCCGAACAGGAAGAACGCGGAGGAGAACGCGCCGAGCAGGAAGTACTTCATCGCGCCCTCGACCGACCCGAGCCTGGACGAGAACCCCGTCAACACGTACAGGGACAGGGACAGGATCTCGAGCGCCAGGAACGCCGTGATCAGGTCCGCCGAGACGGCGAAGAGTGTCATCCCCGCCGTGGCGAGCAGCATGAGCGGGTAGAACTCCACCCTGCTCTCCCCCGAGCGCTCGAAGTAGTGGTGACCGAGGACCACGCCGATCGCGGCGACGCTCAACACGATCGCTCGGACCACCACGCCGAAGCGGTCGGTCGCGACGGCGCCGGCGAGCACGGTCGCTCCCCCGTCCCAGTCCCAGAGCCACAGCGAGGCCGCCGCGGCCGCGGCGATGCCCGCCAGGGAGACCAGGACCAGCACGACCGGCGAGAGCCGCCGCACCATCACCCCACCGAGCAGGAGCACGATCGCGAAGCCCACGAGCAGCAACTCGGGAAGGATCGGGCCGAACTCGACGGACGGGGCGGGCATCAGGGCGACCCCTCGGCGACGATCGCGACCTCGTTCGCGTCCACCGGCCCGAGCTGCGCCCGGAGCCCCCCGGGCAACCCCGTCTGGTCCACGTCGACGCTCCGGACCCAGGCCACCACGCCTGCAGACGAGGGGTTGATCCGATCGAGGACGAGCTTGGGGTAGACCCCGAGCGCCAGCATCACCGCGACGACGGGAACCACGGCCGCGATCTCACGCGGCACCAGGTCGGCGAGCCTCCCGTGGCGCTCCGACCCCGGACCCTGGAACGCCCGCTGATACGCCCAGAGCATGTAGATCGCTGCGAGGACGACACCGCTCACGGCGACGGCGCCCAAGACACGGTCGGTGCCGAACGCGCCCACGATCACGAGGAACTCGCCGACGAAGTTGTTCAGGCCCGGAAGCCCGATCGAGGACAGCGTCGCTACCAGGAACGCGGCGGCGATCCACGGCGTCACCTTCGCGAGGCCACCCATCTCGGACAGGTCGCGCGTGTGGGTGCGCTCGTAGAGGGCGCCGACCACGAAGAACAGCAGGCCGGTCGACAGGCCGTGGTTCACCATCTGCATGACCGCGCCGCTGGTGCCCTGCATGGTGAACGTGAAGATGCCGAGGATCACGAACCCCATGTGGCTGACCGAGGAGAACGCGACGAGGCGTTTCACGTCGGTCTGCATCATCGCGACGAGCGCGCCGTACACGATCCCGACGACGGCCAGGATGCCGATCGCGTCGGCGAAGTAGCGAGAGGCCTCGGGGAACAGGTCGAGGTTGAACCGGAGGAGACCGTACGGCCCCGCCTTCAGGAGCAAGGCGGCGAGGACGATCGAGCCGTTGGTCGGCGCCTCGGTGTGGGCGTCGGGCAGCCACGTGTGGAGCGGAAAGATCGGGACCTTCACCGCGAACGCGATGAAGAAGGCCAGGAACAACCATCGCTGCGTCGTCGTCGCGAGCGAGAGCTGCTCGACCTGACGGATGTCGAAGCTCGCATGGCCGAGCTGCTGCGACGTCTGGAACCACAGGTACACGACCGCGAGCAGCAGGAACGCCGAGCCGGCCATCGTGTACAGGAAGAACTTGACGCTCGCGTACACCCGCCGGGCCGACCCCCACACGCCGATCACCAGGAACATCGGGACGAGCAGCGCCTCGAAGAAGACGAAGAACAGCAACAGGTCGAGCGCGAGGAACGAGCCGAGGATCGCGGTCTCGAGCAGCAAGGTGAGGGCCATGAACAGCCGGACCCGGTGACCGACGCCCCAGGACGAGACGATCGCGACCGGCGTCATGAACGCCGTGAGCACGACGAGCCAGATGCTGAACCCGTCGACGCCGACGAGGTAGGACAGGCCCGCCGACGGCACCCAGTCCACCTGCTCGACCAGCTGGTAGCCGGCGACCGCGGGGTCGAACGCGCCGAGCACGCCGAGCGCGACCAGGAAGGTGGCGAGCGCGACCACCAGGGCGGCGACCCGGGCCTGCACGTCGCTCGCCCGCGTCCACAGACCGAGGACCGGGATCCCGACGAGCGGCAGGAAGATGACGAGGGTCAGCCAGGGCATCGTCAGGCCCTCAGTCCCAGGAACAGCAGCAGCGCCACGGCGCCGAGCAGGAACGCGAGCGCGTAGCTGCGTACGAACCCCCGCTGGATGCGGGGCGCGACCCCGGATGCGTCGACCACCTCGTCGCCGACCTCGTTCACCGCGCCGTCGATCACCCGCTCGTCGACCACCGTGAGCGCCCGACCGAACCCCTTGCCGGGATGCTGGACCAGCCACCCGTAGAGCGCGTTCAGGTAGAAGGCGTTCGCGAGCCAGCCGGCGAGCTCCGGCTGGCGCTCGGGGAACGCCTCCCAGTCCACGCGTCCCGAGGCCCAGATCCAGAACGCCACAGCGACCGCGGCCACCGCCAGCACGACCGAGATCGCGACCAACGCGCCCTCGGACAAGGCCGCCTCGCCGTGCTCGATCGGACCGACCACGGGTTCCAGGAAGGCGGCGAGCCGACCGCCCTCGGCGCTGAGCCCCAGCACGAGCCCGCCCACCACGGTCAGGAACGCGAGGACCGCGAGCGGGGCCTGCATCAGGCCCGGTGCCTCGTGCGCGCGCTCTTCGCCCCGCCTCCGGCCGAAGAACGTCAGGAACAGCGGCCGCGCGATGTAGAGCGCGGAGAGGAAAGCTCCGATCGACGCCAGCACCCACGCCAGCTCCCGGTGGCTGGTCGCCGCGAACCCCACGATCTGGTCCTTCGCGAAGAACCCCGCGAGCGGCGGGATGCCGGCGAGGGAGAGCGCGCCGATCGCGAACCAGGTCGCGGAGACCGGCATCTGCTCGCGCAGGCCACCCATCCGTCGCATATCGGTCTCATCGTGCAGGCCGTGCAGGACGTTTCCCGCGGTGAGGAAGAGCAGTGCCTTGTAGAAGGCGTGGCACACGAGCAGGAGCATCGCTCCCGTGTAGAAGCGCATCCCGGCCGCGAAGAACATGAAGCCGATCTGGCTCATCGTCGAGTACGCGAGCGCGCGCTTCAGGTCGAACTGCCCGATCGACGCGAGCGCCGCGTACAACGCCGAGACGAGACCGACCACCAGGACGACCGTGAGCGCGGTCCCCGAAAGCTCGAACAGCACGTGCGATCGCACCACGAGGTACACACCTGCCGTCACCATCGTCGCGGCGTGGATCAGCGCCGAGACCGGCGTGGGTCCCTCCATCGCATCCGGGAGCCAGACGTGCAAGGGGAGCTGCGCCGACTTGCCGATCGCGCCCGCGAGCAGGAGCAGGGAGATCGCCGTCGCCGCCCCCTGGGTCAGCTCGCTCGCTCGCTCGCCGAACACGGCCCCGAAGTCGAGCGTCCCGAGGTGCAACCAGATCAGGACGATGCCGAGCAGCATCGCCGCGTCGCCGATGCGCGTCGTCACGAATGCCTTCTTCGCCGCGCTCGAGGCGAGCGGACGCTCGTACCAGAAGCCGATCAACAGGTACGAGCACAGGCCCACGCCCTCCCACCCCAGGTACAGCAAGAGGTAGTTGTCCGCGAGGACCAGCATCAGCATGAAGAAGACGAACAGGTTGAGGTACGCGAAGAACGTTCCGAACCGCGGATCGTGCTCCATGTACCCGACGGCGTACAGGTGGATCAGCGAGCCGACCCCGGTGACCACGAGCGCCATCGTGATCGAGAGCGGGTCGGCTCGGAGGGCGACGTCGACCGTGAGCGTGCCCACCGAGATCCAGTCGAAGAGGTTCGCGACGTGGACGCGTTCCTCGGCGGGGAGCGAGAGCAGGTCGAGGAGCACCGCGACGGCGAGCACGAAACCGAGCGCGACCAGCGCCGTCGCGAGCCATCCGGCCGCCTTGCCCAGCCGGCGACCCGGGCGGGCGGGTCCGGGGAAGAACAGGTTCACCACAGCGCCGGCGAGCGGCAGCGCGGGGATCAGCCAGATCAGATCGAGCATGCCCCTACCCCCGAAGCACCGTGAGGTCGTCGACGTTCGAGCTCTGCCGGCGCCGGTAGACGGTCACGATGATCGCGAGGCCGACCACGACCTCGGCCGCCGCCACGACCATCGAGAAGAACGCCAGGACCTGGCCGTTCAGGTTGCCGTGCATCCGGCTGAACGCGACGAGCGCGAGGTTGACGGCGTTCAGCTGGAGCTCGACCGACATGAAGATCACGAGCGCGTTCTTCCGGACGAGCACGCCAACCGTTCCGATCGCGAAGAGCATCGCGGACACGACCACGAAGTACGAGATGGGGGTGCTCATGCCGCTTCCCGCTCGTTCGCCCTCGAGGCATCGGCTCGGGTGATCACCTGGCGTCTGCGCGACGCCAGCACGACGACGGCGATCGCCGCGACGATCAGGAGCACCGAGGTGACCTCGAACGGGAAGAAGTACTCGCGGAACAGGACGCGCGCGATCGCCGCAGCGTTGCCCCCCCTGTTGACCACCTCGTCGAAGTCCGGCGGCGCCTTCGTCGCGAACCCGATCCCCGCTCGGATCGCCACGATCAGCTCGACGGCGATCCCGACCCCGAGCGCGATCGCCACGACCCGCTGGCCCTTCAGCCGTTCGAGCAGCGACTCCTCGCGGTCGACGCCCAGCAGCATGATGACGAACAGGAACAGCACCATGATCGCGCCCGCGTACACGATGATCTGCACCGCGAACAGGAACGAGGCACCCAGGACGAGATAGAAGACCGCGATCGTGAAGAAGTTCACGACGAGGAACAGCGCGGCATGGACGGCGTTGCGCTGCAGGAGCATCGCGATCGCGCTGCCGATCGAGATCGGGGCGAACACCCAGAAGACGATCTGGTCGACCTCCACCTACCCCTCTCCTGTCCCGGGAGCGGTTCCGAGCGGTGGCGGAGGCTCGAGCAGCTGTTCCTTCGTCAGGATCGCTTCCTCGCGAGAGGTGAACGACATCTCGTACGCGCTCGTGAGCGTGAGCGCCCGCGTCGGGCAGGCCTCGACGCACAGACCGCACATGATGCAGCGCAGGTAGTTGATCTGGTAGTCCTTCGCGAACCGCTCGCCGGGGCTCACCGGGTCGTCGGGATCGTTGTCCTCGCCCTCGACCCAGATCGCGTCGGCCGGACAGGCGAACGCGCACAGCTCGCAGCCGATGCACTTCTCGAGCCCGTTCTCGTGCCGGTTCAGGAGATGCCGGCCGATGTGGCTGCGCGGCGGTGGCGGTTCGATCTCCTTCGGATACTCCTCGGTGACGTCGCGGCGGAAGATCTGCCGGAAGACCGTCCCCATGCCCCTCGCGATCGCCCCGGCCGCCGACACGACGTCGGACCTCGGACGATCGCGTCCGGCGTCGCTCACGGGACCGGCACCTCCTCCGAGGCTCGCGGGGCGATCAGCGGCCAGACGAGCGAGATCACGACGAGGGCGCCGAACCCGATCGCCAACGCCGTGAGGACGGTGTCCCTGCCGAACTCGTCGGGGAGCACCACGATCGCGCCCGTGAGCATCACCCACAGCAGGCCGAACGGGATCAGGCGCTTCCAGCCGAACGCCATCAGCCGGTCGTATCGGATGCGTGGGACCGTCGCGCGGATCCAGATGTAGAGGTAGACGATCACCAGCACCTTGAGCAGGAACCACAGCAGCGGCCACAACCACGGGAGGACGTCCGGAGCGGGTCCGCGCCATCCGCCGAGCCACAGCGTCGTCGCGACCGCCGCCACCGTCACGGTGTTCAGGTACTCCCCGAGGTAGAACATCGCGAACTTGATCCCCGAGTACTCGGTGTGGTACCCGGCGACCAGCTCGGATTCCGCCTCGGGCAGGTCGAACGGCGGCCGGTTGGTCTCGGCGAGCCCGGCGATCAGGTAGATCACGAACGCGGGGAACTGCGGGATGACGTTCCAGATCCGGTCCTGGCTCGCGACGATCTCCGACATGCGCAGGGCATCCGAATACATGACGACCGCGACGATCGCGAGGGCCATGCCCACCTCGTAGCTGATCATCTGCGCCGAGCTCCGGACGCTCCCCAGCAGCGGGTAGTTGGAGCCGCTCGACCAGCCGGCCAGGACGATCGCGTAGACCATCAGCGAGCTCATCGCGAGGATCCACAGGATGCCGATCGACAGGTCGGCGATCTGGAACGGGACCTCGCGTCCGAACAGGACCACGCCCGTCCCGAACGGGATGACCGCGAACGCCAGGAACGCCGGCAGCATCGCGATCACCGGCGCGACGAGGTAGACGGGCCGGTCCACCAGCGTCGGGGTGATGCCCTCCTTGAAGAAGAGCTTGATGCCGTCGGCGAGCGTGATGAGCACGCCGCGCGGCCCGGCCCGCATCGGCCCGAGGCGCGTCTGCATGTCGGCGATCACCTTGCGCTCCATCCAGATCACCAGCATCACGAGGATCAGCAGGGCGAAGAACACGACCACGACCCGCGCGACCAGCAGCAGCCAGTCGAGCCAATCCATCAGGCGGCCCCCTCGGCCCGGTCAGCCGCCTGGGCCACGACGACGATCTCCGCCGATGTCGTGAACGACCCGGCGAGCAGCCGGTTGGCCTCGAGCCCGGGCTGATTGAACGGAACGAACAGCGCGCCCTTCGCGATCCGGTCGGAGACGCGAACGGGAAGCATGGCCTCTCCCGCATCGGTACGCACCATCGCACGGGCGCCATCGAAGAGCCCGCGCTTCTCGGCGTCCTCGGGATGTACCTCGACGAACGCCTCCTCGCCGAGTGCCGCCTTCAACTCGTCCGCGCCATCCGACAGTCGCCCCTCGTCGACCAGCAGCGGGTACGAGAGCAGGGTCAGCTCCCCCAGCCGCTTCGGGGGTCCGGTCCCAGTCCAGGCGGTCGCCCGAGCCGCCACGGTCCGCGGCTCGAGCAAGGCGGCCGCCTCCCCCCGCAGCGCCTCCAGCGACCCGAACCCGAGCGGGCGTCCCATCGCCGCGGCGAGACCGGCGAAGATCTGCCAGTCCGGGCGCGACACGCCGGCCGGCCCGCGGACGGGATGGATCGGTTGCGACCGCCCCTCCCAGTCGGTGACGTTGCCCTCGCGCTCGGCCCAGGCGGCGGCGGGCAGGAAGGCGTCGGCGAACGAATCGAGCGAGCCGAGCTCGAGTGACTGGACGACCACGTGCCGCGTGTTCCGCAGGGCCCGACGGATCAGCTCGGCGTTCGGAACGTCTCGGAGCGGATCCACGCCCACCAGGTACAGGACCTCGACCTCCCGCCTCGCGCAGGCCTCGAGGATCTCCTGGCTGGAGCGGCCGGCTTCGGCCGGCACGCCTCCCCACGAAGCCTCGACCTCCGCGCGCTCGGCCGGGTCGCTCGCGCGGCGCCCGCCCGGCAGGAGCGACGGGTGGATCCCCGCTCGAAGCGCGCCGCGGTCGCCCGCCCGGCGCGGGACGAGCGCGAGCCGAGCGCGGTACTTCTGGGCGACCGTCAGCGCGACGTCGGCCGCGAGCGGATGCTCCGTGAGCCGCTCGCCGACCAGGATGACGGCCTCGCCCCCGGCCTCGCGGAGCGCACCCGCGACGCGCCCCTCGAACGAATCCTCGGGCGCCTCCCCCTCGTGGATCCGCTCGAGGACGTAGGTCTGGTGTTCGGGGAGGCAGAGCGTGTGCTCCGCGACGTCCCACAGCCGCGTCCGGCGTGGATGGATCACGAAGACGTCGGCGCCGCGGCGCGCGGCCTTGCGGATCCGCAGGTTGAGGATCGGCACCTCCTGCTCCGCGTCCAGCCCCGCGACGAGGATCACCTTCGCGCGCTCCACGTCCCGGTAGCTCGTGCCGAGCGGCGACGCGGCGGCGAGGAGCTCGGCGTGACCGCCGTGGAACGTTCGCCGGTGATCGAGATCGTTGGTTCCGAACACGGTTCGCGCGAGCTTGGAGAGCGCGTACGCGTCTTCGTCGAGCAACCGTCCACCCGTGAGGAACGCCACGCGGCCACCCTTCGACCACTCGGCGATCCTCGTGAAGACCTCGTCGAACGAGGCCGGCTCGAGCCCGCGGTCGCGGATCAGCGGCGTCGTGACGCGACCCGGCAGGTCGGCGTGACGGAACGCGAACCGCCCCTTGTCGCACGTCCAGGCGTCGTTCACCTCAGCGTTGTCCCGCGCGAGGACGCGCACGACCGATCCCCGGCGCAGGTCGACGCGGACGTTGCAGCCGGCGCTGCAGTGCTGGCACACGGAGTACGCCGTCGAAAGGTCGAACGGCCGCGCGACGAAACGGTACGGCTCTGCGGTGAGCGCTCCGACCGGGCAGATCTGCACCGTGTTGCCGGAGAACGGCGAGCGGAAGTCCTCGCCCGCCGCGATCGACACGCGTTCGGCCGCGCCTCGAGCGAACAGCTCGATGAACCGGTCGCCGCTGATCTCGTCGCAGAAACGCGTGCAGCGCGCGCACAACACACAGCGTTCGCGGTCGAGCTTGACGAGCGGTGACAGGGCGATCGGCTTCTCGTACGTCCGCCTCGGCTCGGTGTACCGGCTCTCGCCGGGGCCGAACGCCATCGCCTGGTCCTGCAGCGGGCACTCGCCACCCCGGTCGCAGATCGGGCAGTCGAGCGGGTGGTTCAGGAGCAGGAACTCGAGGTTCGCCACCTGGGCACGGTGCGCCTCGTCCGAGGTGTTCTGGGTCCGAACGGCCATGCCCGGCGCGACCTCGGTCGTGCACGACGTGAAGAGCTTGCGCTGGCCTTCGATCTCCACGTAGCACTGGCGGCAGGCGCCGATCGGATCGAGGAAGGGGTGGTCGCAGAACCGAGGGACCTCGATCCCCAGGTTCTCCGCGGCCCGGATGATCAACGTCCCCTTCGCGACGCTGACCTCCTTGCCGTCGACGGTGAGCGTGACCAGCTCCTGCCGTGGCTCCATCGTGCTCACGTCAGGACCTCGCGCAGGCCGGCCTCGGCCTCGAGGTCTGGTCCCGTTCCCGGTCCTTGGCCCGTGAACGGGCACCGCCGCTCGGCGATGTGCGTCTCGTACTCGTCGCGGAAGTACTTCAGGCTCGACTGGATCGGGCTCACCGCGCCGTCGGCGAGCGCGCAGAACGCCTTGAACAGGATGTTCTCGCCGAGCTCGTCGAGCAGCGGGAGATCCTCGGACCGCCCGTAGCCCTGCTGGATCCGCGCGAGCACGCGGCTCACCCACCAGGTGCCCTCCCGGCACGGCGTGCACTTGCCGCACGATTCGTGGGCGTAGAACTGCACGAGCCGGCGCGTCGCCTCGACGATGCAGTCGGTCTCGTCCATCACGATGATGGCGCCCGTACCGAGGAGCGAGCCCGCGGCCGCGACGGACTCGAAGTCGAGCGGTACATCGAGGTGCTCCTCGGTCAGCATCTGCGTGGAGGAACCGCCCGGCGTCCAGGCCTTGAGCCGCCGGCCGGCGAGCACGCCGCCGGCATGCTCCTCGAGGAGCGTTCGGAGCGTGGTGCCCATCGGGGCCTCGTAGTTGCCGGGGCGCTCCACCTTCCCCGAGACGCTGAAGACCTTCGTGCCCGGCGACTTCTCGGTGCCGATCGCCGCGAACCACTCGGGTCCCTCCGTCAGGATCGAGGGGACGTTCGCGAGCGTCTCGACGTTGTTGATGAGCGTGGGCGACGCATACAGGCCCTCGACGGCCGGGAACGGGGGGCGGAGGCGGGGCTGGCCGCGGAACCCCTCGAGCGAGGACAGCAGCGCGGTCTCCTCACCGCAGATGTACGCGCCGGCGCCTCGGTGGATCACGACCTCGAGGGCGTACCCCGAGCCGAGCACCGAGTCTCCGAACACACCCTTGCCGTAGGCGTCGCGGACCGCGGCCTCGAGGATCTCGCCGGGCCAGAGGAACTCACCCCGGCAGTAGACGAACGCGAGGTGGCTCTGGACCGCGTAGGCGGCGATCGCCATCCCCTCGAGGAACCGATGGGGCTCGCGTTCGACGATCTCGCGGTTGTTGAACGTACCGGGCTCGGACTCGTCGAAGTTCGCGACGACGTAGGTGGGCTTGCCGGTGTCCTGAGGGACGAACGACCACTTGACGCCGGTCGGGAACCCGGCGCCGCCCCTGCCTCGCAGGCCCGACGTCTTCACGACGTCGATCACGTCCGCCGGCGTCATCGCGAGCGCGGTGCGCAGGCCCTCGTACCCGCCGGCGGCCGTGTACCCGTCGATGCCGAACACGTTCGGGTCGTCCCAGTTCGCCGTCACGACCCTCGTCGCCGAGGCGGCCGACCGGCTCACGCGCTCTCCTCGACGCCCGCGAGGATCCGGGAGGCATCGCGGAAGTCCTTCGGCGCGCGGCCACGTGACGGTTCGGGAACCCGTCCGGATCGCAGCGCCTCCACGAGCTCGACCATCCGCTGGGCCGTCACGCGGTCGTGGTTCGCGAAGTCGACCTGTACCACCGGTGCCGCATCGCAGGCGCCGAGGCACTCCTCTTCGTGGACCGTGACCATGCCGTCCGCCGAGGTCTCCTCCCCCTGCTCGATCTCCGCGGCCGCGTGCGCGGCCTCGAACACGTCGCCCGCCCCGCGCAGCGCGCACGACAGGTTCGTGCACACCGAGACCACGTGCGTCCCGGTGGGGCGGAGCCGCAGCATCGTGTAGAAGGACGCCACGGCCTCGACCTCCGCCGTCGTGATGCCGAGCAGCTCACCGACCTCTCGCAGCCCCTCCTGCGTGAGGCGTCCCTCCACCGACTGGACCAGGTAGAGGAGCGGAAGCACGGCGGAGCGCTCGCGCCCGGCCGGGTACCTCGCGAGGATCGTCTCGGCGACCCTTCGCCGGTCGTCGGAGAGGACGGGCATCAGCGGTCGACGCCTCCGAGGACCGGGTCGATGCTCGCGATCACGGCGATCACGTCGGCGACCAACCCGCCCCGGATCATCTGCGGAGCCGCCTGGAGGTTGACGAACGACGGGTCGCGCATCCTCACGCGGTAGGGACGGTTGCCGCCGTCGGAGACGACGTAGAAGCCGAGCTCGCCGCGGGGTGACTCGACCGGCACGTACACCTCACCCGGCGGAACGGAGACGCCCTCGGTCACCATCTTGAAGTGATGGATCAGGGCCTCCATCGACTCCTCCATGATGTGCGTGATGTATGCCTGGGAATTGCCGATGCCGTCCGGCCCCACCTCGAGCTGCGCCGGCCACCTGACCTTGGGGTCGTCCACCATCACCGGGCCGGGCTCGCGCAGGCGATCCAGACACTGGCCGACGATACGCAGGGACTGGCGCATCTCCTCGATCCGGACCAGGTATCGCGCGTAGCAGTCGGCTCCGTCGCGGGTCACGACGTCGAACCCGTAGGTCTCGTACCCGCAGTACGGTTCGTCGCGCCGGACGTCCCGGGCGACGCCGGCCGCTCGGAGCATCGGCCCGGTGACGCCGAGCGCGAGCGCGTCCTCGGCCGAGAGCGGACCGACCCCGCTGTTGCGCTGGAGCCAGATCGGGTTCTTCGTGAGCAGGCGCTCGTACTCGTCGATGCGGCCGGGCATCATCTGGAGGAAGTCGCCGATCCGCTCCATCCCCCCGTCGGGCAGATCCATCAGGACGCCACCGATCCGCACGTACGCGTGGTTCATCCGGAGGCCGGTCGCGGCCTCGAAGATGTCGAGGATCTGCTCGCGCTCTCGGAACCCGTAGAGCATCATGCTGACCGCGCCGAGCTCCAGGCCCGAGGTCGCGAGCCAGACCAGGTGCGACGCGATGCGGTTCATCTCGCAGAACAGCACGCGGAGCACCTGGGCGCGGGGTGGAGCCTCGATCCCGAGGAGCTTCTCCACGGCGAGGCAGTACCCGACCTCGTTGAAGAACGGTGAGAGGTAGTCGGCGCGCGTCACGAACGTCACGCCCTGCTGCCAGGTTCGGTACTCCGTGTTCTTCTCGATCCCCGTGTGCAGGTACCCGACGATCGGGGTGCACGAGATCACCGTCTCGCCGTCGAGCTCCAACAGGAGTCGCAGCACCCCGTGCGTCGACGGGTGCTGCGGCCCCATGTTGATGATCATGGTCTCCTGACGGACCTCCCGGGTCGAGGTCGCCGAGAGGCTGCGGGCGTCCGCACCGTCTCTCGGCCCGCCCGCCCGGCTCACGGGGTCCTCCGGTCGACCGGCGGGATGAACGCTCCGTGGTACCGCGTGTCGACGCCGCCGAGCTCCTCGGTCTTGCGGAGCGGCCAGCCCTCCCAGTCGTCGGGAAGCAGGATGCGCCGCAGGTCGGGGTGGCCGTCGAACACGACGCCGTAGAAGTCGAAGGTCTCGCGCTCGTGCCAGTCGGCCGTCGGGAACAGCCCCGTGACCGAGGGCACGTGAAGGTCGTCCTCGTGCAGCCCGACCTTCACCCGCAGCCGGTGGCGGAGATCGTTCGACGAGAGCTCGTACACCAGCCAGAACCGGGGGTCGCGCCCGGGCCAGTCGGTCGCGGTCACGCTCGAGAGGAAGTCGAGCCGCAGGGCGGGATCGGCGCGGAACGACTCGAGCGCCGGGAGCAGGTCCTCGCGACCCAGGGAGACGCTGGCCTCGTCGCGAGCGACGACGACGTCCGGGTACGTGGCGCGCACGCGTTCGGCGACCCCTGCCGCGTTCACGGCCGGCGCCTCGTGTGGCGGGTCACTTGAACGATCCCTCGGTGCGGACCTGCTCGTGGAGGCGGAGGATCCCGTACATCAGCATCTCGGGCTTCGGCGGGCAACCGGGGACGTAGATGTCGACGGGCACGATCGTGTCGACCCCCTGGACGACGGCGTAGTTCGTGAACATCCCTCCCGCCGAGGCGCACACGCCCATCGAGATCACCCACTTCGGCTCGGGCATCTGGTCGTAGATGGTTCGAAGGACCGGCGCCATCTTCTGGCTCACGCGTCCCGCCACGATCATGAGGTCGGCCTGACGAGGGGATGCGCGGAACACCTCCATGCCCCAGCGGGACAGGTCGTAGTCGCCGGCCCCGGTCGCCATCATCTCGATCGCGCAGCACGCGAGCCCGAACGTGACCGGCCACATCGACTGCTTGCGCGCCCAGCCGACGGCCCGGTCGATCGTGGTCAGCAGGAGCCCGCGCTCGAACTCCTCCTCACCCTGCTCGGCCGTGCGGCCGCTCCGGAACCCTTCGACGCGTTCAACCGGCACGCGCGAGCTCCTCCCGGCGTTCGGTCGCGGGCTCGGCCGCGACGCCCGACCGTTCGCCGCGTCCCCAGTCCAGGCCGCCCCGCTTCCAGACGTACACGTACGCGACGAAGACCAGCGCGATGAAGACCGCCATCTCGACGAGCCCGAACAGGCCCAGCTGGCGGAACCCGACGGCCCAGGGGAACAGGAAGATCACCTCGACGTCGAAGATGATGAACAGCATCGCGACGACGTAGAAGCTGACGCTGAACCGCTCGCCCTTGGGGAGGCGCTCCGGCTCGATGCCGCACTCGTACGGCGCGAGCTTGGCAGGTGTGGGGCGGTTCGGCCGCAGCAGCGCCGACACGGCGAGCGACAGCACGGCGAACAGGAACGCGAGCGCGGCGAGGATCACGACGGGCAGGTACTCGGAGAGCTCGCTCGCCAGGACCACTCCGTCCTCCTACGACGCCGGCACGATCTGCTCGAGCGCGTACATGACCTTGTCGCGGGCGTCGCCCTTGCGCCCGTCGGTGAGATTGCCCATCAGCCGCAACATGAATCGCATCAGCCACTCCTGCGGCAGCGCGTACTCGGTGAGCGCCCGCATGACCGGTGGATGGCCGATCGCCCGGACGAACACGGAGCCGATCCGGTAGTAGCGCCCGTAGCGCTCGCGCAGCTCCGTGGGATACAGGTGCGCGATCCCCGGCCGGTCCTTCACGAGCGCCTCGTGGATCAGCTCGGCGGCGAGCTCGCCGTTCTCCATCGCGTAGGCGATCCCCTCGCCGTTGAACGGGTTGACCATCCCGGCCGCGTCGCCCACGAGGAGCATCCCCGGGACCGCCGGCGGGGTTCGCGAGAAGCCCATCGGCAGCGGTCCCGACAGCACCCGGCCGTCGGCCGACGCCTCGTTCACGTTCCACTCGGACGGGAGCATCCGCCAGAAGGCGTCGAACACGCGCTGGGCGGACAGGTCCTTGAAGTCGCGGAAGGTGTTGAGCAGCCCCGCCCCGACGTTGATCGACCCGTCGGCGAGCGGGAAGAGCCATCCGTAGCCGGGGAGGATCGTGTCCCCCTCGTGGAGGTCCATCCAGACCTCGAGCCACGGCCCGGGGCGCCGTTCGACCCGGTAGTAGCGACGCGCCGCGATCCCGAGCGGCTTCGCGGGATCGCGTCGGACACCGGCCCGGGACGCGAACCTGGACGACGAGCCATCCGCGGCGATCACGAACCGCGCTCGGACGGTCGTCTCGGCGTCGTCCTGCTCGCTCTTGATCCGGGCGCCGGTCACCCAGCCATCGTCCTGGATCGGCGCGACCGCCTCGGTCCGCTCCATCAGCCGGGCACCCGCCTTCTCGGCGTGACGGGCCAGCAGCTCGTCGAACTCGGACCTCGTCATCATCAGCCCGAACGGCGGGAAGTCGTCCAGGTCCGGCCACGGGAGCTCCATCGTCACGCGGCGCGAGTAGATGCGCAGCCCACCGTGTCGCTCGAACCGCGGATCGTCGGTGTCGATCCCCAACCGTCGGAGCTGCACCACCGCTCGAGGGGTGAGGCCGTCGCCGCAGACCTTCTCCCTGGGGAACGCCGCCTTCTCGACCATGAGCACGTTGAGGCCGTGGCGGGCGAGGTGATACGCGGCCGTCGAACCCCCGGGACCCGCGCCGACGATCAGGACGTCGACGTCAAGCTGCTGGCTCGTCGAGCTCGGCACGAGGTCCCCCACCGCTTGTGAAAACTTTCACAAAGGATGCTACCGACTTGTGAAGTTCCGCACAAACCCTATGCCCGGGTCTTCGACGGCGGCAAGCGAGTGCGCCGGACGGTGAGCGTCGGGGTCAGCGCCCGCGAGCGTGATCCCACGCGAGGACGGCGTCCGGTCTCACGCGGAGGAAGCCCAGCCCGCGCACCTCCTCGGCGAACCGGGAGAAACCCTCACCCGCGAGCAGCGGGCGGTACTTCTCGTGCCAGGCCGAGATCGGCTTGCGCATCGCCGCGCTCTCGGCGAACAGTGGCTCGGCGGTGCCGCGGATCTCCACGCCGGCGATCTCGACCCACGAACGTCCGAGGTCGATCGTGATCGCGACCCGCGGGTCGCGGGCGACGTTCGCCCACGTCCGGCCCTCGTGCCGGGTCGAGACGAAGATCGCGTCCTCGGGCCAGACGAACCAGAGCGGCACGACATGGGGAGACCCGTCGGCGTTGGTGGTGGCCACGGCCGCCGAGGGCAGGCTCGCGAACATCCTCCGAGCCGCGCCGACGTCCGCGTTCGACACCCGCATCAGGAGACCCTCGGCGAGCGGAGGAGCTCCGCGATCTCGATCAGCGCCTCGGCGCCGTCGGGCCGCAGCGGCGCGCCGACGAGGGTCTGGCCGCTCGCGACAACAGGTCGTCCACGTGGGCGGCGGCGTCCGCGCCCTCGTCTCCGTCCAGGACGTCGTCCCGCAGTTGGAACGCCTCCCCCACCAGCCGGCCGAACACCCGCAGCGGCCCCTCGACGTCCGCCCCCGCACCGGCGAGCGCCGCCCCGATCAGCACCGGTCCCTCGGCCGTGTACGACCCGGTCTTCAGGGCGCGGACGCGAACCCGATCCGAGGAGCCGGACACGTCGAGGAACTGACCGGCCGCCATCTCGGCGCGCATGCGGTCGAACCGCGACATCCCGCGTTCGAGCCGGCCGGCAGCGAACCCGCTGGTCCGCATGAGCCGTTCCGAGAGGACGAGCGCGAGATCGCCCACCAGGACGGCCGCCGCCGTGCCGAACGCATCGGGATCGGATCCGGCCGGAGCCTCCTTCGCGAACCGGACGTGGGTCGACGGGACCCCCCGGCGCTCGTCGTCGCGGTCCATCAGGTCGTCGTGCACGAGGGCGGACGTGTGGAGGAGCTCGAGCGCAGCGCACACCCGGACGATCGGATCGCCCCGCGGCCCGCCGGCCGCCGCGAACGCCCAGAAGCAGATCGCCGGTCGCACGCGCTTGCCGCCGGCCTCGAGGAGCCGGAGGAGCTCGTCCACGAGCGCCGGGGCCGTCGGATCCATGCCGGCGAGCTCCGCACGGCGGTCGCCGAGGAACCGGCCGAGCGCGCCGTCGACCGCTGGGCGGACGCCTTCGAGCGCGGGAGATGAGGAGACCTGCTCGGAGCGATCTCGCCGAGGCACGGACGCAGTATCCCAACGGGCGGCAGGACCAGCAGCGCTTGCACGGGCTGTTCCCGAAGGGGTATTGCTATCGTTGGCGCGAGCCCGGCTCGAACGATGACACGCTTCCAGAAGCTCACGATCGCCACCACGGCTTCGACGGTTCTGCTCATCGCGGCCGGCGGGCTCGTTCGAGCGACGGATTCGGGGCTCGGATGCCCCGGATGGCCCACCTGTTTCGGGAGGTGGATCCCGCCGCTCGAGACCCACGCGATCATCGAGTACTCCCACCGGTTGCTCGCGACCGTCGCGGTCATCCTCATCGCCGCCCAGGCCGTGGTCGCGTGGCGTTCGTACCGACGGGTGCGGCAGATCCTGGTGCCGAGCATCGCCGCCCTCGTCCTCGTGTTCGTGCAGGCGGGGCTCGGGGGCATCGTGGTGGCGGGCGAGCTCGAAGCGACGCTCGTCACGTTGCACTTCGCGACCGCGATGACGCTGCTGGGGGTGCTCGTCAACATCACGGCGAACTCCTTCTGCTACGTGAAGCTGCCGCTCAAGGGACCCTCGATCGCGGGGTCGGACCCGAGGTTCGCGAGGCTCACCGCCTGGACGGCGGCCGCGGCGTTCGTCCTGCTGATCGTGGGTGCGTACGTGCGGGCGGAGGGTGCGGGCCTCGCGTTCCGCGATTGGCCGCTGATGGACGGCCGGCTCGTCCCGTCCCTCGGCGGCGTGGCGACGTTGATGTTCGTGCATCGCGTCCTGGCCGCGCTCGTGCTGGTGCTGGTGGTCTGGATCGCGATCCGGGCCCGAACGATGACGCACCGATCCAAGGACCTGCTGATCCTGTCCGGGGTCACCCTCCTGCTCTACGTCGCGCAGATCATCGTCGGCGCCGCGAACGTGTGGTCGGACCTGTCGGCCGCGTCGGTCACGGCGCACGTGGTCCTGTCGGCGCTGATCTGGGGGGTGCTCGTCGCGATCGCGACGGTCAGCCGCCGCTTCGCCGGGCACGCGCGCCGCGCGGAGGAGGGCGACGCCCGCTCGAACGGGAAGCGTTCGTCCCTGCGGGAGACGACGGCCGCCTACTTCCAGCTCACGAAGCCCCGCATCATCGTTCTCCTGCTGATCACGACGGTGCCGGCGATGGTGCTCGCCCAGCGGGGGATGCCCTCGATCGGGCTGATCGTCGCGACCCTGGTCGGCGGGACGATCGCAGCCGGGTCGGCCAACGCCATCAACTGCTACCTGGACCGCGACATCGACGAGGTGATGCGTCGGACCCGGAAGCGCCCGCTCCCCGCCCACCGGGTCGAGCCCGAAGGTGCCCTGGCGTTCGGGTTCGTGCTCGGTGCGATCTCCTTCTTCTACCTGTCGGTCGCGGTGAACGTGCTCGCGGCCAGCCTCGCCCTCTCGGCGATCGCCTTCTACGTGTTCGTCTACACGATGTGGCTGAAGCGAACGAGCGTCCAGAACATCGTGATCGGCGGGGCGGCGGGGGCGGTGCCGGCGCTCGTCGGATGGGCGGCGGTCACCGGGTCCGTGGGTCCGGCGGCCTGGGTGCTCTTCGCGATCGTGTTCGTCTGGACCCCGCCGCACTTCTGGGCGCTCGCGATGCGCTACAGCGGCGACTACCGGGCGGCCGGCATCCCGATGCTGCCGGTCGTTCGGGGTCCGCACGAGACACGCAGGCAGATCCTCCTGTACTCGCTGGTGCTGTTCGGGACATCGCTGCTGCTGGTGCCGGTCGCCCCGATGGGGGTCGTCTACTCGGCCGCCGCGGTGCTGCTCGGGGGCTGGTTCGTCTGGCGCGCCCTCCGCCTGTGGCGCGGCACCTCGCCGGCCGAGTCGATGCGCCTGTTCCGCTTCTCGATCGTCTACCTCGCCCTGCTGTTCGCCGCCGTGGCGGCCGACGCGGCGATCCTGGGCTGAACCCGAACCTCCCGCGTTCGACCGTTCCGCCGTGCGAGTATCTCCTCGCCGGAGAGTGAGGGAGGCGGGATGATCAGTTTCCTGGTGGTGCTGTTCGCCGTCGTGGTCGTGGGGTCGTTCCCTGCGACGTGGCTGCTGATGCTGTTCCTCGGCAACGTCGGCGTGAACGTGGGGTTCTGGGGCGCGTTGCCGGCGGGCATCCTGATGACGTTCTTCGTCGCGGGAACCGGCGGACTCAGCCGCTACCGCTCGGCCTGACGGAGCCGCGGTCGGTCTGCGCCGCGCTCCGCCGCCACGGGACCACGCCCTCGAGCTCGTTCTCGAGGGAGAAGCTGAGGAACGTCCGCACGAGCACGACCACGCCGAGCGTGAGCGCGCTCTCCGGCGTCGGGTCGATCGTGATCGTCTAACCGGTCACCGGCGAAACCTACAGGTAGTCGTGGCGCTTGAGCCAGCGCATCGCGAACCCGCCCCAGATCGGGGGGAGGTAGAACGTGAGGAGCCGATAGACGACGGCGATGGCGATCGCGACCGATTCGGGGATCCCGATCGCCACCAGACAGAAGGAGAGCGCCGCCTCGCTCACCCCGATCCCGCCCGGGACGGGCATGAAGCCCGCGAACAGGCTGACCAGCGTGTTCACGAGCAGCAGCTCGGCCATCGTCGCGTTCTGACCGAACGCGATCACGGTGAACCCGAGGATCACGGCCAGGAGCAGTTGCGCGACGAAGTTCCCGCCGAACAACCCGGCCAGCTTCACGGGCGATCGGACGACCCGGAGCGCGGGCCGCGCCTCGGCCAGCCGCGCGGCGATCGGGCGGCGGAACCTGGGGACGGCGATCGCGACGACGATCGCGACGACGACGAGGATGCCGGCAAGCACCAGGATCTTCCCGGTCGGGTCGACATCGAGCCCGGGGAAGGAGAGGTCGAGGGTGGCGAGGCCCGACAGCAGGATCGTCACCAGGAGGATCACCTGGACGACGAAGCCGAAGAGGCTGTCGAGCAACCCGATGGTGAGGGCCTGGGTCGTCGGCGCCCCCTGACGCTGGAAGAAGCGCACGTTCACGGCGACCCGCGCGGCCGAGCTCGGCACGGCGAGCGCGATGAACTGGATCGCGTACTCGAGGGCGATCACGGGACCGAGCCGCAGCGGCAGGATCGACGCGCCGATCGTCCCGAACGACTGTGCGACCGGCACCAGCGGCACGGTCACGAGGCCGGCGAGGAGCCAGGACCTCTCCGCCTTCTTCAACTCCTCGACGATGGTGTCGATCCCGATGCCGGCGATCGCCGTGATGACGAAGTACGCGGCGGCGAGCAGCAAGACCGCCGTCAGCACGGAACCCACGGTCACGCGTCGGAGGGGCTCGAGCTTCGGGGGGTCGATCCCGGCAGCCCCGGCGGCATGCTCGCGGAGAGCATCCAGGTCGACCTCGGCACCCTTCAGCATCCGTTGGGTGGATCGGCTCAGGGCGGCGGGCTGGATGAACGGGAGCATCTCGGACAGCCCGTCGGCGCCGAGGCGCTCGAGGGCGGCTCCCACCGCTCGGTCGTCGCCGACGATCAGGGCGGTCGTGACCAGCAGCCGGGCTCGGTCGGCCAAGATCGCCTGCGGCGAGGCGCTGGCGGTCGCCGCCTGGAAGCTGGTGAACCGACCCGACCCGTCCGGTGCGACGAAGATCCGGTCCGCGTCGAGACCGCCGTGGGCGATCCCGGCTTCGTGCATCGTGACCGCGGTCCTCCACAGATCGTGGAGCAGCCCGTCCGTCACGTCCGCGGCCGCCAGGGTCCCCAACGGGCGCCCTTCGGCCTCGAGCACCAGCACGCCGTCACGTTCGCCCGCCACGCCCGCCGCGATCACCGGAAACACCGACACCCCCGCACGCTCCGCGAGCAGGGTCACGAACGCCTCGTGCTCCACCTGTTGGCGCCGGCTGAGGGTGAAGGCCGCCGATTCGTCCCGGTACCAGAGGTAGGACCACGTCGACGTGAGCAGCTGGCCGTCCCACGCGTCGCGTCCGTAGACCTTCACGACGAGCGACCGCCCGTCTGCGGTCGACGCGCGGAGCAGGGCGACGCCCCTGGGCTCCAGCTCGGCAGGCCGGAGGTCGGTGGCTTCGACGCCCAGCTCCTCCAGGGCGGCCACGACCTGCGGCAACGACGGCCGTCCGCCGGGCGATCCGAACGCGAGGTGCGCGAGCGCCGCGGACCCGAACCCGATCGCCAGACCGCCGACGACCCCCAACGGGAGCGCGACGCCGAGCGCGACGCCGGCGATCGCACCGAACCAGATCACCCACCGCCCCAGTCGTCGGAGCGGCCGCCCGAGGTGAGGACCGGTCGTCGCGATCAACGCCGTCGCGAGCGCGATCCGTACCCCCGGATACACCGCCGGCGGATCCGACCCCGTGAGGCCGTCGATCATCTCCGACCAGCCACCCGCCACGAGCGTGCTGAACCCGAGAGCAAGGACGATGGCGACCAGCTGATCGCGGAGCAGGAACAGGCGGTGCCGGGCGACCAGCGACGCGATCAGCAACACGAGCGGCCAGCCGATCAGCAGGTCGTAGCAGATCTCCCAGAACCAACCGAGCAGACCCGGGAGGTCGCCGATGAACCGGGTGAGCTCCTGGTCGACCGTGGTCGGCTCGGGAGCGAAGAGCGAGACCAATCCCAGCGTCGAACCCGCGAGCAGGAACAGCACGAGGTCGGTCGGACGCCGGGCGCGAACAGCGTCGGTGCTCGACGAGTAGAACCGGATACCGAGGTCGGGCTTGTATCGAGCGATCCAGGTCGCCGGGCGTCGCGCGGCGGTCGTCGGCGCCTCCTGGCCTTCCTTCGGCTTCACCGGCCGGCCCCCTGGGAAGCTCGAAGGCCGCCGGGTCCCGGTCATCGGGGAACGCCAGCGGCCCTCGGAGCTTCGACGAACGACGCTGCTAGACCTGCATCATCGCCTGCTGTTTCATCGTCTCGTACTCCTCGGCGGTGATCTTGCCCTCATCGCGGAGCTTGGCGAGCTTGGCGACCTCGTCGGCCGCGGAGTAGCCGGTGGCGCGACGCTCTCGTTCCTGCATCGTCGCCATCATCTCCTTGTCCTGCTCCGTCATCTTCGGGCGCGCGATCAGGTAGATCAGGATCCCGAAGAACGGGACGATGAAGATCAGCAACAGCCATCCTGCCTTCGCCCAACCCGACAGGTCGTTTCGCCGGAAGAGGTCGGCGAAGACCCCGATGAAGATCCAGATCAGCATGAACCAGAAGAAGAAGACGACCATCGCCCACAGCACACTGCCGAACGTCCACTCGTACGCCAGCATCCGAACCCCCCTCATCGAGCCCGCTTGTTCGGGCGCGGGCCGGAGCCTACCCCAAGTGGCGGGGGTTGCATCCTCGGTGAACGCCTGCGCGACAACGGCTAGAGTCCGTTCCCGATGCAGCCCGACGACTCGGGAAGCGGCGAACGCGACCCCGGCGGCCAATCGCCCCGAGGTTCGGCTTTCGAACGCTCGAGCGCGCCGCCGGCCTTCGGGCGAGCCTCCTCCGCTCCCCCGACGAGCCGGGATGGCGCGCGTGGGGGTGGGCGACGCTCGCGCTGCTCGTCGCCGGCGTCGCGATCCGTCTCGCGATCGTCGAATCGGACGCGCAGTCGCCGATCCTGCGGTGGTTCCAAGACCTGCGGACGCCCGCGCTCGTCGACCTCGCGGAGGTCTTCGACGCCCTGTGCGACCCGCTCGCGATCTGGATCATCCGCTTCGTCGTCCTCGTCATCGCCGCGCTCTTCAAGCGATGGCGGCACCTGGTCACGATCCTCGCCCTGTACGTCGTGGTCGACTTCCTGGACACGATCCTCGCCGTCCAACGCCCCGAGCCGGAGGGCGTGAGCGTCCTCTCGACCAACGCCACGACGGTCGTTCCCGTCGATCCCCGTGGCCGCCCTGTCCGTGACGCTGTTCGGAGCGGTGATGGTGCTGGCACCCTCCGGACGACCTCGCAGGCTCGCCCGCGCGGGCGCCTTCGCGATCATGGGGCTCGTCGTGCTCGCCCGGCTGCTCCTCGGAGCGGACTACCCCGTCGATGCCGTGTATTCGCTCCTGCTCGGCTGGATCACCGTCGGGTTCGCGTTCGCGTTCTTCGTCCCGGAGGACGTCTTCCCCGTCTCGTACGCGCGAGGCGGGAAGTCGGCGCACCTGGACCTCGGCGGGGCGCGGGGCGAGGCGATCATCGCGGCGGTCCGCGACCAGCTCGGCTTCACGGTGACCGAGATCGAGCCGTTCGGGCTCGCCGGCTCGGGGGGATCGAGCCCGCTCCGGATGCGCGTCGCCGAGATCGACGGTCACCTGTTCGGGAAGATCTACTCGACCAGTCACCTGCGGGCCGATCGTTGGTACAAGGTCGGACGGTCGATCCTGTACGGGCAGCTCGAGGACGAGGTCCCGCTCGGCTCGGTGCGACGTCTCGCGCTCTACGAGGACTACGCGCTGCGGCTGCTGCGCGACGTCGGGATCGGCGTCGCGACCACGTACGGCATCGTGGAGCTCACGCCCGACCGCGAGTACATGCTGGTGACCGAGTTCTTCTCGAACGCGACCACGCTCGGCGACGCCGAGGTCGACGACGCGATCATCGACGAGGGGATGGAGTTGGTGCAGCGGCTCTGGGCATCGGGTCTGGCCCATCGCGACCTGAAGCCCGCCAACATGCTCGTCCGCGGCGGCCACCTGCAGCTCGTCGACGTGTCCGGGCTCCAGGTACGTCCGACCCCGTGGCGTCAGGCCGTCGACCTGGCGAACATGATGCTGACCCTGGCTCTGAGCAGCGACCCCGATCGCGTGTACGGACGTGCGACGTCGGTCTTCACTCCGGACGACGTCGCCGAGGCGTTCGCGGCCGCCCGCGGTCTCGCCATCCCTACCCAGGTGACCGAGAAGCTGAAGCAGGACGGCCGGCCGATCGTGGAACGGTTCCGCGAGCTCGCGCCCGATCGTCCGCCGGTCTCGATCCAGGTGTGGAGCGTCCGCCGAGTCGCGCTCACGGCCGGGGCGATCGTCGGCGCCATCGCGCTCGCCGCGATGGTGTGGGCGACGCTCGCGATGGGTCTGGCCTGAGACGAGCGGCCGATCCGCGCACGGCTCGGCCCATCGGGCTCGCGTACACTGCACCGACCTATCGACGGGAGAGAGCCGATGTACCTGATCCTCGCACTCCTCGCGATCGCCCTGGCTGCGGGCTGGATCGCGCAGATGATCGTCGGTCGCAGCCACGGCCGGACCGACTGGACCGAGGCGTTGGTCGCCGGCTTCGTCGGCTCGTTCGTGGGCGGGCTGCTCGCGAGCCTGATCGCCGGCGACGGTCTCGAGTTCCGGCCGAGCGGCCTGATCGGGTCGATCTTCGGCGCCGTGATCGTCACCGCCGTGTGGGGACTGGTGCGCGGCCGCCGAACCGCCTAGCGCGGCCGGAGGGTCCCACCATCCGCGTTCGACGGATCGTCCGCTTCGTCCTCGGTGCCGTGCTGTTCCTCGCGAGTCGAGCCGAGGCCAGGCGCACTGAGCTCCCCGCGTACGAGGTGGCACTCTTCCGGAGGGTCAATGGTGCGAGCGACCGGATCCGCGTGCCGGTGCGCACGATCATGCAGGCGGGCACGTTCGGGACCGTCCCCGCCGTCTCGGTCCTCGCCTGGCTGTTCGGTCGCAGACGACTGGCCGCGAGCCTGGCCCTGGGCGGCACGATGGCGTGGGTTGGCGCGAAGCTCGCCAAGCCCTTCGGGGGCAGGGCCCGACCCGAAGGAGTCCTCCCCGACGTCATCCTCCGCGAACCCATCGAGGGCGACCTCGGCTGGGTCTCAGGCCACACGGCGGTCGCGACCACGATCGCCTTCATTGCGAGCGAGGAGCTGCCCCGGGCCGCCGGGCCGGTCCTCATCGGAGTGGTCGGCACGGTAGGGCTCGGGCGGATGTACGTCGGCGCGCACCTCCCGCACGACATCGTCGGCGGCGCCGGGCTCGGGATGATGATCTCGGCGGTGATCCCGCCCACCGACGGCGGCTGACTCAGCCCTCGTCCACGCTCGACGGCAGATGACGGCGCCGGTGGAGCGTGGCGTTCAGGAACTGCGCGGCGACGAACAGCCGCGCGACCAGGAACAGGAACAGCATCATCACGACCGCGAGCCCGAGCGCTCCGTACAGATCGTCGCTGTGGTCGAGGCGGTAGGCGAAGTACGTCGACGCGGCCAGCCCGAGCAGGCGCATCCCGACACCGACCAGCGCCGCGCCCGGCACGATGGAGGTCCAGGGCGCGTCCGCCCGCGGCAGCAACCAGAGCACGAAGAACGCGAGGGCCGACGCGAGGAGCAAGTCCCAGCATGAACCGGACGACGGCGGGGACGTCCAGCGCGTCGCTCAGCTTCGGGAGGAAGGCCTGCAACGCCAGGCCAACAGGCCGAAGCCCGTCACCGCGAGAGACCCCTTGAGCGAGCTCCCACGAGGGGCGCGGGCCTCCCACGCCAGCTCGCTCACCAACCGCGCCCCCCGATAGACACCTCGCCCCGCCCAGATGGTGAGGAAGGCGCCGAGGACCAGGAGCCACCACCGGGCGCTGTCCGACGCGGCGACGGCCTGCGAGATCGCACCCGCGAGGGCCGCGGTCATGCCGGTTTCCCTCGCCAGGTCGGCGGGGTCGTCCCCCGAGAGCTCGGTCGCCAGGCCCAGAGCGCTCACGAGGAACAGCGCGAGCGGGATCTGCCAAAGGAAGATCCGGTACGCGAGCCCCCCCGCCAGGAGGCCGCCCGCGCGCTTGCGATCGCTCTCGAAGGCCTGGACCGCTATCCGCACCGAGGCGTGCTGTTCGCGCGCGCGATCGAATTCCCGGCGCGCTCTGCCCTCGAGCTCCGCCGCCGAGCGACGGGCGCGAGCGATCCTGCCCCGCTCGCCCACCGTCCGATCGTCGGTACCCGCCGCGGCCGGAGCCGGCGGCCCGTCGGGCTCGGCTCGGGTCGGGTCGGCGGGCACATCGGATCCGGGTGCGGGCGGTTGCGTCTCCACGACCCTCCACGCGTCGGCATGTGATCGGCCCGGACCACGTTCGGGCACGGCGATGGTAGCCCGAGCGAAGGCGCCCTGTTGGCACCACGTCGCGCAGGGGTGATGATGGGCACCCCGAACGAGAGGCTGGCCGTGGACGAGGGCGCCGTTTCACCCGAACGTCTCGGCAAGGTCGTTCCCCTGCGGGTCGCCGCCCAGCCCCCGCCGCCGCTCGAGCAGCTCGTCGAGCAGACGCTCCGGATCGCGATCGGGGTGACCGCGCTCGCCTCCGAGGTGCTCGCCGAGGCCGTCGCCCGCACGCTCGGCCGGGAGCCGTTCGCCGAGGGCGAGGCGCCCGGCGACGAGACCGCCCGCCCGGCCTCCGGGGTCCCGCTCGTCGCGGGCGCGGCGATCGGGGTGGCCCTCGAGGGCGCGAAGTGGGGTGCCCGGGCCGCCACCACGATGGTCCGCAGCGCCGAGCTCTTCTTCTCGCTTATGACGAGCCCCGGGTTCGTGCAAGAGCCGCTGCGTCAGGCGGGCGATCGGCTCGGGGGGTTCGACGCGCGCTGGCGCGAGCAGCGCCCGCGCGACGAAGAGGCGGCGGCGGCGTTCCTTCGGCTGCTCGTCCCCCAGGTCGTCGACGCGGCGCTCGATCAGATCGACCTGAACGAGCTCGTCGGCGAGCGGATCGACCTCGACCGCATCATCGACCGACTCGACCTCGACCAGGTGATCGCGCGCTTGGACATCGACGCGATCGTGAGCCGGATCGACCTCGACCGCATCATCGAACGTATCGACTTCCAGGCGATCGTCGGAACGGGTGCCGGTCGACGAGATCGTGTCGCGGCTCGACCTCGACGCGATCGTCGCCGAGCGTGGATCTCGACCAGGTCGTGCAGTCGTGTCGACATCCAGGCCGTCGCGGACAGGATCGACCTCCAGGCGCTGGTGCGGCGACTGGACCTCACGGCGATCGCCAGCGAGGTGATCGACGAGATCGACCTGACGCAGATCATCCAGGACGCGATGGGCTCGATGACGACCGAGACCGTCGGCGGAATCCGCGTCGCAGAGCATGAACGCGGACCGCGCGATCTCCCGACTGTGGGAGCGGTTGCTGGGACGAGGGGGCGGCGGCGCGCCCGGTGAGACGTCCCCGAAGCACGAACGCGAAGACCGCCGCCCGACCCGGCGAACCCGGGAGCGGCGAACCCGAGGATCGGCCGTGAGCGCGTCCGCTCCCGCGGTGGCCCGAGAGCTGCAGGGGCAGCGCGCCGGCGATCGTCTCCCGGTTCCTCGCGGACGCGATCGACCTCCTGGTGGTCGTCGTCGCCCTCGTCGGCGTCTACTTCGCGGTGAGCGGGGTGCGGTTCCTCCTCGCAGCCCCGAGACGCTTCAGCTGGCCCGAGGCGTCGGCCCTGAACCTCGGCACCCTCGGCTGGATCCTGCTCATCGCCTACCTGACGATCGGATGGGCCAACACCGGGCGGACCTTCGGCAAGAGCGTGCTCGGCCTGCGCGTGGTGTCCTCGCGCGACGTCGGGCTTGCCGCTGTGGCGGTCGTTCGTGCGGGCGGTGCTGTGCGCGCTGTTCCCGATCGGACTGTTCTGGAGCGCGGTCAGCAGCCGGAACGAGTCGGTGCAGGACCTGCATCGTCCGCACGACCGTCGTCTACGACTGGGGCCCGAAGCTCCCTCGACTCGCAGTAGCTCGCTACGCCGCCTCGAGCCCTCGGGCTCGTGACCGAGCCGCGACAGGGCGATCTCGTACAGCGCGATCACGATCCCCGCGATCACGAACCCCCACAGCGAGAGGTCGAACAGCAGCAGCAGCAGGACCGCGACGATGGCGCCCCCGAGCATCAGCCCGTCACGATGGTCGCGGAGCCAACGAGTACGTGCGGTATCCGGCGTCGCGTGACCGCTGAACGCGGCGGCGATCCCTCGTGCCCCGTCTCGGATCCAGCCGCGTACCTTCACCGCCCACGGATACGGTCCCGTGATCAAGGCGATCACCAGGGTCAGCAGGACGATCGCCAGCAGGATCGCGGTGGTACGGAACAGGCTCTCCATCAGCTCGTTCGTGAGGACGCGCACCGACGGGAACCTCTGCGTGTCGACGCGCTCGAACAGGCTGTCGCGCGTGATGATCGCGATCCGCCGGACGACGACGAGCCCGACCGCGGCGCCGGCCGTGAGCTGGATCAGCGTTCGACGCCGACGGGTCGAGACCAACAGGCTCGCGGCCGCCAGGACCGGGATCAGGATCAGCAACAGCACCAACAGGCGCTCGAGCGTGGAGAGGGTCTGCTGCAGGGCCTCGAGATCTTCCGAGTCGTACACGACGATCTGCCCGTACGTCGTCGGGAAGATCGACGCCGAGCGCCTGCTCGAGCTTCGTGATCGACTCGCTCGGCGCCTCGCCCTCTTCGATCGTCGGGAGCGTCACGTCCCGGCCGACCAGATCGGTGGCGACCGCGCTCGATCGAGCCCAGCGCGAGGTTCACGAGCGGCAGCAGGTTCAGCAGGACCTTGCCCTCGACGACCGAGACCGTGTCCCCCTCGCCGCGGAGGATCGCGAGGACCTGCGTGTGGACGAATCGATTCGCCTCCACCCAGAACGTCTGGAACGCGTCGCTCTGCACGACCTTCAGCACCTGGTCCTGCACGAACCCCCTCACCGCGGTCGTGAGGGGGCCCGCCAGCACCGTCGCGCGCTCGCCGATCGCCCCGAGGACCTCCGACAGCGTTCCCTCGACGTCCAGCGCCAAGAAGACCTGGTCGGTCAACTTGGTGGCGATCGACGCCTGGACGGCGGGGTCCTCGGCGAGCGGACCGACCGTCGCCACGTAGCGGTCGGTGTTGAGCACCGTGCGAGCTCCCCACACCGCGGGGACGGTCACGGTGAAGACGAGGATGGAGAGCGCGACGAGGATCGGGGTGAAGATCCGTCGCATCCGTTGCCGCTTCTTCGGCCGGGCCTCGATGGTCTCGACCCGCGCCTCCAGCTCGTCACGCTCCGCCTCGACCCTCTTGAGCTCGGCCTCGATCTCCTCCGGCGACTGCTCCGTGGGTCCGTTGCCATCCTCGTTCACGACGCCTCCGTTCCCCAGACCGACCGAGACATCGCGAACGAGCCAGTGATCGCTCCCCCTCGGGCGGCGGTGCCGGTGCCTACGACGGTCGACAGCTCCTTGCTCGCCCTGCGGACCTCGAACGCCAGGAAGATCTCGGTGAAGCCGCGGAACATCGCGAAGAACCCCACCCAGAGCAGGATCAGGGCGGCGCGGGGCGCGAAGAACTGCTGGGACGCCCAGAACGCGAGCAGGATCTCGAGGATCCCGACGCCGAGGCCGAGCCACCACAGATCGTTGATCTCCCTGGTCATGAAAGCGGTCGCGATGTCGAGCGTCCCCTTGAGCAGCAGCAGGAAGCCGAGGATCGCGGCCAGCTCGTAGAAGGCGTTGATCGGGTGGATGAACGCCCAGATCCCCCCGCCGATGAACAGCACCCCCAGGATCGCGTGCAGCCAGCGCCACCCGGGGATGGACATGATCGCGAACTCGTTCGCGCCCGCGATGATCAAGATCACGCCGAGCAACGCACCCACCGCGGCGATCGAGGTGACGTCGAATCGCAGGACGATCAGCGAGATCAACAACCAGGCAACGCCGGTCACCAGGAACAGCCACCAGGGCAACGTCGAAGTGCCCCGCACCCGCATGCTCATCGGCACCCTCCCCTCGCATGGATCCGGCCGACTCCGGTCGGACCTCTCACAGCATGAGCCTAAGCACCTGCGCCCCGCCTGTCATGGTTCCGAACGGATGACGTCGGGTCAGGACGGGCCGGTCGGCTCGGGCGGCGGGCCGCCACCACCGCCGCCGGCCGCGTCCGAGACCACGACGGTCCCGCTCATGTTGGGATGGACGACGCACTGGAAGTAGAGGTCCCCCGGCGGCAGGGCCGGGACCTCGTACTGGATCGTCGTGGGTCCGGTGACGAGCTCGCCGTTGAACAGCTCATCGGCGAGCGAGCTGTCCGAGTAGATCGCGATGTTGTGCTGCACACCCGCGTCCCGGTTCTCGAACGTGATCGTGGTCGGAGCCGGTGGGAGCTCGATCGTCGAGGTGTTGAACGCGATGTCCTGCGCGACGACGGTCGGACCGGCGCCCGGCCCACCCGGGGCTGGCTCACCGGGCCCGCTCTCCTCCGCCTGCATCTCGCCGATCATGTTCGGGTGCACGATGCATCGGAAGAAGTAGGCACCCGCCTCGATCGGGTCGACGGCGTAGTCGACCTCCCGGACGCCCGTGATGATCTCGCCGGCGAACAGCGGCGTGCCGCCGAACTCCGGGTCGTCGAAGATCTCGACGTTGTGTTGGGTCCCGGCGTCCTGGTTGTGGAACCGGAGCGTGAACGCCTCACCGGCCGGGATGGTCAAACTGGTCGGTTCGAATGTGATGTTGACGGCCGCCAGCGCCACCACCGGCCGCTCCCCACCGCCGGGCTCCTCCTCGGCCCCTCCCGTGACGGCCAGCGCGATGCCACCGGCCAGCATCGCGACCCCGGCGGTCACGCCCAGCATCGCGCCGAGGGTCGACAGGCGGACCTGCTTGCGGCCGGCCGCCGTCGATGCCGTGACCACGATGCCGCCCGCCACGACGATCGCGGTGACCGTGGCCGCGGTGGGGCTGATCGACAGGAGGATCCTCGAGAAGCCGAAGAGGACCACCGCGATGACGGCGAGGATCGCGAGCGGGAGCACGATCGGCATCACCAGGCGATCGCGCAGCACCGGCTCTCACCGGGACACCCCCGACCGCAGCTCGCGCTCGACGTGGCGGAGCGCGAGCGCGTCCCAACCGTCACGTTCCTCGCGAGCGTGCCACCTGAAGAAGATCGTGGCGATGAACCCCCACAGGATCAGACCCCCGACGATCTTCATCAGCAGACCGGCGATCAGCTGGTCGTTCAGCGCCGAGATGCCCCAGATCCGGGGGAACGTCCCGTAGACCGGGTACAGGAGGGTGTGCCCGAAGGTCAGGAAGGACGCGGGGATCGTCGGCGCGAGCGACTGCACGAACAGGTACATCATCTGCGCCGGCGGCGTGAGCGCCGGGAGCTCGACCAGCGGCGACATGATCGGCCACCACACCACGATCGCGGAACCGAACAGCAGGACGTGCAGCGTGAAGTGGGTGAGCTCGGAGCCCACCGACGCGTCGACCACCTCGGGCCAATGCGTGAACAACAGCAGCCCGTTGAACACGATCAGGGCGACGACCGGACGCGTGAGGAACCGGAACGCCACGAACACCGGACGCGGCGAGAGCACGGCCCGCCACATCCAGGCGGGCGTGCCGGCGATCAGCAGCGGCGACGCGACGAGCGTGAACACCATGTGCTGGACCATGTGCGCCGAGTAGAGGTAGCCCTCGGCCAGGTCGTGTACCGGCCAGTCGGCCCCGAACCACAGGCAGGCCATCCCGAGCGAGAACAGCGTCGTCCGCCGCCTGCGATCCATCGCCTCCGCGGGTGTGGCCCGGTGGCGCCGGACGGCGATCAGGTACGCGGCCCAGAGCCCTCCGAGGAGCAACCAGACGTCGGGGTGCGGGTGCCAGGCGGGCATCGGCTAGCTCGAGAAGACCTGGAAGATGAGGAGCACGATCAGGAACAACGTCACGGCCCCGGCGAGACCCATCAAGAAGAAGCGGGCGTAGGTCCGGCTGTCGAACCTGAGGTGCATGAACCACAACACGACGAGCGTGAACTTGACGAACGAGAAGAAGAACAGCAGCGGGATGAGGAAGTCCTTGGCGCCCTCGATGTAGTAGATGGCGACCTCGGCCGCGGTGATGACGCCGAGGATGATCGCGATCCGGATGTACTCCCTCGGCCCCGGGTGGCGGCCCGAGTGCGGCGCCGGCGTGTGCGTCTCGGATCCCGGGTCGTCGACACGCGTCTCGGCCATCGGTCGCTCCTAGCCGCCCGCCGGGTTCCCGGTCGGGATCAGGTAGACGACCGTGAAGATCACGATCCACACGATGTCCACGAAGTGCCAGTACAGCCCGACGAGCTCGACCGTCATCGAGCTGTCCTGGTTGATCTTGCCCGCGAACGAGAGCGTGAAGACGGTGAGCAGCATCAGCACCCCGACCGCGACGTGGGTCCCGTGGAAGCCGGTGAGCACGTAGAAGGAGGTCCCGAACACGTTCGTCTTGAGCGTCAGCCCCTCCCCCACGAACGTCGTGAACTCGTAGACCTGTCCGCCGAGGAAGGCCATCCCGAGCAGCGCGGTGGCGAGCAGCCAGACCCTGGAGCGGCCGACGTCGCCGCGCTGGATCGCCGAGAGCGCGAGCACCATCGTGAGCGAGCTCGCGAGCAGCACGAACGACGAGACCGACGTGAACGGGATGTCGAACACGTCGTCCGGGTAGGGGCCGACGGTGCTCGCGCCCCGGTACAGCACGTAGGTCGAGATCAGCGCGCCGAACAGCAGACAGTCCGACGCGAGGAACAGCCACATGGCGAGCTTCAGGTGCGGCAGGCCGGTGCTGGTCGCCGCGTGATCGGTCACGGGCGCCGGGGCCGAGTGCTCGAGGGTCGCCATCAGCCGCTCACTCCGCCGAGGGCTCCAGCGCCCACCCGAAGAACCCGGCGAGCGTGATGACGAGGCCCACCGCGACGGCGGGGACCCCGAAGAGCAGCCCGTAGCCGATCACCGGGAACCCGGCCGCCGCGATCACCGGGAAATACGACGGCGAGGGCATGTGGATCGCGTGCCCACCTGCGTGCCCGTCACCGTCCGGGTGCGATTCCTCGCCCGAGCCCCCGGCCGCCACCGGGACGACGCGTCCGCCCTCGGTCTCGGCGTACTTGCGATGCCACAGATCGTCCAGCGAGTGCACGACCGGGATCTCCTCGAAGTTGTAGTCCGGTGGAGGCGAGGACGTCGCCCACTCGAGCGTCCGAGCGTCCCACGGGTCGGCCTCCATCTGCTTGGGCCTGCGGAAGCTCGCGACCGCGTTGACCACGAACACGAGCACGCTGATCGCGATCACGAACGCGCCGATCGTCGACACCATGTTCCAGAACCCTAGGCCGAGCGACTCGGGGTAGCTCTGGATCCGTCGGGGCATGCCCTGCAGCCCGAGGATGTGCATCGGCCCGAACGTCAGGTTGAAGCCGATCAGCATCAACCAGAAGTTCACCTTCCCCCAGGTCTCGTTCAGCATCCGCCCGAACACCTTCGGCCACCAGTAGTACATCCCGGCGAACAGGCCGAAGATCGCGCCGCCGAACAGCACGTAATGGAAGTGCGCGACGATGAAATACGTGTCGGTCTGCTGGTAGTCCGACGGGACGACGGCGTGCATCACCCCCGAGAGCCCACCGATCACGAACATCGCGATGAACCCGATCGAGAACAGCATCGGCGTGGGGAACCGGATGTCGCCGTTCCAGAGCGTCCCCAGCCAGTTGAAGATCTTCACCCCGGTGGGGATCGCGATGATCATCGTCGAGACGGCGAAGGCGGTGTTCGCCACCGGCCCCAGACCCACCGCGAACATGTGATGCGCCCACACGCCGAACCCGATGAACCCGATCGCGATGCCGCTGAACACGACGAACTGGTACCCGAACAACGGTTTGCGCGCGAACACCGGCAGGATCTCGGACACGATGCCCATCGCCGGCAGGACCAGGATGTAGACCTCGGGATGGCCGAAGAGCCAGAACAGGTGCTGCCACAGCACCGGGCTCCCGCCCACCGAGGGGTCGAAGAAGTGCGTGCCGAACAGACGGTCGAACAGCAGCTCGACCAGCCCGATCGTGATCACCGGCAGGCTGAACGCGAGCAGGAGCTGCACGACCAGGCCCATCCAGACGAAGACCGGCATCCGGAACAACGTCATGCCCGGCGCCCGCATGTTGAGGACGGTGACGGCGAGGTTCACCGCCGAGACGGTCGACGCGATGCCCGTGATGAGCAGCCCGATCGCGTAGAAGGTCATCCCGCGCGTCGGGTCGATGACGGAGTTCGGCGCGTAGCCGAACCACCCCCCGTTCGGCGCGCCGCCGAGGAACCAGCTCGAGTAGATGAACAGGCCGCCGAACAGGAACGCCCAGTAGCTGAACGCGTTCAGGCGCGGGAACACGACGTCGCGAGCACCGATCATCAGCGGCAGCAGGTAGTTGAAGAACGCCGCCGACAACGGCATCACGACCAGGAACACCATCGTGATGCCGTGCATCGTGAACAGCTCGTTGTAGACGGCGGCATCCAGGACGCTCTGGTCGGGCCGCGCGAGCTGGAGCCTGATCAACAGGGCCTCGGTCCCCCCGATCAGGAAGAACGCGAAGGCCGTGATCCCGTACAGGATCCCGATCTTCTTGTGGTCGACGGTCGTGAACCAGCTCCAGAACCCCGTCGTCGCGTGCGGGCGCCGGAGCAGGCCGCCGGGCCGCTCCGCCGGGACGCTCACGCTCGCCACGTGTTCCTCACCTCACTCCAAGGTGGTCAGGTAGGCCACGACCTGGTCGAGCTGCTCGGCCGAGAGCCCGTAATCGGGCATGAACGAGCCGGCCTCGAACGCGCGCGGGTCTTCGATCCAGCCTCGCAGGTTCGCGGGGGTCGTTGCCAGCGTGCAGCCACGGAAGCATTGCCGGCTCATCAAGTGGGTCAGGTTCGGTCCGCCGTTGGCGAGAAGCGGTTGACCGCTGGGACCCTCCAGCCCGGCGACCGCGTGACAGTCCGTACAACTTCCACCCGTGGGAAGCGGCGACGTGAAGACCTCCAAACCCGCGGCCGCTTGGCTCCGGGCCCCGGGTGACGCCGCCGGCGCCTGTTGCTCGGTCACCCATCGCTCGAAATCCTCGGGGGTGTGCGCCACGACCGTGAACTTCATGTAGGCATGCGCCAGGCCGCAGAACTCCTTGCACTGTCCCTCGTAGACGCCGGGCTCGTCCGCTTGGATCGTCAGGTGGTTGGTCTGGTTCGGGACCACGTCCTGGGTCCCCGCGAGCTCGGGCACCCAGAACGAATGGATCACCGACGCTCCGATCGCGGCGGGCGGCGGTTGATCCGTCGAGCCCTGACAGGCGCTCGGCGCCGGAGGGCCGCCCTGGCTGGGAACCGGATCCCCGTAGCCGAAGCCCACGGCGCACAGCGTCAGGTACACGGGCTTGCCGGTCGGGATGTGCAGCTCGTTCGCGGTCAGGATCTGTTGGTCCGGGTAGTCGAACTCCCACCACCACTGGTGGCCGAGCACGTTCACCTCGAGGACGTCGCCGGTCGGCTTGGCCGCGAGGTCCCAGATCGTCGCGATCGTCGGCACCGCGACGCCGGCGAGGATCAGCGTCGGCAGGATCGTCCATGCGATCTCGAGCCGGGTGTTGCCGTGCACCTGCGGCGGGATCCGGATCGCCTTCTTCCGATGCCGGTACCGGATCACGAACAGGACCAGCAGCCCCTCGACGACGACGAAGATGGCGGCGGCGACCCAGAAGACCGGAACGAACAGGTCGTGCGACTTCTGCGCGTAGGGGCCCTTCGGCTCGAGCGCGGATTGGGTGGCGTTCGGCGCGCAGGCCGCGGCCACGAGGGCCAGGGCCACGAGGCCCAGGACCACGACCGTTCTCCTGCGCACCTTCCCCGTATCCCTCCGCGTGGACCTCAGACGGGCACCGAGGCCCGGCGCACTGTAGCACCGTTCCCCGGGCCCGCGGACGCACGCCTCGCCGGTTCTCGTACCCCGTTCGGGCCGTCTTCCATCGGCTCAGATCGGCGGGTTGAAGTCGTCGATCGCGCGGAGGACCGGACCGAGCATCCGGGTCCACAGGTCGGTCGCGACCAGCACGCCGACCGCGATCATCACCACACCCGAGACCCCCGCGATCCACTGGTAGTTCCGCTTCACGAACGCGAGCGCCCCCATGAGCTTGCGGATCCCCACCCCGACCAACAGGAACGGCACCCCGAGGCCCATCGAGTACACGAACAGGAGCAGGGCGCCGCGCAGCGATCCGCCCTGCGCGCCCGCGATCGCCACCACCCCGGCCAGGACCGGACCGATGCAGGGCGTCCACCCCGCACCGAACGCGACCCCGAGCGGGAACGCCCACGCGCGACCCGGCCGCGCGCGTTCGAGCAGCGGCCGGCGTTCGGCGAACAGCGACGGCGATCCGAGCCGGAGGGCGTAGAGCACCATGAGGACGCCGAACGCGATGATGATCGCTCCCGAGATGCGGATCCCGGCCGGCGAACGCAGGAACCGGGTCATCGCCCCCGTGAAGGCGCCGAGCGCCGAGAACACCGCGGCGAACCCGGCGATGAACAACAGGATCGGGACGATCGGTTGGCGTTCGTCGCGCACCTCTCCGCCCGCGACGAACGAGAGGTAGCCGGGGACGAGTGGGAAGACGCACGGCGACGCGAACGAGACGATGCCCGCGGCGAACGCGAGCCCGGGGGCCCACCACGACCCCAGACCGTCCTGGACCCAGTCGGCGAGCACCCCGGTCACGGCGCCCAGTGTAGGGTCGGGGCACCCCGAGGGTTCCGGCCGTCCCTCGCGCGCTGGGTTGCGGTCGAACGCCCGCTCCTGCGATAGTGGCCGACGGCCTTGTGAACCGATTCACAAGCGGTGGCAAGGGGAACGACGTCGGGGAACGTGGGAAGCGCGCGACTATAATCCGACCCGGTTCAGGCACGGACGAGGCCGACGGATGAGAGGACGGTCGTTGGCGACGGAGGCCGCATGAAGGTCCCGACGGTGCTGGTCAGGGCGAAGGAACGCGCCGAGCCGATCGTCAAGAACTTCGAATGGACCTGGACGACCGCCGTCCTGTTCACGCTGGGTTTCGCCTTCTTCAGCGTCATCACGATGGCCGTCATCCCCTCGGCGTGGCTCTACTTCGCCGAACAGAAGCTCGGTTGGGGCGGCCTGTCCGGGACCTCGGACTGGCAGCCGCTCGCCCGAGACTTCGTGGCGGCGAACCTCTCCGTGGGCCCGTTCGTCACGGTGGTCGTGATCGGGGCGATCATGCAGAACTGGCGCCGCAAGCTCCGCGGCGGCACCTCCGACCGACCCACCGGTGGCTACCGGTGAAGGAGTAGCTGATGCCGTTCACCAAGACCGAGGTCGACGTCCACACCGACTACGTGGTCGAGACCGTCGACCCCGACTGGCTCGCCAAGGGCGTCAAGTCGCCGAAGCACCTGATGCTCGACCCCGACAACTGCATCCTGTGCAGAGCCTGCGAGGACGTCTGCCCGTGGAACTGCATCTACATGATGTCGACCGACATCGTCGACGACGCCGATGACGACGCCGCCCTGGCCGAGGTGCGGAACGCGTACTCCGTGTTCGTCGTCGACGACAACGCGTGCACCCGCTGCTCCGTCTGCGTGGACCGGTGCCCCACCGACACGCTGTACTACGCACGGCTGCCGGAAGCCTCGCGCGGGCAGCGCACGATGGCCGCGGTACCCGAATCGCAACGCGCCGAAGCCGGGTAGAACGGGGAAGGGATGAAGGGGACGACGTGGCGAAGCTGAAGCTGCCGACGCCCGGCGAGGCCCTCGACCGCGCTCGCGAAACCGAAGTCTGGAAGTCGATCTTCCGCCCCGGGTCGATCTTCCGTCGAGGCTACCGGGACACGTCGCGCGATCGAGCGCTCGCGACGATGAACAACGTGCTGTACCACCTCCACCCGGTCAAGATGAAGCGCCACGGGTTGAAGCTGACCTACACGTTCTGCCTGGGTGGCCTTTCGTTCTTCCTGTTCATCCTGCTGACGATCACGGGGATCTACCTGATGTTCTTCTATCGTCCGGCGGCCGAGCTCGGCTCGGCGGCCGCCTACACCGACATGCAGAACATCCGGACCTCCGTGTTCTTCGGCGACCTGGTCCGCAACCTGCACCGTTGGGGCGCGCACCTGATGGTCTTCAGCGTGACGCTGCACATGGCGCGTGTCTTCTACACGGGGTCCTACAAACCCCCGCGCGAGTTCAACTGGGTGGTCGGCGTCCTGCTGCTGTTCCTGACGCTCGGCCTGTCCTTCACCGGCTACCTGTTGCCGTGGGACCAGCTCGCGGTGTGGGCGGTGACGGTCGGTACCTCGCTCGCCGGGTACTCGCCGCTGATCGCGAAGCAGGCCAACTTCCTGCTGCTGGGTGGGGTGATCGTGGGACCGGACACGTTGCTCCGGTGGTACGTCCTGCACGTTCTCGCGTTGCCGTTCGTCCTGGTGATCTTCTTGTCGATCCATTTCTGGCGGATCCGCAAGGACGGCGGCATCTCGGGGCCGCTCTAAGGGAACGCGAAGAGGGAGACGATGGCTCGGGAAGACACACCGCTCGACCAGGAGACCTTCGACCGCGTCCTGGCCGACGAGCTCGGGAAGGGCACCGACCGGCGCGTCGCCGAGGGCCGCGCGCGCGCCGCCGCGGTCCGGGCGGAGCGGGCGAAGTCGGGAGAGGCGCCCGCAGCGACCCCCGCCCCCGCCCCGAGCGGCGACGGAGGCGCAGCTCCGGCGACCGCCGCGGCCGGTCCCGCTCCCGCACCCCCACCCGCCGCCGCGACGCCGGCTGCGGCTCCCGTGGTCGCGGCGGTCGCCACCGCGCCCGCCGGCACGGCCACCGTAACCGCTCCGGAGCGCCAGGCGCCCGCGCCCACGGGCAACGTCCCCGAGGCGAAGAAGGGCGCGCCGGAGAAGCACCGGCTGCTCGCCCTCGTCCCTCCGGAGGGCATCCAGCGCGTCGAACGCGAGCAGGGCGACCGGATCAACGTGTGGCCGCACCTGCTGATCGAGGAGTTCGTCGCGATGCTGATCGTGCTCGCGGCCCTCACGATCTTCTCGACCTTCGTGAACGCTCCGCTGCGCGAGCTCGCGAACCCGAACCTCACGCCGAACCCCTCGAAGGCGCCCTGGTACTTCCTCGGACTGCAGGAGCTCCTGCGCTACTTCCACCCGATGGTCGCGGGGGTGCTGTTCGCCCCGACGCTCGTGCTGCTCGCCCTGGCCGTCGCGCCGTACGTCGACCGCAACCCGAGCACAAAGCCCGGGGACCGGAAGATCGCGATCACGATGTTCACGATGCTGCTGATGTTCGGGGCGACGCTCACGATCATCGGATCGTTCTTCCGCGGCACCGGGTACAACTGGGTCTGGCCGTGGGCCCAAGGGATCTTCTTCGAGCTATGACACCCGTCCTCGCGCTCTCGAGCGGCACCGTCGCGGCCATCGTCGTGATCGTGGTCATCGACCTGTTCGCGATCTTCTTCGGGCTCTCGTTCGCCCGGTCGAGGAAGGCCCAGCGTCAGGCGGACGCCGCGGCCAGCGCCGCCATCCTCGGCGAGCCAGCCCCGCCGGCGCCCAAGCCGGTGAGCCGGCGCGAGTTCTTCCGGCGCTCGCTCGTCGCATCGGTGCTGGTGTTCAGCGCCGAGTTCGGAGGAGCGACCATCGCGTTCCTGTGGCCCAACCTGCGCGGCGGCTTCGGCTCGGTGATCAACGCGGGCAAGCTCGACGACATCCTCGCCTTCATCAACGACAACGACCTGCCGTTCTACTCGGGCACCGGACGCTTCTACATCGTCAAGTACAACGGCAAGCCGGAGGGCGACGTCGACTACGCGGCCGAGGGCGTCACCGCGGAGGGGATCATGCCGCTGTACCAGCGATGCGTGCACCTCGGCTGCCGGGTCCCGTTCTGCCAGCAGTCGCAGTGGTTCGAGTGCCCCTGCCACGGCTCGAAGTACAACACCGCGGGCGAGTACAAGCTCGGCCCCGCGCCGCACGGGTTGGACCGCTTCAAGGTCTCGGTGAGCGAGACCGGCGACGTGTTGGTCGATACGGCCGAGGTCATCCTCGGGCCTCCACGGGGTGCCGACACGATCAAGGACCCGCCGTCGGGCCCGTTCTGCGTGGCGGTGCAGTGATGCTCGGCCTCTCCCAGGCCCAGGGCATCGTCCTGGCGGTCGGTGGGGCGATCTTCGTGGCCATCGCCGGCGCCATCCTCGTCCTTCGCGGGCGAGCTCGTCAGGAGGCCGACATCCCCAACGCGATGCGCCCGGGACCGTCCGACCCGGACCTGGAGACGCCGCTCCTGCAGAAGCTCCAGGGCTGGGGCGTGGTGCTCGTCCTGTTCTTCGTCATCTGGATGCCGGCCGTCTGGCTGCTCGAACCCGAACAGAACCTCGATCAGGAGCAGGACCTGACCGACGATGCGATCGCACGGGGCGCGGCCGCCGTCCAGCTGTTCACCGAGGAGAACCAGGGCGGCGTCGGGTGCGTGCAGTGCCACGGGCCGACGCTCGAGGGGTCGCTCATCCTCAACACGCTCACCCCCGACGACCCCAACGACGTTGTCCCGACGCCGAACCTCACCACGGTGTGCGGGGGGCCGTTCACCGGTCATGCGGCGATCTACGGACTCCGCGACATCTACACGACGATCGATCAAGGCCGCGGGCTGATGCCCTCGTGGAGCATCCGGTACGCCGGCGCGCTCGGCGACCAGCAGATCAACGACATCGTGAACTACCTCGTGAGCATCCAGGACGAGGAGCAGGTCCCGTTCGAGCACAACGTGTGCACGAACCCGGAGGCCGTCGACGCCGCGGTCGAGGAGTTCCTGAACGGCAACCTCGCCGACAAGCCCAACCCGACGACCAACGTCCAGCTCTGATGATCGGAGCCGGGTGCCTCGGGTTCGAGATCGGGTGCGAGACCCTGATCAAGGGCGGGCTCACCGTGATCATGTCGTTCGTGCTGTTCGTCGGGAGCATCCTGCTCGTGCTCGCGGCGGTGTTCGGCCGGCGCATGGGGTACCTGGTCCTGGCGGTCTCGTTCTTCGGCTGGATGATCATCCTGTCGTCGCTGTGGACGTTCGGCTTCTTCTCGCAGGGCCTCGACACGCCCGTGAACCTCGGTCCGCGCGGCACCGAGCCCGCGTGGGTGGTCGAGTCGGCCGGGACCGATCCCGAGCCGGTCTTCGAGGCGTTCGCCGAGTACCCCGGCGACGGGTGGCGCGAGCCCGGCGACAACGACGAGGACACGGCGTCCGTCCAGTCGGTGACGTCGGCGACGCAGGGCTTCCTCGCGGAGCAGGCGAACGAGGAGCTCGGCAAGGGCGAGCACGAGCCCGGGGCGCTCACGACGACGGACTTCACCGTCCAGAACATCGAGTTCTTCGCGACCGAGGACGGGGTCTCGCTCGCCGCCGCCCACGCGTTCTTCACCGACGGCGGGCCGATCCTCACGGTCTACCTCCGCCACGACTCGGGCAGCGTCGACCGCTACTCCTGGATGTTCCTGATCGGCTCGACGCTGCTGTTCGGCGCCCACCTCCCGTTCCTGGACCGGGCGGAGCGCAAACGCAAGGAGATCCTGACGGGCGGGACGGCCCCGCCGTGGTACGGACCCGCTTAGGAGGACCGATGCTCGCGCAGGAAGCCGCGCCGTTGATCGAACAGGGGGCCGTCCAGTTCATCCTGTTCGGCGTGACCGTGATCGTGATCTTCATCGCGCTCTGGTTCACGATCGCGAAGTAGTCCCACGGATCCGGCTAGGCGTCCGCGGATGCCCTGCGCCGACCCTTGACCTCGGCGAGCGCGGCCTTGCGTTGCTCGTAGTAGGTGAGGATCTGGAGCTCGACGGCCAGATCCACCTTCCGGACCGACACCCCCTCGGGGACGACCAGCGACACCGGCGCGAAGTTCAGGATCGACCGAACGCCGACTTCCACCATCGCGTCGGCGACGGACTGCGCGGCGGGCGCGGGCGTGCAGATCACCCCGATCAACACGTCGTGGTCGCGAGCGATGACCGGCAGGTCCTCCAGCGGACGGATCCGGAGACCACCGACGTCTTCCCCCACCTTCTCCGGGTCGTTGTCGACGAGCGCCGCCGGCCGGAACCCGCGCTCCGCGAACCCCCGGTAGTTGGCGAGCGCGTGCCCGAGGTTCCCGATCCCGGCGATCACGATCGACCAGTGCTGTGTGAGCCCCAGCTCGCGTCGGATCTGATGGACGAGGTACGCGACGTCGTAGCCGACGCCTCGCGTCCCGTAGGAGCCCAGGTGCGACAGATCCTTGCGGACCTTGGCCGAGTTCACGCCGGTCAGCTCGGCGAGCTCCTCCGAGGACACCGTCGGGGACCCCGACTCCGCGAGCTCGACCAGCGCACGGAGGTACACGGGCAGCCTTCCCACCGTGGCCTCCGGGATCGAACGTTCGATCACGCCCGGGGATGATAGTGCATTCGTGAATCCGATTCACGAATGCACTAGGTCGCCACGGCCTCCGCGAAGCGGTCGGCGTCCACGCGGATCTCGAACAGCTCCTGCCCGTCGACCAGCACCACGGGGATCCGGATCCCGTACTCGAGCTCGAGCTCGTCGTCCCCGGAGACGTCCAGCTCCCGGTAGTCGAACGGCGTCCTGGCCCGCTCCGCCATGATCACCTCGCGGGCCTCGTCACACAGGCCGCATCGGGGTCGCGAGTACATCAGGACCTCGGGCACCGTCGCATGCTAGCGAGGGAGCGGTGGTCGCCGTGTGGTAGGAACAGCCCGTGGGAGAGGACGACCGGCACGATCTCGAGCTCCACCGGCTGGTCTCCGCTCGCGAACGATCGGCCTTCGACGAGCTCTACCGCCGGTACGCCCGCTCGGCCTACGGGGTGGCGTTGCGCGTCACCTCGCAGGACCTGATCGCCCAGGAGGTCGTCCAGGATGCCTTCCTGGCCCTGTGGCGAGCGCCCGAGGCGTTCGACCCCACGCGAGGCGCGTTCCGGTCGTTCTTCCTCTCCCTGGTCCACCATCGCGCGGTTGATGCGGTCCGGCGCGAGGAACGTCTGCGCAGACGCACCGAGCGGGCGGCGAACCTCGAGCCCGCGACCGGCGAAGACCCTGCGGAGGACGTCGTCGAGGACGCGTACCTGCGCGTTCGGCGCAAGGAGGTTCGCGCCGCGCTCACGACCCTTCCTCCGGCGCAGCAACAGGTGCTCGAGATGGCGTATCTCGACGGCAAGACGCAGGCACGGATCGCCGAGGAGCTCGGCATCCCGATCGGAACCGTGAAGACGAGGACGCTGGCGGCGATGCGGAAGCTGCGGGAAGCCCTGCGAGAGGAGTGAGGTCTTGAGCGAGGATCACGAGCGGATCGACGAGCTCCTGGCCGGCTACGTGCTGCTCTCGCTCTCCGGCGAGGACGCCGCCGAGGCCGACCGGATCCTCGCCGAGCACGTGCCCTCGTGCGGAAGGTGCCGTGCGACGTTGAACGAGCTGCAGGCCGTCTCCGGCGACCTCGCGCTCGCGGCGGCCCCGGTCGACCCTCCCGAGACCCTCCTGCCCCGGATCCACCGCGCGATCGACGAGGTTCCCCTCGCCGGCAGGACGCCGAGGCGAGGCGCGCTCGTCGCGGTCGCCGCCTCGGCGGTCGCACTGGTCGCCCTGGGAGGACTCTCGCTCGTGCTCGGGAACCGGCTCTCGGATGCCCAGACGCGCGCGGGGACCGCGCTCGAGATCCTGTCCGCGATGCGCTCGCCCGGCGCGCAACCGGTGCACGTGACCCCGCAGGACGAGACCCCGCCGGAGAGCGGGATGGTCGAGGTGTCCGCCCCCGACGTCCGCCGCCTGTACATCGCCGCCGAGTACTGCCCCGAGCCGGCTCCGGGTCGGGCGTACCAGCTCTGGCTCGGGAACGACGACGGGTGGGAGCCCGTGGGCGAGATGTTCTGGCCCGAGGACGGCGTGGTGCTCCTCGAGCTCGAGGTGGATGTCGCTCGCTACGACGAGATCTGGATCACCGAAGAGGCTGCTGGGCCGCCTCCGTCCGAGCCGAACACCGACGGCCCAAGCTGGTTCGGCTCGCTCTAGAAACCGACACGACGGATCCGGACCCGGTCCTATAGGCCTCGGCGCACCGATCAGATCTGCGTGAAGCCGCGCAGGGTCAGCGCGAAGCCGAGCAACGCGATCGAGGCGGCGGAGAGCACGGGCACCAAACGAGCCGTCCTGCCGGACATCCTGCCGGCAACCACGTCCCGAGCCCGGAGCGCCACGATCCCCACCGCAACCAGGGCCGCCGCGAGCCCGAGGCTGAACGCGCCGATCAACGCGAGCCCGTAGGCCACGCGATCCACGGCGACCGCCGCCAGCAGGACGACGAGCGCCGTGGGCGACGGGAGCATGCCCCCCGCGACGGCGAGGGCGGTCAGGCTCCGACGGGAGATGAGCTCGGATGGGCCGGGGCTCTCGTGGTGATTTCCGTACGCGTTCGACGGGGTGCGACCGCCCTGTGTCGCATGAGTGTGGGTGCTCACTGGGGCGCCCTGGCGATGTGGGTGGTCGTGGACGTGGGCCGGGTCCCGTTCGCTCCACCCGCCGAGCCGCGACACGAGCAGGCCCGCTCCGAGCGCGAACGCGATCAGACCGGAGACCAGCCCGAGCCACGGGTACACGCGTTCGGGAGCGAACACCTCGGTCACGGTCAGCACGACGAACCCGAGCGCAAGCACCGAGGCCGTATGCATCACGGCCACCGAGCCCCCGACCGCGACGGCGTGACGGGCACGGCCGCCGGCCCCGACCAGGTACGCGGCCATCAGCGTCTTGCCGTGGCCGGGCCCGAGCGCGTGGAGCGCGCCGAACCCGAACGCAAGGAGCAGGGCCACCAGCATGAACGGCCCGGTCCGTCCGACGAGACCCGCGAAGGCACCACCGGTGACGTCGGGTCGCGACCAGGTCGGTTCGTCGCGTTCGGAACCTCCGGCCATCGGAGCAGCGACGCCGGGCTGGAAGGCGACGGTCGCCCGGTGGACGTCCAGCGGGCTCGCCAGGAGGTCCTGTGGGTACGACAGGAGTGCGTTCGACACGCTGCTCTGGGGGACCGTCGAGTCGACGACCGCCGTGCCGTCGGCACCGGCCGCGGTCACCTCGCGCCAGCCGATCCGGTCGCCGAAGTTGGTATCGGCGAACACGAGCTCACCTTCCGACGGGAGCGGTCCCGCGAACGTCGCCTCCAGCCGGAGGATGTCGAGCCCTCCCTGCCCGGGGCGCACACGCAACGACGCCGAGACGACGTCGAGCGGCACCTCCGCTCCGGCCACCGTGAGCGTCAGACCCACCGCGAGATCGGGCGCGGTGCGAGCGGCCCACCCCGCGCGTTCGGCTTGGGTGAGGGCCCCGTCCGCGTCGGCGTCGATCTCCGGGCGGAGCTGGACCGTGGGGATCTCGGCCAGGTCGACCACGTAGTCGATCCGCACCTCGCCCGGCGTGAGCTCGATGCCCGCGTACCGGTTGACCGTGAAGTTGCCGAGCGGATGGGCCGCGGCGGTGCTCGGAGCCCAGAGCACGACCGCGACCACGCCGACCAGCAGGATCGCTCGGCGGACGGATCGTCTCATCGACCCGCCTCCAGTCTCGCGAGCGTCTTGGCCGCGGCGTCCGCGTGCTGGATCGAGAAGTTCGGGTTCGTGGCGAGCGCAGACGAGAGGTAGCGGGCGGCTCCCCGCTCGTCCCCGAGCTCGAGCCGGATCATCCCCGCGTGGAACAGGAACAGCGCGTTCCGTGTGCCGAGCGCGAGCGCACGCTCGGAGAGCGCCGATGCGCGGGCGTATCGGCCGTTCGTGTACAGGGCCCAGGCGTACGCGTCGGCGACGTGGACGCTCTGCCGGCGCCCCCACTCGGCCCGAGCGGCCCCGAGCGCGCGCGCCGGATGGCCGTGGTCCGCGTCGAACAGCGCGAGCTCGAGGTCCACGTTCACGCCGCTCTCCGACGCGAGCTCGTGGATGGCTCGAACCACGTCTTCCTGCTGCTCGGCGAGCGCCTGCCGTCCCGTCGCGCGGTACAGGTCGGCGAGCGCGGCGACGAACTCCGCCGACGGGTACCGGGAGACGACGTCCGTGAAGCGCTCGACCGCGAGCACGTCGTCGCCCCGCGCCCAGGCGACCTTGGCCAGACCGGCGAGGTTCGGCACGTACGAAGGGTCGAGCTCGCGCCCACGCGCGTACCACCCCCGGGCCGAGCGGACGTCGCCGGAACCGAACGCGAGCTCACCCAGCTGGTACGCGGTCCACGCGGCGTCCGCGGGCGTCCCGGCGGCGTCGAACGCCATCCGCATCGCCCGCTCCGCGCCTCGGACGTCGCCGACGAGCTCACGCGCGTAGGCCACGCGGGCGTACGAGGACAGATCGGGCCGGGTGTCCACCATCGTCTGGAACGCCTCGGAAGGCGCGGTCGTAGCTGCCGAGCTCGAGCAGCGCGTCGCCGATCACGCCGTAGGCCTCGGCTCCGTGTGGGTCGAGCGCCGCCGCCCGGCGGCCACGGCGCAGGGCGGCGGAGAAGTCGTGACGCGCGAGGTCCAGCATCCCCAGACCGAGCAGGCCCTCGACGTTGTCGTCGGCGTTCACGCTGAGCGATCGCGCGAGGACGCCCTCGGCCTTCGGGTACCAGGAGGGGTCGCCGGTCGCTCGCGCCTGCGCCACGTAGGCGAGCCCGAGCGATGCGGAGCTTCGCCAGTCGTCCGGGACGGCGCGGAGACGATCCTGGAGCGAGGCGATCGTCCCGTCGAGCGACGCTGCCGAGACGACCGGCGCGAGCAGCGCGGAGGAGGATCGGTTCGACACCGACGTGCCGAGGTCGCCTGTCGGCCCGTCCGCGGTCGGGCCGAACGCGATCGCGCCGGCCACGAGGAGCGCGACGGCCATCGCCGCCGCGGTCACCGTCTTCCCGATCGTCTGCATCCTCGCTCCCCGATGGTCAGGTGGTGCAGGGGCCCGGCCGGCGGCCGGGCCCCTGCCGGTTTGGGTCAGTGAGGGTCGGCGTCCGAACCCGAGTGCGGGTAGGCGACGTACGGGAAGGAGCTGTTGAACGGCACGTCGTTGGCGTCCACCCCGTCACCGATCGTCTCGGCGATGGGCTCGTGGTTCGGGAGCAGCACACCGAGCACGACGCGGAGCGACGCGTCGATGATGTCGTCCCCCAGGCGACGCCCGTTCGGGAATCCGGCGAGATCGCCGCCGAGGACCCCGAGGCTCGAGCAGGTCATGGAGCACGGCGGGATCGACATGTTGAGGCGGATCATCTCGCTCGGCGTTCCGCCGTCGGGCATGTTCAACTTGGGGACGCCCGTGAGGAACACCTGGATCAGGTCGTCCCGCTGGATGCCGGCCGTGTCCGGATCGGAGTCCGGGATCGCGAGCCCGTAGATCGCGTTCAACAGGTGCGGGAGCTCCGGGTCCTGGACGAGCGGCAGCGCCGCCCCGTCGGCCGTGGGCTTGGATCCGTTGAAGTAGTCCTTCAGGCCGACCGGGATCACGACCTCGTTCACCAGTGGCATGCCCAGGCGCGAGACCTGAACGAATTCGCCGTTGGCCTTCGTCGATCCGTCGGCCTTCTGGATCTGCGTGCTCTTGCGAGATGTCGTGCTCCAGATGCCGATGATCGGGTTCGCGTTCGCGTCCCCGCCCCTGGCGAGGTCCGTCTTCGGAACCTGCAGGGCCAGTGTGTTCACGTTGAAGCCGGCCAGGGTGTCGTCGCCGACCTCGGAGAGGTCCGCGCCGTACAGCAGGTCGAACACGCGAAGGTCGAGGAAGAACGCGTCGTCGGACTGACCGGCCCACGTCTTGCTGGGCGCGGCGCCGAACTCCTCCGTGGCCGCGTCGAACAGACCGCTGTTGTAGTTCGGCATCGAGGCCGCGCCGACGTTGGACGGTGCCGACGTCGCGTCATCCACGAGCGTCCGCTTCCTACCGTTGTCGCGGTCGATCCGGGTCAGGTCGTACGTCTGGTAGAAGTTCAGGTCCCGGTCGTTCAGCGACGTGACCGGGCCGGTGTTGTAGAGGAACGTGTTCGGGTTCCGGTACTGGCTCGAGAAAACCCACCGGTACGTCACGTCGGGCTTCGCGTCGTGATCGTTGTCGATGTTGACGTCGTAGCGGACGCCGTCGCCCCAGGCGTAGAAGTTCGGGCCTCCCGCCGGCTCTTCGAACGGGATCCACGAAGCGACGAGGGTGACGGTGTCGGGTCGATCCTCGCTCACGAACGCCCACACGTCGGTGGTGTCGATCTGAGGGTCGGCCGAAACGAGGGGGGCCTCGCGATGGCTGGAAGCGCCTCCCGTCAGCGGCGCCAGTGAGTACAAGCCGGCCACCACTGCGATCGATGCCGCCATCGCGAGCACCCGCGTTCGGGCATGCTTGCGCAGCAAGGGATCTCCTCCTTGATCGGATCGGAACGGACGTTGACCGCGGCTCCCGCGGGCCGGGCCTTCCGGCCCCGACGGGTCCCACCCCCTCTCGAAGGTGCGGTCAACGCATGCTTCGCGGTGACCCACGGCCCGGATCACCGAACGTGACGGACCGTTACCGCGGTTGGACCTGTGCGGTTCGGGCGGCGCGCAGGAACCCGATGAACATCACGACGATCGCGACAAGCAACGAGATCGAGAACGGCGACGAGATAGCCGAGCGCGGCGAACGCGGATCCGAACCCGGCGATGATCGTCGCGCCGAACGCGATGAGGAGCGTCCCCCAAAATCGATCGCTGAGCTCCGGTCGGCCTCGCATGCGCCACGCCGACCACAGCGTCCCGCCGACCAACACGACGTAGGCCGGTGATCGCGACGAGCTGGGCAGCCGGTGAGCGGCAGATCCAGTCGCCGAACACTTCCTTGCCGGAAGGCAGGTCCTCCGCGAGCGCGGCGGCATCGATCTCGGCGGTTCGCACAACGGCGATCGTGTAGGCGGTGATGAAGGCGAGCAGCATGTAGAGCGTCCATCGGACGCCGCGGCGCTGGGGATCAGCAGGTCGAGCTCGCCCTGCAGCGAGGAACGGGACGTTCAGCACCGCACCGAGCGCCCAGTAGACGCGGAACTCCCCGGAGGTCCACCCGTTCGCGACACCGAACGCGACCGCCAGCGACGCGGCGGCGTACATCAGCAGCGCCAGCGCCCAGATCACCTCGTACGAGTGCCGGCGGGCGGCGTACCGACGCACGAGCGCCGCCGAGAACAGCACGGCGACGAGCGCCGCCGCGAGGGGGAACACCCACATGGCCCCGCAGCATAGCCGTGCCCGAAAGGGGCGCTTGCTAGCATCGCGCCGTGACCGGACCCCGCCCACCCATCGCCTGCTCGACGATCTCGGTCTTCTCCAAGCCGCTCGACGACGCGTTCCCGTTGATCGCGGAGACCGGGTTCGACGGGATCGAGCTGATGGTCACGAGCGATCCGGACACGCAGGACGCGGGTCGGGTGCGCGCGCTCTCCGAGGATCACGCGCTGCCGGTCCTCGCCGTGCATGCGCCCTTCCTCCTGATGGCTCGTCGGGTGTGGGGGCGTGAGCCCGTGGGGAAGATCGACCGGGCGGTCGAGCTCGCGCTCGGCGTCGGGGCGCCGCTCGTCGTGGTGCACCCGCCGTACCGATGGCAGACGGCGTACCGGTCCTGGGTGGACGAACGGCTGTCCGCCGTCGCGGCCGAACGGGGAGTGCGGATCGCCGTCGAGAACATGTTCCCGTTGCGCGTCCGCGGCCGGAGCATCGCTCGGCTCCACGCTCGTCAATCGCTCGAGGACCTCGAGGGCTTCCCGGACGTCACGTTGGACACCAGCCATCTCGCGGTCGCGGGGCTCGACCCGGTCGAGACGCTTTCGAGGCTCGGCGACCGGCTCGCCCACGTCCACCTGTCGAACAACGCCGGCAAGGGATGGGACTCGCACCTGCCCCTGGACCAGGGTGTGCTCGATCTCGGACGGTTCCTGGAGGCGCTCGCGACGCGCGGGTTCGAAGGCGCTATCTCGCTCGAGATCGATCTGCGGAGTCACCTCGACGACGAGCAGGCGTTGCGCCGCATCCTCTCCCGCAACCGCGAGCTCTGCGAGAGCGGGCTGGCGCTCCCCGCCTGATCCGGTCGGCGGAACGACCTCGCCCTCTCCGGCGGCCGGCCCTCACCCGGCTGCTAGCCTCCGCCGGTGCGCCGCTTCACGCTCATCACGATCATCGTCCTGTTCGGGCTGATCCTCGGAACGGCGATCTACCAGCTCGCGCTCGCGAACCGCGACCAGCCTCGGTACCCCGGACCCGTCGAGGGCACGCCGCTCCCGACCATCGTTCGGTCACCATGAGCGTCACGCCGGTGCGAACTGCGCGAGGTAGGTCTCGATGATGCGTTGGACCGCTTCTCCCCGCGAGCCCGTCAGCAGGTCGGTGCCGTGGTCGTCGGCGGGGACGATCTCGGGTGGGCCCTTCGGCGGCGGGGCGATCTCGTAGAGCTGCTCGGCCGACGCCGCGCCGGCCGCGTCCCCCACACCCGCGATGAACAGCTTGTTCGCGGCCACCCGCTGGAGCAGGGCGGCGTCGACGTTCAGTCCCTCGATCGACGTGGGCGCCGAGAGGGTCACGACCACCTCCGGGTCGGATCCCTGTTGCCCCGCCGCGACGAGCGAGGCGGTTCCTCCCATGCTGGCCCCGACGAGCGCGACGCTCGTCGCCCCTTCCGAGCGCACGAAGTCCATCGCGCCGAGCACGTCCTGCCAGATCGCCGAGACCTGGAGATCGCCCTGCGAGCATCCTCCATCGCCGCCGGGGCAATACCCGCGGAAGTCGTACGTGAGCACGAGGTAGCCCTGGTCCGCGAGACGGTTCGCGAACGCGAACCACGACCGTTGGTCGTCGGGACGCATGTGCGAGAGCACCACGGCCGTCGACCCGTCGCCGAACAAGCGGCCCTCGAGCACGACGCCATCACGCGACTCGAACGTGACGGCCCGCGAGCCCGAGAGATCCGGAGCCGCTGGACCCCCGCACGCCGCGAGGCCGATCGCGAAGAGCGCGACCACCCCGAGCGGACGGACCCCGAACGGGGCCGTCGCACGCAGCAACCGGCCTCCTAGCGGCCCTGTTGGCGACGCTGCCAGCGGGTCTTCTTCAGCAGCTTCTTGTGTTTCTTCTTCCGCATCTTCTTGCGGCGTTTCTTGACCAGCGACGGCACGCAGCGAGCTCCTATTCCGATCCGAACAGGTTCCGGAGGTCCACGCGCTTGGCGCGGTACGACGCATCCAGACGGACGGACCCCAGTCTAAGCGCCTTCGGCCCCTCTGCCACGGGGGAGATCAGCCTGAGCACGCCGTCATCGGGCGCGTGCTCGAGGTAGCCGATCCCCGTGTACGCACCCGCGCCGTCGGACAGCCCCACGAGCAGCCGGTTGAGGTCGGCGGGCTCGAACAGCGGGGGAAGGGCCGGCATGAACACGGTCGGCTTCACCCGGAACCGATGGAGCTCTCCCGAGAAGTACCGCCGCATCGATCGCTCGCGGTTCTCGGCCCGGAGGTCGACCGTGGTCGGGACGACCCTCGGATGCACCCCGAGGGGCACGACCTCCGTCGCGAAGAACCGCTGGATCACGCCGAGCAGCGGGAGCAGCTCCTCTCCTCGCTGCAGTCCCACGACGAGATCGGGCCTGAGCGCCTCGACCTTGTGGTACTTCAGCGTCTGTCCCGAGATCCCGGACACGAGCCCCGACGAGTCCACGACCACGAAGTCGGCTCCCAGCTGCTTGGCCTGCTCGTGGAGGGCGGCGACGCCGCCCACCACGGGCAGCAGGTGGCCCTGCGCCGACGTCGACCCGACGAAGTACAGGGCGTCGGGGATCTCGAGCAGCTCGGGCTCCAGGTCCTCGGGGCTCCGAACGACCTTCAGCGAGATCGTCGCCGGGGGACCGACCGTCTTCTGCCCGACGTCCGCATCGAGGTACGCCGCGGGCCGGCCCGCCGCGAGTGCCGCTGCGAGCAGCTCCCGGGACAGGGTGCTCTTGCCGGTGTCCATGCCGCCGATCAGGAGCACCGTGTGCTTGGTCCGCACCGCCTGGTCGACGAGCGCTTCGTGCTCGTTCACATCCGCCTCCGGGTTCTCCCACCCGGAGGCCGGTCGCACGCGTGCGTGCGTCTATCCGGCCGGAGGAACCCCCCGCTCGGACAGCCGTGTCGTCGGCTTCTCGATGGTCGTCATGGGGCGCGCGGCCCCGTTCACGCGTTCGAACCGTGCCTCTGGAGTGGGTGTGATCGTCAAGATGACGCACATCCTATCCGGCCCGCCACGCAGGCGCCCGACGCGAGCGTCCCAGCGAAGGCATCGAGACCTGCGGGTCAGGTGATGGGCGTGGAGCCCCGCGATCAGGGCAGGCGCGCCGCGATCGCCTGGAAGCAGGGCCAGTAGGCCTGCGGCGCCACGTTGTCGTCCATCACGACGACGGTGCCGGTCCGTCCCTGTGCATGGGCCACGAGCAACGCGGGGTCGTTGACGTCGGCGATCGAAACGGTCTCGACGCCGCGCTCGATCGCGGCGCCCGCGAACCCGTGGTCGGCGAAGACGAGATCCGGGGTCTCGTCATCGAGCATCCGGTCCATCGCGTCCCCGCTGTGCGTGTGCCGGGCGCTGGCCCGGTCCGTCAGCATCGCCACGCCGTCGAGGTAGCGGATCTGCCAGGGATGGTGACGATCTTCGTCCTGCCACGTCGTCCCGTCGGCCGGCTCGATGATCGCCACCCCACCGGCCCGTAGGAGCCGTCCAACCTCGATGTACAGGTGCGCGAGGCCCACCGGATGACCCGTGGCCAGGAGCACGCGCTCGCCGCGACGAACCGCGTTCGCGAGCCGTTCGCCGACGGCCGCGCAGGCGTCCAGGACGAGCTCCGGATCCACCGGCACCGGTCCGGTCGTCGCCGCGCGTTCGGGCTCGAAGCCCGATGCCCTCCCGACGAGATCGAGGATCTCGTCGGGGTCGAGGCTCTGGAGGCCGGTCATCCCGAACTGCTTGTCCGGATCGCCCTCGTGGAGGAGCCGGATGTTGCGCAGGACGTTGTCGAGGGGATGGCTGACCTCGAGACCGGCGACGGCCCCCGCCAGCAGGCCCTCGACCAGCTCCTCGCGCGCGTACTCCCTCGGCGTCCAGCGATCGTCGAGCGCCGGGAGGCGGGCGGCGTGCGTTCCGATAACGTCCATCGACACCATCGTACGAGGGGGCGCGCGGATGCTCGAGGGCGAGGACTGAGTGGAACTCCGAGGTTCGGTCGTGGTCGTCACCGGGGCGTCGTCGGGGTTCGGCGAGCTCGCGGCCCTGCGTTTCGCGCGGGCCGGAGCTCGGGTGGTGATCGCGGCACGCCGGCTCGACCGGCTCGAGGCGCTCGCCGAGCGGATCGCCTCGGCCGGCGGCTCGGCCCTGCCGGTCCGCTGCGACGTCACGGAGCTCACGGACCTCACCGAGCTCCGCGATCGCGTATCCGAGGCGTTCGAACGATGCGACGTCCTGGTCAACAACGCCGGCATCCGCGGCGGAGGTCCGTTCGAGACCGTAGACATCGGCTACCTGGACCGCGTGATCGACGTGAACCTGCGGGCCGTCGTGCTCGGGACGAAGCTGTTCCTCCCGATGATGCTGGAGCGTCGACGCGGGCACATCGTGAACATCGCCTCGCTCGCGGGCCGGTTCGCGACGCCGGGCGCGGCCGTCTACGGTGCGACCAAGCACGGCGTGGTCGCGTTCAGCGAGGCCCTGTACCACGAGCTCAGGACCCAGGGGCATCCTGGTGACCAGCGTGAACCCGGGGTTCTCCCCCACCGAGGGGTTCCCGGCAACGGGACCCTCGTTCGTCCGGCTCGATCCCGACGATGTCGCGAAGCTCATCGTGGACGTGGTGCGGAAGGGCACCGCGCCCGAGATCTCGATCCCCCGGTCGCTGGCCGCGCTCCAAGCGTTCCGCGTCCTCATCCCGCCGTTGTACCGATGGGGCGTCGGCACGATGAGCCGCCGGCATGGATCCACCGGATCCACCGAGGGCTGAATGCTCTCGAGACGCGAACCAAGCGCGTCGTGCACACCCTCGAGATGCTGGTCCAGGGGGCTGAGGCGAAGGAGCGCTAGACCGTCAGCGCCGTTTCGACCAGAACTTCCACCACGGACGCTTCGACGAAGCCCTCGCGACGCGGTCGGCCTCGCGGTCGTGCCGGACATCCTCCTCGAGCTCCTTGAAGTGTTCCCTCGTGGAGTAGGGCTCGTGTGGCACCCGCCCGCCGCCCCTTCCGAAGTCACTCACGTCCTTCATCGTACTCATCAAAGCCGGAGCCCGAAGAAGGGGAAGCTGGTTCGCTTCACCTCGTCGATCGTCGCCTCCGTGCGGGCGTCGAGACGATCCCCGTCGATCGGGGGCTCGGAGAAGGTCACCGGCACCTCGCCGTGGATGTCGAGCTCGACCTCCTCGATCCACGACGCGGGCAACGCGTCGGGAAGCTCGGCGTCGCACATCTCGGCGAACGCGAGCGTCCACGCGCGCGGGACGACGCGGGCCCACTGGTACCCGCCGCCACCCGTGGCGAGCCAACGACCCCCGGTCACCTCGTGTGCGAGCGCGTGGAGCTCGGACGCCGTCTCCCGGTAGGCGCGGGTCGAGAGGCGGAGCTGGGCGAGCGGATCGGTCCGGTGCGTATCGCATCCGAGCTGCGTGACGAGCACCTTCGGCGCGAAGGCACGGACGACCGGCGGGACGATCTCGCGGAACGCCGCGAGCCAGCCCCGGTCGGCCACGCCGGGTTCGAGGGGAACGTTGACCTTCGTCCCCTCGGCGCCGGCCGCGCCGCGTTCGGTCACGAAGCCCGACCCCGGGAACAACGTGGCGCCCGACTGGTGGAGCGAGACGGTCAGGACGCGCGGATCCTCGTAGAAGATCGCCTGCACGCCGTCGCCGTGATGCACGTCGACGTCCACGTACGCGATCGGATGCACCTCGCGCGCGAGCAGCCACGCGATCGCGATCGCGGGGTCGTCGTACACGCAGAACCCCGATGCCCGCGACGGCATCGCGTGGTGCAGCCCGCCGGCCGCGTTGAACGCGTGGAGCACCGACCCCTCGCGTACCGCCTCCGCGGCGACGATCGACGCGCCCGAGACGAGCGCGCCCGCCTCGTGCATGTTCGGGAAGATCGGGTTGTCCCCGGGTCCGTACCCGAAGCGTCCCCACTCGCCCACCTCGCCGTGCCCGGCCCGCTTCGTCGCCTCGATGAACGCATCCGTGTGGACGAGCCCGATCTCGGCGTCCTCCGCGGCGCGGCACGGGAGGGCCGAGACGTTCGAGCGCTCGAGCAGACCGCACGCCTCGATCAGCGACCACGTGTACAAGCACGCGTTGCGGCCGCAGCGGGTGCTCGGGACCGTGGTCGTAGATCCGGGCCTGCGGACACACCACCAGCCCCGCGGGACCGGTCACGCGGATCGCAGGGAGGCGATCGCCGCCGCGGTCCGTTCGACGACGAGGTCGCACTCCTCGTCGGAGATGACGAACGGCGGACCGAGCATGACGAGGTCGCCGTCGCGGCCGTCGACGTGCCCGGTGCTCGAGTACAGGAGGAGCCCCGCTTCCCGGGCCGCGGCGACCACCCGCTCGGTCGCCTGCAGCGCTCGGGGGAAGGGCGCCTTGCTCGCCCGGTCGGCCACCAGCTCGACGCCGACCATCAACCCGATCCCGCGGACGTCGCCGACCGACGGTTCGTCCGCGAGCGCCGACGAGAGCGACTTCAGCAACCGCTCCCCCTGGCGGGCGCTCGCCTCGACCAGGTCGCCGTCCTGCAAGCGTCGGAGCGCGGCATGGGCGACCGCCGCACCGACGCCGTTGTGGGACCAGGTGAAACCGTGCACGAAGCCGTGCTCCCGAACCGCCTCGAAGACCTCGCCCGAGCACGCCGTGAGGCCGAACGGGAAGTAGCCGCTGGTCGACCCCTTGCCGGACGTCAGCACGTCTGGCCGGACGCCCCAATGGTCGACGCCGAACCATCGCCCCGTCCGGCCGAACCCGGTCATCACCTCGTCCGCGATCAGGAGGACGCCGTGACGCCGGCACACCTCGGCGACGGCCGGCCAGTAGTCGTCGGTCGGGACCGCCGCAGCGAGGGTGGCGCCGGCCACGGGCTCGGCGATGAAGGCCGCGACGGTGGAAGGGCCAGCCTCGACGATCGCGCGATCCAGGCGCTCCGCGTGCCAGGCACCGCACCCGGCAGGGTGGCCGGGGTTCGCGCACCGGAACTCGTAGGCGGCGTCGACGTGCTGGAACCGTCCCAGCCACGGTTCGTACGGGCGCCGCAGCGCCTCCTTGCCACCCGCGTCGAGCGCGGCGAGCGTGTTCCCGTGGTACGAGGAACGCCGCCCGATCACCAGGGTGCGCGACGCCTCACCGCGGGCCAGATGGAACGCTCGCGCGAGCTTGATCGCGGTCTCCACGGCCTCGCTGCCGCCCGAGACCGGGTAGATCCGCGGATCGTCCATCGGGAGGAGCGGCGCGACGGCGTCGGCGTAGGACTCCAGCGCGTCGGTCGTGAACGCGGTCGCGTGGACGTACGAGGTTCGCGCCGACTGCTCGGCCATCGCGTCGACCAGCGACCGATCACCGTGACCGACGCCGACGACGATCGCGCCGCCCGCACCATCGAGGTAGCGCCTCCCGTCGGCATCCTCGATCCATACCCCCTTGGCCCGAACGGCCCGTGGGAGCTTGCGGTTCAACACCCGGTGGAACACGTGGCTCATGCCGGCGGCTCCTCCCCGTCGCCGTCGGGAGGCGGCTGGAGCCCGCCGAGCTCGGCCTTCAGGCGTTCGGCACGCCGCCGCCGGCCGCGACGGATCTCCTCGACCCACGCGGGCTCGGGCTCCCCGCGGACGTCGGGCAGGCTCTCGTCGTCGGCGTTCGGCGCATCGGGGTCGTCGGGGCTCGCCATCGCTAGGAGGTGGAGATGCCCTGGGGATCGAGCTGCGTTCGGATCAATCGGAGCTCGCCCTCGGTCGGCGGCGGTGTCTGCCCGAGGGACTCCGACACGCGCGGCTCCCAGCCCATGTTGGCACGGACGTCGTCCACCGAGACGCCCGGGTGCACGGTGAGGAGGGTCATCTCCCCCGTCTCCTCGTCGAACCCGAACGTCGCGAGGTCCGTCACCACGCTCGTCGGACCGCTCCCGAACCACCCCCGAGCGCGGTCGTGCGCCGGGTCGCCCGAATGCCCGGGCGACGTCCGGAAATGGAGCTTCTCGACGAACGAGCGTTGCGCCTGACGCATGATGACGAGGATCCTCCGCGCGTGGATCGCGATCTCGCACGCGCCGCCCGAACCCGGCAGCCGCACCTTCGGCGACGCGTAGTCGCCGATCACGGTGGTGTTCAGGTTCCCGAAGCGATCGATCTGGGCGCCGCCCAGGAAGGCGGCGTCGATCAGCCCAGCCTGCAGGTAGAACGCGAAGAGCTCGAACATCGAGGTGACCGCGGTCGAACCCGACACGAGCGTGGGATCGCCGATCGAGAGGGGAAGCCGTTCGGGTCTGGCGCCGAACACCCCCGACTCGTACACGAGTTGGAGCTCGGGAGACACCGTTCGCTGCGCGAGGTTGCAGACGATGTTCGGGAGCCCGACACCGACGAAGCAGATGCGCTCCCCGGCGAGCGTGCGTGCACTCGCCGTGATCATCATCTCGTTCTTCGTGTAGCCGTTCTCGCTCATCGATCCGCTCCGCCGGTCACGAGTAGTCACCGTAGTTCACCTCGCCGGACAGGCGCTCCCCGGGTTTCAGCCCTTCCCATCGGCCGCCCATGCGGGCGACGTACTCCGCGTGGCTCTCCAGCCCGTAGACCCACTCCTTCAACCAGCCCTCGAGCGCCTCCGGATCCTTCGAGATCTTCTCCCAGTCCCGGTAGAACTCGTTGTCCCGGTCGTAGTAGCCCTGGGCGTAGCTCGGATGGCAGGCGAACGGCTGCTCGACCACCGCGTCGACCACCACGCCTGGGATGACGGTCCGGTTCGGATCGCGCCGGACGAGCGACTCGTCCACGACCTCCTCGCAGACGACGATCACGCGGTCGGCCGCGAACGCCGCCTCCTTCTGACAGCCGAGCAGACCCCAGATCTGGGTGTCCCCGGTGGCGGTCGCTCGCTGCGCGTGGACGATCGTCACGTCGGGTCGGAGCGGTGGGACGACGTACACCTCCGTCCCGTCGTCGAACGGCGACCGCATCGGTCGGATGTTCGGGTTGACCGTGGGGATGTCGCTCTCGTAGTAGGAGCGGATCGGGAAGAAGGGGAGGTTCGAGGCGCCGGCGACGTATCGGCAAACCATCCCGAAGTGCGAGTACTCCTCGATCTCCAGCGGTTCGGGGTCGGACTGCTCGATCCGCCGACGGACCGCGTGCAGCGAGCCGACCCCAGGGTTGCCGAGCCAGGAGAAGATCAGCTTGCGAGCGACGCCGGCGCCGATCATCTGGTCGTAGATCACGTCGGGCGTCATGCGCGCGAGCGTCAGGTCGCGCTTGCGTTGACGGATGATCTCGTGACCGGCGGCGAAGCAGATGAGGTGCGTGAAGCCTTCGATCGCCACGGTGTCGCCGTCGCGGACGAGTTCGGCGACCGCCTCGGCCATCGTGGCCTGCTTGCTTGTCCCCGCCCACCCGCTCACTCGGGGCTCCAGCCGTCCTCCGGACCGCGAAGGACGCAGAACTCGTTGCCCTCGGGGTCGAGCATCACGGTCCAGAAGCTGCCCCCCTCGGCCACGTACCGGAACTCCCGGGCGCCGAGCTCCAGGACACGGGCCTTCTCGTCGGCCATCGAGGTCGCGGGCCGAAGGTCCAGGTGCAGGCGGTTCTTCACCGATTTGCCCTCGGGAACCGCCTGGAACAGGATCGGCCAACCCTCGCCCTTCGGGTCGCGGATCTCGGCGTCCTCCTCATCGAGCTCCACGAGGTCGTAGCCGAGGACCTCGGCCCAGAACCTCGCGATGCCCTCCGGCGACCGGCAGTCCCACGTGAGGGTCTCGACCGAAAGGGCCATCGAACGCTCGGCCGTCAGCCGCCCACGACGTCGGCGACGGCGTCGTCGAAGACCTGCAGGGCGGTCTCGGCCTGATCGGGTCGGAACACCAGCGGGGGCGACATCCGGATCACGGCGTCCCCTGCGCCAAGGACCAGCAGACCCCTGCGGAACGCGGCCTGCTCGACCGCGTGCATCGTCTCGGCCTGCTCGAACTCGATCCCGATCATCAGGCCGCGGCCGCGGACGTCGACGATCTCGCGGCGCCGCGCCTGGATATCCCGCAGCCCCTTCAGCAGGAGCTCGCCGACGTCCCGCGCGTTGTCGAGTAGCCCGCCCTCGATCAGCTCGAGCGTCGCGAGCGCGGCGGCACACGCCACCGGGTTGCCGCCGTAGGTCGAGCCGTGCGCGCCCACGTCCCACGTCATCAGGCGCTCGCGGGCGACGATCGCGCCGAGCGGCAGCCCGCTCGCGATCCCCTTGCCCGCCAGCAAGATGTCGGGCTCGACGCCCTCGTGCTCGATCGCCCACATCTCGCCGGTCCGGCCCATCCCCGACTGCACCTCGTCGGCCACGAGCAGGATCCCCTGCCGGTCGCACAGGTCCCGCAGGTAGCGGAACCACCCCGGTGGGGGCAGGACGTAGCCGCCCTCCCCGAGGATGGGCTCGACGACGATCGCCGCCACCTCCGACGGGGCCACGAGCCGGCGGAACAGGATGTCCAGGTGCTGCTCGTCGCCGAACACCGTGTGGTAGACCCCCGGCAGCAACGGGCCGAACCCTGTCCGGTACTTCGCCTTGCTCGCCGTGAGCGACACGCTGCCCAAGGACCGGCCGTGGAACGAGCCGATCATCGCGATGATGTTCTGCCGGCCCGTCGCGTACCGGGCGAGCTTGATCGCGCCCTCGACGGCCTCGGTGCCGGAGTTCGTGAGGAAGCTGCGCGCACCCTCGGCGAACGGCGCGATCCGATCGAGCTCCTCGCAGACGTCGGAGTAGATCGGGAGGTAGAAGTCGCTCGCCGAATAGTGCAGGAGCTGTTCGGCCTGTCGCTGGATCGCGGCGACCACGGAGGGATGGGCGTGGCCGGTCGATGTGACGGCGATCCCCGCGTTCACATCGAGGAACAGGTTGCCGTCGACGTCCTCGATCACGGAACCGGCCCCTCGCTTGGGCACGAGCTCGTACGCGCGTGGGAGTGACGGGCTCGTGACCTTGTGGTCGCGCTCGATCCTGGCCCGCGCCTGCGGACCGGGGATCTCGGTGACCAGCCGCGGCGCCTGGGCGGCCGCGAGGTCCAGCGTCTCGGCCGTGGTCACTCCTCGATCACCGTGCGGGACTGCTCCCGAAGGTACTGCTGCACGTAGTACGGACCGCCACCTGCCTTGCCGCTCGTGCCCGATCCCTTCCAGCCACCGAACGGCTGCACGCCCGGCCACGCGCCGGTGGTGGCTCCGGCCCTCCGGTTGACGTACACCACGCCCGCCTCGATCGAGCTCAACCACCGGTCGATCTCGCCACGGTCCTCGCTGTAGAAGCCGGCCGTCAGCCCGTACTCGGTGTCGTTGGCCAGACGGATCGCCTCGTCGAGGTCCTCGTAGGGCGCGACCGAGACGAACGGGACGAACAGCTCCTTCTTCCAGATCCACGAATCGAGCGGGACCTCGGCGACCGTCGGTTGCACGAACGTTCCCTTGGCGAACGCACCCTCGGTGAGCCGCTCACCGCCGGTGATCACGTTGCCGTTCTTCTTCGCCTCGTTCGAGGCGTCCTCGAACGTGGCCACGGCGCCCTCGTCGATCACCGGGCCCAGGTACACGTCCCTGTCGAGCGGATCGCCGATCTTGACGTTCTCCGCCTTGTCCTTCAGCCGGCGGACGAACTCGTCGTACACGCTCCGGTGCACGTAGACGCGCGAGTTGGCCGAGCACTTCTGCCCCCCGAACCCGAACGCCGAACGCAGCACGCCGTCGGTCGCCTTGTCCAGGTCGGCCTTGTCGGTGACGATCGTGGGGTTCTTCCCGCCCATCTCACAGATCACCGGCTTGGGGAAGTCCTTCGCGAAGCCCTTGTAGATCCCCATCCCGACCTCGTAGGAGCCGGTGAACGTGATCCCCGCAACGTCGGGGTGGTTCACGATCTCGTCGCCGACGACGCTGCCGGGGCCCGAGAGGAAGTGGAAGACACCCTTGGGAACGCCCGCCGCCATGTAGATCTCGTACAGCTTCAGCCCGGTGAACACGCCCATGTGCGCCGGCTTGAACACCACGCTGTTGCCGGCGACCAGCGCGGCGGAGGACGGTCCGGCCGCGAGCGCCATCGGGAAGTTGAACGGGCTGATCACCGCCCAGACGCCGTAGGGTCGCAGCACGTCGTAGTACTCACCCGGCGAGCCGAGCGACTGCATCGGCTTGCGGAAGCCGTCGTTCTGCTCGACCTCGTTGGCGTTCCAGCGGAGGAGATCGGCGGACTCCTCGACGTCGCCGAGCGCCTCGAGCCGGTTCTTGCCGACCTCCATCGCCATCAGCGCCGAGAGCTCGTTGCGCTGCTCGGACATCAGGTCGGCCGCCTTGCGGATGATCGCGACGCGTTCTTGCCAGGGACGGTTCGCCCACGCGTGGAACGCCTCCTTCGCGGCGGCGACCGCGTCGCGCACATCCTCCCGGGTGCCCATCGCGAACTCGCCGATCAGCGATCCGTCGATCGGGAGAATGCGCGGCCTTGTAGCCGGAGCCGTCTCGGGGCTCGCCGTCCACGAACAACGGATGCTTCTGCCCGAGCCAGGACCTCGCGACCTCGATCCCCTCGTCGTACGCCTTGTGGAGGTCCTCGTTGTCGGCCGTCATCGTGGCGTAGGTGATGCGGAACCCTTCCTCTGCCATGGGTTGCCTCCTGTAGGTGCAAAGAGACGGTGTGACCTGCTCGATCCTTGGCCCCAATCGTAGCCGCCGGGCCGTATGTCCCCCAAGTCGGAACCCTCCGCGGGAACCGTCCGATCGATACCGAGATTCGGCCCCCGAGCGGGCGTATCATCGGCCTCCCTTGAGGCTCGTGACCTTCGACCGGCGGGGGCACCGGCGACTGGGAGCGCTCCGGGAAGGGAAGGTCGTGGATCTGCCGAGCCTGCTCGGCCACCCCGCTTTCCCCGACACGATGGAGCGGCTCGTCAGGAGCAACGGGGGAACGGTGCTCGATGCCGCCCGGGCAGCCCTCGAGCGCGACGAGGCAGACGCCTTCGTCGTCGAACGGCCACGGCTGCTCGCGGCGCTCCTGCCGACCGCCTTGCGCTCGGCGGACGCCGTCGAGGGGGGCCGGCCGGCCTTCGGACCGGGCGAGGAGATCCCGTGGCCCGTAGGTGCCGGGTGGCTGGAGTTCCATCCGAAGATCGCGGCGGTCCTTCGCCGGGCGGTGAAGGACGCGATCACCGCGGAGGAGACGCCTTCGGCCGTCTTCGGGTACACGCTCGTGGGCGACTGGCTCGCCCGGCGCGCGAACGGCGACCCGATGCCGACTCCGCGCGGGGTTCCGCTGTCGATCGGGCCGTGCGTGGTGACGGCGGACGAGCTCGACCCGCAGACGGCGTTCGTCACCGTCCGGATCGACGGCGAGGAATGGGTGAAGGGGAACCTCAACGGAACGGCGCTCGGCCTGCTCCGCGACGTGGCTCGAGCCTCGAAGCAGGAGCGCCTGGAACCCGGCGAGACCTTCGCGTCGGGACCGTTCGAGATCCCCGGGTTCGAGCACCGTGTGTGGCCGGGGGCCGAGGTCGAGCTCGAGGCCGAGGGCATCGGGATCCTCCGGAACCGCCTCGGGCGGATCTAGCGACCCGGTGGCGGACGAGTACGCCTCGGGCGAGTACCGCTACTGGCACCTGTCGGTGCCGTCGCCCGAGCTCACCCAGGCGATCGAGGACGGATGGTTCCCGACCCGAGGCCGCGTCCTCGACCTCGGCTGCGGCGCCGGGACCGAGGTCGGCTTCCTCGCTGGGCTCGGCGCCACGTCCGTGGGGATCGATCTGTCGGTCGATGCCCTCACGATCGCCTCCGGTGAGCACGGGTCCGGGCGCTTCGTGCAGGCCGACGTGGGGCGGCTTCCATTCGCCGCAGGATCCTTCGACTCGGCCCTCGACCGCGGCTGATCGTCGCGCGGCTCGAGCACGAGTAGCGAGCCTCCCCCGCGTGGAGGTCGAGCCCTACTTCTTCGACGTCTTGCGTTCGGCTCCGCGCTCGGCGGCCTGGCGTTTCTCGGCCGCCTTCTTCCTCCGCTCGCGATCGTGCGCCCAGCGCACCCTCGCTCGGTCCCCTCGCCCCATCTCGAACTCCTCTCGTTCCTCGTCCTCAGGTCTCGTCCTCGTCGCCGCCCTGTGCGAGCTCGGCGCTTCGTCGGCACGCCGCGTCGATCGCGTTCAGGAAGGCCGCACGCACGCCGGCCTCCTCGAGGTGGCGGATCGCCGCGATCGTCGTGCCGCCAGGCGAGGTCACCATCTCACGCAGCACGACCGGGTGCTTGCCGGTGTCGCGGAGCATCTTCGCGGATCCGAGCATCGTCTGGATGATGAGCTCGGTCGCGACGTCCCGCGAGAGGCCGAGCAGGATGCAGGCCTCGATCATCGCCTCGGCGAGCAGGAAGAAGTACGCCGGCCCGCTGCCGCTGGTGGCGGTGATGGCGTCGAGGTGGACCTCCTTCAACCGGATCACCCTGCCGACGTAGCCGAGCAACTCCTCGGCCACCTCGAGATGCCGATCCTCGGCGTTCGAACCCGCGGCCACGACCGACATCGCCTCGTCGACCAGGACGGCGACGTTCGACATCACCCGAACGACGTGGACGCCGTCCGGCAGGTGCTTCTCGACGAACGACGTCCGGATCCCGGCCGCGAAGCTCACCACCAGCTGCTCCGGCGTGACGTGCTCGCGGATCTGCGACAGAAGGACCTCCATGTCCTGCGGCTTCACCGTGAGGACGAGGACGTCGGCCCACGCCACGGCGTCCGCGTTCGAGAGCGTCGAGTCGATCCCGTAGGTCTCGCCGAGCTCCCGCGATCGGTCCTCGCGCCGGCTCGTGACCATGATCTCGCCGGCGCTCCGTCCGCCGGACCGGATCAGCCCCGACACGAGGGCCTCCCCCATCCGGCCCCCGCCGAGGAACGCAACCTTCCGATCGGGCGATCCGCTCACCGGTCGACCTCCGTCACCCTTGATGGACGGGCCCATGTTGGCAGGCCGCTCGGTCGCGCGTCGAGGTCACGTGGCGCGTGAGCGGCGCGGCGTCACGCCCCGCCGGCCGAACCCGGTCACGCGGGCCGGCGGGCAAGCACGTGGAACAGGTGCCAGTGCTTCGGACCCGAGCACGCCTCGCCGTCCTCCTCTTCCTCCTCGAATCGCTCGATCTCGAAGCCGTCGAACAGGGCTCGGCCGTCGTCTCGGGAGAACGACGAGATCTCCTGGTCGGACGCCCAGGTGTCCCGTTCGCCCAGGATCTGGCCGCCGAAACGGCCACCCGGACGGACCGCGGCGCGGACCTTCGGCCAGACCTCCGACCATCGCCCCGGTGGGCAGAAGAAGAGGCTGAACCCCGCCCAGATCAGGTCGGCCTCGGGGAGCTCGACCTCCTCCATCCGAGCCACCGTCGTTGTGAGCGCGGGCGTCAGCTCGGCCGGAACCCGAGACCGCAGCCGGCGGATGCCTTCGGCCTCGGCATCGGTGGCGAACACCCGCCAGCCTCGTTCGAGGATCGCGAGGGTGTCGATGCCGGAGCCGCACCCGAGATCCACGGCGTCGTGCGGACCGGACCCGAACCTCGACAGCGCCTCGAGCAGCAACTCCCGAGGTTCCCGGTCCTCGTTCTCGTCGTAGTAGTCGGCCCAGGTGAGCTCGTCACTCATCGATCGCCCGGGCCGGCGAGATACCCGTGCGCAGGAGCTCCAGGAACTCGCCGATCCTCGCCTCGCGCCGTTCGGGGAGGTAGGGCTTGCGGTGGACCAGACCCGGATCGAGCTCCTCGCTGCCGAGCGCGTCCTGGAACCGCTCGGCCGCCCAATCGAGCATCGACGCGATCATCTCGACGTCCACGTCGTCGCGGATCTCGCCTCGGCGGACGCCGAACTCGACGAACTCGAGCGTCCCGTAGGGGTCCTCGCTCCGCATGAGCCGGTCGATCGGACGGCGGAGCCCCAACCCGGTGTCGTACCGGCCGATCATCGCGACCCGGTTCGCCACCCACTGCTCGGTGAGGAACTCCTCGGTCCGACGCAACCAGTAGTCGAGGACGGTCCAGAACCCGGCGTCCACGACGTCCGGGGGCGCGTCGAGCCACCCGGGGAGCTGCCCCACGGCCTCCCGGTACACGGCGAGGAACAGCCCCTCCTTGGTGCCGAACCGCAGGAAGACCGTCCCCTTGGCCACCCCCACTTCGGCGGCGATGTCCTCGACGCGGGCCCCGCGGTACCCGTGCTCCGCGAAGTGCCGCATCGCCACGTCGACGATCTGGTCTCGCCCCGCCTTGGGCTGGGTATCGGGTCCGGACGCCATGACCTGGGAACGGTAGCCGCGCTCGGGCGAGCGAACAAGGGTCGCATCGACGACACGCCGGTCCCGGCGGGACGGGGATCGATGGACGGCGGAGGACATCCGCGGGGGAAAGAAAGAACCCGAGGGACCTTCGGCTCGCCGGAAGCCGAAGCCTCCAGCCACCGTCGGCCCCTCGGGCTCAGGTGCCCCGAGCAACCTCTCGCAGCCGTCTTGGTTTCCTGGCCGTAGCACCCTTTCGTTGGGCTTTGGGGCCTCCCGAGCCTCCCCACCCGCACAGCTAGTTAGCTGTCCCAACCGTACGAGCAGGTGCGCCCAGTTGGCCTTACGGCTTTCCCAGGGGTCCCGGCCTCGGTTCCCTGATTCGGCCGCTCCGGCTGCTCGGAGCGAGCGAAATGTACCGGCGCGCCGTAGGCGGGTCAACCCGACGAACGCGCAGGTCACGGTACATAAGTGCTGGTAGATCGCGTACGGAAAAGAGTGACAAGAACATGGCTACTGCACGAACACCCGTCGTCGGAGCGCTCGTTCCCATTGCGGCGCAACGCGTTCGGAAGACGGTCGATACGAGGTTCGCGCGCGCGTCGGTCGCGGCGCATCGCGAACGCGATCGCTCGCGACCTGATCCCTCGCCAGTTGCGTGTCTCCGCGCGATGCGTCAGGCGCGAACGCGGGCGTCGAGCAGCTCGCGATACACGGAGAGCATCCCGGTGGCGGTGGCGTCCCACGAGAAGCCGAGCGACCTCGCGACCGCGGCCTCCCCCATGCGCCTTCGTCCCTGCGGATCCCCGAGGACCGCGAGGATCCTCTCGGCGTGGTCGCCCGGGTCGTGACCCTCCACGAGATGCCCGGTGACGCCGTCTTCGACCACGTACCTGAGGCCTCCCACCGCGGAAGCGACCACGGGTGTCGAACACGCCTGCGCCTCCAGGGCGACCAGCCCGAAGGATTCCGAGCGCGAGGGCACGAGGACGAGCTCGGCCGCCGAGTAGAAATCGGCCAGGCGCGACTGCGGCTGCGGCGGGAACAAGATCACGCGCTCGCCGACACCGAGCGCGGACGCGAGATCCATGAGCCTCGCTACTTCGGCGCCATGATCCGTGCCGCTCGGGCCACCGACGATCGCGAGCACGACGTCGCGGGTCCCGCCCGGGTCGCGAGCCACCGCCTCCGCGACCGCCCGGACGGCGACGTCGGGACCCTTGTGGGCCTGCAGCCGCCCGACGAAGAGCAACAGCCGGAGGTCGGCGAGGTGGAGGCGGGCCTTCGCCGCGCCTCGATCGCGAGGGAAGAACAGCCCGTGGTCCACGCCCGGGGGCACGATCCGGATCCGATCGGGCTCGGCCCTGTACAGACCGACGAGCTGCGCGGCCTCGACGGGCGTCGCCGCGACCAACCGATCGGCATCCGCGATCACCCGCTCCTCGCCGGACAGCCTGAACGGGGGCTCGGGCCGCTCGCCTCGCGCGAGCGAGTAGTTCTTCACCTTGCCCAGGGTGTGGAACGAGGCCACGAGCGGGACCCCCCAGATCTCGCGGGCGCTGCGACCCACCCAGCCCGACAGCCAATAGTGGGTGTGGACCAGGGCGTAGTCCGATCCCTCGGCGCGCGCCCTGCTGAGGACGCCGCCGAGGAACTCCGGGAGGAACCGAGGGAGCTCGTCCTTCGGCACCGGGGCGTTGGGGCCGGCCTGGATGTTGATGAGCCGCGAGCCGTTCCCGAGCTCCTGGACCTCGGGTCTTCGCTCGTCGCGCGCGCGCGTGAACACGTCCACGCCCACCCCGGCGGCCGACAAACGCTCGGCCGCGGCTCGGATGAACACGTTCATCCCGCCCGAATCACCCGAGCCCGGCTGGTCCAGCGGAGACGTGTGCAGGCTGACGACCGCGATCCGCGGCTCGTCCGAAACGCCGTTCCGCTCCATCAGGCCCACGTTCCCCATCGAAGGCATCGTACGGGAGGTTCGGCCGAACGCAGCTCAGGGAACGCCCGCTCCCGCGGGTCATCCTCGGGGTCGTCGGAGCCTGAACCCGGCCACGAGCTCCCCCACGGGGCGGCCGCCTCCGAGCACGGCGGGTCTGCCCAACGACGCCAGGTGGACCCGCTGCTCGTCGTCGATGACCTCGAGGAGGTCGAGGGTCCGAAGCAGCGCGGGCGCCGCGGCGCGGTCGCTCCCGTCCGCCACCTTGACGGCGATGCCGATGCCGGCCCCGAGGACGGCCGCGCAATGCAGACCCTCCGCCCCGACCTTGCACACCAGGCCCGGTACCTCGTCCATGAGGCGCGTGTCCGAGCGACCGCGACCGGCGACGAGGTACGGGGTCGCTCGCATGCACGCCACCGCCCGAGCGGCATCTTCGCCGAGCCGACCGAGGCGCTCGGGTCTGGATAGGCGTGCGAACAGGGTCGCCATCCCGCGCAGCGGGAGGCCATGGACCGGCGCGCCGCATCCATCCACCCCGATCTTCGGCCGGTCGATGCTCGTCGCCGATCGAACCGCTCGCACGATCTCGCGCTGGAGCGGGTGGGCCGGCCGGAGGTAGCCGTCGAGCTCGAGACCCGAACGCTGGCAGGCGACGAGCATCCCGGCGTGCTTGCCCGAACAGTTGTGATAGACGCGACGGGGCCGGGAGGCGCTCCGGCGAGCCTGACTCTCGATCGGGAGGTCCGGCGGGCAGCCGAGGTCGCGTTCGGAGCGGTCGCCCACGCGCAGGAGCCGCCGAACGGCCCGAACGTGCACGGGCTCACCGTTGTGCGAAGCACACATGACCGCGACGAGATCCTCGGGCAACGGTTCGGAGATCCGTCGGAGGGAGACCGCCGCCTGGAGCGGTTTCATCGACGACCGGGAGAAGACCAGACGATCCGGATCACCGAGCGCGGCCAGCACCCGGCCTTCGGGGTCGCAGACGACCACGTGACCGAGGTGGATGCTCTCCTCCACACCCGAACGCATGACGCGGACGATCGGAGCTGCCGTGGGCACGCGACGAAGCCTACCGAGCGCCGCTCGTGCCGGTTCGGGGCAGGACGTCAGCTCGCGTGCTTGAGGGCGTGAAGGAACGGCTCGTCGTCGGGTGGGTCGGTCTCGATCATGTCGACGAACACCCGTACGACCTCGGGATCGAACTGGGACCCGGAGCCGCCTCGGAGCTCGGCCAGCGCGGGCTCGACCCCGATCGAGCCGCGGTACGGGCGGTCGCTGGTCATGGCGTCGAACGAATCCGCGACCGCGAAGATCCTGGCGCCGAGCGGGATCGCGTCAGCCGCCAGGCCGTCCGGGTAGCCCGTCCCGTCGAACCACTCGTGGTGGTGGCGGATCAGCTCGACCGTGTCGGACAGGAACGCGATCGGCGCGACGATCTGTGCGCCGATGATCGGATGGTTGCGCATCACCGTCCACTCGTCGACCGAGAGGGGGCCGGCCTTGCACAGGATGTGTTCGGGGATGCCGACCTTCCCGATGTCGTGCAGGAAGAACCCATACCCGAGCGTCGGCGAACCGGCCAGCTCGGGGTCGACCCGCCGGGCCAGGGCGAGCCCGAAGACCTGGGTCCGATCCAGATGCCCGCGGGTCGTCTGGTCCTTCGCCTCGATCACCACCGCCAGGCTCTTCATCGTGGCGAGGTAGGTATCTCGGAGGCTCTCCAAGACCGTCTCGAGCTCGGCGTTGCGCGAGCGCTCGAGACGGTAGAGCTCCCCGAGCTCGCGAGCGAAGACGATGAGCTGCCCCTGGACGGTCGACAGCTCGGGGTCCGTCTGGACCCCGGGGCCAGACCCGGGAGCGTCTCGTTCGATCATCGTTAGGGGCCGCACGTTAACGCGCCGGAGCGCGCGAGTCGTGCAAGAGCCTGGCCTTTCGGCCGAGGGGCGTCCATAGGCCTCGAGACCCAAAAACCCCTGGTCCGCGTCGATCTCACACGGCCCACGCGATGTCGGATGCTTGGGACGGTCATGCCCCACCCGGGCGACAGCGTGCGGCGGGGGAGCCGTGGTCGGGCTCGGTCAGGACAGGACGAGCGAGGGGTCGTCCCGGTACCGCCGCTTGAGCTCCTCCTGGAGGGCGTTCATCACGTGGAGGACGTCGTTCCGTGCCTGAGAGACCTCGCGCTCCTCGCGCACCAGGAGCTCGACGGCTGCGGCCAGCCGCTCGTCGTCCAGTGTGCCCGGGTCCGAGATCTCGGCGTCGGCGACGAGCCGCTCGACCCGACGTCGGGCGAGGAGCATCTCCTCCTCGGGCAGGCCGACCTTGACGGCCTCGCCCCTGGACGGGCCCTGGCCTTCCGAGGACAGGATCGTCGAGAGCTGATCAACGAGACTGCCTCCCTCGCCCCCGCTGCCACGACGCTCGACCTCGGCGCGGAGGATCTCGGCGCGTCCCTGGACGAGGCGACGAAGGAGCGAGAGGTACTCCCGCTCGGCGTAGCACTCGTCACGACGCGTCCGCAGGTCCTCCAGCGAGAGGTCCGCGAGGCCCTCGACGAACTCGGGTCGCCGGATCCGGTCGATCCGTCGGTTGCCGCTCTGTTCGCTCACGAGAACCGCATCGTAGCGCGCCGGGCTGCTCGCGGGGGCGGGATCAGCAGACGGCGAGCAGCATCTGGTACGGGTTGACGGCCGCTCCACCGCCGGGATGCCACTCGAAATGGAGGTGGTTGATCGAACCGGCGTTGCCGGTGTTCCCCACGTACCCGATCACGGTTCCGGCTCCGACGCCGCCGCTCGCCGAGCTGAAGCCGGACAGGTGCGCGTAGAACGAGTACCCGCCCGAACCGTAGACGTAGGCCTGGATGCCACCCGAGGAGCTCGAGGAATGCGTCACGTTCCCCGCGTGTGCGGCGACGACGGGCGTGCCGGAGGGCGAGATCATGTCGATCCCCTGGTGCGTGTGGCCGTCGCGCGGCCAGCCGAACGAGTCGACGAACGAGTTCGGCCCGGCCACCGGGCACACCTGGAGCGAGCCGTCGGGGTTCGGCGTCTGGCCCAGAACGACGAGCTCCTTGGCCGCCGCGAGCTCGGCGTTGTACTCCCTGGTGAGCTCGGCGACGCGGTCGGAGATCCGGTCGAGCTGTGCGTCGATCACCGCCTGGATGCGTCCGAGCTCTTCGGCCGTCGCCTCCTGCCGAGCTTCGAGACCGAGCAGGTCGTCGCGCGCTCGACGGAGCTCCTCGCGTGCGACCTCTTGCTCCAGGACAAGGTCGACGTCGTCCTCGGCCATCGACCCCAGGAACTCGAGTCGGTCCGTGAAGTCGGTGAACGAACCCGACGAGAGCAGGAGGTCGATCGTGCTGGCCGGACCGTTGGTGAACGCGATGACCGCCCGCCGGCTCAGGCGGGCCTCGATCGCCTGCACGCGGTCCCCGAGCCTGCCGATCCGGACCCACGTCTCGGTGATCTCGGTCCTCGTGGTGGACAGGCGCGACTCGGCCTCGTTGAGCTTCGCGGTCGCGCCGTCCAGCTCGGCCTGCACCCGGGCGAGCTCGGCCTTCGCCGCGTCGAGCTCGTCCTTCGTGCCGGCGAGCGCGGGGACGACGCCGATCGTCGCGGCGATCAGGCCGAGCGCGAGGAAGGTTCGGAGCGCGGTCCTGCGAGCGGTCGTAGGCCCTCCCCTCGTCGGTTTCGGCCGCCGCCCGGCGGGCGCGAGGCTACCAAAGCCGCTGGTCAGCGGGCAAACGCTGGGTGTCGCGACCGGACGCTCATCCGTCCCGCATCGCGTCGATCAAGATCTCGGCGACCTCGGGACGGCTGAACTCGATCGGGGGGCGCTCCCCGGCCCGCAGCATCTCGCGCACCTTCGTGCCCGAGAGCGACACGCGTGTGTCCTCCCCGTGGGGACAGGTCTTGGGCGAGGCCATCCCCTCACACGCGTTGCACCAGAACGAGTGCTCGAACATCAACGGCGTGATGCCCAGCTCGCCGGGCTCGAACGAATCGAAGATCCGTTGCGCGTCGTACGTGCCGTAGTACGAACCGACGCCGGCGTGATCGCGCCCGACGATGAAGTGCGTACAGCCGTAGTTCTTGCGGCAGATCGCGTGCCAGATCGCCTCCTTGGGTCCGGCGTAGCGCATGGCGGCGGGGAAGACGGACACCATCGCCCGGTCCTTCGGGTAGTAGCCCTCGAACAGCGCCTCGTAGCAGCGCATCCTCACGTCCGCCGGGACGTCGTCGCCCTTGGTCGCCCCGACCAGGGGATGCACGAGCAGTCCGTCGACCATCTCGAGGGCGCATTTCTGGATGTACTCGTGGGCCCGGTGGATCGGGTTGCGGGTCTGGAAGCCGACGACGGTACGCCAACCTCGGTCGGCGAACTCGGCCCGGGTCTGCGCGGGAGTGAGGCGGTACCGAACGAAGTCGTCGTGGACGGGGAGCGTGAGCGCGCGCACCGGTCCCGCCAGGCAGAAGTCGCCCGCTTCCTGGAGCGCTCGCACGCCCGGGTGCTCGAGGTCCTCGGTCCCGAACACCGCGAGCGCCTCTTTCTCACGATCGCGCTTGAAGACCTCGGTCAGGTCGACGATCGCGAGCGGCGGCGCGCCCTCGGCCGGAAGGAGCGCCACCGAGGTCCCCGCGCCGATGCGCTTCACGTCTTCGTCGGTGAGCGACAGCGTCACCGGGATCGACCAGGCGAGCCCGTTCGAGAGATGCATCGTGTCCAGGACGGACAGGTAGTCGGCCTCGCCCACGAACCCCGTGAGCGGCGACAGGGCGCCGACGGCCAGCATCTCGAGGTCGGAGAGCTCGCGCTCACTCACGACGAGCTTGGGCAGGTGGTCCGCCTCGGTTCGGGCTCGGTCGCGCTGCTCCCCGGGAACGAGCAGATCCACGAGGGTCCCCCCGTGGGGAGCGATCGTCTGGTGGTCGGGCATGGGTCATCGGCCTTTCGACTCGGAGAACGGTCCCTCAGGATAGCCGCGGGTCGGGTGAGCTCCGACCGCGACCTATACTCGTCGCACCCCGACCCGAGGCCTCGATGCCCGACACCCTCCTTTCCGACGATGATCTCCGAACGCTGAACGACCGGTTCGAGGCGGCCCACCCGCGTGAGATCGTTCGGTGGGCGGTCGCGGAGTCGGGGCTCCGCGAGATCGCGCTGGCCTCGGCGTTCCAGGCCGAGGGAACGTGCGTCATGCACATGGCGACGCAGATCCGTCCCGACGTGCCGGTGCTGTTCCTCGACACCGGATTCCACTTCGACGAGACGCTCGCGTTCAAGCGGCGGCTCACCGAGCTCCTCGGTCTGAACGTGGTGGAGCTCGCGGGTGAGCACACACCGCGGTCCCAGGCGGTCGCGTTCGGCCCGAGGCTCTACGAACGCGATCCGGAGCGGTGCTGCGACATCAACAAGGTGCGACCGATGCTCGGTGCCCTCCGAGGCCGCGACGCGTGGGTCACCGCGTTCCGGCGCGACTCGTCCCCGACCAGGGCGACGGCACCCATCGTCGACCGGTACGAGCTGGAGCCCGGATCCTGGATCGTGAAGGTGAACCCGGTCGCCACGTGGACGCGCCGCGACACGTGGTCGTACCTGAGGGAGCACTCGCTGCCCCACAATCCCCTGTACGACCTCGGGTACGCGTCCATCGGATGCGCGCCATGCACCCGGCTGCCGTTCCCCGGCGAGCACGAACGTGAGGGTCGCTGGGCCGGTCTTTCGAAATGGGAGTGCGGGATCCAGCAGCGCGAAGCCGGCAGCGGTTCCGCGGCGAGGGGTTAGGCGACCACCCAGAGGGCCTCGGGCGCGAGGTCCACCTCCAGGCGGCGGTGATCGCCGAGCGCATCCCCGTCGACCTGGACCGGGAACGGCGTCTCCGACGTGACGACGACGTGCCGCGCGTCGTGGACGTAGTCGATGTCCCGGCCGTGCACGTGGCGAGCCGACCCGAACACCTGCCATGCGATCCTCGGGACGCTCCGGCGAGCGAGCTTGCGGACCGAGAGCACGTCGAGGCCCGAATCCAGCGACGCCTCGGGCGTCATCCGGATCCCTCGGTCCTTGTAGTACGTGTACGGGTCGGTGCGTCCGACCATGACCGAGAGGGACGGGAGCGGCGGTCCGTCGTCGATCCGCACCTCCAGGTCGGCCGAACGGCCCGCGTAGCCCACCAGGAGCTCACGCGCGACCGCGCGGAAGGCCGCCCGGTCGAACTTCGTCTTGGTCTTGGGGAACTTCTCCTCGAGCCGTCGCATGGCCGCCGCGTCGACGCCGGCCCCGCAGTTCACCGCGAAGTACCGGCCGTCCGCCACGCCGAGCGAGAGCTTGAAGGCCTGGTCATCGAGCGCCTTCGCGATCAGGACGCCGGTCGCCTCGACCGGGTCGAGTGGGAGGCCGAGCGCTCGAACCAGGATGTTCGTCGCGCCGCCGGGCAGCACACCCAGGGCGGTCTCGGTGCCGGCCAGGGCGTTCACCGCCTCGTTGATCGTCCCGTCGCCCGAGAACACGACCACAAGGTCGATGCCCTCCTCGGTCGCCTGCGCCGCGAGCTCGGAGGCGTGACCCCGCTCCTTCGTCTCGGCCACCTCGAGCCGGAAGTCGGCCGACAGGGCCTTCTCGATCACCGCGAGCACCGGCTTGGACATCGTCCGGGCGACGGGATTCACCACGAGCAGGAGCCGCTGGAAGCGCATGGACATGCCGTCAGTATCTCAGGGTCGGTCGCCTCACCGATAGCCCCCCGACACGGGGGGCAGGAGAGCCATCTCCTGGCCCTCGGCGAGCGGGGTCGAGGCGTCGGCTCGCTCCCCGTCCACCACCGCAGATCCCACCCGGGCGACCCCGGCGAACCGGTCGCCGAATCGGGCCGACAGCGCCTCCACGACGTCTCCCACCGTGTCGCCCTGCGCGTCCACGTGGGAGGAACCCGCCAGCTCTCGGAGCGCGGCGAACAGGCGAACGGTCACGTGCGGCATCGGGCCCAGGGTATCGCCGGGGTGGCCTATCGCCGAGGTGCGCCTGCTTGTACCCTCGGTTCGCCGTGATCCGCGTCGTCCTGCTCACCGATCGCACCCCGGCGCAGGTGCTCCCGGGCGCCCCGCCGCTGTTGCTCGACCTCAAGACGGAGCACCTGTCCGTGGCGACGGTCGCCGAGGCTCTGGCGCTCGGGCCCGACGCCGTCCTCGTCGACGCCGCCGAGAACCCCGGCCAGGGACACGCGGTCCTGCACGCCCTGCGCGAACGTGGACCGCGGATCCCGGTGCTCGTGGTCGTCGAGCGTAGGGACGTCGACCGCTTCCCCTGGGAGGAGGTTGCGGACGACGTGATCTTCCCCGGCGCCCCCGAGGGTGAGATCCGTCTGCGCTTCGCACTTACCAGGCGGCGGACAGGAACCGGCGAGGAGACGGCGATCCGCCTCGGCCCGATCGTCCTGGATCCGAGCACGTATCGCGTGAGCCTCGAGGGCACGCCGTTGGACCTGACGTTCAAGGAGTTCGAGCTGCTGCGGTACCTCGCCGAGCGGAGGGGGCGCGTCTTCACCCGACCCGCGCTGCTGCGCGAGGTCTGGGGCTACGACTTCTACGGCGGGACCCGGACGGTCGACGTCCACGTCCGACGGCTCCGCTCGAAGCTCGGACCCGCGCACGAGGGTCTTGTCGAGACGGTGCGGGGCGTCGGGTACCGCGCCGCGGACGTGTAGCGGACCCGCTCGGTTCGAGACGCGCCCTGCCGGGTATGGTCCCCTTCGTGAATGCCACCGCTGAGCTCACGCAGCTCCTCGACGCGCTAGAGGAGGCCATCGAGCGCGGCGCGGAGCAGACCCGCGCGTTCCTGGCCTCGCCGGCCGGTCGGCGTGTTCGGTCGCTGACGGCGAGCGGGCTTCTGCTGGTGACGCCCCTGGTCCTGCGACACCCGTTCTTCCGGACCCCGCTCGGCCGGGTGATCGAGATCGGCGGCGCGGCAGCCCTCATCGCCAAAGGGGCCGCCATCATCCGCGACTGGGAACCCGCCCCCGAAACGCCGAGACGTCCGACGTCCACGGTCACCGTCCCGCCCGCGACCGCGTAACCAAGAGTTAACCGGTCCGGGTCCGAGCCGAACGGCGACGCACACTACCCTTGTGCGGTCCGCGAGTCCGAAGACCGAACGAGAGGGGGGCGCCGCGAGGATGGTCACGCCGAAGGAGGTCCTGGCCCTTGCCAGGGAGTCCGGCACCGAGATCGTGGACCTGCGCTTCTCGGACCTGCCCGGGCTCATGCAGCACTTCTCCATCCCCATGCACGAGCTCTCCGAGGAGAGTTTCGAGGAAGGCCTCGGCTTCGACGGCTCCTCGATCCGCGGGTTCCAGGAGATCCAGGAGTCCGACATGCTCCTGGTGCCGGACCCGGACACCGCGTACCTGGATCCGTTCACACGCCACACGACGTTGAACCTCCACTGCTTCGTGAAGGACCCGGTCACCGGTGAGATGTACACGCGCGACCCGCGGTACGTCGCCCGCAAGGCCGAGCTCTTCCTGAAGCAGACCGGCGTCGCCGACACGTCGTTCTGGGGCCCGGAGTGCGAGTTCTACATCTTCGACTCGGTCCGCTTCGATCAGAACCAGCACGAGGGCTACTACCACCTCGACGCGATCGAGGGCGTCTGGAACTCGGGACGCGAGCGGGAGATCACCGGTGAGCCGAACCTGGGCTACAAGCCTCGGTACAAGGAGGGGTACTTCCCCCTGCCCCCGATGGACCACTACCAGGATCTGCGCTCGGAGATGGTCCTGAACCTCGAGAGGGTCGGCATGAAGATCGAGGTGCACCACCATGAGGTCGGCACCGCCGGCCAGGCCGAGATCGACATGCGGTACTCGACGCTGCTCGCGACCGCGGACAACGTCATGAAGTACAAGTACGTCGTCAAGAACACGGCTCGGCAGGCGGGGAAGACCGTGACGTTCATGCCGAAGCCGCTGTTCCAGGACAACGGCTCGGGGATGCACACGCACCAGAGCCTGTGGAAGGACGACGAGAACCTGTTCTGGGACGAGGTCGGCTATGCCGGCATCTCGGACACCGCTCGCTGGTACATCGGAGGGCTGATCGCCCATGCGCCGTCACTGCTGGCCTTCACCAACCCGACGACGAACTCGTACCGCCGGTTGGTCCCGGGCTACGAGGCCCCGATCAACCTGGTGTACTCGCAGCGGAACCGGAGCGCGTGCGTTCGGATCCCGCAGTACTTCAAGAACCCTGGCGCGAAGCGGCTCGAGTTCCGGACACCCGATCCGTCGTGCAACCCGTACCTGGCGTTCGCCGCGATGCTGATGGCGGGACTCGACGGCGTGAAGAGCAAGATCGAGCCCCCCGAGCCGATGGACAAGGACCTGTACGACCTTCCGCCCGAGGAGAAGGCGACCGTCAAGCAGGTTCCCGGCTCGCTCGAGGAGGTGCTCGATTCGCTGGAGGCGGACCACCAGTGGCTGCTGGAAGGCGGCGTCTTCACGCAGGACGTGATCGACACCTGGATCGAGTACAAGCGGGTGCACGAGCTCGACGCGGTTCGGCTCCGGCCGCACCCGTACGAGTTCTCGCTCTATTACGATCTGTAGACCGCCGCGACCCGAGAGCCGGCTCGCGGGTCGGCTCTCGGGTTCGGTGGGCGTAGCCTCCTCCTCGTGGCCACGCGTTTCGTCCAGACCTCCCGCCCGATCGACCTCCGGCGGACGCTCGGACCGATGCAGCGCGGGCGAGGCGATCCCACGATGCGCACCGACCGGGGGATCGTCGAGCGCTCCTCGCGAACGCCTGTGGGACCCGCGGCCGTCCGGTTCACCGAGGCCGCCGACGGCATCGAGGTCGAGGCGTGGGGGCCGGGTGCCGCGTGGATGCTCGAGCACGCCCCCGCCTGGTGCGGCGCCGAGGACGACGACACCGGCTTCGATCCCGCTCCGGGACTGGTGCGAGATCTCTGGCGCCGCAACCGAGGTCTCCGGATCCCGCGGACGGGTCTGATCACCGAACGCCTCATCCCGGTGATCCTCGAGCAGAAGGTCACCGGCAACGAGGCGCGCCGCGCGTACCGCCGGCTCTCGGACGCGCTCGCCGAGCCCGCGCCCGGCTCGCTCGGTCTCACGTTGCCGCCCGACCCGGTTCGGGTCGCCGAGCTTCCCTACTACGCGTTCCACCCGTTCGGCGTCGAGCGCCGCCGGGCGGAGGTGCTCCGAGCGGTGTGCGCGCGCAGCGCGTGGATCGATGAGGCCTTCGACCTCACCCTCGAGGCGGCCGAGGCACGGCTATCGACGCTGCACGGCATCGGCGTGTGGACCGTGGCCGAGGTGGCGCGGATCGCGCTCGGGGACGCGGACGCCGTGTCGGTGGGCGACTACCACGTCCCGAACATCGTGGCATGGGCATTGGCCCGAGAGCCGCGCGGCTCGGACGAACGGATGCTCGAGCTGCTCGAGCCCTACCGCCCGCACCGCGGCCGGGTGCAGCTGCTCCTGGAGTCGAGTGGGATCCGCGCGCCGGCGTTCGGTCCGAGGATGGAGCCTCGCGCGATCGATCGGATCTAGGACGTGTCTCCGCGAAGGCCTCGGGTCAGGTGCCGACGTAGGCCGCGAGGTGCTCGCCGGTGAGGGTGGAGCGGGCGGCGACGAGGTCGGCGGGAGTGCCCTCGAAGACGATCCGGCCGCCGTCGTGGCCGGCGCCGGGGCCGAGGTCGATGATCCAGTCGGCGTGCGCCATGACCGCTTGGTTGTGTTCGATCACGATGACGGACTTGCCGGCGTCGACGAGCCGGTCCAGCAGGCGGAGCAGCTGCTCGACGTCGGCGAGGTGGAGGCCGGTGGTCGGTTCGTCGAGGACGTAGACGTCCCCCTTGTCGCCCATCTGGGCGGCCAGCTTCAGCCGCTGCCGCTCGCCGCCGGAGAGCGTGGTCAGCGGCTGCCCCAGCGAGAGGTAGCCGAGCCCGACGTCGGCGAGCCGCTCGAGGATCGTGTGGGCGGCCGGCGTGCGGGCCTCGCCGTCGTCGAAGAAGCCCTCGGCCTCGATCACCGGCATCGCAAGCACTTCGGCGATGTTCCGGCGGCCCAGGGTGTACTCCAGGACCGAGGCCTGGAACCGCCTCCCCTCGCACTCCTCGCAGGTCGACTCGACCGTGTCCATGAAGCCCAGTTCGGTGTAGATGACACCGGCGCCGTTGCAGGTGGGGCAGGCGCCCTCGGAGTTGGAGCTGAACAGCGCGGGCTTCACGCCGTTGGCCTTGGCGAACGCCTTGCGGATCGGGTCGAGCAGTCCGGTGTACGTCGCCGGGTTGCTCCGTCGTGAGCCACGGATCGCGCCCTGGTCGATCACCACGACGCCGTCGCGGCCGGCGACCGAGCCTTGGATCAGCGAGCTCTTGCCGGAGCCGGCGACGCCGGTGACCACGCAGAGCACTCCGAGCGGGACGTCGATGTCGACGTTCCTGAGGTTGTGGACTGTTGCGCCGCGGATCTCCAGCGCGCCGGGAGACGAACGCACCGATCCGTTCAGGGTCGCCCGATCGTCGAGATGACGGCCGGTGGTGGTGTCACTCGTCCGCAATCCCTGGACGTCACCCTCGTAGCAGACGGAACCGCCCGCCGACCCGGCGCCGGGACCGAGGTCGACGACGTGGTCGGCGATCGCGATGGACTCCGGATCGTGCTCCACCACGAGCACCGTGTTGCCCTTGTCGCGCAGCTGCAGCAGCAGGTCGTTCATCCGCTGGACGTCATGGGGGTGCAGGCCGATCGTGGGCTCGTCGAAGACGTAGGTGACGTCGGTGAGCGACGAGCCAAGGTGACGGATCATCTTGGTGCGCTGTGCCTCTCCCCCGGACAGGGTGCCCGACGGTCGGTCGAGCGAGAGGTAGCCCAGTCCGATCTCCGCGAACGAGTCGAGAAGGTGCTGCAGCCCGCTGAGGAGCGGGGCAACCGACGGCTCGTCGAGGCCCCGGACCCAGTCGGCGAGGTCGCTGACCTGCATCGCGCAGGCGTCCGCGATGCTCTTCCCCTTGATCTTCGACGACCGGGCCTCCTTGGCGAGTCGGGTGCCCTCGCACTCGGGACACGTCGTGAACGTCACGGCCCGCTCCACGAAGGCGCGGATGTGCGGCTGCAGCGCGTCGACGTCCTTGGACAGGAACGACTTCTGGATCTTCGGGATCAGCCCCTCGTAGGTCATGTTGATGTTGCTGACCTTCACCTTCGTCGGCTCACGGTAGAGGAAGTCGTGCAGCTCCTTCTTGGTGTACTTGCGGATCGGCTTGTCGGGGTCGAAGAAGCCCGATTCGGAGTAGATCCGCACCGCCCAGCCGTCCGCGGTGTAGCCAGGGATCGTGATCGCGCCCTCTGCAAGCGACTTGGTCTCGTCGTAGAGCTGGGTCAGGTCGATGTCGGTCACGTCCCCCTTGCCCTCGCAGCGCGGACACATGCCGCCCAGCAGGGTGAAGGTCGCCTTCTCGGTCTTCGTCTTCGTGCCGCGCTCAACGGTGATCGCACCGCTGCCCCTCACCGAGGGGACGTTGAACGAGTACGCGTTGGGCGAGCCGATGTGCGGCTTCCCGAGCCTGCTGAAGAGGATGCGCAGCATCGCGTTGGCGTCGGTGGCGGTGCCGACGGTGGAGCGGGGGTTGGCGCCCATCCGCTCCTGGTCCACGATGATCGCCGTCGTCAGGCCCTCCAGCACGTCGACCTCCGGCCGCGCCAGCGTCGGCATGAACCCCTGCACGAACGCGCTGTAGGTCTCGTTGATCATCCGCTGCGACTCCGCGGCGATCGTGTCGAACACCAGCGAGCTCTTGCCCGATCCGGAGACGCCGGTGAACACCGTCAGCCGGCGCTTCGGGATCTCGACGGTGACGTCCTTGAGGTTGTTCACGCGTGCGCCCTGCACGCGGATCAGGTCGTGGCTGTCGGCATCGTGCAGCGCAGGCGACTGCGTGTTCTTCTTCGTGGCCATGCTCATCGTCTCCCGACCAACGCTCCCGCCTCGGGCGGGCGGTGGCGAGCTCAGTCCTCAGCTCACCGCCTTCTTCACGAGCGCGCCGATCTTCTTCTCGTCGGCGGGGGTCAACTTCTTCAGCGCGAAGGAGGTCGGCCACATGGCGCCTTCGTCGAGATTCGCTGCTTCTTCGAAGCCGAACGTCGCATACCTCGAGTCGAACTTCCCCGCGCTCTTGAAGAAGCAGACGACCTTGCCCTCCTTGGCGTACGCGGGCATCCCGTACCAGGTCTTCGGCCAGAGGGCGGGCGCGTTCGCTTTGATGATCGCATGGAGCCGCTTGGCCATGGCGCGATCCGATTCCCTCATCTCGTCGATCTTCGCGAGCACCTCGCGTTCCCCCTCTGCTCGGTTCTTGCTCGCTCGCTCTTCGGCTTTCAGCTCCTGGGCACGAGCCTTCATCGCGGCTCGTTCCTCGGCCGTGAACCTGCCGCTCGTGCTGGTGCGCTTGGCGGACGTCTTCGTGCTCTTCGTCGCCGGTTTCTTCCCTACCATCGCGAAGCACCTCCTCACACCGGTTTGCGTATGTGTCGTTCGACCTCCGTTGCGCTCGCCGGACGGCTCAGCGCAGCTCCTGGATGCGGATCAGGTTGCCCGCGGGATCGCGGAAGGCGCAGTCGCGAACCCCATAGGGCTGGTCGGTCGGCTCCTGGACGACCTCGGCGTCGCCGGCCTGCAGCCGCTCGAAGGTACCGTCGAGGTCGGTGGTGGCCAGGTTGATGCTGGCGAAGGTCCCCTTGGCCATCATCTCGGCGATGGTGCGGCGCTCGTCGTCGGTGACGCCGGGAGAGGCGGCCGGCGGGTACAGGACGATGGACGTGCCGGGCTGGTCGGGCGGGCCGACCGTGATCCAGTGCATCCCGCCGTATTCGACGTCGTTGCGCACATCGAAGCCGAGGGTGTCGCGATAGAAGGCCAGGGAGGCATCCGGGTCGTCGTGCGGGAGCATGGCCTGGTAGATGCTGATGTCCATGGCGTCACACTAGCTGCGGCTGCGTGACCCGGCGCTTCTCGATTCCTGATCGGTCTGGTCACCTGTTTCGCCACGCACGGGGGCATCCCCGCCATCGCGCCCGTCGCGTCGCGCCCGTAGGTGCTGGGCGGCATGCCCACCAGCTCGGTGAACCGTGTGCTGAAGGTCCCCAGAGACGAGCAGCCGACCTCGAAACAGACCTCGGTGACGCTGAGGTCGCCACGACGCAGCAGCGCCATCGCGCGCTCGATGCGCCGCGTCATCAGGTAGCTGTACGGCGATTCGCCGAAGGCGAGCCGGAACTGGCGGCTGAGGTGCCCGGCCGACATGTGCGCGCCGCGGGCGAGCGCCTCGACGTCCAGCGGCTGCGCGTACTCCCGGTCGATCCGGTCGCGGACGCGACGCAGCCGCGCGAGGTCGCGCAGGTGCTGCGCCGCGGCGGGTCTGTTGGTCACCTCTGAGATCGTGCCACGTCGCGCCCCGAGTTGCCCTACAGGACCGCGTCGGCCTCCATCTCGACCACCCAGCGAGGATCCAGGAACCCGCTGACGACGACCATCGTGCTCGCCGGCCGGACCTCCCCGAACACCTCGCCGTGCGCCCGCCCCGCCGCCTGCCAGTCCGCGGCGTCGGTCAGGTAGGTGCGCGTTCGAACGACGTGCTCCGGACCCGCCCCCGCCTGGGCGAGCGCCGCCACGATGATCTCGAGCGCCCGCTTGGCCTGCCCGTACGCGTCCGCGGGTGGTTCGCCGCCGTCCGGCATGACCGGCGCGGTCCCGGAAACGACCACGTGATGTCCGTCGACCACCGCGCGCGAGAACCCGATCACGGGCTCGAACGGCGAGCCGGAAGCGATCAATCGGCGTTGCATCTTCATCCCTCCTCCTCGTAGAAGACCCGCTCCATCGCTCGTCGAGCACGTCGCGAGACCCGCCGGTAGTCCTCGAGGAGCGTCTGACGCGGATACTCCTCGTAGCCGAGGCGCCGCGCGAGCGCCAGCTGCTCCTGCGGAGCCGCGGGGATGGCCTCCGCGTGGACGCGCCGGTCGACCTCGATGGCGTCCTTCAGGTTCGACAGGAACACGAACGCCTCGCTCAGGGCGAGCGCCGCTCCGTCCTCGATGAACCGGAGACGCGCGAGCCGCTCGAGAGCTTCGAGCGTTCGACGCGTGCGGACCTCCGGATGGCGTCCGCCGAACCGCATCAGCGACAGCTCGACCGCGAACTGCACGTCGGCGAGCGAGCCGTAGCCAAGCTTGAAGTGGAACCTCGATGCCTCGGGGGGACGGACCCGTTCGTTCTCGATCCGCTCGCGCATCCGGCGGATCTCGCCCACGCGTTCGACGGGCAGGTAGTCCGGGTACGCGAAGTCGCTCGCGAACGAGCAGAACCGCCGGCCGAGACCCTCGTCCCCCGAGACGAACCGCGCGCGCAGGAGCGACTGGAACTCCCACGTCTCCGCGTAGCGCTCCCAGTACTCGAGGTAGGCGGCGAACGACTTGGCGAGCGGGCCGGTCCGGCCTTCCGGGCGGAGGTCGGCGTCGGGCTCCCAGCCCGCGCTCCGGATCCCGGCGAGCACACGTTCGGCCAGACCGGCCCCCCGCCGGAACTCGTCGGGGCCCTCGCCCTCGTAGACGAAGAGGACGTCGAGGTCGGACGCGAAGCTCAGCTCCTGCGCCCCCAGCTTGCCGAGCCCGATCACGGCGAACGGCAGGTCCGGCCCGGCGGCCTCGACCGCGTCCCGAACGACCCGATCCGCGACCGCGGAGAGCTCGGCCCCGGTCTCGTTCGGTGCGAGCTCGCGCGTCGCGTACCGAGCCACAACCGAAACGAGTTCGGCCTGCGCGTCGCTCGGTTCGGCGTCCGCCTGCATGGCGAGCACGCGTTCCGGCGCGCCCGCCAGCAGGTCGGTCGCGAACGAGCTGGAGGCCACCGCATGGGCCAGACGACGAGCCGTCGTCGGATCGTTCGCGATCGCGTCCGCCACCCGTTCGTCCCCCGCACTCGCCGCCACCACCCGCTCGAGGCGCACGAGCGCCGCGTCCGGATCCGCGGCGAGCGCGAGCGCCGGCGCCATCACGGGGAAGACGTGGGCGAGCACCTTCCCGAGGCGCGTCGACGGGTCGACGAGCCCGGCAAGCACCTCGTAGGAGGTCGCGGGCCTGCCGAACCCCAACCCGGCGAGCAGCTCCTGCGTGGCCTCGCGGTCTCTCCCCGGGCGCGGGGCCGAGGCCCCGGCGAACGACTCGAGCAGCGGCCGGTAGAAGAGCCGCTCGTGCAGCCCTCGAACCAACGCGGTCTGCCGCCCGTACTCGGCGAGGAGCTGTTCGCCCCCTTCCATCCCGAGCGATCGCGCGAGCACGGTTCGCGACGCGGTGTCGGCGGGAAGCTCGTGCGTCTGCAGGTCGTGCACGATCTGCAGACGATGCTCCAGCGTGCGGAGGAACCGGTACGCGTCCGCGAGCGCAGCCGCATCGTCCCTGCCGACGTACCCCTCGTCCGCGAGGACCAGGAGGGCACGGAGGGTGTTGGGCTCGCGGAGGCGTTCGTCGCGACGGCCGTGCACGATCTGCAGCAGCTGGATCGCGAACTCGACGTCGCGGATGCCGCCGTGCCCGCGCTTCACCTCGATCCCGGTCTTGCCCGAGGCGCGCACGTACTCCTCGAGCCGGACCTTCACGCGCCGAACCTCGTCGATCTCCGCCGCGGGGAGCTCCTCGGGGAACACGAAGGCCGACACGGCCTCGACGAACCCCGACCCGAGCTCCCCATCCCCGGCAACGGGGCGGGCCTTGATCAGCGCCTGGCGTTCCCAGGTCGCGGCCTGGGTCGCGTAGTACTCGCGCATCGCCTCGAGCGATCGGGACAGCGCCCCACGCTTGCCCCCCGGCCGGAGCGTCGGGTCGACGCGGAACGCGATCCCTTCGGCCGTCGTCTCGGCGAGCAGCCGAACGAGCACGGCGCAGGCGCGCTCCGCCGCCTCCTGCCGCTCCGGTCCACTCCCATCGTGGACGAACACCAGGTCGACGTCCGACGCGTAGTTGAGCTCCGCGCCTCCCAGCTTCCCGAGCGCGACGATCGCGACGCCCGAGGGCGCCGCGTCGGCGCACGCCGCGGCGATGCACGTCTCCGCGATGTCGCTGATCTCACTCACGATCTCCTCGAGCGGCGCGGACGAGAGATCGCGGGCCGCGACGCGCAGCATCGAACGCCGGCGGAACCGCCTGAGCCCCTCGAGCAGCCCGAGCCGTTCGACGTCGCCGGCGAGCTCGACCTCGAGCTCCGACCGGGGTCGCGCGCTCACATCGGCCAGCGCCACGGCCTCGCCGGGGTGCGCCACGAGGAAGTCGGTAGCCGAGGTCGAGTACCCGAGCAGCCTCGCCGCGACCGGCAGCACGTCGGACGCGGCCAGGATCTTCCTCGCCGCAGGATCCTCCGCGACGCGGGACAGCGACACCCGCGCGAGCTCGGGGTTCGGCGCGGACGACAGGAGCCGCTCGGAAGCGGAAGCCGACAGGTCGAGCACACCGCAACGGTAGACCGGGTGGACGAGCGCCGGCCTCGGGGCGGCCGAATTTACCGCGCCGTAACGGGGGCCGAACGACGCTCGGCTACCCTGCGGCCATGGCGCATTCCGACGAGGTCGAGTACGTCCTGCGCACGATCGAGGAGCGCGGGATCCGCTTCATCCGCCTGTGGTTCACCGACGTCCTCGGGTTCCTCAAGGCCTTCACGATCACCTCGCAGGAGCTCGAGGGCGCCTTCGCCGAGGGGATGGGGTTCGACGGCTCGTCGATCGACGGGTTCAGCCGGATCCAGGAGTCGGACATGGTCGCCGTGCCCGATCCGTCCACGTTCCAGCTGATCCCGTGGAAGACCGAGGCGCAGGTGGCCCGGATGTTCTGCGACGTGCTGAACCCCGACGGCTCCCCGTTCGAAGGCGATCCTCGCTTCGTCCTGAAGAAGCAGCTGAAGCGCGCCGCGGATCTCGGGTACACGTTCTACGTCGGACCCGAGCTCGAGTACTTCTACTTCAAGAGCGTCGACGAGCCCGAGTTCCTCGACCAGGGCGGCTACTTCGACGAGACCCCGCTCGACCTCGCGACGGACTGGCGCAAGCGCACGGTCGCGTACCTCGAATCCATGGGGATCCCCGTCGAGTACGTGCATCACGAGGTGGCACCCAGCCAGCACGAGATCGACCTCCGGTACACGGACGCACTCACGATGGCGGACAACGTGATGACCTACCGGCTGACGGTGAAGGAGGTCGCGCAGGAGTTCGGGATCTACGCCACGTTCATGCCGAAGCCCGTGCAGGGCGTGAACGGCAGCGGCATGCACACGCACCAGTCGCTGTTCACCGGCGACCGGAACGCGTTCTTCGGCGAGGGCGACGAGTACCACCTGTCGACGCTCGGCAAGCACTACATCGCCGGGGTCCTCTCGGCCGCGCGCGAGATCACGCTCGTCACGAACCAGTGGGTGAACTCGTACAAGCGGCTCGTGCCCGGTTACGAGGCGCCCGTCTACGTGTGCTGGGCCCGGCGGAACCGGTCCGCGCTCGTCCGGGTTCCGCAGTACAAGCCGGGCAACGAGCAGGCGACGCGGATCGAGTACCGCTCGCCCGATCCCGCGTGCAACCCCTACCTCGCGTTCGCCTCGATGCTCGGCGCGGGCCTGGCCGGCATCGAGCAGGAGCTCGAGCTGCCACCCGAGGCCTCGAACAACATCTACGAGATGACCGAGGAGGAGCGACGCGCCGCAGGGATCCGCTCGCTCCCCGCCGACCTGCACGAGGCGATCGAGCTCGCGAGCGGTTCGAAGGTCCTACGTGAGGTGCTCGGGGACCACGTGGTGGAGTTCCTGCTCCGCAACAAGCGGGAGGAGTGGGACGCATACAAGTCCTACGTCACGCCCTACGAGATCGAGCGGTACCTGCCGATCCTCTAGGCCCATCCCCAAGGCCCATCCTCTAGATGTGGAGACTCTGGGCCATCGAGCCACTACCTCTGTCCCTCGTTCGGCCGACATTCCGTGCCTGGCTCGTGCTCCCGATCGTATCGGTCGTTCGGGTTACGCCGGTTGCAACCTTGGCCGACACCTCGTACCGTATCCTCCCCAGCGCAACCGCTGGGTTCGGCCGAGAGGAAGGGTAAGGCCCATGAAACTGCACGTCCGATCGACGCTGTTCCGATCGCCCAGATCGAAGCTCCTCGCAGCTGTGGCCAGCTTCGCCGCGATCGCTCTCTTCACACTGATCTTGCCGGCGACGGTCGCCAGCGGCGAGTCTGCCTCGACAAGCACGCTGCAAGAGGCCGGCGTGCTCCGGCTCGCACTGGGAGCGCAGGACAACCTGAAGTTCCACGAGCCGAACGGCGCCGGAGGGTATCTGCCGGCCTCGGCACAGCAGTCGATCTCAGCCAGCGGATGCCGGCTGGCGCTGTCCGGTCAGCCCCTCGTGTCGTACTCGGCACTTCCGAACAATGCCTTCCCGGGCTTCTTCGACAACGCGATCGGGGTCGGCGGCCCCGGGGGTAACGGCCAGCCGTGCGGCAAGATCGACCCGGGCCAGACGCTCACGATGAACCTGGGCTCCGGGTTGGCCGGCAAGATGATCGACTATGCGGAGATCGACCTCGAACTGAAGTTCGGCGGCGCCGTGACGGTGACGGGCTATGTCGTGCAGGGAACTACGGCCACGCCGGTCGTCGACGAGACCTACACGTCGACCGGCTCGGACTCGGGTCCCGACTCCGGCGATCTCGACAACTATCGGGTCCGGTTCCCAGAGAGCGGCACGACGGCGGTCAACCGCCTCGTCTTCAGCGTCGGATCCGCGGGGAGCGGATCGCTCGAGGGCGGAGCCGACGGCACAGGCCCCTGCGATGCGGCGGATGCTGACGGATGCGACCCCGCGCAAGGAGGCAGCAGCCTTGGGCAAGCCCTGGGCACCACGGACACGCTGTTCCACCTCCTCGAGGCCGACGGCGTGCTCGGCTGCGGCCAGACCGCCCCGACCCAGGGTGGTGGTGGCACCCCGACGAACGTCTTGGAACGCCTGGACAACGATGGTGGCCCGGCGTGCACGCCGATCGCCTTCAACCTCGACTCGGGTCCCGGCGTCGGAGAGGGCTGTCCCCTGGACTCTCCGCAATGCATCCTGCTCCAGAAGGATCTGCTCGGCCAGAACGCGCGGTTCTTCTGGACCGTCACGTGGGTCGCCGAGACCGCTGAATACCCAGAGGCGCCCACGTTGTTCGACTTCGGAGACGGCTACCACCCTCTCGAGCCGTGTGGCCCTGATGCAGACCTGATTCCGCCGCTCATCCCAACCCTCCCGGAGAACGGCGACCCGTGGTGCATCGTTGAGACGCATACGGTCGAGCAGCTGGACGGCAAGGTAATCGTGACCGAGAAATACTTCGGGTCAGGCGATCCCCTCGGGAAGCGAGGGTAAGACCGACAGCATCGAGGGAACAGACACGATGCCGAGTCGATCGGCGATCGAGGTGGCTTCGGCCTCTTCGGTCGCCGATCGCTCGTTTCCGCGAGCCTGTGACAGGGCGGTCCTCGCGTCCAACGTGAGCAGCACCTCGAACTCCGAGCCCGCAGCCCGTGCCGCAGCCAGGCTCCGGTCGAACGCTTCCTCCGCCTGGTCGAGCTCCGATCGCAGGAGGAACGCGCACCCCCTGACACGCTCGAGCAGCGGCTCGTAGATCCCCGGCCCGCCGAGGAGCTTCGCGCGAGCCTCGGCGCGAGCGAGATGATCCAGGGCAGCATCGGGGTCGCCGCGCCGCACCATGTCCTCGGCGAGGAACCCGATCACGCCGATCGCGAGGAGCTGACCGTCGGATCGGTCGGCCTCGGCGAGTGCTTCCTCGAGCAGCTCAGTGGCTTCGTCGTGCCGGCGCGCCCGCGACGCGAGCCGGCCGAGGACGCTGCAGTCGGCCGCGATCAGCTCCGTGTAGCGAGCGGCGCGGAACACGCGAAGGGCCTCTCGGGCTGGCGGCTCGGCCTCGTCGAGCCGCCCCTGGTCCGAACGGATCTCGGCGACGTTCACCGAGGCGATCGCCGCCCCGACGACGTCTCCTGCCCGCTGCGACCGTTCCCCACCGCGCTCGTAGAGCTCGACCGCTTCGCGCCAGCGACCCTCCCAGTAGGCCATCGCGCCGAAGTACGTCAGCACGTCACCCTGCCGCTTCACGTCCCCCAGCTCCTCGAACAGCGACAGCGCGCGCTCGAAATGCGACTCCTGCCCCAGCTCCCCTTGGTTCACCCTCGTCCACGCGATCATGTAGTGGGCGTTCGCGAGCGCCTCACGCTCCTCGACGGCCTCGGCTTCCGCGATCGCCCGTTCCGCCCACGAGATCGCATCCTTGGCTCGCCCCTGACCGGCGCGCACGATGCTGTACGTCGCGCTCAGGCGGGCTCGGTGCACGGAAGCCTCGCGCTCGGAGGCCTCCTCGAGCAGCTGCAACGCACGGGTCAGCCAGCGGAGCGAGGACCTCGGTTTGCCGGCCTTGTCCGCGAGCTTGGCCTGCTTGTGGATCAGCTGGATCCTCGCGAGGGTATCGGCCTCGATGGAGCGACGCGCTTCGGCGTAGGCCTTATCCGCGTCCTGGTACAGGCCCGCTCGCTCCAGCACGTCCCCGAGCCGCTCGTTCACCGCGAGCAGTTCGTCGCTCGGAACCCGGAGGCGACGCCCGGCCTCGATGGCGCGGCGCAGGAACCGCGAGGCTTCGATATTGGCGAACGCAGCTTCCGCCCGCTCCGCGGCGAGCGTCGAGTAGCGCCACGCTCGATCGAAGTCGCCCGCGAGGAAGTAGTGGAGCGAGAGCAGCTCGGCGTGCTCGTGCACGGCCTCGCCGGCCGACGAGAAGATGGCGTTGCCCACACGAGCGTGCAGCTCACGGCGTCGCCGGAACGGCAGACCCTCGTACGCCGCGTCGCGCATCAGTGCGTGCCGGAACCGGAACCTCCCGGCCCCTTCGTCGTCGACGAACTGCGCCAGCCGTTGCCACGGGTAGCGCTCACCCGCGCCCCCCTCATCTGCGTCTAGGAGCTCCTCGACGACGCCGGCGTCGAACGTCATCCCGAGGACCGACGCGTAGCGCAGCACGCGCCGGTCGGCGTTCGCGAGCCGATCGATCTCGGCGGTGATCATCCCTTCGATGGAATCGGGCAATCCTTCGACCGATCCGGCACCCCTGGCCGCCTGCAAGAGCTCCTGGAGGAACAGAGGGTTGCCACCCGAACGGCCGCTCAGCTCCTCGACCTCGTGTCGAGGGAAGGGTGCATCCTCGGTCGCGAGGTCGATCAGGCCTCCCATCGCATCCTCGCTGAGCGGTGTGAGCTTGAGCGAGGTACAGCGGGGCCCTTCGGGAAGAACGAACCCCGTCTCCTCGTCGCGGCGGCTGACGCAGACGAGCCACGGGAGGTCCGTGATCCGTCGCGCGATCGAGCGGAGCAGACCGGCGGATCCTTCGTCCATCCAATGGGCGTCCTCGATCACGACGACCGTGGGATCGGTGACCACGCGCGACAGGTAATCCGTCGTCACCTCCTCGAGCTTGGGCTTGCGGAACTCCTCACCGAGGTCCCGAACCTCCGGCGTCATCGGGACCTCGGCGTCGGCGGCGATCGCGAGCAGCGGCAGCCAGGGCAATAGGTCGGGCGCCCGTCTGCCGACGTCCTCCTGCAAGCGCTCTGCAACCCCGGACGCGTCCTGTCCGCCCCCGGAGCCGAGCAGCAGCCGGAGGAGGCGTCGGAACGGTAGGTAGGAGACGGACGACTCGTACAGCTCGCACCCCGCGACCAGGTGCGGCAGGTCCGGCGCCTCCGCTCGGAACTCGCCCAGCAGGCGGGTCTTCCCCATCCCGGCGTTCCCCACGAGCTCCACCACCGAGCCGTGCCCGCCCCGGAGCTCCAGCAGCGCGCGGCGGAACGCATCCATCTCCGCATCTCGACCGACGAGCGGGAACTCCCGTGAGACGGTCTCCTGCTTGCTGCCCGTGGAGTGACCGACCATGAAGGCATGCACCGGGTCCTTCTTGCCCTTGACCATGAACGGCTCGAGAGCAACCGCGTTGAACGCGACGGACGAGGCATCCAGGACCGGCCCCGTCGCGAGGATCTGCCCGGCGACCGCCATCGACATCACCCTGGCGGCCAGGTTCACGGCGTCGCCCATCACCGTGTACGTCCGCCGGTAGGGGGGACCGATGTCGCCGGCGAAGACGTGGCCCTTGTTCACGCCGATGCGGACGGGCACCGCCGTCTCCGCGTCGAGGATCGATCGCAAGGTGATCCGCATCCGCCCCTTGTCGTCCCCGAGGGCGTTGGGCGCGCCGGCGACGAGGATGACCTTCCCACCGTCGTAATCGATGTCCGTTCCGAGGAACGCGACACCGCTCAGCTCGGCGGCCCGTTGGATGCAGGTGATGAGCTCGTCCAGACCCGCCGCCACCACGTCCGCG
>CAVSXK010000002.1:0-105441 GCA_963731925.1 uncultured Actinomycetes bacterium
CGGGACGAGTGCCAGGGGTCAATGCGGTCGGCGCTCACGTCGACGTCTTGGGACGCTCGGTGGCCGAACCAGGATCCGCTCGAAGGCCGCCGTCCAGACCGTGACCCCCCGGACGGCGCAGGTCGGGTGGTCAGGCTGCCCGAGCCTGGACCGGGTACCCGAGACGCACCAGCGCCGGACGCATCGCGGCCTCGAGCCGAGCGCTCTGCTCGGGTTCGAGCTTCGTCTTCCACCCTCCGGCCGAGCCGCTCCCGACGAACCGGTCGCCTCGACTCGGCAGGACGGCTTCGGGCGCTCGGTCCTCCTTGGCTCGCATCCGCTCCAGCGATGCATCGCGAACGACGCGACCGATCTCGTCCGGTTCGACGTGATCGAGACCGAGGAAGTCGACGATCCCCTCCAGCACGGGCCTGGCGTCGGCGCGCATGTCCTCGAACTTCACGATGTGGAGGCGCCCATCCCTCGCCAGGCCGGAATCCAGCCAGTAAAGGACGTGGGAGGTCCAGGACCCGAACAGGTACGACCGACCTTCGATGAAATCTTCCAGGTAGTCGTTGAACGGCCGGTCGTACCCGCCCCGGACGAACCATCGGTACTCAGACAGCGCGACGTCGCGTCCGTCACGCACCAGGTACACAGCTCGTGCCACGGGGCCGGTTGCTCGGTCATGTGTGTACACGGCTCGTCCTTCGGGGAGAAGGGGCGAGAGGTGTCGGTGCCCTCCGACGAAGGGGAACAGCTCGTCGACGGTGGCCCACTCCGGGTCGCTCCCGGTGAGCAAATCCACCAGCATGAACCGGAGCCACGTGCTTCCGGATTTCGGGTAGGAGGCGAAAATGACGTCGCCTTCGCGCAGGCCCGCGTAGCGGACGGTGCGGATGATCGGCCGCAGGGCGCGCCGGAGCGGCATCGCCCCGAGCGCATATCCTCCGATCCTCATCCACCCGCTCCTGTCTCGGCGTCGGGTCTGGCCCGAACGGGCCATCCGGTTCGCCCATGCCATGATGCGGGGTGCGTCGTTCTCGAACCCCCAGCATCGTTCTTACGCCCCCTACGTCATCCGGACGATACTCGAGATCGGCGAGCCGTCCGGGTGTCGTGGCAAACCATCAACGACTCGTCGGGTGAGCCGCCTCGCACGATCTCTTGTGGCCGGTGTACGCTGCCGACCCGACCTGAGAACGAGCCCGCGGCGCGGCCTGCCCTCCAGTCTGGACTGTCGCTCGGCCGGCTCCCGCAATGGTGGACACCGAAGGCCTGGTGGTCCGCGAGAGCTTCTTCCATCAAAACCATAGGATGACGGGCCTGCTCATGTCCCCAGGTCGCTGTGCTCGGACGGGCACCAGCGGCAATTCCGGCAGGAACGGCTTGACAGGTAACACCTGACTTCCCTAGCATCCAACCTGGTTTATCGGGCCCAGCGAGGGTCTTTTACGAAGGAGCGGGATGTTGCCCGCTCCTTTTTCCGTTTCTTGCCCCGATCGGCGTCTCGCCAGATCCGTTCGCGCTTGTGGAGGTATCCGTGGCTGAGCAGGAAGAAGAGGCCGCACCGAAGACACAGCCGAACCGGTCAGAGCTGATCCGTCACCTGCAGGAGGCTGGCCTTCAGGTAGGTGGATCGGCGGCGCTCGATGAGCCGCTCCTCACCACCAGCCAAGTCGCCGCCATCCTGCGCACGACCCCGCGCACCGTTCGGAATTGGGCCGATGGGGGGAAGATCGGCACCATCAGATCTCTGGGGGGACGCCGACTGTTCCCGGCTTCGGCGGTGGTGGCCGCCCTCGAAACGATGATCGGGTCGCTCTCTTCGGAGGGACCGAAGAGCTAGAACGGATCGCGTCGATCCGCTCGCGGAGATCGACGGAAGGAGAACGATTTTGGAGCAACCGTCTACGGGTCTGTCGGAGAGGTTCCAGGTCTTAGGACGTCATCGGCTGCTGATCGTCGTCGCCACGGTTGTTGTCACGGTCGTCGGCGTCGTGTACTCCGTTCGGGAGGGAACGACGTACTCTGCCACGAGCCGTGTCGTCATCCGGCCGGTTCTCCTGGGCGGAACAGCAACGGCACAGGATCGATTCGAGTCGGTGATCGATCCGTTCGGACTCACCGCTCCCATCGATACGCAGGCCCAGCTCTTGCTCGGCGAGGACGTCGCCAGGAACGTGAGTGAGAGGCTTCCCGGCGACGCGCTCGACGTGGTTACCGTCGAGGGCAAGCCGATCACCGACGATGTCCTGGAGATCGAGACGTCGTCAGCCTCCCCTCGCGCCGCTATCCGGATGGCAAACGCGTACGCGGCGGCCTTCATCGACATGCGCCAAGACGTCGCCCGCACGGCACTCGAGGCGGCCGTCGACGATCTCGATCGCTCCCTCGCGGAGTTCGAAAGCCGTCGAGAGACCTTGCGAGCCAGTCTCGCCTCGCCGCCGGTCGGATCGGATCCAGAGAGCATCCGAGAGGAGCGGTCGACGCTCGCCGATCGGATCGACGAGGTCACCGCTCAGCGAGACGAGCTTCTGTTCGACCTGGAGACGATCTCCGGGGGCGGTGCGATCGTCCTCAGAGCGACGTTCGCCTCGTCGTCCGGACCCGCGACCCTCCGCGACGGTGTCGTGGCACTCGTGCTCGGACTGATGCTCGGGATCGGCTTGGCTCTGCTAAGGGGCAGCGTCGATCGCCGGCTGTATACACCCCAGGAAGTCATGGACGCGACCGACACGCAGATCCTGGCCGCCATCCCACGGGCAACGACCCGATGGCATCGAACGTCCGACGTCTACGTTCGGTCGCGGAGCGGGCAACGCCCCCCGAAAGCACCCAAGAAGTCAAATGATGGTGTTGTCGAGCTACGCCTCCCTGCTGTCTCGGCATCGGCGCTCGCGGCCGTCCGGGCTTCGCTCGTCACCCGCGGTCTCGGCAGCCGCTATCGGACCGTGACCCTCCTATCTCCCGAGCCGGAGCAGGGATCGGCCGTCGCGGCGGGTGGGATCGCGTGGGCATGCGCAACGATCGGGTTCCATGCGATCGTCGTCGATGCGGCCGGTCTCGACGAGAGCGATCGGGTATTGCCGGTGCCGGTCGACCGCGGTCTGTTCCAGGTCCTTAGCGGTTCGGCGAGACTCACGGACGCATTGGTCCCGACCTCGATCCCAGGACTCCGCGTGCTCCCACCCGGCAGATCACGAGACCACGCTTTCGACGTGCTCGGCGCGCATGATCCGAGGGTTCTGATGGAGCAACTGACGCAGAACGCGGATGTCGTCGTCATCCGATCGCCGGCGGTGTCCTCCGGCGGCGACGCCGTGATGTGGATGTCCGTCTCGGACGCCGTCGTGCTCGTCGTTCGTGCAGGAGCCTGCAAGCCGATCATGGCCGAACGCGCATCACAGGTGGCCCGATCACTTGACGTGCCCCTGCTCGGGACGATCCTGATGGACGCGGACCGGCATGACGCCACGATCGACAGCGCCGTCTTCTCGAAGCGACTTGGATCCCCCCCCTCGAGCAAGAAGTTACTGGAAAGCAACGGAGGCCAGCCGAGCACCGCACCGGATACAGCCCGATCATCTAACGTCGCATCGGGCGGGGATGGTGGGCCCTCGAGCAAACCGAGGCACGACGCGCCCACCGCCCGGCGGAGGGATCGGTGAGAGTCGTCGCCACCGACGCGGGCGAGTCGACGCAACGAGACCCACGTCTGGTCGAGGTCGTCTCCGAACTCCAGCGCTCGCTCGACACCGCCGGGATCCGGTCCGCACTCCTGCACGAAACCCCTGGCTCCCTCGAGGAGCACGACATCGACATCGCGGTCGACGGCCCGTGGGTCGGTGTCTGGTCGGCCACCCGGGACGCGCTCCAACGCCTGGGCTATCACGCGTTGCTGACGTCCGAGTACGACGTCGGGACGTCCTGGTACAGCGTTTTCGCGAAACAGGAGGCCACCGAGCTACGACGGATCGCCATCGATATCTGCGGTGACGTTCGGGGGGTCGCCAAGTTCGGCGTGCCGATGCGGGCCCTCCTCGCGGACACCATCGTGCGCGATGGGATCAGGATGCCGGATCCGTCGTGGATCTCGACCTACGTGATCGCGAAGCACGCCTGGAAGCGACGTGAGGCCTCGCCCGCGTTGGGGGCCGCGCTCGCACAGGTCCGATCGTCACCGCGGGACTTCGTGGCCATCGCGCGAAAGGTCTTCGGCAGGAGCCTGTCGGAAGCCGTTGCGGCGCGAGCGGTGTCCGAGCCGACGATGGGCTCGATCCCGAACCTTCGCACCCTCCTCCGAGCGATCCACGTGCGTCGGGCCGTTCGCTCACCGATCCTGCCATTGCGATTCGTCCGCCGCTGGGTCGTGCGACTGATACATCCGGCCGGGATCTGGGTCGTCGTCGCAGGCACCGACGGGTCCGGGAAGACAAGCGTCGCATCGCGGCTAACCGATCGGCTCGCTCCGTGCTTCCGCCGACGCCTGAAGCTGCATTGGTCTGCGAGCGTCCTGCCTCGCCCCGGATCGCTCGTTGGACGAGCGGCTCGAGATCCATCGCGGCCGCACGGAACAGCACCCCATGGCCGCGTCCTGTCGACGCTGGCGTCGTTGTACCACTGGCTCGACCACGCACTCGGATACATCGTGCGGATCCGTCCCACGCTGGTCCGAAGCGGGATCGTCGTGATGGAACGGGGGTACCACGACGTCCTCGTCGATCCCCTGCGATACCGGCTGAACGGGTCCTCGCTCGCGCAGCGGCTCGGACGCCTCCTCCCGCGGCCCGATCTGACGATCCTCCTCCTCGGGGATCCTTCGGTCCTGCATGCCAGGAAACCGGAGCTCGCTCCGGAAGAGATCGAGAGACAGCAGGGACGCTGGGCACGGCTCGAAGGTGACCTTGGAGCCGTCGCAGTCGTCGATGCGGGGCGCCCGCTCGAGGAGGTCGTTGCGGCGTCGCTCGAGGCCGTCATCGCTCGCGCGTCGGGCGATGTCGATCTGCGGAGCTCGACACGGCGGTGAGGATCCTCGTCTCGGCCTACGCCTGTGAACCGCGCCGCGGCTCGGAGCCCGGCGTCGGATGGAACTGGGCGCGTGAGCTCGCGCGACACCACGAGGTTTGGGTGCTGACACGCTCGAACAACCGCGAGCCGATCGAACGGGAGCTATCCGATCGCTCTTCGGATCACCCCCCGATGCAGTTCCTCTACGTCGATCTGCCCGGATGGGCCACGCGCTTGAAGCGGGGACAGCGTTGGGTCCATCCGTACTACTACGCGTGGCAGTTCGCCGCTCGACGCGTCGCACGACGAGCCCATGTCGAGACGCCGTTCGACGTCGTACACCACGTGACGTTCGCGTCTGCATTCACGCCGGCGCTCGTGAGGCTCCCCGGCGTGCCGTTCGTCTGGGGGCCGGTGGGCGGGGGCGTCCGTGTGCCGTGGCGGCTCGTGCCTGAGGGGGGCACTGCCGCGATCACGTACGAGATCTTCCGCGCGGGCAGGCGTCTCGTGGGGCGGTACCTGGACCCCTTGGTGCGACTCACGTGGCGACGTGCGGATCTCATACTGGTGCAGAATCAGGACACGCTAGCCTGGCTACCTCCCCGTTACCGAGCGCGCGCGCGCGTTCAGACCAATTGCGGCGTAGACGACCGCGAGATCGGATCGGTACAGCGTCCCGCAAGACGCGACGACGGGTTCGTCGCCGTGGCTGCCGGCCGGCTCATGCACCTCAAGGGGTTCTCCCTCGCGATTCGGGCAGTGTCCGAGACCGGTGACAACCGGGTGCGGCTGGTGGTGGTCGGAGAAGGTCCGCAGCGCAAGCACCTCGAGGCCCTTGCGGCGCACCTGGGGCTGGACGGACGGGTGGTGTTCACGGGGGCGATCCCGCGCCTTGAACTACTCGACCTGTTCGCCCGCTCCGACGTCCTTCTGTTCCCGAGCCTGCACGATGAGGCCGGCTTCGTGGTCGTCGAGGCGATGGCACAAGGTGCGATCCCGATCGTGCTGGACGTGGGAGGCCCCGGATTGCTAGTGGGCTCCACCGGATACGTCGTCCACACCCGTGGACGATCACGGGACCAGGTCGTTGCGGATCTCGCGTCGGCGCTTCGCACGACATCGTCGGAGAACATCGACACCCGGCGTACTGCCACGATCGAGCGTGCCCGCAGCCTTGCCTGGTCCACCAAGACCCAGGCGCTCGAACCGATCGTCGCGTCCCCCGCTCGGCTCGCAGCTCGGGGGTCGACATGAGCGTCGCGATCAGACCGATCCGGCGTCGGATCTCGGCCTTCGCCCCCGCGGGGGCGCTCTGGTATGTGCCCATCGTGGTCACGGGGCTTGCGATCTGGCGTTGGGGGCTGGACACCCGCGCCGTCCTCATCGTGGGAGTGTTCGTGGCCGTCGCCCTCGCGCCGCTGCCCGGGTGGTTCTGGGCGACGCTCGCGCTCGCCGTGTCGATGGTCATCCGCGTATTCACCTCGAGTGGCCTGCTGCCGAACGTGCTCACGTTCGCCGACTTCGGCCTCGTATACGCAGGCGTTGCGGCCGTGCTGCTGCGACGCGGCATCCGGTCGCGGCCCGAAGCCAGGACGCTCGCGCTCGCGCTGTTCGCGCTCCTGTTCGTGACGTGCCTGTCCTGGATGCTGCAACCATCCGACATCGCGCGACCGTTCCTCACGTTCGCCCTGTGGGCCCAGCCGTTCGCCCTCGTCTTCCTGTTCATCGCCGAGCCTCCCTCACCGAGGAACGCCCGCCTGCTGCTCGGATGGTTCATCGTGCTGGTCGTCGCCCAGCTGCCCCTGGCCGTGTACCAGGCCGTAACGGCCGGGCCGGGCGATCCGGTGGTGGGGACGCTCTCCGGGGCCGGCGCCGGCGCGCACGTGATCGCTGGCGTCGGAGTGCTAGCGGGCCTGGTGGTGCTCGCCTGGGGATTCGACGGCTCGTTCGGTCGCGGATTCCTGTCGGTGGTGATCGCTTCGCCGCTCCTGATTGGACTTCCGCTGCTGTCGGACGCGAAGCAGGTCCTCTTCGCCCTGCCGCTGGCCTCGGTGGTGTTAGCGATCTGCGCCCGGGGTATCGTGCGGAAGCTCGTCGTCCTCGTGGCCCCGACGATCGGTCTCATCGTGCTCCTAGCGTTGATCCCGGCGGGGCAGATCGCCATCGCGTTCCTGGAGCAGGCGTCCGAAGGCGAGTCCGGCAAGGTCGTCGCTCTGCGGGTGCTTCAGCGTGACTTCGGTTCGAGCCTCACGAGATGGAGCTTCGGGGTCGGCCCGGCCAACGGACTCAGTCGAGCGGCGTACCTGACCCGTCCCGAGACGGACTCCGCGCTGGCGCTCCTCGAGTTGGAGCCCGCGCCGCTTCCGCCGCTGGCAGACGCCGTGGCCGAACGCACCACGGGTGGCACCTCCTTCAACAGGCCCCTGTCGAGCGCGTTCGGCGTCCTGGCCGATATCGGCGTGGTCGGGCTGCTTGCGTTCGCCGGCGTACTCCTGTCGGTCACGGCTCCCCTGTGGGCACGGCGAAGGGCCTGGCTCGCACAGGCGGCACTCGCGGGCTGGGTGATGAGCGTTCCGCTAGCGGTGACCTTCGACTGGTGGGAGCAGCCGCCCTTCATGCTGTCGCTGGCGCTGATCACGGGCCTCGCGGTCTCGATGACCGACCGCGTAGAGGGGATCCGATCGTGAGGCTCGCGGGGCACGACTACCCATTCAAGCGCCAGCTGCGGCCGATCGTCCGGTTTACGCGCTACCTGGGCCTCGACGAGCGGGACACGCTGATCGCCGCCTACCCCAAATCGGGCAGCACCTGGCTCCGCTTCATCCTCACGGAGCTCCTGACCGGAGAGGATCCGGAATGGCGGCTCGTCAACGAGACCATCCCCTACGTCGGCCGTCATCGCCGAACGCCCCGCCTACTGCCCGATGCCGGGCGCCTGCTGCTCACGCACGACCGGGCGCAGGGCAGGTGTCGACGGAGCGTTTACCTCGCGCGCGACGTGCGAGACGTCGCGACGTCCTCGTTTCGTTGGGCGGTTCGAGGAGGCGCGGACGTGGAGTTCCCGGCGTTCCTCGACGGGTTCGTGGAGGGTCGCGTCAACCCCTTCGGATCGTGGGCGGCGCACGTGCGCTACTGGCTCGATTCGGACGCGGCGCGCCGTGGTGACCTCCACGTCGTGCGGTACGAGGATCTTCGACGCGACCCGGTCGCGAGCGTCGGTGGGGTCGTCGAGCACCTGGGGATCCACCGTTCGGAAGGGGACATCGCCCGGGCCGTCGAGCACAACGAGTTGACCCAGATGCGGGCGAAGGAGCAACGCGCTCCCACGCTCGAGGTCAAGAGCCATGCCAGCGCGGAGCCGTTCGTAGGGCGTGGAGGCCTCGGCTCGTGGCGCTCGAAGCTCTCCTCCGAGAACGTCGCGTTGATCGACCGGTTCGCGCGCGACGAGCTCGTCCGCCTCGGGTACGGCACCTAGGGTTCGGGGGTGCGGCCCATGAACCACGAGCGCCGACGATGGGCGGTCCCCTGGGGTTTCGCCGGTCAATCGCTGTCCTCGGCGACGAACCTCGGCCTCGCGGTGGTGGCGGGGCGTGCGTTGGGGCCGAGCGGGCTCGGTCGCGTCGTCGTCGGCTTCAGCGCCTACCTGATCGTGCTCGGACTCCATCGCGCCCTGCTGGTCGAGCCGCTCGTCGCGGCGACGTCGGCTCGATCGGCTGCGGACCGGCGTTCGTCCGCGTCGCGAGCGCTCACGGTGTCCCTGAGCCTCGGGGTCGCGTCCATGGTGATCGTGGCCGCTGCCGGCCTGGCCATCGACGGTCCGACCGGCATCGGGCTCCTGCTCGTGGCCCCGTGGCTGCTCCCGTGCCTCGTCCAGGATCTCTGCAGGTGGATCCTGTTTCGGGACGAGCGGCCGGCCGCCGGCGCGATGAACGATGGGGCGTGGCTGGTCGTGATGGCGATCGCCGTGCCCCTGGCATGGACGATCGGCACCGACTGGGCGGTGATGGCGGCGTGGGGTGTCGGAGCGCTCGCGGGTTCGATCCTCGGGCTGGCGCAGCTGTCGACGGCACCGAGCGGGCCGACCGCGGCGTGGTGGTGGTGGCGCGCTGAGGCATGGCCGTTCGGGCGCTGGGTAGCGGGTGCAACGGTTCTCGGGACCCTCCTCGGCAACGCGAGGACGTTCATCGTGGCCGCGCTTCTCAGCACGAGCGCCCTCGGGGGACTGCGTGCGGCCGAGACGTTGTTCGCGCCGCTCACCCTGGTCATCCCCGCGCTCGCCCTGCCGGGGCTGCCTGCAATGGCTAGAACCACCGAACTCGGCTCCTTGCGTCGCCTCGCCTGGCGATACTCGGGGCTCGCGCTGGTGGGCGTGGCTGCGTACCTGGCCGTGATGGTCGTCGGAGGCACGGACCTGCTGGCATTCGTCTTCGGAGCGAGCTTCGCCGGGTTCTCCAACCTCGCTTGGCCGATCGGGCTCGCACAGGTACTCCTGGCGGCAGGGGTGGGAGCGTCGTTGATGCTCAGGGCGCGGCAACGTGGCCCGGCGCTCCTCGTCAGTCGCGTCACCGGGTCCGGGCTGGCGCTGGTCCTGGCGGCCCTCCTCGCGCACCCCTTCGGGGTGATGGGGGTCGCGTGGGCCGGCACCGTCGGGACCGGCACGACCTCCCTGATCGCGATCTGGACGTCGGGCGCGATCGGACGGCGACACCGGGATCGCAACGCGAACCGCCCCGCCGTCTCGAGGACGGCGTCATCCTGACGTGGATCATACCGCCGCGTAGTGCGCGGCGATGCGGCTGGACGTGAGCGCCGCCCCGTAGATCGCGACCTCGTCGATGCGCCCGGCGAGGGCCTTGGAGCCGTCGCGCCGACCGAAGGTCACCGGCTTCGTGTTGGTCGCGATCGCGCCCGAGACGGTCTGGGTCTTGTCCAGGACGCCGTTCACGTACAGCGTCACCGTGTTGCCCGACTTGGTCACGGCGACGTGGTAGGTGGTCCCGACCGCGAGCGTCCTGTTCCCCGTGATCGAAAGGAACGTGCCGGCGGTGGTCTTCTGCACGAACTGCAGCTTGTTGTTCGAGGTCTGGATCCGTAACTCGAACGTCGAGACGTCACCGGTTGCGGCGTGCTTGGCGACGATCGTGCGGTAGTTGTCGCCACCGGTCACGTTCACGAGTGCCTCGATCGTGAGATCGCCGGTCAGGTCCCACACCGCGGCGTGGGGGACCTCCACCCGCTGGGTCAGCCCGTTCAGCGTGATCGAGGTGTTCCCGTCGCTGGACTGCAGGCCCGCCGACCCGAGGGTCGGCCCGCCCACGTAGGTCCCCGCTCGGTTGTTGCCGCTGGCGTCGGCGGCGGTCGTTCCCGAGGACTCCCCCAGCCGCCAGTACCCGAGCGGTTGGTCGGCAAGGACCTCCGCCGGATAGGTACTCGTCTGCCCCTGCACGAAGAAGGCCGTGTAGGTGGCCGGATTCGTCCCGACGGTGATGTTGTGGGTCCGGGCGCCCCCGTCGGACCAATGATCGAACTGCCAGACTCCCTGGTCCGCCACCGAGATCGTCGCGGAGGAGCCGACGATGCCGTCGGCCACCAGCGGCGCGGTCCCCGATCGCTCGCCGAAGAAGACGTCCAGCCCCGTCGGCGACGTATCGATGGTGATCGGCGTCGTCTTCGGCTGGATCGAGACGGACTTCGTTCCCGTAGCGCCGTCGCTGTCGGTCGCCTTCAGGATCAGCTCGAAGAAGACCCCCTCCGGGCCGTGATCGGGGATCGTGAACGATCCCGAGGATCCGCTCGACTGCAGGAACGGGTGGATGTGACACGACGTTCCGGTGCAGTGGTGCAGACGGATCTCCCACGACAGGCCTGACGCCGGGATGGCCCCGTCCTCGGGGTCGGCCGCTGATCCCGAGTACCCGACCTCGTCCCCGACCGCGAACGTCGTGGACGAGGTCGGCGACGAGATCGTCGGCGTGGGCGGTGCGTTCTGACCCGGCGTCGTGACCGCCGCGTAGTGCGCGGCGATGCGGCTGGACGTGAGCGCCGCCCCGTAGATCGCGACCTCGTCGATGCGCCCGGCGAGGGCCTTGGAGCCGTCGCGCCGACCGAGGGTCACCGGCTTCGTGTTGGTCGCGATCGCGCCCGAGACGGTCTGGGTCTTGTCCAGGACGCCGTTCACGTACAGCGTCACCGTGTTGCCCGACTTGGTCACGGCGACGTGGTAGGTGGTCCCGACCGCGAGCGTCCTGTTCCCCGTGATCGAAAGGAACGTGCCGGCGGTGGTCTTCTGCACGAACTGCAGCTTGTTGTTCGAGGTCTGGATCCGTAACTCGAACGTCGAGACGTCACCGGTTGCGGCGTGCTTGGCGACGATCGTGCGGTAGTTGTCGCCACCGGTCACGTTCACGAGTGCCTCGATCGTGAGATCGCCGGTCAGGTCCCACACCGCGGCGTGGGGGACCTCCACCCGCTGGGTCAGCCCGTTCAGCGTGATCGAGGTGTTCCCGTCGCTGGACTGCAGGCCCGCCGACCCGAGGGTCGGCCCGCCCACGTAGGTCCCCGCTCGGTTGTTGCCGCTGGCGTCGGCGGCGGTCGTTCCCGAGGACTCCCCCAGCCGCCAGTACCCGAGCGGTTGGTCGGCAAGGACCTCCGCCGGATATCCGAGTGACGGAGGAGGAGGGGGAACCGACGACGACTGGTTGAGCAGCACGGCGACGGTGCTGCCACCGACGAAGTTGGCCGCCGCGAGATCCGCGAGGCCGTCGCCGTTCAGATCCCCCGCGGCGATCGAGAACGGGTTCGTCCCGGAGGGGAACGTCTCCATGGGGCCGAACGTCCCGTTCCCGTTGCCGAGGAGGACACCGATGCTGGACGGGCCGGTCACCGTCGGGAACCCGCCCGAGTTGGCGACGGCGAGATCGAGGTTCCCGTCACCGTTCAGTTCCGCGACGACCACCGACATCGGCGCATCTCCCGCCGGATACGTGATCGGTGCCTGGAAGGAGCCTCCACCGGTCCCTAGCAGGACGGACACCGTGTCGGACGCGTCGTTCGCCGTGACCAGGTCCCAATGGCCGTCACCGTTCAGGTCGCGAGCCCTGACCTCGTGGGGCATCCCGCCGGCGGCGCGCTTTACCGCCGCCCCGAGGGTCCCGTCGCCGTTGCCGAGGAAGACGCTGACGTTGTTCTCGCCGTGAAGCGCGGTGATCACGTCGGCCCTGCCGTCGCCGCTCACGTCCGCGATCGCGGACGACAGGGGATTGATGCCCGCGGCGTAGGAGGTCGGCGATCCGAACGTGCCCATTCCGGTCCCGAGTCGCACGGAGATCCGGTCGTCGCCCCAGCACGACGCAACGACGTCCCGGTGGCCGTCGCCGTTCAGGTCCCCAACCGCGACGTCGTGTGGGGCGTTGCACACCGAAAAGTTCACGGAGGACGAGAGGGTCCCGTCGCCGTTGCCGCTTAAGAGACTGATCGAGCTCGCGTTCTCGTTCGCGGTGACGACGTCGAGCTTCCCGTCCTCGTCGAAGCCGCCCACGTTGGCGATCTTCACACGTCCCCCGGCCGGGAACGCCGAGTGGGCCGCGAACACCCCATTGCCGGTGCCCCGCAGGATGCTGACGCTGTTGCTCGCGGAGTTGCCTACGACCATGTCCAGCGGTCCGTCGTTGTTCATGTCGCCGAAGACGACCGAATGGGGCTCGGATCCCGTCGTATAGAACGACGGGGGAGAATTCCAGGTCCCCGTCACTCGCGTCGGGGACGGCGTGCGCAGTCGCGGGAAGGAACACCGCCGCGACGATCGCCACGGCGAGTCGACGCCTCACGCGCATGCTCAATACGCTCTGCGACCCGAGATGACCGCCGGCACGGTCCTGGCGCGGATATGGAGGTCGAGCGCGAACGACCAGTTCTGCACGTAGAGCAGATCGTGTCGCACGTACTCGTCGACGCCCAGCTCGGCCCGCCCGCGCACCTGCCAAAGGCCGGTGATCGGGGGCTTCACCAGCAGGCGTCGACCGAGCCTCTCGTCGTAGCGTGCGACCTCGTCCGGGAGCGGTGGCCGCCAGCCGACCAGGCTCATCTGACCATCACGACGTTGAAGAGCCGCAGCAGCTCGTCGAATGCACCCCGCCGTCTCGAGGACGGCGTCATCCTGACGTGGATCATACCGCCGCATAGTGCGCGGCGATGCGGCTGGACGTGAGCGCCGCCCCGTAGATCGCGACCTCGTCGATGCGCCCGGCGAGGGCCTTGGAGCCGTCGCGCCGACCGAAGGTCACCGGCTTCGTGTTGGTCGCGATCGCGCCCGAGACGGTCTGGGTCTTGTCCAGGACGCCGTTCACGTACAGCGTCACCGTGTTGCCCGACTTGGTCACGGCGACGTGGTAGGTGGTCCCGACCGCGAGCGTCCTGTTCCCCGTGATCGAAAGGAACGTGCCGGCGGTGGTCTTCTGCACGAACTGCAGCTTGTTGTTCGAGGTCTGGATCCGTAACTCGAACGTCGAGACGTCACCGGTTGCGGCGTGCTTGGCGACGATCGTGCGGTAGTTGTCGCCACCGGTCACGTTCACGAGTGCCTCGATCGTGAGATCGCCGGTCAGGTCCCACACCGCGGCGTGGGGGACCTCCACCCGCTGGGTCAGCCCGTTCAGCGTGATCGAGGTGTTCCCGTCGCTGGACTGCAGGCCCGCCGACCCGAGGGTCGGCCCGCCCACGTAGGTCCCCGCTCGGTTGTTGCCGCTGGCGTCGGCGGCGGTCGTTCCCGAGGACTCCCCCAGCCGCCAGTACCCGAGCGGTTGGTCGGCAAGGACCTCCGCCGGATAGGTACTCGTCTGCCCCTGCACGAAGAAGGCCGTGTAGGTGGCCGGATTCGTCCCGACGGTGATGTTGTGGGTCCGGGCGCCCCCGTCGGACCAATGATCGAACTGCCAGACTCCCTGGTCCGCCACCGAGATCGTCGCGGAGGAGCCGACGATGCCGTCGGCCACCAGCGGCGCGGTCCCCGATCGCTCGCCGAAGAAGACGTCCAGCCCCGTCGGCGACGTATCGATGGTGATCGGCGTCGTCTTCGGCTGGATCGAGACGGACTTCGTTCCCGTAGCGCCGTCGCTGTCGGTCGCCTTCAGGATCAGCTCGAAGAAGACCCCCTCCGGGCCGTGATCGGGGATCGTGAACGATCCCGAGGATCCGCTCGACTGCAGGAACGGGTGGATGTGACACGACGTTCCGGTGCAGTGGTGCAGACGGATCTCCCACGACAGGCCTGACGCCGGGATGGCCCCGTCCTCGGGGTCGGCCGCTGATCCCGAGTACCCGACCTCGTCCCCGACCGCGAACGTCGTGGACGAGGTCGGCGACGAGATCGTCGGCGTGGGCGGTGCGTTCTGACCCGGCGTCGTGACCGCCGCGTAGTGCGCGGCGATGCGGCTGGACGTGAGCGCCGCCCCGTAGATCGCGACCTCGTCGATGCGCCCGGCGAGGGCCTTGGAGCCGTCGCGCCGACCGAAGGTCACCGGCTTCGTGTTGGTCGCGATCGCGCCCGAGACGGTCTGGGTCTTGTCCAGGACGCCGTTCACGTACAGCGTCACCGTGTTGCCCGACTTGGTCACGGCGACGTGGTAGGTGGTCCCGACCGCGAGCGTCCTGTTCCCCGTGATCGAAAGGAACGTGCCGGCGGTGGTCTTCTGCACGAACTGCAGCTTGTTGTTCGAGGTCTGGATCCGTAACTCGAACGTCGAGACGTCACCGGTTGCGGCGTGCTTGGCGACGATCGTGCGGTAGTTGTCGCCACCGGTCACGTTCACGAGTGCCTCGATCGTGAGATCGCCGGTCAGGTCCCACACCGCGGCGTGGGGGACCTCCACCCGCTGGGTCAGCCCGTTCAGCGTGATCGAGGTGTTCCCGTCGCTGGACTGCAGGCCCGCCGACCCGAGGGTCGGCCCGCCCACGTAGGTCCCCGCTCGGTTGTTGCCGCTGGCGTCGGCGGCGGTCGTTCCCGAGGACTCCCCCAGCCGCCAGTACCCGAGCGGTTGGTCGGCAAGGACCTCCGCCGGATATCCGAGTGACGGAGGAGGAGGGGGAACCGACGGGCAGGAGCCGTAGCAGATCCGCCGGAGCTCCCCCGGGTAGATCGAGACGTAGTAGAGCGCCCCGTCGGATCCCTCCTCGATGTCTACGGGTGCTCCGGCGGTCGTCGTGAGATCGGTGGGTCCGGCGACCAGGGCATCGCTCGCGTTCACGCGGATATACCTGATCCAGCCACGTGCGTAGTCCCCGTAGAAGTAGGCGCCCTGGTACTCGGGGGGAAGCTCGTGCCCGTGTAGAACGTCCCCCCGGTCGCGGCGGCGCTCGTCCCGCTGTGCGGATACTCGATCAGGGGGAAGCGGACCGCCGAGGTGCCCTGCGCGTACAGGTCAACGCAGGTCTGCTGCGACTGGTAGGCGGGTTTGAACGTCCCCTCCCAGCACGGCCACCCGAGGTTGGCCCCGGCGGGGGCGGCGTTGATCTCCTCCCGCGTCCCCCACCCCACGTCGCCGAAGTAGGGGACGTTGGTGCCCGGGCGCACGCCCCCTCGGTACGAGTTCCGCAGACCGTACGCGTAGACCTTCGAACGGTTCGCACCCGGATCCCCGTTCCAGAACGGGTTCGATGGGACACCCTGCCCCGTCCTGGTGATGTGCAGCAGCTTGCCGGCCAGCAGATCGAGGTTCTGCGCACGCAGGGCATTCTGATCGACCACATTCCAGTGGGCCCCGTCGCCCACAGATACGAACATCGTGCCGTCGGACGCGAACTCGACGTCACCGGTCGAGTGACCCGGGCTGTCCGTCGGGATGCAGTCCGTCCCCGCCGGGAAGCTGTTGCAGGACGTGCCGACCGTCGTCCCGAGGAGGACGGTCGCACTCGCCGGAGACGCGGTGTTGCCCGATGCGGTGACACGGATCAGGCGGCCGGTCTTGGAGGCCTCGTAGTTCGACGCGTTGTTCTCATACGTGAAGTAGAGGTAGACGTAGCCGTTCGACGCGAAGTTCGGATCGGCGACGATACTGATCAGCCCTCGGTCCCAGTAGTCGTTCACCTGGTTCCGGATGTCGATGAACGGGATAGGCAGGATCTGACCGTCCTTGATGACGCGCACCAGGCCGGCTTTCTCGGCCACGAGGATCCGGCCGTCCGGGAGCTCCGTGAACGCCGTCGGCAGGTTGAGACCCGAGGCGACCACCTGTTCGGTGAACCCGTTCGGGAGGAGCGCCTCGGGCGTCGACGCTTCGGGTGTCAGGTCCGGACCGGTCGAGGTGCCTGGCGGGATCCGGATCGGCTGCGCTGCCGCGCTCGGCTTCCCGCGCCACAGGCACCCCCGATCCTCCCGACGAGCCTGACGCTCGGCCGTCGCCAGTGCGCGCCGTTCGCGTCCTTCCGCCACGGCATACGCGAGGCCCAGACGAACCATGCGGACCGCGATCGAGCTTCCATCGGGCGAGAACGCGTAGTACATCCTGCGCAGCCGCTGGTCGTACCGTCGCCCTGGCTGGGGCTCGAACGTGATCCCGCCCGCGACCAGGTGGTCCAGCCTGCGGGTCGCGTTCACGCCGCACCGGGTGTTGCCCTCGGCGGCGTCCATGCCGATGAGGCCGATCCCCAGCCGACTCCCGTCGCGCCAGATCTCCAGCGTATCCCCGACGACCACGCGCGCGAAGGGAACCGTAAACCCGCGGGTCCCGGCCCGAGATCGCAAGGGTGTCGCGTCAGTTCCGTCATCTGCGGCGGGGCGGGCGTACGCCATCGGGGGAAGGAACACGGCCGCCACAAGTACCAGAGCGAGGCAACGGCGGATCCGCATGCTCAGTATGCTCCTCGACCCGAGATGACCGCCGGTACGGTCTTGGCGAGGATATAGAGGTCGAGCGCGAACGACCAGTTCTGCACGTAGAGCAGATCGTGTCGCACGTACTCGTCGACGCCCAGCTCGGCCCGCCCGCTCACCTGCCACAGGCCGGTGATCCCTGGCTTCACCAGCAGGCGTCGACCGAGCATCTCGTCGTAGCGGGCGACCTCGTCCGGAAGCGGTGGCCGCGGGCCGACCAGGCTCATCTGACCCATCACGACGTTGAGCAGTTGTGGCAGCTCGTCGATGCTCGTGCGGCGGAGGAACCGCCCCACTCGAGTCACGCGTGGATCATCTCTCAGCTTGAACAGGAGCTCGTCGGTCCCGTTCCGTTCGACCATCTCGGTGAGCTTCTGTTCTGCATCGACGGTCATGGTCCGAAGCTTCCAGATGGTGAACGCTCCGCCGCGGAGCCCGATCCGTCGCTGTCGGAAGAACGCCGGTCCCGGAGAGTCGATCTTGACGGCCAGCGCGGCGATCCCGATGATCGGAAGGGCGAGCAGCAGCATCACCCCCCCAAGCGAGAGGTCGAGGAGCCGCTTCCCAACGCGCGCCATGGGACGGAGCTCTGTCCGTTCGATCGCGACGAGCGCCCGGTCGCCGAGGGGTTGCACCGAGAGGTGCGTGGTCAAGAAGCCGTCCAGACCCGGGGCGACCCGTAGCTCCACGGGAACTCCATCCAGCGCCGCTACGATCGCAGACAAGCTCCCGTTGCCGGCCACGCTCGGCGAGACCAGGATGTCTGAGACGGCGAGCGTGACCGCCAGGTCTCGCAGGCCCTCGATCTCACCGACGACCGGATCGGTGAGCGCCGCCGCCGCCGTCCCGGCCGGCGCGACGAAGCCGACGACGTCCAGACCCTCCCATGGCGCCTTCTCCACATCACGCGCCAGGGTAAGTGCCGTTGCGTCCGTGCCGACGATGAGGGCTCGACGACGGAGCCGTCCCCGCCTGCGAAGCACATGCACCGCCTTCCGGAGCACTCGGCGAGACGTCGCCACCGCGATCAGCACGAAGACCCACGCCAGGGCCGTCCACGCGCGCGACAACGAGGCTCCGAGCGAATACGCCGCGACGATCGCGACGGCCGCCCCGATCGAAGCGCCGTAGACGACCCGTCGCAGCTCCTCGACGGGATTCCCGATCCGCCGGATGTCGTACAGCCCCGCGGCGGCCATGCCGAACCACCAGGGGGCGATCCAGCCCAGCGGCGTCGCGGCGGCAGATGAAAGCGCGCCATCCAGACGATCCGCGACGATGAGATCGGCCGCGGTAAGGGCGACGGCGATCGCGAGGAGGTCGCCGAGGGCCGTTACAACGGCGAGGACACGCCATCGATGGCGCCGGAACGGCTGGATCGCGGGGCGCTCGTAGGTCGGTCGCAGATCGACGATCGCGGCCGATCCACGGGCCCTCGGGCGAGCACGATCCGCCCGGTCGCGTGCGACGCCCGCGGGCTCAGCTGGCCCGCCGAACATCCTCGCGCGCTCTCTTGGATTCGAGCATCATCCGGTCGAGGGCCTTGTCCCGGAGCCGGTAGCAGTGGACCCGAGAGATACCCAAGGTCGAGGCGATCTCCGTGACGGGTCGTCCTTCCACGAACCAGAGGACGAGGAGTCGCTGAGAGCGCTCGTCGAGCCCGCGCAGCAGGTGGATCACCTCGGTACGGCGCTCGAGCGCGGTGAGGAAGCCTGGATGGAATGGATCGGCGTCCGGATCGCGTTCCGGCCGTTCCCCGCCGACGATGGAGGACGTCTTGGGCCCGTGCCCATCCTCCAGTCGTTCCAGCGCGTAGACGATGTGGTATTGACTGCGGAACATGGAACTCCTCGAGCAGCGGGAATCCTCCGACACCGAACACTCTCAGGGTCACTCTTTGCGTCTACTCGGTGAACCGCCGAATTGCGTAGATGAACTACGCCCGAATGCGCAGCCGGGCCAGGAGAGGCGTTGCCGGGCGCATGTTGACGGTCCACCTGCCTGCGGGTATGAAGCGCGGATGCTCGTTTCCCCCCGGTATCGCGCGTGAGGGTTGCTCAGTACTACCCTTCGGCTCTCCAGGGTGAATTCGGCACCTCGATCGCGGTCCGGGGGTGGTGCTCGGCGCTCGCTGATCAAGGGATCGACATCCGATTGATCGCCACCACGGCCGGCGCATGGATCCAACCGCCCGAAGGGGCAGACCTGGTCGACGTTCACGACCGCCGGTCGGGGCTGCAACCACCTGGCTACCTTCGCAGGCACTTCTCGGGTCAGGATCTCGTGGTGTTCCACGGGGGGTGGGAGCCTGGCAACCTGATGGCTGCGCGCGAGGCTCGGGCGGTCGGGGTCCCGTACGTCGTCATGCCTCACGGCGTCTACTACCCGGAGGTCTTCCATCGCCGGAAGGTGCTCCTCAAGCGCCTTTGGTGGTCCATCTTCGAACGTCGATACCTCCAGCGGGCCCTGGCGATCCATCTCTTCTTCCCGCAGGAAGTGGCCGGGGTGGAGGACCGTGGAGTGCGTCGTCCCATCGTCGTCGCTCCCAATGGGTTCTCAGCGCCCGCCGGGATCGCGTGGCAACCCGAACCCGAGCCCTACATCGCCTGGCTCGGCCGCTACGATCCCGAGCACAAGGGGCTCGACCTCCTGCTGGGAGCGATGCATTCGATCGCGCCCGAAGCGCGCCCACGGGTCGAGCTGCACGGCGTCGATTGGAACGGGAAGCGAGCAGACGTCACCCGCCTCGTGGTCGAGCTCGGCCTCTCCGACGACGTGGCGGTGCTCGATCCGATCTATGGCGACGACAAGTGGGCGTTCCTGGCGCGGGCGCAAGCATTCGTCTACCCCTCGAGATGGGACGCCTCACCGATCTCGGTCGTCGAGGCGCTGTCGATCGGTCTCCCATCGCTCCTCACGTCGTTCCCACTCGGCTCGTTCGCGGGATCACGGAACGCTGCCATCGTCGTGGAACCGACCGTTGGCGCCCTGGCCGACGGGCTTCGACAGGTGGTGGCCCCAGGTGCGTCCGCGTTGGGCCAGAGGGCGATGGCGCTGATCCGAGGCGAACTCTCCTGGTCGGCGGTCGCCACATCCTGGATCGAGCAGATCTCACCGCTCCTGGAGACCAGGGGACGAGGAGATCGGATCGAGCCGACGGGATCATGAAGGTCAAGGTCGTCGACGTGCGCCGGTCGCTCGCCGATGTGGGGAAGACGACTGGCGGTCGCGTCGCGCAAGCGCTGAATGCCGTCCTGGGGAGCCGTGCCCATGGCCGGTTCGGGATCTTGTACTACCACCGGCTCACATGGCCCACCAGGGGCCTGAGGAAACCATCGCTCAACGTCGACCCCGCGACGTTCCGAGCTCAGCTCGTGGGGCTACGTGAACGAGGGTTCCGATTCTCGACGATCGGGGAGATCCTGCAAGCCGTCGATCGGGGCTCCTCGCCGCCTCGCCGGACCGTCGTCCTCACCTTCGATGACGGGTACGAGGGCGTCTACCGATACGCGTGGCCGGTCCTGAAAGAGCTCGACATCCGAGCCTCGCTGTTCGTGGCTTCAGCGTTCATCGGCTCGGACGAGCCGTTCCCGTTCGACCCTTGGGGCCGTGCGTACGCGTCACGCGCCGGAACGAACGATTGGATGCCTCTGTCGTGGCCTCAATGCACCGAGTTGGCGAACTCGCGGGAGTTCGAGATCGGCACGCATACCCATCAGCATGCCGACTTCCGGGGACGTCCCACGGATCTCGTTCGCGACATCCGAACGTCTGTTCGAGTTATCGGGGAGCGGTCCGGGGTGACGACATCGCTGTTCTCGTTCCCCTACGGGGATATCGGTAAGGGTTTCGCGAGTGCGGAGCTCGCCACCGCCGCGAGGGAGGCCGGGATGGTTTGCGGGCTCACGACCGCCGTGGATCTCGTTCAGCCCGAGGCAGACCCGTTCACCTGGGGACGCTTCGAGGCCACTGGCTCGGATACGGCTGCGACGCTGGCCGCCAAGCTGGACGGCTGGTACGGATGGATGGAGCAGGGCAGGCGGGCTTTCCGCGCCGTCACAGGGTGAGGTCTGAAGCGACCTTGACAGGTAACAAGGACGCCCCTACGCTGCAATGAGGGTTCATAGGACCGTTGCGGTTCTTTGCGAACGGTCCGGAAGAAGCGGTAAATCGAGCGGCTCCGGGCGGGCCGCTCGTTGCGTTGGTGGGCACACTCCGGCTGCGTCCATCAGCCGATACCGGCCGTACCGCCCAGATCGATCCTCGATCGGAGCATGCCAGCACGATGTCGAGTTCTGTGATCCGAGCCGACGCCTTCCTCGGTTTGTTCGAGCGCGGCGGCGACGTTCCCTACCTTGTGATCGACGACGGCGACCGACCTCGCTGGGCGTTCCCCGTGTCGCCGACGAACGTCCTGCGATCGTCGATGGCCGTCTACACACCGGGCACCGCCAAGGCCGTGGCCGGCTGGTACGGAGCGGGGCTGGCTGTGGGAGCGGGCTTCGGCCGACTCCTACCGGGCCGCCGGAACGCGGTGCGCCTGTCGCTCGCGAGCACGCTGTCGACCATCGCCGCGTGCCCGGACGCACACTTCGCGGTCGCCTCCTCCTTCGACGGTCACCGCTGCGTCGTCGGGATCATCGACGCTTCGGGGACCCCGAGGGCGTTCGCGAAGATCGCGTGGTCGCACGATGAGGCGGCTGCCGATCGTTTCCGGACCGAGGCCCAGGTCCTCGAGCACGTGTCGGGCTCTCTCACGGGCGTTCGAGTCCCGCGGTTGCTGCACATCGGCACGCTCGGCGACCACTTCGCGCTGGTCGTGACGGCCGTGCCGGGGAAGCCGGGGCTGCACCCATCACGGCTCGGCCGCCGTCGGATCGACGCCGCCACCGAGATCTTCTCCATGCGTGGCCCCGGAACAAGCCTGGACGAGCACCTGAACATCGTGGTCGCGGATCCCGGCTGGGCACAGCGACTGCGCGACGTCCGCGGAGCGACGGAGGCGATCGCCGACCTCCCCCTTGCCTCCGGCCTCGTGCATGGAGACTTCGCCTCGTGGAACCTCCTCGAAGATCGTGGTCGGGTCGGGATCGTGGATTGGGAGCAGGCACGGTTCGCCGGGCTCCCGTTCTGGGACCCGTGGCACTTCACGGTTCAGGCGGCGAGTCTCGCTCGCAGCTCCGGTGCGCTCCGAGCGATCCGGGAGGCGATACGTGGATACGGCGCCTTGGCCGAGACGCTGCGGTGGTACGCCGAGCGGTGCGACGTCCCGGCCGGGATCTCCTCGGACGTGCTCCTCGTGTATCTGGTCGAGACGGGGATCGGCCTGATCGATGCGGCGTCTCTGGGGGCGACCGACGCGCGCCAGGCTCTCGCGTTCCGCGGCCGGCTCCTCGACGAGGCGATGGAGGTGCTGACCTGAGCAGCCAGCACGCACCGCAGGCCGGCCGGAGATCCGAGCTCCGAGTCCTGCTCGTCCACAACCGCTATCGGTCGCGCTTCGCGAGCGGTGAGAACCGCATGGTCGAGCAGGAGACCACCCTCCTTCGGGAGGCCGGCCATGACGTCGTCGAGTACTTGCGAGAGAGCGATGAGATCGAGCGGTTCTCCGCGATGCGCCGCCTCGAGCTGCCGGCCAGGGTGGTGTGGTCGCGGGAGGACGCCCGCATGGTGACCGGCCTCGCCCGACGATCTCGCCCCGACATCGTTCACATCCACAATACTTTCCCGCTGATCAGTCCTTCGGTGATCCGCTCGCTCGCTGCTCTCGAGATCCCGATCGTGATGACCTTGCACAACCCACGCCTCTTCTGCGCCAACGCCATGCTCTTCCGCAACGGCCGCCCGTGCGAGGACTGCTTGGGCGCCTCCCCGCTCCCCGGTCTCGTGCATGCCTGCTACCGCGACTCGCGTATCGCGACCGCGCCGATCACCGCGAGCATCTCCGTCCACCAACGCCTCGATACCTGGCGCCGAGTCGCAACATTCATCACGCCGTCGGCGTTCCTCCGTACGAAGGTGGCGCAGGGCGGGCTGCCGATCGATCGGGTGGTGGTCAAGCCGAACTTCGTCCCTGCGCCCGCTAGGATCCGCGAGCGCCCCGGTTCCCATCATCTGTTCCTGGGACGTCTGTCCGCCGAGAAGGGCCCCGACCTGCTCGTGTCGGCGTGGGACGCGCGGTTCGGACGGTTGCTCGTTGCCGGGGAGGGACCGCTCCGTTCGACGCTCGACCGGTCAGACGTCGCTCGAGCGGGCGTGCGGTTCCTGGGACACCGGACGGCCGCCGAGTGCTCGGACCTCCTCCGGTCGTCGAGGGCCCTGGTCGTGCCATCGAGGGTCTACGAGGTATTCCCGGTCGCCGTGGCGGAGGCGTTCGCCCACGGCGTTCCGGTCATCGCGCCCGCCCATGGTCCGTTCCCCGACATCGTGGAGGAAGGCGTCACCGGCCTCCTGTTCGAGCCGGGTGATACCGCCGACCTCGCCAGGTGCCTGCGCGCGGTCCTGGACGACTCCCTGTCGATGCGCCTCGGCGCGCAGGCCCGAAGGGTGTACGAGGCCCGGTACACGCCGGAGCGAAACCTCCGATTGCTCGAGTCCATCTACGCACGCGTGCTCGGTCGTCAGAGGTCGTTCGGGCGGGTCGCTGCCCCTGTGACGGCGGAGGAGGCCGGGTCGTGAGCCTCGATCGCACGATCCGAGCAGACACGCCCACGATCCAGCGATGGCTGCCGGACGTGTTGGACCGGCTCCGCATCCGCCGCGTTCCCGTCTTGCTTGCGTGCCCGACCCAGCTCGAGAAGGGTTCGAGCGCGCGGGTCGACCTCCTCGTCACGCCGACACGATTCCCCATCGCGATGCGGACGCTGTCGGTCCTCGGGTTCGCGGAACCCCCCGGTCAGGGGCCGTCGTGGCCGTCCATCGATCGCTCGATCCGCGAGGGCATCACCCTCGTCCGTGCCGACGGAGTCCGCGTCGACCTCGCGCACCGGATCCGGCCATGGGTGTGGGGCGATCGTCTCCCCTTCGCCCTGCTCGATCGCCGGTCGGTGGCGTCAGCCCTCGGCGGGAGTGCCACTCGTTCGGTCGACACCAGCGCCGCTCTGATGATCGCCGCGCTTCGATCGCTCGATGGCGATGCCGATGGAGGGATCGTTGCAATGCGTTCGCTCGTGCCCGCGTGCGACCCCGAGGATGTCGCACGGCTGGCGCACTCCACGGGGCTGGTTGGCGTCGTCGAGGCGATCCTCGCCGCGCTCCCTCTGCGCGATCGGCCGACTAGACTCCTCGAGGTCCTCTCCGGCTCACCGCCGCCCTTCGCCGATGCCTTCCGGCTCCATCTGCTCCATCGGCTCCAGGCACACGGGCGAGGGAAGGCCCATCCGCTCGCCAAGGTCTTCGCGCTACCGATCCCGAACGCTGCAGCGTTCGTCGCGGCCACCGCCGTGCCCGCGCCGGCGTTCCTGGAGCGCCGCCTCGGATCGCGGAGCGCGTACCCCATGTGGTGGAGCCAGATGTTCGGCGCTCGACGAACCCGGCAGGGGTTAACGGGGGCAGCCCGGTCGGCCGACGGCCCCACCGGGACGGCCACCGCGGGGAACGGGGGTCGCGCGACACACCGGAGCGTCGCCGGCCCCAAGCCCCGACGCGGCCCGACGAGCTTGTTCCCCGAGGTCGGCTCCGTCACGGCTGCGACGCTGTTCCACGACGTGCCCGGAGCACCATCGCCGCCCACGGACGCCGGTGCGTGGGACGAGGAGCTCGACGTGCTCCTGGAGCAACGCCTGTCGGGGTTCGCGCTCGCCGCCGCCGCGCGATGCGAGGCGCACCTGTCCCCGGGAACCGAGGCGCTGCTCCACGGAGCCCACATGCGCGCGGCCGCTCGCGCCATGGCGATCGAGTCCACCGCCGCGAGCGCGCTCGAGGTCCTGGCGTCTCGATCGATCCCGTTCGTCGTCTCGAAGGGACCGGGGATCGCCCTGAGCTACCCGCAACCCGCCCTGCGTCCGTACGGCGACATCGACGTCCTCGTGCCACCCGATCGGTTCTCGGACGCGATGTCGTCCCTTGGCTCCCTCGGGTTCGAGGAGTACTTCGACACCGGAGAGCCCCGCTCCTATTTCGACAGGCACTGCCGGGAGGGAGTAAATCTCGTCCGAGCGGACGGCGGATCGATCGACCTGCATCACCGGATCCCGCCGTGGGTGTGGGGCACGCGCCTCGGGTTCGCACGCCTGCTCGAACGATCGCGCGAGATCGAGCTCGTCGGCGGTCGCGTGCGTGTGTTGGACCCGACCCACAACATCCTCGTCGCCGCGCTCCACATCATCAGCGATCGTCGCGATCAGCCCGGCTCGAAGCTCATCACGTGGCGAGACATCGTCTCGCTCGCACAGGTGTGCGACCCCGAAGCCGTCGTCGCCGAGGCTCAGCGGCTCGGGTTGGATTGGTACCTGGCGTTCATCCTCCGACAGCTCCCGCCGTCCGTTCGCCCCGAGCACCTGACCGAGCTTCTTGGGCATCCTCACGCGGCCCCAGGGGATGCGTTCCGCCTGCGGCGGCTGATCCCGCCGGCGCTGGGGTCGCGCCATCAGATCGCGCAGGTCTTCCGACTGCCGATCCCGAACGCCGTCGCCTTCCTGGGCGGCTACATCGTCCCGTCGCGCGTCTTCCTGAGGAAGCGGTACGGGCCGGACGGCGGCTACGTCCGATGGTGGCGGGAGGCGACCGGCAGGCTCCGCGACGCACGGGATGCTCCGTTCGACGGCTCGTGGGGTGAGCGATGACCCTGTCGGACCCACTGGCAATGGAGCGCGACCTGAGGTCGCCCCCGCCACCACGCGGGAGTTGCTTCGGGTTCGAGATCCGGTCCGAGCTCGAGTTCTCCCTGCTCCGCGAGGGGTCCGGCGTCCCGCTGTCGGTCGCGCATGCCGACGAGACGTGGGATGCATCGGGCGAGCCCCTGCTCGAGTGGCTGCCGCGCAGCGACCGGCCCCTGCACGCGAAGATCTTCGCCGACGGGCCCCGATACCGGATGTGGACCGACCTTGAAGGGTGGTTCGCGATCGATCCTTCGGCGCTGCGCGTCACGGCACCGTCCTGCGAGGACACGATCCGCCTGGAGGAGCGCATCCTCAGCTTCCCGCTCCTGCTGAGCTTCCTCCCCCGCGGTGACCTGCCTCTGCATGCCGCGGCGGTCGAGATCGACGGCTCGGCGCTGCTGCTGGCCGCGCCCGGATACCACGGGAAGACGACGCTCGCCGCGGCCTTCCTGGGTGCGGGGTTCCGCATCCTGACTGAGGACATCGCGTGCTGTGGAGTCTCGGAGGCGCCGACGCTCGCCCCCGGCCCGGCGATGCTCCGGGTCCGCACGCCTTCGTACGAGCGTCTCGAGTTCCCGGGCACGCGGGTCGTCGCCCGGGAGCCGGGTCGGGTCCATCTCGCCCTTGAGGGGTCGGCAAGGGGTGACGGGAGCCCGGTGCCCCTGCGAGGGATCGTGTTCCTCCGGCTGGACGAGGGCGAGGGGACGATCGAGCGGGCAGCGCCGGCAACCGCTCTCCCCGACGTGTGGGCCCTCAGCTTCAAACTCCCCTCCGACGCCGCCCGGGCGCGGTGCTTCTCATCTGCCGCGGAGCTCGTGGACCGCGTACCGGTCTGGAACCTGCGGCGCGCACTCCGGTACGACACCCTCCCGGCGCTGGTCGACCTCATCCATCGGACATGCACAACGTGACCCGGACGATCGAGGATCCGTCGCTCTTCGCGAAGGTCGCGCTTGCCTTGCGGACGCTCTACTGGTTCGGCGTCGTTCACTTCGAGCTCCGGGGGCGCCCCGTGCCGCAGATCGTCGAGCGCCTGCGCGTGGTCGATCGGGTCCGGCCGTACCGGATCCCGGCGGGTCGCCTTGGCCGGGGCGTCGCCCGCCTCCTCAAGATCGGACCCTTCGAGGCGCGCTGCCTGGTCACGGCCCTCGTCCACTTCCGCCTCCTGCGGGAGCAGGGCGATGAGCCCGAGCTCGTGATCGGCCTGGAACGGATCTCAAGGACACGTGACGCCCACGCGTGGCTGGAGATCGAAGGCCGTGACGTCGGGCCGCCCCCCGGACGAGGAGCGCACGAAGGGCTGCTCCGCTACCGATGAATCGGGCGGCGTGAGTCGGTGCGGATCCTGTTCGTCCACCCCAGCTACCCGGGCCAGTTCGGCCACGTCGCTCGAGCCCTTGCCCTCGAGCACGGTGACGAGTGCACGTTCGTCTGCGCCGAGTCGCACGAGGACGACGACGCGGTCCGGAAGATCGCGTACGAGCCCCGAGGACCGGAGCGACCCACCGGGTATCTGATCCAGGACTTCGAGAATGCACTGGCCCAGGCGCAGGGCGTCTTCGACGCGCTAGAACCTCATCGGAACACGCTCGCCCCCGACCTCGTCGTGGGCCACGCGGATTGGGGCTCGTCGCTGTTCGTGCCCGAGCTGTTCCCGGACGTCCCCGTGATCGACTACGTCGAGTACTTCCACCATCCGCACGGCTCCGCGATCGACTTCCGGCCGGACTTCCCGCCGGCCGAGCGGACCGTGCTCCGACACCGCGTCCAGAACGCGGCGGTGCTCCTGCAACTCGAGAGCTGCAGCGCGGCCTACACGCCGACCTCCTTCCAGCACAAGCTGCTACCCGAGCGCTATCGCTCGAAGGTGCGCATCATCCACGATGGCGTCGACACGGCGATCTGGCGCCGGTCGTTCGAGCCAAGCTCCGGACAGGGGGGCACCCGGATCGTGACCTACGTCGCACGGGGGTTCGAGGCGATGCGCGGTTTCGACATCTTCATGCGCGTCGCCAAGCGGATCTGCGACGCTCGTCCCGACATCGTGTTCATGGTCATCGGTTCGGACGAGGTCGTGTACGGCAACGACCTCGAGCACATCGAGGGCGGGAGCCTGAAGGAACACGTCCTGCGTCAGGACGACTATGACCTGGACCGCATCCGCTTCCTCGGCTGGCTGCCGCGAGAGGAAGTCGTCAACCTGCTCAGCCTGAGCGATCTGCACATCTACTTGACGACCCCGTTCGTCCTCAGTTGGTCCCTGCTGAACGCCATGGCTTGCGGGTGCACGGTCCTGGGCTCGGACACCGAGCCCGTACGCGAGTTGATCGAGGACGGCGCCAACGGCCTCCTGAGGGACTTCTTCGACGTGACCGCCCTGGCCGATGCCGCGCTCGAGGTGCTCGACGAGCCCGCACGGTTCCGCCACCTCGGGGGGGCGGCCGAGCGAACGATCCACGAGCGATACGCGCTGGGCACCGTGGTACCAACCCTGCGCTCCTTCTACGCCGAGATCGCCTCGGGCTCGCGTTCTCGCACCCCATGACCTGAGGGCGGCGGGCACCGCGTGGGTGCCACCGCCGAGGTGGGGCCGCGGAGATAGGCGCACAACATCCACAGGAGGACCGCGGCCCTGGTGAGCACCGCGAGCAGGAATAGCCACCGAGGCGCGCCCGCGCCCACGCCGGTGGCGGCCCCGAGCCATCGGAACTCGGTCACGAACACGAAGACGTCGGCCACCTCGAACGCGAGGAACACTCGGAGCTGAGGGAGCACGAGCGCGAACCACGGCAGGAGCCAGAGCGAGTATTGGGGCGAGTAGACCTTGTTCGTGAGCAGGAAGACGATCAGGATCGGGAACCCAAGCGTCCACACCGGGAACTCGGGCTCGAACCGCGACTTCAGGTACCAGACGGCCAGGACCGCACCCAGGAACAGAGCAAACGACAGCGCGTTGACCAGCGGGACGCTGCGGCAGAAAACCGGGAGGACGCGACACCCGACGAACCACAACGTTGCCCAGTGCGTCGGTCGCATGGCGTTGAATCGAAAGGTGAAGCTCCACCCGCTCGGCGAGGCGATCGCGACGGGGATGTTGATCACGAGCCACATGACGGTCGCCGACCCCAGCAGCACGGCGACGCCCCGCCAGGCGCGCTGCCTGGCTCGATCGAGCGCCAGAGGCGGCAGCATCAGGCCCGGGAAGAGCTTCGCGGCCGCCCCGAGCCCGAGCAGGACCCCTGCCGCGACGTCGCGCCGGCGCAGGAACGCGACGAGCCCGGCGGTCATGAGCGCGACCGCGAGCATGTCCCAGTTCAGGAAGGCGTACAACGCGAGCGTAGGAGCAGCAGCGAAGTACAAGGCGCGACGCTGCACCACTCCATACAGCAGCCACGCGGTGAGCAGACCGAGCGACGCAAGCAGCACGGCGTTCGAGCCGAAGAACGCCTCCCGGGAATCCACCGGCCACGACGCCGCCCACATGAACAGCCCCGTCCCGACCGGGTACTCGTTCTCCGCCTCGACGTACGGAATCTTCCCTGAGTCCAACTCCTCGGCTTTGTACAGTGGGAGGAGATCCGAGTAGCAGACGAGGGTCAGGCTGCGGTCGAGGAACCCGTCTCCGAAGCACAGGGACTTGTGCGCTGCGCCTGCAGTCATCACGCAGGCGGCGACGAGGAGCACGACGCCTCGGGTCACACGGACCGAGCGGGTCATCCTGTCGCAACCCCTAGCCGGCGAGCCTCAGTCGGGAGCGGAGGCGTCCTCGACGACGATCAATTCCCGTGAGCTGAGGTCGCGCACGAACTCCTCAACGTCCTCGGCGATCTCGGGGGGAGGATCCATCACCCGCGACCGGACGTCCTCGGTCAGTCGGCTCAACGTGGTCCCCTGGTCGATCAAGCTCCAGATCAGGACCCCGATCCGGTTGACGCCGTGGTAGGCGGTGGAGTCCAGGTGTAACAGCACGCCGGTGCCGTCGGCAAGCTCGCGGAAGACCGCCCGCTCGCTCCGCCGGATCTTGACGTCTGCCCTCATCACCTCGGCCGGCATCATCCCATGCTTCCCTTCTCCCCCGTCAGTAGAGACCGAGCGTTCCGTTCGAACGCTCCCTACGCAGGGCCAGGCGGAACGCGAAGATCCCGGCACCAATCGCCACGGCCGCAGCCGGGATGAGGACGGCCAGCGTCGAAGGGACAGGGTCCCAACCGGCGTTGCCGAGCAACGCCTCGCGTTCGGCTTCGAGCGCGACCGTGATGGGATTCGCCTGAGCGAGCGTTTGGACCCAGCCGGGGAACAGATCGATCGGGAAATAGGCACTGGAGGTCGCCGTGAGCACGATCGTGAAGAGCCCGATGACACCCAGGCCTCGGCGGAACACCACGACGCCCGCCGCACTGATCATGCCGATGCCCCACACGACCGGGACGAACGCGAGGATGACGACGCATGCCGGCGCGATGCCGCTCACATCGAACCGGGCACCAAGGAACGCGGCGGTCAGGGCCAAGAAGATCACCGTCCGTACCGGCACGTAGAGCAGCTCGTAGGTCACCGAACCAAGCTGCATCGTCGTCGGGGCCGTCGGGGTCAGCAGGAGGGACTCAAGCGTCCCCATCATCTGCTCGTCCCGCATCACCGTCACCACTCGGTTGAGCCCGATCTGGAGGAACGAGGTCACGGCGATGCCTACCGCGACGAACTCCACGTACGTGACGGTTTCACCACCGAACGTGGGGAGGCTGGAGGGTGCGATGAGTTTGCCCACGAAGTAGAAGAGGATGATCTGCAGGAACAGGTTCAGCCAGTCGGAGATGAACGCCACCCGATAGCTCCACGCGACGAGGAAGTCGCGGCGCACGAACGCCATCGTCTTGCGCACCTCGCCGAAGAAGCGTGGCGGCGCCTCGAGCCTCGTGGTACTCATGACTCGCTCTCCGTCATCGTGAGGAATGCCTCCTCGATCCCGGACCGCTCTTCCCGACACGACAGCACGTCCAAGCCCGAGGCCACGAGGCAAGCCACCGCCTCTCCCAAGGTGGCGTGCTCGCGCAGCGCGAGGACGTAGTGCTCGCCGTCAGGGTCGCGGGTGGCGGCGAGGGAGCCGAGCGATCCGATCGCCGCGCTCGCGCTCCCAAGATCGATCTCCTTGCTTCGTGAGCGCAGCCGTAGGAGGTGCCGTTGCGCGGTCGCCCTCGACATGAACTGCGGGACCGTGCCGCTGAACCGGACGGCGCCCTCGTCGAGGAGCGTGACGCGTCGGGCGAACCCGCGGATCTCGTCGATCCGTTGCGTCGCCCACAGGACCGCGGTCCCGGCGGCGGCCCGTTCGGCGATCAGGTCTCGGACGGTACGGGCCGCCTGCGGATCGAGATCGTGCGTCGCCTCGTCGACTAGGAGCACCGGTGGGGACATGAGCAAAGCCCTCGCGACCGAGAGTCGCTTCTGCATCCCGTGCGAATACCCGCTGACCGGTCTCCGCGCCGCCTCCTCAAGGTCGACCTGCCGCAGGCACGCCCACGCGCGATCGGTCGCTGCGCGCAGGCGCAGCCCGTGGAGCCGGCCGAAGAACGTGAGGTTCTCCAGGCCGGAGATCCGCAGGTAGAGGGTCCGATCGCCCGAGGGGACCAGGCCGATCAACTCCTTTGCACGCCGCTGGATCAACTCCGAGCGCTGGGTCCCGAAGACGCGGATCTCGCCGCCGTCGGGATCGACGAGCCCGGCGAGCGCTCGGATCAGGGTCGTCTTGCCGGCACCGTTCCTCCCGAGCAGGGCGTGGATCTCGCCGGCCTCGACATCCATCGAGACCCCTCGGAGCGCCTCGTTGGTCCCGAAGCGCCGGGCGAGGCCCCGGATCGCGATCGCCGGCCACCTCTCGGCATCCATGGAGTTCCCGCGGATCGGCTGTTGCTCGGTCGTCGTGGGCACAACCATCAGCTCCACAGGGACATGAACGCGTGGGTCTTGCAAGATCGACCGCCCACTTCTGGTCGCCGATCAAGAATCGACGCTGCTCGATCCGCTCCGCGAGCATCGCGTAGTCGACACCGGGCATGCGGTACGGCGGATCGACCAGCCACCGTCGGAGACCGTCCCAGTCGACGGTCCCGAGGATCCGCTGGTTGAAGTAGGTCTTGTCCCGACGATCCAGGATCTCGTCGGGGACACGACCTCGGAGCAATCGACTCACGAGCGTCTTCATCCGGAAGTCCGGATACTTGACCTCCGCCGGTAGGCTCACGAAGAACTCGGCGAGGTCGACGTCGACCCAGGGGCGTCGGTTCATCACCCCGCACACGGCCTGGACGGTGGCGTCGGACTCGGTCCCGATCGGAGGCCCGATGAAGAATCCGGTCTGCTCCCAGCGGTATCGGCGGAGTGGTGCCATGAGGTTGCGTGCGTTGGCCTCCGCAACCCGCCGCTCGTCCAGCCAGGCGGGGAACCCCGCATCGGGCGCCAAGCGCCGGCGTCGCTCGCGCTCGACGAGGACGGCTCTCGGAACGAACGCGTAGACGAGTTGGCGCGCGATGCCGAGCCACGAGATGTTGATGTCGCGCTGGGAGCGGATCACTCGGGGGACCGCGCCGAAACGACCCATGGCGACCAGGTGGGAGACGAGCGCCGCCCGCTCCGAGGTCAGGAACTCCGCCAACTCACCTCCGATGATGTTCGTGTAGCCGAGGGAGCGAGCGACCCGGTAGTACTCGGCCGCCTCGGCGGGTGGGTGGATCGGGCACGGCGAGTCGCAGCGATCGAACCACGAGACGATGTCGTCCAGCGGCCGGGCCGTTGGCTGCAGTGTGTGGGCCTCCATCCCGAAGCGGCGAGCCACGACGTCGATGTACGCGCTCTCGTCCACCTCCGGGAAATCGGGGAACACGAAGGACAAGGCCGCCATCGGCCTGCCCGACAGCTCGCGATGCCGCTCATCCCCGTAGGCAGGGATCGTCGGCGAGTCGATCCCGCCGCTCAGCGAGACCAGGTCCTTACCGGTGAGGGTCCGCTCGACCGCCTGGGTCATCAGCACGTCGAACCGCTCACGGAGCTCGTACTCGTCGTACCGACCGGTCTCGAACAAGGCGTCCGGGTCCCAGTAGCGCCGTTTCCACGCCCGACGGCCGTCGCAGACCAGGATCGTCGCCCTGGCGGGTCGTGAGACCCCTTTCACCCCGCCCGGCGTCTCCCCGTCGCCGCCGTCTCCGTAGAACCACCCCTCCACCGTCTCGATGTCGGGCTCGCGTGCGATCCCCGCACCCACGAGTACCTGCTTGGCCTCCGTTGCGGCGACGAATCCGGCGTGGTCGATCCGGTACATCGCCTGGGCGAGGGCGAGGTGGTCCCGGAACAGCCACAGACGTGTACCGTCGGTCACGACGACCGCATACACGCCGCGCATGACGGTCGGCGTCCGGTCACGCAGGCTGGCGAAAACGCCGATCACGGCCTCGGCAGGCGATGCCCCCAGACGCGACCCATCCCCCAGGAACCGCTTGACCAGCTCGACCAAGTTGTCGATCCGGCCGACGACCGCGGCTGCGAAACCCTCGGCGACCGCGAGTGAGACGTCTTCCCCGGACACGCCGAGCGTGCAGCGGCCGAGCGTCGCCACGTCGACCTCCTCGCCCCGATAAGGCGACGCGGCGAGCATCCGAGAGACCTCGGACGGCGGCCGGGCTTCTGGACCGGAGGGCAGGACGACCGCGAACGCACCCATCTAGTCCACCCCCGGACCGTGAGCACGCAGAGACCCCCGGCGCGCGCCGGGGGTCTCTTGCTGGTGATCGTCGAGCGGCCCTACGGCGAGGGACAGGACTCGTCGCCGTGGTTGTCCTTCGTGCAGAGCCGGGTGTCCTTGCGCGGCGTCTGCCCTCCGGGGTTGGTCCCCCCGAAGGTGTGCTGCGCGATGGATCCCAGATCGACGATCGTCGGCTTCTCGTAGTTCACTGGCATCATCCTCTCCCTGCTCGTCGGCCGACGTCCTGACCGTACCCGGGACGCGGTGCTCAAGGATGGTTCGAGCGTCGTATCTTCCGTACGCAGGTTGCGTGAAGGGGCAACTGGCGATGACCACTGCGAGCGCCCTGAGGAAGGACATCAGATCCAACACCACCCGGGGGGAGCGCTCGGACGGAACTGCGCTTCGGGATAGGGGCCAGGGGTGTCGACCGGCGACTCCACCCCTGGGGGGAAGCTGAGGTTGAGATTCGAGAGACGGACGCCCTCGAGGTCACAGTCCTCGAACATGATCCTCGCCCGCCAGGCGCTCTCCGACAACGGAACCGCGGCGAGAACGGGATAGAAGAAGGCGAACAGGGCGATCGTCGCGGCCGCGAACGCGGCCACACCCGCGCGCCCGACGGCCGTGCGGGACATGCCGCAAGCGACGTAGCCGAGTCCGAGGCAGAGGAAGGGCACGCAGACGAGCAGGTAGAAGGAGAAGACCGTCGAACGCGTCGGGCCGATCAGGAGCCACGGCAGCCACCCCGCCGCGAACCCCAGCAGGATGAGGGTCTCCCCGCGGTCGCGGTGCCGCCTGAGCCAGCGGTACGCCACGTAGCCGAGCGCGACGAGACCGCCCCACCAAACCAAGGGGTTGCCGATGGCGATGATCTCCTCGTAGCGGCCGCCGTTCACCTCGAGCCAGTAGATCGCCGGTCGCTTCATCAACGGCCACGACCACGGCGCCGAGGCGTAGGGATGTGCGAAGTCCAGCCCGAAGTGGAACGCCAGCATCGCGCGCTGGTGTGCGAGGAACGTCTCAACCCAGCTGCCTTGGGACCAGGGCCACGCGAGGATCGCGCCGTCGATCCGGCCGACGTAGGACGCGACGTACACGATCGCCGGGATGAGCCCGAACGCGACAACGAGCGACGGCCCTTCCTCTCGGATCACGGTCCGAAGGCCAAGGCGGATCGTCGTCGACCGTCGATGGAGCTCCGATGCAAGGATGCAGACCGGAACGACGAGCAGGAACGGGATCCCCGACCACTTGCAGGCGACCGCGGCCCCGACGGCTGCTCCCGCGACAAACCGCCATCGTCGTTCTCGCAGCCGATCCAGGAGTCTGCCTGCTGGGCGACCGCCTCCACGTTGGGCCTCGAGGGGACGATCTCCGTCGTAGACGGCCGCCAGGAGGCCCGCCACGGCGAAGAACATCACGAACACGTCCAGCATCGCGATCCGCGAGTGGACGAAGTGAAGGGCGTCGAACGCGAGCGCCCCCGAAGCCACCGTCGCAGCGAGCGTCGATCGCAGGAGTCGCCGAGCCAACAGGAACACGAGGACCACGGTCAGGGTGCCCGCCGCGAGTGACGCAACCCGCCAACCTCCCGACCTGAACCCGAAGATCTTGATGCCCGCGGCGATCAGCCACGTACCCAAGGGCGGATGGACGCCCGTCACCGGCACGCCGACTTCCGCGTGGCAGGGTGGCCCGTTGCCGAAGATGGACTCGCAGGCCTCGATCGCGTAGTACCCCTCGTCGAAGACCAGCCGGGACGGCGTGGTCGCGCGGAACACCCGGACCCCGCCCGCGACCAGGGTGACCACCGTGAGCGCGATGGTGTCCGCGAGCGTCCACCTGATCAACCGCGTCGAGACAGGCTCGGGCACGCGAACAGGAAGGCTCGGGGTTAGGGTGCGCGCCACGTCAACCACGTGTCCTGAGGCAGGCCGCGAACATCACGCGGTTCGTACGACGGCCTGCTTGGTCTCGAGCTCGGAGCGGATCCAGCGGTAGGTGTGGGTCAGCCCCTCCTCGAGCGTCGTCGATGGCGTCCAGCCGAGGACCTCGCGGCAGCCGGGTGTTGTCGCTGTTGCGACCTCGGACGCCCTGCGGCTGTCGCGAGGTCGTGCACCTTCGTCAGCCGCTTGCCCGCGATCTCGGCGACGAGGTCGACCAGCCGTCGACCGAGATCAGCGGGTCGGATCCGAGGTTCAGCGGCTCGCGGTGCTCCGATCGCATGATCCGGTAGATCCCCTCGACGCAGTCGTCGACGTAGGTGAAGGAGCGCGTCTGGCTGCCGTCGCCCCAGACCTCGATCGAGTCGCCGTCCGGCGGCAAGCGCGACCTTGCGGCAGATCGCGGCCGGCGCCTTCTCCCGTCCGCCGTCGTAGGTCCCAGCGGGCCGTAGATGTTGTGGAAGCGAGCGACGCGGGTCTCCAGCCTTGCCCTCGTCGCGTAGTACTGGCACAGCTTCTCGGCGTACAGCTTCTCCCAGCCGTAGCCCTCCTCGGGATCGGCGGGATAGGCGTCCTCCTCTTGAAGCGGCTCGACCTCCGGGGCCGTCTGCCGGTACATCGGATAGACGCAGGCCGACGATGAGTAGAAGAACCGGCGCGACCTCGTTGCGGCGAGCGGCCTCGAGCATGTGGGCGTTGATCAGCACGTTGTTGCGGGCGATGTCGGCGTGGAACTCCGTGATGTAGCCGATCCCGCCCATGTCGGCGGCCAAGTGGTAGACCTCGTCGACGCCGCGCGGTCGCGGCAAGGCAGGCCTCCCGACCGCCGGAGATCGAGGATCTCGAACTCATCGGCCCGTTGGCTCGTACTCCGGTGCCTTCAGGTCGACGCCCCGCACCCAGTACCCCTCGCCTTCAGGTACTCGACCAGGTGATGTCCGATGAAGCCGCCTGCTCCGGCGACGAGTGCTCGCTGCGTCATGTGTCTCCCTCCTGGTCAGTGTCGACCGCTTCTGGGTCTGAGTCGTCTTCCGGGTCTGCGTCGTCCTCTTTCGGCGCCGGGTCCATCGCCGGCGCGCAAGTGCAGTAGCTGCGCGATGAAGAGCGCGACGAACCGTGGGTTGTGGCGCGCATACCGACGCCAGAGGCGTCGGGGCTCGAGGCCGAGGCGGAACGCCCACTCGAGTCCCGCTTGCTGCATGAACCTTGGGGCACGGCGCTTGCTCCCGGAAAGGAAATCGAATGCCGCACCGACTCCCACCGTCACCACAGGCAGTCGCCCATACACGCGATCCATCCAGAGCTCCTGCTTCGGGCAACCTAGGCCAACGAAGAGGATCCGAGCACCAGATGCTGCGATGTCCGCGATGACCTGTTCCTCCTCCTCATCGGAGAGTGGACGGAAGGGCGGGCTCGATGCGAACGCGACATCCAAGCCTGCGAACGTCGCCTCGGCCCACCCTCGGAGCCGAATGAGGACTTCCGGCGTGCCGCCGAAGAAGCCGACCGGGATCCCGTTCGGCGCGGCTCTGCGAAGGATCGCCGGGGTGAGTTCGGCGCCTGCGACGCGGCTCGCCACCGGAGCCCCGAGCAGCTTTTGGGCCCATACGAGCGGCATGCCGTCCGCCGCGATCAAGTCGGCCCGGCCCATGACGGCGAGGTAGTTCGGGTCATCGTGACCCTCCATCACGTTGTTCACCGTCGCCACCGCCACGCTGCGCGATTCGGCTCGGAGGGCCCATCGGATGATGCGATCGGCCGCATCGGCTCGGGTCATGGCGTCGACATGCGTCCCAAGGACATCGACGGATCGCGGACCCCCGGAGACGACCCTCCGGATCCCAGTCACCGAGGCATCATCCGGTGTCGTTTCCGTGGGGATCGCGTCCGCGAGAAGTTGGGGCGCAGTGGTGACCCCCGGTTCACTCATCGAGCGACCCCTATGGGCTCCGGTGGCCTCACCTGGACGACTAACGCTGCCGCCTCGAGCCGGGAGTGGACGCCGAGCTTCGCGAGCAGATTCTGCACGTGCGTCCTTGCCGTGTCAGGGCTGATCATCAGTGTCCTGGCGATGGTGCTGTTCTTCGCCCCAGAACCGAGAAGTTCCAGCACTTCGCGTTCGCGCGCGGTCAGTCGAGAGATCCGCAAGAGGGATTCCCGCTCGCTGCGACGGCGCTCGAGGAGGGCCGCGAGCAAGGAAGGGAGCATCCGCGACGGGATCAGCGCTTCCCCTCTGTGGACCACTCGCATGCCCTCGAGAAGATCGCCGATGCCGACATCGCGCGTGATATAGCCGATCACCCCAGCCTCAACGGCCGCGAGCAATGCCGCATCGTCCTCTTTCGATGCGATGACGACGACCTGACACTGTGGGACGCTGGCGCGAAGGAGCGAAGCCGTGTGTCCGAGGCTCCCTGGGGAAAGGCTCTCGTCCATCAGGAGTACATCCGGCCTTGTCCGCTCTGCCTCCGAGACCAGCCGCTCGATATCTCCGGCCTCGCCAACCACCGCGATGTCGGGCTGCTCCTCGAGGATGGATCGCAGGGCTTGCCGGAACAGGGCCTGCCCGTCGGCCACGAGTACGCGGATCAGGTCGGTTACGCCCACGCTCGCCGAGAGGTTCACTGACGTCATCGAGCGGACAGTACGGTGGAAGCCCTCGTCACGCACCGGTTCTACGGAGTAGATGCACTACGTCGATTGCATGAATCGATCGAGACCACAACCCTGATCACCCACCCTGGGATCCATTTGGGTTTCGCGGCTCAGACGACGTTGCTCGACTGTGGCGGATCCACGATCCCGTGACGTACGGCGAACGTGGCGGCCTCGAGTCTCGAGTGCACCTGGAGCTTGGTCAGGACGTTCTGCACGTGCGTCCGAACGGTGTTCCTGCTGATCCCAAGCTTTCGGGCGATCGCATCGCCCGGGAGCCCCTCGGCGAGGAGTCTCAGAACGTCGAGCTCTCGATACGTCAACTGGTCCGCCATCAATGCGACCGTTCGCTCGGTCGAAGAGCGTACGCCCGCCGCCCGGGCAGCGAGGCGATGCGGCACGACCACCTGCCCTCCCAGGGTCGCCAGAACCGCTTCGACGAACTTCGCTGCAGGGATGTCCTTCATCACGTACCCGTGGAATCCCGACCGAATGGCCTCCTTCACGGCACGTGGGTCATCGAGCGCGGTGAGTGCGAGCACCTTGGTTTCGGGCCACTGCTCGACGATCTCGGCCCCGACGGCCAGCCCGCTTCGATCGGGCAACCCGAGGTCCATCAGGACGAGGTCGGGGCGGTGTGATGCCACCGCTTCAAGGGCCGCCGCTCCGTTCGCGGCGACGGCGACGACCTGGATCCCCCTTGCCTGGAGCGTGGCTCGGACCGCCTCAGCGAACAGGGTGTGGTCGTCCACGATCAAGGTTCGGACCTGGTCTCCCTCGCCGGTTCTCTCGTCAAGCATCTCCATGACCCTCCGAGGCTAGAACACGGAGCGCGTTCTCGCAAGCCCAGAACGCCGTTCCCCGTAGTCGTCGTACCCCACAGGATGACTCCAACACCGTAGACAACCTAAGACAACGCCGATGAAGGTTTCGGGTTGCTCGGAGCGTCAAGAAACGAGCTGGGATGACTCCACAGGCAACTCCAGCACGAACGTTGCCCCCGCCTTGGTTGTTCGGAGGGAGATCGAGCCGCCGTGCGCCTCGAGAACCCGCCTCGCGATGAACAGACCGAGTCCTGAACCAGGGCGGCGCCTGTGACCAATGCGTCCTCGACTGAAAGGGCTGAAGAGCGAAGCCTGTTCTTCGGGCGGGATCCCGGGACCACGGTCTCGTACCACCACCCGCGCCAGGCGGTCGTCGCATTCGACCTGCGACCCTCACAGGTGACCCTTCGGGTGCGTAGGCGAGACTGTTTCGCACAACGTTCGAGATCGCGCTCTGGAGGTGACGGGGGTCGGCGAGCACGTATACGTGGTCCGGTGCCACGATCGAGACGCGATCCGCGTCGGAGGCGAACGCGGATGAGGCGACGGCCTGACGGCTGACGTCGCACGAGATCTGCTCGCTCGTCGTTGTAGGTTCTCGGCTGCCAGCAAGACCAGCGAAGGAGAGGGTCGATCAGGTCGGAGAGCTGGGCGAGCTCCTCGTTCACCCTGCGCAGGAGCTCCTTGTCTTCGGTTTCCGTCACCCGCTCCCACGCCAGATCGAGGGCCGCCCGTGCACCGGCGAGCGGTCCTTTCAGCTCGTGCGCGGTCCACGCGATGCCGAGCTCGTCCGTGGCGGGATCGGGTCGATCGATGACCACCGTGGCCGAGCCGAGGAAGCAGCTTCCTGAAGCACCGAAGAGGCGCCTTCGACGAAGTCCACATGTTCCGGTGGCAGATCGCCGACGAGCAAGACGGCGGCGCCGCGCGCGAACGCACGAGCGCTGCGGCAGCCGCTCACTCGCGGAACCGCCGCCGGAGCGATGGCACGCGCATCGGATGCTTCTGGCCGGACCCGCCCTGGCCGCGAGCGCCTGACGCAGGTTGGCTCGCTTGCGGAGCGCCGATACCCTTCGCCGCTGCCAGGAACCATCCCCAGCCGTCACGGTCGGGAAGGACGCCGGCCACGGGGATCTCCAGATGCCGATGACACGCGTCGACCGTTAGGCGAACCCCCTCGGTCGCCGTTTCGGCCCACAGGAGCTCGGAGGTCAGCCTGAGGAGCGCGGTCATGCCCTCCGAGCGACGCGTTCTGCGTCGGCCTGCACGTGGGAGCCTGTCCAGCACGGAGGCCGACCGGTCAACGAGAGCGGACAGCACATCCATCCTCTCCTCGAGCATCGCCGTCGGCGCGACGACCTCGATCACGCCGAGTCGGTCGCGCTTGCTCGCCAACGGGAACATCGCGGCCGAGACCCCGGGCGAGTCAGGCAAGGAGAGACGCATGCTCCGCTGGGCCCTGAACACCGTCCTGCGCCGATCGGCGCGGAATCGGACGGAGCCTTGGTAGTCGCCTTCGCGAACCACGACCCGGAGGCGGGCCGACGGATCGGGCACCGAGACGAGGACGGTGGCTCGCTCCCCACCGGCAGCTGCCTTGATCCATCGAGCGCAGGTCGCGTGAGGGCTATCCGGATCGGATCCGTCCGGGGGTGAGACTGAGGTGCGCGAGGGCGACTGCATGTGTGTCATCCGAGCGGAGGGAACCGGGATGCCTTCCCGGGCAACGGAACTCGCAGTCTCGAACACGGTGCGTGTCCTGTCAATGGCCACGACACTCTCTCCACAAGGGCCTACGGTTCGGATGCCGCGCCCCTAGCGTATCGGGCCTACGTCACATGTGGTATTCCGCTGCACCACTGGATGGAGGCATGATGGGGGACCGCTCCCCACGGTACCGTTGTCGGACGACGGAAGCTAGGTGATGGCCTCGCGTCGAGACATCCTCGTGGAGACGGGGGAAGTCCTCCGCAGCGCAAGACAGGCTCGAGGTATGACGTTGCGCGACGTCGGGACGGCCTCCGGCGGACGGTTCAAGCCCACCGCGGTCGCTGGCTACGAGAGAGCCGAGCGCAGCATTTCGGTCGAGCGGTTCTGCGAACTCTGCCAGCTGTACGACATGGCCCCGGAACGACTGCTGTCGCTCATCATGTGGCGCAGGCGGGGGGGTCCCGAGCCGCTCATCGATCTGCGTCGGCTCGACGAGCTTCCTCGAGGGGAGCGCGACGCGGTGATCGGGTTCGTCGACCAGGTACGCCGCATGCGAGGAGGGCGAGACGACGACACGATCAGGCTGCGCGTGCGTGACCTAGAAGTCCTGGCAACGATCAGCGGTCACGACCTCGACCAGTTCCTCGAGCACCTTCGCCCCGCGCTCGTGTAGCAACCGCCACCACCTCGATGAGGCCTTGGGACGGCCGCCCCGCATCATCCACGCTTCATGAACGAGACGGTCTCGGCGATGCCGTCTTCAAGATGGGTCCAAGGCCGCCAACTGAGGACCTCAGCCGCGAGACCGGGGTCGAGTGCATTCCGACGCAGGTCGCCCGGCCGCGGCTGGCCCCTGTGCTGGCTGTCCGGTGAAAGCCGTGATCTCGGCTACGAGTCGGAACAGGCCGTTGACCGACGTCTCCAACCCGGTTCCCACGTTCACCAGGCGCCCATCGCCATGCTCGGCGGCGAGGGCGAACGCATGTACCGTGTCGTCCACGAACACGTAGTCGCGCGTCTGGTTCCCATCCCCGAAGATCGTGGGTGTCTCGCCCCTGAGCATCCTCGTCGCTGAAGATGGCTACGACCCCCGCCTCTCCGTGGGGATCCTGTCGGGGCCCGTAGACATTGGCGAGCGCGAGCGCCGTGAACACGATCCCATGGTGTCGTTCGTAGAAGGCGAGGTAGTCGATGCCCACCTTCTTGCTGATCCCGTACGGAGACACGGGTCGGCCGCTCGCCGTCTCCTTCACCGGCAGCTTCCGGGGCTCCCCGTAGAGCGTCCCACCCGACGCGGCGTAGACGACCTTTCGCACGCCCGTCTTGACGCAGCACTCCATCAGGTTGAGCAGCCCCATCACGTTCACGGCTGCGTCGTGAACGGGATCCTCGACCGAGCGTCGACACGGCTGCCTGCGCCGCGACGTGCATCATGACCTCGGGGCGATGTCGCTCGAACAGCGACAGCAGGCCATCGGCGCGAACGTCCATGTTGAAGAACGTGAACTCGTTGCCGTAGCCGCGAGCCTCGCTGAGATTGGCGATGCGGCCGGTCGAAAGATCGTCGACCGCGACGACCCGATGGCCCTCGGCGAGCAGCCGGTCGCACAGGTGCGAACCGATGAACCCGGCTCCTCCCGTGACGAGGAAGGTGGTCACGTGAGCTCCATCGAGGGATCGGCACCCACGCCTAGCGAGGTTCGATCCCCCCGGAGCAGGCGCCAGGTACCGGCGACCGCGATCATCGCGCCGTTGTCGGTGCACAGATCCAGCGACGGGAACAACACCCGGAACCCCGCCTCCGCCCCCGCCTTCTCCATGCGATCGCGGAGCCGCGTGTTGGCCACGACGCCGCCACCCAGCAGGATCGTCTCGACACGTCGGTCCCTGGCGGCGCCGATCGTCTTGGTCACCTGGACGTCGACGATCGCCTCCTGGAACGACGCGGCGAGGTCGGAGGGATCGATGTCACGACCGGCCTCGCGTTCGGCCTTGACGTGCCGCAGGACGGCGGTCTTCAGACCCGAGAGCGAGAAGTCGAAGTCGCCCGAGTCGGCCATCGCGCGCGGGAACGCGATCGCCTTCGGATCGCCGTCTCGCGCCAGCCGGTCGAGCGCCGGACCACCGGGGAACCCGAGGCCGAGGAACCGTGCCACCTTGTCGAACGCCTCTCCCGCGGCGTCGTCCACGGTCTGACCGAGGAGCTCGTACCGGTGCGGCTCGGGCATGTGGACGAGCATCGTGTGGCCTCCGGACACGACCAGGCAGACCGCCGGCGCGAGCTCGGGTCCGTGGTCGATGGCGTTGGCCAGGATGTGTCCCTCGAGATGGTTCACGCCGACGAGCGGCGCCCCGGTCGCGAGCGAGATCGACTTGGCGGCGGCGATCCCGACCAGGAGCGCGCCGACCAGCCCCGGGCCGACCGTGACCGCTACCCCGTCGAGGTCGGCGAACCCGCACCCCGCGGTCTCGAGCGCCGCGTCGAGCAGCGGCGTGAGGGCTTCCACGTGTGCGCGGCTCGCGAGCTCGGGCACCACGCCGCCGAACCGCTCGTGGACGTCGACCTGGCTCGCGATGAGGTTCGCGAGCACGGTCTCCCGGTCGACGACCGCGACCCCGGTCTCGTCGCAGGACGTCTCGATCCCCAAGACCTTCACGGAGCGGCCTTCCTGGGCTCGTACGCGCGAGGCGTCACGCGACCTCGGGACGGATGCCCTCGGGGAGCTCGTCGACCAACCGGCGCATCCGCGTTCGGAACTCGGCGTCGCGGATCCCGTCCAGCCACATGATCAGCGCGTCCTCGCCGATCTCCTGGTAGTAGTTCTTGCGGATGCCGACCGGGCGGAAGCCGAACCGCGCGTACAGGCGCTGCGCACCCCAGTTGGTCACCCGAACCTCGAGCGACACCGCCTCGGCACCCATGTCGACCGCCGCGATCACCAGGTCGTGGAGCAGGCGGGTTCCGATCTTCTCGCGCTGACGCTCCGGATCGACGGCGACGTTGGTCACGTGGGCCTCTTCGCCGTAGCAGATCAGCCCGCCGTACCCGACCACCTCTCGGTCGATGCGCGCCACGAGGTAGCACCGGTTCCGGGACTCGGACATCTCCGAGAGGAACAGGTTCGGGCTCCACGGCCGCGGATACACCTGGCGTTCGATCGCCATGACGCCACGCAGGTGGCGACGGCGCATCCGGGTCACCTCAAGCCGAGGCGCCTCGGGCTCGCTGATCCCAAGTGATCTCCGCATCCGTCTTCCTCAGGTACAGGGGTACCAGGTCCGCGAGCCGGTCGGCCTGTTCGCGGATGAACCTCGGTGCCGCCAGACCGACGAGCGCCGCTGCCCACGGGTGCGCGAACCAGGCCGGAGCCAGCTCCACGCGGGCATCAACCTGCTCGAACTCTTGCCGGTACAGGATGGCACCGTTGCCGACGAGCAGCATCTCCTCGCGCTGGATCTCGAGCTCGGCGGCGAGCGCGGCCGGGGTCGCGACCCCGTACTCCCCCACCCGCATCACGCCGCCGGGGACCGGCCGGTAGAGCCCGTAGAAGACCTCGTGGCGCCGGGCGTCGATCACGGCGACGATCAGCCGACCCGTGTGCTGGACGGCGAACGCGAGCACGTCGAGCGAGCAGATCCCGACGATCGGCACCCCGAGGACCTGCGCGAGGGCCTTGGCGGCCTCGACGCCCACCCGCAGACCCGTGTACAGGCCGGGACCGATCCCGACCGCCACACCCCCGACGTGCGTCAGCTCGATGCCGGTCCACTCGAGCAGGCGCTCGATCGCGGGGACGACGTCGTCGTGCCTGCGGGCCCCGGCGAACCTGGCCTCCCCCGCGATCTCCCGCTCGGTCCCGAGCGCGACCGAGGTCTGCTCGGTCGACGTGTCGATGCCGAGGACGATCACCTCGAACCCATCACGCGGCCGCCCTCCAGGGCTCCAGCTGACGTTCGAGCCGTTCCCAGCGCGGGAGCCACGTCTCCCCCTCGGTCCGAAGCTCGACCGAGCGTTCCGCGGTGTCTCCGGGGATCCCGAGCTCGATCACCAGATGCCCGCCCGGGAGGAGCGCCTCCACCACGTCGCCCCACTCGACGAGCAGGACCCCGCCCTCTGCCTCGTCGTCGAGCTCGAGGTCGAGGACGTCCTGGACCCGCTCGAGGCGATAGACGTCGGCGTGGACGATCGGGAGCCGCCCCGACCGGTACTCGCGCACCAACGTGAAGGTCGGCGAGACGACGTGGCCGGGGAAGTCGAGGCCCCGTGCCACCCCCTGCGCGAAGGTGGTCTTGCCCGCGCCGAGCTCGCCGGTCAGGGCGATCGCGTCACCCGCCGACAGGAGCGGAGCGATGGCCTCCCCGATCGAACGGGTGTCCTCGGCCGTCGCGGCTCGGAGCTCGATGCGCATCAGAACAGGCCGAGCTGTTCCTCGGCGGGCTGCGGGCGTTCGGCGAGCGCTCGGCGGATCTCCTGGAAGTCGGCCCGCAGCGCGGTCATCTGGTTCGAGGCCTGGCCACCGCCGTGCAGGACCGCGGCGGGGTGGAACGTCGGGATCACGGTCCGACCGCTCCACGGGAACCGCTGGCCGCGGACCCGGCTGATCGACACCTGCTTGCCGAGGATGTACCGGGTCGCCCAGTTCCCGAGCGTGACCACGACGGCGGGGTCGATGAGCGCGACCCGCTCGTCGAGCCAGGGCTTGCACGCCTCGAGCTCGTCGGGGAGCGGGTCGCGGTTGCCGGGGGGCCGGCAATTCACGGTGTTGTTGATGTAGACGTCCTCGCGTGCGATGCCGATCTCGGCGAGGAGCTGGTTCAGCAGCTGGCCGGCGGCCCCGACGAACGGCTCGCCCTGCTTGTCCTCGTGGAATCCCGGGGCCTCCCCGATGAACATCAGATCCGCGTTCGGATCGCCGACGCCGTACACGACCTGGGTGCGCCCCTGCGAGAGACGGCACTTCGTGCAGGTGGACGCGTCGAGCGCTGCCTCTTCGAGGGTCCTCATCTCGCCTCCCCTACCGCCGGAACACCGCCCAGCGAACCCGCCGCGCGGACCCCGCGACGGATCGCCTCGGCGACCGCCCGCGACGCCATGGCCTCGAGGTCGCGCTGGGGGGCATCCACCTCGCCGGTGGCGATCGCGAACACCGTGTCGCCGTCCCACATCGTATGCGCGGGCGTCACCGCGAGCGACACGCCCTCGCTCCCGGCCTGCGCGAGCAGCTGCGCCCGCTCCTTGGACAGCCCCGCGTTCGTCGCGACCACCACGAGCGTCGTGTTGGTGCCCTGCCACGTCCGGGGCTCGGCGTCCGGGTTGCGGTTCTCGGCGATCGGCGCGTCCTGCTCGTCCAGCACCGTCCCCAGCGCGTTCACGGCGGCGAGCGCCGAGACGACCAGCTCGCCCTCCTCGACCGACGCGCTGCCCAGACCGCCCTTCCAGCCGGAGGCGGGGTCCGGCAGCTTGGCGAACGTCGCGCCGGTCCCGGCGCCGACGCTCCCCTCCTCGACGGGTCCGTCCGACGCCGCCTCACAGGCGGCGTACCCGGCCGCCTCGTCGGGCCGGGCCGACGCTTCGCCCACCGCGAGATCGAACAGCACGGCGGCCGGGACGATCGGGACCCGCGCCACCCCTGCGTCGAAGCCGATCCCACGCTCCTCGAGCCAGCGCTGGACGCCGCTCGCGGCCGCGAGACCGAACGCGCTCCCGCCGGTGAGCAGCACCGCGTGGATCTCGTTCACGGCCGTCCCGGGCCGGATGGCGTCGGTCTCCCGCGTCCCCGGCGCGCCACCCTTGACGTCGACGGATCCGTTGGTGCCGGGAGGACACAGGACCACCGTGCATCCCGTGACGCCCGCTCGGTCGGTCAGGTGGCCGACCCGGATCCCCGCGACGCGCGTGATCACCCGCACACCGCCCGCTCGATCACGCGCTCTTCCGTCTCGAGCGGCGCGGCCGGAGCACCCCGTCGGCGAAAGACGCGAGCCGCCGGTTGAACTCCTCGTGCGCTTCCATCATCGGGAAATGCCCGGCTCGCTCGATCACCTCGAGACGGCCCTGTGGGAGCTCTCCGGCCAGGGCGACGGATGACGCGGGCGGGGTCATCCGATCCTGCTCGCCCACGAGGACGAGCGCCGGAACGGCGATGTGCTGGACGGCGTGGCGGAGATCCATCTCCATCAACCCCGCCAAACCGTCGGTCCAGACCTCGGACGGCGCGCGCGCGGCGAGCCCTACGACGTAGCGCACGAGGTGGGGCGATGCGTCCGGACCGAACTGCGTCGCGCGAGCGATCATCTGGGCGACGTCGGCGGGGCTCGACAAGACGTACCGCCGGAGCCGGTTCACACGACCGGCAGCCTGCCGCAGCGATCCGAGCCTCGGACGCAGGAGCTCGGTGACCGAGCCGAACGCTCCGCGAACGAGATCGCTCGCCGCCGAGCCGACGAACACCACGCCCGCGACCGGGTCTCCGAACAGCTCGGGTTGCGCCTCGGCCAACGCCAGCATCGACATCGCGCCCATGCTGTGCCCAACCAGCAGCACGCGCTTGTCGCCGACGGCGCGAAGGACGGCCGCGAGGTCGTGGCCGAACGCCTGCGGCGACAGGTCGCCGCCGGCGGCTCGCGCGCTCCTGCCGTGCGAGCGGAAATCGAACAGGACGCACCGGAACCGGTCCGACAACCCCGTCCACTGGTAGTGCCAGGTCGTCATGTCCAGGCTGAAGCCGTGGACGAACACGATCGTCGGTTGCGAGGGGTCGCCCGCCGCCCGGACGGCGAGCTCGGTCCCGTCGAAGGACCGAACGGGACCGAGGTCCTCGGGTGGGAGCTCGGACAGGCGCTCGTCCGCCTCGGGGTCCTGGCGGCGTCGGGCGTTCAGGACCGTGCGTCCGATCACGCCGCCCGCGACGGCGCCGGCCGCGATGCCGGCGGTGACGAGCGCCGTTCGCTTCCGGCTCATCGGTCGGGTCCCTGTCCCGTGTACTCGCGCGGAACGCGTTCGCCGATCCCGGTGGTGATCTGGCGCCCGATCGTGCCGGCGCGCTCGGCGAGCTCCTCGGCCGAGATCCGCTCGGCACCCTGGGCCCCGATCAGCACCACCTCGTCGCCCGGCACCACGGGCGCATCCCCGCAATCCACGAGGATCTGGTCCATCGTGATCGTCCCGGCCACGGGATGTCGCCGGCCACCGATCAGCACCTCCGCCTTCTCGCCGGCATGCCTCGGGTACCCATCGTCGTACCCGACGGGCACCGTGGCGATCGTGGCGTCCTGCCGGAGGGCGTACCGGCCGCCGTACGAGACGCGCTCACCGGCCGAAAGCCGCTTCACCATCGTCACGGCCGATCGCCAGGACAGGGCGGGCCGCAGGCCGAAGGGCTCGGCGATCCCACCCCCGGGGTCGATGCCGTAGACGGCTGCTCCGGGGCGGACCAGGTCGAGATGGGTCTGGGGGAGCCGGATCGTCGCGCCGCTGTTGGCGGTGTGCACGATCGAGGGCCTGATGCCGGCCGCGGCGAGCGCCTCGACCGCGGCGCGGAAGCGTGCGAGCTGCCCGAGCGTTCCCTCGTCGTCCAGCTCCGAGTCCGCGAAGTGCGTCCAGACGCCTTCGACCCGGAGGCCGGCGTCCAGGATGCGTCGACCGAACGCCGGACCCTCTTCGGGAGGCCACAGGCCCACGCGGTGCATCCCCGTGTCGAGCTTGAGATGCACCCCGGCGGGCCGGCCGATGGCTCTGGCCGCGTCCGCCACACCCTCGAGGCCTTCGTCCGAGTAGACCGACGGCGTGAGTCCGCCTTCGAGCGCCTCCTTCTCCGATCCGGCGGGGAACTCCGTGAGCACGAGGATCGGCGCGGCGATCCCGCGCTCGCGCAGCGAGAGCCCCTCCTCGACGAGCGACACACCGAGCCGGGTCGCCCCGGCCTCCAGGGCCGCCCGCGCGACGGCCGCATCGCCGTGCCCGTAGCCGTCGGCCTTGACCACGGCCATCAGCTCGGCGTTCGGGGGTCTGAGCAGCCGCACGTTGTGCCCGATCGCGTCGAGGTCGATCTCGACGACCGTGGGACGGTACCGCGTCACCCGCCGACGACCTCTCGCATCGCCCTCGGGACGCGTTCGAGCACGTCGGCCGCCGTCGTGCCGTCGCCGCGTTCGTCCGCCGCGAGACGACCGGCGAGCCCGTGGACGTACGCGGCGGCCGAGCCCGCGTCGAACGGCGAACATCCCCGGGCCAGCAGTCCGGCGATCATCCCCGTGAGCACGTCGCCCGTCCCGCCCGTCGCGAGGAAGGGCCCGCCGGTCGGGTTGATCCGAACCGCGCCGTCGGGCGTGCCGACGAGCGTCCGGCTGCCCTTCAGGAGCACGGTGGCCGAGGTTCGAGCCGCCAGATCGCGGACGTGGCGGACGCGATCGGTCTCGATCTCGCCCGTCCCGATGCCGGCCAAGCGGGCGAACTCGCCCGCGTGGGGCGTGAGGATCACCTCCGCCTTGCGGTCGGCGAGATCGTCGGCTCGCCCGGCGAACGCGTTCAGCCCGTCGGCGTCCAGGACGACGGGGATCTCGCTCGAACGGACGAGCTCGCGGATCCAACCCGCGGTCCGCTCGTCGGTGGTCATCCCCGGGCCGATCGCCAGCGCGTCGGCCTGCCCGAGCACCTCGTCCAGACGATGCGAGCCACCGGCGGCGCTGCCCGCGTCGGTCTCGGGCAGCGCGACGAACACGGCCTCGCGGACCGCGCCCTGGGCCACCTGGAGGATGCCCTCGGGAACGGCGACGGCGACGAGGCCGGCGCCGGCCCGATAGGCCGCCGCGCCGGCCAACCCCGCCGCGCCGGTCATCAGCCTCGAGCCGCCCACGACGACGGCGTAGCCCGCCGCTCGCTTGTGCGTGTCGGGTTCGCGTGGCGGCACCATCCGAGCGACGTCCTCGGCCTCCACGAGCAGGAGGTCGCTCCGGATCAGATCCTCGGGGAACCCGATCGGCTCGACCTCGACGACGCCGGCGTACGTCGCTCCGGGCAGGAGCACGAGCCCCGGTTTCGCCGCCCCGAACGTCACCGTGAGGTCGGCGCGAACGGCGGTTCCGTCGACGGATCCCGTCTCGCCGTTCACACCCGAGGGGATGTCGACGGCCGCGACCGGGACCCCCGATGCGTTCAGCGCCTCGATCGCCCCGGCGTACGCGCCCTCGGGCACGCCGCGGAAGCCCGTCCCGAAGATGGCGTCGACGGCGACGTCGGCCCGTTCGAGCTCGCGACCGATCGCCGCCGGCGAGAACGGGCGGCGCCTGACCGTCGTGACCTCCAGCCGCTCCAGGTTGGCGCGCGCCGGCTCCCCGAAACCTTCCTCGAGCAACAGCACGGTGGTTCGGACGCCGGCGCGGTCCAGGTGCCGCGCCGCGACCAGGCCGTCACCGCCGTTGTTGCCCTTGCCGCAGACGACGACCGCACGCCGGCCGTACGCGCCGCCCAGCAGCCGCAGCGCGGCGTCGGCGACCTCGCGGCCGGCGGCTTCCATCAGGCCATCCGCGGCGATCCCACGCTGCTGCGACGCGCGATCCAGCTCCGCCGCCTCGGCGGGTGTGAGGACGTACCTCATCCGGCGACCGCCACGGCGAACGCCACCGCGCTCGTCCTCTCGTGGGTGAACGTGATCAGCACCTTCGAGACCCCGAGCGTGTCGGCCCTGACCTTGGCGTTGCCCTCGAGCCGGATCGCGGGGGCGCCCGAAGGAGCCCTCGACACCGAGATGTCCTGCCACCGCTTGCCGCGGTAGCCCCCGAGCGCCTTGATCACGGCCTCGCGCGCGGCGAAGCGACCGGCGTAGGACTCGGCCGGGCGGGCCTTCGCGTCGCAGTAGGCGCGCTCCTCCGGCGTGAACACGCGCTCGCGCATCGTCGGATGCCGCCCGAGGGCGCGTTCCATCCGCTCGATCTCGCAGATGTCGACCCCGAGGCCGAGGATCTCCACGCCGCTAGCGTAGCCGCCCGGCGAGCGCCGTGCTCGGCTACTCGACCGTGACGCTCTTGGCGAGGTTGCGCGGCTGGTCGACGTCGCACCCCCGCAGCTTGGCGACGTGGTAGGCGAGCAGCTGGAGCGGCGGTGTGACGACCACCGGTGCGAACAGCTCGGGGACGCGAGGGACGAACAGGACGCGGTCGGCGTGCTTGGCGATCTCCTCGTCCCCCTCGCTCGCGACCGCGATCACCCGCGCTCCGCGCGCCCGGACCTCCTGGATGTTCGACAGGACCTTGGGGTAGACGTGGCACTCGGTCGCGACCGCGACCACCGGCACGCCGTCCTCCACGAGCGCGATCGGCCCGTGCTTGAGCTCGCCGGCGGGATAGCCCTCGGCGTGGACGTACGAGAGCTCCTTCAGCTTGAGGGCGCCCTCCAGCGCGGCCGGATAGCCGGTGTGACGGCCGATGAACAGCACGTCGCGGGCGTCGCGGATCTCCTCGGCGATCCCTCGGATCTGCTCGGACAGCGCGAGCGTTCGGCGCACCTGGCCCGGGAGCTCGCGCATGCGGCTCACGATGTCGCCGATCTCGACCGGGAACATCGCGCCGCGGATCTGTGCGAGGTACAGCGCGACGAGGTGCAGGGCGGCCATCTGCGTCGCGAAGGTCTTCGTCGCCGCGACGCAGATCTCCGGACCCGCGTGCGTGTACATCACGGCGTCGGCCTCACGAGCGAGCGACGATCCGATCGTGTTCGTCACCGCGATCACCTTCGAGCCCTGACGCGACGCGTGGCGGGCGGCCTCGAGCGTGTCGATCGTCTCTCCCGACTGGCTCACGGCGAGCGTGAGGGTGTTCGGTCCGAGCACGGGATCCCGGTAGCGGAACTCGGAGGCGATGTCGATCTCGACCGGCACGCGCGTCCAGTGCTCGATCGCGTACTTGGCGACCAGCCCCGAATGGAACGCCGTGCCGCACGCGACGACGAAGACCTTGTCCACCTCCCGCAGGACGTCGGTGTCGGTGTGCAGCTCGTCGAGCGCCAACAGACCCTGCTCGCTCACCCGGCCGACCAACGTGTCGCGGATCGCCGTTGGCTGCTCGTGGATCTCCTTCAGCATGAAGTCGTCGAACCCGCCCTTCTGCGCGCGGGCGACGTCCCACTCCACCTCGAACGGCTCGACCTCGAGCTCGTTGCCCTCGAGGTCGGTGACTCGAACGCCGTCGGCGCGAACCTCGACCACCTGGTTCTCGCCGATCGGCAGGACCGTCCGCGTCTTCTGGAGCACGGCGGGGATGTCCGACGCGAGGACGTTCTCGCCGTCGCCGAGCCCGACGATGAGCGGCGAGGAGACCCGCACACCCACGATGACGTCGGGTTCGTCGAGCGCGAGCACGACGAGGGCGTATGCGCCCTCCAGCTCGAGCACGGTGGCGCGAACGCGGTCCGCGAGCGCGCCCTCCTTCTCCTCGATCAGGTGCGCGACGACCTCGGTGTCGGTGTCGGAGTCCACGACGTGGCCGCGCTTCTCGAGCCCCGAACGCAGATCGGTGAAGTTCTCGATGATCCCGTTGTGGATCACCGCGATGCGCCCCTGGCAGTCCAGGTGCGGGTGCGCGTTGCGGTCGGTCGGCGCCCCGTGGGTCGCCCAGCGCGTGTGGCCCATCCCGACCGAGCCGGGGACGTCGCCCACGACCCCGAGCGCCGCGTCGAGCTCGGACAGCTTGCCCGCGCGCTTCACGACCGAGAGGCCGCCGTCGATCATCGCGACGCCCGCCGAGTCGTACCCGCGGTATTCGAGACGTCGAAGACCCTCGAGGACGACGGGGAGCGCCGGGTCGGGGCCGATGTAACCCACGATGCCGCACATGGATGTTCGAGGGTAGCAGCCCGCCGTCGTGGCCGCGTTCGAGACCGGAGCGGGTGCCGGAACGGTCAGGCGAGCGCCGACGCGATGTGCTCGGCGACCGAATCCGCGTGCTTGCGCGCGAGCTCCTCGCTCTCGGCCTCGACCATCACGCGGACGAGCGGCTCGGTGCCCGAGGCACGGACCAGCACGCGGCCCGAACCGTCGAGCGCGGCCTCGTTGGCCCGGACCGCGTCCCACACCTCGTGCGCGTCGTCGAGCCGCTCCTTGTGGGCGACCTCGACGTTCACGAGCACCTGCGGGAAGCGCCGCATCGCGGCGGCGAGCTCGCCGACCGGAACACCTCGCCGTGCCGCCAGCGACAGGAAGCGCGCGGCCGTGATCAACCCGTCACCCGTCGTCGCCTGGTCCCGGAAGATCACGTGTCCCGACTGCTCTCCCCCGAGGGCCACCTGGTGCTCCAGCATCTGTTCGAGCACGTACCGATCCCCGACGGGCGCCGAGATCACGCGGATCCCGTGCTCGCGCATCGCCCGGTGGAAGCCGAGGTTCGACATCACGGTGGCGACGACCGCGTCCCCCGTGAGCGTCTCGTCCCCCTTCATCGCGATCGCGCAGGCCGCCAGCACCTGGTCGCCGTCGATCACGTTGCCCTCGGCATCGGCGAACAAGGCCCGATCCGCGTCGCCGTCGTGCGCGACCCCCGCATCGGCGCCGTTCGCGACGACGGCTTCGGCGACCACGTCCGGGTGGAGCGCGCCGCAGTCGACGTTGATGTTCGCGCCGGTCGGCTCGTCGTTGATCGCGACCACCTCGGCCCCGAGGCGCGCCAGCACCGCGGGCGCGAACGCGGATGCGGCGCCGTTCGCGCAGTCGACGACGACCCGCATGCCGTCCAGACGGGCCTCGGCCGCCGAGACCACGTGGTCCACGTAGCTCGACGCCTCGGACGGGATGGCGAGCTCGTTCCCGGAGGGGCGGGCCTCGGTCTCGCCGCCGAGCTCGGCCTCGATCGCGTCCTCGAGGCGGTCCGAGAGCTTGAACCCACGGAACCCGAACAGCTTGATCCCGTTGTCCTCGGGCGGGTTGTGCGAGGCCGAGATCACCACCCCGCACTCGACGCCGAGCTCGGCCGTGAGGAACGCGACGGCCGGCGTGGGGACGACGCCCGCTCGGATCACGTTCCCGCCTCCCGCGAGGATGCCCTCGACGAGCGCGTCCTCCAGGATCGGCCCCGACGCGCGCGTGTCCCGCCCGATGACGAAGGTCGGCGCCCCCGGGCGTTCTCGAACCAGGACGGTGACCGCGGCCGTGCCGATCGAGCGCGCGAGATCGTGGTGAGGTCGCGACCGAACACGCCTCGAACGCCGTCCGTGCCGAAGAGCCGCTCCATCGCGCGCGAAGGGTACCCACCGGCTTGACGGATAGACGAAAGCTCAGGGATGATTGACTCGATGAACGTTGAGCAACTCGCCGGGAGTTCGGCGGCGGCCGAACGGTCGGACAGCGGTCTCGCTCGCCGGGCCACGATCCATGCCGCGCTCGCCGATCCTCACCGACTCGCGATCGTGGACGAGCTGGCCCTCTCGGACCGGTCGCCGTCGGAGCTCCGGACCCAGCTCCAGATCGGCTCCAATCTCCTCGCGCACCACCTCGACACGCTGGAGGGCGCGGGGCTGGTCGAGCGCCTCGGATCCTCCGGGGACCGGCGCCGGAAGTACCTCCGGCTCGTTCCGGACGGTCTGGCGGCGATCTGGTCACCGGTCGAGATCGTCTCCGCCCGACGGCTCCTCTTCGTCTGCACCGCGAACTCGGCGCGATCGCAACTCGCCGCGGCCCTGTGGAACGACCGCCACGAGGTCCCGGCCGAGAGCGCGGGCACCAAGCCTGCTCCGCGCGTCCACCCCGAGGCCGTTCGGGCGGCCGAGCGAACGGGCCTCGATCTGACCCGGGCACGGCCACGGTCACTCGACGACGTCGTGGGCGAGCCCGACCTGATGATCACCGTCTGCGACCGTGCGCACGAGCACCTCCGGCGCGCCGCGCCGGCGAGGAGTCACCTGCACTGGTCGATCCCGGACCCCGCCGACGGCGGCGGCCCGTCGGCGTTCGACGATGCCCTGCTCCGACTCTCCGCGAGGGTCGAGACGCTCGCTCCGCGGGTGGCTCGACCCCCGACCGCCCGCCCACGCCCTCGGACGAGCCAAGGAACGAGCCAAGGGAACGAGCCAAGGGACGAGGAGGACACGCCCATGAGCGTCACCGATCCGCTCGCGTCCGCTCCGCTCGAGATCCGCTCGCTCATCCGAGGAGTCGCCGATCACCTGCGGAAGGAGTTCGAAGGCATCTTCGCCGCCGAGACGATCCAGCGATACATGGCCGAGTCCTACGACACGCTCTCGGGCGCGCGCGTGAAGGGCTTCGTCCCGCTGCTCGTCGAACGCTACACGCGGCAGCGCCTCCGCGCCCTCGCCCGCCTGGAGGGCACGTCGACCACCGACACGCCGATGATCGTGTTCCTGTGCGTCCACAACGCGGGCCGGTCGCAGATGGCTGCCGGGTGGATGCAGCACCTCGCCGGCGACACGGTCGAGATCTTCTCCGGGGGCTCGGATCCCGCGAGCGAGATCAACCCGGCCGCCGTCGCCTCGATGGCGGAGATCGGCATCGACATCTCGAGCGAGTTCCCCAAGCCCTGGACGGATGAGGTCGTCCGCGCGGCCGACGTCGTCGTGACGATGGGGTGCGGTGACGCCTGCCCCATCTTCCCGGGCACGCGCTACCTCGACTGGGAGATCCCCGACCCCGCGGGCCTGTCCGTCGAGGACGTCCGTCCGATCCGTGACGAGCTCGGCGAGCGCGTCCGCGGCATCATGGCCGAGCTGCAGATCCCCGTGCGATCCTGAGGAGACACGCGCTCGCCGAGCTGATCGGCACCGCCTTCCTCCTGTCGGCGATCGTCGGCTCGGGGATCGCGCTCGAACGGTCGCTCCCCGGCGAGCCCGGCCTCCAACTGCTCGGGAACGCCGCGGCGACCGCGCTCGGCCTCGTGACACAGATGCCAGGGTGTGTAAAAGCTGTAGAGGGGGCCTTCGCCCAGTTTGTACAGGTTCAAGTAATGACGGTGCTTCGGGTCAGGATGCTCGGCCAAGCAGTAGATCCTCGGGTTGGGCTTCGCCCCAACGACGTAATCCACGATGCCTCCGAGCTCGCGGAGCATGTCGAGGTCGTACATGCTCGTGAGTTCGTCGACGTGCCCCTTGTGGTCGCGTCCGAACATCCCCCGCTTCGGCACGCTCATGCCGGTTGCGTTCGCTACGATCGCCGGCTCGAACGAAACCTTCGAACCGTCGGCGAAGCTCGTCACCATCACGGGGTTCTGTCCCCATTTCTCGGCGAATCCCTTCTGCGTCGTCGGATTGCGGTAGCGATCCTGCAAGCCTTTGATGTTCCCCATCACTCGCGGGATGAGCCCCAGCCCCTTGACGTACCGGTAGAGATTGATCTCCACGCCAGGTTGATCCCCATCGCAGGCGGAGATGATGACACCTGCCCTCTGTGCATTTCGGTGCAGGATCGGTCGGATCGTTGCGTCGGGCTCGGCGTTCATCAAGGTCGCGTGCAACCTGTGCTCGAAGCGTCCTCGCCAGCCGTGCCCGAACTCCACCGTCCCGTCCGTCTACGACCGCATCGGCTGGGACGACCCTGTGGCTCATCCGGAGGCGGTCGCCACGTTCGGTCCTGGTCCTCGTCGTCAGGACCGTCGGGCGAGACCGCGTGGCCGAGAGGCGGCGGTCGCCGCTCGTGGGGGCTGTAGACCGCAACCATGCTCTTCAGACGGCGTTACGACCTGCTTCGCGAACCCGGCCCATGACGCCCGCACCGATCATGCGGACACGGATCGTTCCCGGATTCCGCTCGAGCCTGAAGTGCGGTGTCGACGATGATCATCGGCTCATCCCTTTCGCTGATGTGCGCCCTCCGCCAATGACATCTCTTCCCGCAGCCTTTCCTCCCATGTGTCCAGCGGCGGGGCGTTCCGGTCCTTCTCGGAGATCACGCTGACCGGCAGCGGCCACTCGAGGCCGAGTCTCGGGTCATCGTGAGGCAGAGCCCGCTCGTGTGCGGGACTGTAGAACTCTCCAACCTGATAGCTCGTTTCCGTCGCGTCAGCGAGGGCTTGGTACCCGTGAGCAAAGCGCTGCGGAACGTAGAGCCCTCGATGGTTGTCCGCGGTCAGCTCAACCGACACGTGATGCAGGTAGGTGGGCGACTCTGGGCGAAGATCGACGATGATGTCCAGGATGGCGCCCCTGGTGACCCGGACCAACTTGGTCTCCGCCATCGGCGGGATCTGGAAATGCATCCCCCGAACGGTCCCTTCGAGGCGATTGTAGGCAAGGTTGGCCTGTGCGATCACCGGCGTGAGCCCGTGATCCTCGAATTCGTGCTGACAGAACGCACGGGCGAAGAAGCCGCGGTCGTCCTCGTGAGGCTCCAGCTCGATGACGAACGCACCCGAAAGAACGGTCTCGGCAAACCTCATCAGGCACCCCAGGGGCAAACGAGATACGCGAGCGCGAAGGGAGCTCTACATGAATTGGGCAAAGAACGCAGCAAACTCACGGGACTAGATGTTACCGCCCGACTGGATCTGAAACGGATGTAGGTCCGGCTCTCGGAGACACGTGCGACTCGGACCGTGAACGACTCCGCTCAAGAGCGACGAGCGCGGATGATCGCCGAGTGCATCCCATCCGCGACGGCGTGCGTCGGCTCGATCTCGACGTCCTCGAACCCGGCTCCCTCCATCCCCGAGCGGTACTCGGCGAACGAGAGCGCACCGGCGATGCACCCGACGAGGCTGCCCCGTTCCGCCCGATCCGCCGGAGAGAGGTCATCCGACGCCACGACGTCGCTGATCCCGACCCGGCCTCCGGGCCGAAGCACGCGCCGCATCTCCTCGAACACCTTCGTCTTGTCGGCGGACAGGTTGATCACGCAGTTGGAGATGATCACGTCGACGCTTCCCCTGGGCAGCGGGACGTCCTCGATGTAGCCCTTGAGGAACTCGACGTTGCCGACGCCGGCCTCGGCGGCGTTGCGCCGGGCGAGCTCGAGCATCTCGTCGGTCATGTCGAGACCGTAGGCGCGTCCGATCGGGCCCACCCTGCGGGCCGACAGGATCACGTCGATCCCACCACCCGAACCGAGGTCGAGCACGGTCTCGCCCTCGCGGAGCTCGGCGATCGCGATGGGGTTCCCGCAGCCGAGGCTTGCCAGGACGGCGGCGTCGGGCAGCTCGGCTCGCTCGGCCGCGGCGTACAGCTCGGCACCCCAGACCCGATCCTTCGGACCGTTGCAGCACCCCGAGTCGCAACACCCATCCCCGCCGCCCTGGACGTCGAGCGCGACCTCCCGGTAGTGCTCGCGGACCTGCTCCCTGACCTCGCTCATGTCCTTCCTCCTCCTTGGCCTCTCCTGGGCTCCTTCAAGCTCGAAGATCGTCCCCAGTCGCTCGAGCACCTCGCGGTTCACGGAGTAGAACGCCCAGACCCCTCGCTGCTCCCGTTCGAGCAGACCGGCCTGCACCAGCTTCTTCAGGTGGAAGCTCACGGTCGGCTGCGAGAGCCCGAGCTCGGGTGTCAGATCGCACACGCAGACGGGCGCGTCGGCGTTCGCGAGCAGGTTCATGATCCGAACCCGTCCCGGATCGGCCAACGCCTTGAACACGGCTGCGGTGGTCTCGGCGTCCTCGTCGGACATCGCGGTGGCCGCGAGGGGCGAGCAGCACACCGCGGGGGTGCGGTCGAGCACGGTGAGTTCACGCATCAGGGATGGGTCTCCTCGTTCCAGGGATCGACGTTCGAGGGATCGATAACCATCGATGGGCACGATAGTCGAAGCATCGATGATCGTCAATGTCTCGTCCTTGCACCCGCGGCTGCGACAATGTCGGCGATGCCGTCCGAGCTGGTACGTGTGCTTCGACCTCGTCGATCATGGAGGGCGAGATCGCGAAGGCCCGCCTCGAGGGCGAGGGGATCCCGGTGCTGCTGAAGGGTGGCGGCCTGGATCCGTACACGACGGGTGTGGCCTACGTGTTCGTGCCCGCGGGGTTCGAGGCTCAGGCGAGACTGCTGCTCGAAGACGTCGTCGACGACCAGCCCGAGGGATCCGAGAGCGCGTAGCCGGCGATCCGGCCGAGGTGCGAGGTCAGCGCTTCGAGTACTGGGGAGCCTTGCGGGCCTTCTTGAGCCCGTACTTGCGTCGCTCCTTCTCGCGGGGGTCCCGCGAGAGGTAGCCCTCCTTCTTCAGGACGGCCCGGAGCTCGGGGTCGAGCTCGATCAGGGCTCGGGCGATCCCCAGGCGCAGGGCTCCGGCCTGCCCCGAGACGCCGCCGCCCTCGATCCGGGCGATCACGTCGAGGTCCTTGTCGCGTTCGACCAGACGGAGCGGCCCGGCCACGACCATGCGATGAGCGCGCGTCGTGAAGTACTCGTCCAGCGAACGCCCGTTCAGCTGGAAGCCGCCGGTGCCGGGAACCAGTCGGACCCTGGCCACGGCCTCCTTGCGTCGTCCCGTCGCGGTCTGCACCACGCTAGGTCTCCTTCTTCCTCGAACGCTTGGCGGTCGTCTTCTTGGCCGGCGACTTCGCCGTCGTGGTCTTGGCGGTCGCGGCCTTGGCCGTCGTGCGCTTGGCGGTGGTCTTGGCCGTCGAGCGCTTGGCCGTGGTCTTCTTGGCGGGCGACTTCGCCGTCGGGGCCTTCGCCGTCGGGCGCTTGGCGGTGCTCCGCTTCGTGGTCGGGGCCTTCGGCGCAGGCCGGGCCTTCGGGGCAGCCACCGGCTCGGGGCGGCTCCCGTCGGGGAGCCCGTTCCACGTGGGGAACTCGCCCGCCGCGAGCGCTTGCGGCTTCTGGGCCTCGTGCCGGTGGTCCGGGCCCGCGTAGACACGGAGCTTGCTCGCGATCTGCCGGCCGAGGCGGTTGTGCGGGAGCATCCCCTTGATGGCCTTCTCCACCGCGAACGCGGGCTTCTTCGCCAGGAGGCTCGAATAGACGGTCTCGGTCAGGCCGCCGGGGTAGCCCGAGTGGTGATACGCGATCTTCTTGTTCTCCTTGCCCCCCGAGAGCGTGACCTCCTTGGCGTTGATCACGATCACGTGGTCGCCGGTGTCGGCGTGCGGCGCGAAGATCGGCTTGTGCTTGCCGCGCAGGATCGAGGCGGCCTGCGTCGCGAGACGGCCGAGGATGGCCCCGCTGGCGTCAAGGACGTACCAGCGGCGCTCGATGTCACGCGGCTTCGGCGAGTAGGTCTTCATAACGTGAAAGATGCCGGCCGGAGAGGCCGACGGCCCATGCTACCTGCGGTTTCACGGCACCGTCAAAGACGGGGTTAGGGGACGACCTCGAAGCTCGCGCTGCCGATCGATCGGTACCGGTCGGTCACCAGGTAGTGGACGACGTACCTGCCGGGCGGGAGCGGCCACGGGTTCCCCATGGCGGTCTCGTCCAGCGTCATCGAGCCCGAGACCGACGGAGGAACGGCACCCGCTGCATGGAGGCCGACGTAGTTCCACAGCAGGTAGTAGTCCACCTTCGGGTCCGACTTCGCCGCCTCGTAGACGCCGATCCAGTCCCAGCGGTTGGCCGGGCCGTCCGTCCAACTCACGACGATCGGCTCCCCTACCCCGTAGATCTCCTCGTCCGTAGAGACCTCGATCTGTGCGTTCGGGTCGCGCACCCAGAACGCGACGCGCGCGACCTCGGAACCGTCGCCGTCCACGAGGACCGCGTCGTAGCCCCCGGGTTCGAGGTTCGACGAGTCGACGTCGAACGTTCCCGAGCTTGCCGTGACGTCCTCGGTCAGCGCCGGTGAGTCCGTGGTTCCGCCCAACGGCACGATCACGACACTGCCTTCGGGCCTCGGCGCCCGATACGCGACCGTGAGCGGATCACCCTGTGTCAGCAGCGCTGGGTTCACCGACACCATGACCGGCATCGGGACCGGCGTGACGTCGAACGTCGAGACCACGGCGCGGTGATCCGACGTCCACGGGTCGAACCCGAGCTCCACACCACGGCCGCCTTCCTCGCCGACGAGCTGACTGCCGAGCGTTGCCACCGGACCCGCGGCGTACAGGTAGTCGATCCGGTCACCGGCTCCCTCGTGGGTGATCCCGGGGACCTCCACGGGGTTGGGATGGATGTCGCGGAAGGTGTCGTGGAAGCCCAGCCCGAGGATCGCCTCGCTCACCGGCCAGGCGACCGCCTCCTCGACGTCCGGTCGCGCGGCGGCGGTGGCGTCGGTCCAGTCAAGGCTCGAGGGCTCGTTGTGGTCGCCGGTGAAGAACACGGGGTACCCCTGCTGGATCAGCTCGTCCATGAGCCGGAGCGGGACGTCCAGGGCCGAGGTGCGCACCTCGTCCTCGGACGCGAGCACCTCCTCGACCGTGGCTCCGTTCCGCAGCAGCTTCGGCCCGTACCGCACGTAGTCGAGGTGGATGTTGAAGAACGCGACGACCTCGCCCGGCCGGACCTCGATCAGCGCGTACCGCCCCTCGGCGCCCGAAGGCTCGTGGATCGGGTACTTCGACAGGATCTGCAGGCTGACGTTGTAGTACGGGTACCCGGTGTTCTCGGCGATCTCGGGGAGCCGGTTGTACGACTCGAGCACGCCGACGACGTCCGCGTCTACCTCCTCGATCACCGCATCGGTCGACTCGTCCCCGCCGTACTCGACGTTGTAGACGAAGACCTCGAGCGGGATCGCTTCGGGTGTCACCGACCCGGTGCTGCCGCCACCGGTCGATCCGGTCGCGCTGGTCGAGTTCGTCTCGTCCGTCGGACCACCATCGGACGTGCAGCCTCCGAGCGACGCGACGAGGAGACCAGCGGCGGCAACGGATCTGAGTCGTGGAACGCGGCCTCGCGAGCGACGCGAAGGCATCACGGCTCACCCGTCCGCTGGATTCCGGCGGTTGCCGGGGACGGCTCGCGCGAGGGCCGTTCGGGGAACGGCGGCCAGGGTGGGATCCCGGCCGGTTCGCGCAGGCCGACGAGGTCGTCGGGTCGGACCGGGATGCGATGCAGCTCGCGCCCGAGCGCGTTCCGGAGCGCCGAGACGATCGCGGCGGGGGCGACGACGTTGGAGGGCTCGCCGACGCCCTTGGCGCCGAACGGCGTGCCGGGCTCGGGCTCCTCGACCAGCTCGATCTCGACCTTCGGCATGTCGAGGGTCGTCGGCAGCAGGTAATCCGTGAACGAGGCGTTCGCGATCTGCCCGTCCTTCAGCTGGATCTCCTCCATCAGCGCGAGACCGAGCCCCTGCGCCGAGCCCCCCTCGATCTGACCGATGACGCTCTGCGGGTTGATCGCGAACCCGACGTCCTGCGCCGTAGCGAGCTGCACGACGCGCACGAGACCGAGCTCCTCGTCCACGTCGACCACGGCCCGCTGCGCGCCGAACAGGAACCCGACGTGCACGTCGCCCTGTCCGCGTTCGTCGAGCGGGAAGGTCACCGCATGCCGCCACACGCGTGTGCATTCGATCGGTTGGGGAAGCAGTTCCTCCACGGGCGCCACGCGCTCATCATCGGCGGTCACGAATCCATCGTCGACACCGAGATCGGAGCCGCTGAGCCGAGCATCCCGCCGTGCGCGCTCGAACAGCTCCTCGAGCACCGCCTCGCACGCGGCCTTCACCGCCCCGCCGGAGACGACCGTCTGCCGCGACGCGGAGGTCGAGCCCGCCGAACCGACGAGCGTGTCCGACGTGTGCAGGATCACGCGCTCGATCCCGAGCACCGTTCGCGCGATCTGCGCGAGGATCGTGTGCACGCCCTGCCCCACTTCGGCTGCCGCGCAATGGATCTCGGCGACCGGCCCCTCGGGTCCGGCCGCGAGCGTCACCCGGGCTTCCGAGGAGTCGTCGAACCCGCCGCTGTACGCGTGGTTCTTGTAGCCGACCGCGAACCCCACCCCGCGCCGAACGCCCTCGCCACGCCCGACGTTGCCGGCGGCACCGCCGGGGAGCTCGAGCGGGTCACGCGGACCGGGCGGGGCCGCGGACGGCATCGGGATCTCGGCGCACCGCTCGATCACCTCTCGGACCGGCGCCGCGCCGCGGATCACCTGGCCGGTCGGGAGCACCGATCCTGGGGCCGCCGCGTTGCGCAGCCGGAGCTCCACCGGATCCATCGAGAGGGCCGCCGCGAGCTTGTCCATCTGCCCCTCGTGCGCGAAGCACACCTGGACGGCGCCGAACCCACGCATCGCGCCACACGGCGGATTGTTGGTGAACACGCAGGTCCCCTCGATCAGCGCGTTGGGCACCTCGTAGGGACCGGGCGCGAAGGTGGTCGCGTTCGAGATCACCGCGATCGACGACGACGTGTACGCGCCCCCGTCGATCACGATCCGCGCCCGGACGTTCACCAGGTTGCCCTCGCGCGTCGCGCCGGTCCGCATCCAGATGCGCGAGGGGTGCCGGTGCACGTGCCCGACGAAGGACTCCGCCCGCCCGTAGGCCATCTTGACCGGGCGCCCCGTGTGCAGCGCCAGCATGCAGGCGTGGATCTGCATGCTCACGTCCTCGCGCGCGCCGAACGCACCACCGGTCCCCGCCAGGAACAACCGGACCTTGTCCTCGGGCAGGTTCAGGCAGGGCGCCAGCTGCTTGCGGTCGATGTGCAGCCACTGCGTCGCGACGAACAGGTCGATGCCGCCGTCCTCGGCGGGGACGGCCATCCCCGCCTCGGGTCCGAGCGGCGCCTGGTCCTGCATCCCGGTCTCGTAGTAGCCCTCGACCCAGATCTCGGCGTCGGCGTTCGGGTCACCGTGCTCGACGCGGACCTCGCTGAGGACGTTGCCGAACGGATGAACCGCGGGCGCGCCGGGTTCGAGTGCCCGGATCATGTCGGTCACGGCGGGCAACGGCTCGTAGTCGACGACGATCTTCTCCGCCGCGCGGCGCGCGAGCTCGGGGTGCTCGGCCGCGACGAGGGCAACCGGCTCGCCGACGTACCGAACGACCTCCCACGCCAGGACCGGCTGATCGGCGAACTCGAGCCCGTAGAACCGCGTTCCCGGGACGTCGTCGGCGAGCATGACCGCGTAGACGCCCGGGCTCGCCACCGCCTCCCCGATCTCGATCGATCGGATCCTCGCGTGCGGATGCGGGCTGCGGAGCGTGTGACCCCACAACATCTCGTCGACCCACAGGTCGCTCCCGTACGCGAACTGCCCCTTGACCTTCGGAACGCCGTCGATCCGCGGGACCGAGACTCCGACGCCCTCGCGCGTCCGCTCGCCGACGCGACCGCTCACAGCTCATCCTCGCGGATCCGCATCCGATCCGAGGCGAGCCGGACCGCCTCGAGGATCTTCTCGTACCCCGTGCAGCGGCAGAGATTGCCCGAGAGCGCCTCGCGGACCACGGCCTCCGGCGGCTCGGGAACCTGCTCGAGCAGGTCGGCGACCGCGACGACGAACCCCGGCGTGCAGAACCCACACTGCACGGCGCCGGTCTCGACGAACGCCTCCTGCACCGGATGCATCGCCTCGCCGGCCGCGAGCCCCTCGACCGTGCGGACCTCTCGCTCGTTCGCCTGCGCCGCCAGGACGAGACACGAGCACACCAGCTCACCGTCGAGCCAAACCGAACACGAACCGCACTCGCCCTGCTCGCACGCGTTCTTGGAACCCGGGAGCCCGAGGTGCTCACGCAGCAGGTAGAGCAGGCTCGAGCCCGGCCACACGTCGGTCTCGCGCCGCTCGCCGTTGACGTTCGTTCGAACGAGCATCAGCCGGCCGCCCGATCCGCGAGCGCCCATCCGAGGGCCCTTCGCGCCATCACCGCGACGGCGTGCCGCCGATACGCGCTCGTCCCGCGGACGTCGTCGATGGGGTTCGCCGCCGTCGCGACGAGCTCGCCGAAACCCTCGACCGCGTCCGACGCGAGCGTCGCTCGTGGGTCGTCCCAGACGCCGGCCTCCTCGAACGCCTGCGCCGCAAAGGTCTCGGCGTCATGCGCTCTGACGACGGTGGGCGCCACCGAGCCGAGCGCCACCCGGATCGAACGGCCGACCTCGTCGACCTGCAGGCACAGGTTCGCGACCGCGATCACCATCGCGTTCCGCGTCCCGATCTTCGAGAAGGAGCCTGGGCCCCGCGGCACGTTCCATCGGGCACCCAGGATCAGCTCGCCCGGCTCTCGAGCGGTCTGCTTCACGCCGGTCAGGAACTCCCGCCACGGGACCGAACGCGTCGAACCGCCCGGCCTGCGCCAGGACGACCTCGGCGTCCCACGCCGCGAGCACCGGGAGCGCGTCGCCGGCGGGTGATCCGGTCCCGAGGTTGCCTCCGACGGTTCCGCGGTTGCGGATCTGCGGCGACCCCACCGAGCGCGATGCCTGCACGAGCGCGGTGTGCTCGGGCAGCTCGCGCATGATCCTCGTGTAGGTCACGCCGGCGCCGAGGAACACGTGGCCGTTCTCGCGCCGCCACTCGGCGAGCTCCGGCAGGCGCGAGACGTCCATGAGCGTCTCGGGCCGGCCGAGGTCCATGTTGAGCTCGACCATCACGTCGGTCCCGCCGGCGATCGGCACGACCTCCGGGTTCGACGCCGCCATCTCGAGCGCCTCCTCGAGGGTTCGCGGAAGGAGCACCTCCATAGCCAGATGGTCTGCGGGCGAGCCGTCGTGGGTCAAATCACGTGCTGGAAGCGCGCCGACCGTAGACCACCCTCTCGAGCGTGAGCCCGTGTGCCGGCGCCATCTCTGGGGTCCGGCTCCGATCGCGCGCCACGAGGATCTCGTGCACGGTGCCCGCGTCGAGACGGCCGTCTCCCACCGCGACGAGCGTCCCGACGAGGGTCCGCACCATCTGATGCAGGAACGCGTTCGCCCGCGCCGAGATCTCGACGCGGTCACCCACGCGAGCGATCGACAACCGCTCCAGCCGCCGCACCGTCCCGCCCGATTGCGGCCTTCGGCAGAAGGAGGCGAAATCGTGCTCGCCGAGCAGAGAACCCGCGGCCGCCCGCATCGACCTCACGGAGAGCTCACCGGGCCTATGCCACACGAACCGAGCCTCGAATGGATCGGGCCAGAGCCCCGTGTCCATCCGGTATCGATACTCGCGAGCGGTCGCCGAGAATCTGGCGTCGAACCCATCGGGCGCCCGGCGTACATCTTCGGCAACGACTTCGGGCGCAAGCATCCCGTTGATCGACCGCTGGAGGCGCTCGAGATCGACGTCATCGGTCGGCGACGAAGGACGCCACCTGACCCCGCGCGTGCACCCCCGCGTCCGTCCGCCCCGCAACGGACAGCTTCGGCGCGTCACCCAGGACACGCGTGAGGGCGTCCGAAAGGACCCCCTCGACGGTCCGCTGCCCCGCGTTCCGAGCCCAACCCCGGAACCGGAGTCCCGTCGTACGCGAGCGAAAGCCGCACGATCACGTCGGGAGTATGACGACGGGTCACGAGGCCCGTGACGGCGCGCGGGGAGGGGGTCGCCTCGGGCGTCGTCGCGCGAGCCGGAAGCACCCACGGAGCCTGCCGAGCACAGCGAGACGCGCAGCCCGAGGGGAACCCCCGACCTCAGCGCGCCAAGCGAACCGCGACCCCTACTCCGACCCCACCAGCTCGATCCGCGCCATCGGAGCTCCGTCCCCCTTGCGCTGCCCGAGCTTGAGGATCCGCGTGTAGCCGCCGTTGCGCTCGGCGAAGCGCGGACCGATCTCGCTGAACAGCTTGTGGACGACGTCGCGGTCCGGGATCTGCTTGAGGACCTCGCGCCGCGCCGCCACGTCGCCCTTCTTGGCGAACGTGATCAGCTTCTCGGCCAGCGGGCGCACGGCCTTGGCCTTGGCCTCGGTCGTGTTGATGTGCTCGTGGACGAAGAGCTGGGCGGCGATGCCGTTCAGCATCAGGCGCTGATGGGCGGGGCCGGAGCCCAGACGAGGGCCCTTCTTGGGCTTGGGCATCCTTACTCCTCCCGCAGCCCCAGGCCGAGCTCCTCGAGCTTGGCCTTGACCTCGTCGATCGACTTCTGTCCGAAGTTGCGGATGTCCATCAGCTCGGCCTCGGACTTCTCGACCAGGTCGCCGACGGTGTTGATGCCCTCTCGCTTGAGGCAGTTGTAGGAGCGAACCGACAGGTTCAGCTCCTCCACCGTGATCGCGTAGTCCGACGGGACCGAGTCGTCCTCGGCCGGTCCGACCTGCATCGACTGCGCCTCGGCCAGGTCGCCGAAGAGCTGGACGAGCTCGAGCAGCGTCCCCCCGGCCGATGCCAGCGCCTCGCGCGGGGTGATCGAACCGTCCGTCTCGACGTCCAGGATCAGCCGGTCCCGGTCGGTCATCTGCTCGACGCGGGTGTTCTCGACCGCGTAGGACACGCGGCGGACCGGCGAGAAGATCGAGTCGACGGGGATCACGCCGATCGGGTCGCGGGCGTTCTTGTTCTTGTCGGCCATGCGGTAGCCGACGCCGCGCTCGATGTTCATCTCCATCTCGAGCGAGCCGCCCTTGCCGAGCGTCGCCACGTGGAGATCGGGATTCAAGATCTCGACGCCGGCGGGAGGCGCGATGTCACCAGCGGTGACCGAGCCCGGCCCCTTGGCCTTGAGGTAGACGGTGACGGGCTCGTCGGTCTCGCTGCGGACCACGAGCTCCTTCAGGTTCATGATGATGTCCGTGACGTCCTCGGTGACCTTGGGGATCGTCGAGAACTCGTGCAGCACGCCCTCGATCCGGACCGAGCTGATCGCTGCGCCGGGGATCGAGGACAGCAGGGTGCGACGGAGCGAGTTCCCCACGGTGTAGCCGAACCCCGGCTCGAGCGGCTCGATGACGAACTTCGACCGGGTCGGGGTGAGGGACTCCTCCTGGATCTGCGGTCTCGCGACGATGAACACTTCTGCTCCTCCTCCGACGGGGGATCATCCATTCCTCCCCGCCGCGTATGACGCCCGCTTCGACGTGCGGGCCAGCCGTGCGTCTAGACGCGCCGGCGCTTCTTGGGCCGGACCCCGTTGTGGGGCACCGGCGTGACGTCCTGGATGCCCGCGACCTCCAGGCCGGTGGCCGCCAGCGAACGGATCGCGGTCTCGCGACCCGAGCCGGGACCCTTCACGAACACGTCGACCTTCTGCAGCCCGTGCTCCTGAGCCTTGCGGGCGGCGGACTCCGCCGCGAGCTGCGCGGCGAACGGGGTGGACTTGCGGGAGCCCTTGAACCCCACGTTGCCGGCCGAGGCCCACGAGATCGTGTTGCCCTGCAGGTCGGTGATCGTGACGATCGTGTTGTTGAACGTCGACTTGATGTGCGCCTGTCCGTGGACGACGTTCTTCTTCTCGCGTCGTTTGGTCTTCTTCGCCTTGGGCTTCGCCATCGCCGTACCTCTCTACTTCTTCGTGGCCTTCTTCTTGCCTGCCACGGTCTTGCGGGGGCCCTTGCGGGTCCGCGCGTTGGTGTGCGTGCGCTGCCCGCGCACGGGGAGGCTCCTGCGGTGCCGAACCCCTTGGTACGAGCCGATCTCGATCTTGCGCTTGATGTCCTGAGCGACCTCGCGCCGCAGGTCACCCTCGACCTTGTAGGTGCGGTCGATGAACTCTCGGATCTTGCTGACCTCGTCCTCGGAGAGGTCGCGAACCTTCGTCCCGCCCTCGACCCCCGAGCCCTGCACGATCTGGTACGCCCGGGTGGATCCGATGCCGTAGATGTAGCGGAGCGCGATGTCCACGCGCTTGTCGCGCGGGAGGTCGACGCCGGCGATCCGAGCCACGCTGTGCCTCCTCTATCCCTGCCGCTGCTTGTGCCGGGGGTTCGAGCAGATCACGCGGATCTGGCCACGCCGGCGGATGACCTTGCAGCGGTCGCACATCTTCTTCACCGACGGACGGACCTTCATCGAACCTCGTTCCTCACTTGTAGCGGTACACGATCCTGCCGCGCGTCAGATCGTACGGCGACAGCTCCACCAGCACCCGGTCCCCCGGGAGGATCCGGATGTAGTGCATCCGCATCTTCCCCGAGATGTGGGCCAACACGTTGTGTCCGTTCTCGAGTTCCACCCGGAACATGGCGTTCGGGAGCGGTTCGGTCACCGTCCCTTCGACCTCGATCGCGTCCTTCTTCGGCAAGCTCCGGGTGATCCTCGTTTCCGGGCACGTCCGACCCGCCCACGGGCGAGACGGAACCGCCTCCGGATGGAAGCGGGCAGCCAGTATACGAGCCCCCCGCGAACACCGTCCACGCCTAGCCCGTGCCTGGAGGGCTCGGGCCGCGTCAGCCACCCGCGGGCTCGAACAGCGTGAGCTGGAGCCCCCCGGCCAGACGGAACCGCTGGTTGTGGTCCCCCCACGGGGTCAGGACCGGCTCCGCGAGGGCCTCGGCCCCGGCTCCGGTCACCTCGAGGGCCGCCTGGCCGAGGTCGTCGACGCGGACGGCGATCCTGACCCGCTCGCCGGTCGGGTGGCCGGCCTCGATCCCGTCGACGACGGCGGTGTGCCGGACGTCGAACAGCTCCAGGGTGGCGCTCGGCACCTTGAGGATCACCCCTCGACCCCCTTGCTCCTCGAGGTCCATGAGGGTGTCGAGACGGAAAACATCGCGGAACAGCCGCACGGCGGCGTCGTAGTCCTCGAACGTGAAGGCGAACCTGAGCTCTCGGGCCTCGGCCAACGCGCACCTCCTCGGGTCGGATCCGAGCGGGTCGGTCACGCTCGGGCCGTGAGCACCTCGTTGCCGTCCTCGGTCACGGCGATCGTGTGCTCGAAGTGCGCGGAGAGCGACCCGTCCTCGGTCACGACGGTCCACCCGTCGGGCAGGACGCTCGTCTCCCATCCCCCGACGTTCACCATCGGTTCGACCGCAACGACCAGGCCGGGTTTCAACACGGGCCCGCGCCCCGGCTTGCCGTAGTTCGGGATCTGCGGGTCCTCGTGCAGGTTGCGCCCGATCCCGTGGCCGACGTACTCGCGCACGACCTCGAACCCCGCACCCCTCGCGACCTGTTCGACGGCGGCGCCGATGTCCGAGAGCCGGCCGCCCGGACGGATCTGCGCGATCCCGGCCTCGAGCGCCTCCTCGGTCACCCGCACGAGCTTGTCGGCCTCGGCCGAGCGCGGCTCCCCGACGATGACGGTGACGGCCGAGTCCCCGTGGAACCCCTCCCAGATCGCGCCGAAGTCGAGCTTCAGCAGGTCTCCCTCGTCGACCGAACGCTCTGCGGAGGGGATCCCGTGCACGATCTCGTCGTTGATCGACGTGCAGATCGACGCCGGGAACGGGACCCGTCCCGCGCCGGCGCCGCCCCCGTACCCCTTGAACGACGGGGTCGCGCCCTGCTCGCGGATGTACTCCTCGGCGACCGAGTCGAGCTCCGCGGTCGTGACGTTCGGCCGGACGGCGGCGAGGACGCGCTCGATCGTCCCGGCGACGATGCGGCCGGCTCGGCGCATCTTGCCGATCTCCTCGGGCGACTTGTAGACGATCACGCGATCACTCGTAGGTGTCGAGGAGGTCGGCGATGGCCTCGATCGTCCGATCGGCGACGACCTCTTCCGGCGCCTCGGCGTCGATGTCTCGGAGCAGACCACGCTCCCAGAAGTACAGGACGAGCGGCTTGGTCTCGCGCTGGTAGACCTCGAGCCGGCGTTGGATCGTGGGCTCGTCGTCGTCGGCGCGACCCACGAGCTCGTGGCCGCACACGTCGCAGATCCCGGCGACCCGTGGCGGCTTGAACTCCGTGTTGTAGCTCCGCCCGCAGTTGGGACACACCTGGCGTGCCATGAGGCGCTTCACGGTCACCGCGTCGGAGATCTTGAAGTTCAGCACGGCCGAGATCGGGTGGCCCTTCTCCGCCAGCGCGCGTTCGAGCGACTGGGCCTGTGGGACCGTCCGCGGGTAGCCATCGAGGATGAACCCCTCCCGCACGTCTGACTTGTCGAGGCGCTCGAGCACCATCTTCGTCGTGAGGTCGTCCGGGACGTACTCGCCGCGGTCGTAGAACTCCTTGGCCTGCAACCCGAGCGGCGTCTCCCGCGCGATCTGGTCCCGGAAGATGTCGCCGGTGGCGATGATCGGGAGCCCGTAACGTTCGGACAGCCGCCTCGCCTGCGTGCCTTTGCCTGCACCCGGAGGTCCGAGGAGGATGATCCGCACGGCGGCCTACTTCAGGAAGCCCTCGTAGTGCCGCATCAACAGCTGCGACTCGAGCTGCTTCATCGTCTCCAGGGCGACGCCGACCGTGATCAACAGCGAGGTCCCGCCGAACGGGAACTGCTCGAACGTCCAGAAGGCAAGGACGATCGTCGGGATCAGCGCGACCGTGGCCAGGAAGATCGAGCCCGGGAGCGTGATCCGGGTCAAGACGAAGCTCAGGTACTCGGCCGTGGGCGGCCCCGGTCGGATCCCGGGGACGAACCCTCCGTACTTGCGGAGGTTGTCGGCCGTGTCGACCGGGTTGAACGCGATCGCCGTGTAGAAGTACGCGAAGAAGATCACGAGCAGCCCGTAGATGGTCATGTAGACGATGCTCCGCTGGTTCGTGACGTAGTTGTTCACGAAGTTCGTGAACCAGTCCGCGTGGTAGACGCTCGCGAGCAGCGTGGGGAAGTACAGCACCGAGCTCGCGAAGATGATCGGGATCACGCCGGCCTGGTTGATCTTGAGCGGGATGTAGGTGCTCCCCCCGGTCGTCATCTTGCGGCCGACGACGCGTTTGGCGTACTGGACGGGGATCCGCCGCTGGCCCTGCTCGATGAAGATGACCGCCACGACGATGGCGAGCCCGATCAACAGCACGACGACGAACTTCGTCGTTCCGGCCTGCAGCAAGATCGCGCGGCCCTCCTGCGGCAGCCGCGAGATCACGCTCGCGAAGATCAGGATCGACATCCCGTTGCCGATGCCGCGCTGGGTGATGAGCTCGCCCATCCACATGATCATCGCCGTGCCGGCCGTCATGACCAGGACGATCAGCGCGATGTTCCCCGCGGTGAACGTCCCCGCCGGGAAGATGTCGACGCCGCCGAGCTGGTCCGAACGCGAGTGGAACAGGAACACGAGCCCCGTGGACTGCAGCACGGCGAGCACGACGGTCACGTAACGCGTCCACTGGTTGATCTTCTTGGTGCCGGACTCGCCCTCCTTGTGCCACTGCTCGAGCTTGGGGATCACCACGGTGAGGAGCTGCATGATGATCGACGCCGTGATGTACGGCATGATCCCGAGCCCGAAGATGGCCATGCGCGTCAGCGCGCCGCCGGAGAACAGGTCGATGAACGACAGGAAGCCCGTGCCACCCTGAGCGTCGAGCGCATCGGTCAGGATGTTGATGTCGACGACCGGTACCGGGACGTGCGACCCCAACCGGTACACCGCGATGATGGCCAGGGTGAACAGGATCTTGTTCCGGAGGTCCGGAACCTTGAAGGCGTTGACGAAGGCGCGGAGCACGGGTCCCTATCCTACCCCTGGTCTCCCAGGACCTCGGCCCTGCCGCCCGCCCCTTCGATCTTCGCCCTGGCCGCCTCGCTGAACGCGTGAGCCCGGACGGTGATCGCCTTGTCGATCTCGCCGCGCGCGAGGACCTTGACGGGCCGGCCCTTGCGCACCAGACCGTGCTCGAGCAGCGCCTTCGGGTCGACCTCGCCCTCGAACACCTCGGCGAGCCTGCCGACGTTCACCACGGCGAACTCGACGCGGTTGGGGTTCGTGAAGCCCTTCAGCTTCGGCACGCGGCGCTGGAGTGGCATCTGACCGCCCTCGAACCCCGGCTTGGGGTTGTGGCGCGCGCCCCAGCCCTTGGTGCCTCGGCCCGCGGTCTTGCCGCGCGTGCCCGCACGGCCGCGGCCGACGCGCGTGCGGTCCTTCGTGGCGCCCTCGGCGGGTTTGAGGTGATGGAGCTTCACGACGACGTCCTGTCCCGAGCGGTGCCTCGGCCCCGGCCGCCGCGCTCGTCCTTCCCGTCTCCTGGCCCGTCTCCTGGGACCTCTTCGACCCGCACGAGGTGTTGGACCTTCGAGATCATGCCGCGGATCTCGGGGCGGTCGTCCTTGATCACGCTGTGGCGGATCCGGTGCAGCCCGAGGCGTCGCACGGTCTGCTTCTGGTCCTTGGGTCGGTGGATCACGCTGCGGACCTGGGTCACCTTGAGCTTGGTCATCGACGGCCACCCGCATCGGGCGAGGCCTGAGCCTGGTCGCCGTAGACCTCCTCGAGCTTGGCCGCGCGCGTGGCCGACAGGCGAGCCTGGGCCGCCGCCACCGCCGCGAGCATCGGCTTGGGGGCCACCTCGTGGAGCTCGCGGCCGCGGAGCCGGGCGACCTCTTCGGGTCGCCGCAGGCTCTTCAGGCCCGTCATCGCCGCCTTCACGATGTTGATCGCGTTGGAGGACCCGAGCGACTTGGACAGGATGTCCTTGATCCCGGCGCACTCGACGAGCGCGCGCACCGCGCCGCCGGCGATCACGCCGGTCCCCGGCGCCGCGGGCTTGAGCAGCACGATGCCCGCGCCGTCCCGCCCGGTCACCTGGTGCGGGATCGTGGTCCCCATCATCGGCACCTCGAACATCTTGCGCTTGGCCTCCTCGACGCCCTTGGCGATCGCGGCGGGCACCTCCTTGGCCTTGCCGTAACCGAGCCCGACGCGACCGGCGCCGTCGCCCACCACGACGAGCGCGGCGAACGAGAACCGGCGGCCGCCCTTGACGACCTTGGCCACGCGGTTGATCGAGATCACCCGCTCCTCGTAGATGCTCTTCTCGCCCTGTGAGTCGTAACGCCGCATCAGATCTGCAACCCCTTCTCCCTCGCACCTTCGGCGAGCGCGGCCACGCGCCCGTGGAACAACCTGCCGCCGCGGTCGAACACGACCCGTTCGATCCCGGCCGCCTTCGCGCGCTCGGCCAGCAGCTCACCGACGGCCTTCGACGGCGCCGTCTTCCCGTCGCCGCCCGCCTTCCCTGTCCCGCCCGCTTTCCCTGCCCCGCCCACCCGCACCTCTCGGTCGGATGCGGCGACGAGCGTGCGGGCCGCCTCGTCGTCGACCAGCTGCGCGTAGATGTGCCGGTTGCTGCGGTACACGGCCAGGCGGGGCCGCTCCGCGGTCCCCGAGATCTTCCGGCGAACCCGGACGTGGCGGCGGACCCGCGCTCGGCGTCTGGTCTTGGCATCCATCACGCGGTCGCCCCCTTGGCGGCCTTGCCGGCCTTCTTGCGGACGTACTCGTTCTCGTAGCGGATGCCCTTGCCCTTGTACGGCTCCGGCTTGCGGATCTTCCGGATGTTCGCGGCCACCTCGCCCACGAGCTGCTTGTCGTTGCCTCGCACCACGATCTGGGTCGGCGTCGGGGTCTCGAACTCGATCCCATCCGTCGCGGGGACCGTGACGGGGTGCGAGAAACCCACCTGGACCTCGAGCGCCTTGCCCTTCATCGCCGCCCGGTAGCCGACGCCCACGATCGCGAGGCGCTTCTCGTAACCCTTGGTGACGCCCTCGACCATGTTCGCGATCAGCGAACGCGTGAGCCCGTGCAGGCTGCGGTGGAGCCCTTCGTCGCTCGGCCGCTCGACCCGCAGGACATCCTCGTCGCGAACGATGCGCATCTCGGGGTGCACCCGCTGCGTCAGCTCGCCTCGTGGGCCCTTGACGACCACGACGGCGTCGTCGCCGACGGTGACGTCGACGCCGCTCGGGATCTCGATGGGCTGCCTACCGATCCGGCTCATGTCCCCTTCTCATCCGCTCGATCGCTCCGACGGAACGATGCTCACCACACGTACGCCAGGACCTCGCCGCCGATCCCCTGGCGGGAGGCGTCGCGGTCGGTCATCACACCGTGCGAGGTCGAGATGATCGCGACCCCCAGCCCGCCGAGCACCCGGGGCAGGTCGTCGTGGCCGGCGTACACACGCCGGCCGGGCTTGCTCACGCGCTTGATACCGCTGATCGTGCGCTGCCGCTTGGCGTCGTACTTCAGGGTCACGCGGTAGACGCGCTCGATGCCCTCGCCCTCCTCGCCGAACCCTGCCACGTAGCCCTCGGTCATCAGGATCTGCAGGAGCGCCCTGTTCATCTTCGACGCCGGGACCACGAGGTCGTCCTTGAACGCGAGGTTGGCGTTGCGCACCCTGGTCAGCAGGTCGCCGACCGGGTCGTTGACGTTGGTCGCGAGCTTCACCATGACGCCTTCGTCACCCCCGGCAGCTCGCCGGCATGCGCGAGCTCTCGGAAGCAGATGCGACAGAGCAGGAAGCGCCGGTACACGGCTCGAGCACGGCCGCACCGCCGGCAACGCGTGTACTCGCGCACCTTGAACTTGGCCTGCCGCTCCTGCTTGTTCTTCAACGCCTTCTTCGCCATCAGCTACTCCCCGAGGACGCCGTCGCCATCGGGATCCCCTCGAACGGGAACCCGAGCGCGACGAGCAGCGCCCTGCCGTCGTCGTCGTTCCTCGCGGTCGTCACGACCGTGATGTCCATCCCGCGGATCTTCACGACCTTGTCGTAGTCGATCTCCGTGAAGATCAGCTGCTCGGTCAGCCCGAGCGTGTAGTCGCCGTGCCCGTCGAACGCGTTCGGGTTCAACCCTCGGAAGTCCCGGATCCTGGGGATCGCGATCGAGACGAGCCGATCGATGAACTCCCACATCCGGTCGCCCCGCAGGGTGACCTTCGCGCCGATCGGACTGCCCTCACGGAGCTTGAACCCGGCGATGGACTTCCGGGCCTTCGTGATGATCGGCTTCTGGCCGGTGATGATCGTGAGATCGTCGACCGCGGCCTCCAGCATACGGCCATCCTTCAGGGCGTCACCAACGCCCATGTTCACGACGACCTTCTCCAGACGCGGCACCTGCATCGGGTTGGCGTAGCCGAGCTCCTGCTGCAGGCGCGACCGAACCTCCTTCGCGAAGCGGACCTTCAGGCGGGGCGTCGGCTGATCGCTCATTGATCCGACCCGCACTTGCGGCACACCCGGAACTTCGACCCGTCGCCCTCGATGCGGTACCCGACCCGCGTCGGCTTGCCGCACGAGTTGCAGACGAGCATCACGTTCGAGATGTCGATGAACAGCTCGGTGTCGATGATCCCGCCCTGCTGGAGCTGGGACCCGCTCGCCGAGCGCTTGCCCGAGGTGCGCTGGTGCTTCTTGGCCATCGCCGCGCCCTCGACCATCACCCGGCCCTCGCCGGGTATGACGCGGATCACGCGGCCGGTGTGGCCGGCGCTCTTTCCGGTCATGACCTTCACGGTGTCGTCCTTGTGGATGTTCACGCCGGGCATCACAGCACCTCCGGGGCCAACGAGATGATCTTCATGAAGCGACGTTCGCGGAGCTCGCGCGCGACCGGGCCGAAGATGCGGGTGCCGCGCGGGTTCTTCGAGTCGGCCGTGAGGATCACGACCGCGTTGTCGTCGAACCGGATGTACGAGCCGTCGGGCCGGCGGCGCTCCTTGGCGGTCCGAACGACGACGGCCTTGACGACCTCGCCCTTCTTGACCCCGCCGCCGGGCAGGGCGTCCTTCACCGAGCCGACGACGACGTCGCCCACGTGCGCGTACCGGCGGCCGCTCCCGCCGAGCACGCGGATCACGAGGACCTCCTTCGCCCCGGTGTTGTCCGCGACCTTGCAGCGCGATTCCTGCTGGATCACTACTTGGCCCTCTCCACGATCTCGACCACGCGCCAGCGCTTGCTCTTGGAGAGCCGCCGCGTCTCCATGATCCGAACGGTGTCGCCGACGTGCGCGTCGTTGGTCTCGTCGTGCGCGGCGAGCTTGTTCGAGCGCGCGACGGTCTTCTTGTACAGGGGGTGTCGCACCCGCCGGTCGATGCGGACGAGCACGGTCTTGTCCATCTTGTCGGACACGACGACACCCACCCGGACCTTGCGACGGGTCCGATCCTCGGCGGCGCCCGGCCGCGCCGTCTCGGCGGGAGCCGGCGACCGGATCGTCTCGGTGGCGGCCACGTTCTCTTCGGCTGTCGGTTGCTCGTTCATCACGCCTCCACATCCGCGGCCGGCCGCTCCATCTCGCGTTCGCGGACGATCGTGAGGATCCTCGCGATCTCGTGCCGGACGTCCTTGATCCGCATCGGGTTGTCGAGCTGCCCCGTCGCGAGCTGGAAACGAAGGTTGAACAGCTCCTCCTTGTCGGACTCGAGTCGCTCGAACAGCTCCTCGTCGCCGAGGTCGCGAAGCTCCTGGATCGTCGCCACTACTCCATCCCTCCGGCTCCCGCTCGGGTGATGAACTTGCTCTTGATCGGCAGCTTGTGCGCGGCCCGGGACATCGCCTCGCGCGCGAGCGACTCGGAGACGCCGGACAGCTCGAACATCACGCGACCGGGCTTGACGACCGCGACCCAGCCCTCCGGGTTGCCCTTGCCCGAGCCCATCCGGGTCTCGGCGGGCTTCTTGGTGACGGGCTTGTCCGGGAAGATGTTGATCCACACCTTCCCGCCGCGGCGGATGTGGCGGGTGATCGCGACGCGGGCCGCCTCGATCTGACGGTTCGTGATCCACGCGGCCTCGAGCGCGACCAGGCCGAAGTCGCCGAAATGCACCTCGGTGCCCCCCTTGGCGCGTCCTCGCCGGCGGCCTCGATGCACCTTGCGGTGCTTGACCTTCTTCGGGGCAAGCATCAGCCCTGCGCCTTCCCGTCGGTCTCCTGTGGGGTCGACGTGGGTTGATCAGAGGCCGCGGCCGTACCGCCTTCGACCCCCGCAGCCTCGGTCGCCGTGGCAGCGTCCGTCGCTTCCGCCGGAGCGGCCTCCGAGGTCTCGTCGGCGGCGGCAGCCGGCTGAGCGGGAGCCTCGTCGTCGTCGGCAGCCGGAGCGGGAGCCTCGGCGGTGGCCTCGTCGGAGGGTTCCGGAACGGCGGGCGGGGGTTCGACCTCGGCCACCTCGGCGGCCTCACGCTCGTCGGTGATGAGCGCGCCCGTCGAAGCGCCTCCGCTCGAGACCTGCGCGAGCGCCCGAGCGCGCAGCCGCTCGGTCTCCTGCTCGGCCTGCGGGATCTCGTCGCCGTGGTAGACCCACACCTTCACGCCGATCTGTCCGAACGTCGTCTTGCCCTCGGCGGTCCCGAAGTCGATCTTGGCCCGCAGCGTGTGCAGCGGCACGCGGCCCTCGCGGTACCACTCGCGGCGTGACATCTCGGCACCGCCCAGGCGACCGCCGCATTGCACGCGGACGCCGAGGGCGCCCGAGCGCATCGCGGTCTGCACGGCTCGGCGCATCGCGCGCCGGAACGACACCCGCCCGGCGAGCTGCTCCGCGACGCCCTGGGCGAGCAGCGTCGCGTCGGTCTCGGGGCGCGTCTCGGACGCCGCCGAGTTCATGTCCTCCACCTTCACGTCGACCCGCTTCTTCGTGACGCGTTCGACGTCCTTGCGGATCTTGTCGACCTCGGCGCCCTTGCGGCCGATCACGATGCCCGGACGTGCCGTCCGGATGTAGACCCAGATCTGGTCGCCCTTGCGCTCGATGTCGATGCTCGAGATGCCGGCGCGCGACAGGCGCGAGCGGATGTGCTTGCGGATCCAGATGTCCTCGTGCAGCTGGTCGGAGTAGTCCCGACCGGCGAACCAGTTGGACTTCCAGGGGTAGATGACCCCGAGGCGGAACCCGTACGGGTTGACCTTGTGACCCACTACGCATCCTCTCCCAACGAACGGACCACGAGCGTGATGTGCGACGTGCGCTTCAAGATCTTGGTCGCGCGACCGTACGCGCGCGGACGCCAGCGCTTGAGCGTCGGGCCCTCGTCGACCCAGGCCCGGTCCACGACCAGGTTCTGCGCCACGACGCCTGGCTGCTGCTCGGCGTTCGCGACGGCCGAGTTGAGCGCCTTCTCGATCGTCTTGGAGGCGCCGAGCGGCGAGAAGCGCAGGATCCGGCGGGCCTCCTCGACCTGCCGCCCACGGACGAGATCGACCGCCCGCCGAGCCTTCTGCGGAGAGATCCGCACGTACTTCACCGTCGCTTTCGCCTCCATGTCCGCGCTACCTCACCGTGGTCGAACGCTCTCCGCGCGCGTGCGAGCGGAACGTTCGGGTCGGCGCGAACTCACCGAGCTTGTGACCGACCATCGACTCCGAGATGTACACGGGCACGTGCTTGCGCCCGTCGTGGACGGCGATCGTGTGACCCACCATCTCGGGCACGATCGTCGAACGGCGCGACCAGGTCCGAACGACCTTCTTGTCGCTCCTGCGGTTCATCTCGACGATCTTGACCATGAGGTGCTCGTCGACGAACGGGCCCTTCTTGATGCTCCGCGGCACTAGCTCCGCCCCTTCCCGCGACGCCGAACGATGTACTTGTTCGACGCCTTGTTCTTCTTCCTCGTGCGGCCTTCCTTCTGTCCCCACGGGCTCGTGGGATGCCGGCCGCCCGAGCTCTTGCCCTCGCCGCCTCCCAGCGGGTGGTCGACCGGGTTCATCGCCACACCGCGGACGGACGGGCGCTTGCGCTTCCAGCGGTTGCGGCCCGCCTTGCCGAGCTGGATCAGCTCGTGCTCCGCGTTGCCGACCTCACCGATCGTTGCCTTGCAAGCCGCTTCGACCAGACGGGTCTCTCCCGACGGCAGCCGGAGGGTCGCCATCTTCCCCTCCTTGGCCATCACCTGGATGCTGGTCCCGGCCGAACGCGCCATGCGGGCGCCGCCGCCTGGCTTCAGCTCCACGGCATGCACCGTCGTGCCGACGGGGACGTTGCGCAGCGGCAGCGCGTTGCCAGGCCGAACGTCGGCGCGATCGCCGGAGACCAGTCGGTCGCCGACCCGGAGGCCGTTGGGCGACAAGATGTAGCGCTTCTCCCCATCCGCGTAGTGGAGCAACGCGATCCGCGCGGTCCGGTTGGGGTCGTACTCGATGTGCGCCACCTTGGCGGGAACCCCGTCCTTGTCGCGACGGAAGTCGATCACCCGGTAGCGGCGCTTGTTCCCTCCGCCCTGGTGCCGCATGGTCATCCGGCCCTGCGAGTTGCGCCCGGCTCGGTTGCGGCCCTTCGCGACGAGCGAGCGCTCGGGCTTGGCGCGCGTGATCTCGTCGAACGAGGACACGCTGGCGCCGCGTCGTCCCGGCGTCGTCGGCTTGTACTTGCGAACGGCCATCGTCTACTTCCCCGTCTCGAAGATCTCGATGCTGTCGCCCTCGGCGAGCTTCACGATCGCCCGCTTCTGATCGGCGCGCTTGCCGAGCGTCCACCGGCGGCGCTTCACCTTGCCCGGGCGGTTCAGCGTTCGTACCGAGGTCACCTGGACGTTCCAGATCGTCTGGACCGCCTCCTTGATCTCGGTCTTGTTGGCCCTGGGGTCGACCAGGAACGTGTACGTGTTCAGCTCGAGCCCGGCGTAGGACTTCTCGCTCACCACCGGCCGGATGATCACGTCGCGAGGCGTCTTCACTCGGCCTCACCCCCCGTGTCGGTCTGGGTCGTCGGCTCTGCCTGGGCGTTGTCCGCCGGACCCTCGGCGGTGGCCTTCTCAGGCTTGGCCGGCGAGCCTTCGACGACGTCGAGCGCGCTCTCGGTGATCACCAGGTGGTCTGCGGCGATCACCTCGTAGACGCCCAGGCTCCGCGCATAGGCGACCCGGACGCCCCCGATGTTGCGGAAGGATTTCTCGACCGCGCCGGAGTCACTCGGTGCGGGCAGGACCAGCAGCACCTTGCCCCCGAGCTCGAGCGTGTCCAGCACCGCGGCGGCCGACTTGGTCTTCGGCTCGTCGAACTCGAGGTCCTGCACGACGGCCAACTTCCCGCTCACGAGCGCGTCCGTGAGCGCCGAGCGCAACGCGCCCCGCTTCATCTTCTTGTTGACCCGCATGTCGTGATCGCGCGGCTGCGGGCCGTGCACGATGCCACCACCCGCCCACTGCGGCGCCCGGTTCGACCCCTGGCGGGCTCGCCCGGTGCCCTTCTGGCGCCATGGCTTGCGACCGCCGCCCGAGACCTCGCCGCGGGTCTTGGTCGAGTGCGTGCCACGACGGACCGAGGCGAGCCCGGCGACCACCACCTGGTGCATCAGCGGGATGCTCACCCTGGCCTCGAACACCTCGGCCGACAGGTCGCGGGTGCCGACCTTCTTGCCGGCGGCGGAGACGACGTCGATCTTCGGCATCAGCGACCGCCCTTGGTGGCCGGGGCCTTCACGGCCGAGCGGACCATGACCAGACCGCCCTCGGGACCGGGGATCGCGCCCCGCAGGAGCAGCAGGTTGCGCTCGGCGTCGGCGCGGACGACCTCGAGGTTCAGCACGGTCACGCGCTCGTTGCCCATCTGACCCGCCATCCGCATGCCCTTGAAGACGCGGGACGGGGTCGCACACGCGCCGATCGCGCCGGGCGAGCGATGCTTGCGCTCGGTCCCGTGGCTGCTGGACAGGCCGCTGAACCCATGGCGTTTCATCACGCCGGCGAACCCCTTGCCCTTGGAGACGCCGACGACGTCGGCGCGCTCACCGGGCTCGAACACGTCGGCCCGAAGCTCCTGGCCCGGCTCGTAGGACCCGGCGTCGTCCGTGCGGATCTCGACGACGTGCCGGCCGGTCTGCCCTCCGTGCTTGTCGAAATGACCCTGCTCCGGCTTGGTCAGGCCGTTCGGACGCGTCGGGCCGAAGGCGAGCTGGACCGCCGCGTAGCCGTCCTTCTCCTCGCTCTTGACCTGCGCGACGAAGCACGGCCCGGCCTTGATGACCGTGACCGGGATCGCGCGCGTGTCGTCGAAGATCTGGGTCATACCCAGCTTCGTCCCGAGGATCCCCTTGATGTCCGCCATGAGCTCCCTACAGCTTGATCTCGATGTCGACGCCGGCCGACAGGTTCAGTCGCTGGAGCTCCTGAACCGTCTTCGACGTGGCGTCGACGATGTCGATGAGCCGCTTGTGCGTGAGCATCTGGAAGTGCTCGCGGCTGTCCTTGTACTTGTGCGGCGAGCGGATCACCGTGTAGATCGACCGCTCGGTGGGCAGCGGCACCGGTCCGACCACCTTGGCGCCGGTACGCGTCACGTGCTCGACGATCTCGCGAGCAGCGACGTCCAGCATCCGGTGGTCGTACGCCCGGAGCTTGATGCGGATCCTGGGTCCGGCCACTACCTCGCTTCCCCCTCTTCCCTTCTTCGATCTGCTACTTGATGATCTTGGTCACGCGCCCGGCACCCACGGTCCGGCCGCCCTCGCGGATCGCGAAGCGGAGGCCTTCCTCCATGGCGATCGGGGCCCCGAGGTTGACGGTCATCTCGATGTTGTCGCCGGGCATGACCATCTCGACGCCCTCGGGCAGGTGCGCCGAGCCCGTCACGTCGGTCGTGCGGAAATAGAACTGCGGGCGGTAGCCGGTGAAGAACGGCGTGTGGCGGCCGCCCTCGTCCTTGGACAGCACGTAGACCTGCGCGGTGAAGTCGGTGTGCGGCGTGACCGAGCCGGGCTTCGCGAGCACCTGACCGCGCGCAACCTCGTCCTTGTCGACCCCGCGGAGGAGCACCCCCACGTTGTCGCCCGCCTGCACCTCGTCCAGGAGCTTGCGGAACATCTCGAGGTCGGTCGCCGTCGTCTTGCGCGTGTCCTTGATCCCGACGATCTCGACCTCCTCCATCTTCTTCAGCACGCCCTGCTCGACACGCCCGGTCACGACGGTTCCGCGTCCGGTGATCGAGAACACGTCCTCGATCGCCATCAGGAAGGGCTTGTCGACGTCGCGGACGGGCTCGGGCACGTAGGTGTCCACGGCCGCGAGCAGCTCGTCGATCTTGGCCATGGCCTCCTCGTCACCCTCGAGCGCCTTGAGGGCCGACACCTGGATCACGGGCGTGTCGTCGCCCGGGTACTCGTAGGAGGACAGGAGCTCGCGCACCTCGAGCTCGACGAGGTCGAGCAGCTCGGCGTCGTCGACCATGTCGACCTTGTTGAGCGCAACCACGATGTACGGGACGCCCACCTGACGGGCGAGCAGCACGTGCTCGCGGGTCTGGGGCATCGGGCCGTCAGCCGCGGAGACGACGAGGATGGCGCCGTCCACCTGGGCGGCGCCCGTGATCATGTTCTTGATGTAGTCGGCGTGGCCCGGCATGTCGACGTGCGCGTAGTGACGGGTCTCGGTCTCGTACTCGACGTGCGCGATCGCGATCGTGATGCCGCGCTCGCGCTCCTCCGGGGCCTTGTCGATCTCGTCGAACGGGGTGAACTCGGCGAGGCCCTTCTCCGCCTGGCGCTTGGTGATCGCCGCGGTCAGGGTCGTCTTGCCGTGGTCGATGTGTCCCATCGTCCCGATGTTCACGTGCGGCTTGGTGCGCTCGAACTTCTTCTTGCCCATCGCTCCTTCTCCTCTTCCTTCTCTCGCCCTGGGTCCGAGGCCTACTCGCCCCGGACGCGGGCAACGATCTCCTTGGAGATGTTGACCGGAACCTCGTGGTACGCCTGCAACTGCATCGGTGTGTGCGACGCGCGTCCCTGGGTGCGCGAACGCAGGTCGGTCGCGTAGCCGAACAGCTCGGCGAGCGGCACGAGCACCCGGATCGCCTTCTGGCCGCTCCGGTCGTCGATCCGCTCGATCCGCCCGCGCCTCGCCGTCACGTCGCCCATGACCTCGCCCATGAACTCCTCGGGGGTGATCACCTCGAACTCCATCACGGGCTCGAGCAGCACGGGGTCGGCGCGGCGCGAGGCCTCCTTGAGCCCGATCGAACCGGCGATCTTGAACGCCATCTCCGACGAGTCCACCTCGTGGAAGGACCCGTCCACCAGGGTGGCGCGGACATCCACCAGCGGGTACCCGGCGAGCACGCCGGTCTCCATCGCCTCCTGGATGCCCTGGTCGACCGCCGGGATGTACTCGCGCGGGATCTTCCCGCCGACGATCTTGTTGATGAACTCGTAGCCGCCGCCCTGACCGGTGGGCTCGAGATCCAGATAGACCAGACCGAACTGACCGTGTCCGCCGCTCTGCCGGATGAAGCGCCCCTCGACCTTGCTGACGGGCTTGCGGATGGTCTCGCGATAGGCCACCTGGGGCTTGCCGACGTTGGCGTCGACGCTGAACTCGCGGCGCAGACGGTCCACGATGATGTCGAGGTGCAGCTCGCCCATCCCCGAGATCACGGTCTGACCGGTCTCGTCGTCGTACTTGACGACGAACGTCGGGTCCTCGTCGGCGAGCTTGGCAAGGCCGGTGCCCAGCTTGTCCTGGTCGGCCTTGGTCTTGGGCTCGACCGCGACCGAGATCACGGGCGTCGGGAAGCTGATCGACTCGAGGACGATGGGGTTCGCGGGGTCGGCGAGCGTGTCGCCGGTGCTCGAGTGCTTGAGCCCGACGATCGCGACGATGTCACCGGTGAAGGCCGCTTGCATGTCCTCGCGGTGGTTCGCGTGCATCTGGAGGATGCGGCCGATGCGCTCCTTGCGTTCCTTCGTCGTGTTCTCGACGTGCGAGCCCGCACGGAGGATGCCGGAGTACACGCGGACGTACGTGAGCTTGCCCACGAAGGGGTCGGACATGATCTTGAAGACCAGGCCCGAGAACGGCTCGGTGTCATCCGGCTTGCGCTCGGCGTGCTCGCCCTTGGGGGTGTGGCCCTCGACCGGGGGAACGTCGCTCGGCGCGGGCAGGTACGCCACGATCGCGTCGAGCAACGGCTGGATCGCCTTGTTCTTGAACGCCGACCCGAGGAGCACCGGGACGCCCTCGCCCGACAGCGTCGCCCTGCGGATCGCGCGGCGCAGCTCGTCGACGGTGGCCTCCTCCTCGTGGACGAACTTCTCCATGAGCGACTCGTCGTGGTCGGCGAGCTTCTCGAACAGGTCGTGGTGGGCCTGCTTGGCCGCGTCCTGCAGCTCGGCGGGGATCTCCGTGGTCTCCCACTCCTCCCCCATCTCCGAGATCCAGTGGAGCGCCTTCATCTCGACGAGGTCGATCACGCCCTGGAACTCACCCTCGCTGCCCCAAGGCAGCTGCAGGACCAGCGGGTTCGCCTGCAGGCGCTCGACCATCATCTGGACCGTGCGCCCGAAGTCCGCGCCGGTGCGGTCCATCTTGTTGACGAAGCCGATCCGCGGGACCGAGTACCGGTCCGCCTGGCGCCAGACCGTCTCCGTCTGGGGCTCGACACCGGCGACCGCGTCGAACACCGCGATCGCGCCGTCGAGCACGCGCAGGGACCGCTCCACCTCGACCGTGAAGTCGACGTGGCCCGGGGTGTCGATGATGTTGATCCAGTGACCCTTCCAGTTGGTGGTCGTCGCGGCCGAGGTGATCGTGATCCCGCGCTCGCGCTCCTGGACCATCCAGTCCATCAGAGCGGTGCCCTCGTGGACCTCGCCGATCTTGTAGGCCTTGCCGGTGTAGTACAGGATGCGCTCGGTCGTGGTCGTCTTGCCCGCGTCGATGTGCGCCATGATCCCGATGTTCCGGGTCCTGGCGAGCGGGTATTCGCGGATCACCAGCTCCTTGCCGGAACCGGTTCCGCGTCCTGTGACCTTCTCGACCGTCTCTGCCACGTCCACCTTCTCCGCGGGGACCGCCATCGTTCAGCGCCCCCCCTCGTACAACGCCGGGCCCGTCGCGAGCCCGGCCACGTCGTTGATCTCGATCACCATCGGTAGTGCGCGAACGCCTTGTTCGCCTCGGCCATCTTGTGCATGTCCTCGCGCCGCTTCACCGACACGCCCTGGCCGTTCGAGGCGTCCATGATCTCGCCCACGAGACGCTCGGCCATCGAGTGCTCCTTGCGCGACCGCGCGTTGTTCACGATCCACCGCATCGCCAGGGTGGTGCCCCGCGAAGGCCGCACCTCGACCGGCACCTGGTAGTTGGCGCCGCCCACGCGCCGCGAACGCACCTCGAGCAGCGGACGCACGTTCTCCACGGCCTTCTTGAGCGCGATCACCGGATCGTTGGCGGTGCGCTCGCTGACCATCTCGAGCGCCTTGTAGACGGTGCTCTCGGCGAGCGTCTTCTTCCCGTCCAGCAGGATCTTGTTGATCAGCTGCGTGACCAGGACGTTCTGGTAGACCGGGTCCGGTCCGGTGTCGCGATGGACGGCAGGGCCCTTGCGCGGCATCTCAGTCTCCGCCCTTCTTCGCGCCGTACAGCGACCGAGCCTTGCGTCGCTCCTTCACCCCTGCCGTGTCGAGCGTGCCGCGGATGACCTTGTAGCGGACACCCGGCAGGTCGCGGACGCGGCCGGCCCGGACGAGCACGATCGAGTGCTCCTGCAGGTTGTGACCGACGCCCGGGATGTAGGCCGTGACCTCGATCCCGGTGGTCAGACGGACGCGGGCGACCTTGCGCAGGGCCGAGTTCGGCTTCTTCGGGGTCACGGTGTAGACGCGCGTGCAGACGCCCCGCCGCTGCGGGGAACCCTTGAGCGCGGGAGCCTTGGTCTTCTCCCGGGGCCGCGTACGGCCTCCGCGCACGAGTTGCTGGATCGTGGGCATGGTCCTCTCGCCTGCACTCTCGACTTGTCACCGAACGCGGGATCCGACAGCGATGAAGCCGGACCGCGGGCCCGGCTTCCAGGGTGGAACTCGGTGGGCGTAGGTCGTCCCTTGGAAAACCCCCTGGAAGCGCACCAGATACCGGGCCCGCCCGCCGAGCCCGGTGCAACCAATGAGGCTACTAGGCACGCCCCGTGCGTGTCAACGGAGCGACGCCAGGCACGGCCGCCCGTGCCTGGCGTCCACCGGGAACCGATCGGATTGCCCGCTCCTCGACCGATCGATCGCGCGGATCACTCCTCGGAGGAGGACCCTCCGCCGAACAGCTCGCGTTCGGCTTCCTCGCGGGTGATGCCCGCCAGGACCGGCTCGCCGGCCGCCTCGGCCTCCGCGATCTCGCGCTGGCGAGTCAGCCAGTACTCCGGGATCGCCTCGGGCTTGATCTTGACCTGGACGTTGCGGTACCGCGACATGCCGGTGCCGGCGGGGATCAGCTTGCCGATGATCACGTTCTCCTTCAGGCCGAGCAGCCCGTCGGAACGACCGGCGATCGCCGCCTCGGTGAGCACCCTCGTGGTCTCCTGGAAGGAGGCCGCCGACAACCACGAATCGGTCGCGAGCGACGCCTTCGTGATCCCGAGCAGCTGGGGCCGCGCGCTCGCCGGCTGGCCACTGTTCTCGACGGTCTCGCGGTTCGCGGCCTCGAAGCGGCGCCGGTCGATCAGGTCCCCGGGCAGGAAGTCCGTGTCGCCGGGCTCGATGATCTGCACCTTGCGCAGCATCTGCCGCACGATCAGCTCGATGTGCTTGTCGTGGATCGTCACGCCCTGCGAGCGATACACCTGCTGAACCTCCTCGACGAGGTGGTGCTGCAGGGCCTGGACGCCCTCGATCCGCAGCTTCTCGTGCGGGTTCACCGAGCCCTCGGTGAGCTGCTGGCCCACCTCGACCGCGTCGCCGTCGCCGACGAGCAGCCGTGCTCGGAACCCGACCTTGTACTGCACCGAGTCGCTGCCGTCCTCGGAGGTGACGGTGATCCGGCGCTCCTTCTTCTCCTCGTCGTCCTCGATCTGGACGGTGCCGGGGATCTCGGTGATCCACGCCTCGCCCTTGGGTCGGCGAGCCTCGAACAGCTCCACCACCCGCGGCAGACCGTGCGTGATGTCCTCGCCGGCGACGCCGCCGGTGTGGAACGTCCGCATCGTGAGCTGCGTGCCCGGCTCGCCGATCGACTGCGCGGCCACGATCCCCACCGACTCGCCGATGTCCACGAGCCGCCCCGTCGCGAGCGACCATCCGTAGCAGAGCCGGCAGACGCCGTACTCCGCCTCGCAGGTCGTCGCCGACCGGACGCGGACCACGTCGACGCCGGCCTCGACCAGGCGCTGCGCGCCCGCGTCGTCGAGGAAGTCGCCCCGCGAGGCGATCTTCTTGCGCTCGACCTTCACGTCTTCGGCGAGCACGCGCCCGTACAGCGACGTGTCGAGATGCTGGTTCTCGACGCGCCCTCCCTGGGGCGTCTCGTAGGTGACCGGGACCGGCAAGGACCGGTCGGTGCCGCAGTCCTCCTCGCGGACGATGAGCTCCTGCGAGACGTCGACCAGACGTCGGGTCAGGTAGCCCGAGTCGGCCGTTCGGAGCGCCGTGTCGGCGAGCCCCTTCCGCGCTCCGTGGGTCGAGATGAAGTACTCGAGCACCGACAGGCCTTCGCGGAAGTTCGACTTGATCGGACGCGGGATGATCTCGCCCTTCGGGTTGGCCACCAGGCCGCGCATACCCGCGATCTGGCGGATCTGCATGATGTTCCCTCGAGCTCCCGAGTTGGCCATCATGTAGATGGGGTTCGTCTTGCCGAACTGGGCCTCCATCGCGTCCTTGACCTCGTCGGTCGCCTGGGTCCAGATCGTGATCAGCTCCTGGCGCCGCTCGTCGTCGGTGATGATGCCCTTGCGGTACTGGGCCTCGATCTTCGACGCCTCCTTCTCGTGGCGGTCCAAGATCGTGGCCTTGTCCGACGGCGTGGTGACGTCCTCGATCCCGAGCGTCACACCGGCGCGCGTCGCGTAGTGGAACCCGACGTTCTTCAGGTTGTCGAGGATCTGCTCGACCTGCGCGCGGTCGTAGCGGTGCACGCAGGCGTCGACCAGGCGACCCACGTCGCTCTTCAGGAGCGGGCGGTCGACGAACTCCTCGGAGTCGGGGAAGCACTGGTTGAAGATCAGGCGTCCGACCGTCGTCTCGACGACCGGCACGCGGTCGCCGTTCGCCTCGGCCTCCCCCTGCGCGGTCTCGGGCCGCATCTCCTCGGGGAGCGCCTTGCCCGGCAGCCGCACCTTGACCACGTCGTGCAGACGGACCAGCCGGTGGTCGAGCGCCATCAGCGCCTCGTTCACGGATCCGAACCGAGGGATGTCCTCGTCGCTCTCCGGCCGGTCCGGCTCGATGGTCAGGTAGTAGATCCCGAGCACCATGTCCTGGGTCGGCACGGCGATCGGCCGGCCGTGCGCGGGCGACAGGATGTTGTTGGTCGACAGCATCAGGACCCGCGCCTCGGCCTGCGCCTCCGCCGAGAGCGGGACGTGGACCGCCATCTGGTCGCCGTCGAAGTCGGCGTTGAACGCCGTGCACACCAGCGGGTGGATCTGGATCGCCTTGCCCTCGACCAGGACGGGCTCGAACGCCTGGATGCCCAGACGGTGGAGGGTCGGCGCCCGGTTCAGGAGCACCGGATGCTCCTTGATGACCTCTTCGAGCACGTCCCAGACCTGCGGGCGGGCACGCTCGACCATCCGCTTCGCGCTCTTGATGTTCTGCGCGAGCGCCTGGTCGACGAGCCGCTTCATCACGAAGGGCTTGAACAGCTCGAGCGCCATCTGCTTGGGCAGGCCGCACTGGTGCAGCCGCAGCTCCGGACCGACCACGATCACCGAGCGGCCCGAGTAGTCCACGCGCTTGCCGAGCAGGTTCTGGCGGAACCGACCCTGCTTGCCCTTCAACATGTCGGACAGCGACTTCAGCGGCCGGTTGCCCGGACCCGTGACGGGTCGGCCGCGACGGCCGTTGTCGAACAGGGCGTCGACGGCCTCCTGCAGCATCCGCTTCTCGTTGTTGACGATGATCTCGGGCGCCTGGAGGTCGAGGAGTCGCTTCAGCCGGTTGTTCCGGTTGATGACCCGCCGGTAGAGGTCGTTCAGGTCGCTGGTCGCGAACCGGCCACCGTCGAGCTGGACCATCGGTCGCAGGTCCGGCGGGATGACCGGCACGGCGTCGAGCACCATCCCCATCGGTGAGTTCCGACCCTCGGTGAAGTTCGAAACGACCTTCAGCCGCTTGATGGCCTTGAGGCGCCGCGTGCCCTTGCCCGTGGCGATCTGCTCGCGCAGCGACTCGGCCTCCTCCTCCAGCTTGAGGTCCTGGAGCAGGCGCTTGATCGCCTCCGCGCCCATGCCACCGTCGAAGTAGTCCCCGAACCGCTCGCGGAGCGAGCGGTAAACGGCGTCGTCGGCCACGAGCTGCTTCACGGACAGGTTCTTGAACCCCGTGAGCACCTCGTCGAGGTGCTCGGTCTCGCGCTTGGTCGCCTCGGTGATCCGATCGACGTCGCGCTGCGCCTCGCGCCGGGCGGCCGAGAGCTGCGCGCCCTTGGCGCCTTCGCCCTCGAGCTCGCGGAGCCGGTCCTCGAGCTCGGACAGACGGCCCTTGATCTCGTCGTCGCGCTCGGCCTCGAGCTCGCTCTTCTCCTGGTCGATCTCCTTCTCGATCTCGGGGAGTTCCTTGTGGCGCCGGTCGGTGTCGATGCGCGTGATCACGTACGCCGCGAAGTAGATGATCCGCTCGAGGTCCTTGGGCGCGATGTCCAGGAGATACCCGAGGCGGCTCGGGACGCCCTTGAAGTACCAGATGTGCGTGACCGGGGCCGCGAGCTCGATGTGGCCCATCCGGTCCCGGCGAACCTTGCTGCGGGTGATCTCGACGCCGCAGCGCTCGCAGATGATGCCCTTGAAGCGCACGCGCTTGTACTTGCCGCAGTGGCACTCCCAGTCCCGGGTCGGCCCGAAGATCCGCTCGCAGAACAAGCCGTCCTTCTCGGGCTTCAGCGTCCGGTAGTTGATCGTTTCCGGCTTCTTGACCTCGCCGTTGGACCACGCGCGGATCTGGTCCGCCGTAGCCAGACCGATCCGGATCTCATCGAAGAAGTTCACATCCAGCACGTAGGCGGCCTCCTCATGACCTCACCTTGCACCATGAACAACGTTTCCTTGTTCCCGCCCTAGTCGTAGTCAGCTCCGGCCGGCTCCCTGCGGGAAAGGTCGATCCCGAGCTCCTCGGCCGCGCGGAACACGTCCTCGTCGGTCTCCTTGAGCTCGATCTCCTCGCCCTCGGCCGAACGCACCTCGACGTTCAGACAGAGGGACTGCATCTCCTTGATCAGGACCTTGAACGACTCGGGGATCCCCGGTTCGGGGATGTTCTCGCCCTTGACGATCGCCTCGTACACCTTCACGCGCCCGAGCACGTCGTCGGACTTGATCGTCAACAGCTCCTGCAGCGCGTAGGCGGCGCCGTACGCCTCGAGCGCCCACACCTCCATCTCGCCGAACCGCTGGCCGCCGAACTGCGCCTTCCCGCCGAGCGGCTGCTGCGTGATCATCGAGTAGGGGCCGGTGGACCGTGCGTGGATCTTGTCGTCCACCAGGTGGAGCAGCTTCAGGATGTACGCGACCCCGACCGTCACGGGCTCCTCGTAGGGCTCGCCGTTGCGACCGTCGTACAGCACCGCCTTGCCGACGTCGTCGACCAGACGCACCCCGTCCTTGTTGGGGTGGGCGCTCCGGATCGCCTCGAGGATCTCGTGCTCGCGGGCCCCGTCGAACACCGGGGTCGACACGTACACGGGTCCCTCGTGGTCCTGCCCGTCCTTGCGGAACCCGACCAGGCCCGCCCACCCCAGATGCGCCTCGAGCACCTGTCCGAGGTTCATCCGGGAAGGCACGCCGAGCGGGTTCAAGATGATGTCGACGGGGCTCCCGTCCGCGAGGAACGGCATGTCCTCCTCGGGCAGGATCGTCGAGATCACGCCCTTGTTGCCGTGACGACCGGCGAGCTTGTCGCCGTCGGAGATCTTCCGCTTCTGCGCGACGTACACCCGCACGAGCTGGTTCACGCCCGGTGGCAGCTCGTCGCCCTCCTCGCGCGTGAACACGCGGACCCCGATCACCTTGCCGCTCTCGCCGTGGGGAACCTTGAGCGAGGTGTCGCGCACCTCGCGCGCCTTCTCGCCGAAGATCGCGCGGAGCAGACGCTCCTCGGGGGTGAGCTCGGTCTCGCCCTTGGGCGTGACCTTCCCGACGAGGTAGTCGCCGGTGGTCACCTCGGCGCCGATCCGAACGATCCCGCGTTCGTCGAGGTCCTTCAGGATCTCCTCGGAGACGTTGGGGATGTCCCGGGTGATCTCCTCGGCTCCGAGCTTGGTGTCCCGAGCGTCGACCTCGTGCTCCTCGATGTGGATCGAGGTGAGGACGTCGTCCTTCACCAGACGCTCGGAGATGATGATCGCGTCCTCGTAGTTGTGGCCCTCCCACGGCATGTAGGCGACGATCAGGTTCCGACCGAGCGCGAGCTCGCCCGCCTCGGTGGAGGGTCCGTCGGCGATCACCTGGTTGCGGACCACCTTGTCGCCCTCGGTGACCAATGGCTTCTGGTTGAGCGAGGTGCCCTGGTTGGACCGCCGGAACTTCTGGAGCTTGTACGTCTTCATCGATCCGGTCCGCTCGCGGACCACGATGTCGTCGGCGGAGACGTCCTCGACCACGCCCGCCTCCTCGGCGAGGACCACGTCCCCGGCGTCAACGGCGGCCCGGAACTCGACCCCGGTGCCGACGATCGGCGCCTCGGAGCGAAGCAGGGGAACCGCCTGACGCTGCATGTTCGCGCCCATCAGGGCCCGGTTGGCGTCGTCGTGCTCGAGGAACGGGATCAGCGCGGCCGCGACCGAGATGATCTGCTTCGGAGAGACGTCCATGTAGTCGACCTCTTCGGGCACCACCGAATCGACCTCGCCGCCCATGCGGCGGACGAGGACCGTCGGGTTGGCGTACGCGCCGTCGGGCTTGATCGGCTCGTTGGCCTGGGCGATGACGTGCCGGTCCTCCTCGTCGGCCGAGAGGTAGTCGACCTTGTCGGTGACCTTGCCGCCGGTCACCCGGCGGTAGGGGGTCTCGATGAACCCGAACTGATTGATGCGCCCGTACGTGGAGAGCGACCCCATCAGGCCGATGTTCGGACCCTCGGGCGTCTCGATCGGGCACATCCGGCCGTAGTGCGAGGGGTGCACGTCTCGGACCTCGAACCCCGCGCGCTCGCGCGAGAGCCCGCCGGGACCGAGCGCCGACAGGCGCCGCTTGTGGGTCAGTCCGGCGAGCGGGTTGGTCTGGTCCATGAACTGGGAGAGCTGGCTGGTCCCGAAGAACTCCTTGATGCTCGCGACCACGGGACGGATGTTGATCAGCGTCTGCGGCGTGATCGCCTCGACGTCCTGGGTGGTCATCCGCTCGCGGACCACGCGCTCCATCCGCGACAGACCGATCCGGATCTGGTTCTGGATCAGCTCGCCCACCGAGCGCAGCCGCCGGTTCCCGAAATGGTCGATGTCGTCGGGCTCGTAGCCCTCCTCGCCCGCGTGCAGCTTCACGAGGTAGCGGACGGTCCTGAGCATGTCCTCGTAGGACAGGATCCCCTTGTACTTGGGGCCGTTCTCGCCCTGCTCGTCCTTCTGGAGCTCGGACCAGACACGGAACCTCGGCTGGTCCCATCCCTTCTTGTCGGGGTTGTCGAGCTCCATCAGCTGCTTGGCCCGCGCCTTCAGCTGGGACTGGAGCACGCCCTGCGCGGCTTCGAGCTTCTTGTTGACCTTGTACCGACCCACCCGCGCCAGGTCGTAGCGCTTGTGGTTGAAGAACAGGTTCTCGAGCAGCGTCCGAGCGGATTCGGCCGTCGGGGGCTCGCCCGGCCGCAGCTTGCGGTAGATGTCCTCGAGGGCCTCCTCCGACGTCTCGAAATGGTCCTTCTCGAGGGTGTTCTTGATCGAGTCGGCGCCGTCGAACAGCGACAGGATCTCGTCGGTCGTCCATCCGAGCGCCTTCAACAGGACCGTGACGTTCTGCCGGCGCTTGCGGTCGATGCGGACACCGACCGTGTCCTTCTTGTCGACGTCGAACTCGAGCCACGCCCCACGGCTGGGGATGATCTTGGCGATGTAGACGTCCTTGTCCGTGGTCTTGTCGAGCTCGCGGCTGAAGTAGACGCCCGGCGAGCGGACGAGCTGGGACACGACCACCCGCTCGGTCCCGTTGATGATGAAGGTCCCGCGCTCGGTCATCATGGGGAAGTCCCCCATGAAGACCTCCTGCTCCTTGATCTCCCCCGTCGTCTTGTTGACGAACATCGCCTCGACGAACAGCGGGGCGGAGAAGGTGGCGTCCTTGTCCTTGCACTCCTCCTCGGTGAACTTCTGATCCTTGAAGGCGTGCTTCCCGAAATGCAGCTGGAACTGCTCGGTGAAGTCCTCGATCGGAGAGACTTCCTCGAGGACCTCCTTCAGGCCCTCGGCGAGGAGCCAGTCGAAGGACTCCCGCTGGATGCCGACCAGGTCGGGCAGCGGAAGGGCCTCCTGGAGCTTGGAGAAACTGACACGGTCGCGAACAGGGACGAGCGAGTCAGGCAAGAACGATCCCCCCTAGGAACGTAGACAGCCCCGGATCCAGGGCATGCAGAACGCGGCACGGCAAACGAGCAGTCTACGTGCGCAGGCGCGCAGCGTCAACCCCCGGGACGGGGACCCGGTCGAAATCGGCCGAAGGTTACCCCCACTCGGAGCGGAGGTCAACCCTCCAGAAGCCCGTAATCGACCCCACGCGCCTGCGGCGCCGCCCAGGGCGACGGGCGAGTCTAGTGTCCGTCGCCTCGCCAAGCAGCCGAGCCGGTCAGGCCGACCGGCGAGAGCCGCGGCGGATCGTCGACGGGCTTCGGCCCATCGTCGACCATGCCGAGCGCACGCGCGATGTCGGCGACGGCGCTCCCGAGGGCGACCGCCTGTTCGCTGGACGCGATCCGAACGCCTCGCGTCGTGAGGACGTAGAAGAACTCCTCCATCAGGGCCCGGTCGTCGCCCAGGAGTGAGGCCTCCGAGACGTTCAAGGCACGGGCCAGGCGCTCGAGCGTCTGGATCGAGGGAGCGACGTGGCCGTTCTCGTACCGGGACAGGCGCGCCTTGGGGATGCCGGAGATCTCCTCCAGGTCCGACTGAGAGTAGCCGGCCTTGATCCGTGTCGCGCGGAGCCTCTGTCCGAACGTGCGTTCGTCGCTCATCGCTACCCCCGATCGCCTCGTTGCTCGACGGGGAATCTACCGTCATCCGCGATGTGCACGCAACGCGGCGTCGGTGGCCGGCCGGCTCGCTCTCGGAACATCGACCTGGGCCTACTTGACCTCGACGGCGGCGCCGACGCCTTCCAGCTGCTCCTTGGCCTTGTCGGCCGCCTCCTTGTTGACCTTCTCGAGAACCGGCTTGGGCGCGGAATCCACGAGGTCCTTGGCTTCCTTCAGGCCGAGGCTCGTCAGGGCTCGGACCTCCTTGATCACCTGGATCTTCTTGTCGCCCGCACCCGTGAGGACCACATCGAACTCGGTCTGCTCCTCCGCCTCCTCACCGGCGCCGCCCACGCCCCCCGGCGCGGCCACCATCATCGGCGCGGCCATCGCCGCCTGGACGTCGAAGGTCTCCTCGAACTTCTTCACGAAATCCGAGAGCTCGAGCAAGGTCATGTCCTTGAACTGGTCGAGCAGGTCGTCGGCGGTCATCTTCGTCTTGGCCATCACTTCACTCCTTCTCTTCCTGTGGCTCTTCCTTGGCTCTTCCTGTGGCTCTTCGTCTGCTCTTCCTGGGCTCTTCGTCTTCCTGCGGCTTCGTCCGCCGGTCCCGGACGCTTCGTCGGGGGCTTCGGCCGACCCGCTCCCCGGCTCGTTCCCGGCCTCGCTCGCCGTCTCCGGCGACTCCTCCGTGCTCGGCTCGACGGAAGCGTCTGCGGTCGGCTCGGCGTCTTCTCCGGGGAGCTTGGCCTTGTACGACTCGAGCACGCCGAGGAACCGACCCTGGATGGCCTGGAACATCGATGCGGCCCTGGCCATCTCGGCCTTCATCAATCCGGCGACCTTCGAGAGCATCACCTCGCGCGATTCGAGCGTCGCGAGCGCCTGGGCTTCGGCCGCCGACAGGACCTTGCCGTCCAGGTACCCGCCCTTCAGCACGAGCGCCGGGAACCTCTTCGCGGCGTCCACGACCTTCTTGGCGGTCGCGACCACGTCGCCCTGGACGAACGCGACCGCGGTCGGCCCGTCGAGGAGCGCCTCGAGCTCCGCCACGCCGGCGTCGGCGGCGGCTCGCTGGAACAGGGTGTTCTTCACGATCGCGAAGCGCGCCTGCTCCGACAGGGAACGGCGGAGCTCGGTCGCGTCGTGCACCGAGAGCCCTCGGTACTCGGCGAGGAGCAGGGCGTCGGCTCCCTCGATGCGCTCCTTCAGCGCTGCGACCTTCTCGATCTTCTCGGCGTTCGGCATCGATCCTCCGTGGACGAAAACAACGCGTCCCCGCAGACAGCGGAGACGCGCTCGGAGGCGATGCGTCCTCGTTCGCCTCGGCAGGTACCCGGAGGGATTACGTGCGTTCGCACCCCTGCTGTCTGCGGCGGAGCCCAAGGGTACCCAGCCGTCGGGCTCCCCGACAAGGGCTCAGCGATCGAGCAGCGGAGGGTCAGACAACCGGTCCCTGATCCCTCGGGGAAGCCCTCACGACTTCGCGGAGACGGACCGTCGGCGCTCGTGTCTCGGACCCGGCCCTCGGCGACTCCGCCTCCCCGGAAGCACGGCGAGGCCGACGAGCGTCGCCGCTCCGAGCAGCAGCAGGAGGTCGTAGCGCGGGAACGGCTCGTAGACGAACCGAACCACGTGCTCGCCGGCCGGCACCATTCGCCCGACGAAGCTCGGCGCGATCATCTCCGGTTCGACCGGGATGCCGTCGACGGTGACCTGCCAGCGCGGGTCGAACGAGGCCTTGAGCATCACCATGGCCGGCCGCTCGGCGATCACGGTCGCGGTCGCCCTCCCGTCGCGCAGGTCGACGTCCTGGTTCGTCACGACGCCGGCCGGCGTCCCGGGGAGGTCGTCGGCGGTCACCGTCGGTTCGGGCGCCGGATGGCCCTCGAACGCGACGCCGGGGTTCGCCCCCCGGCCCGGGAGATCCGAGCGGAACCAGTTGGCCCCTCGCAGCCCCAGGTTCGTCCGGTCCGCGGTGATCGGCGGAAGGACGTCGACGATGTCGACGTAGCTCGGGTCCGGCGTCTCCCAGAGCACGTGGCGCCCGCGCCCGGCCACCCGCTCCGCCTGGACCGGCGGCTGCCTCCCCTCGTCGAGGATCAGGTACCGCACGTCGAACAGGTCGTAGTGCGACGGGTTCGTATCGGTGAAGCGGTACTCGAACGGTGCCGAGAGCGACCACGTCGGCCTGACGAAACCGACGCCGTCGGTCCCCTGGTTCAGGAGCATGACGTAGACCGGCACCTGACCGACGACGTACGACGACCCCCAGTTGGCACGCATCCCCGCGTAGAACCTGCCCTGCCCACGCTCCTGTGCGATGTCGACCAAGGCGGCCACGTCGGCGCCGTCGGTCGCGTCGGCGACCGCCTGCTCCCCGATCCATTCGGCTCCCTGCGAGGCCCACGCGGTGCGTTCGACGAAGCCGGGTGCGAGGAAGGCGGCGGCGGCTGCCACACCGATGACGGCGATCGCGACGGGTCGGTCGCGGAGTGGACGGAACCGAGGGAGCTGCTCCCGCGCGATCCGCAGCGAGGGTGACCGCCCCGAGCCCGGCCAGGTACAGGCCGGCGAGGTGCACCCCGAACACGAACCGTCGCAGGAACAGGTCGCCGGAGCCCGGCAGCAGCCGAAGGACCGGCCCGAGCGTCGGTCGTCCGAAGAACAGGAAGAGCGAGACCAGGAACAGGAACAGCAGCACGCGAGCTCGCTCGTCCCGCCGGTACCGCCAGAGGGCGACGACGAGGCCGACGGCTACGAGGATCGTGACCATCGGCGGGCGACCCCGGTCGAACAGCTCCCCGCTCGCGAACCATCCGAGGATCCGGCGCGCGCCGAACGAGTCGTAGTAGATCTTCCCGCGCGAGAACTCATCGTTGACGGTCCACAGCCGGTCCGCGAGCAGCGGAACGACCACCCACGCGGCGACGAACAGGCTCCCGAGCCCGACCAGCGCTGCACGGCCGATCCGTCGCAGGAGCTCTCCCCACTTCACGAGCGCGAACACACCCAGGGACAGCAGCGCGAGGTACCCCGTGAGCAGGTGACACGCCACGGTCAGCGCGAGCACGAGGGCGGCGAGCCAGTACGATCTGCCCTTGGCGATCGCTCGCCACGACAGCCCCCACGCGAAGGGCAGCAGCCACATCCCCCAGAGCTGGGTCCAGGTTCCGTAGCCGCGCCAGGCGTAGCTCCCCCACTCGTAGCCGAGCGTGGCTTCGCTCACGATCAGGGGGGAGGCGGCGGCGGCGATCGCGCAGATCCACCGGTCCCATCCGAGGAGCCGGCCTCCCGAGTACACGGCGATCGGCCAGAGCGCCATCCCCAGGTACAACGTCCACGAGAGCGCTCGTTGGCTGCCGACCGCCAGCGCGAGGAACCCCGTCAGGACGTGCGGGAGGCTCTGGTAGTGATGGAACCTCGACGAGCCGAGCGCCAGATCCCGGTACCAGCCGTCGAGCGGCAGATGCCCGTCCTCGACGCGTTCGCTCGCCCACGCGATCATCGACCGGTGCACGGACGCGTCGTTCAGGTTCTGCACCGGCCTGGCCTCGGCCCGCAGGACGACCAGGTTGAACAGGATCACGATCCCGACGACGACGAGCGGCCACCGGGGGGACGACTCGGCGCGGGGTGGTTCGAGATCGCCGGCCGGAGAGGCGTGCTCGCGTTCGGAGATGGATCCGCGCATCCGCCCATGTTGCCATGCCCCCGCCGCGAGCCCGGCGAGCCCGGGAACCCGAACGCGAGAGCGGGCCCGAGGGCCCGCTCGCGATGCTCGAGGGGCGCTTCTCTACGCCGTCTGGGCGGCCTCCGCGGTGCCCTTGATCCGGTTCGGGTCGATCGGGACGCCGGGACCCATCGTCGTGGAGACGGTGAGCGACTTCACGTACTTGCCCTTCGCGCTCGACGGACGGGCCCGGATGATCTCCTCGACGACCGCCAGGTAGTTCTCGAGCAGCTGCTGCTCGGTGAACGACTTCTTCCCGATGATCATGTGGACGTTGCCGGTGCGGTCGGTCTTGTACTCGACCTTGCCGCCCTTGATGTCCTGCACGGCCTTGGCGATGTCGTTGGTCACGGTCCCGGTCTTCGGGTTCGGCATCAGACCTCGGGGACCGAGCACGCGGCCCGCCTTGCCGACCGCGGCCATCATGTCCGGAGTCGCCACCGCGGCGTCGAAGTCGATCGACCCGCCCATCACCTGCTCGACGAGCTCCTCCCCGCCGACGACGTCCGCGCCTGCCTCCTTGGCCTCGGTGGCCTTCGGCCCCTGGGCGAACACGGCCACCCGCACCGACTGGCCCGAGCCGTTCGGCAACGAGACCGTGCCGCGCACGAGCTGGTCCGCCTTGCGCGGATCGACTCCCAGCCGAAACGCGATCTCGACGGTCTCGTCGAACCTCGCGTCGGGGAAGGCCTTGAGCGCCTTGATCGCCTCGCCCGGCGTGTGCTCGCGCTCGCGTTCGGCGAGCGCGGCGGCGTGCTCGTACCGCTTGCCGCCTCCGCTCATGCGCCCACCACCTCCACGCCCATGCTCCGCGCGGTGCCGGCGACGATCTTCATCGCGGCGTCGACGTCGTTGGCGTTCAGGTCGACCATCTTCTGCTCGGCGATCCTGCGGACCTGATCCTGCGTGAGTCTGCCCACCTTCTCGCGGTTCGGCTCGCCCGATCCCTTCTCGACCCCCACGGCCTGCTTGATGAGCTCGGCGGCCGGAGGTTGCTTGGTGATGAACGTGAACGAACGGTCTTCGTAGATCGTGAGCTCGGCCGGGATCACCTGGCCGGCCTGCGCCTGGGTCTGCTCGTTGTACTGCCGGCAGAACTCCATGATGTTCACGCCGTGTTGGCCGAGCGCGGTCCCCACCGGGGGCGCGGGCGTCGCCTGGCCGGCGCGGATCTGGAGCTTGACGACGGCGATCACCTTCTTCTTCGCCATCTTGGGTCACCTCCTGCGGTTCGAACGGCCTTTCGGGCCTCCCGCATTCGTCGTTGTTCTAGACCTTCGCCACCTGGTCGAAGGACAGTTCGACCGGCGTTTCCCGGTCGAAGATGTTCACGAGCACCTTCAGCTTGCTCTGATCGAGGTTGATCTCGCTGATCGTCCCGTTGAAGTCGGCGAACGGTCCGGAGATGATCCGCACCACGTCGCCCTCCTCGAACCCGAGCCGGAACTGCGGCTTCACCTCTTCCTTCTTCACCGACAGGATCTTCTCCACCTCGCGACGCGAGAGCGGCGTCGGCTTGCTGCCCGTGCCCGCCGCGACGAACCCCGTCACGCCGGGCGTGTTGCGGACCACGTACCAGGAGTCGTTGTCGTAGACCATCTTCACGAGGAGGTAGCCGGGGAAGACCTTGCGCTGCACGACCTGCTTCTTGCCGCCCTTGATCTCCATGACGTCTTCCATCGGGATGTGGACGTCGAAGATCTTGTCCTCCATCTGCATCGTGTGGATGCGCGACTCCAGGTTGGTCTTGACCTTGTTCTCGTACCCCGCGTAGGTGTGCACGACGTACCAGTCGCCGGGACCCCTGAACGGATCCCGCCCACCTTCGCCCGGTTCCTCCGCGGACCCATCGGCCTGTCGAGCATCCTTCGCCTTGGCCCTGGACCTTCGAGCCGGCGCGACCTCGGCGGCGGGTTCGACCTCGGCGGCGGGTTCGGCCTCGGCGGCGGGCTCGGTCTCGGCGGCGGGTCTCGGCTCTCGCTCGCCTCGGCCTGCTCGGCGTCGGCAGCGAGCGACTCCACCTCGTCGGCGAGCTCGCCGACGATCGCGGCGTCACTCATCGCTTCGACGGCCGCGGCGTCCTCGACCGCTTCCTCGACGGTCTCCTCGAGCGCCTCCACGATCGCGGCGTCGGCGACCGCCTCCTGCATGTCCGCGTCGGCTGCCGCCTCGGCTACCGCTTCCTCGAGCTCCGCTCCATCGAGACCCGAATCGACGGCCTCGGTGACGCGTTCCTCGAAGGTGTCCTCGATCGCGTCGTCGACTGCGGCCTCGACGGCTGCCGCGTCGGCGACCGCTTCGGCGACGGTCTCCTCCAGGGCCGCCTCGATCGCGGCGTCGGCGACCGCCTCCTCGCCGGCGGCCTCCTCGAAGGCCTCGACCAGGCGCTCGGCGGCGGGGTCGCGCTCGGATGGCGTGTCGTCGGACGTGTCGCCACGATCCGCGTCGGCGGACGACTCGTCGTTGGGCATCTCGCCGTCCGCGTTCGCGGACGACTCGCCGTCCGCGTTCGCGGACGACTCGGGGGCAGCTTCGTCAGAGGGGTCGATCGGGGATTCGTTCATGGAGTGCGTGCCTTAGCTCGTGAAGACGTTCAGGACCAGCCTCGAGAACAAGACGTCGAGACCGAACACGTACGACGTGAGGACGACGACCGTGACGAGCACGACGATCGTGTACGTCGTGAGTTCCTGACGGGTGGGCCAGATCACCTTCTTCAGCTCCTGACGGACCTCCTTCAGGAACTGGCGGGCGCCCGTGCGCTGCTTCTTCTGCTGGAGCTGCGCCCGACGCGAGGCGGCAGCGGCCTGGGCACGCTCGACCTGGGTGCCCTGACGGCGCTGCGCTCGCTTCATCTGCCTGTTCATCGTGCTCCCTTGCAGGGGCGGAGGGACTCGAACCCCCAACCGCCGGTTTTGGAGACCGGTGCTCTACCAGGTTGAGCTACGCCCCTCCGCGGAACCGGTCCTGCCGGAAGGCGGGGACTCGGCTGCCAAGTATAGGGCGGCCCAGAAGGTGCGGCAAAGGTCGGGTGCCCGGGGCATCTCGCGTCCCCAGGTTCGCGCAGGTCAGTCCCCGACCCCCGGAACGTGCCTGACGGGAGATGCCCGATGTGCGTGATGTTGTAACCGGCCTCTCCTACACTTTTGCGGACGCGCCGCGCCGGCCCCGGAATGCGAGCGCCCACATGCAGCAACGGGATCCTTCCCCACCGCCCGGTGATCGGGCGAGGCGACGTAGCCTCTTCGGAGGCCGGACCGAACCCACCCCTGCGCCGCCCCCGACGGCGGGGCTCACGCCGTCGGCCGCCGAGCGGATCGAGCGGGTCATCACCGCCTACCAGGAGATGATCCAGGAGCAGCTCGACGAGGGACTCCGGTCGATCCAGCACTCCGCCAACTCGCTGATGCACGAGATCGCCGGCGAGGTCTGGCGGAGCGCCGGCGGCGACAAGGAGGCCGTCGCTTCGACGATCTTGAAGGAGCTCTCCCGCGACCAGGCGATCCGAGCACTGATCGCGCACTCGGACGAGCGGTTCCAGGCCCTCGCGTCCCGGACGGGTCGGCTCGAGGACACGATGAACATGCTGGCCGAATCCGTCCGCTCCGCTCGCGAGCAGATCTCCCGCAGCGCGGACGCGCTGGCGGAGTCCGGTGCAGGTTCGCCGCTCGGCGTCGGCCAGATCCGCGCCCAGATCGACGAGGTCAGCCGCCAGGTGGCCGGGGCGTTCAAGACGCTCGCCGATCGCGACCAGGAGATCGTCGAGACCCTCCAGGTCCGGATCCGTGAGCACGGCGAGCTCATCACCCAGGAGACCGCGCGGATCTCCCTGGCGATGCAGGAGTACGTGTCGCAGGGCGTCGAGGCGATGGGGCGGCTGGCCGGGAGCGCGGACTCCTCGCTGCAGGCGATGTCGGCCCACGACGGCGAGAGCGGCGATCCGGCCGGGCGATCGGTGGATCAGCAGATCTCCGAGCTCGCCGAACACCTGCAGCTCCTGTACGACCGGACCGGGATCGCGATGACCTCGCTCCACGAATCGGTGACGTTCCTCGGCGATCGGATCGGTGTCGACACGCGAGAGCGGCTCGAAGAGATGAACCGCGCGTTCGAGGCGCGGGTCGTCGGGCTCGCGAACCTCGTCCGGTCCGACTCCGAGGCGCTGCGCCGCGAGCTGGTCCGCACCGCCGAGGCCCACGACCAGACCGTCGCGCGGATGCTGGACGAGCGGTTGACCCCCGTTGTCGACACGTTGGCCGAGTCGGTCGCCGAGACGATCCAGGGCAAGCTCGAGCAATCCATGTCGGCCTTGGCCGAGCGGACCGAGGAGCAGGCCCGACTGATCGATTCCCGGACGGGCGAGACCGTGTCCGCGATCGATCGCAACCTCGTCCGGATGGTGGATGCGCTCGAGGAGCACTTCGAGCGGCTGGGGACGGGTGTGGGCGAGCGGGCGGCCGCCGCGGCGGAGCTGGCGATCGGCGCTCGGTTCGACGACGTGCTCGCGCGGCTGCACGAAGCGGCCTCGGTGATCGAACGCGAGGGCTCGGACACGCGCGGCGCCATCGAGGCCACGCGGAGCCACCTGGACGAGACTCGGAGCGCGCTCGACACGCGCTTCGTTGCGCTCGCCAAGCTCGTGCGTTCGGACAGCGAGACGCTCGCCGGACAGATCGTCGCCGACCAGGACGTCACGAAGCAGGCGCTCCGTTCGATGAAGGAGCTGCAGGCGAGCCTGCCCGCCGAGGTGATCCAGATGGTGGAGGAGCGATTCGGCTCACTCGCCGAGTCGATCGAGCGCTCGAACGAGATGCTCGCCGCCAGGATCGACCGGATGGCGGACACGATCGGCCAGCGCCAGAACGACGACATCCAGGTCGTGATCGACCGTATGGGTGACGCGATGCACGCGCTCGCGAGCCTCGGCAAGGGCCCCACCGCAGGATCCGAGTCGCGGCTCGAGATCGACTGACGGGCTTCAGGCGAGGCGGACCTCGGCCTCGCTCTTGCGGATCGGCCACTCGACCCCGTCGTCCCGCTGCACCCGAACCCACACATCGAGGACGGCCGTCCGGGCGTTCGGGTCCAGCGACCTGACCCGGCCGCCGCATTCGATCGATTCATCCACGAAGACCGGCGCCCGGAAGTGCACCTTCATCCGCAGCAACGCCGAAGGGTCGCCGAGCCAATCCACGAGCCAGGACGCCAAGGTGCCCATCGTGTACATGCCGTGGGCCACGACGCGCGGGAACCCCGCGGCGCGGGCCACGACGTCGTCCTGGTGGAGCGGGTTCTGATCGCCGGACGCGTCGGCGTACGCCTTCACGTCCTCCCTGGTGACCGCGCGGGCGAACGGCGGTAGCTCCTGCCCGACGACCACCTCCTCGAACCGAACGCTCACTCGTCACCCCGGACGATCAACGTGCTGCGACCCGAGACCACGACGCGGCCCGTCTCGTCCCGGAGCTCGGTTCGAAGGGTGAGGAACTGCATCCCGCCCTTGCCCCGGATGCTCTCGATGGTCGACTCGGCCGTCAGGACCTCGCCGAGGGCGGCGGGCCGGGCCCAGACGTACTCCTGCTCTCCGTGGAGGATCCGAGCGAGGTCGACGCCGAGCTCGGGATCGGAGACCACGTTGCTCAGCCCCGCCTCGATCTCAGGCACGGTGACGATCGTCGGCGGGACGCCCGGTCCGCGATGGCCAACCGCGTCGGCGAAGGCGCGGACCCGCGTTTCCTCGAGTCGGAACCGAACGGGTGGGTAGGTCTTTCCCTCGAGGTCGTGGTTCAACGCCACGATGAACCCAGACGTTCGACCGACACGTCTGTGGGGCGCACGGCCGTCTCCCGGCCGGCCGATTCACACGGCGACGTCACGCTGCGAACGTACCCACCGTGCGGACGCTCATCAACTCGGCTGCGCTGCGGCAGAACGATTCTTCGAGCTTCCGTGACTCGGGACCAAAGGGGACCTACGATCGGCGAGCCCATGGCCGGTAACGGGAACGGAGCCGGGACCGGGAACGGGAAGGCCGACGGGGCTGCCCGCAAACCCATCACGGTCCTCATCGTCGACGACGAGCGTACGTTCGGCGAGGCACTGGAGGTCGCCCTGGATCGGGAGAAGGATCTCCGCGTGATCCACGTCGCGACGGACGGGCTCGATGCGGTCGCCTCGGCCACCGAGTATCAGCCCGACGTCGTCCTGATGGACGTCTCGATGCCCGGGATGAACGGGCTCGAGGCGACGAGGCGGATCAAGCAGTGCGACCCTGACGCCGCGGTCGTCATCTTGTCCGGCCACGACGACGAGTACATGCTCGCCCGCGCGGTGCAGGCGGGCGCGGTGGGCCTGCTCCGCAAGACGCAGGCGGTGGGCGAGGTGGCGTCGACGGTTCGCCGGGCGCACCGAGGCGAGGCGATCCACGACCAAGGCGAGGTCGAGCGGGCGCAGCGACGGCTCCGCCACCGGCGGGACGTCGACGGCGACGTTCGGGGACGCTTGGAACGACTCACGCCTCGCGAGCTCGAGATCCTCGAGGCGATGGCGGCGGGGCGCCAGCCCGAGGAGATCGCGACGCAGCTCGGGATGAGCCCGAACACACTTCGCACGCACACGCAGAACGTGCTCACCAAGCTCCGGGTGCACTCGAAGATGGAGGCGCTCGTCCTCGCGATCCGTCACGGCAAGGTCGCGACCGTCGACCTCACCGACTTCGTCTGAGGCTCGGCCTAGCGGGTCTCGCGGTGCAGCGTGTGACGCCGCTCCCAGCGGCAGTACTTCTTGAGCTCGATCCGATCCCGATCGTTCAACCGATTCTTCACGGTCACGTAGTTCCGTCGCTTGCACTCGGTGCACGCGAGGGTGATCGTCGGTCGGTTGTCGCCTTTCGCCATGAACCTTCCTGTTCCTCGGCTCCGTGGTGATCTCGGTGCTGCGTCGCCCCGGGGTCTGCCTCGTAGCGGGGGCGGGATTCGAACCCGCGACACAGCGATTATGAGCCGCTTGCTCTGCCTCTGAGCTACCCCGCCCCGGTGGCGAGAAAGTCTACCGGGCGCCGGCACGCTCGCCACGACTGACCTGCGGCTTCCCACCATCAGGGTCAGTCGACGAGCCGGAGAGGGGACTCGAACCCCTGACCCCCTCCTTACCATGGAGGTGCTCTGCCGACTGAGCTACTCCGGCGTGCTGCTCGGCGCGCGGGCCATGATACCGGGGACCATCGAAGCGCCGACCCCGTGGGACGATGAACGGATGCGCCTCGCGGCCTCCCTGCTGCTCGTCGCCGTCGCGTGCGGATCCGCGGAATCTCCCGATCCGAACCTGCCCACCGGACTCTCGATCCGGACCTCAGGCGGCACCGTCACGCTCGAGGTCCAGGTCGCGGACACCGCCACCGAACGCCGGACCGGTCTGATGGGTCGTGAGAGCCTCGAGCCGTACGACGGGATGGCGTTCCTCTGGGACGAGCCGGTCGAGGCCACCTTCTGGATGAAGGACACGCTGATCCCGCTCTCGATCGCGTT
>CAVSXK010000003.1:0-42779 GCA_963731925.1 uncultured Actinomycetes bacterium
CCCAGGGTCCACAGCTCGTAACCGCTCGGGTGGAAGCAGACCCGCGGTCGAGCAGGTGGTGGAAGAAGCGCGCGTAGCGCTCGTGATCGGCGGCCTTCGCGCCCTCGAAGTCGCGCACCGGCCCGGTAGAAGAACACGCTGAACAGCGACTCGGACCGGTTCACCGTGACCGGGATGCCTCGCGCGGCGAGGCGCTCGGTAGTCCTCGGCGAGCGCGACCGCGGTCTCCGCGAGTGCCGGGTAGGGCCGCAGCTCCTTCGCGAGGTGGAGCGTGGCGATCCAGGCGGCGACCGCCACGGGATTGCCCGATAGCGTCCCCGCCTGGTACACGGGACCGACCGGCGCGAGCCGCTCCATCACGTCTCGCCGCCCGCCGAACGCGGCGCACGGGAACCCACCACCCATCACCTTCCCGAGGATCGTGAGGTCCGGCGTGACGCCGTAGACGCTCTGCGCGCCGCCGAACGCGATCCTGAACCCGGTGATCACCTCGTCGAACACCAGCAGGGCGCCGCTCGGTCGTGCGAGCTGCCGCAGACCCTCGAGGAACCCGGGCTCGGGAGGCACCACGCCCATGTTCGCCGCGACGGGCTCGACGATGACCGCGGCGACCGTTTCGCCGTGCTCGGCGAAGACGTTCCCGAGCGCCTCGACGTCGTTGAAGCGCACCGTGAGCGTGTCGCGCGCCGCACCCTCGGTCACGCCCGGCGAGCCGGGGATCCCGAACGTCGCCATGCCGCTCCCGGCACCCTTCGCGAGCAACGCGTCCGAGTGCCCGTGGTAGCAGCCCTCGAACTTCACGACGAGATCACGCCCGGTGAAGCCTCGTGCCAGACGGATCGCGCTCATCGCCGCTTCGGTCCCGCTCGAGACGAGCCGGACCATCTCGACCGACGGCATCGCGCCCGTGATCCGTTCGGCGAGCTCGACCTCGCCCTCGGTCGGCGCGCCGAACGTGGTCCCGCGCGCCGCCGCCTCCCGGGCAGCCTCGATGATCTCGGGTCTCGCGTGACCGAACAGCAGTGCGCCCCACGACTGCACGAGGTCGATGTACCGGTTGCCGTCCGCGTCGATCACGTAGGCGCCCTCGCCTCGAACCGCGAACCGAGGGGTCCCACCCACGGCTCCGAACGCCCGAACCGGCGAATTCACGCCGCCGGGGATCACGCGCCCGGCGCGTTCGAACAGCTCCTCGGATCGGGTCACGACCGGGTCAGGAAGACAGCCAGTCGGCCGCGTCCTTCGCGTGGTACGTGAGGACGAGGTCGGCGCCGGCGCGGCGGATCGAGGTGAGCACCTCGAGCACCGCGCCCCGTTCGTCGATCCATCCGTTCTGCGCCGCCGCCTTGACCATCGCGTACTCGCCGGACACGTTGTAGGCGGCCATCGGGAACCGCGTCTGGTCCTTCGCGCGGCGGATCACGTCGAGGTAGGGGAGCGCCGGCTTGACCATCACGACGTCGGCTCCCTGCTCGATGTCGGCCTCGATCTCGCGGATCGCCTCGTCGGCGTTCGGCGGGTCCATCTGGTAGCCGGTCCGGTCGCCGAACCTCGGCGCGCACTCGGCGGCTTCGCGGAACGGCCCGTAGAACGAGGAGGCGAACTTCGCCGCGTAGGCCATGATCCCGACGCGCTCGAACCCACCCTGGTCGAGCGTGTCGCGGATCGCCTCGACCTGGCCGTCCATCATGCCGCTCGGTCCAACCATCTGGGCGCCGGCCGCGGCCTGCGCGAGCGCGATGCGCCGGTAGCGTTCGAGCGTCGCGTCGTTGTCGACGTGTCCTTCCTCGTCCAGGAGGCCGCAATGGCCGTGGTCGGTGTACTCGTCCAGACACAGGTCCGCGATCACGACGTGGTCGTCGCCGAGCTCGTCCCGCAACATCCGGATGGCCCTCTGCGCGATGCCGTCGGGGTTCCACGCCTCCGAGCCCTCGGCGTCCTTGCGTTCGGGGACGCCGAACAGCATGAAGGCGATCACGCCCTTGCTCGCGATCTCGGCGGCCTCCTTGCGAAGGGACTCGAGCGTGTGCTGCGACTGCCCGGGCATCGAAGCGATCGGGATCGGTTCGGACACGCCCTCCTTCACGAACAGGGGCGCCACGAGATGGCGCGGTGCGAGCTCGGTCTCGCGGATCAGCGCTCGGAGCGCGGGCGTGCGCCGCATCCTGCGCGGCCGGTGCCGAGGGAAGGCGCTCATCGGATGGATGCTACCGCGGCGCGAGCACCCGCTCGACGGCTGCGACCAGGCCGTCGATCGTGTGCGGGTTCGCGACCGCGTGGACGGACAGCCCGTGCTCGCGAGCCTCGCGGGCGGTGACCGGCCCGATGCAGACGACCCTGGGGTTGCCCTTCACGACGCCGAGCGCGCGGACGAACCCGCGCACGGTCGAGGCGCTCGTGAACGTGACGGCGTCGACCGCTCCGGAGCGGAGCGCGGTCCGGGCCTCGGCCGGGAGAGAACGCGGCATCCGCGTGCGGTAGGCGTCGACGCGCGTCGGGGTCCAGCCCTTGCGAACCAAGGCGTCCTCGAGACCCTCGGGCGCCACATCCGCGCGAGGGGTGAGCACGCGGCCGTTCCCTCGGGGGAACGCGCGACCGAGCGCTTCGGTCGTGAACGCCTTCGGGACCAGATCCGCCTCGCGACCGCTCCACCGCCGGAAGGCCTCGGCGGTGCCCTCGCCGACCGCGGCGACGTTCGCCCGGAGCTGCCGCGGCGTCAGGTGTTGGGCCAGGACGTCCACGGTCCGTGGGCTGGTCAGCGTCACCCACGAGAACGCTCCCTCGGCGAGCTCCCGGAGCGCCCTCGTCAGCGCGGCCGAACGCACGGGCGCGAGCTCGATCGCCGGCGCCACGATCGCGGTCGCTCCCCGGCGCTCCAACCGGCGCGCGAGCTCGTCCGCCTCGGGACGAGGCCTCGTCACCAGGACGGTCCTTCCGGCGAGCGGCTTCACGGGCGGACGAGCCCGAGGATCTCGTCCGCGCCGCCGGCCGACAGGTCGAGCGCGGCGAGCGCCGCCACCTCGTCGGGGGTGGCGGCGTCGACCTCGGTGCGCGCGAACCGCGCGCCGTCGGGCGTGAGCGCGATCGCGACCATGCGGACGCCGCGCGCGGTCGGCTCGGCGAACGCGCCTAAGGGAAGCGCGCACCCGCCGCCGAGCCGAGCCATGAGACCCGCGTTCGGCCTCGAGCGCCATCCTGCTCGGCGCATGGTCGAGCGCCGACAGAACCTCGATCGTCTCGCCGTCGGACGCGCGAGCCTGGACCGCGAGGCAACCCTGACCCGGCGCGGGCACCATCTCCGAGAGCGACATCGGCGCCGCGTGCTCCGGGACGACGCCGAGCCGCAACAGCCCTGCCGCCGCGAGGATCAGGGCGTCGGCATCGCCGTCCTCGAGCTTGCGGAGCCGCGTGTCGACGTTGCCGCGCAGGTCCTTGATGAGCACGTCCGGTCGCAACCGGAACACCTGCGCCCGGCGGCGGATGCTCGACGTCCCGACGCGGGCCCCGGGCCGGAGGTCGCCGTCGCGGGTCACGAGGACGTCGAGCGCCGAGGCGCGCTCGGGCACCGCGGCGATCACCAGGCCTTGCTCGTCCTCGACCTCGATGCCCGCCGGCAGATCCTTGGCCGAGTGGACGGCCAGGTCGACCTCGCCGTCGCGGAGCGCGCGGACGATCTCGGTCACGAACAGGCCCTTCACCCCGGCCGGGTCGCTCGCGGGGTCGGCCCCGCGGTCGCCCGCGGTCGTGATCGCGACGAGCTCGGTCTCGACGCCCAACGCCGTGAGCGCGTTGGCGACCTCGCGCGCCTGGGCGAGCGCGAGCCGCGAGCCGCGCGTGCCGATGCGGAGCTTCACTCGGTGGGGAGCTCGAGCCCGAACAGCTCGGCGAGGGCTCGCGCGTAGGCGTCCTGCGTCCCGGTCCCCGGGGTCTCCTTCAGCCGCACGATCGGCTCGTGGAGCAGCTTGGCGACGACACCGCGCGCGAGGGCCGTGACCGCCTCGCGCTCCTGCGGCTCGAGCCCCGCGAGATCGGACCGGAAGCGCTCGAGCTCGGCATCGACCGCCGCGTCGCCCCGTTCGCGAAGGGCGCGGAAGAGCGGACCGAGGCGCTCCGCTCGGCGCCGGACCCCGAACCGGCGGACCTCGTCGGCGACGATCGCGTGCGCACGCTCGATGTCGGCGTCGGTCTCGGCCGCTCGGACGGCGACCGACGCCCGGAGGCCGTCGATGTCGACCAGCGTGACGTCCGGTAGCGAGCCCACGGACGGCTCGACGTCGCGCGGAACGGCGAGGTCGAGCACGTACAGGGGCCGGTTCCTCTCTCGAAGCGCATCGAGCACCAGGGGCTCGGTGAGCACGATGCCGGCGGCACCGGTGGCGGAGACGACGACGTCCGCCTCGGCGAGCGCCGGGGGGAGATCCGCCAGGTCGCCGTATGCGGCCGAGGTCCGTTCGGCCAGCGCGCGTGCGCGTTCGAGCGAGCGGTTCAGCACGCGGACGGTGCCCACGCCGCGCCGCCGGAGATGTTGGACGGCGAGCGCCGACATGTGACCGGCGCCGATCACGACCGCGTGCCGTTCGGCGAGACCGCCGAGCGCGGCGTCCCCGAGGTCGGCCCCGGCGGACACGAAGACGTCGGGCGCCGCCCCGACGCCGGTCTCGGATCGGACACGCCGTCCGGTGTTCACGGCGCCGTTGAACGCGGCCGTGAGCGCGGGTCCCGCGGCCTCCTCGCCGTCCGCGCGCTTGAGCGCCTCTCGGACCTGCGAGAGGATCTGGGGCTCGCCGAGCACCATCGAATCGAGCCCGCTCGCGACGGTGAACAGGTGTTCCGCGGCGTCGGCCTCGTAGTGCGAGTAGAGCGGCTCGGCCAGATCGTCGGCGGCGACACCTCGCGACTCACACAGGACGCGCTTCAACGCCTGGAACCCGGCGTGGTACGAGGGGACGCTCCCGTAGATCTCGACGCGGTTGCAGGTCGAGACGATCACGGCCTCGTCGATCGCGGGATCGTCGGCCGTCCGTCGGTACGCCTTGACGAGGTCGTCCTCGGCGAAGGCCAGGCGTTCGAGCAGGCCGACCTCGGCGCGGCGGTGCGAGATGCCGAGCGCGAGGATCGCCATGGGTTCCCCGCGATTCTACGCATGGCGCCGGCCCACGGATCGACCCGGCATCGGGGGGTCGGGTCGTGCCCCGGGTAGCATCTCCGGCCGTTGCACGCGGACGAGACGGAGGATGGGATGGAACGAGGCAGGGCCCGCGACCTCGGGGTCGTGATCGGCACGTACCCGACCGGTCCTCGGAACTCGGTGACCGACGTGCAGGGCGTTCGGGTCGGGCACGCGACGGTCGTCCGCGATCCCGGGCCCGATGGGGCGGGCGCCGTTCGGACCGGCGTGACGACGGTGTTCCCGCACGAGGGCCTTCCCTGGATCGAGCGCGTCTACGCGGGGACCCACGTGCTGAACGGTTTCGGCGAGCTGATCGGGACCAACCAGATCGCCGAATGGGGGCTGCTGCACTCGCCGATCGTGATGACGAGCTCGCTCGCGATCGGCCGCGCCTACGACGCGACGGTCAGGTGGCGGACGCTCCGGCACGCCACGACGACCCACGAGGGCGGCGACATGCCGTTCGTGTGCGAGTGCGACGACTCGTACCTGAGCGACGTGACGAGCTTCCCGCTCTCCGAGGAGGACGTGTTCGCGGCGCTGGACGCCGCCGCCCCCGGGGACGTGGCCGAAGGCTGTGTCGGCGCCGGGACCGGAACGCAGTGCATGGACTTCAAGGGCGGCATCGGAACGTCGTCGCGCACGATCCCGGGAGGCTGGACCGTCGGGGCGCTCGTGCTCACGAACTTCGGCGAGCGGGAGCTCCTCCGGATCGACGGGGTGCCCGTCGGTCGCGAGATCACCGACCTGATGCCGGGTGAGCACACGGAGGGTTCGGCGATCGTGGTGGTCGCGACCGACGTGCCGATGGTCCCTCACCAGGTCCGGAGGCTCGCCGTCCGTGGAGGGCTCGGCCTCGCGCGGTGCGGTTCCACCGGCCACAACGGCTCGGGCGAGCTGATGATCGCGTTCTCGACCGCCAACCGGATCCCGCTGGGTTCGCCGGACGGAACGATCCCGGTCCGCGCGGTCCTGGACGGGCCCGGCCTGGCCTCGCCCGACGTGTTCAACGAGGCGTTCGCGGCCACGGTCGAGGCGGTCGAGGAAGCGGTCGTCAACGCGCTGTTCACGGCCGAGACGACGATCGGCCGCGACGGCAACGTCCTGCATGCGCTGCCGCTCGATCGGACGCTCGAGATCCTCGCGCGACACGGGCGGGGTCCCACGTAGCCGCTCGGATCAGTCGAAGCGGCTCGGCCCGACGAATGCCTCCCACGGCTGCGACGACTCGACCTGGTACTCGCGCCAGCGCGCGATGATCCCGTTCCGCAGCTGCACGATGACGAGACCGTGGTACTGGCGGTTGCCTCGGTAGGTGTACTCGCCGACCCCGATGTCACCGTCGACGACGAGGTGGTGCCACTCCATCCGCATCGGGGGCGGGTCCTGCCCTCCGAAGAAGTCGTAGAGCTCCGCGCGACCCTCGTACCGTTGCTCGTCCGGCGGCTCCATGTACACGGCGTCGTCGGCGAAGCAGGCGAGGGCTCGCTCGGTGTCTCCGGTGTTCCAGCCGTCGGCGATGGTCTGCATCAGCCGAACGAAGGCGTCGTGGTCCACGCTCACCCCTACCCGGATCGCAGCGGGTCGAACGGCGCGGGTTCGAACGGCGGCTCCGTCCCCAGGACGAGCGCCGCGACCTGCTCGGCGCTCCCGGCTCCCAGGATCACGCCCTCCGAACCGTGACCCGTCGCGACGAACAACCCTTCGCGCACCCATCCGAGCAGCGGACGCTCGTCGGGCGACACGGGGCGCACACCGGACCACGTCGACAGGACCGGGGCGTCGGCGAGCGCCGGTACCAGCCGCGAGGCCTGCGCCGCAACGATCCTCGGGACGTCCAGGTCGTACGGATCGGCCGCGAACGAGGGCTCGCGCGACGTGCCGGTGAGGACCGAACCGTCGGGCGAGGGCTGGATCATCGGGGCGATGTCGCGGGTCTCCTCCGCGTTGCCGAACTCGCGCATCGAGAGCCGGAGCGCCCCCGGTTCGCTTGCGAGTGCCGTCTGCCGGCCGGCGATCAGTCGCCGGGCACCGCTCTGGATCCAGTGCCGGAACAGCGGCCGACCGGGCGCCGCGTGGACGAGCCAGCCGCGCGCCGAGACGATCGGCAGCGCGACGCCGATCGGACGTGCGAGGGCCGGTGACCACGGCCCGGCGGCCAGCACCACCGCGTCCGCCTCGAGGACCCCGTCGTCGGTCACCACGCCGGTGACCCGTTCGCCGCGTTCGACGAGCCGCCGAGCGGGCGAATGGTGACGGATGGTCGCTCCCGAGGCCCGGGCGAGGGCGCCGAGGCACACGGTGAGGGCCAGCGGGTCGACCCGGTGACCCTCGTGCAGGAGGTAGGCCTCGAGCACCTCGGGGGAGAGCTCGGGTTCGATCTCGCGGACCCGCTCGTCGATCCGCTCGACCTCGACGCCCACCGCGTCGGCCGACGCCGCCCAGGCGCGCAGGTCGTCGCGCTCCTCCTCGTCGATCGTCACCGCGAGCGTCCCGATGGGCTCGGCGTCCAGGAAGAACGGCGTCGGCGGATCGCTCGCGAGCTCCGCGTATCGCTCCAGGCTCCGTCGGGCGAGCGGCGCGAGGACGGGATCCTTCGACGTGTCGAGGTACCCGAGGTTCCGGCCGGAGGCGCCTGCGGCGAGCTCGTCCTTCTCCAGCAAGGTGACCGACGCGCCACGACTCGCGAGCTCGAACGCGCACGCCGCCCCGATGATCCCGCCGCCCACGACCACGACGTCTGGCACGCAGGCAGGCTACCGGTTGAGCCCTTCCGTAGAATCGTCCTCGGAGACGTGGCTGAGTGGCCGAAAGCAGCCGCCTGCTAAGCGGTTAGGGGGGTAACACTCCCTCGCAGGTTCGAATCCTGTCGTCTCCGCAGGTCGGAGGCCTGTCGAAGGGTGACTGCAACCGTGAGGATCCTCGCGCCGCTCTGCATGCCCGTTGCGGGCGCCAGGAAGCCCTCAGATCGACGGATCATCGGCGCCCGGGCCTCGGGGGCCGGACTGGTCAGGCGCCCGCTAGGAGCCTGTCCCGACGCTTCGCCTGCGACGGCGGCCGATCGCGACCGCCACCACGCCTGCTGCGAACAATGCGGCGATGAGCACCATCCACAGCGGCACGTTCAGGATCGTGCCGGTGAAGGCTGCCCCGCCGCCACCCACGACGCCGAGGATCGTGACAGCGATAGCTAGGACGAAGGGGTCGCCCCTCCGGTCGAAGCCGGAGCACACGATCGTGTGGGCGCCCGGCTCGATGCTGTCGGGGATGGTCACGACGGCGCTGAACTTGCCATTTTGGCCCACCGTCGTGGAACCCAGGTTGATGTCCTCGGGCTGCAGGGTGAACGTGACCGTGGATCCCCGCTGCCAACGCTTGCCGCTGACGGTGACCTGGTCACCAGGGCTGATCGTGGTGTCGCTGACCCCGCAGGTCGGGTTCTGGCCGGAGGGGTGGGCGGAGGGGTGGGCGGAGTGGTGGTCGGAGGGGGGGTAGTCGGAGGTCGGAGGGGGGGTAGTGGGAGTTGGAGGATAATTCTGGGCCGACGCGGGCGTCGCCACGAGGCCCACGAGCAGGGCGATCATGAGAGCCGACATCGAGACGGTTGCGAGCTTCTTCATCGACCTCTCCCGACGGATCTCATCGTCATCGCGGATCGATCGTGCCGTGACGCCGACGCTAGCACGGTCCGGGGGGCGGGGAAACCCTCGCCGGACGCTTCACGTATAGCATCCCTGCGTGTCGGCGACCCGCGAACGCTCGGTACCCAGGCACCGGGGCCGGCGAAAACACCGGCGGTGGGGCTGGGGCGTCCTGATCGCAGCCGGGATCCTGTTGATCCTGGGCGTGCTCGCCGTCGCCCCGGCCCTCGGAGCGCGAGCGCGCCTGCTCACGGGCCGAGACGAGCTCGAGAACGCTCGAGAGCTGCTGCTGTCGGGGGACCTCGAAGCGGCGTCAGCCGCGTTCGGCCGGGCGGAGGACGCGTTCGACGAGGCGGGCGGCTACGCGAGGAGCCCGGTCCTGCGCCTCGCGGGGTCGGTCCCCCTCGCCGGCCGCTCCTTCGACGCCGTCGTCGTGCTCGCGGACGCGGGCCGGCTCGCGGCCTCGGCCGGCTCGGACCTGGCGGACGGGATCGAGCGGCTTCCCGACGGGATCGCCGAGCTCGCGCCCTCCAACGGCACCATCCCCGTGGAACAGATCGAGGCGTTCCATCCCGCGATCAGCGACGCGCGAGCCAAGCTCGAGACCGCCCTCGCCGGCGTGAGGTCGCTGCCGACGTCCTGGATCGTGGGTCCCGTCGCGGACGCACGCGATCGGTCGATCGCCCAGCTCGAAGAGGCGACCGGAACGGCGACGGCGGCCGACGCCTTGGCCGGGGCGTTGCCCGGTCTCGTCGGATCCCAGGGGGAGCGCCGATATTTCGTCGCGGCGCAGACGCCGGCAGAGCTCCGCGGTACCGGAGGATTCATGGGCGCGTACACGATCCTGACCGCCGACGGGGGACGCCTCGACTTCGACCGGACGCACAGCATCACGGAGCTTCGGGACCTGTCCCCGAAGCAGGCGCCGCCCGCGCCCGACGGCTTCGGCGAACCGTTCGCGGGGTTCGGGGGCACGGGGTTCTGGCGGAACCTGAACATGGACCCTCACGCGCCCACCGTCGGGAGGCTGATCGAGGCACTCTACGAACGCGTCACGGGCGTCCCGATCGACGGGGTGATCTTCGTCGACCCGCAGGCGCTCGCGGACATGCTCGAGGCGACGGGTCCGATCGACGATCCCACGCTCGATCGGACCCTGGAGGCCTCGACGGTCGTCGAACTACCTGGCCAACGAGGCGTACGCGCAGTTCGGAAGCCGGCCGAGCGCAAGCGGGTCCTCGGCGCGGCGGTCCTGAGCGTGCTCCGCCGCTTCCTGGAGGGGACGGATCCGGTCGCGTCGTTCCGCGCGCTGGCCGATGCCGGCGCCGGCGGCCACCTGATCGTCCACTCCAGGGATCCCGAGGTCCAGGCGGCCCTCGAGGCCGCGGGGGTCGCGGGAACCGTCGAGGCCCCGCAGGCGGGCGACGTCTTCGGCGCCTTCGCGTCGAACGCCGACGGCACGAAGATCGACTTCTACGTCCGGCGTTCGCTGAGCTATCGCGTCGATCTCGGCGAGGGCGGCGGATCCACCGCTCAGGTGGCGCTCACGGCCGAGAACACGGCGCCCAAGCATCCCGAGCAGAGCTACGTGTTCGGGCCGTATCCGGGAACGGGGCTCGAGCCGGGGGTGTCGCAGGCGTTCGTCTCGATGTACTGCGCCCCCGGCTGCGGATTCCAGGACGCCACCCTCGACGGGAAGCCACAGGACCTCGAGCTCAGTCGTGAACGCGGGCTCTCGGTGTTCTCGACCTACGTGCAGACCGCGCCGGGGACCACCAGCGAACTGGCGCTCGAGCTGCAGCGCGCGGATGCCTGGACCGGGGACGAGCTCGGCGGGACCTACCGGCTCCGGATCCGGGCGCAGCAGACGGTCCTGCCGACGCGGGGAACGATCACGATCCAGGCGCCCCCCGGAACGGACATCGTCGACGCCACGCCGGGCATGCAGGTCGACGGCGGCCGGGCGACGTGGGAGGGCGACCTCGCCGCCGTGCAGGACTTCGAGATCCGGTTCCAGCGACCGCCGTTCGGCCGCTTCTGGGACTGGCTCTCGACGCCGGTGTTCGGCGACTGAGGGACGGTTCCGTCAATGGGGCATGACCGATCGACTATCGGGACGGCGTGCTTCCAGACTCGATCGTCGAGGCAGGGATCTCGACAACATCCCGTTTCTTGGCGGCGCTTGACCTCGATGTGGCCGAGCGGGTGGCCGGTGCACGCTGTCGGCTTCCCAGCGTGACGGTCAGTGATGGTCTCAAGTCTCCGGAAGGAAAGGCGACGATTCCGTCCTGAGTCACAACAAGCCCAACTTCTAACTTGTGGAGTTCGCCTCGGCTCTTCGCGGGAATACCATCGAAGATCAGGAGGAGGGCATCAAGGATGGGTTTGAGCTGCTCGCTCAACGTCTCCACATCCACCCCGCTGCGGCCGGGGCGCTTGGCTTTGGGTCGTGCGCACTACTGAGTAGTTGGCCATCGATCAAGCCTCTCGGAGCGTTGACCTCAAATGTACTTCCTGGCTCTGCCCGGTCAAGTCGGGTGAACGCCCCCAAGCGCAGTAGGCCGAGATGGACACCCGCCATCTCCCGATCGACCGACGTTTTCGGCAGGGAACTCTCGGGGGATCGCCTCGAGTTGTGCCTCCGGACAGCGCGCGCGGATGCATGGACCGGAAGGGCGGGTACTCCCGAGGTACGGTCAAGCACATACGAGGAGGACGAACCGGAGCCGCTCGATCAGCCGAGGAACTCGCGCCGGTCCCCGTCACGAGCGCCTGCAGGATCCGCGGACTCATGCGCTCCGACCGAGTCGATGGGTTGAGGCTCCGCTACGAAACCGAGCAATGATGCTCGATCCGCAGGCCGACCTACGGCTGGCGCCAAACCCCGAAGTGGGTACTCTGACGGTCCCAGGTGACTACGCTAGGACGCATGCGACACCCGTGGCAATGTCGTGCGTCGGTTGATTTAGGGGGACGGGCATGACTCATCAACATCGCGGGCTCATTTCACTCGCGCGATCAGCGTTCTCGCCATGTCGTTGCTCCTCGTGACGGTCACGGGGTTGTGGAACTCGGCGGAAGGTGACACTCGAGTACGGGGATCCAACCGTTGTCAAGGGGTGAATGTCCGGGCCAACGCGCAGCTGGTCTCGGTCTTCAACGAGCACGGCGCAGGGACCACGTACTGCCTCGCCCGCGGGAACTACACCATCACGGAGAAGGTCCCTCTGGACCCCGGAGACCGCGTGGTGGGTGCCGGTCGCGGCGCGACCACGATCGAGGCGGCCTCCGGCGTCAACGGGATGTTCGCGTACTACCATTCGGACACGACCGGGCTCGTCACGTTCAAACGCCTCTCGGTCGGCGGGGCGAACCGGCCGCTCGGCGAGAACTGCAACGCCTCCTGCGGGGCCGTGATGCTGGCCGAAGTGCGGATCCGCGCCATCGGGGTGCGCTGCTTCGGGAACGGCACCTTGTGCTTCGGTGGCGGTGCCCATGACATCGTCGTGAGGAACTTCGAGTGCGACGGGAATGGATGGCACCCCGATTCGCTCAAGACCGACTTCCAGTCCGCCTCGTGTATCAAGCTGAACCACGGCTCACTCACGATGTCGAATTCGTACATCCACGACAACTACTGGGACGGTATCTGGTGTGACCACTGCGATCACGTCGCCTTCGTGATCAGGGATTCCAAGCTAGTACACAACGGTCGAAGCGGCATCGTCTGGGAAGTCTCGGGCGACGCCGTCGAGGGCGACCACGCGCTCATCAAGAACAACAAGATCCGCAACAACGGATGGAACAGGGACGCTACTGCCTCGGGTTGGGCCGGGATCATCATCTCCGACTCGTCCGATATCGAGATCGTCGGCAACACCTTCGGAGGAAACGATGTGGGCGACGGCTCGGGCGGTACGCGAGCGATCTTCATCTACGACGGGGAGCGCAACCCGCAGCCGATGCACGACGTCTATATCCACGACAACGTGCTGAACGGCGACCGGATCCAGAGTTGTACGAGCACCGGGGTCACGTGTGACTGAGGGACGGGACCCGACGTAGGCATCCGGGAGGTAGCCCCGCCCGCTCGTCAGCACACGGACGTCAGGCCTCCCCCGGGACGCGCGTGGTGGGACGTCGTCATCAGTTGATCCGCAGGGCAAAGTCGTTACGTCGTTCCTCAGCGAGGGAGCCGCACCTTCGCCGAGCTCCTGATCGACTGCGAGGAGGATCGGACGCTCCGAGCGGTCCTCGTAGGGATTCTCCGGGAGCCGAAGCAGGGCGGTAAGCATCGAACCGGCCATGTGGATCGCGATCGGGAGCGTCGTGGTCGCTATCGCTGTCGTCATCGGCGGAGCGATCAGGAAGAACAACGCCGACACGTTGGGGAGTCCCGACAACCCGACGGAGAGTTCAAGCGACGTGGACTGGGAGAACTACGCGCCGGAGGTCAAGACCCGGATCGGCAGTCCCGCCGCTTCGGGCGAATGCGCCGCACTCCAGCAGGAGTTCGGCATCGCAGACGCAAACGACGACCTTCAGCGTGATCGAGTTGGCGATGGCAACGCCGACCTCATGCTGTACATCGACGACAAGATGGCCAACGCCGGCTGCTACGGTTAGAGGACCGATGGAAGCCGTTGGCGACGGCATCGGGGTTCCGGCCATGCTGACCCCAAGGGAAGGCGGGCCGGGGAGCCCGTGGCGGTACGCGTTGCGGCCACCTTGAACGAACGCCCCTGACTGTCTGGATCGACTGCGAAGAAGATCGGGTGCTGAGAGCGGTGCTCGTCGGGATGCTGCGGGAGGGCGACCGCTAGGAGCTGATCACTCACCTGAAGACAAAGGCGCACCGGGACCCGCGGCCGCACGGGAGCCCGCGGTCTAGCCGGGCCGGGCTTCAGGACGGCACAAGGCGCGCCACCAGGCTGTTCGACCTCATTCGGTTCGGGATGAGCGGCGCGACAGCCGGCAGCGCCTTGCGCCCGAGACCATGTAGTCCGTTGCCGCCGCGCTGAATGTTGCCGCGTGGAATGTGGAGGAGCAGGCTCCATACTTCCACCCGTAGGCCGTTCTGTCCGGCGAGCGTTGACAGTGTGGTGGGACAGAACCACATCGTGTGCTCTGGGTTTGCGCACGTCTTCGGGTACTTCAGCCAGGCATAGAGGACGTTTGGGAGTCCGGCGAAATACGGGGTGCTGAGCACGATGCAACCGCCGGGAGCCAGGTGTTCCCGCGCGGAGCGAAGGAACCCGCTCGGGTTGCCGAGGTGCTCGATCAGTTCCCCAGCCACTATGGTGTCGAAGCGTCCGGGTATGGAGAAGTCTTGGGCGTCTGCCTCGTACACGTTCTCGTACCCCCGCGCCCGGAGCGCGTCGAGTTTCGCTCGGTTGATATCGATGCCCCAAACGTCCGGGAACACCGTCGATAGGTGGCCGTGCAACCAGTTGGGGTTCCCGACATCAAGGGGCGCGTCTTGCAAACCACCCGTGCAGCCCACGTCGAGGACGGCAGGACCTCGCGTCAGCCCGAGGACGGCGCGTGTCCGAGCACCAACGAACCTATTCATGCTCCTCCGATCCACGGCCTGCGCGAACGGTAAACGCCCTTTCAAGTGGCGAGCAAATGCAGACCGGATCGACACCGCTCGCCAGACCTACGGGCGCGCAGGCTTCCCCTTCTGCTCGACCCTGTCGGGACGTCCCATCCTAGAAAACCCCCACGTCGTCCTCGAGTTCCCTGGCCGAGGAGCCCGCGCCGCGCCCGCTGTTCGGGGACTGACGCTCAGCAGGCGACGCCCGGATCGGGCGCGTCGGGACGGTCGAACAGGTACCGGGCCGCCACGAGCATCTTCGTCCACTCGAGGACGACCGCCTCCGTCGTCGCGGCCGTCGGACCACCACGTCCATCGGTCGTAGGGTTCGCCGTTGCTCAGCACGCGCACGACGAACGGGAAGCCGAGCGCGCGCCGGAACAACCAGCCCGCCCGCCGGGTGTGGTACGGCGACGTGACCACGATCGCGCTCCGCCACCCGCATCGGTGTGCGAGCGCCGCGAAGGCGCCCGCCTCCTCGGCCGTGCTTCCCCCGGGCGGCACCAGCCGCACCCGAGCCGGATCGACGCCCTCGCGTTCGAGGAAGTCGGCCGCCACCTGATGCTGGTCGTACAGGCCACCCTCCTGGACGAACACGACGAGCCGGCCGGAGCCCGTCTGCCGAAGCGCCCGCGCGCCGGCGATCAGACGGTTGCCCAGCACGTCGCCCGACGGCACGACGACGGCGTCGGATCGAACCGGCTCGTCCGTCGACTCCAGGAGCCAACCGGCGAGCACGAACCACGCGACGAACAGGGCGAGGAGCACGAGGACGACACGCAGCGCGATGCGGGGTCGAGGCGGCGGCTTCGGCGCCTCGTGCTCTAGGTCGTCCACGCCTCGGAGGCCCAGGCGACCATCCGCTCCAGACCGGTGTCGAGCGGGACCTTCGGCTCCCATCCGAGCTCGAGCCTGGCGAGCGAGATGTCCGGGCCGTGAAGCTGCCGGGCGCTCGGCGCCGGGCAAGACCGCCTTGCTCTCGTGTCGAACGAGAGCCGCCCGGCGGCGACTTGCTCGTCAACCCATTCGTGGAGACAGGGCTCGAAGAACGGTGGCTCGCCGCGCCGCAGAATGTCGATCTTTTCGGCGTCGGAATCGACCGCCGCGACCCCGTGACCGAGCGACGCGAGTGTCGCGGCCGTGACCAGCCCGACGTGCCCGGTGCCGATGACGCCGACCCTCACGGGCCGACTCTATGTGTTCGGCGTGCCAATTCCCGGGTCGCCCGAGAGGACCTCCCGGTAGATGTCGAGCTGGACATCGACCAGCGAGGACCAGTCCAGGAGCTTCCGAAGAGCGGGCGCCGCCGCGGCCGCGGCGCGCTTCGGCTCGTCGCCGCGGATGAGCTCGCCGATCGCCGCCGTGAGGGCATCGACGTCCCCCACGCCGATCACCCGATGTGCCGAGGGATCGAGGATCTCGGCGACCCCGCATGCGTCCGAGACCACGACCGGGAGACCGACCGCGGCGGCCTCGGCCGCAGCGTTGCCGAAGTTCTCCGTCTGCGACGGCAGTGCGAAACAATCCGCTTCCGCGAAGGCCTCGAATTTCTCGCGTTCCCAGAGCCCTCGTACGTCGACGCGGAGCCGTCCGTTCATCGTCGAGGAACGCCGGCGCAGCGCTGAGAGAGTGCCGTCGTTCGAGTCGGGCCCGGCGATCAGGAGGTAGACGGCGGGCAACCGCGACACGGCTTCCACCAAGTCGGGCAGGCCCTTCTTGCGCGTGATGCGGCCGAGAGCGAGCACCAGCGGCGCATCTCGAGGGATCGCGAATCGAGCACGGATCTCCCCGTTAGGACGCGGGGTCGCCGGCGGAAGGGTGATGCCGTTCAGACGCGTACGGATCCGGCCGGGAGGGACACCGTCCTCGATCATCTCGCTTCGCTCCAGTCCGGAAGTAGCGACTACCCTGGCTGCGCGATCAATGATCGGCCGGCCGATCGTCGCATCGAATGCCCGCTTGACGGCAATGGATCGGACGCGGGGACGCATCATGCCGCAAGGCTCGAGCAGGTACGGTACGCGCGCACGGAAGGCTACGGACGCGGCCATCGTCCCCACGGGGTCGCGGTAACCCAGGACGTGGACGATGTCGGCCCCGGCGATTGCCGCGCGGATCCGCCGATACGACCGCGGGATCGGCGTTCCGCGCACACGGCCGATGACCGGAAGCCCTTCACCATCTCCCGTCCCCGCCCCCACGAGCCGCGCCGCGACGCCACGCGTTCGGAGCGCATCCCGCAGCGCTCGAGCGTGATCGACAGGCCCACCGAACTCGCGCGCCAGAGATGGCAGCGTCAGGAGGACCCGCAAGCCTTCGCCGCTCACGTGTCGGGGACGAAAACGGATGCGAGATTGCCGAGGACCGACTCGATCCGATCGCCGAAGGCGGCGTAAGAGAAGTGTTTCTTCGCCCTGGCGCGCGCCGCTCGACCCATGCGACTTCGGAGGTTCTCGTCCTTGAGGAGCACACCGATCGCGTCGGCCACGGCGACGGGGTCGCCCGGTTCCACAAGCAAGCCCGTTCGGCCGTCCTCGACGACTTCAGGGACTGCCCCGGACCGGCCGGCGACGACAGGTACACCCGACGCTGCGGCTTCGAGGAACACAAGCCCGAACCCCTCGCCCCCGGCGCCGCTGCCGACCGTCGCGCCCGTTGGCAGCGCGAACACGGAAGCCGTCCGGTACAGCTCCTTGAGATCGCGATCGTCGATCCGGCCCGTGAATCGGACGTGGCCGTCGGTTCCGCTGTCGATGGCGAGCCTCTCGAGCCGGGCTCGATCAGCGCCGTCGCCCACGACGATCAGCTCTGCGTCGGGCTGGCTCTCCAAGACTCGCGGCCATGCCCGGATCAGCGTGTCGACTCCCTTGTAACGATCATCGGGGTCGAGTCGCGCAACGCTGAGTACGCGTCCTGGCACCGGAGCGGGCTTGGGTGGAACGAGCTCCGGTGGGTTGCCGTGCGGAACCACGGTTACGTCACGCTCGACGCCTGCCCATCGAGCCACTTGCTCCGCCGTGAATCGGCTCGGCGCAAAGACCAGGTCGGCCCGGCGAAGTGCCCAGCCAACGCTTGGGCGGAGGGGGCGCCACACCTCATCCCCATGACACCAAACGGCGACCCGCGATCCCGCGATCCGTCCCGCCGCAAGCGCCACGGGCGCGAGGTGCGGATGGCACGCGACGACCACCAGACGCCGGCGCCACCGCCATGCCTGACGAAGGGCGGAGATCGCGAACATCGCCTGTTCGGCGACCGGCACTGGCCGCGCTCCCCCCGAGCGCCGCCCCCGGTGCAGGATCCGTGCCGGGAGATCGGCTCGACCGCCCCAGACGGAGAGGACGCCTACGCGGTCGGCGCCGAACCGCTCGCCGAGCGTTCTGATCAGCGTGCGGGTCGTCCGTTCGATGCCCCCGGTCCCGAACGCGTCCGTAGCCAGAACGATGAATCGCGGCGTGGTGATCTCGCGCATGATGAGTTCGGCGGTGCGATCGGCGTTCACGTCCCAGGTCATGCGCTCGGCAAGCTCGCGGCCGCTCGCCGCCGAGTTCCTGGGCGACCTCCTCGCGCAGGGCGCGTTCGATGGTCGAAGCGAGCTCCTCGACGTCCTCTGGGTCGCGGACGACCAGCGCGTGCCGGCCGTCCTCGACGAGCTCGCTCACACCGGCACGGGCGCTCACGACAACGGGGAGCCCGCTGGCCATCGCCTCGATCGCCGGGAGGTTGAAGGAGTCCTCTCGGGACGGGGCGACGAGGACGTCCGCCGCCGCATAGTACGGGAAGGGGTCGGCGTTGTGCGGCCACACACGGATCCGATCGGCGACGCCCGCTCGCTCGGCTACCTCCCGAACCTGCGCATCATCGATTCGGCCTGCAAGGGCAAGGACCGTGTCCTCGTTCAGATGTGCAAGCGCCCGGATCGCCAGATCGGCTCCCTTTGTCCATGTGTCGTTCCCCACCAAGAGGAGCATGCGTTCGTCGTCAAGCCCGAGCGCCCGACGCGCCTGCGACCGTTCGGCCAGACGTCGGGAAGGAGCGAAGACGGCGATGTCGACGCCGTACGGCACGTTGGCAACCGTCCCGGTTGGCCGCCCGTTGCGCCACTCCAGTTCTCGCTGGTCCTCGGCGGAGATCGACCACAGGAGCGCCGGGCCTGCGTAGACGTGGTGCTCGAGGGCTCTGACGAGGTTCGTGTACAGGATCCGATGCGCCGCCCGAAGGCCCATCCGAGGATTCGCCAGGTCACCCCAGAGGCCTCGACCGACCCGCTCCCAATACTTCGCGAACACCATATGAACGCCGATGACGTCGGCATCCATCGCGTTGATCCCTGGAGATACGACCGCATCCGGCCGGCCGCTCCTGCGAACATCCCAGGCGCGCATGAACCCGTTGGCCGCGAGCCACCAGATGAATCTAGCCACATGTGGACCGGCCGGGCGAGGGATCGTTCGGACGTCCGCATGGGGGACGTCAACGTCCTCCCCAACTTCCATCGAGTAGATCCGAAGATCGAATCGACGCGCCCAGCGCTCGGCCTCCTCGGCGACACATCGCTCGGTTCCCCCGTGTCGGTGGATGGCCGGCGTGACGAGCCAGATGTCAGGCCGCGTCATCGACCCGAGCGGAGCGGTCCGCCTTGCCGTGAGCATCGATGCGTCACGCGCTGCGCCGTAGTGGCACCCCCGCCGACTGGCGCGGCGAACCTTCGGATCGGGATCCGACGATGGCCGGGAACGCGAAAACGATCCCGAAGAAGACCCAAAGGTAGGCGTTCGCGTAGTAGTTCTGAAAGGACTGGAAGCCACCGACGAAACTCACGAATAGGAAGATGACCACCCAGGAAGTGATCAGCAAACCCACGCCCGCGAACGGCGTCCCTCGCGCGCCCTTTGAGCACCGCCAGAGGCGTCCCGTCCAGGCCATCGTCCAGCCCAACCACAGCAGCAGGCCGATGAACCCCCATTGCTGCCCGACGGAAGCGTAGCCGCCCTCCACTTGTTCGACTCCGGTCACCGAGCTGCCCTCCCCCAGATACTGAAGCCCGAGGGAACCGGCCCCCGTGCCTGCGCCCATCACGCCACCGATCGTCACCCCTTCGATCGTCGCAGCCCTCCAGCTGTTGATCCGCGACTGCCATTCGTTCGTGCTCACCCTCGGGTCGAGCCGCTCCGATAGGTATGCGACCCGGTTGGCACTCAGCTGGGGGAACAGCACGAACATGAGCAAGACCGCCCCGAGGACCAGCGCCACAGCCAGGGTCGCGCGGAGGACCGCGAGCCGGCGATCCGAGAACGCCGGCGCGAGCGCCGCAATGACGGCGATCGCTGCGGCGACGATGATCCCGGTCTTGCCAGCGTGAGCCCAGATGGCGCCCGCCGCCACTATGACTCCGATGACGGCGAAGGCTCGCCGCCGTGCGGTGGACGTACGGTGGGCGAGGAGGAGCAAGGCGAGGGCGGACACGTACGTCAGCATCGCCATGGTTCCGAAGCGGCCGGCGTCGACGAAGGTCCCGGTCGGCTGGAACACGTCATGCGTGCGTGTGAGGTCCAACCTGAGGAGCTGGGAGGCTTCGGTGACCACCGTGGGACGAAGGAAATCCGGGCCGAACTGCGCCTGGATGATCCCAACCAGGCACGCCGGGATGCCGAGGATGACGAACCCGGTCAAGAGCCGGCGAACACCACCCTCCTCGCTCGCAAGTAGGTATCCGGCGACGACGAGGGGGACGTACTGCCAGTCCAGCTTCAGGGCGATGAGCGGGATGCGCCAATCGACGAAGGCCATCGGGATCGAAAGGACGACGCTCCACGCGATCATCGCGTAGAGCCAGGCGGCGGCGGAACCAGTCGCGCGCTTCCATACCCCCCGGACCGCCGGATCGATGAGGAGGCCGACGACGAGCATCAGGTACAGCCCGTCCTTCATGAAGTACACGCGGATGTCGTTCCCGAGGTACTTGCGGATCAGATCCTCGACCATGAACCAGGCGAGGAGAGCCCAGAAGGTGGCGCGCCACTTCGATGCCAGGAAGGGCAGAGCGACCAGCCCGATCAGCGCGATCAGAAGGACAGGCGGCGGAAACTCGAGTGCCGACGGCAGTGGCAACGACTCTGTCAGCAGAGCCGCGGCGACCACGGCTCCGAACGCAGCTCCGACCCAGAGGAGGACGCCCGGTCCACCTCGCGCGGCCCTGCCTGGATGGTTCAAGTCCCGTACAGCTCCTCGTACCGGCGTCCGATCACGTCGACATGCAATTCCTCTCGCGCGAACGCCGCCGCTCGATGAGCGCGGTCGGCCCTATCACCCGCGTCGGAGAGTGCCTGTCGGATGCTAGCCGCCAGGGCCTCATGAGTCACCGACGCCGCGACGAACCCGCGACCATCCGCCAGCAACTCAGGGATGGCGCCCGTCGGGGCCCCAACCACCGGAACCCCTGCCGCCATCGCCTCGGCGACCGCATAGCCGAAAGGCTCTCCCCATGCGCTCGGCACGCAAGTCAGGACGGCCTCGGCGTAGAGGGCCTGCAGCTCGGCGAGGGTCACCCGACCCGGAAAGATGACTCTCCGTCCCAGGCCGAGGTCGGCCGTGAGCGCTTCGAGTGCTCCTCGCAGCGGCCCATCCCCAGCGAGAACGAGTCGGGCGTCAACATGGGCCATCGCTCGCAGGAGGACGTCGAGTCCTTTCTCACGGACGAACCGGCCGGCGCTCACGATCGTGTCGCCAGCCGGTACATCCTCTCCCCGCTCGGTGAACGCGCTTGGGGGGACTGGGTTGTAGATCACGGGTCCCGCGAGGCCGCATCGTGAGCGGAGGTATCGAGAGGCGAAGACGTTCGTCGCAGCGATGGCCGGTTCGAACTCACTGCAGCCACTCGAGGATCCTCGTCCCGATGCTCTCCCATGAGAACCACCGCTCGTGCGCCTCGTGATTCCGGGAAGAGAGCTCGGCACTCCATGTCTGGTCCTCGATGATGCGAACGATGGCCGCAGCGGCGGCAGCATCGTCGCCCAACGGCACGAGCTCCAGACCAGCTTCCGTGATCGGTGTTGCCGTTTCGGGACCACGCTCGGCGACGATCGGTGTGCCGCACGCGATCGCCGCTGCGATCGTGCCCCTGCGTGACGACGCGCCTCCGCGGAGGAAGAGAAGCACGTCCGCATCCGCGATGTGCAGAGCGACCTCCCGTGCGGCGATGACGCCATGGACCGAGAGGCGGACATCGGAGCGGCCCAGCTCTCGCTGGAGGACCGGCATCGACTGCTGCGCCCCACGGCCCACCACCCGAAGAGCCAGATCGGGCAGGGAACGACGTGCGGTTCGCACCACGCGGGCGATCCTCGTGGCCTCGGCGACGTTGTTCTCCGTGACCCCGAAGACGACGACCGTCCGCTCCTCGCCCTGAGCACGCCCCCGCGTCCTGACGCCAACGTTGCTCCCGACAGGCACGAGGGAGAGCGCAGCGCGCATCCGGCCACCAGCCCAGGAGATCACCGAGGGATCGACCGTAACGAACGTTCGGTGAGCGAGCAGAACGAGCAACCTCATGACCACGAGCTGGGTGAAGGTGCGGATCCGGTCACGCACCCGAATGCCGGCGAACGGCAATGGATCGTGAAGCGTGACAGCCAACTTGGTTCCCCCCAACCGCACCGTGGCGGCGATCGCGAGCGCACCGAGCGGGAACCCCCATTCTCGACCAAGCGAGATGGGAGTACTGCAGCATGGTCCAATCGAGACCCCGGCCTCGTCGACACGATCTGCGTATCGCGCCCAACGATCGCGCAAGTCCGTTGCCAAGCGCGAGGACGCGGACGCGATGTCCTCGTCGCCGGAGTTCCGCGGCGAGCCGTTCCGAGTAGTCAAGGATCCCGTCCGCGGACGCCCAAGGATCGGCGGAAACGACTAGCGCGATCCTCACCGGCGTCAATGCCCCTCGGAGCGATCCGGATCGCGCTGAAGCATGGCGTCGGCCGCGGGTGCGGATGCTCCTCATGCCTGTGAGCGTTCTTGGCCCGGCGAGTTGGCCGAGTGCTAGTTTCGCCCGAAGCGCCATCACGTTCGGACCGAGCAAGAACGATCCGGTTACCCACTCGAGTGGAGGGCGACCCCATAGGACCAGTCGCATCAGTTCGCGAAGCCGCATGACTCGGGCCACCGTGGAGATCATGCTCCTTACGCTTGAAAGGTAACGCCCTTGGCCAATGCGACGAGGATCGAGGCCTTCAACTTGCTCGCGTGAGTGCCGGCGTCGGCCCACCAACCGGGAAGGATGTCGAACGTCATCTCGCCTGCGCGCGTGTAGTCGTTGTTGACATCTGTGATCTCGAACTCGCCTCGCTCGGAGAGCTCGAGACCCGCGATGATGTCGAAGACCCGAGCGTCATACATGTAGCACCCGGTGACGACGAGATCGCTCTTCGGATCCCTCGGTTTCTCTTCGATGGAGACGATGCGGCCATCATCCACGGTGGCTACCCCGAACCGCATGCTCTCTTGAATGGACACCTGCTTGAGAAGGATCTTGGCGCCTCGCTTCTGCCGACGGTAGCCCTCGATGTATGGAGCAAGATCATCCTGGAAGATCTGATCCCCAAGGATGACGACCATGGATTCATCGCCCACGTGCGGCGCGGCTCTGGCGAGCGCGTCTGCGATCCCCCGCTCCCCCTCCTGCTCCGCATACGTGATGCGAACGCCGAGATGTCCGGCATCCCCGAGCAAGACCTTGAAGGGCGCGCTGTCCTGACCGGTGACCAAGACGATGTCGTCGATGCCCGCCCGAGCAAGCGATCGGATCGGGTAATGGATCATGGGCTCGTCGAAGACATCGAGCAGGTGTTTGTTGACAGCCTTCGTCATCGGGAAGAGCCGAGTTCCGAGACCTCCCGCTAGCACTACACCTTTCACGAGAGCTCCCCCACGTACTCGATGAGGGAAGTTCGCCAGTCACCGAGCCTGACGCCCTCACGCCTGGCCTTCTCCAGCGAGAGGACGCCGTTCGCCGGTCGAGTCGCGGCTCGAGTTCCGTCCCGCTGCAGGTATGCGGCCGTGTCGACGTTCCTGACCCGCGCCGTCACTCCCGCCGCCTTGAGTGTCGCCCTCGCCAGGTCCGCCCAGCTGCCCGGCTCCCCGTCCCCGGCGACGTGCAGCACACCGGTCATGTCCTCGCGAGCGAGTTGAGCGAGCGCCGCCGCAAGGTCCCGGTGCCAGGTCGGGCGGCCCATCTGGTCGTCGACGACATCGACGTCCCCCCGGCGCTTGGCCGCTTCCAGGATGGTCTTCACGAAGTTCCTCTCACCGCCGAACACCCAGGACGTCCTCACGACGAGATGCCTGCCTCGTCCTCGAACCTCGGCCTCTCCGGCCAACTTCGAGCGACCGTAGGCGTTAAGAGGCGCAGGACGATCCTCCTCCGCGTACTCCTCGGCCTTGGTCCCGTCGAACACGTAGTTGGTCGAGACGTAGATGACCCGTGCCCCCGTTTCCTCGGCGGCCTCGGCGACGTTCCTCGTTCCGAGCGAGTTCACCGCGTCAGCAGTCTTCGGATCTCGCTCGCACGCGTCCACATCGGTTAGGGCCGCGAGGTGGACGATGACGTCGACACCCTGCGCGGCCTCGTGGACGGCGCTGGGGACCATCACGTCGAGCTCACTATGTGGGAGGAATCGAGCGGAAGGAAGCTCTCTTCGAAGGGCCTGGCCAACCTGGCCTCCAGCCCCCGTCACGAGAACTGCGGGATCCGTTCCCACTGGAGCTCCGGATTGTCACGATCACGCGCCGAGAGGATCGGCCGATCGATCCCCCACGGGATCGCGAGCGAGGGATCGTTCCAAGCGATGCCGAACTCGTCGGTGCCGTCGTACTCCTCGCTGACGAGGTAGATGAGGTCGATATCCGAGAGCGCGAGGAAGCCGTGGGCGACACCGGCAGGGATCTGCAACACCGTCGGCTCGTCGGAGCGCAACTCGATCATCTGGACAGGCGGGCGTTCGACCTTCCTTCGCACGTCCACGAGAGCGACCCGCGCCGAGCCGGATGCCAGGTACCACCAGTCGATCTGTCGCCGATGATAGTGAAGGCCACGGAGGACGTGCCGAACCGAATGCGAGTGATTCGCCTGTACGAACCGAACCGACGAGTCGGATGCGTGAAGGATCTGGACGAGCCTTCCGCGATGATCGGCGTGACTCTCCGCGTTGATGACGTTCACACCGTCGATCTCATCGGTCACGGGGATAACTCCAGCTCATCCGAGTACAGCGCCTCTGCTTCAGGGAGCAAGGGCTCCCACCACGAGGGATGCAGCCGATACCAGTCCACGGTCTCCATGAGGCGATCATCGAACGATCCGACCGGCCGCCAACCGAGCTCCCGGATGCGCGAGGCGTCGATCGCGTAGCGTCTGTCGTGCAGCGGCCGGTCGTACTCGGACAGATACACAGCTTCGGGCGAATGGCCCGCGGCGCTCGCAACGCTTCGAGCTACCTCCAGGTTGGTGCGTTCACGACCTTGTGGCGCGATGTTATAGACCGTCCCGAGGGTACCGCGCTCGATGAGAAGCTCGAGTCCGGAAGTGGCGTCCTCCGCGTGCATCCAGTCTCTGACCTGGTTCCCATCGCCCCAGACGGGAATCGGCTGCTTCTGGAGGGCCCGAACCGTCCAGCGCGCGATCGCCTTCTCGGGGTGCTGCCACGGCCCGAAGCAGTTGGACAGCCGAGCGACGATGACGGGGACCCTGGGAAAGGACTGGCGAGCAATCTCGTCGGCTCGCGCCTTGCTCTTCGCATACGCGCTCGTTGCAGGATCGCTTTCGACGACCGGATCGTCTTCCCGAAACGGCGGACCAAGGCATGGTCCATAGATCTCATCGGTGGAGACGTGCAGCACCAGGTCGGTGCCCGAGTCCTCTGCCGCTTTCAACACCCCCCGAGTCCCATCGACGTTCGCGTAGGCGAACGCCTCGGCGTCGTTCTCGCTTCGCGTCACATGCGTCTGTGCCGCGAAGTGCACGATGACCGAGGGCCTCAGACGCCGAACCAGTGTTGTGAAGGCGTTCGTGGCGACATCCATCTGTTCGGTTCGAAACTGGCTGGAGTCCGTGGATCTCCGGACCGACTGAAGCCTGCGCTCATCAGCCGCGTAGGTTCCGACGTCTACGTTGACAACGGGCTGACCTTTGGACACGGCACGCCGAACAAACGTCGAGCCGAGGAAGCCGGACCCGCCGGTGACCACGACTCCCCCACTCATGGACGCGACTCTACTCGGGGCACGTCTACCCGGTAAGCCAGGCGCGGGCGCCGGCGCCCTTCCCCTTGAGCGCCGCAGCGACGACGCCTGGACGGGTGCGCCCGCTCAGGAGATCGAGCGCCCCGGTCGCGAGGCCATACGAGCCTCGCTCACGGATCCACCAACCACCACGTCCAGAACAGGGCCAGACTCCGGGTTCGAAACGAGATCGCGGATGTCGCGCTCAGCGAACGCGAGGAGGTGCTCCGGAACAGGAGCAGCTCCCGGAGCGACGAAGGAAGGCGACGGCTCGGCGAGCCGTCGATCACGAGCTCGATCTTGGAGCCCTGCATCTCGTGCTGAGGATACGCGAGGTCACCGGGAGTCCATCGCGTGAGCTTGTTCAAGCCAGCGGGCGATCGCCGAAGCGACGTCGCCCGGCTGATGCGTCCCGGGGGAGAAGGACACGACGCCAACCGGGCGTCGAGACACGGCCGTGGCAGCGGAGAGCTGCCGTTGCTCCCGGAACTGCGGCAGGGCCCATGGCGCGCGGACATACCGAAGGATCTCGGCGATGCGCTCGCCGGCAGACAGGCTGCGGATGGCAAGCCCGGCGCCCTCGCTCGGGATCGAGGATCGCCGTCGCCCCGATCGGAAGCGGGTCGCCCGTTCCCTGCTTGACCTCGATGATCCGCTTGCCGTCGTACCGGGTGAGCTCACGACTAGCGTCGTCCGGGACGAGGTGCTCTCCGGCCGTGAGGGGCGGCCCGGGCCAGATCCGTCCATCGTCATCGATCGCGCACGCGTCGTCGGCGAGGAACCGGAGACCGTTCGCTCGGAGCGATCCGGCCGTCGTCGACTTCCCGGATCCGCTCACACCGAGCACGAGCAGCGAGGTTCCGGCGGGCAGCATGAGAGCCGCCCCGTGCAGCGGCTCGAGGCCCACCAGCGGAAGGATCAAGGGGAGGACCGACAGGATGAACGCGGCGGCGGCCTCATCCTCGTCGATCGGGCCGATCGCTACGTCGATGGTCCCTTCACGAGGGTCGACGGTGTACTCCGCGTACTCATCCCATCCGATCCGGAAGCCAGTCTCGGGTTCCGCAGCTCTTCGACCAGGGCGCTCGGCCGGATACGCGTTCCAGCGGAAGACGGCCCTCGCTGCGTGCCCGGCATCGGGCCAGTCGCCTGGGAGATCCACGATCCTCACGCCGAAGCCCCAGGCGGAGCTCCGATGCTGATCGGGACGGGGGGTCAATCCGCAGGGTTGCGAGGATCAGCCGACGGACCGGTCAGGACTTGTCCAACCCGGGGATCGTCGTCTCGTTCTTGTCTCCGACGGTGCCCGAGCGCGTGATCTCCACGAGCGTTCCGAGGTCGCGCACCCGTGGCGGCTCATACGGCGTCCGCTATCCGTCGCCATCCGTCCTCCTCCGCAGCCACACCTCGAGCGGCAGCAACCGTAGCACCTGACTCGACCACTGGGCCACATCCGCGTGGGAAGGAAGCGGCTCAGAAACGTACCCGAGTTTCGCCAGGAGTCTACCGGTTCGGCGCAACCCAGGGAAGAGCCGTACCTCCTCCTCCGCGAGCGCGTCGATGATCCCGACGTACCGCCCCTTCGTCCGTGTCCGCGCCCGCCGGCCCAGGAACGCGCGGGCGAGGACGGGCTTCGCCTCCGGGACGGGCGCCCGCAGATGATCCGGCAGTGACAGGGCGACCGAAACGACCCGAAGATCGAGCAGCGGTGCTACGTACGCCGTGCCAACACGCTGGAGGACGCGCTCCGTGGTCTCGGCCATGTCCGAATGCCCATGCTCGGTGAGCGCACGGAGGAGGTAGTCGCGGGATGAGTGGGCACGCACATACGGGCGCCGGTATCCGGAAGGGGTGACCACCCAGGGGGGTGACGGGCGATGGGCCTCACGGGTCGCCAGCAAGCTGGCGGGGAGGTGGGCGCGGACGAGCCACTTCGCCTGAGTGGCGTACGAGAACGTCCAGTCTCGATGGAACGTCCTTGCGGCCTCCGTGGCTGCCGCCAACATCCCCCGACGCGCGAGATCTTCGAGCACCAGCGGCGGCCCACCGAACAGCGGTTCGCCGCCGATCCCCTCCATCGCCGTTCCGGAAGGTGATCCGGCAAGGGCGCTCAGGGAGGCGATCGTGTACGGGAACACGGGCGGGACCGAACGGCCCGTTCAGCGTCGGGAGGACCTCGAGATCGTGATCGTTGATCGACGCCGAGACCGGGATCGCACGCCAGCGGTGCCCGGACTCAAGCGCGAGGGTGCGAGCCGACGCCGTCTCGTCCGACCCGAGGCCCGATGGCACCTGGAACGTGAGGCAGTCGGCCGCCACGCCGGCGTCCCCGAGCGCGGTCGCGACCGTCCCGGAGTCCCGTCCGCCGCTCAGCAGGACCGACACGCCGCCTCTCGCGCGGCTCCGAACCGCGTCCAGGATGGCACGTCTGGTCAGGTCGGCCGCCGCGTCGAGATCGAGGCGCCTCGGCCTGATGCGCTCGGGGCGGAACCACCGACCACCCCGCCCGCTGCCGCTTGGCTCCAGCGACACCCACCGACCGCCGGGAACCCGCCAGACGGCTGCGAACGGAGACCGCCAATGCGGAAGATCGTCGCCGAGCAGGAACGCGGCCACGCTGTCGCGATCGAGCTCTCCATCGGCGAGACCCAGCTCGAGGAGGATCTCGGGCTCGCACGCGAAGCCGATCGTGTCGCCCCTCCGGGCCCAGAACAGCGGTCGCATCGCGAACGCGTCCCGCGCGAGGAGCAGACGTGTCCCGTCGAATCGAGCGAACGCGAAATCGCCGGCCACATCGTCGAGCGCCTCGACGCCTCTGCGCTCGACCACCTCCGCGAGCAGTGCCGTCGCGTCGGAGCCGATGGCGCCGGCGGCTTCGAACGTGGTGCCTTCAGCCCTGACGGCATCGATCCGTGCGTCGGCAACGCTGATCCCATCGTGACTCTCGACGATCGGAAGGCCCTCGGCTCTCGCGGACGAAGGCGCCGAACGCGGCGTTGGCCCGACGAACGACCACCGCAGGCGCCTCGGTACGGCGCCACGCGATCCGCCGCGTCACGGAGCCGATCGGCAACGGTGTTCGATGGGTCGACGAGACCGAAGATCCCGCTCACCCGGTCACCGGGGCTACTCGGGCGCCTCGGCCAACAGGCCACGCTCAGCCATCTCGGTCACGAATCTGGTCGCGTCCGAATCGCCTGACCTTCGGGGATCCTCTTACGATCCGCCAGGCGCTGCGCCGCCTCCTGGAGCGTCATGCCGTCTCGAAGACCGTCGAGGAGCTCCCGTCCGGTCTCGTTGACGAGGTGGTAGACCCCGGTTTCCGGGTTGAGGAGCACCTCCTGTCCTTCCAGTTCGGCGCGCAACACATGCGGCGGCATCACGTACCGACTCACGCGGCGCTCGACCCCCATTGGGCGCAACCGACGATGGCATGCCCTGGTCGGCGCTCAGCCGGGGCGATGTCGTGATACCCGAGCGATCCGAGGTCCGGCCCGAACGTCTCCCACTGCCAGTCGGCGATCTGGAAGATCAGCCAGCCGCCCGGCTTGAGGACGTCGCGTGCGTGCCGAGCGATCTCGCGCATGAGGCCGAGCCCATCGGCCTGAGGACCCGCGATCGTCGAGAGCGGCTCACGCCAATCCACGACGGCGGCACTGGCTGGGTTCACGTACGGGAGGTTCGTGAGGATCGCGTCCACCGATCCCGCCGCGTCCTCGGGCAATCGCTCCAGGACGTGTCCCTGTCGGAACTCGATGTTCGATACCCCGAGCCGCTTCGCGTTCTTGCGCGCACATCGAACGGCGCGGGCCGAGACGTCCATCGCGATCACGCGAGCAGCAGGCATCTCGAGCGAAAGCGTGACGGCGACGGCACCGGTCCCTGTGCCGGCTTCGGCGACGACCGGGGATGAGATGTCGCTCAGTCGAGCTCGAGCCTCGCGAACGATTCCGTACGTCACGGACCGCGGTGCGAACACTCCGGGGATGACCACGAACGTGCGACCGGCGAAGGATCTCGTCGAGACACCTCGCAGACCGATGAGACCGTAGCCTTGTCGCAGGAGTCCGATGCTGTCCCTCACGGCGTCCCGAACCCGTTGGGGGAGGAAGTGTCCGCGAAAGACCCACGTCGCGTACCAGAGCAGCGCCCCGAGCGAGCCGTCGAGCACCGGCTCGTCGTCCGAGCTACGACCCTTCAGCGCTCTCAGAACGGCACCTTCCACGCGGCAGCGGCGGGCGATGCGCTTGACCTCCTGCCAGTCGTCGATCAGCGGCGCGGCAGCGCCCACGTTCTCGCCCCATTCCGCGCGGGCGTAGCGATGACCTTCTGCGTGAACGGCGAGGAACACGAGCAGCGAGGGGGGGTCTGGCTCGAGGAAACCGGAAGCACCCGCGCGGGCCCCGCTCCAGAGCCGGTCTTCGAGGCGACGGAGCGTCCACGCGGGCAGGTGCGCCGCATGGAGCCCCCAATGCAGATCGAGACGGAACCCTTGGCGCTCGTACGTCGCAGCGGCAGACAGCCGCCACAGGACTCCGTTCTCGGGCTCGAACCGCCACCCATCTCGGGCGAGGACCGCCCTCGCTCGGGCGGCGAGCCGACGGGGAACCAAGACGTCGACGTCGGCGCTCGCGTAGGCGGCAGGCGTCCCGTACAGGCGCTGCTGCAGGTCCGGCCCCTTGAGCATCAACGCCGGTACGCCCGCGCCGGAAAGCTCGACCGCGACCCGCCGGGACTCCGCCTGCGACCACAGCGCGGCTGCCACCGAGCCCAGCAGCGGTGTCTGATAGACGTCCTCGGTGATCCCGTCGGTCATGCCCATATCGCCTCGCCGGATGCTCGCAGCTACGCTAACCCATCGACCGAAGGTCCAGAACGGAGCATCGATGCACCCACCGGCTGCCAAGAGCTCTTGTGATCCGCCCGAGGATGGCGTGAACATCCTCGGCATCAACGCCTACCACGGCGACGCATCGGCGGCGCTGATCGTCGACGGTCAGCTCGTGGCCGCGGTCGAGGAGGAGCGATTCACCCGCATCAAGCACGACACCTCGTTCCCCCACCGCTCGATCCGCTACTGCCTCGAGACCGCGGGTATCCGACCCGCCGACATCGACCACTTCGCCCTGTCCCGCAACCCGCGCGCGAACCTCGGACGCCGTGTGGTCCACGCCCTGAAGGACCGCGCCGGCCGGCAGGTGGCGGCCAAGCGGGCCTCGAACCTCCGGAAGATCCTCCGAGCCAAGGCGACGCTCGCCGAGGGCCTCGGCGTCCCCGAGTCCGCGCTCCGCGCGAAGCCGCACTTCGTCGAGCACCACCTCGCGCACATCGGCTCCTCGTTCTACGTCTCGCCGTTCGAACGGGCGGCCGTGCTCTCGATCGACGGGTTCGGCGACATGGTGAGCGCGATGTGGGGCGTCGGGGAGGGTCGACCACATCAAGGTCGCGCGGCGAGGTCACGTTCCCCCACTCCCTCGGCGTCTTCTACACGGCCGTCACGCAGTACCTCGGCTTCCCCAAGTACGGCGACGAGTACAAGGTGATGGGCCTCGCCTCCTACGGGGAGCCGGAGCACCTGGACGTCTTCCGCCGGATCGTCCGGAGCGACGGCCTCGGCTACGAGCTCGGCCTCGACTACTTCCGGCACCACGTCGAGGGCGCGGCGATGACGTGGGACGGCGGGTCGCCCGAGCTGCCGCCGCTGTGGGGCCCGGCGATGGAACGCGACCTCGGACCGGCTCGCGGCGACGGGCCGCTGGAGCCGCACCACCAGAACGTGGCGGCGTCCCTCCAGCGACGGCTCGAGGAGGTCGTCCTCGGGATGCTGCGGCAGCTCCACGAGCGAACGGGCATCGACGAGCTGTGCCTCGCCGGCGGCGTGGCGCTCAACTGCGTGGTGAACGGCAAGATCTTCGACGAGACGCCGTTCCGGCGCGTCTACATCCAGCCCGCCGCGTACGACGGCGGCACGAGCGTCGGCGCCGCCTACCACGTGTGGCATCAGGTCCTCGGCCGGCCTCGCGGGTTCGTGATGGACCACGCCTACTGGGGACCGGAGTACGGTGACGCCCGCCTGAAGCAGGCGCTCGAGGACGCCGGGGTGGCCTATGCGGAGCTCCCCGAGCCCGAGATCCTCTCCCGAACCGCCGACGCGCTCGCCGACGGGAAGGTCGTCGGCTGGTACCAGGGGCGGATGGAGTTCGGGCCGCGGGCGCTCGGGAACCGCTCGATCCTCGCCGACCCGCGCCGCGACGGAGATGAAGGACATCCTGAACGCGCGGATCAAGCACCGCGAGCCGTTCCGGCCGTTCGCCCCCAGCGTGCTCGAGGAGCGACCGGCGAGTACTTCACGAAGGACCGACCCGTCGCCGTTCATGCTGATGACGTATCCGGTGCGTCCCGACAAGGTCGCCGAGATCCCGGCGCCGACCCACGTCGACGGCACCGGCCGCCTGCAGACGGTCCGACCGCGACCAGAACCCGCGCTACTACGCGCTCATCGAGGCGTTCGAGCGAACGGACCGGCGTGCCGGTGCTGCTGAACACGTCGTTCAACGAGAACGAGCCGATCTGCTGCACGCCCGAGCAGGCGATCGACACGTTCGTGCGGACGAAGATGGACGTCCTGGTCGTGGGAGACTTCTACGCCGAGAAGCCGGAGGGCGCGGAGGGACCGGATCCATGACGACGGCCTTCGCCGGACCGTCGAGTGGTACAGGGAGCAGCGGGCGGATGCGGATCCTCGTCCTCAACCAGTACTTCCATCCTGATCGCTCCGCAACCAGCCGGCTGCTGACCGAGCTGTGCGAGGACCTGAGTGAGCACCACGAGGTCTACGTCGTCACCGGGCGGCCGAGCTACGACCCCGTGTACCAGATCCGCTCCAGCGGCCTGGTCTCCCGGGAGCGCCACAAGCGCGTGCACGTCGCCCGCGTGTGGTCGACGTCGTTCGACCGCAGCGAGGGGATGGCGGCGCGCCTGGCGAACTACGCGACCTACCTCCCGGCGAGCCTCGTCGGCGCGATGCGCGTCGCGCGCCCCGACGTCGTGGTGGCGATGACCGATCCCCCGGTGGTCGCCGTGGCCGCCGCGGCGGTGAGCGCCGTGCGGCGCGTCCCGTTCGTGTACGTGCACCAGGACGTCTTCCCGGAGGTGGGGGTCGTCCTGGGGAGGATCAGGAGCCGCTCGCTCGTTCGGTTCCTCGACGCGCTGAACCGTTCGCTCCGTCGGCGGGCCGAACGTGTGATCGCCATCGGCCGCGACATGGAACGACGCCTGGCCGAGCTCGACGGACCCCGATCGCGCGTCGTCGTCGTCGACAACTGGGCGGACGGCTCGGTGGTGCGACCGCTCGAGGGGCCGTCGGTGCTCCGCGCCGAGCAGGGGTGGGACGACCGGTTCGTCGTGATGCACTCGGGCAACGTGGGCCTGTCGCAATCGTTGGGGTCGCTGGTCGGAGCGGCCGACCGCCTTCGTGACGAAGGCGACATCGTGTTCGCGATCGTGGGCGAGGGCGCGGCGAAGGCGGCGCTCCAGACCGACGTGCGCCGCCTCGGGCTGCGCAACGTGGAGTTCCTCCCCACGCAGCCCTACGAGACGCTCTCGGACTCGCTGGGGGCGGCCGACGTGCACGTCGTGGGCCTCCGCCGGGGGCTGGCCGGCTACATCGTCCCGAGCAAGGTCTACGGGATCCTCGCGGCCGGCAGGCCGTACATCGCCGCGGTGGAGGCCGGCGCCGAACCCGCCCTCATCGCCGAGGAGCACGGGTGCGGGATCCGTCGTCGAGCCCGACGATCCCGACGCCCTGGCCGAGGGCATCCTGCGGATGCGGGACTCCGACCTCGGCGAGATGGGCCGGAACGCCCGAAAGGCGTTCGAGGAACGCTTCGACCGGCCGCGGGCCACCGAGGGCTACCGCCGGATCCTGGAGGACGTCTTCGCCCGATCCGTTGCCCTCAGAGGGCAACGGCCGTAGCATCCGGCGGAGTGCTGCAGGCCTTCAACGAGCTCCCGGACGCCGTCCGGTACGGCCTCGCATTCGGCATCCCGTGCCTGGTCACGCTCTTCGCGACGCCCTTCGTCGCCAGAGCCGCGATCCGGCTCGGCCTCGTCGACCATCCGGCTCCTCACAAGACCCACGTCGATCCAACCCCGTATCTCGGCGGTGCCGCCGTCGCGGCGGGGCTCGGCGTCGCGGGGGTCGTCGCGGCGGGGGGCTCGATCCAGATCGCGACCATCCTGGTGGCCGCCATCGCGATCGCCTGCTTGGGCCTGGTCGACGACGCCCGAGGGCTCCAGCCCCCGGTCAAGCTCGCCGTGGAGGTCGCCGCGGCGGTCGCCCTGTACGTGACGGGGAGCGGCGGGGGGGTGTTCGGCATGGCGGTCCTGGACCTGCCGCTCACGATCGTGTGGGTCGTGGTCGTGACCAACGCCCTGAACCTGCTCGACAACATGGACGGGCTCGCCCCCGGCGTCGCCGCCATGTCCGCGCTCGCGTTCTTCGGGATCTCCGCGTACGAGGGCCACTATCTCGTCGGGTCCCTGGCGGTCGCGCTCGCGGGCGCGTGCCTGGGGTTCCTCCCCCACAACTTCCCGCCCGCCAGGGTCTTCCTCGGGGACGCGGGATCGCTGCTCGTCGGGTTCCTGCTCGCGGCGATCGGGCTCAACCTCGACCTGATCGGGCAGGCGGGCGTGATCCGGGTCGCCGTCCCGGTCCTCGCGCTCGCCGTCCCGCTGTTCGACACCACGTTGGTCGTGATCGCGCGGTTCCGCGACGGGCGGCCGGTCATGCGAGGAGGGACCGATCACACGTCCCACCGTCTCGCGGCCAGGGGCCTCACGCACGTCCAGGTCGCGCTCGTCGCGATCGCGGCGCAGGCGGCCTGCTCGATCCTGGCGCTGGGACTGTTCGTCGCCTCGGACGGAACCCTGGTCGTGGGGACGATCGTGGCCACCGCGCTCGCGGGCGGTGCCCTGCTGGCCACGCTCCGGCTCGAGCATCCGCGGGCCACGAGCGGCGAGATCGGGTCGGACCACCCGATCGAGATCCCCGAGGCGGAAGACGTCCTCGAGTCCCCCTCTGCGGCCGTGGACGGCCTCGGTATCCTGAACGTCCGTGAGGACCCGCTCGATGGCTGACACGTCCACATCCGCGGTCGACCTCAGGGCGTTCTTCGGGGTCCTGTGGCGGAGGAAGTGGAGCATCCTCCTGATCGTCGCGCTGACGACGGGATCGGCGCTGTTCTTCAGCTACCGGCGCACCCCGATCTACTCCTCGATGGCCGAGGTCCAGGTGACCCCGCTCACCGCGAGCCAGATCCTGACGGCGAACCCGTACTGGACGCTGGCGAACATGGACAACGAGATCCACGTCGTGCAGTCGACCGCGGTCGCGGTCCTGGCCGACAAGGCGATGGAGGGCCGGGCCGGGTCGGGAACGCTCTCGGTCGAGGTGCCCACCAACACCCAGATCCTGCAGATCGGGTACTCCCACCCCGATCCCGAGACGGCGCAGGACGGCGCACAGGCGTACGCGAACGCCTACCTCACGTACCGAACCCGCGTCGCGGTCGACGCGTACACGCAGGCCCGACAGGCGATCCAGACGCAGATCGAGGAGCTGCGGAGCGATCTCGAGGTCGCCCAGGCGGCCCTGGAGGTCGCCCCGGCCGGGTCCTCCGACGAGACCGTCGCGGCCAACGAGGTCGATCAGCTCTCGAGTCAGCTCGCGGGCCTGAACACCCAGGTCGCGTCCCTGGTCGCGCCCGACATCACGCCCGGCACGCTGATCCAGCCGGCCGAGGTCCCGACGTCGCCATCGAGCCCGAACCACCGCCAGGACGTGGCCCTGGGCTTCGTCGCCGGCCTGGTGCTCGGGGTGGGGTTCGCGTTCCTGCGCGAGCGGATGGACGACCGGATCCACGGCCGGCCCCAGCTCGAGGCCGCCGTGGGAGCGCCGGTCCTGGCCGTCGTGCCGAAGGTCCCCGGCTGGCGGAAGCGAGCGCAGACGAAGCTCGTCACGACCTCGGCGTCCGGGAGCCCGGCCGCCGAGGCCTACCGCTCACTGCGGACGAACCTGCAGTTCATCTCGCGCGACGGGAACATGCGGGTCATCTCGGTGACCAGCCCGCACGCGGGCGAGGGCAAGACCACGACGGTCGCCAACCTCGCCACCACGCTCGCGCTCACGGGCAAGCGGGTCATGGCGCTCTCGGCCGATCTGCGCAAGCCTCGGCTGCATCGGTTCTTCGGCCTGGACAACGAGAAGGGACTCTCCTCGGTCCTCGCCGGTCAGGCGGAGCTCGCCGACGTCGCCCGGCGAGTGGAGGGTCTCGACTCGCTGCGCATCGTGACCAGCGGGCCGGTGCCGCCGAACCCGGCCGAGCTCCTCAGCTCGGACGAGATGGAGTTGGTGCTGACGCATGCTGCGTTCGAACGGCCGACTACGTCGTCGATCGACACTCCGCCGGCGCTGGTCGTCAGCGACGCGATGATCGTCGCTCCGCGGGTCGACGGCGTCGTGGTGGTCGTGGACGCCGACGAGACGACCGGGGGGGCGGCGTCACACACGATCGACCAGCTCGAACAGGTGGGCGGAAACGTGATCGGCTCGGTCCTGAACCGCTTCGACCCTTCGAAGGCACGCTACTACTCGTATGCGGGCCGGTACGCCTACGCCTACCGCTACCACTACCGGCACGAAGACTCCGGCACGGGCGACGAGGGCTCGAACGGCAAGGGCCGGCGCGCTGCCGCCCGTACCCCCGACAACGTCTGGCGCTAGCCGGGGCGAGCAGGGTCTGAGGCTTCGAGCGGCTCGAACCGATCCAGGTCGCCGTCACCCACGATGACCCTGCCGTAGGACTCCACCCAGGCGTGCGCCTCGACGCCGTCGTCGCCGCGCTTCACGCCGAGCCGCAGATCCGCCGGGTGTCCCCGGCGACGAAGGATCGCCTCGGCGGCCAGCGCCTGCGGCAGGCAGGTCGCGCCCGGGACGAAGCGAGCCGCCGAGCGAACCGCCCATCCGATCCGATCGACCTCGCCCGGGGTCGGATCGGGTGACCCGGTCGGACGCGCGATCCGCGCGAGGGAACGATGCAAACGCCGGAACGACGTCAACCACAGGCCCACGCGAACCGAGGCGATCGCCAGCAGGGCGATCACGAACAGGGTTCGATCAGAGGTTGGGAGCGAACGGAAGCGCGCGATGCGCGACCGGTCTCAGACCGAACGTGCGTTCGTCGGTCATCCCTTCCCCCTTGGCGATCGCCAGCTGGTTGCTCGCGTGGGGAATCTACGCAGGTGCCGAACGACCCCGCAACGTAGCTCGGTGAGCCCGGCCGATCCCGCTCGGGCGTCGTGGCCCACTACGATGACTCGTGGAGCATGCGCTACCTCATCACCGGCGGTGCCGGATTCATCGGGTCGCACCTCGCCGATCGGCTGATCGGAAGGGGCGACGAGGTCGTGGTGCTGGACGACCTGTCGACCGGGTCCCTGCGCAACGTCGCTCATCTCGAGGGCGATCCACGGTTCATGCTCGTTCGTGGATCGGTCCTCGATCATCCCTCGGTCAGCGAACTGGTGGATGAGGCCGAGGTGGTCGTCCACCTCGCGGCGGCGGTGGGCGTCAAGCTCATCGTCGAACGGCCGCTCGAGTCGCTGCTCACGAACATCCGCGGGACCGAGGTCGTGCTCGACGCCGCCGCGTCCTCGGGTAGCACGATCCTGATCACATCGACCTCCGAGATCTACGGCAAGAACGCGTCCGGTCCGCTGCACGAAGACGCCGATCGCATCCTGGGGTCGCCGTTCAAGGCGCGGTGGTCGTACTCCACGAGCAAGGCGGTCGACGAGATCCTCGCCCGCGCGTACTGGCGCGACCGCGGCGTCCCCTCGATCGTCGCGCGCCTGTTCAATTGCGTCGGCCCGCGTCAGACGGGCGAGTTCGGGATGGTCCTGCCTCGGTTCGTGCGTCAGGCGCTCGAGGGAGACGACCTCACCGTGTACGGCGACGGCAAGCAACGCCGGTGCTTCTGCCACGTCGAGGACGCGGTCGGAGCACTCGTCGCGCTGCTGGACCATCCGGGCGCGGTCGGCGATGTGTTCAACGTCGGTGCGCCCTACGAGCTGTCGATCAACCGCCTGGCCCGCATCGTCATCGACACCGTCGGATCAACCTCGAGCGTCGTGCACATCCCCTACGAAGAGGCGTACGAGGAGGGCTTCGAGGACATGGAGCGGCGCGTCCCGGACCTCTCGAAGATCCAGGCGCTCACGGGATGGCGGCCGACCCTCGGGCTCGATCGGATCGTCGCCGACGTTGTCCGGAGCGAGCGGACCGCCCTTCCGAGCGCGACGTCCGAGCGGGCGCAGTAACCGACCCTCACAGCCGGACGACGTTCGGATGCCGGCCGCGCGTCACGCCGCGCGTGTCGACCACCAGTGGTGCATGGCGGACGACCTCCGCGAAATCGACGGACGAGTGCGCCGTGAGCACCACCACCACGTCCTGCGACGCAAGGCGCTCGGGGGTGAGCGCCTTCGACCCGAACCGCCTGCCCGCCAGCTCGAGCGACGGCACGAACGGGTCGTGATACGCCACCTTGGCCCCGTCCGCCCACAGCCGCTCGAGGACGATCAGCGCGGGCGACTCGCGGACGTCGTTGACGTCCTGCTTGTAGGTCACGCCGATGCCCAGCACCTTCGAGCCGCGCAGCGGCTTCCCCTGGTCGTTGAGCGCCTGCGATACGCGCTGGGCGACGAAGCCCGGCATCTTCGCGTTGACCTCCTGGGCGTGTTCGACGAAGGTCAGCCGGTGACCGGTGCGCTGCCCGACGCGCCACGACAGGTATGAGGGGTCGATCGCGATGCAGTGTCCTCCGACGCCCGGCCCCGGCCAGAACGGCATGAAGCCGTACGGCTTGGTGGACGCCGCGCCGATCGCCTCCCACAGGTCGACGTCGAGATCCTTGGACAGGTACGCGAGCTCATTCACGAGCGCGATGTTCACGTTGCGGAACGTGTTCTCGATCAGCTTGGCCATCTCGGCCTCTCGGGGCGTCGAGACCAGTTCGACCTCATGGATGAAGGATCGATAGAAGCGGGCGGCGAGCTCGCCGTCGCCCTTGGTGAGTCCTCCCACGATCCTCGGGGTCTTCGCGATGTGATCGAGCTCGCGTCCGGGGTCGATACGCTCGGGCGAGTATGCGAGGGCGAAGTCCCGGCCCGCTCGCAGGCCCGAGGCCTCCAGGATCGGTCGGAGGACCTCCTCGGTGGTTCCCGGGTAGGTCGTCGATTCGAGGACGACCAGGACGCCACCTCGAAGCGACGCGGCGACCGAGTGCCCCGCGCGTTCGATGTACCCGAGGTCGGGGCTGTTGTCGGTCAGCGGCGTCGGAACGCAGATCAGGACGACGTCGCAGAGCGCGGAGCACGTTCGGCTTCGTGGAGACCCGAAGACTCGACCGGATGTCGGCCAGCACCTCGTTGGGGACGTCGGAGACGTACGAGCGCCCCTCGGACAGCGCCTCGACACGCGTGGGATCGACATCCAGACCGACGGCCCGGAACCCGGCCTTCGCGGCACAGACGAGCATCGGGAGCCCGACGTAGCCGAGCCCCACCACGCCCACGGTGGCGCGCTTGTCACGCAACGCGTTCGCGAGCTCGCGGCGCCAGCTCCCCGAGGACGAGCTCTCCCTGGGCATCCGGCAAAGCATGGCACAGGGGCCTCGGAGTCAGGCGGCGCGGGCGTGGCGTGACCGTAGGCGGCCGGGCACGACGACCGGGCCGATCAGCGCGAACTCCCGTCTCCGCAGGTAAGGCTGGGGCACTAGCCTCAGGGGTTCTCCTCTATCGCTACATCGGCTGGCGTCCCCTCCCGCTTGCTCACGAGGGCGAAACGCTCGTTCTGGTAGATGATCCGCTCGATGTCGCCGATCAGGTGCTCCGGAACGATGGCGAACTGCCGTAGATCGCTTCGCACCATCCGATACTCGGCCATCGTGATGTCGATAGGGCGATCGCACATCTTCAGCGCACACTCGCAAACGATGTCGAGCCGATTGGAGGAAGGCTCGCCTTGGTAGGCCTCTTCGATCTCCTCGTTGAACTCCCGGGACGCGACCTCGTTCCGAGCCATCCGCTCCTCGCGCGAAATCATGAGCGGAGTACGGCCCGCGGCAGCAGGTCGGAGCTCAAAATGGGCGTCATCTGCTGGCAGGCGAGCGAGGGTTCTTGGTCCGGAGCGTCTTCTCGATGTTCCGCACTGCGTCCTTCAACGAGATCTTGGAGGCGTCAGCGGCCTTCTTGAGATCCGCATAGACGATGTTCCGCTTGTCTCCGTGAGTCGCGTGGGGCTCGCCGCATCCACAGGACATACACATCCGGTTTCTCTCCCTTTCGTGCAACTTTCCGTTACGGGTTGGCTTCCCGGCCGATGCGCATCCAAAACGTGGCGGAGTCAGACGGCTGCAAGCCTGAGCTCGCAGGACCCGCCGTGTTGCTCACGAGCGCCGGCGGCTCTCCTCGATCGCGACATCGGCCGGGGTTCCCTGCCGTTTGGCCACCACGGCGAATCGGTCGTTTTGGCTGACGATCCGCTCGATGTCCCCGACGACATGCTCCGGCACGATGGCGAACTGCCGCGGGTCACCCCGGACCTGCCGGTACTCGGCCACCGTGACAGCGATAACGCGACCACACCCATCGAGGGCGCACTCGCACACGATCTGGATCCGTCTCCCGGGCGGATCGACCCGATGCATGCCTTCGACGTCCTCGTTGATCTCCCTCGAGGCGGCCTCGTTCTGCGCCATCCGCTCCTCGCGAGAAGTCATGCGGCTCTCTTACCCTCGTGGCCCTCGCGAATCACTTCCCTCCATCCTTCCGGCCTCACGTCCACCCTCATCCGCCGGGGCAGCACGGTTGCGACCGTGCGGAATGGGTAGCCGTTACGTAACGCGATCGAGGAGGTGTCTGGGAATGGGGATGTTCGTGACCCTTGCAGCATTCGCCGGCGGATACGTGACCGGCGCGAAGGTTGGCGACCGACCTATGGTCAACGCCAAGAATGCGATGAAGGACGTCCGGGCGTGGGCGACATCGCTGCCCGGCTCGGCTCGGACCGGGCTGTCGGGCGTGTCTTCCGCCGCGATGGATGCTCGTATGGTTCGAGAAGTGATGTCGACGCCGGTCGAGTCCGTGAAACTCGAAACTCCCCTGCGTGAGGCCGCCAAGAAGATGCAACGCAAGGATATCGGGGACGTGTTGGTCCTCAACAGGACCGGCCAGGTGCAGGGGATCGTGACCGATCGGGACCTCGCGATCCGATCGGTCGCCGAGGAGCGGAACCCGAACACACCCGTCGAGGAGATCATGTCGCCGATCGCGGCGACCCTGGGGCCGACGGCCACGGTTTCGGCCGCACTCGAGCTGATGCGGCGTCATGACGTCCGCCGGCTGCCGGTGGTGGAGGAGGGGAAACCCCTCGGCGTCGTCACCCTCGGTGACCTCTCGCCGTCCGGCGAGGCAGGGGCCGCCCTCGCGGACATCAGTGCGGCGCCCGCCAATAACTGAACCGAAGCGCCATCTAGCTGGGTCAACGCCCTCTGGCCGGACGTGACCTCAGTCGTCGAGGCCCGTCGTTGGGGTGTCGGGTACCTCCGGATGTTCTTCCCGCACAGCCTCCGGGCGATCCGCCACGGGTCGGGCCGTGTCGGAGGGCTCAGCACCAGGATCAGGGGACTCCAGGCTCGAGTAGCCGGCGATCAGCATGCCGACGCCCAAACCGAAGACTCCCGATGCAACGATCGACATCACGACGGCTGCCGAACGATCGAAGAAGAGGAGTCCGAGCAGGGCCCCGATCACGGCACCGGCGATCGCGCCTACGGAGCCCCCGATGAGCAACCTGCGGCGAAGCCGCAGATGCATCCGGGCCTGGGCAGGGCTTTCGAGCTCATCCCCGCGCTCGCTCCGCGCGCCGGCGTCCCGTTCCTCCATGAAGGTGTGATACCCGTCGGTCTCGACTCGAACCTCGCCCTCCATGTTCCGTGCAGGACCGTTCGGTAGGTTGTGAACCATGCATGGTCAGGGACTCGTCGGTCCGACGGCCGTCCTCGCGCTCGGCGCACGGCGTTCGGGCACGTACTCGTGCTGGCTCTCGCGACGTTCGATAGTGGCGTGCGGGCTCGGTGGTCCGGCCGCAGATGGAATCCTGGCGACCACGGGCCAGCGCGCGGGCGATCGTGGCCGCTGAGGATGCAGTGGCTGTGCTCGGGGTCCGGCCTGCCCTCGCCACGACCCGCTGACTGCTTCGAGCTAGCGCGCCGACGGAACAGACGGCTCCACAGGGATGGGCGTTCGTTTCCACCGAGAGCTTCGTCCTCTCGGCTCCGCTCCGAGGCGATCCTGTCGATGTCGTGCTCCGAGTGCACCGGCGGTGGTCCGGCGGGTCCCGCCGTCGACGCATGGCGGAGATCCGGGTACCTGGGACTCGTGCCACGCGGCGGATCGCTCACCACGTCAGCGTACGACGGTCGTCAGCCGGATGTTCGAAACCCGCGCGTGCGGGTAGGAACCCTGACCGCGACCACGGAAGGAGGGAACGCCATGCTCCAGATCACGGATATGGCCGCGTCGGCGTTCCGGGACATCCTCGCTCAGGATGAGGTCAAGGGCCAGGCGATCAGGCTTGTGCCCGAGAGGACCTCGGACGGTCAGGGCGGGATCTCGCTGGAGGCGATCGACGAGCCTGCGCCCGCCGATGCCCAGGCCGAGGCTCGAGGCGTGCGCGTCGTCGTGGCGCAGGAGCTCGCGTCGACGCTGGACGACGCAGTCCTCGATGCGAAGCCGAGCGAGGAGGGAACGGAGTTCTTCATCCGAGCCCAGTCGGCGAACGGATCCTGAATCGACGGAGCGGGCGGGGCTGATACCTGCCCCGCCCGCTCCTTTCCTTGTCTGGATCGGGATGGGTCCCGGGGAATCGGGGCGCTGGACTCCGCCGGTATGCTGGAGCGGAGCGCCGGTAGCTCAATGGATAGAGCATCTGACTACGGATCAGAAGGTTGGGGGTTCGACTCCCTCCCGGCGCGCT
>CAVSXK010000004.1:0-141921 GCA_963731925.1 uncultured Actinomycetes bacterium
CGAGGCGCTTCGAGAATTCACCAGATACGGAGAGTTGCTGATGCTCGAGCTCGGCGTCGAGTCGACCGAACGGCTCCGCGCCTTGGTTGACAGCCTGCGGGCCGTCACGCAGCCGTAACGGTCGCTCCTCCAGAATGGGGGCATGCTCGAGACGAAAGGGGTCGCACTGCTCACGATCCGCGCTTGGTGCGAGGAAGGCTCACCGCAGCCCCTTCGGGCGGAGATCCGGCTAGCGGATGATGTCGCCTTCGGTTTCCGGTCAACCCTGACGTTCGTCAACGCGGACGAAGTGGTGGATGCCGTTAGAGACTTCCTCGACAGCGTTCTCTCATCCTCATCCCACGACCCCACCATCACACCAGTGCCACGTCCCGGACATCGTTGAGGGGCAGGATGTCTTTGTCGCGCCCGCGGAGCAGATACGCGAGGGGAGGTGTGCCGCTCGGCCGCGCGCCTGTCCAGCACCAGCAAATGCGTCAGATCTCGCGAAAGGACGAGACGATCAGGCCTCGTCCGAATCACTGAACTCCGGTCTCGTTGAAAGGAGATCCTCTTGAACTCATCCACCACCCATGATCCACCCCGGAGGGCGTTCGCTCCGTCTCCGGCGCGCCGAACCTTCCTGCGGGCTTCACCGACGCGTTCACGAGCCGCTAATCGAAGCTGGCGAGTTGTCTCTGCGCGCGGTCATCGGAGGCGAGGGCATGCCATCCAACTGGAAGCACCTGTCGTAGATTCCTCTGTTCTCGAATCTTTGCGAGCGCCGCTTACGGAAGCTCGCTAGCAAAGAGACTGAAGACGCGTACGAGACCGGAGACGTCATCTTGAGCGAAGGCGGCCGCACTGTTGCTCCGCCGTCTCGTCCAGGCGATCGCCGGTTCCTCGAACGATGTGGACCGCGTGAGGTGGTCGTGGAATGTTGGACCAACAGGGAAGGGGTAGAGATGGGCCGGCACCTTACCCGGACGAAGGGACCTAAGGGACGCCGAGGCATCTACGTGCAGGAGGCGCCACGCGGGCCAGCGTACAAGTTGGCCTACCGCGACGGACGCGGCGTGGTCACCTCCAAGCGTTCGATTGATCGAGTAGCAGTTCCCGCCGCTCAACCGGAGAGGTCGCAGTCACGACGAACCTGGAATCGGAGCAGCATGAAGGCTCGCTGCACTCCAGCGTTCGATGCTCCGCCGGGTGGAAACGACGACCGACGCGTTGGCGGAACCCGAGGTTCCGGTCTCGCTACGATCGTGCGAGGATCACCGGGAGTGGTCCTGTAGCCCGGGGGTGGGTCCTATGAATAGACGGTTGCAAACACCGGGATCGACGGATCGGCTCGTGGTGGTGCCCGAGGCCCGTCGACAGCGGCGACCGACCGGCGCGCCTCCCCCCCTGCCAAAGCAGATCGGGCTGACCGGCAAGCTGTGGCTGGCAGCAGTCCTCGTCGTCGTGGTCTCGGGTGTGGTCTGGTTGCACTTCACGACCGGCCCACTCGATCGCTTCGATGCGGTGATCATCCGGTTCGTCACGTCGGCTCGGACCCCGTGGCTCGACTCGCTGACCAACCACCTCAACTCGGTGGGATCCCGGTCAGGTCTCGCGATCTGTGGGCTCCTTACGGCGGCGCTCGCGGCGGCCTTCCGTCGCTGGAGACATCTGGTGGTCTTCCTCGTGAGCGTCGCTGCACTCATGATCGTCTTCCCGATCCTGTACACGACGGCCGCCCGACCGCGTCCCTACAGCGTCACGGCGATCGGCGACTGGGAGGGGTTCTCGTCTCCCTCACAGCCGGTGCTGGGGCTCACCGGCATCCTCATCGGATTCATCTACCTGCTGGTAGTGCCCGGCCGTCCTCGCTGGTACGCGAAGCTCGCGATCGTGGCCATCCTCGCGCTTGTGTCGCTCAACCGGATCTATCTCGGCGTCGACCACCCGACCGACCTGGCCTTCGCGATCATCCTCGGTGTGGCTGTCCCGGTTGCGCTGTTCCGCGCGTTCACGCCCAGCGACGTCTTCCCCGTGCGCTACGGGCGCCACGGCAAGTCGGCGCACCTGGACGTGAGCGGCGCGCGAGGTGAGGCGATCAGACGCGCCGTGCAGGAGCAGCTCGGGTTCGTGATCATCGAGATGAAGCTCGTCGGGCTCGAGGCCTCCGGTGGGTCGACGCCGCTGAAGCTCCGGGTCACCGACGAGCAGGGCGTCGAGCGGTCGGTGTTCGCGAAGCTGTACGCGAGGAACCATGTACGTGCGGACCGCTGGTACAAGCTCGGCCGCACGATGCTGTACGGACGGCTCGAGGACGAGACGCCGTTCAAGACGGTCCGTCGGTTCGTCGAGTACGAGGACTACACGCTCCGGCTCCTCGGTGAGTACGGGCTCCCGACGCCGACGGCCCTCGGCATCGTCGAGATCACTCCCGAGCGTGAGTACCTGATCGCGATGGAGTTCTTCGACGGCGGAGAGGAGATCGGCGATGTCGACATCGACGACCGCGTGATCGACGAGGGACTCCTGATGATTCGTCGCATGTGGGACGTCGGGCTGGCCCACCGCGATATCAAGCCGGCGAACCTGATGGTGCAGGACGGGCACCTGCGGCTGATCGACGTGTTCTTCGTGCAGGTGCGGCCCTCGCCATGGCGGCAGGCCGTGGACCTCGGGAACATGATGCTGGTGCTCGCACTCCGCTCGGACGCACTAGTGGTCTATGAGAAGGCAACCCAGTACTTCACGCCCGAGGAGCTCTCCGAAGCGTTCGCTGCCACGCGTGGCGTGGCGAGCCCCACGCAGCTGCGCAACTTCATGAAGCGCGACAGCCGCGACCTCCTGGAGGAGTTCCGGGCGCTCGCGCCATCCCGACCGCCCATCAAGGTCCAGCGATGGAGCTTCAGGCGAGTTGGGTTGATCTTCCTCACGTTGCTTGTCGCCGTGGCCGCAGGAGCGCTCTGCCTCTCGCTGTTCTTCTCGAGCCGCGTGGGTGATGTGTTGCCTCCGAGCTGCGACTCGAACCGGACGATGATCCTGATGGCCCAGGCCGTGCCCTCAGCGGAGCAGCTGCCGTGCATCCGGTCGCTGCCGTTGGGGTGGAGTCTGTCTGGAGCCACGATCGTGCGTGGCCGCGCGACGTTTGTGCTGTCGGTGGGGGGAGGGGGCGGATCCCTCCAGCTGCAGCTAGGCCCAGGCGAGGAGAGTCCCGCCATCGACGTGACCCTGACACCCGCCTGCGCGAAGGACGACGATCCGACGGATCGCACGATCGAGGTCGAGGGCGGATGCGTCACCTACCATTCGTCGCTTCCCACCGGGCTCGACCCGGTGCCGTCGTTCGAAGCCGACGGCGGCCTGTCGTTCGTCCCGCGGTCCCAGTTGGTGCGGTTCGTCGAGAACAACGAGGATCTGATCCTCTGCGGCGCGGGCGCACCGTGCCCCTGAGGATCGGCCGACGCTGCGATGGCTGCCCTGGCCGCCGTGCGGGCCGAACCGCTTCGTGAGAGTCCTCGCGCGGCCCTCATCCGCGTCCACATCGCCGAGGGCAACCCTTCAGAGGCTCTTCGAGAGTTCACGCGCTATGGAGAGCTCCTCGGGCTTGAACTTGGTATCGAACCCACCGAGAGGCTCCGCGGCCTCGTAGACCAACTGTTGCCAGTCACAGTCCGGTAACGCCTCCTCGTCTGAGGGCGCGATGGCAACATCCGCAGTCGCCCTCCTCACCGTTCGCACTGGCGTGAGGAAGGCACCTCGAGCCCCTGGCGCTTTTGAGATCCGCATGACCAAGGACGTTGCCTTGGGCTTCCAGCCCGTTTGGACCGTGTCCACGCGAGCAAAGGAGATGGATGCGGTGATCGCGTTTCCTGGACGATGCGGCGCTCTCGAACTGACAAGGCGGTGGGTAACGCCGCTGTCACGCCCCGGTCACGATCGATGGGTCACCATGCTCCCCGAGAACGTGTTGGGACCGGAACGCGGCGAGCGATGCGGTCACGGAATGTGGGGTTGCCCACACCGATCCGAGGGGAGACCTCAATGGCACAGGCAAAAGCCACTCCGTCAGTCCGGCCGTTCACGATCGAGACCCCCGAGGCGGACCTCGAGGACCTGCGCGCGCGCATCGCGGCCACGCGCTGGCCCGAGAAGGAGACCGTCGAGGATGACTCGCAGGGCGTGCCGCTCGCGCTCATGCAGGACCTCGCTCGCTACTGGGCGACCCACTACGACTGGCGCAAGTGCGAGAAGAGGCTGAACGACTTCCCGAAGTTCATCACCGAGATCGACGGGCTCGACATCCACTTCATCCACGTTCGCTCCAGGCACGAGGACGCGTTGCCGGTCATCGTCTGCCACGGCTGGCCCGGCTCGGTCATCGAGCAGCTGAAGATCATCGGCCCGCTCACCGACCCCACCGCGCATGGTGCGAGCGCGTCGGACGCGTTCCATGTGGTGGTCCCGTCGATGCCCGGGTACGGGTTCTCGGGCAAGCCGACCGGCACCGGCTGGGATCCTGTGCACGTCGGCAAGGCCTACGTCGAGCTCATGAAGCGCCTCGGGTACACGCGCTTCGTCGCGCAGGGCGGCGACTGGGGCGCGATCGTCGTCGACCTGATGGCAGGCGGCCGCGACCCGGGGCCGGCTGAGCCGGCGCCGCCGGAGCTGATGGGCATCCACACCAACATGGCCGGCGCGATTCCGCGCGACCTCTTCTTCGCGTCCTTCGCCGGCAGCCCGCCGCCGTCCGGCCTCTCCGACGAGGAGCTGAGCACGTACGAGCAGCTGCGCAGCTTCTTTGCGACGCACGTGGCGTACGGGCTGATGGCGGGGACGCGTCCGCAGACGCTGTACGGACTGGCGGACTCACCGGTCGATCTCGCCGCCTTCATGCTCGACCACGGTGACGGGCTCGGTCAGCCCGGCCTGGTTCAGCAGGTCCTCGAGGACCGTCTGGAGAAGCCGAGCGACCTCACGCGCGACGACATCCTCGACAACATCACGCTGTTCTGGCTGACCAACACCGGGGTCTCCTCGCTTCGCCTGTATTGGGGGTTCAAGGGCGCCTTCTTCGGCGTCAAGGGCGTCACGATCCCGGTCGGCGTGAGCACCTTCGCCGACGAGTTGTACCGGGTTCCGCGGAGCTGGGCCGAGCAGGCGTACCCCAACCTCGTCTACTACAAGCAGCACGACAGGGGCGGCCACTTCGCCGCCTGGGAGCAGCCGCAGCTGCTCTCAGAGGACGTGCGCGCGACGTTCCGATCGCTGCGCTAGGGATGGGCCCCGTTCGCGGACAACCTATCCACCCTCGACCACGTCACGACGTTTGCGACTCGGATCACCTATGAGCGGTTCTCGTCGGGACTTGAGTCCACGGCCCGCTTGCCCTTCCAGGCTGCAGCCAGCTCGATAACCGAGTTCGGGACCTCTCCGGCCAAGTCGATAGACCATTAGGTGAGCATCCAGCTCCTCAGGGCTGGTCCTACTCCTCCCCTTCTTCTCCTTCGACTATGGCGGCATCGGAGCTAGGCAGCAGCGGTTCGGGCGGCGCCACCACGGTCGGAGCCGTCATCCCAGCTGCCTTGAGCAGCTCGAGCGAGTCGGCCGATCTCGCTGGACGCAGGGGTCTTCTTGAGCTCCACGAGGAGAGTGCCCCACATCTCCTCGAGAGTAAGGAAGCCGAAGGAACACCCATCGAGGTTTGCCTTGATCGTCGGGTCCTGCGACCACTCGCGTGACCACCGGTCGACATCGCCGTCACCCTGGAGCCGCGTCACGGCAATCCTGTACGCGAAGACGGTGGCACCCGTCCGCTCGGTGATCGTGTCGCGGAACGCCTTGCTCCACTTGGGCACCCACAGATCGCCTTCTCGCTTCGTCGACGGCTGAAGGGAGACGGTCGATCACATCGTCCGCGAAGGACCGAGCTTGGGCGAGGAAGAGAAGCTCGTAATCCTGCTCGGTCGGGAGAAGTCGACGATTGGCGTCCAAGTCTTTGAAGTATGGATAGGCGTCGTCGGGCGCCCCCGACCGATGGAGTCGTCCGGCCAGTAGCCAGACGGTGTTGTTGTCCAAGTCATGCCAGGTCGCCCCGCGCCAGCGACCCGCGTGAAGGGTGTAGACCTCCGAGGCGTTCTGAAGAGGCTGAACCTTCTCGACGCCCTTGGGGTCTTGCGATCGCATCGAGACGAACTTCTGGACGAGTTCATCTATGAGCTCGCCGACGGGGCGCTCGGCGTCCGCGGCTGTCGTTCCGTCCAGGTCCTCGTCGAGACATCGAGCAGTAACGCGGAGAAGGACTGGAACCTGCTCGCCCTCGTCTGGGTCGCTGTTCTCGTTCACGATGACCCTGCTACATCAAGGCCCGCCATTCTGGGAGCCGGGCCTTCCTTCTATCAGGCCGTGACGTGGTGGCGTCGGCCGCGGGACGAATGCGGGACGAGAACGAGCCTGCTCGACTTCGCCGGTTCGCGCAGGGCTCCTGACCTGCGGTTTTCCTGGTAGTCCCAACGGGGTTCGAACCCGTGTCTCCACCTTGAGAGGGTGGTACGCAGTCGCAGGTCATGGCCGTGTCATTGCGCCTGACCTGCGGATTCAGCTCCTATCGGTTGTCAACCGTTCCGGTGGATTGCGGCTGTCGTGGTGGATGAGCGGTGGATGACAGACGCGCCGCGATGTCCGCGTCCATGGACTCGATCAGCCGACCGTAGGTCGTCTCGATCATCCTGGTGGTGGAGTGGCCCAGGCGGAAGGCGACAAGCACGGGGCTCACGCCCTCCTGAAGGGCCAGGGTGGCCCCCGTATGCCGAAGGTCCCGGAACAGGAAGCCCTCGAGCCCCGCCGCGGTGGTCGCCTTCTTCCATATGAGCCGTCCGAACGCTGGCCGTCGGATCGGACCGCCACGCTCCGCCGTGAAGACGAGGCCATCTTTTCCCCGGGTAGAGGCGCAAGTGTTCGGAGATGGCGTACGTGACGAAGTCGGGGAGCGTCACCCATCGGCGCGATCTCTTCGTCTTCGGCTCACCGGCGATCAGCGTCCCGGCCTCCACGAGGGTGTGGTCGATCCTGATTCGATCGCGCATGAGGTCGAGGTCGCGAACCGTTAGCCCGATGAGCTCTGACCAACGCAACGATCCATAGGCGGCTGTCAGCACCAGGGCCTGATACCGCCCGGGCACGGCGTTCACGATTGCCTCGATCTCCGCTGGCGTCAGGACCCATGGCTCATCCTGGTCGATATGCATCATGGGGATCCCCGCAGCCGGATTGCGTCCGATGTGTTCGGCGTCCACCGCTGCCGACAGCACCCGACGGACCACCTTGAGCGTGTCGTTGTGGCGCCACGCCGAGACCGCTGCCGCGGGTCGGAGGATCCCCCGGATCTCCTCGCGGGTGATGGACCCGAGGCGCCGAGCTCCTAGCGTTGGTTCGATGTACTTGCCCCAGATGCCCTCGTACTCGAGGAGGGTTCGTTCGCGTGGGCGGCCGGTCCGCTTGGCCTCGGCGACCCACTCCATATAGAAGGTGGCGAGCGTGGCCTTGCCGCGGATCGGGTCGAACCAATCCCCGTGATCGGCTGCGGCAAGTTGGGACCTGAGCCACGCGACGGCCGGCTGGAGCTTTAGGAACGTCCGGGTCCGCTTCCGCCCGTCCGGGCCACGATAAGCGGCGTCGTAGCGGATCTCGATCCGGGCGCCGACCCTCCAGGTGCGCCGGCGGATGCCGGGGTGTCCCTTGACCTGCTCGCGCTGCATCAGCTGGCCTCCTGCTCAAGCTGTTCCATGGATTTGGTCCAGCTCGCACGGAGCGCCTCGGCGAGGGCTTCGGGGTCGTCTGGGTCACTGGTCTCAAGGCGTGCCTCGTCGATGACGTCCTTGACGATCGAGTTCATCCGTTGGGGTGATAGGCCCACCAAGTGGGCCAGGATGGCCAGTGGGACCCCCTCGCTGGCGAGATCCGCAATCCCGTACCGCATCACTTTCCGCCAGAGGACGAGGTCTCGCTGTAGCTGAAGCACCCTATCGGCGACCTTTTCCAGCTTCTCCATCCGTTGCCGGAGTTCTGGGTCCCGAAGCAACCTGGCCTCGAACTCTGTCCGGTCCATCTGCCCACCTCCATCCTGGTGTCACCACCCTACCGTTCCCAAGCGTATTTCGTCCAGTCCTGGCCGTGTGAATCTGGTTACGGAAGACATCTACCGGGCATGGTAGACTTCTACCGATCGGAAGGAGGTCAGATGGACAGGTTGCTCACAAGGGTTGAGCTGTCGGAGCTGCTGCACGTTCCGACCTCGACCTTGAACAACTGGGCTAGCCAGGGCAAGGGGCCGACCTACCTGATCGTTGGTCGCCACGCCCGGTATCGGCCGCAAGATGTCGAGCGCTGGCTTGAGGGCCAGGCCCGAGACGCGGTGGCGGCACGATGAGGGCCCACACAAAGAACAGCGCCCCGGCCCGCGAGACCGACGCGCTCAGGAACTGGACCAACCGACACTCCGATTGTACGACGCCATGGAGCGATGATCGGCGTCGAGCCTGGGAGCTCCAACGCCTGCATGATCTACCGATCCGGCCGCCGGCTTGTTCATGCCGGGGGTGGTCGAAATGACCGATCGTCTCGACTGCGTCCGCTGCGGCAAGTACGAACAGGCCCCCGAGCTCGACGGCTTGTGTTGGGATTGCGCGACCCGCGAGAGTGAGAGCGAGCTGATCGAGAAGTTCGCGGGACCCGCCGAGGTATCGACCGCCGAGACCGAGGAGCTGATCGTCCCGGCACCGACCAACCCGATGGCTGTTGCGAGGACGTTCCTCGATCAACGCTACACCGCGAACGGCGTCCGGCTGATCCGTCACCACCGCAATACGTTCTGGACCTACAACGGGTCTGCGTGGCCCGAGTTCGATGAGCGTCGTCTGGCCTCGGACCTCTACCGGTGGCTCGAACCGGCGAAGTTCTGGAAGAAGACCGGCGCGGGCGACATGACGCTCGAGGACTTCGCACCGACCAAGCACAAGCTCAGCGATGTCATCGACGCGCGAGAAGACGACGGGCCTTAGCCGTTTCGCTGATTCAGGCTGGCGGGGTCACTCCAAACTCGTCGTCGAGCCAGTCCAGCACAGAGGCGAGGTCCGTTCGCTGGGTCATATCGAGCGAGCGGCAGATCGCATCGCCCCAACTCGTGACCGAAACGAGCACGAGCGTGTCCTTCCAGAAGTGCGGACCACCCGAATCGCCGAAGCACGTCCCGCCCTGACCGGTGGCGTTGTGATTGCTCTGTAGGTGCAGGTTGTTCTGGTTGAGCCCCCCGTATGGGGAGGTGGAGTACCAGCGGTCCTCGTTGTTTACGAGGACGGGAGGCGGCGACCCGTTCAGCAGGCCGTAGCCGACGTTCACGAAGGTGTCGTCCTGGATCTCGTGTGCCGCCTTCAGATCGCTCAGGAACCCCTCCTCCGCGAGTACCGGGTATCCCACCGAGGACGGGACGCCGGGCCCGGCGAGCTCCACCACGCCGATGTCGTTAAAGATGGTGAGCGGGTTGAAGTCGGGGTGCGTGAAAGGCGTGCCGACGGCACCCGTGGGGTTCGTCCGGAAATCGTCCGGGACCTGGAACGAGAAGTACGCGTGAACGATGGACGTGCCGTCCGTGCAGTGGCCGGCCGTCAGCACGATCGTCGGTGACAGCAGCGTGCCCGAACAGCGGTGCATGTAGTTGTTGTCTGCGTCACGGAAGGCGAGCAGCCCGACGAACGGGTACTTGTTGGTGGTGTCCGGAGTGCCGTCCGTGATCGCGCTCGCCGTGGCCGGAATCAGCACGAAGAGCGCGGCGGCGGCCGAGACCAAGGTCTTGCGCATGGATTTCCCTCCTAATCCGCGATGGCCTTCGACCGTATGCAGCATTCCTTCTTTGGGTCAACCCCCATCTGACGTAGTGGCGCTGTCTAACGTGACTAGAGCCTGACCCCCGGCTGCGATCGCTCCGGACACAGGCGGGATTTACAACGAACGTTCGCCACTCTCCCGCAGCATCCCGACGAGCACCGCCCGAAGCGTCCGATCCTCCTCGCAGTCGATCAGGAGCTCGGCGAAGGCGCGGCTCTGCGGGTAGCCCCAGAACTCTCCGATCCGGTCGGCCCGCTCGAAGTCGGGGAGCATGAGGACGTGGAGCAGTTCGGCGCGGGGAGCCGGACCGAGCGCGTCAAGGCGCTCCTGGAGTTGGCGCTCGAGCTCGTCGGGTCGCATGGTCGGGAGGCTACGCCGTTGCCGGGACATCGGGGGTCTTGAGCAAGTGACCGGCGATCGTCCAAGCAATAGGTCGAACGACCTCCAACGCCGAGTCGTGGAACCTTGAGCACCGACCGGCGTGGGTGCAGTCTGCGGTCGCCGCCCGGCCCCGCTTGCCCCTTGGGAGCGTCGGGCATAGAGTCACTGCCACCTAGCGCTGACCATGTTGAGGAGGGCAAGATGGTCAAGCTTCGGCCTCACGCCATTCACGTAATCCTTGTCTTGCTAGTCGCCACGTCCTCCGTCTCGGCGCTTGACGCGCTCATGGGCGGCCAAGCGGCGCTAGCCGGCCCCGCTCAGCTGCGGCGACACGATCACCGTCGACACGACGCTCGATGCCGACCTACTGGACTGCCCAAGCAATGGCATCGTGATCGGGGCCAACGACATCACCCTCGATCTAAACGGCCACACGATCGACGGTGACGACGCCTTGGTGGACCCTTGCCCCGAGAACGAGTTCTGCGACGTCGGGGTCGCCAACGATGGCTACAAAGGCGTCAGGATCAAGGGTGGCGACATCAGCGAGTTTGCTTTCGGCGTGTATCCTCTTCGGGGCGAGAAGGAACGGCCTGAGCGACCTCTCCACGACCGAGAACGTCTTCAGCGGCATCCTCCTGGTCGAGACCTCCCGTAGCCGCGTGCGGGGGAGCACCTCCTTCGGAAACGCCGGTCCTGACAGCGGCGTCGGGATAACGCTGTTCGAGTCCCACAACAACCGGATCGTCGACAATAGGTCGTTTGACAACGCCGAACTGGGCATCCACCTGAACCGGTCCAACCACAACTACGTCGGGCGTAACGTGGTACGCCGACAACCCGGAGGATGGGATCATCCTGCAAGGCGATCGGAACCAGATCGTCGGCAACCGGGTGATGCGCAACTCCATCACGATCACGCTCTTCTCGAACGACGCACATGCGGTCGGCAACGTAGTGCGTGGCAACCATCGTGCGTCGCGCTCCCCGCGGCGGGATAGCGATCGACCCAGTGTCGAGCGCACCGTGGTAAAGCGCAACCATGTCTTCCGAGCGGGAGGCCACGGCATCCTCATAGGGAATCCCACAACGAAGGTGACCCGCAACGAGGCCAGGCACAACCACGGTCTCGGCATCGAAGCCGTCGAGGGCGTGATCGACGGCGGCGGCAACCGGGCCAGCGGAAACGGGGATCCGCGTCAATGCGTAAACGTCGCGTGTAGCTAGTCCCAGCCACTTCCCGTTCCAGGTACATTGCCGCACCCTGTTACACCACGGCGTCCTGTTCCTCGACGAGTTCACCGAGTTCCGCCGCGACGAGGTCGAGGGTCTGCGTCAGCCGCTCCTGTCCCGGCTGAGCTGCCGGCGCTGAAGGTGGATATCCGGTGGATGAGGTGCCTCGTATGCAGACGTTTCCCCTGAGTCGCGGTTCAACGAGCCGATCGCATTCAGGACTAGTGACCCTGACCTGCAGGTTTCGCTTGTAGTCCCAACGGGGTTCGAACCCGTGTCTCCACCTTGAGAGGGTGGTGTCCTAGGCCACTAGACGATGGGACCGTCGGCCGCGGGCCGGCGGGAAGTGTAGCAACCGCTATGTGTCCAGCAGCGCGAGGAGCGATGTCCCGAGCGGCGTGAGCTCGCTGTACACGCCTCTGCCGCTCCGGTGGGCATCGACCACGCCGGCCCTGCGGAGCATGGCGAGCTGCTGCGACACGGCCCCGGGTGTCACGCCGAGCCGCGACGCGACCTCGGTCGTGGTCATCGGGATCTCGAGCGCCCGCAGGATCGCCGCCCGGGTGTCGCCGACGAGCTCGTCGAGCACGCCTTCGGCGGGTGCCCGGTCCGCATCCCACAGGGTGGCGATCGCCCTCGGCGTGTAGGTCAGGGTCGGCTGCCACGGTGGGTCCGTGATCACCGAGCACTTCGGGCACGCGAACGCGACCGGGATCAGCAGGAGTCCGCGTCCCCCCGGCTCGACGTCGAGGTCCACTCGCTTGTCGACCGAGAGCACCCCGTCCTTCCACGACACCGACGGGTGCAGGTCTCCGAACAATCCATCGGCGCCTGCGAGCGCGAGCCGCTTGGCCCGGTACAGGAGGTCACCCTCGAGCAGCGCTCGCAGCCGGGGCCAGTAGGACGCCAGCGTCGCGTCCCAATAGTTCCTCAAGGCTGCGGTGAGTCGCTCGAGCGCGGCGCCCGGATCGTCGACGAACATCCGAGCCGCGTCGGGCACGTCCCCGTCCGGATACATCAGCCCGATCTCGTGCCGAACGATGTCGTGGGGCGTGGCGAGGATCCGGCCGAGCTCCTCTTCGAAGTCCGGGTACGGGCCTTCGGGCGGAGGCGTGATGAAGTCCACGCGATATCCGTGCGGATAGGAGAGCAGGGCGCGCAGGGGCTCGAGGTCCAATTCGCCCACCGATCCTCGAGCCTGATCGATCCACGGCAGGTGGAAGACGTACTTCCCGGGGTTGGACAGCGCCTCGACGCTCTGGACCGCCTCCCAGACCGGGCTGAAGGCGAATCGAGTCTCGGCGAGGTCCTCAGGCGTCAGATGGATCCGGATCACGCGTATGACCCCTTCCCAAGTCGCGCAGGTTTTAGGGTTTCCTGAATCGCTTCACGCATGCTACGACAGGACCTACCCTGACGCAAGCCGAAGGACCCGAAGGAGGAACGGATGCTCCCGCTGCACACCCAACAGGTTCTCAGCGACCTCGAGCGAGGCGTACGACGCAAGGCGGAGCACGAGCGGCGGCTGCGCACCGAGCGCACCCGCCACGATCCGTTCGGGATGGACGCCGAGATCCGCGTGCTGGTCGAGCGTGGCCTGCAGGAGGCGCCGTGCTCCGAGTGCGAGGACGAGCTCAGCCGGGCTGCCGGGTAGGGGCTAGTCCTCGCCCTGGTCCCGGGTGAACCCGAGCTCGCCGTCGAACTCCTGGAGCTTCTCGATGTGCATCCACATGTGCGCGCTCGAGATCCGGACCAACAGCTCGTGGACGTCCTGGTCGGACAGGTCGCCCGGCTCCTCCTTGATGATGAAGCGGCACCGGAAGTGGTCGCCGGTCTCGGTCATCGCGCCGGTCGGCGGGAAGACCTTCGTGCCCCGGCTCGAGATCATCTTGAGCGAGAGCTTCGTGTCGTGCGTGAGCTCCATCAGGGAGGCGCCGAGCTCGCTCGCCGACAACGGCGATTCGACGAACACATCGAGCCCGACCACCGAGCGGCTCGACGGCCTCACGTAGTCGGGCGCGGGGTCGATCTTGGGGAGCTGCAGGGGCTTCACGTCGCGGATCGTCCAGGTCTCGGTGCGCTTGCCGAGGTTGCCGATGATCGCGTTCGTGTAGTCGGTCGTCGGCGTGCCGCGGTCGTAGCCCAGGACGTCGCCCGTGAGCACGCCCGACTCGAGCGTCACGAACACCGCGTGCTCGATCGCCGCCGCCTGCTCCAGGAACCCGAGGTAGCGGAGCATCAGCACCGCCGACAGGATCACCGCGGTCGGGTTGATCACGTTCTTGCCGGCGTACTTGGGCGCCGAGCCGTGCACGGCTTCGAAGATCGCGACCTCGTTGCCGACGTTCGCCGACGGCGCGAACCCGAGACCGCCGATCAACGCCGACGACAGGTCGGACAGGATGTCGCCGTTCATGTTGGTGGTGACGATCACGTCGAACTGCTCGGGGCGCTTGACCAGCTGGTGGGCGCAGTTGTCGACGATCACGTGCCAGGACTCGATCTCCGGGTAGTCGGGGGCGACGCGTTCGAACACTCGTTTCAGCGTCCCCTCCGAGAGCTTCATGATGTTGGCCTTGGTCGCGCAGGCGACCTTCGTGCGTCCCTCGCTCCGGGCGTACTCGAACGCGAACCGCGCGATCTTCTCGCAGCCCTTCTCGCTGATCAGCTTGAGGGCCTCGGCCACGCCGGGTGTCTGCAGGTACTCGATCCCCGCGTACAGGTCCTCGACGTTCTCCCGGACCATGACGAGGTCGATCCCGCGGCCGCTGTACGGGGTCTTCACGCCGGGCATCTCGCGAACGGGCCGGACGTTCGCGTACGTCTCGAAGAGCTTGCGGAGCGTGACGTTCGCGGACTTCTCACCGAAACCGACCGGGGTCTCGAGCGGGCCCTTCAGGGCGACGCGCGTCCGCGAGATCGACTCGATCGTCTCGGGCGGCACGCCCGACGGGAGACCCTTCTCGAACACCTTTGCGCCCGCCTCGCATTCCTCCCACGAGATCGAGACGCCGGCGGCCTCGATGATCCGCCTTGCCGCGTCAACGCACTCGGGCCCGATCCCGTCGCCCGGGATCAGCGTCACGACGACGGGGGGGTCGGTTGGGTTCGCGCTCACGACAGCTCCTTGGCCGGGCCGGCGGTCATCCTAGCGCCGCGCAAGCGCGTCAGGACCCGCGCGTGATGGCCGACCATCCCCTTCGCACCGCCCTCGATTGGTACCCTCGGCGGTCGATGTGCTCGAACCCGGTTCGCCCCCCCCGAACCCTCGTCGCGCTGGTCCTCGCCGCGATGCTCGCCGCCGCGTGCAGCCCCGCCTCGGGTGAGTCCGGATCCACTACGTCGAGCCCGGCGGGACCCTCGCCCTCGCCCTCGCCCGGTCCCGAGCTGACGAAGCTCGAGCAGGCGCAACTCCACCTCAAGCACCTCGTCTTCATCGTCCAGGAGAACCGCTCCTTCGATCACTACTTCGGGACGTTCCCCGGCGCCAACGGCTTCCCGATGCGCAACGGCAGGCCCTCCGTATGCGTGCCCGACCCGATCGCACACGCCTGCGTCCGTCCGTATCACACCTCCGAGCAGCTGCAGGAGGGGGGGCCGCACGCTCAGCGTCATTCGGAGCTCGACGTCAACGGCGGGAGGATGGACGGGTTCGTGAGGACGGTCGTCGACAGCCCGCTGTACTGCGCCGACCATCGCGACGCATCGCGCTGCCGGGACTACCTCGGGCCGCAGGGCCAGCCGGACGTCATGAGCTACCACACCGCCAAGGAGATCCCGAACTATTGGCGCTACGCGAAGACGTTCGTCCTGCAAGATCGCATGTTCGCCCCCGCCGACTCGTGGACCCTGCCGGCGCACCTGTTCCTGGTGTCGGCCTGGGCGGCGCGTTGCTCGGACGCGCACGACCCGATGTCCTGCGTCTCGAACCTCGAGCTCGTGGACCAGTTCCACACCATGCGGTCCCACGAGGACGTCCCGATCTGGGCGTGGACCGACATCACCTACCTCCTGTGGGAGCAAGGCGTCGAGTGGGGGTACTACGTCGGCGACGACACGTGCTTCTTCGACCCGTGCCCGGACCAGGGCCAACGACGCACCGTCTCGCAGCAGAACCCGTTGCCGTGGTTCACGACCATCCGGGAAACGGGCCAGATGGATCGGATCCAGGACCACGCGAAGTTCTACAAGGCCGCCGCGAACGGGACCTTGCCCTCGGTCTCGTGGGTCATGCCGTACAACGGGGTCGGCGAGCACCCGGCGTCGGGCGCGCCGATCTGGCGGGGTCAGGCCCACGTCACCCACGTCGTGAACGCCTTGATGAAGGGTCCCGACTGGAACGAGACCGCGGTCTTCCTCACGTGGGACGACTGGGGGGGCTTCTACGATCACGTGAGGCCCCCTCGGGTGGACCTGAACGGGTACGGGATCCGCGTCCCCGGGCTGCTGATCAGCCCGTGGGCTCGCGCGGGCCTGATCGACTCGCAGACGCTGTCGTTCGACGCCTACCTGAAGCTCATCGAGGACCTGTTCCTCGACAGTGAGCGACTGAACCCCGCGACGCTCAGCCGACCCGATTCGCGCCCGACGGTCCGCGAGAAGGCATCGATCCTCGGCGACCTGCTGAAGGAGTTCGATTTCGGCCAGGAGCCGCTCCCGCCGTTGATCTTGGACCCGACCCCGTAGCGTTCGAACACGAGCTCATTCGGGGACGATCACCGAGCGCCGGCGGGGCTTGCTGGCCCGCCTGGATTCGAACCAGGACTAACTGATCCAGAGTCAGCCGGGCTACCGTTACCCCACGGGCCAGTGGGGTTTCGATGCTATCAGGGGGCCTGGCCGTCCACGGGGAACGTCGCGACCCCCGGCGGTACGTCGGATCGGAACGACCGGACGATCCGCTCGAAGTCGGCGCGTTCCGTGTCCCACCCGCCCGGCGGGAAGATCGCGGCGATCAGGTACCCGGTCTCGCCGTCTCCGAGCGTCATCGCCGCGGCGACGCTCGAGGTGACCTCGCCGCCTTCGCGCGCGTCGGCGACGATCAGCCTCGCGGGCGAGCCGTCGAGCCTCGCCGGGTCGTCGATCACCACGTCGAAGAGGGGATCGCCGGTGAGGAAGTACAGCGCCATCTGATCCAGGTCGTCGAATTCGTCGGCCGTCACCGCGAAGGCCTGATAGACGGTCTGGTCCGGTTGGCCGCTCGCGGCCGCGTCGAAGCCCCCGATCGCAGCCTGGGGGGACGGGCTCGGTGCTGGGGGGCTGGAGATCACACCGGTGAGCAGACTCGGACCGTCCTGGGGCGGTTGGGGCGGCGTCACCGTGACGTCGTTGGCCGCGGGCAGGTTCACGAAGAACAGGCCCCGATCGTCGTAGTACCGCGCGAGATCCCGCTCGGATCCCTGTGTGCACCCCGCGAGTAGGAGGAGCGCGATCGGGGAAACGAGTAGCGTCGAGGCCCTTCTCATGGGCAAGATGGTTGCACGCCAACGCGGCATTGACCAGCGGCCCGACGAGTGCGTACGGTGCGGAGGGCGGATCCTGGGGGTGGCGACGTGAACAAGAACGGGCTGATCGCCGAGGTTGCGAAACGGACGGGGGCGAGCAAGGCGGACGTGGGTCGGATGATCGATTCGTCCATGGACGTGGTCCGAGAGGCCGTCTCCCGCGGCGAGCGGGTCTCGCTCGTCGGGTTCGGAACCTTCGAGCGCAAGCGCCGCAACAAGAGGATCGCGCGGAACCCCCGGAAACCGTCGACGCCGATCGTCGTCCCCGCGCGCGACCTGCCGTGGTTCACCGCCGGCAAGGAGTTCCGAGAGATGGTCGCCTCCAAGCGGCGGCGCGTCTCCGCCAAGCGTTAGTCGCTCGTCGCGCGGTTCGTCAGAGCGTGACGATCTGGAGGTTCCTCGCGACCTTCCTGCCCGACTCCTCGACGAGGTCGAACCTCACGCGCTGGCCGATCCGCAGGGAGAGCAGGCCCGAACCCTCGACCGAGACCGCGTCGATCGCCACCTCGGCGCGGTCCTCCATCAGGAGGCTTCCCGTCCGCTCGCCGGCGTCGAAGTCCTTGATCGTTCCCTGAGCCATCGACCCTCCGCTACGCGCGCAGGCGCGCGCCGAGATCCATCTGCAGGCAAACCTCGCGGGTCCGCCCCCGCCGGCCGTCGGCGAGCAGCGTGAGGATATCGTCCGGGCGATCGACGTCGAACGACAGCTCGCGACGCTCGACGACCGAGACGGGCAGACCGCGTTCGGCAGCGAGCTCGAGGTGACGACGGAACGAATCGGGTCCGAACCGTGCGGGGATCGCCCTCGGGGGCCGGCGGAGGAGCAGGCTGGTGCCGGAGCCGTCCGCCGATCGCGCGAGGACGACGGCGCCGAGCGTCCGGAGCGCTTCGTGCAGCGTGTCGACGGTCACGAGCGGGACGTCGGCGGGCAGCACCGCGAGCGCGGTGGCACCGTCCTGCTTCGCCTTCGCCTCGACCTGCCGGATCGCGTTGGCGAGCGGCGGCTTGGCCTCCGGGATGGGGCGGGCCCCGCGGCCGGCCGCGACCTCGAGCGCGACCTCGTCGGGCGAGATCACCCAGGTCTCCCACCCCGGGACCGAGAGCGCAGCATCGAGGACGTCCTCGAGCATCGCGAGGGTCAGGGCTCCGCGTTCGAGCCCCGTCAGGGCCGGCGAGAGCCGTGTCTTGGCGCGCGAGAGCGACTTCACGGGCACGGCGACGACGCGCATGCGCTAGAGGCTAGTACCCGCGGGGCATCTCGCACCGTCGGGGCGGGAAGGGCCCCCGGGCGGAGGACGCGGTAGCATCGCCCGCCCGAAGGGAGGCGCGTCGTGGAGCCCTGGTACCGAGCGGCGGAGCTCGCGCTGGTCCCGCCGATGCAGCTCTGGTTCAACTGGCGGTTGGAGGGCTTGGAGAAGATCCCCGCGGAGGGCCCGGTCATCGTCGCCGGGAACCACCTGTCGTACGTGGATCCGCTCGCGCACGGCTACTTCGTGGTCAAGGCGGGCCGCCGCCCACGGTTCCTCGCCAAACAGGAGCTGTTCGACGCGCCGTTCGTCGGGACGGTCCTGCGCGGCGCGCGTCAGATCTCGGTCGAGCGCGGCACGGGCGACCGATCTCCGCTCGAGGACGCGGGCCGGGCTGTCGAGCGCGGCGAGGTGGTCGTGATCTACCCCGAGGGGACGACCACCACGACCCACGAGGACTTCTCACCGGGCCGCGGCAAGACCGGCGCGGTTCGACTCTCCCTCGCGACGGGGGTCCCGATCCTCCCGGTCGCCACGTGGGGGGGCCAGTTCGTCTGGCGTCGGTCCGGGCGCCAGAGCCTCACGTTCGGACGGCCGATCTGGGTGGTCGCCGGCGAGCCGTTCGACCCATCCGAGCGGCTGGATGGTGAGCCCGACGCGCGGAGGCTCCGGACCCTCACCGACGACCTGATGGGTGAGCTCGACAAGCTCGTGGCGGACCTACGCGCTCGATACCCGACCCGCTGGACCCCCGGGTAGGCTGGGTCGATGCCGGTCGAACGCGATCGAGGCTTCTCCACCCGGGCGATCCACGGCCAGGCGCTGCCCCCGATCGAACAGGAGACGCCGAGCGTTCCGATCTTCCAGACCTCGACGTTCCGGTTCGACACGTCGGACGGGTTCGCCGAGACGATCAACTTCCGCCGGCCGGGGTACACGTACACGCGGGGCTACGGAAACCCGACGCTCCTCGCGTTCGAACGCGTCATGGCCGAGCTGGAGGGGACCGAGTCGGCCCTGTCCTTCGCGTCGGGGATGGCCGCCGTCCACACGGTCGCGACGACGCTAGCCGCGAGCGGCGACACGATCGTCGCGAGCAGCGAGCTGTACGGCGGGACCTACTCGTTGTTCGCGCATGTCCTGCCTCGCTACGGGATCGACGTCCGGTTCGTGAGCCCCCACGATCACGACGCGGTGCGCGCGGCCCTCGCCGGCTCGAAGTTGTTCTACGTCGAGACGATCGCGAACCCGAACGTCACCGTCGCCGATCTCGAGGCGCTCGGCGCGGTCGCGTCGGAGGCGGGTGTCGCGAGCGCGGTCGACAACACGTTCGCGTCGCCGTACCTGTGCAGCCCCGCCGCGTTCGGGTTCGACTACGTCCTGCACTCGGCCACCAAGTACGTCGGCGGTCACAACGACCTGATCGGCGGCGTCGTCTGCACCACCGAGGAGCGGATGGCCGGCCTGCGGTCCACGGTGATCGAGACCGGTGGCACGATGGCCCCGCTCGAGGCCTGGCTGTCGATGCGCGGTCTGTCGACGCTGCAGATCCGTATGGACCGCCACAGCGAGAGCGCCCTCGCGCTCACCACGTGGCTCGAGGCGCATCCGAAGATCTCGCGCGTTCGCTATCCGGGGCTCTCCTCGCATCCGCAGCACGACATCGCGATGCGGATGCTCCCCCGGGGGTTCGGCGGGATGGCGGCGTTCGAGGTCGAGGGCGGGGTGGAGGCCGGTCAGCGCTTCTGCGACGCCCTCGAGCTCGTCTGGGTGGCGGCGAGCCTCGGCGGGATCCACACGCTCGTCTGCCATGCTGCGTCGACGACCCATCGGCAGCTGGACGCCGAGGCTCGCCGGGCCGCGGGCATCGCCGACGGTCTCATCCGTCTGAGCGTCGGGCTCGAAGACGTCGAGGACCTGATCCAGGACGTCGAGCGCGCGCTGGAGAAGGTGTGAAGCGGCGCGTCGCCGTCGTGTTCGGCGGTCGTTCGGCCGAGCACGAGATCAGCGTCATCTCCGCCCGGTCGGTGATCGACGCGCTCGACCCCGATCGGTACGAGGTGCTCGCGATCGGCGTCACGAAGGACGGTCGATGGCAGCTCATGCCCGCGGGCCCGCCGGCGCTGTCCGCGGGCGCCGCGCCCGGAGCGCTGCCGGGCGTCGCTCCAGATCCGGGCGCCGAGATCTCGCTCGACCAGGAGCCCGGGTCCCAGGCGCTGGTCGCGGCCGACGGATCGCGGACGCGGATCGACGTCGTGTTCCCGGTGATGCACGGACCCTACGGAGAGGACGGTTCGATCCAGGGGTTCCTCGAGATGGCCGGGGTGCCGTACGTCGGCGCCGGGGTGCTCGCCTCGGCGGTCGGGATGGACAAGGCGGTGCAGAAGGTCCTGTTCGCCGCCGCCGGGCTCCCCGGCGTGCCGTACGACGCGGTGCACGAGCGCGACTGGGAGGAAGATCCCGAGGCCGTCGAGGCGCGGGCCGCGCACCTCGGCTACCCGCTGTTCGCCAAGCCGGCCGCCCTCGGCTCGTCGATCGGGATCGAGAAGGTCGAGGAGGCGTCGCGGCTGCGAGGGGCGCTCGAGCAGGCGTTCCGCTTCGGTCGCAAGGCGGTGCTCGAACGCGCGGCGACCGGGGCGCGGGAGCTGGAGGTCTCCGTCCTCGGCAACGACGACCCCGTGGCCTCGGTCGCGGGCGAGATCGTCCCTCGCGGCCACGCGTTCTACGACTACGAGGCCAAGTATCTCGACGAACACGGCGCCGAGCTCATCATCCCCGCCGAGATCTCACCGCAGACGCTCGAGGAGATCCAGCGCCTGGCCGTCGCCGCGTTCCGAGCGATCGACTGCACCGGGATGGCGCGCGTCGACTTCTTCCTGATGCAGGACGGCCGCTTGTTCCTGAACGAGGTGAACACGATCCCGGGCTTCACGAGCATCTCGATGTACCCGCGGCTCTGGGAGGCGTCGGGGCTGACCTATCCGGATCTCGTGGACCGACTCATCGAGCTCGCGATCGAGCGGCACGAAGCCGAACGCAAGCGGGGGACGGGCTTGTGAGAGGAGACGGCCGCCGCGGCCGGCTCGGACCTACAGATGGACGACGGGGCAGGTGAGCGTCCGCGTGATCCCCTCGACACCCTGGATCTTGGCGACGACGAGCTTGCCCAGCTCGTCGACGTTCTTCGCTTCCGCGCGCACGATCACGTCGTAGGGGCCCGTCACGTCCTCGGCCTCGGCGACACCGGCGATGTCGCGGACCTCCTTGGCGACCTGGGCGGCCTTGCCGACCTCGGTCTGGATCAGGATGTAGGCCTGGACCACGCTGACCTCCCTCGTTCGCGGAACGCCCATGCTATGCGGGCACTCCGAGGCCGACAAACCCTCACGCCCGACGAACTGCGGGCCGTCGTCGTGCCGGAAGCCTGAGCCCGGGCCGATAATCGAGGGGTGACCTCGAAGAGGAAACGGGCCAAGCGCGAGGCCGATCCGCTCGCGGTGTACCGCCGCATCCGCAAGCCGATGCCGCCACCGGAGAGGATCGTTCCCGACAAACGCCGCGAGCTCGAGGAGGACGAGGCCCGTCGCGAGATCGAGGAGGATCGGTGATCTTCGCCGACCGCATCGACGCGGGGGAGCGTCTCGCGAAGGGCCTCGCGCATCTGGCCGGGTCCGATTGCGTGGTGCTCGCCATCCCGAGAGGCGGGGTGATCGTCGGCGAGGTGATCGCCCGCGAGCTCGGAGCACCCCTCGACGTCGTCGTGCCACGCAAGATCGGTGCACCGGGCAACCCGGAGCTCGCGATCGGGGCCGTGGCGCCCGGCATCCGCGTCCTGGATCCGAGGATGGTCGGCGCGCTCGGCGTGACCGATCGGTACCTCGAACGCGAGATCGCCGAACAGGAGGCCGAGATCGAACGCCGACAGCGCGCGTATCGGGGCGGTCGTCCGCCGCAACCGGTGGAAGGCCGCGTCGCGATCGTCGTGGACGACGGCGTGGCGACGGGGAGCACGGCCGTCGCCGCGCTCAGGTGGGCCCGGGCGCGGGGCGCCGAGCGCGTGGTGCTGGCGGTTCCGGTCGCCCCGCCGCAGTCGCTGGAGCGGCTCCGCGCCGAGGCCGACGAGGTCGTGGTGCTCGAGACGCCACAGCCGTTCCTGGCGGTAGGCGAGTGGTACCGCGACTTCGATCAGACCACCGACGAACAGGTGGTGTCGGCGCTCGCGCGCTCGGCGGGCTCGCGCGCGTGAGGATCCTCGAGCTCACGATCGCCGGCCTGCTGGTGCTCGGCGGGCTCCGCGCCGTCTGGTACTGGAGCCGGAGACCGTTCGAGGGGACCGACGTCACCGACCACCTGCTGTACGCCTTGTACCTCACGGGAAGGATCGGGCTCTGGTTCGCGTTCGCCGGCTTCTTCTTGATCTACGCCTCGATCGACGTCCAGGGCAGGGCGGCGCTCGACGACCTCCAGGCGTTCCGCTGGTACCTGCTGGTGCCGCTCGTCCTCGGCGTGATGCAGCTGCTGGGTGGATGGTTCCTGGGGCGACGTTCTCCGGCCGACGGCCCCGAGGGCTAACCGACCGCCTTCACGATCTCGGGCGAGAGCTCGGCGAACCCCTCGAGATGCGCGACGCGTTCCGCCTTCAGGCGATCCACGATCCCGCGGTACTCCTGCAGGCGCCCTTCGCGCTCGTACAGGCGCCGGGGCTGCAGGAGCTCGGTGTCGTCGAACCCCGGCACGGCGTCGGCGATCCGGTAGCCGAAGTCCTCGTCCTCGGTCCAGGAGATCGTCCGTTCGGCGATCCCTTCCACGCAGGCCGACGTGTGCGGGATCTTCACCTTCTTCGAGCGCTCGTCCCCGTCGTCGCCCCCGACGCGTCCCGTGTTGAGCAGGTAGGTCTCGATCGGATGCGTCGCGAGCAGCTCGAGGATCCGATTGCCCTGGAGCCCGTGGGGGAGCGGGAAGAACGGGTTCGTGCCGGGGACCCGGAGGAACTTGCCCGCTTCCGAGGCGCCCCCCGCCGAGGTCCCGGTGGTCTCGCCGAGCATGAAGTACGCGGCCGCCTGCTCCTGGTCGAGCTTGGCCACCGCGGGGATGATGTTCTCGTTCCGGTTGAGGATCAACAGGTAGTCCACCGTGCCGACCTCCGTCGCGTCCCGGTACCTCGCCAGGTCGTCCATCCGGAACACCGCGCGGCCGTTCTGCGTGTAGCTCTGCTCGAAGAAGTTCACCTTGCCGTGGTCGTCCTGGTACACGTTCTCCAGGTACGTGGTGGGCTTCACGACCGCGTTGTAGATGTTGGGCTCGAAGTCGGGGTCCAGGCTGAACGTCTTGGCGAAGCAACCGTTCTCGGTCCCGTACGGCTTGCCGCCGGGCATGAGCGCGACGAAATCGTCCTGCACCGGCAGCGAGTCGTTCTGCGTCGTGAACGTCGTCGTCGTCTTGCCGGTCCCGGAGAGCCCGATGATCATGAACACCTTCTCGCCGTCGCCGGTCGGCACCACCTTGAGCCCGGCGTGGAGGGCGAGCCCGCCGAGGTCGTAGACCTTCGAGTTCCACATCCGGAGGCCGCCCTTCTTCGACTCGCCGAAGTAGTCGGAGTTGAAGATCCGGGTGACGCCGTTCTCGAGATCCACGGCGATCACGCGGTCGTCCGGGTAGCCCGCCGCCTCGAGGTTCGGCGTGTAGATGACCTGCACCTCCGGCTCCTCGCGGTCGTCGCGGGGGAAGTAGAGCTTCTGCTGCATCCCGGCGATGTTCGCGTTGGCCTTCTCGATCGTCAGGCGCGCTCGTGTGCGAAAGGTCGGATCGTTGCCGATGTAGCCGTCGATCACGATGACGTCCTTGTCGCGGAGGTAGTCGTCCTGCATCCGCGCGACCTGCTCGAACTCGTCACGGGTCATCGTCTTGCCGCTCGAGCGCTCTGCGACGACGTACGTGCTCCCGGAGCTGCGAGAGGTCACTCGGGTCTGCACGTTCACGTTGCCGAACTCGGTCACGCGGCCCTGCGGCATCTCTTCGGTGAAGCGCCGGAGATCGTCCGCGGAGGGGTTGTCGTGGATCGTGCGCGCTTCGACCTTCAACGGGTGCTCCTTCGTCAGGGTAGCTCGCGAGGCTGCTTGCTCGGAGCCCGGGCTCGCTCGGAGCGGCTCTATCCTACCCAACGACTGCTGCGCCCTTCCGCCGGAACGACCGGCAGGCGCCGCCTCCGAGGGCCCATGGATCTGTCCGAGGACGAGCTGGTCCGAGCCGTCTCGCGCCTGCTCTCCGGGAGCGAGCCGGGTGTCGTCGTGGGACTCGGCGACGACGCGGCCGTGGTCGAGGCCGGCGCCGGGCAGCTGGTGCTCACGACCGATCTGCTGGTCGAGGGCGTGCACTTCGAACGCGGCTCGATCTCCGCCCACGATCTGGGAGCCAAGGCGGTCACCGTGAACGTCTCCGACATCGCGGCGATGGCGGCGAGCCCCCGCTACGCGCTCGTCGCGATGGGGATGCCGGACGACGTCGAGGCCGCGTGGGTGATGGAGCTGTACGGAGGCATGCGCGACGCGTGCGCCGAGTACGCGCTCTCGCTCGTCGGCGGCGACACCAACCGGGCGGATCTCGTCGTCCTGTCGGTGGCGGTCGTGGGTGAGGTCGCGCCGGGACGTGCGCTCGTGCGCTCGGGAGCTCGCGTGGGGGATCGGATCGCGGTGACCGGGTCGCTCGGAGCCGCGGCGGGTGGGCTCGCCCTGTCACGTCTGCAAGCGGGCCGGGCCGCCGAGGCGCTGTCGCAACCGTGGGGCCGCGCGCTGATCCAAGCCCTCGAGCGACCGGTCGCCCGCCTCGGTGAGGCGCAGGTCCTCGCGCGAGCCGGGGCGAGCGCGATGATGGATCTGTCGGACGGCCTGACGAAGGACCTCTCTCGGCTGTGCGATGCGAGCGGGGTGGGAGCTCGGGTCGACCTCGGAGCCGTGCCGGTCTCGGGTCCGCTCGCGAGCGGCGCCGCGCTCCTGGGCGTGGATGCGCGGAGCCTCGCGCTCTCGGGCGGCGAGGACTACGAGCTGCTCGTGACGATGCCGGCCGACGGCGTCGGGCGGGCTCGCGACGAGCTGCAGACCGGCTTCGGCGTGGACCTCTCGGAGCTCGGCGAGGTCACCGAGGGGAGCGGTCTGATCGGCGTCGACGCCGAAGGCCGCGAGACGGTGCTCGAAGCCGCGGGCTGGGATCACTTCGCCGGCGGGTAGCCTGACCGTCGTGGACCCGACGGGCCGTGCAGCCAGACCACGGGCGTTGTCGATCGCCGGTTCGGACTCGGGCGGGGGCGCCGGCATCCAGGCGGACCTCAAGACGTTCAGCGCGCTGGGCGTGTTCGGGATGACCGCCATCACCGCCGTCACCGTTCAGAACACGCAAGGCGTCAGCGGCTACCAGGCGCTCCCTCCCGCGCTCGTGGCCGACCAGATCCGCGCGGTCGTGACGGACATCGGGGTCGACGCGGCGAAGACCGGGATGCTTGCGTCGGCCGAGATCGTCGAGGCCGTCGCGACCGCCGTCCTGGAGACCGGGGTGCCGAACCTCGTGGTGGATCCCGTCGCCGTGTCCAAGCACGGGGACCGCCTGCTGGACGAGGCCGCCGTCGGAGCCCTGCGCAACCGGATCCTGCCGCTCGCGACGCTCGTCACGCCCAATCTGCCCGAGGCGGCGAGCCTCGCCGGGTTCCCGGTGACCAGCGGCGACCTGATGGAGGACGCGGCGGAGGCGATCCGGGCGATGGGGCCGGTCGCGGTGCTGGTCAAGGGGGGGCACCTGACGGGGACGAGCGGAGCCGACGACCTGTTCTTCGACGGCGACCGGATGGAGTGGATCGCGGGCGAGCGGATCGACACGCCGAACACGCACGGGACCGGGTGCACCCTGTCCTCGTCCATCGCCGCGTACCTCGCTCGCGGCGATGGCCTACTCGATGCCGTCCGAAAGGGCAAGGTGTTCGTCACGGAGGCGATCCGCGGCGCGTTGCCGCTCGGGCGGCGGGATCGGGCCCGTCGACCAGCTCTGGGGGATCGGGAGGCCCTGAGCCACCGACCGCCGGCCGGCGAACCGTCAGACGAAGTCGAGTGCCAGGCACGCCGAAGCGGCTTGCGGAGCCAGAGGTGTGTGCTCGGGCGCCTAGACGGCGCGTTTGACCTTGCCGGCCTTCAGGCAGCTCGTGCAGACGTGCAGGCGCTTGGGCGTGCCGTTCACGAGCGCGCGGACGCGCTGCACGTTGGGGTTCCACCGCTTGGGGGAGCGGCGGTGCGAGTGGGAGACCTGCATGCCGAAGAACGGCTTCTTCCCGCAGATGTCGCAGACGGCGGCCATGGCCCACCGAGGGTAGCAGACGCCTGCTCGGCGACATCGTGAGAGTGCCCGAGCTTCTCCCGGAGCCCGCTTTCTGACTAGCTCGTCAAGCTGGTCGTTCCGGGAACGGACTCCATCAACTGCTTCGTGTACCAGTGCTTCGGCTGGGACAATATCTCGTGCGCCGGCCCAGCTTCGACCACTTCTCCCTGGTACAGCACGTAGATCCGGTCCGCTACCTGACGAACGACCGCGAGGTCGTGTGTGATGAATAGGTAGCCGAGCCCCAGCTCCGACTGCAGCCGCCGGAACAGGTTCAGGATCTGCGCCTGGACGGACACGTCGAGCGAGGACACGGGCTCGTCGCAGACGAGGAGCTGGGGCCGGACCGCCAGTGCCCTGGCGATCGCAACCCGTTGCCGCTCGCCACCAGAGAGCGCCGCCGGCTTGCGGTGAGCGTACCCGAGCGCAAGTCCGACCCGATCGAGCACTTCTGCCATCGCGCTCGCTTCGGATCCACGCCGAGCCGCCAGCCCGGACTGCTGCAGGGCCTCCGTCAACGTGCGGCCGACGGTATGGCGGGGGTTCAGGGTCGAGTACGGATCCTGGAAGATCATCTGCACCGTGTGCCGGAGTCGCGCCCGCGTCTCCTTGGAAAGCGCGCCGAAACTTGACGCGTCGATGTGGTCGATCGCGATTCGTCCGGCCGATGGAGTTTCGAGCCCGACGAGGCATCGGCCGAGCGTCGTCTTGCCCGATCCGGACTCGCCCACGAGCCCGACGCACTCGCCGGCCCGGATCGTGAGCGACACAGCCTTCAAGGCCTGCACACGACGCCCGCCTCCGAGCTCGAACGTCTTGACTACCCCTTCGACGGCGATCAACGGCTCCTCGCCCGTGCCGACGGCCGTCTCCGCCGGTTCGCCCAGGACGCGGTCGCGGAGTCGGCGCATCTCCGCCCTGATCTCGGCAAGCCTGATGCAGGCGCTGAGGCGGCCGGGCTCGACTTCCACGAGCGGCGGATCGCCGGCGCGGCAGAGGTCCGTGACCCAGCGACATCGCGGGGCGAACGCACAGGATCCGGCGACGTCGTCGGGGCGAGGGCACGGTTCCGGGGATCGCGGCCAGCTCGCCGAGCTTCTGGTCGACGGAGGGTTCGGAGAGGAGCAGGCCGAGGCTATATGGATGCAGGGGCTCGTGTTCGAGGGTCTTGGCGTCCCCGACCTCCAGGAGCGAGCCCGCGTAGAGCACATAGACGCGGTCGCAGGTTGTGAACGCAACGCGGAGGTCGTGGGTGATGAGGATCAGTCCCATCCCGCGAGCCTTCTGGACCGAACGCAGGAGCTCAAGGATCTCCGCCTGGGTTGTGACGTCGAGCGCCGTAGAGGGCTCGTCGGCGATCAACAGCTGCGGGTCCTTCGCCAGCGCCGCCGCGAGGGCGACCCGCTGTCGCATCCCACCGGACAGCTGGAACGGATAGCGGCGCGCGACCAGGGGGTCGGCGATCCCGACCTCCGACAGGCGTCGGTGGGTTTCGTCACGAAGGCGCTGACGCGTGGGACGTTCGTCCTGGTCGGCCACCGTCTCCTCGATGTGCTCCCCGCATCGCAAAAGCGGATTCAGCATCGTGAACGGATCCTGGAACATCAGGGAGATGTCGCCGCCGCGGAGCCTCCGCATCTCCTTCTCGGGAAGCGCCATGAGCTCCCGGCCGCGGTACCGGACGCTTCCGTCTGCGAAGACCCCTTGAGGGAGCAGCTGGATGACGGCACGAGCGGTGAGGGATTTGCCCGAGCCGGACTCCCCCACGATCCCCACGGTCTCGCCGATGCCCACGGTGAGATCGGTGCCGGTCGTGATCGTGTGCCGGCTCTCCTCCGATCCGGACCAGATCCGAAGCCCGTCGATCTCCAGGAGCGGTGGCGCACCGGTCGTCCCACGGGCCCTCACCGGGTGGACATCCGCTCGTAGATCCAGTCGCCGATGATGTTGATGCTGCCGGCCGTGATCACGATCGCGGCCGCGGGAAGCAGCGCCGCCATCGGGTTGGCGAAGAGGATGGTCCGGTTCTCGAACAGCATCCGGCCCCAGTCCGCCGTGCCCGGCGAGATGCCGAGTCCCAGGAAGGACAGGCCAGCGAGGGTCACGAGGGCGAACGCGAAGTCCAGCACGACGTAGGCCGCGATGATCGGCAGGATGTTCGGGAAGATGTGGCGAAACATGATTCGTCGTCGCGAGATGCCGAGCGTTCGAGCCGCCTCGACGTAGGGCAGCGGGCGCTGTTCCAGCACAGCGCTTCGAACGATCCGCGTGTCGGGCGCCGTGAACAGGATCACCAGCACCACGACCGCGGTCCAGAATCCCCCTCCCACGACACCGACGATCACGATCGCGATCAACGGACCGGGGAGCGCGAACATGAAGTCGACCCAGCGCATCACGACCGAATCGGTCGCTCCGCCGATGTAGCCGGCCATCAGGCCGAGGAGCGTGGCGATGGCGAAGGCACCCGCCGCGACGATCGCCGGTCCGACGAGCGCGGTGCGGGCGCCGACGATCGTGCGAGACAGGACGTCGCGCCCGAGCAGATCGGTTCCCGCCCAGTGGGCGCGGCTCGGCGGGGTAACCCCGAGCAGCAGGTTCTGTTCGTTCGCCGGATACGGAGCGATCTGCGGGCCGAACACGGCACAGACGACGGCCGCAAAGACGAACACCATGGCGATCCAGACCGTGACGGGTACCTTGCGGCTTCGAGCCATCGGCTCGCCGATGGACGACGGGATCGACGCGGAAGACGCCGCCTCCTCGAGCTTCATGCCTCCGTCCTCCCGAAACGGATCCGCGGATCGATGCGCATGTACAGCACGTCGATCGCGACGTGCATGAGCACAACGAACACGGCGAGAACGAGCACGATCCCCTGGATCACCGGGATGTCGCGCTGTTGCACGGCGTGCTCTAGGAGTGAGCCGAGACCCGGAAGGGCGAACGTGACCTCAACGAAGAGCGCGCCGGTAAGCAGCGCGACCACGATGAGGCCCGCCGCGGTCACCACGGGGATCAGCGCGTTGCGAAGGAGGTAGGACGTCGTGATTCGCCGACGCGGGAGGCCGCGGGCACGGGCGAACGCGATGTAGTCCTTCTGGAGCTCCTCGAGCATCGACGCCCGCGTGATCTTCACCACCAGACCGAGCACCGAGATGCCGAGCGCGATCGCGGGCAGCGTCAGGTGCCAGGCGCGGTCCGCGAACCCCTCCCCAGGTCCGAAGATCGGGAACCAGCCCAGGATCACGCCGAATACGTAGAGGAGGGCGATGCCCGTGGCGAACGCCGGAGCGCTCACGCCGAAGACCGCAAGCGTCACCACCCCTCGGTCGACCTCCGAGCCGTGCTTGAAGGCCGCGAGGATCCCCAGGGGGATGCCGAGCCCGAGCGCGACGAGGCTCCCGTAGAGCCCCAGGAAGATGGTGAGCGGGAGCCGGTCCCGGATCATCGTGGTCACGGGCTGGCTCCCCTGGATCGAGCGACCGAGATCGCCGGTCAGGACCTGTCGGAGCCAGATGAGGTACTGCACGAGGAAGGGCTCGTCGAGGTTGTAATGCTCGCGGATCGCAGCGAGCGTCTGGGGCGACGCCTGTCGAGATCCGAGCAACGCACGCGCCGGATCCCCCGGGGCGAGGTTGACCAGCGCGAAGACGCCGAACGAGATCAGCAGGATGAGCGGGACGGCGACGATCAACCGGCGCGCGATGTACGCCCAGATGCTCTCACCCTTCACCCGCGGTCCCCGAGGTAGCGTTCGAACCAGGCGACCGTGCGGCGTTGCGCGTCTGCCGCGTGGTCGCGTTCGCGGAAGCCGTGCCCCTCGCGAGGGTAGACCACGAGTTCGGTGGGTGTGCCGTTGAGGACCAGGGCCTGGTACAGCTCCTCCGCCTGGCCGAGCGGCGTGCACCGGTCCTCGGACCCGTGAAGGATCAGTGTGGGGGTCTTCGCTCCCGCGACGTGCGTGATGGGGGAGCGGTCCATGAACCGCTCCAAGGACCGCGGATCGCGGTGGTCTCCCTCGAAGATGAACTCGGAGAAGGCGTGGTTACAGGTCAGATGGCAGCTCAGCATGTCGACGATCCCCGAGACCATGACGGCGGCCGCGAACCGGTCGGTCGTGCACACCGCCCATCCCGTCAGGTAGCCGCCGTAACTCGCGCCCGTGACTCCGATCCTCCCTGGGACGGCGACGCCGAGCGCGACGCAATGGTCAACGCCGAGCACGATGTCCTCGAACTCGGCCCCGGCCGGATCGCCCACGTTGAGCCGTGTGAACGCCTGGCCGCGGCCAGTGCTGCCGCGGTAGTTGGGCAGGAAGACCGCGAACCCTGCGGCCGCGAGCGGGAGCGCGTACCCGGGGTCGAACCCGTACTTGCACGACCACGTAGGGCCACCGTGGATCATCACGACCGTGGGGAAGGGGGGGTCCCCGGACGGAAACATGAACAGTCCACGGATCGGCAACCCGTCGGCGCCCGTCCATTCGAGCTCGCGAATACTTGGATATCCGTCGAGTTCCCTCGGCAGGTCGGCGTTGAACCTCGCCAGGGTGCGCCACGATCCGTCGGCGCCGTCGCCTCGCCGAACGAGCTCGGGGGGTCTTCGCATCGACTCGCGGATCGCTACGAAGCCACCTCCGCTCGGGATCGGGTCGATCCGCGCGTGGAAGCTGTTCGGCCCGACGATCGATTCCTCCTCCGAGGTCCATCGAACCGCGCCGTCGACGCCGAAGACCCCGAAGCGAGAGCCCATCTCTTGCCAGCCCGCGAACCACAGGGTCTCGGGGTCCAGCCAGCCGACCGAGGTGACGTCGCTGAGATCGGTGTCGAAGGTCAGGCGCACGCCCGAATCGAGATCGAAGAGCCCGATGTCGCCGGCGACCAGTCCACGGTCGCTAGACCACCCTTCGATCACCGCGACCGTCCGGCCGGAGGGATCGACCGCCGGTCCTTGCACCTGCCGGTCCGGGATCCAGAGGTCCCGGAGGGTTCGGTTCTCCAGGTCGAGCAGGGCGAGGCGCGCCCGGTACCAAGCCCTCTCGGACGGGTCGTCGGAGACCAGGGCGACAGCCGTCGAGGCATCGACGAGGTCGAACTCCCACACCGAGACACCGAGTGGTCCGACCTCCTCGGTGCGGCCGCTCTCGGCGTCGATCCGAAGCAGGCGACGACGGCCCTGATCGGGCCGGAAGACGTCTGGGTCGGGGGCGGTTTCGCTCCAGCGGAGCCGAACCGCGCCGTCCGTGGCCGCCCCGAAGCCACCTTCATCGACGGCCACTACGATCAGCGACCGCCCGTCGCGGGCCCATGCGACCTGCTGGACGGACCCGGCCATGTCGCCGATCTGCGCGGCTCCTCCTCCGGCCCGACGTAGGAACAGGGACATGCGACCCACGACGGGAGCCTCGGAGGCGAAGGCCAGCCGGTCGTCGATCGGCGACCACCTCGGCATCGCGTCCGACCGGGGACCGAACGTCAGCTGCCTCACGTCCCCGCCGAGGGCCACGCGCCAGATCCGGCTCTGGTAGCTCGACCCCTCCTCGTGGTGGGCTGGGAACACCGCGACCGCGAGGGCGTGCCCCCGGTGATCGAACGAAAGGTCGACGGGATAGCGGACGCGGTCGAGCAGCGCCAGCATCCGCTCGAGGCGGTTCCAATCGATCATCCGAAACCCTTCGCGGCCCCCGCTGGGAGCGCCCGGGGGCGGGGTGGGATGGGACCGCCCGGTTCGCTGGTTACGCCCTTCCGAACCCCCTGATCGCCCACGGGATGTTGGGCCAGAAGGCGTTGTAGCCATCCAGCCGTAGGTCAGAAGAGATCGCCATCGCAGAGTCCGGCCAGATGATCGGCACGGTCGCCACGTCCTCGTTCGCCTGGGCGATCGCCTGCTCCAGAGCGTCCGCCCGGGCAGCGGTGTCGCTCGACTGCAATGCCGTCTCGATCGCGGCGTCGACGTCAGGGTTCATGTAGTTCGACGCGTTCAGCCCCCCCGCGACGGCGTTGCCGCTGTAGTAGAAGAGGTAGGGGTAGTTCGCTGGATCGGCGTAGTCGGGGAAGTAGATCATGAGCTGGGCGCCCAGGTCCTCGTGGGCGAAGTACACGTCGAGCCATTCGCCCTGATCGACCTGCTCCACGTTCATCGTGATCCCGATCTGCGCGAGGGTCTCCGAGATCGAGAGGAACGAGTTGATCGCGACCGGGTCGACGTTGGGCACCCGCACGGAGAACTCGAAGCCGTCCGGGACCGGTGACTGTGCCAATTCGGCACGCGCCGCTTCCAGGTCGAACTGGTACGTCGGGATGGTTCCGTAGAACTCGTTGACCGACGCCTCGTCCAACACCCCGCTCCAGATCCCGGGCGGGTTGATAGCGAGCGCGGCCGCACCCTTGCCGTTGAGGACGGCCTGCACGATCCCCTCCCGGTCCACGGCGTACGCGATGGCCTTCCTCACGTGGATGTCGTCGAAGGGAGGGGTCTCCTGGTCGAGGATGAGCTGGTATACGCCGTTGGACGGCGCCGTGACCACGTTCACCCCATCCAGGCCCTCCCACTGGTCCACCTCCGAGACCGGCACGTCGAACGTCCCGTCGATCTCGCCGCTTTGCATCGCGAGCAGCCGCGTCTGCGAGTCCGGGATCTGCCGGATCACGATCCGCTTGGCGGGTCCCTGGTCGCCCCAGTAGCCGTCGTAGCGTTCGAGCGTGACGTGATCGTCCGGCACGAACTCGACCAGCTCGTAGGGACCGGTACCCAGGGGGAGCACTTCCGGGGTGCCGAAGTCCGCGCCTGCGGATTCGAGCTGCGCCTTGTTCATGATGAAGCCCGACATGTGGGCCATCGAGTACTGGAACAGCGCATCCGGCTCCTTGAGGGTCACCGTCACCTCGTCGTCCGCCGTCGCCTCGACGCGCTCGACCGAGCCGAAGAAGGCCGCGAGGAGGGACTCATTCTCCGGATCCATGTTCCACTCGATCGTGAAGACGACGTCGTCGGCCGTCAGCGGGCTGCCGTCGTGGAAGGTCACGCCGTCCCGGAGCGTGAAGACGTAGTGCGTGGGATCGGCCGCCTCCCAGCTCTCGGCCACCGCGGGCTGGAGGCTGAGGTCGTCCCCGAAGGCGAGCGAGCCCTCCTCCACCAGCGACATGACCGCGCCCGCGTAGGTCGTCCAGTCGTGCGGAACCAGCAAGACGTCCGGAAGGTCGGGAAGCGCCCAGGTAACTTCCTCGATGTCCCCGGTGGCAGTTGCGCCGTCGCCCTCCCCTTCACCGCCGCTATCGCATGCTGCAGCGACCAGGGCGAGCGACACCGCCGAGGCCGCGAGTAGAAGACGAAGACGCCGACGCCGATCCATCCTGTTCCCCCTCGGTCGGTGGGCTTGGAACCGTGCGTCCGTGCGCCGCAACGATATACATCCGACTCTCTCACGATGTCAAGGCACGAGCGGGGAGAAGCGGGATCTACCGGATGCGGGGGAACGCAACCCGCCACAAATCGTCATGCTGACGACCCGTCTGTCCTCCGTACGAGGTCACCCGATAGGGCTCGTAGTCGGACCGGGCTGGATCGTCGCTGCGAGGAGTTGTCTCCGTTTCAGAGGGATGACTCGCGTCGGCGGCCTCGCAGACCTCCTCGATGCATCGCGCCATGAGGTCGACGCTCGACATCGCGGATAGGCCCACGACCTCTTCGAGCTCGCGGGATAGCGGCAGCGTGTCGAGGACCTGGTCCAGTTCGTCACCGTGGTCGGGGTCGAGTTCAGCGTGCTCCATCAGCGTCCGGAAGGCCCCACGCGGAAGCCCCGTGCTCCCGATGAGGCGTTCGATGAGCTTCGGCGGGGTCGGGTAGCCCTCGGTCACGGTCATGTACCCGAGTACGGCCACCGGATGGTAGTGGAGCGCCCAGTAGTACTGGGAGCCGATCATGCCGGCGACCGCCGGACTCGGCACGCGGAGAGGACGTTGGTTCGTCGACGCCGAGGACCTCGAGGTCCTCAAGGACCCATTCGTCGTGCCCGAGCTCCTCTTCGATGTGTGGCTCGAGGTAATCGGCCAGCCCGTCGGCCACGGGATCCGAGGACGCCGTCGCTCGTGCCTTTTGGAGCGCGCTCTCCATCAGGGGAACGGATCCACGGATGACGCAATGCACGGTGATCAGGTACTCGGGATACGCTTCGCGGATCTTGGGTGGTTCACGAGTCTTCTCGAAGCCGCTGCCAGGGGTCCTGTGACGAGCTCGATCTTTCGATGCAGGCGATCGCTGTTTGTTTCTCCACGGGAAGGCGTGACCGTGTGACTCGAGGTTCCGCCGGTGGAGCCGGAACGGGGCACTGCTTACAGAGGCATCCGCATCAGCGAAGACTCCTGGTGCATCCCCTTGTCCCTCAACTCGCGGGTGGTCCGAGAGATCACGCCGAGTTCCTGGAGAGAGAGCCCCTTCAGCGTGTCGATGAAATCTGCCGGGATCTGACTTGCGTCTATATCCGCGCCTTGCATCGCCTCTTCCGGGTTGTGCGAGAAAGCAGCCCGGAACGGTCCCGCTTGAAGCGCTTCCGCGAGCTTCTCGACCTCGTCTTCAGCAGTCACATTCCCCTCCCTTCCAAAGGATCCCACAGCACCCGTACACCTCCGGGGTGGTGGTGTCAAACTGGTGCGAGGGCCACGACGTCGGCGAGAGCCTGCCCCACCCACCACTCCCGGGGCTGCCGGCATCTGAGCCGGCAGCGCGATCGACGCCGGCGATGGGCGAGGGGATAGGTAAGTGCCGGATCCGAGCGGCGGCCGCGGCTCGGGCTCCCAGTGTGTGAGGCGAGCGGAACGCGGGGAACGACGGGGGCTCGAGCGCGCGGGCCTCCGCCGCGAACGAAACGACAAAGGGGTTCTCGATGCCGGCGTACGGCTCCGCGAGATGATGGGGCTTGCGAGACCATCCCTTCCTGCCTCGGGGTGACTGGCGTACGGTCCCTGTCATGGAGTTCCGGATACTTGGTGCCCTCGAGGTCTCCACAGCTGAAGGCCCGCTCACGCTCGGCGGCCGCAAGCAACGGCTGGTCCTCGCGCATCTCATCGCGCGTGCGAACGTTGTCGTTCCCCCGGATGTCCTGATCGACGAGGTGTTGGGAGAGGAGCCTCCCGACTCGGCGCGCAACACTCTCCAGGGGTACGTCAACCGCTTGCGGCTGAAGCTCGGGGACCGGCTCGAGGGCGGGAACACGGGGTACGTCCTTCACGTGTATGAGGGTGAACTCGACGCCACGTCGTTCGAGGCGAGGGTCAAGGAGGCGAAGAGGTCCTTGACATCAGAACCGGCCAAGGCGGCCGCAGGCTTTGCCGACGCACTCGAGCTCTGGCGCGGGCCCGCATTCGGCGATCTCGCGGACGAGTCGTCCTTGCAGGGCGAGATCGCGCGTCTGGACGAGCTCCGCCTCACGGCCACCGAGCACCGGATCTATGCCGAGCTGCAGTTGGGCCGCCATTCCACGATGTTTCGGAGCTCGAAGCGCTCACCTCTCGCTACCCGCTGCGCGAACGTCTGTGGGCGCACCTGATGCTCGCGATGTACCGGTCCGGACGTCAGGCCGAGGCGCTGTCTACCTACGAGCGGGCCCGGCAGGTGCTGGCGTCCGAGCTCGGCGCGGACCATCATCGAAGCTTCAGGAGCTTCATCGACAGATCTTGAACCAGGAACCATCGTTGAGGGGACCGCTCGTGCCCCCCCCGGCCTCGACGCGCCGGCACTCGACGCAAGATCTCGAGCCGGGTGCTGGGTTCGCCGGCTACCGGATCGACCGGATCATCGGTCGCGGCGGCATGGGCGTCGTGTACCTCGCGGAACACGAGGGCCTGAGGCGGAAGGTCGCGTTGAAGCTCCTCGCTCCACCGATGGGCGAGGATCCTCCATTCAGGGAGCGGTTCGTCCGCGAGTCCCGCCTGGCTGCCTCGATCGATCACCCGAACGTCATCCCGATCTACGAGGCTGGCGAGGCCGAAGGCCGGCTCTACATCGCGATGCGGTACGTGGAGGGGACGGACCTTCGCACCCTGCTACGCGAGCGGGGGACACTCGACACGGCGCAGGCGTCTCGGATCGTCGACCAGGTCGCGGCGGCGCTCGACGCCGCCCACGAGCAGGGGCTCGTGCACCGCGACGTCAAGCCCGCCAACATCCTCATCGCGCGTCAGCGAGGCACGGAGGCGGGCACGCACGCGTACCTCACCGACTTCGGGCTCACGAAACAGGCCGCGAGCGATTCAGGCATCACCGGGACCGGACAATTCGTGGGAACGCTCGACTACGCGGCGCCCGAGCAGTTCCGCGGCGAGGGCGCGAACGCGAGGACCGACGTGTATTCGCTCGGATGCGTGCTGTACGAGTGCCTCGCCGGACATCCGCCGTTCCGGGCCGAGAACACCGCCGCCCTGATGTTCGCGCACCTGACGGAGGATCCACCAGCGCTCGCGGCGGCGCGGCCCGATCTCCCGAAGGGAATCGACGAGGTGATCGCCACGGCGATGGCGAAGGCACCGGAAGACCGGTACTCGAGCGCGGGCGTCCTCGCGTCGCGAGCTTCCTCGGCTCTCAGCCACCCTTCGGACGAATCGCCGACCGACCAGGGCGCGGATCTCGGCACCGTCATCGCAGCATCCCCGGGAGCCCGGAAGGTCGTGACCGTCCTGTTCTGCGACGTCGTCGGGTCCACCGATCTCGGCGAATCGCTCGATCCGGAATCACTCCGCCGGGTGATGACGCGGTACTTCGAAGCGATGAGAGTCGTCCTCGAGCGTCACGGCGGTCTCGTCGAGAAGTTCATCGGAGACGCGGTCATGGCCATCTTCGGCGTTCCGGTAGCGCACGAGGACGACGCCTATCGGGCAGTTCGCGCCGCGGCTGAGATGCGAGATGCGCAGCGAGGGTTGAACGACGAATTCCAGGACGCGTTGGGCGTCAGGGTTCTCACTCGCATCGGCGTGAACACAGGAGAGGTCGTCACCGGAGACCCGACGACCGGTGGGACCTTCGTCACAGGGGATGCGGTCAACGTTGCCGCTCGTCTGGAGCAGGCTGCCGAGCCGGGCGACATCTTGATGAGTGGGGCGACCTACCGATTGGTCCAGGACAGGGCGCTTGCCGAATCGATCCCTGCGCTTGCGATGAAAGGGAAGGCCCGACCCGTTGCCGCATGGAGACTGCTCGAGATGGCTGCGGGCGAACCCGCACGCGGGCGCCTCGGTCTCGACTCTCCCCTCGTTGGCCGCGAAGGCGACCTCGCTGGCCTCCATGCGGCCTACCAGCGCACGGTCGATTCCCGTACGTGCGAGATCGTGACGGTGCTCGGCGCCGCGGGCGTCGGCAAATCGCGACTGATCGCGGAGTTCCTCAAGGGCCTCACCGGCGAGGTCAGGGTCGTCAGAGGCCGTTGTCTGCCCTACGGGGAGGGGATCACTTTCTGGCCCCTCGTCGGCGTCCTACGTGAGTCTGCGGGTATCGGCGAGATGGACTCGCCGGAGCAGGCCGAGGCGAAGTTCGCGGCGCTCCTCGAAGCCGCCGGCGACTCCGCCCTCATCCGGCAGCGCTTGACCGCGCTGTTGGGGATCTCGGATGTGGCGCCTGGGATGCAGGAGACCTTCTGGGCCGTGCGCAAGCTGTTCGAAGAGCTGGCGAGCCGAGAGCCCATGGTGGTGGTGTTCGACGACATCCACTGGGGCGAGCCCACGTTCCTCGATCTGCTCGAATACCTGGTCGACTGGCTCCAAGGCGTTCCGGTCTTCCTCCTCTGCATGGCCCGACCAGACCTGCTCGACGTCCGCGGCGAATGGCTCACCGCCAAGGCGAACGCCCTGCTGATCAAGCTCGGCCCATTGGCCGAGTCGGAGACCGAGCGACTGATCCAGAATCTGTTGCGAAGCGCGCCCGCCGAGGGGGCTATCGCCAATATCGCCGACGTCGCAGGTGGCAACCCTCTGTTCGTCGAGGAGACCCTTCGGATGCTGATCGACGAAGGACTCCTTCAACGTCGGAACGGGAGTTGGAGCGTTGTCGCGGACCTGTCAGACCTTTCGATCCCACCAACCATCCATTCCCTCCTGACCGCCCGGGTCGACATGCTCGACGAAGGTGAGCGCGACGTGATCGAGCGGGCCTCTGTGGTCGGACGGGTCTTCTGGTGGGGAGCGGTCACCGAGCTCTCTCTCCCCGAGCAGCGCACCAACGTGGGTGGCTGGCTCCAGTCGCTCGTTCGGAAGGAGCTGATCCGTCCGGAGCGCTCCGATCTGATGGAAGACGACGCGTACCGCTTCACCCACATCCTGGTCCGGGACGCGGCTTACAGCGGTGTCCCCAAGGCCCGTCGAGCCGAATTGCACGAGCGATTCGCTCGCTGGCTCCAGGAGAAGAGTCGCGACCGCGCCGGTGAGTACGAAGAGATCGTGGGTTACCACCTGGAGCAGGCCTGCCGGACGCTCCGCGAGCTCGGCCCCATCACCGAGCGCAGCCGAGCGCTCGGGCTGCAGGCCGCCGTGCCTCTCGCGTCGGCGGGCAGGCGGGCCCTTGCTCGAGGCGACATGCCAGCCGCGGTCAATCTGCTGTCCCGAGCCGCGTCACTCACTTCGGCGGACGATCGGGACCGGATGAAGCTCTTGCCGGATCTCGCCTTCGCCCTCCTGCAGACCGGCGACTTCGGCAGGATGCGGGAGGCGCTTGCCGAATTGGAGCAAGCCGTCAGCGACTCGGGCGATATCCTCCTTCGGGCTCACGCCCTCCTGCTCGACCTGTGGCTTCGGCTGTTCACCAATCCCGAGGGGTGGGCCGAAGAGGCAGCCCGGGAAGTGTCGCGCGCGATGTCGACCTTCGAGGATCACAAGGATGATCGTGGCGTGGCGCAAGGGTGGGCGCTGCTCGGACTCTCTCGAATGATCAAGGGCCGGTTCGCCGCAGCCGTGGAGGCGTGGGAGGAAGCGGCTGACCACGCGTCAACGGCCGGCGCGCATCGAGAGGAGCTCGAGAATCTGTCGTGGGTTCCCGTCGGGGTTTGGTCTGGTCCGACGCCTGTGGAGGAAGGCATCCGGCGATGCCGGGGGATCCTCGAGCGAGCTCAGGGTGACAGGAAGACGATGGCGGTCGCACTCGCCATCTGCGGGAACCTCGAGGCGATGGGCGGACGGTTCGACGAGGCCCGGGAGCTAGGCGCCCGGGCTCGGTCGGTCATCCGGGAGGTCGCGCTGCCCGGCTGGATGGGCGCTCTCACGCAGATGTCCGGGTGGACGGAGATCTTGGCCGGGGACCCGGCGACAGCGGAACGAGATCTTCGTTGGGGTGTAGAGACGCTTCGCGGGATCGGCGAGTTGACCTGGCTTTCGACCACGGCGGCGATCCTCGCGGAGGCCCTGTACGAGCAGGGAAGGCTCACGGAAGCCGAGGAGTTCGTGAAGGTGAGTGACGAGACCGCCGGAAGCGAGGACATCTTCTCCCAGGTCCTGCTCAGAAGCGTCAGGGCCAAGGTGATGGCTCAGCTAGGACGCCCGGGCGACGCCGAGCCGCTCGCTCGCACGGCGGTCGCCATCGCGCTCTCGAGCGACTCGTTGCTTCTTCAAGCGGAAGCCTTCACCAGTCTCGCCCAGGTCATGGGCGTCTCTGGCCGGATCCCGGAAGGCGAGGCGGCGCTGACCGAGGCGCTGCGTGTGTGCGAGGAGAAGGGAAACGTAGCGGGGGCAGCACGGGCTCGCATCCTCTGGGAGGCATCGAAACAACGGACATGAACGTCGAATCGACGGGCATGAACAGTGACCCGATTAAAGAGCCCGTACTCTGAAGGTCGACGGTGCGTCGCGATCAATCGCGAAGCACGGTCTCGAGACGCCCGACGGGCGCCTCTTGTGAGAGTTGGCCGGTCCACGTGTCAAGCAATGCACCTGACGCGTCGTAGAAGAGCATGACGGGCTGCCCGATCAGGCCGAGGCCGTCGCGGATCGCGCCCGTCGGGTCGTACACGCTCGGGTAGGTCCAACCGAACTCGCGCATGAACGCCCGCGCCGAATCGCGCTCGTCGAGGATGTCGACCCCGACGAACCGGACCCGGTCGTCGTAGGTCTCGTGCGCCGAAGCAAGGAGCGGTGCCTCATCGCGGCACGGACCGCACCACGAGGCCCAGATGTTCACCAGCACCGGCTTTCCGCGCAGCTCGCCGATCGTCTGCTCGTAGTCGGCGAGCGTGAACTCGGGGAGCACCCTGCGGATCGGCTGGGAGGGCTGCGGCGGTCGGGCCGTTCGACGACCCGCACGCGGTGGTGAGCAGCGCCCACCCCACGATCAGCAGGGCGAGTCGGCGGAACATCATGAACCGCGTGGTAGAACCGACGACGTGGAAGACCTCCGGGCGACCGAGCCCCGAGCGGGGCGCCTGACGCTCGACAGCCCCGTGAGCGCGATCGATCGCCAGCTCGCCGGGCGACGGGTCGGGCTGCGTACCAAGGGCCCACCGGCGTCGGAGGTCCTCAGCGGTCAGGGGATCTCGACGGTCCGCGACCTCCTCCATCACTATCCCCGTCGCTACATCGACCGCTCGCAGGTCTCGCGGATCGGGGAGCTGAAGATCGGGGCGCACGCCACGGTGATCGCCCGCGTGAAGCGCGTCACCAAGCGGCAGACCCGGCGTCGCCAGTCGATGGTCACGATCACGCTGTACGACGGCTCGGGGTACCTGGACCTCACGTTCTTCAACCAGCCCTGGACGGCATCGATGTACAAGGAGGGCTACGAGGTCGCGGTCTCGGGCATCGCGCAGCTGTACCGCGGCAGGCTCCAGCTCGCGAACCAGGAGATCGAGCTCCTCAAGAGCGACGACCGCGATCTGGTCCACACGGCCCGGATCACCCCGGTTCACCGGGCGACCGAGGGCATCACGACGCGGACGATCCGGGAGCTCGTGTGGCGCGCGCTCGAGAAGCTCCCCGCCCTGCCCGACCCGATGCCCGAGAACCTGGTCCGGGCCGAGTCGCTGGAGCCGTTCGATCGTGCGATCCGGAACATCCACTTCCCCGGGTCGCAGGCCGAGCTCGCCGGAGCGATCGAGCGACTGAAGTTCGACGAGCTGTTCGTGCTCGAGCTCGGCCTGGCGTTCCGCAAGCACCGGGTCGAGCGCGCCGAGACCGGTGTGGCGCACGAGCTGGGCGGGCCGCTCATCGACCGGCTCTACCGAACGCTGCCGTTCGAGCCGACGGACGCCCAGCGCCGGGCGACGGCGGAGATCGACGCGGCGATGGCTCGGCCCCGACCGATGAACGTCCTGCTCCAAGGGGACGTCGGCTCGGGCAAGACCCTCGTCGCGGTGCACGCGGCCCTCGTCGCGATCGGGTCGGGCCACCAGGCGGCGATCATGGCTCCCACCGAGGTGCTGGCCGGCCAGCACTTCCAGCAGGTGGCGGCGCTCCTGGGTTCGGGCGCGATCCCGTACCTGGAGCTGGCGTCTTCCGGGAAGGGCGACTCGGCGCAGGGCTCTCTCCTCGAAGCTGAACCGCCGGCCGAGGACGGGCCCCGCGTCGCCTACGCCCTGCTGTCGGCCGCGGTGACCGGCAAGGACCGCGCCCGGATCGTCGACGGCATCGCGGCCGGCGACGTCGACCTGGTGGTCGGCACGCACGCGCTCGTGCAGGAAGGGGTGGCGTTCGCCGACCTGTCCCTGGCCGTGATCGACGAGCAACATCGGTTCGGCGTGCATCAGCGGATGGCGCTCAAGGGCAAGGGAGCCTTCCCGGACGTGCTGATCATGACGGCCACCCCGATCCCGCGAACGCTCGCGCTCACCTACTACGGCGACCTCGACGTCGTGGTCCTGGACGAGATGCCGAAGGGTCGCCAACCGATCAGCACCCGGATCGCGCGGACGCAGCCCGAGCGGCGGTCGGCGTACGAGCTCGTGCGGCGCGAGGTCGGAGCCGGACGCCAGGCGTTCGTCGTGTGCGCGGCGATCGACGAGACGAACCGCAACCAGGTCCGCGCGGCGGAGGGGGAGGCACAGCGCCTGGCGACCGACGTCTTCCCGGACCTGTCCGTCGAGCTGCTGCACGGCCGGATGCGCCCGGCGGAGAAGGAGCGCGTGATGGACGGGTTCCGCTCCGGGCGCCATCACCTGTTGATCTCGACGACCGTGATCGAGGTCGGCGTCGACGTTCCGAACGCGACCGTCATGCTCGTCGAGAACGCCGAGCGGTTCGGCCTCGCGCAGCTGCACCAGCTTCGCGGGCGGATCGGACGGGGCAGCCACCCGTCGACCTGCGTGCTGTTCGACGAATCGGAGGAGGGCAACCTGGAGGCGCGCGCTCGTCTCGAGGCGATGGTTCGGACGACCGACGGGTTCGAGCTCGCCGACGAGGACCTCCGTCTGCGTGGCGAGGGCACGCTGTTCGACGTGAAGCAGTCGGGGCTGCCCGACCTGAAGCTCGCGCGCCTGGCCGACGACCTCGACCTCGTGAAGCGTGCGCGCGGCCGCGCGTTCGCGACGATCGACCGGGATCCGGACCTCTCCGAGGAGCCCGGTCTGCTCTCGGAGCTCCGATCTCGGTTCGAGGGCTCGATCGAATGGCTGTTCCACTCGTGAGGGTGGTCGCGGGGACGGCCAAGGGTGTTCGGCTCGCTCCCGTGCCGCGGGGTGTCCGTCCGGTATCCGATATGGCCCGCGAAGGCGTGTTCTCGAGCCTCGGGGAGCTGGTGCGGGGTGCCCGCGTCCTCGACCTCTACGCGGGGACCGGTGCGATGGCCATCGAGGCGCTCTCCCGCGGCGCCGAGCACGCCGTCCTCGTCGAGCGCGATCGGGCCGCGCTTCGAACCATCCGCGAGAACGTGGCCCGCGCGCGGGTTGTCGACGCCGCCGAGATCGTCGCCTCGGACGTCGGATCGTTTCTCACGACAGATGACAAACCACTCGGCGGTTTCGACCTGATCCTGGCCGATCCTCCCTACGCGATCGACGAGGACGAGCTCGGCTCGGTGCTCTCGTCGCTCGGCGCCGGCGGGCTCTCGGGCGACTCGTGGCGCGTGGTCCTGACGCGGCCGAAAAGGTCTTCCACGCCTGTCATTCCGGTACACTGGCTGCCCGCGAGGCGACTGTCCTACGGCGACACCCTCGTCTTCATATTCCGGGAGGCGTAGATGGGCCTGACCGCCCTGTGCCCGGGGACGTTCGACCCCGTCACCAACGGTCACATCGACATCATCGAACGGGCTGCGAGGCGCTTCGACGCGCTGGTGGTCGGCGTGCTCGACAACCCCGCGAAGGAGCCGTTGTTCGAAGCCGAGGAGCGGGTGGGTCTCCTCAAGCAGGCGCTCGACCCGCTCGCGAACGTCGAGGTCGAGGCGTTCTCCGGATTACTCGTCGAATACGTAACTCGGAGAGGGGCCGACGTGGTGCTGAAGGGCCTTCGGGCCGTGACGGATTTCGAATACGAGATCCAGATGGCGCAGATGAACCATCAGCTCGCCGGCGTCGAGACGTTGTTCATGACCGCTAGCCCGCAGTGGTCGTTCCTGTCCTCGTCGCTCGTGAAGGAGGTCGCGCGCTTCGGCGGCGACGTGTCCACGCTCGTGCCCCCCAACGTCGCCGAGCGACTCAGGGACCGGCTCGGGGGAACGGCGTAGATGGATCTCACCACCCGCCTGTCCGAGCTCGAGGAGCTGGTGCGCGACGCCAAGTCGATGCCGCTTTCATCCTCGGCGCTGGTGAACCGCGACGAGGTGCTCGAGCTGATCGAGGCTCTCAAGTCCTCGCTGCCCGACGAGATCAAGCAGGCGCGCTGGGTCGTGAAGGATCGCGAGGAGCTCCTGGCCAAGGCACGGCGCGACGCCGAGGTGATGGTGGAACAGGCGCGAGCCGAGCAGCTGCGACTCGCCTCCCACGAAGCGGTCATGCAACGTGCCAAGGACGAAGCCGAACGCATCGTCCAGGAGGCCGGGGAGGACGCCCGGAAGCTGCGCCTGGAGGCGGAGGACTACGTCGACGCCAAGCTCGCCCAGCTCGAAGGGACGCTGCAGAAGATCCTCGAGGAGATGATCGCGTCCAACGACGGGCTGTCCAGGACGATCGATCAGGTGGTCGGGGGGCGCGAGAAGCTCCGCAGCGCCCCGAGCGCCGAGCTCGGACCCGAGGTGGCGTTTTCCGACGATGGGCCGGGCGACGGGCCCGAGGATCGGGGGAACGAGGAGGCATGATGCGAGCGATCGACGTCCGAGATCTCCTCGAGAACCCGGGGGCTTCGCGCACCGTCCGGGTCCAGGAGCCGGTCCCGGGTCTTCGGACCGAGCTCGCCGACGTGCCGGAGGACGCGCCGATCGCCGCCGACCTCACGCTGGAAAGCGTGGTCGAAGGCATCTACGTCCGCGGCTCGCTGGAGGGGCGCTTCGTGCTGCGGTGCGCCCGTTGCCTGAAGGCGTTCGATCGCGACTTCGACGTCGAGATGACCGAGCTCGTCGCACGCGAACCCGGCCCGGACGATGACTACGCGCTCGCTCCGGACCTGACGCTCGACCCCGAGCCGATCGTGCGCGACGCGGTGGTGCTCGAGATGCCGTTCTCGCCGCTCTGCCGGCCGGACTGCCTCGGCCTGTGCGAGATCTGCGGTGGCGACCGCAACCTCGGCGAGTGCCCGGGGCACGAGCGCATCGATCCCAGGTGGGAGGCGCTCGGCGTCCTGCTCGAGGACCTGTCCGGATCACCCGACCACGACGACTGAGCGAGACCTGAGAGAAGGAAGGAACGAAACCATGCCGGTTCCGAAACGACGTCAGAGCCACACGCGGGGAGCCAAGCGCAAGGCCAACTGGAAGGCGCAGCCGCCGACCTACTCCGAGTGCCCGCAGTGCCACCAGCCGAAGCTGCCACATCGCGTCTGCGCGAACTGCGGGTACTACGCGGGCCGTCAGGCCATCGAGGTCGAGTAGCGCGTGGCACGAGAGCACACCACGGAAGGATCGAAAGCGCTCGACCGTGTCCTCGGCGTCCGGTTCCGTGACACCGCGCTCCGGCAGCTCGCGCTGACCCACCGGTCGTACGCGTTCGAGAACGAGCTACCCGCCAACAACGAGCGCCTCGAGTTCCTCGGCGACGCGGTCCTCGGGATCGTCGTCACCGATGCGGCGTTCCGGGAGTTCCCCGAGATGCCCGAGGGCGAGCTCGCCAAGCTCCGGGCCGCGATCGTCAACATGGGCGCCCTCGCCGACGTGGCTCGCGACCTCGGGCTCGGCAGGTTCATCCTGCTCGGTCGCGGGGAGGCGATGAGCGGTGGATTCGACAAGAGCAGCATCCTCGCCGACGCGCTCGAGGCTCTGCTCGGCGCCGTCTACCTCGATCGCGGCCTCCCGGCGGCGCGCAAGCTGATCGAGCGAGTGTTCCGGCCGCGGATGATCGCGTACGTCCGGGGCGAGGGCGAACGCGACTACAAGACCATCCTGCAGGAGCTCGCATCGGCCGAGGTCCGCGCGGTTCCCGACTACCGGATCCGGGAGCGCGGGCCCGACCATCAGAAGGAGTTCACGGCCACGGTGTTCCTCGGCGGAAAGGAGTGGGGGACCGGCGTCGGCCGCTCGAAGAAGGAGGCGGAGCAGCAGGCAGCACACGAGGCCTACATCCGTCTGTCGGAGCGGGCCGAGCCCGCGGAGCCCGCCGGGGCGCGGGGGGCTCAAGGAGCGGGCGCGACCGCCCGAGCGGCAGCCCCCCCGAAAGAGGGGGCCTAGTGGAACTCCCCGAAGTCGAGGTGATGCGCAGGGACCTCGAGAAGGACGTCGTGGGTCGCAAGGTCGCCGAGGCCGAGGTGCGCCCGTCGAAGAACGCCATGCGCGTGATCCGCCGGCACGACAAACGCAAGGAGTTCACGGACCTGGTCGTCGGGCGGAAGTTCACGAAGGCCGAGCGCCGCGGCAAGTACGTCCTGCTCCACATGGACAACGGCGACGTGCTCGTGACGCACTTCGGGATGAGCGGCCAGTTCGTCCGCGCGAACAAGCGGGTGCCGCTCCCGCCGCACACGCACGTCGTCCTCACGTTCCAGCAGGGCGGTGACCTCCGGTTCGCGGACCCTCGCACGTTCGGCGAGATGTTCGTCGCAACCGCGGACGAGCTCGGCAAGGTGAAGGAGCTCCAGCACCTCGCGATCGACCCGCTCGACCACGTGTTCACGTGGCAGGCGTTCGGAGCGGCCCTCGCGCAGCGCGCCGCCAAGATGAAGCAGCTGCTGATGGATCAGAAGTTCGTGAGCGGGCTCGGGAACATCTACTCGGACGAGGTGCTGTTCGCCGCCGGTCTGCGCTACGACCGCCCCTCGGACACGCTGTCCTCACAGGAGGTGCGCCGGCTCTACCGTGCGATGCAGGAGGTCCTGCAGGAGGCGATCCGGTTCCGGGGGACGACGCTCGAGGACGAGGCGTACCTGGACCTGTTCGGCAAGCCGGGCGAGTTCCAGAACGAGCTCAAGGTGTACGGGCGGGCGGGGCTCCCCTGTCGTCGCTGCCGAACCCCGATCCAGGCGGTCAAGATCTCGGGCCGGAACGCGTACTTCTGCCCGCAGTGCCAGTCCTAGCGAGGGGACTAGACGAGGACCGCGCCGACGTCCCGCATGCGCTCGAGCGCGCGCTGCCCGTCGCCGCTGCGAAGATCCACCGCGCGGATCCCCGCGGTCACGACGTCGACGTCGAGGTGGCGGGCCCTCGCGTCGGAGACCGATTCGACGACGCAGTAGTCGGTGGTGAGGCCGCAGATGACCACTCGTTTCACCATCCGATCGCGGAGCAGCATTCCGAGTTCGGTCTCCCACGATTCGCCGCTCCGCGGATCGCGGACGCTGAACGCGGAGTAGCCGTCCTCGCCACCGATCCCCTTGCGGATCACCGGGGCCCCCTCCACAACGTGGAGGTCGGCGTGGAACTCAGCTCCCCAGGTGTCGTGGACGCAATGGACGGGCCAGATCCCCCCGTCCTTCTCGAAATGCGGCGTCGACTCCGGATGCCAGTCCTGCGTGTAGACCACCAAGTCCCCGGCATCGACGGCGGCAGCGATCTCGCCGTTCACGACAGGAACGATCTCCTCGGCACCCCGAATGTAGAGGCTGCCGACCGGGTCCGCGAAGTCGTGCTGCACGTCGACGACGAGCAGCGCGGTCCTCCGGTCGTACTCGGGCACGGACCTAGTATGCCCGGATGAAGCGGGTACGCGTCGTCGCTTCGGGGCGCGTCCAGGGTGTGTTCTACCGGGCGACCTGCGCGAGGCTCGCCCGCCGTCTCGGGCTCGGTGGCTCCGTTCGGAACCTGCCCGACGGGCGGGTGGAGGCGGTGTTCGAAGGCCCCGAGAGACTCGTCGACGAGATGGTCGACTGGAGCCGGAGCGGCCCCGACCTGGCGCAGGTGGAACGGCTGGAGGTGCTGGCCGAGGAGCCCGTGGGCGAGACCGAGTTCCGCGTGACGGGGTGACGAGCGGTCCCCGAACTTTCGCCGGCCAGATGCCCGGTCGGGACGAAGGCCACTGTTAGCATCGACCTCCGATGTTCCTCCGCTCCCTGCAGATCCGAGGCTTCAAGTCGTTCGCCGACAAGACGGTCCTCGAGTTCGCCCCGGGCGTCTCGGTCATCGTGGGGCCCAACGGCTCGGGCAAGTCGAACCTCGTCGACGCGATCAGCTGGGTGCTGGGCGAACAGGGTGCGCGAGCGCTCCGGGGCGGTCAGATGGCCGACGTGATCTTCGCGGGCAGCCCGCAGCGGTCCGGGCTCGGGATGGCGGAGGTCAGGCTGGTGATCGACAACTCGGCCGGTCTGATCCCCGTGCCGATGACCGAGATCGAGATCAGCCGGACGATCTTCCGGTCCGGCGACAGCGAGTACCGGATCGGCGGGCAGGTCGTCCGTCTGCTCGACGTCCAGGAGCTGCTGTCCGAGTCCGGGATCGGGCGGGCCCTCCACACGGTCGTCGGCCAGGGACAGCTCGAGGAGGTGCTGACGGCTCGGCCCGAGGACCGGCGCACCTACATCGAGGAAGCGGCCGGGGTGGCCAAGCACCGCAAGCGTAAGGAACGCGCCGAGCGCAAGCTCGCGGGGCTCGACCAGGACGTGCTCCGGCTCCAGGACGTGCTGGTGGAGCTGCGGCGTCAGCTGAAGCCGCTGCGGCAGCAGGCCGAGATGGCCAAGCGCCACGAGACGCTCACGACCGAGGCCGACTCGATCGCCGTGCGTCTGGCGGCCGCTCGCCTGCGCGACCTCTGGGACGAGCGCGACCGTCGCCGGGAAGGGTGGGACGAGGGTCTCGCACGCCGCACGGCAGCCCGCGAACGGCTGGACGGGCTCGACGAGCGTGTCGCGCGTGCCGCAGATGAACGCGCGCGTTCCGTGTGGGCGCTGCAGGAGGCGGAGGGTGCGTTCGCCGAGGCCCAGGCGGCCAAGTCGGCCGCCGAGCTCGAGCTGCGCCGGGCGGTCGACCTCGATGCCGAGGCCCGTCAGGTGCTCGCCGCGCAGACGAACCTCGGTGTTCGGCTGGCCGCGCTCGAGGAGGATCTGCAGCGACTCGAGGCGCGGTTCGCGGAGACGGCGGAGGAGCTCGAGGGCCGTGCTCGCGAGCTCGAGGAGGCCGAGGTGGCGTTCGCGTCGGCCGCCGCCGCTCGGCGCGACGCCGAGGACGAGCGCCGGCGCGTCGCCGAGGAGGCGGCCGCGCACCGTGCCGAGATGGAGACGTTCCGGCGATCGCTCGCCTCGCACGACCGCGAGCGATCGCGGCTGGAGGAGTCGCTGGGTCAGGTTCGGGAGCGTCGCACCGCCGGTGAGGCCGAACGCGAGAGCCTCGCGGCCGACGTCGAGCGCCTCGACGCCTCGACCGCCCCGCTCGCCGATCGCCGCTCCTTGCTCGAACGGGAGCGCCACGGGCTCTCGGACACGGTGGCCGAACTCGAGGAGGGGCTCCGCCGGCTCGAGCTTCGGCGCGACGTGCTGCGGGCGCGCCTCGACGACCTCGAGCGGACGCCCGGCTCTCGGTTCCTTGAGGAGCACGCCGGTCGCGGCGTCGGGCTCCTCGGCCAGCTGATCCGCGCGGTCGACGGATGGGATCGAGCGCTCCGAGCCGGACTCGGCTCGCTCGCGGACGCCGTCGTGTACGAAGACGGCGAGCGAGCGCTCGCCGATGCCCCCTCGGGCGAGGGCGCCACGCTCGCGGTCGCGGGCGGCGGACCGGCTGCGTTCGAGCTCTCGGGAGAACGGACGCTGCTCTCGATCGTCGATGCCGATCCGACGGTGCGCGGGCTCGCCTCGACGCTGCTGAAGGACATCTACCTGGCCGACACGCTCGAGGAGGCGGCCGCCAAGCACGCCGAACACCCGAAGGCGTCGTTCGTCACCTCCGACGGCGTGCTCGTCGGACCCGCGCTGATCCGTACCACGCTGACGGCGGACTCGCGGGCCGAGGAGGTCCGCCGCGAGCTCGCGGTCGTCGAGCGCGATCTCTCCAGAGCCGTTTCGGCCTTGAAGCCCCGTCGCGCCCGGCTCGACGAGATCTCCGGGGAGCTCGCGGAGCTCGCCGAGGTGGTCGACGAAGCGGACGCGCGGATCACCCACGCCGCCGAGCGCATCGCACGCATCGACGGCGAACTCGCCTCGGTGGCCAAGGAGGACGAGATCCTGACCCAACGGCTCGCCGGGATGGACGACGCGGCCGCGGCCTGGCGCGAGACCCTCGCGGCGGCCGAGCCGGTGACTCACGAGCTTCCGGAGCTGCCCCGCACCCCCGAGCCGCCGATCCATGGGCGGGTCGCGGTCGAGACGCTCCGACGCGAGCGCGACCGGATCCAGACGCGCCTGTCCTCGGTCCGCTCCGAACGGGACACCCTCGCGGCGCAGGACGCCGACACCCTCCGCGCCCAGGCGGAAGCAGGCGGCCAGAGCGCGGACCGCGGCGGAGGAACGATCGACCGCGGCGGAGGCTGCGCTCGAGGCCGCGATCGCAGCCCGGACGGCCGCGTCGGTCGCCGAGCGCGCGGCGACGGACGCGGAGGCCGAGGTGAACCGCCTCTGGCGAGAGGCGTCGACCGAGCTCGAGCGGCTGCGCGAGACCTACGAAGACGAGGACCGCGCCCGCGGGGATCTCGAACGCCGGATCCGCGACGCCGAACGCGTGCTACGCGAAGGTCACCAGCGCGAGCCGGAGGACGCGCTCGCCGAGCTCTCCGAGGACGACACCGTCTCCGGGCTCGAGCGCAAGGCGGAGCTCGTGCAGCGGCGGCTCGCGTTGCTCGGGCGGGTGAACCTGCTCGCGGGCGGCGAGTTCGAGGCGCTCCAGGAGCGCCACGACTTCCTGCAACGGGAGCTCGACGACGTGCGCCGCGCGCGCAGGGACCTGCTGGAGGTGATCCAGCGCATCGAGGCCGAGATCGTCACCACGTTCGAGGCCGCCTACCGCGACGTCGCCGCGGAGTTCGAGCGCCTGATCGCCGAGCTGTTCCCGGGCGGCGAGGGCCGCCTGGTCTCCACCGAGCCGGGCGATCCCCTCTCGACGGGGATCGAGATCGAGGCTCGTCCCGGTCGCAAGCGCGTGAAACGGATCTCGCTGCTGTCCGGAGGTGAGCGGGCGCTGACCGCGCTCGCGTTCCTGTTCGCGATCTTCAAGGCGCGCCCGAGCCCGTTCTACCTGATGGACGAGGTGGAGCCGGCGCTGGACGACATCAACCTGCACCGGTTCATCAGCCTCATCGAGGGCTTCGCCAAGGACGCCCAGGTGCTGGTCGTGACGCACCAGAAGCGCACGATGGAGGTCGCGGGGATGATGTACGGGGTCTCGATGAGCAAGGAGGGCACCTCGAAGGTGGTCGCCCAGCGGATCGAGACGCCGTCGGCGGGCCAGGCCCGCGACGACGCCGGCCCGACCGGCGTCGTCGCCGGCGAGACCCGAGTGGTCCCCGCGCCGGACGCCGTTCGATAGCCTCGGGCTGCCGTGGAGATCGTCCTGTCGATCGTCGCCGTCCTGGCAGTGGTGGGCGTCTTCGCCCTCGTCGCGTCGCGCCGCCGGTCGCGGCCTCGGGCGCCGGAGCCCCTCGAGCGCGAGACCCCGACGACCCTCGCCGAGCCGAACCGGCCAGTCGCGGCGCGGGCGCCGGTCGAGCAGCGGGTCGGATTGGCGGGAAGGATCCGGTCGGTGTTCGGGGCCGGCGTGGCCGACCCGTGGTCCGAGCTCGAGGGGCTGCTCGTTGCTGCCGACGTCGGGCCCGTCACCTCGGCGAGGATCGTCGGCGACGTGCGCGAGCGGTTCGGCGGTGGGGACGACCCCTCGGCGCTCGTCGCGCAGGAGATCCGGACGATCCTGGGTGAGCCGGCCTCGATCCACCTGCCGCAGGGGCGCCTCGGCGTGGTGCTGGTGGTCGGCGTGAACGGCTCCGGCAAGACGACCACGATCGGCAAGCTCGCCGCGAGGCTGGCGGACCAGGGCAAGCGGGTGAGCATCGCCGGCTCGGACACCTTCCGGGCGGCGGCGTCCGAGCAGCTCGAGGTCTGGGCCGAGCGAGCCGGCGCCCACCTGGTCCGGCAGGCACGAGGCGCGGATCCGGGCTCCGTGGCGTTCGACGCGGTCCAGGCTGCTCAGGCCCGCGGCTCGGACGTCCTGATCGTCGACACGGCCGGACGCCTGCACACGAAGCAGCCGCTCATGGAGGAGTTGAAGAAGGTGCGCCGGGTCATCGAGAAGGCGGTAGGCCGACCTCCCGACGAAACGCTACTCGTCCTTGACGCCACAACGGGTCAGAATGGGATCGCGCAGGCGCGGGCCTTCACCGAGGCGGTGGACGTGACGGGCGTCGCGCTCACGAAGTTCGACGGCACGGCGAAAGGGGGGGTCGTCCTGGCGGTACGCGACCAGCTCGGGGTGCCGGTCAAGGTCGTCGGTACCGGTGAAGGCGTCGGTGACCTCGAGCCGTTCGACGGCGAGGCCTTCGCGGCCAGGCTCCTCGATGGCTGAACGGACGGGCGGCTGACGGTGGCCAAGGCCGACATCCTGATCGTCGAGGACCACCCGACGATGCGCGAGGCGATGCGCCTGATCCTCGAGCACGAGGGGTTCGACATCCGCGAGGCACCCGACGGGGGGACCGCCCTGACGATGGTGCACGAGCACCGGCCCGACCTGATGTTCCTCGACCTCAACATCCCGGGGACCAGCGGCGCCGACGTCCTGTCGGAGCTCAAGGGGGATCCCTCGACCGAGGACATCCGAGTGATCATCGTCACCGCGACCGGTGAGGAGGGCCGAGAGTTCGTGCTCTCCCTCGGCGCCGACGAGTACTTCACGAAGCCGTTCTCGCCCACCGCGCTGCTCCGAACGGTCGAGCGCGTCCTCGAGGGACCGAACGAGACCTCCCCGGCGGGGTCGTAACCTTACAGACCGATGTTCGACACGCTCACCGACCGTCTCGACGGCATCTTCAAGAAGCTCCGCTCGCGCGGGAAGCTCCACCCCAAGCAGGTGGATGCCGCGCTCACCGACATGCGCACAGCGCTGCTCGAAGCCGACGTCGCCGCCGAGGTTGCCGACGATCTCCTCGACCGAGTCCGCGAACGCGCGCTCTCCGAAGAGGTCATGAAGAGCCTGACGCCCGCCCAGCAGGTGATCAAGGTCGTGCGCGACGAGCTCCAAGCCACCATGGGCGGCACGCAGGTCCCTTTCACCCTGCCCTCGTCCAGACCCGCCGTGGTGATGATGGCCGGCGTCCAGGGTTCGGGGAAGACGACCGCGTGCGCGAAGATCGCGCTGCATCTCAAGTCCAAGGGCAAGCGTCCCTTGCTCGTCGCGGCCGACCTATGGCGCCCGGCAGCCGTCGAGCAGCTCGTGACCCTCGGCGGCGAGATCGGGGTGGACGTCGTCTCCGACGGCAAGGACGCGGTCAAGGTCGCGAGGAACGGGGTCAAGCATGCTGCTCGCGAAGCGCACGACGTCGTGATCGTCGACACGGCGGGCCGCCTCCACGTCGACGAGGACATGATGCGCGAGGCGCGGCGAGTCAAGGATGCGATCAAGCCCCATCTCGTCGTCATGGCGTGCGACGCGATGACCGGCCAGGACGCGATCATCCAGGCGCGTGCCTTCATGCGGGACGTGGACACCACCGGGTTCGTCCTGACCAAGCTCGACGGCGATGCGCGGGGTGGCGCCGCGCTCTCGATCACGTCGGTGACGGGCAAGCCCGTGTTCTTCGCCGGGACGGGGGAGCGTCCCGAGGACCTCGAGCCGTTCTATCCCGACCGGATGGCGTCTCGGATCATGGGGATGGGCGACGTGCTGTCCTTGATCGACAAGGCTCAGGAGAACCTGGATCAGGAGAAGGCGGCCGAGACCGCCGAGAAGATGCTGTCGGCACGGTTCACGCTCGAGGACTTCCTCGAGCAGATGCAGGCGCTCAGCAAGCTCGGACCGCTCCAGGATCTGCTGGCGATGCTGCCCGGCGTCCCGGGTGGCAAGAACGCGCTGAAGGACCTGGAGGTCGACGACGGCCAGCTCGGCCGCGCCCAGGCCATCATCCAGTCGATGACCAGGGAGGAGCGGCAGAATCCCGCTATCATCGGCGGGTCCCGGCGCTCGCGGATCGCGCGCGGGTCTGGCGTGACCACCGCGGAGGTCAACGCCCTGCTCAAGGAGTTCGAGCAGGCCAAGAAGATGATGAAGAGCATGCTGGGCGGGAAGGGCATGCCCCGGATCCCTGGGATGCCGAACCTCCCGGGGATCGGTTAGGCGTCCATCCGATAGGAGACAAGGACATGTCGGTTCGTATCAGGTTGAAGCGTCTGGGGGCGAAGAAGCGTCCCTTCTACCGGGTCGTCGTCGCGGACCAGCGGAGCCCGCGCGACGGCCGATTCATCGAGAACATCGGCAGGTACCAACCACTCGACGACCCCTCGGTGATCGAGATCGACGAGGAACGCGCGCTGTATTGGCTCGGCGTCGGCGCGCAGCCGTCGAACACCGTCAAGGTGCTGATGACCAAGGTCGGCATCTGGGACCGATTCGCGTCCGAGAAGAAGGACGCGAACGCGCGGGCGTCCTGATCCCTTGCCAGAGAACGCGCCAGAGAACATGCCGGAGAACATGCCGGAGAACATGCGAGAGAACATGAAGGACCTCCTCGACTACCTTGCCCGCGAGCTGGTCGACGATCCAGACGCCGTCCAGGTCGAGCAGGTCGACGACGAACGCGGCGTCCTGCTCACGCTCCGCGTCGCTCAGGACGACATGGGCAAGGTCATCGGTCGTGGCGGTCGGACGGCTCGCGCGATCCGGATCGTCATGAAGGCGGCCGGGATGCGCGCGGGGATCCAGCACACGGGCGTCGAGATCGTCGACTGACGCGGGAGTCAGGATGGACGAGTCGACCGTGGCGGTCGGCCGCATCACGCGGGCGCACGGTGTGCAGGGCGAGCTCGCCGTGCTCGTGATCTCCGAGGTCCCCGGTCGGTTCGCGGACGGGGAGACCGTGTGGCTCGAGGACGGTCGAACGCTCACCATCGAGTCGTCCCGACCCCACAAGGATCGCCTGCTGGTTCGGTTCCGTGAGGTGCAGACCCGTGAGCAGGCCGAGGCCCTGCAAAGAGCGCTGCTCGTCGTCCCCGAGTCCCTGTCGCCGGAGCTCCCCGAGGGGTCCTGGTGGGATCACCGGATCGTTGGCTGCGCGATCGAGACCGACACGGGCCGTGCGCTCGGGACGGTCCACGACGTGATCCACACGGCCGCGAACGACGTCTGGTCGGCCGTCGACGACGAGGGCACCGAGACGCTCATCCCCGTACTCCGGGACGTGATACTGGACGTGGACATGGACGCGAAGCGGATCGTCGTCCGCGAGATCCCCGGCCTCACGATGCCGGGGTGATGCGACGGCCGGGTCCCATCCCGTCGCGCTAGCCTGCGCTCGTGCGGATCGACGTCGTTACGATCTTCCCCGGCATCTTCGAGAGCCCGTTGCGCGAGAGCCTGCTCGGCCGCGCGATCGGGGCCGGTCTCGTGGACGTGCGCGTGCACGACCTGCGGGATGCCACGACCGACAAGCATCGCCAGGTTGACGACGAGTCGTACGGCGGCGGGCCGGGGATGGTGATGAAGCCGGAGCCGGTGTTCGCCGCGGTCGAGGGCCTCGGCGCCGGGGAGCGCCGCACGCTCTTGCTGTCACCCGCCGGGCGGAGGCTGGACCAAGCCCTCGTGCGCGAGCTCGCCGCCGAACCCTGGCTCGTGTTGATCTGCGGGCGGTACGAAGGCGTCGACGAGCGCGTCGTCGAGGGGCTCCCTGCCGAGGAGGTCTCGATCGGCGACTACGTCGTCGCGGGAGGGGAGGTCCCGGCCCTGGTGGTGCTCGAGGCGGTGACGCGCCTGGTCCCCGGCGTGATCGGCCGCGAGGAGTCCCACGAACAGGACTCGTTCGGCCACGACGGTCTCCTGGACCACCCCCACTACACCCGACCGGCCGAGTTCCGAGGCATGCGGGTCCCCCAAACGCTCCTGTCGGGCAACCACGCGGAGATCGAGCGGTGGCGCCGTGAGGCCGCGCTCGAGAAGACCCGGCGCAACCGCCCGGACCTGCTCGAACGCTGACCAGAGCTGATCGGCCGCATGCTCCCCGGGGCCTGGCGCTCTCGCATCGCGCTCGCTCCGATGAGCACCTCGGACCCCCTGCTACCATTGGCGTCCCGCCATGAACAAGACCGATCTCGTCGACGCGCCTTATCTCCGCACGGACTTGCCCGAGTTCCGTCCGGGCGACACCGTGAAGGTGCACGTCCGGGTGGTCGAGGCGGGCCGCGAGCGCATCCAGGTCTTCCAGGGCGTCGTGATCCGGCGTCAGGGGGGCGGGCTCCAGGAGACGTTCACCGTCCGGAAGATCTCGTTCGGGGTCGGCGTCGAGCGGACGTTCCCCCTGCATTCCCCGTCGATCGGCAAGCTCGAGGTGGTGTCGAGGGGTCACGTCCGCAGGGCGAAGCTCTACTACCTCCGTGAGCGCCGGGGGAAGAAGGCGCGCATCCGCGAGCGCCGGCTGGGCGAGGACGAGCTCGCCGCGATCGCGGCTGCCGAGGCCGAGCGCGCGGCTGCGGGCTCAGCCGGGGCGGACGACACGACCGACGACGAGGGAGCAGCCGAGACCTCGGAAACTCCGGACGCCGAGATCCCCGAAGCCTCCGTCGAGGCGTCGGCATCCGGGGATGGCGCCCCAGAGCCTGCCTCCGACGCCACCGAGGTCGATGCGGTCCAGCCCGAGCCCACCGAGGCAGAGGTCCAGGGCTAGGCGGTGACCGAGCGCCCGTCGGGCTCCGAGGAGCCCGCAGGCGGGTTCACGCTCTCGGAGCCTCGCCCCGCCGAGCAGGCGCACCGAGGTTCGTTCCTGCGCGAGCTTCCGATCCTGTTGGTCGTCGCGCTCGCGCTCGCGATCGTCCTCAAGACCTTCGTGGTGCAGGCCTTCTTCATCCCATCGGGCTCGATGGAACCCACGCTCGAGCCGGGCGACCGGGTCCTCGTCCAGAAGGTGGTGTACGGTCCAGATCGAGGCGACGTCGTCGTGTTCTCCGATCCGAAGGGGAGACCCGGTCCGGATCGGGGGATCGTCGGCGGGTTCGTCCATTGGTTGTCGAGCGCGCTCGGCATCGAACGGCCGGAGCACGAGGACTTCATCAAGCGGGTGATCGGGCTTCCCGGCGAGACGATCGAGCTGCGGAACGGCAAGCTGTTCGTCGATGGGATCCAGATCCCCGAGCCCTACCTGGAAGGGGCGGTCGACACGAGGGACTACGGACCGGAGCGGGTTCCGAGTGACGCGCTGTTCGTCCTCGGTGACAACCGCCTGAACTCGAACGACTCGAGGTTCGGCCTCGGGTTCGTCCCCGTCGACAAGGTCGTAGGGCGCGCGTTCGTGATCGTGTGGCCGCCTTCGAGGGTCGGGTGGATCCACTAGTCCTCGACCTCGGGCGGTACGAGCGCGGTCTTCGGGACCAGGGCTTCCGCCTGATCGCGGGTGTCGACGAGGCCGGTCGAGGCGCGCTCGCCGGGCCGCTGGTCGCCGCCGCCGTGATCCTGCCCGCGGCGTTCGACCTCGAGGGGATCAACGACTCCAAGGTGCTCACCCGGCTCCAGCGGGAGGCCGCGTACGAGCGGATCGTTCGTGACGCCGTCGCGCGGTCCGTGTGCCGGTGCACGCCGACGCGGATCGATCGTCGAGGTATGCACAAGACGAACGTCTGGCTCCTGCGTCGGTGCATCACCACGCTGCCGGTCGAGCCCGACTACGTCCTCACGGACGGCTTCCCGGTCAAGCGGCTGGGGATCCCGAACCTGTCGATCAAGAAGGGCGACGCCGTCACCGCGTCGGTGGCCGCCGCTTCCATCCTGGCCAAGGTGACGCGCGACCGGATGATGGACCGCTACCACCGGCGATTCCCGGAGTACGGGTTCGACCACAACCGCGGGTACGGGACCGATGAGCACCGGGACGCGATCAGGCAGCACGGGCCGTCGCCGATCCACCGGTTCTCGTTCAAGGGCCTGCGAACCGGTTTCTACGAGGGCGATAGGCTGGAGGAGCCGTGAACCCCGAAGAAGACGACATCGAGCGCTTCGAAGAGCAGCGCGAGCTCGAGCTCTACCGCGAGTACCGCGACATCGTGCCGATGTTCTCGTACGTCGTCGAGACCGAGCGGCGGTTCTACCTCGCCAACAAGGTGGAGCTCAACCAGCGCGAGGACGGCTGGGTCGAGGTCGTGCTCCGGGATGCCTGGGTGTGGGACATGTTCCGCCCCGCGCGGCTCGTGTCGAACGTCCGGGTCCTGACCCGGCACGACGTGAACGTCGAGGAGCTCCGACCCGAAGACACGATGCAGCTCCCCGAGTAGACGACCGACGACCCCCGCAATCGCTGAACCGGCCTACAACACCGATCGGGCCCGCTCCCCGGAGGGCATGTCACCGGCCCGGTCTAGCGTCGCCGGGTGAGCCGACCCACGACGGACGAACGCACGGCGAGAGGCCGTGCCGGTGAAGATGCCGCTCTCGGCGTCTACGAGCGGCGAGGGTTCGCGCTGGTCGCTCGGAACTGGCGGTGCCACCTCGGCGAGCTCGATCTGGTGATCGTCCGGCGAGACCTGCTCGTGTTCTGCGAGGTCAAGACTCGGTCGGGTCCGGCGTTCGGTGGCGGGTACGAGGCCGTGACGTGGTCCAAGCGGCGGAGGATCCGAAACCTTGCCGATGCGTACCTCGAGCGGAGCGGGTTCGAGCAAGCTCGCGTTCGGTTCGACGTGGCCAGCGTCTGGCTCGGTGCACGCGGCGCAGACGTCGAGATCTTCGAGGACGCCTTCTGAGGTGTCGGTACCTACGGCTAGGGTCGCCCCAGCGTGTACGGACGGGTCAACGGCGTCACCGTCGTCGGGGTCCGCGGTCATCTCGTCGCCGTCGAGGCGCACGTCGGCCGTGGGCTACCGTCGCTCACGCTGACCGGCCTGCCCGGAGCGGGTGTCCAGGACGCTCGCGACCGGATCAGACCGGCGGTGGAGAGCGCGGGGTTGGAGTGGCCACTGCGCCGAGTGGTCGTCAACCTCTCGCCCGGGACGCTCCGGAAGGAAGGTCCGGGGCTCGACCTGCCCGTGGCGATGGGGGTGCTCGTCGCCATGGCCCAGGTGCCTCCCGCCAAGCTGGAGGGGTGGGTGTTCGCGGGCGAGCTCTCGCTCCGTGGCGGACTGGTCTCCACCCCCGGTGTGCTCTCGGTGGCGATCGCCGCGAGGCGCGCGGGAATGCGCGGCGTGGTCGTCCCCACCTCCAACGCCGAGGAGGCGGCGCTGGTCGAGGGTCTGGAGGTCGTGGGGGCGTCGTCCCTCGCCGAGGTCGTCGGGTTCTTCCGGGGAACGTGGCGGTCCCGCGCGCCCGAGGCGGCCGGCCCGGTGGAGGATCCGCGCCACGCGGTGGACTTCGCCGAGGTCCGAGGGCAGGCGCAGGCCCGTCGCGCCCTGGAGGTGGCCGCCGCCGGGGGGCACAACGTCCTGATGGTCGGCTCGCCGGGCGCCGGCAAGACGATGCTCGCCCGAAGGCTGGCCACCATCCTGCCGCCCTTGTCGCGCGACGAGTCGCTCGAGGTCACCCAGCTGCATTCCGTCGCAGGCCTGCTCGAGGGAGGTCTGATCCGAGAGCGGCCGTTCCGCTCCCCCCATCACACGGTGTCACCCGCGGCACTCCTCGGGGGAGGCACGGCGTTCCTGCGTCCGGGCGAGGTGTCGTTGGCACACCACGGTGTCCTGTTCCTCGACGAGTTCACCGAGTTCCGCCGCGACGCGGTCGAAGGTCTGCGTCAGCCGCTCGAGGACGGGCGGGTGGTCGTCACGCGGATGGTGGGGTCGGTGGTGTTCCCATCCAGGTTCACGCTCGTCGCCGCGGCGAACCCATGCCCGTGCGGGTTCGCCGGCGACGTCGCCCGGCGATGCTCGTGCCGAGAGGATCGGCTGCAGACGTATACCGCCAAGCTGACGGGTCCGCTGCTCGATCGCGTAGACATCCAGCTCGTGATCCCGCGGCTCACCCGGCAGGAGCTACTCGGCGAGCAGCCCGGAGAGTCCTCCTCCGCCGTGCGCGAACGGGTCGAGGTGGCCCGCTCGCGTCAACGGCGTCGGTACGCGGAGCTCGGCTTCCCGAGCAACTCGCAGCTCCCCGGTCACGTCGCGCGCCGCGAGGCTCGGATCTCGATGGACGCGCGCGACCTGCTCGCGTCCGCGGTCGACCTCCACGGGTTGACCGGACGCGGGTTCGACCGAACGCTGAAGGTCGCGCGGACCATCGCGGATCTCGCCGAAGCCGACCGGATCGAGCCGGTCCACGTCGTGGAGGCTCTCGCGTACCGTTCGGCGTCGCCCTCGCCGGAGCTCGAGCGTGCCGGCTGACGGCACACGCCGAATCGCTCGATCCCCGTGGCCGGTCTGGCCGGACGGGTTCGGTGGCGACGACGAGGACCGACGTGCGTCGCTCGTCCTGTCCGCGCTCCGAGGCATCTCGCCGCGCTCACTGATGGCTCTCGCGGTCGAACGCGGGTCGGCGGCATCGACCCTCGCCTGGATCCGCGAGGGACGAGCCGGGAGCGACCACGACCAGGCGTTCGCCCGCGCCCGCGACCCGGCCGCGATCGCCGCGGCCGCCGAGGCGTGCGGAGCTCGGTTCGTGACGTGGGCGTCGGCCGAGTATCCGAGCCAGCTCCGCCAGATCGCCGATCCGCCCGCGGCGATCTACGTGATCGGAGGCCCTCCGCCCGATGTGACGTCGGGCGTGGCCGTCGTCGGTGCACGCCGGTGCACCGCCCTCGGGAGGGAGTCGGCGCACGCGATCGGTCGCGAGCTCGCGCTCGCGGGGGTCTCGGTCGTGAGCGGAGCGGCTCGGGGCATCGACGCCGCGGCCCACGAGGGCGCGCTCTCCGCGAACGGCCTCACCTGCGCGGTCCTCGGATCGGGGCTCGACGTCGCGTACCCGTCCGCGAGCCGTGCCCTGATCCGACGCATCGCGAAGGATGGGACGCTCGTCAGCGAGTACCCGCCCGGGACGCCTCCCAGCCAGCACCACTTCCCGGCCCGCAATCGCATCGTGGCCGGCCTGTCGCGCGCGACGGTGGTGGTCGAGGGTGCCAAAGGGAGCGGTTCCATGATCACGGCCGAGCACGCGATGGAATTCGGTCGCGACGTGTTCGCGCTCCCTGGATCGGTCGCGAGTGCCCTGTCGCAGGTTCCGCTGCAGCTCATCCGCGAGGGCGCGACGTTGATCCGCGACGCCGACGACCTCCTGGGCGACCTCGGGATCGAGCTCGTCCAGGCCGAGATCGCGGAGCGTGTCGATCTCGACGAGGCGGAGCGCCGGGTCCTGGAGGCGATCGTCGAACCCACGCTGCCCGACCGGCTCGCATCGGCGCTCGGTGTCGGGATCCACGAGATCGTGGGCGTCCTGATGCGACTTGAGCTTCGCGGGTTCGTCCGCAACGTCGGGGGCAGGTACGAGACGACGCTGACGGCCCGTCGGCCGAGGCCCGACCGGGCGGGCAGGCTCGCGGCCATCGACGAGCGATAGCCCGCTGCAGACGACCGTCTGCCGGGTCGAGCCGCCGAACCCCCTCCGTGCACGGCGATCGCCGATCCGCGGCCGCTGCTTGAACGAGCCGACCGCGATTGGTACAAGTTGGAACCCCACCCGCCGAGCCCGGAGGACCATGGCAGCCCGTGACCTTCCTCGATCCGACGTTGCCCTGATCGACGGGTTCACGGATCACCTGGCGCTCGAGCGTCATCTCTCGCCCGCGACGGTCGAGGCGTACCGTCGCGACGTCTCGCAACTCGCCGCGTTCCTGCGGCGGGCCCGTCGAGATCTGCCGGGTGCCGGGATCGACGACCTCCGGCGCTTCCTGGCACAGCTCACGAGCTTGGGGTACGCGCGCGCCTCGATCGCCCGCCGCGTCGGCGCGATCCACACGTTCTACCGGTGGGCGGTCTCCAGCGGTGTCGTTGCCGATGACCCGGCGGCCCTGCTCGGGCGGCCGAAGGTGATCTCGCGTCTCCCGGTCGTCCTGCGGGTCGCCGAGGCCGCGGCGCTCGTCGAGGCTCCCGATACCGGCGAGGACGCGAGCGAGGTCGAGTCCGCGGTGGTACTGCGCGACCGGGCGATCCTCGAGCTCATGTACGGTTCGGGGCTCCGGGTGAGCGAGGTGGCGGGTGTCACGGTCGACGGCGTGGATCTCGATCGAGGCCGGGTGACGGTCGTGGGCAAGGGCGATAAGGAGCGCGAGGTGCCCCTCGGCGACCCCGCCCGCCAAGCCGTGCTCGCATGGCTCACGGTGCGGAGCGTCCTTGCACCGCGGGGAGGTGACGAGCTGTTCGTGAACCGCAGGGGTCGGCCGATCGGCCCACGCGACATCCGGCGGCTTGTGGGACGATACGGGCGCGCAGCGCTTTCGGGCCGGCGGGTGACGCCGCACACACTGCGCCACTCGTTCGCCACGCACCTGCTGGAGGGAGGAGCCGACATCAGGGCGGTCCAGGAAATGCTCGGCCACGCGAGCGTGGCCACCACCCAGAGGTACACCCACGTGAGCCGCTCACGTCTGTTCGAGGCGTACGAGCAGAGCCATCCGAGGGCCTGATGCCTCGAGCATCCAAGACCGAGAAGGCCGATACCCCGGCGAAGCCGACCAAGCCGGCCAAGGCTCCCGCCAAGGATCAGAAGCCGGCGACGACCGTCAAGTCATCGAAGAACGACGCGCCGGCGGCTCGCTCGAGGACGGTCAAGGTCGCGACCTCGTCGAGGGTCCGCGGTCGCGAGCCCCCCTCCCCGGAAGCCATCGACGAGCTCGCCCGGCTCTGGGCGGAGTTCAAGCAGAGCGAGGTCTCGGGTGCGCGGGAGTCGGCCCGGGAGCGCCTGATCCTGCATTACGCGCCGCTCGTGAAGTACGTGGCGAGCCGTGTTGCGACCGGCCTGCCGGCCAGCGTCGACCAGGCCGACCTCGTCTCGTACGGGATGTTCGGGCTGATCGACGCTCTCGAGAAGTTCGACCTGGGTCGCGGCAACAAGTTCGAGACGTACGCGATCCCGCGGATCAAGGGCGCGATCATCGACGAGCTCCGCGCGATGGACTGGGTCCCGAGGTCGGTTCGGTTCAAGGCACGCGAGATCGAGAAGGCGTACTCGGACCTCGAGTCGATCCACAAGCGCGCACCGACCGAGAAAGAGGTGGCCGCGCGGCTCGGCGTCACGCTGCGCGAGCTCCACGAGGTGATCAACCAGATCTCGTTCGTGCAGGTGGTTCAGCTCGACGAGATCCTGAGCGTCGGGAGCGATCGCGGCGAGCAGGTGTCGCTGCTCGACACGCTCGCCGACCGCAGCACCGATCCGACCACTTCGCTCGAGGGACAGGAGACGCGCGGGATGCTCGCCGCGGCGATCAACTCGCTCTCCGAACGCGAGAAGATCGTCGTCACGCTGTACTACTTCGAAGGTCTCACGCTCGCCGAGATCGGCGAGATCCTCGCCCTGACCGAATCGCGCGTCTGCCAGATCCACACCAAGGCGGTCGGGCAGCTCCGGCTGCAGCTCGTCGAGACCGAGTAGTCGATCGCCGCCGATGTGAACCAGGTCACGGTTCGGCGGGTCTCGCCCGGATAGGATCGCCGTTCGTTCGTCGATCGGAGAGCCGGCGTGGCGCTGCAGACGTTGGTCCTCCCCCTGCTGATGGTGCTCCTGACGGGATCGTGGTCATCCTCGGTCGAACCGTCCAGAGCGGCGATCGCGCCCGCTCTGCCGTTCGGATCGTGGGTGTGGCCCGTCGAGGGGCCGGTCATCCGTGGGTTCGACCCGCCCGAAACACCGTACGGCACCGGGCATCGCGGGCTCGACATCGCGGTGGCTCCCGGGACGGTGATCGCCGCGCCCCAATCGGGGATCGTCTCGTTCTCCGGCAAGGTCGGCGGCGAGCTCTTCATCACGATCGACCACGGCGGTCAGCTCTCGAGCACCTGCTCGTGGGTCTCGTCGTCGGCCGTGCGCAAGGGAGAGGCGGTCTCCCGGGGGCAGCCGATCGGCACGACCGGCGCCGGACATCCGGGTTCGACCGTCCCGCACCTGCACTTCGGCGTGAGGCTCGCGGGCGTCTACGTCGATCCGCTCGACTACCTCGCTCCGAGTGGTGTGGAGGATCTGATCCGCCTGGTTCCGATCCCGGCCTGAGCCCACCGTCACGGTCGTCCCGGGTCGGCCCCCGCCCCGGCGGATAGGATGAGCGCCCCCGTCCCCCAGGAGAGCCCACCTGTTCCCGATGACGCACCTCCGTTCGTCGCGTGCCGTCCTCGCCGCAGGGATGGCGGCGGTCGCGGTCGCATCGCTCGCGCTCTTCGCCACGCGGGCGTCAGCACAGGAGGAACCGACCTGGTCACAGTTCCAGGGAGGCCCGGGTCACCCGGGGGTCCTCGCCGACGGACCCGCGCCGCCGTACCGGGTGGCGTGGACCCTCCCGGCCCCGGCCGGCGACGCACTCTCGGGAGCCGTCGTCGCCGGCGATCTCGCGGTGTCCGTGGGCGAGGAGGCCGTCTACGGGATCGACGTCGCTTCCGGCGCGGTCCAGTGGCAGATCCCCCGGGCGGGCGGGCCCCTCTCGGTTCCGGCGATCGGGGTGGCCGGGGGTCGTCGCATCCTCGTGTACCTCGAGGGCCCCGGCTCCGGTCGACGCCGCCGACCCGACGAGCCCGTCGGCGAGCCCTTCGGGCGGCGATCCCACCTCGACCACCGCCGCGAGCCCTTCCCCCGCAGCCACGGACGAGGAGGGCGACACCTCGACGCTCGTTGCTGTCGGCCTGGGTGACCGGACCGAGCTCTGGCGAACCCCTTTGCAGGCGCTGTCCCGGAGCGGGGTCACGATCGACGGCGCGAACGCCTTCGTCGGGGATGAGGAAGGCACGGTCGCAGCGATCTCGCTGGAGGACGGCGCCGTGACGTGGTCGCAGGACCTCGACGGCCACGTCGACACACCGCTCGCGGTCTCGGACGGCCAGGTGTACGCGGTGGCTCGCAACCCCGACACGCCGCAGGTGGTCGTCGCGGCGTTCGACGCGGCGTCGGGGGAACAGGGATGGCCGGCGGTGGTGTTGCAGGCGAGCTCCACGGCCGGATCCGCGCCGACGGCCGGCGGGGGATCCGTCTTCGTCGGTTCCGCCGACCGCTGGGTCCGAGCTCTGGACGCCGGGGACGGCGGCGAGCGCTGGGCGACGCTCGCGCTCTCGCTCTTCTCGCCGGCGACCTCGCTCGCGTTCGACGGCGAGAGCGTGTTCGCGGCGGACATCTCGGGTGGTCTCTACGGGCTCGACGCGAACGACGGTGAGCGGCGTTGGAGCTACCAACTCAACGAGGTCGTGTTCCGAAGCTCGCCGGTCGTCTCCGGTGCGTCGGTCCTCCTGGGGTTGGGGGACGGTCGTCTCGTCGCGATCGACGTGTCGTCCGGGCATCTCGTCTGGGAGAGCGACCCTACTCCGGGGCTGGTCGGGACGATCGCGCTCTCGACCGACGCGGTCATCGCCGTCAAAGGCGGGAGGGGGGCCGGCCTGATCGCGTTCGAGCACGACCCGGACGGAGCGCTGGTCGACGTTCCGTCGCCGACGGAACTCGACGTCGGAACCACCCTGTCGCGGTACGGGCTCGCCGCCGTGCTCGTCTTCGGGGTCGCGTTGGTCCCCGGTCTGCTGGCCCGGAGGCGGTTCGGACCGGCAGCGGAAGGCTCGGACGAGATCGACGACGATGCTCCCGATGACGACGTCGTGGACGAGACCGATCGAGCCGTCGGCTCCGGCTCGGACGAGGAGGAGGACGCGTGAGCGGGAAGAAGCGCCGACGGCGACCCCCCGCGCCGCCACCGGATCCGGTGGCGGTCGACGTCGCGGATGCACCGCCCGAACCGCGCCGACCGTTCGGAAGCGGGCTGCTCGGAGGTGGCGGGAGCTCGGTCATGCCGCCCATCGGGCGCTCGCTCGGGCGCGGGCTCCTCGCCGTCGTGTCCTCGCCCGCCCTGCTCGCCGTCGCGATCCTCGCGCCGTTGCTCGCGTGGCTCGGCCTGCACGCCCTCGGGTTCGAGGGCCGTCCCGCCTTGCTGGTGGACGTCCTCGCGCTCCCCCCGATCGCCACGTACTTCGATCTCGGGACGGGTGAGAGCCTGTTGGGGATCGGACCGACGTTCCTCATCTTCACCGGCGCGGCGATCGTGATCCGTGGCGTGCTGTACGCCTTGCTGGCCGGGATGATCGTCGAGTCGCTCGAGGACGGACGCGTGACCTCGTGGGGCCTGCTCCGAGGGCTCGCGGCGATCCCCACGGTGATCGTCGTCCAGGTGCTCTCCTTCACGCTGATCCTCGGCAGCAACGTGATCTTCCCGATCCTCGGCCCGGGGATCGGACTGCTCGCCGCGGTCGCCTCGCTGGTCGGCGGGTTGTTCTTCCTCGGGTTCGCCCCGACCGGTGCGGTCCGACAGCGAAGAGGGGTCGTCGAGACGCTCCGACGGTCGGGCAGAGCCGCGATGCTGCCGGGGAGCCGGCACCTCCTGTTCTGCGGTCTGTATTTCTTCATCGCGCTCCCGGTCGTCGTCGGCCTGGCGCCGGGCGGTGGGGAGATCACGGCGAACCCGACCTTCGTGGGATGGGTCTTCGTGCTGGCCGCGAGCGTGCTGCACCTCGCGTTCATGGGCGGGCTCGCGTATCGGTGGATCGTCGTCGAGCCCTTCGTCCCCGAAGAGCCGGTGCCGCGTCGACGGACCCAGGCACGGGAGCCGTCTCGGCGGCCCTCGGGTCGCCGCTGAGCCGGGGTCCGACGCATGCCCGTCGCTACCGGCCGAGCGTGACATCGTCGCTGGTAGACTCGGCGTTCGCCGGCGTTCCGACGCCGAGCACACACGCCCGGGGATCGCGTCCGGGGTCCCGGCCGGGGTTCGGGGGCTGAAGAAGCGAGCGCGGATGCGCCAGCGCAGCCCCCGAGAACGAGGCCGGGCCGGAGGTGAGCCGAACCGGGCGGAGGGACAACCGGAAGGAGGCGCACCGTGCCTGTCGTGACCAGGCGGGAGCTCCTCGAGGCAGGGGTGCACTTCGGGCACCAGACGAGGCGCTGGAACCCGAAGATGGGCCGGTACCTGTACGGGGAACGCTCCGGGATCTACATCATCGACCTCGAGAAGACCCTGTCGGGGCTCGAGGAGGCCTACGCCTATGCGAGGGACCTCGGCCGACGCGGCGGGGTGATCCTGTTCGTCGGCACCAAGAAGCAGGCGCAGGAGGTCATCTCCGAACACGCCGTCCGGGTCGGGATGCCGTTCGTCACCACCCGGTGGCTCGGCGGGATGCTGACGAACTTCCAGACGGTCTCGCGCCGGCTCCTGCGGTTGCGCGAGCTCCGCGAGATGGAGCGCACCGGGGCGTTCGACTTCCTCCCCAAGCGGGAGGCGATCCGGCTCCGCCACGAGAAGGAGAAGCTCGAGCGCAACCTCGGCGGCATGCAGAGCCTCGAGCGGCTCCCCGACGCGATCTTCGTGATCGACACCAAGAAGGAGCACATCGCCGTCAACGAGGCACGCAAGCTCGGCGTCTCGGTCATCGCGATCGTCGATACGAACTGTGATCCCGACGAGGTGGACTTCGTGATCCCCGGCAACGACGACGCGATCCGCTCGGTCTCGCTCGTCACCCGGTTGATCGCCGACGCCCTCGCCGAGGGCAGGCAGGAGGGCCGCGAGGCCGTCGTGACGCGCGCCACAGGTCCCGAGATCGAGCCCGAGCCCGAGCTTGTCGTCCCCGAGCAGGCCCAGGCTCCCGCCGAACCGATCAAGGACGAGGGCTGAGGCGATGGCGGAGATCAACGCGAAGCAGGTCAAGGAGCTCCGCGATCGCACCGGCGCCGGGATGATGGACTGCAAGAAGGCGCTGCAGGAAGCCGACGGCGACATCGACAAGGCGGAGGAGATCCTCCGGACGAAGGGCCTGGCCTCGGCGGCGGGCCGCGCGGATCGTTCGGCGAACCAGGGGCTCATCGAGGCTTACATCCACTTCAACAACACCGTGGGCGCGATGGTGGAGGTCAACTGCGAGACGGACTTCGTCGCCAACACGGAGGGCTTCAAGCAGCTGGCGAAGGATCTCGCGCTCCACGTCGCGAGCCCGTCCGCCCCGCGCTACGTGACCCGTGAGCAAGTCTCGCAGGACGTGCTCGAGTCCGAGCGGCGCATCTACGAGGCGCAGGCACGGGAGCTCGGCAAGCCGGACAACGTCATCGCGGACATCGTCGAAGGCAAGATGAAGGCGTTCTACGAACGGACCGTGCTGCTCGACCAGCCCTACGTGAAGGACGACGCGAAGACGATCCAGCAGCTCCTGGACGAGATGTCCGCTAAGGTCGGGGAGAAGGTGGCCGTGCGCAGGTTCGTGCGGTATCGGCTCGGCGAGGAGACTGGGTAGGGTAACGCCATGCCGGAGGGGGACCACGCGCAGGAGGCCAGCCGGCCGATGTACCACCGCGTCCTGTTGAAACTCTCCGGCGACGCCTTCGCGCCCGTGGATACCGGCTACGGCATCTCGACGGAGTCGACCGGTTTGCTCGCGCGCGAGCTCGCCGACGTGGTCGACCTCGGCGTCCAGTGCGCCGTGGTCGTCGGCGGCGGCAACATCTTCCGAGGTCGTCAGGCACCCGGGATCGACCGCTCCCGAGCCGACTACATGGGCATGCTCGCGACCGTCATGAACGCGCTCGCGTTGCAGGACGCGCTCGAGAAGATCCATGTGCCGACGCGCGTGCAGACGGCGATCCACATGGCGCAGATCGCGGAGCCGTACATCCCGCTCCGGGCGATCCGGCATCTGGAGAAGGGACGGGTGGTCGTGTTCGCGGCCGGGATCGGAGCGCCGTACTTCTCGACGGACACCACGGCTGCGCAGCGCGCGCTCGAGATCGGCGCGCAGGCGATCTTGAAGGGGACGAAGGTCGACGGCGTCTACACCGCCGACCCCCACGTCGATCCGACGGCGGAGCGGTTCGAGACGATCGAGTATCTCGACGTGCTTCGGGAGGGCTACCAGGTGATGGACGCGACCGCGATCAGCCTGTGCATGGAGAACGATCTCCCGATCATCGTGTTCGCGTTCCGCTCCGAGGGGAACATCCGGCGAGCGGTCTCCGGGGAACCGATCGGCACCCTGGTGCACGGGAGCGCACCACGATGACCGTGCAGTCCGCGCTGGCGGCGGCGACCGAGAAGATGGACAAGGCGATCGCGGTGCTGAAGGACGAGCTCTCCGGCGTTCGGACGGGACGGGCCACGCCCGCGCTGCTGCAGCGGATCGTCGTGGACTACTACGGGACGCCCGTGCCGATCCAGCAGCTCGCCTCGTTCTCCGTGCCCGAGCCGCGCACACTCATGGTCACGCCCTACGATCCGAACGCGATCTCCTCGATGGAGAAGGCCATCATGGCGAGCGACCTCGGCATCACCCCGGGGAACGACGGTACGGTGATACGGCTCAGCTTCCCGCCACTCACCGAGGAGCGTCGGAAGGAGCTCAGCAAGCTCGTCCATCACCGCGGCGAGGAGGGACGGGTTGCCGTTCGGAACATCCGCCGTCATTCGAAGGAGGAGCTCGAGAAACTTGAGCGAGAGGGCACCATCTCGGAAGATGACCTCGTACGCGCCGAGCGTGAGCTCCAGAAGCTCACGGACAAGCACATCTCGGACATCGACGAGGTCGTGGCCCACAAGGACACCGAGCTCAAGGAGATCTGAGCGTGGCTGAGGACGAGGACCGGACCGAAGGCGAGGAGCTCTTCGAGGACCTCGAGAAGTTCTTCGCCCCGATCCAGGACGTCGACTGGCCCGAGTCGTCCGAAGCCAAGGACCCGGACCCTCGGCGCGACGAGCCACCCCCCGCCCGTGGGCAGGAGACCGATGCCGAGCCGGAGCCGTCCCGTCGCTCGACCATGGCGTTCGAGACGGAGCCGGAGGAGGACGATGCCGAACCCGCGGCCGAGGACGTTCCGGCCGAGCGGACCGGCGTCACCGACAGGTCCGACGACACGGACCAGGGTACGTCCGCGACCGAGCGCGTCCCGGCCGGCGACGCCGAGGAGGCCGACGAGCTCGAGGAGGACGGTGTCGGGTCGTTCCTGTCGGAGGCCGAGGCCGAGGGATACGACGCAGGGACGGACGAAGGCGCAGAGCCCGTCGCGTCGGCGCCCGGCTACGTCGACCTCCCCGGCGCGGAGCAGGAACCGGGGGTCGCCGAGCTGATGGAGGAGACCGAACCCGAGGTCGCCGAGGAAGCACCCAACATCCAAGCGGTCGAGGCGGCGGCCGATCACTTCGCCGAATCCGTTCGGGACGAGGTCCACGTCGAGCCCGAGAGTGTGGGGCCGCAGCCCACCGAGGAGGTCGCGATCGCCCAGCTGCTCGGTGAGGAGGGCGACGACGGTTCGGAGGCGGCCGAACCGGCACGGACCGTTCGGGTCGGCGCGGAGGGTTTCGGCGGGCCGAGCTGGCAGGAACCGACCGCGATCGAGGTCGGCGCCGAACCCGAACGCAAGGGACCGGGCCGCGACGTGCCGATGGCGTTCATCACCGGCATCGTCCTGGTCGTCCTTGCGGTCGGCGCGATCTCGATCGGGCCCGGGGCGTTCGCGATCTTCGCAGGCATCGTGGTGCTGTTCGCGCAGGGGGAGTTCTACCTCGCGATGCAGAAGCGGCACTATCAACCGGCGACGGCGCTCGGTCTGGTCTCGGGGGCGCTCGTCCTCGGCGCCGGGTACTACCGAGGCGAGAACGCGATGCTCGCGATCGTGGCGCTCTCGCTGTTCGCGACGTTCCTCTGGTACATGACCGTTCCCGTGCAGCATCGGCGCAACCTGGTGTCGAACATCGCGATCACCGTGCTCGGGGTCGTGTACATCCCGCTGCTCGCCGCCTACGCGCTCGCGGTCCTGAAGCTGCCCGACGGCGAAGGTCTGACGCTCTCGATCATCGGGCTCACGTTCGTGTACGACACGGCCGCGTTCGGGGTCGGCTACTTCTGGGGGAGTCGTCCGCTCGCGCCCAACGTCAGCCCGAAGAAGTCGTGGGAGGGCGCCATCGGAGCGACCCTCGTGGTGATCGCGGTGTCGGTCGGCGTCGTGGCCCCGTCGGTGACGCTGCTCGACACGATCGGCCGGTCGGTCGGATTGGCGGTCGTCGTGGCCGTGTTCGCGCCGCTCGGCGATCTCGCGGAATCGCTCCTCAAGCGCGATCTCGAGATCAAGGACATGGGCGGGATCCTCCCCGGCCACGGCGGCGTGATGGACCGCATCGATTCGGTGCTGTTCGTGGCCCCGGCCGCGTTCATCTACCTGCGCTTGATCCTGCTCTGAGACCTCTCTCACCCGGGGTCAGGCCTGCCTACGGCCTTTGTGGGCGCCGCGGGGTAATCTCTTGCCGATGCGCTCGCTGGTGATCCTCGGCTCGACGGGATCGGTGGGGACGCAGGCGCTCGACGTCGTGCGGCACAACCCCGACCGGTTCAAGGTCGTTGGCCTGTCCGCAGGCACCAACCAGGAGCTCCTGGTCGGGCAGATCCGGGAGTTCCTCCCGCCGCACGTGGCCATCGCCAACGACGAGGCGGCCGCCGACCTGGAGGAGAAGCTCAGCGGGATCAAGGGCGTCGAGGTCCACGTGGGCCCCGAAGCGGCCGAGAGTCTGGCGCGAGATTCCGAGGCCGACATGGTCCTGAACGCGCTGGTCGGGTCGGCGGGTCTGGCGCCAACGCTCGCGACGCTGCAGGCGGGCAAGCTGCTCGCCCTCGCCAACAAGGAGAGCCTGGTCGTCGGTGGCGACCTCGTCGTCGACCTCATCAAGGGCGAGCCGGAGCGGCTCATCCCGGTCGACTCGGAACACGCTGCGCTCGCCCAATGTCTGCGTGGGGAGCGCCGCGAGGACCTGAAGCGCGTGATCTTGACCGGGTCGGGCGGGCCGTTCAGGGGCTGGACCCACGCAGAGCTCGCCAAGGCTTCCGTGAAGGAGGCGCTCGCGCACCCCGTCTGGCAGATGGGGCCGAAGATCACGATCGACTCGGCCACGTTGATGAACAAGGGCCTCGAGGTGATCGAGGCCCACTACCTGTTCGGGCTCGAGTACTCGCAGATCCACGCCGTGATCCACCCTGAGGGGATCGTGCACGCGCTCGCCGAGTTCCGGGACGGCTCGATGACCGCCCAGTTCGCGGTCCCCGACATGCGGCTGCCGATCCAGCTCGCGCTGGCGTGGCCCGAGCGGCTCCCGACGGGCGTCGGCCCCGTTCCGCTCGCCGACAGCCGTCTCACGTTCGAACCCGTCGACCGCGAGGCGTTCCCGGCGATCGACCTCTCCTATCGGGTCGGCGAGCTCGCTCTGACCTTCCCCGCGGTCATGAGCGCGGCCAACGAGGTCGCGGTCATGGCCTTCCTCGAGGGCAAGATCCCCCTCACGCGCATCGTCGAGGTCGTCACGGCCGTCGTCGATGAGCACGAACCGCCCTCGAGCGTGGTCTCGGTGGTGAACCTCGAGCGAGCCGATCGCTGGGCCCGCCAACGTGCCGCCGAGATCATCGAGGCTCGCTAGGACGTATCGCTATGGCCGCTCTCGGCATCGGTGCCTTCATCGTCGCTTTGATCCTCGTGATCGTGATCCACGAGGCCGCGCACTTCGCCGTGGCGCGAGCGTTCGGGATCAAGGTGACCGAGTTCTTCGTCGGCTTCGGTCCCAAGCTCTGGTCGCGGATGCGCGGCGAGACCGAGGTCGGCGTGAAGGCGATCGTGGCCGGCGGCTACGTGAAGATCGCCGGGATGAACCCGTACGAGACGATCGCGCCAGAGGACTATCCGAGGACGTTCGGCGCCAAGCCGATCTGGCAGCGCGCGCTGGTGATCCTCGCCGGTCCGGCGACCCACTTCGTCCTGGCGTTCGTGTGCTTCGCGCTCTGGCTTGGGTTCGTGGGAGAGCCCGTCGCGACGGGGACGGTGATCGACGAGGTCGCCCCCCGACTGGAGGGCGTCGAGTCGCCGGCTGCGGCCGCCGGTCTCCAGGCCGGTGATGTGGTCGTCGCGGTCGACGGCATCCGCGAGCCCTCGATGGATGAACTGGTCCGCTACACGACGGCGCACGTCGGCGAGCCCATCACGTTCACCATCCTGCGCGACGGCTCCCTGTTGCGACTGGAGCTGGTGCCCGTGATCTCGGAAGGGGTGGACGGCGAGCAGATCGGCCGGATCGGGGTCCTCGTGCGGCCCGGAAGCATCGTCCGCGACACGGAGGGCGTGTTCGGGTCGGTGACCGGCGCGGCCGACCTCGTCGGGGACAACCTCGTCGGGACGGTGCGCGGCGTCGGGCGGATCTTCGGACCCGAGGGGATCGGTCGCCTCGCCACCCTCGTGTTCACCGACGAACCACGAAGGGATGAGGACCCCGCCAGCGTCGTCGGCATCGGACGAGTCGCCGGGAGCCTCGCCTCCGACGACCGGTTCGGAGACCTGCTGCTCCTGTTCGGCGTCGTGAACGTGTTCGTCGGTCTGCTGAACCTGCTCCCGCTGCCGCCGTTCGATGGCGGGCACCTCGCGGTGCTCGCCATCGAGAAGATCCGGGGCCGCCCCGTCGACATGCGCAAGGTGATCCCGGTCTCGGCCGCGGTCGCCGCCTTCTTCATCATCTTCACGGTCGCCGTCGTGTACGTGGACCTCGTGAAGCCTCCCGTCTAGGACGCTCCGGAGGCGGTCGCGCTCGGGAATCCGAACCGGGCGGCGGCGCCACGATTTCTCAACACGGTCGGCGAAAGGCCGCGATGCGCGGCGGCTACGATGGGCCGGTGACCGAGCAGACCGTCCTGGTCGTGGACGACGAGGCTGCGATCGCGGAGGCCGTCCGTGCCCGCCTGTCGAGCGAGGGCTTCCGCGTCCTGGTCGCGGGCGACGGCCCGCAGGCGTTGGAGCTCGCCGGCGCCGAGGACCCGGACCTGGTCGTGCTCGACCTGATGCTCCCGGGGATGGACGGTCTCGAGGTGTGCCGGCGGCTCCAGGCCGGACGCTGGGTGCCGGTCCTGATGCTCACGGCCCGGACCGAGGAGGCCGACAAGGTGGCCGGGTTCGCCGTCGGCGCCGACGACTACCTGACGAAGCCGTTCAGCCTGCGCGAGCTCACGGTGCGGGTCAGGGCGATCCTCCGGCGCGTCGAGCGCATCGCCTCGCCGCCCTCGACCGGACCGATCGACTACGCCGGGCTCTCCGTCGACCCCTCGAAGCGAAAGGTGAGCGTGGACGACGCGGAGGTGCAGCTCACCCCTCTCGAGTTCGAGATCCTCCTGGCGCTCGCCCGGGAGCCGGGCGTGGTCCTGACGCGCGAGCAGCTGATGGACCGCGTCTGGGGGTACCGCGACTACGCGGGTGGCCGCGTCGTCGACTCGCACGTCGCTCGGATCCGCCGGAAGCTCGGCGAGGACGGGGCCGAGCCGCGGTTCGTCCGGACCGTACACGGTGTGGGTTACGCGTTCGGGGACGAGTGAGTCCGGCGTGACGCTGCTCCAGCGGTTGCCGACGATCCGGTCGAAGCTCGGCTCCGTGATCGTGTTCGCCGTCGGGACGACCCTGCTGCTCGTCTACCTGATCCTGGGCGTGGGGTTCGAGGTGTTCACGATCGGCGGTCACTGGTGGGAGCTCCTGCTCGCGGGGGTCTTGGGTGCGGGGATCGCGCTGGTGATCGCCCGGTGGGTGGCGCGCGGGATGACGCAGCCGCTCCGAGACATGGCCCGGGCGGCCCGTCGGATGGAGATCGGTGATTACTCCCAGCGCGTCGTGACGGATTCGCGCGACGAGGTCGGCAAGCTCGCCGAGGCCTTCAACCGGATGAGCAAGGAGCTCGAGGGTCTCGAGCTGCTTCGGCGCGAGCTCGTCGCGAACGTCTCGCACGAGCTGAAGACGCCGATCTCGGCGTTGCGCGCGCATCTGGAGAACCTGCTCGACGGCGTCGAACAGCCCGACCGGGAGACGCTCCAGATCATGCTCGTGCAGTCCGAGCGTCTGGGACGCCTCGTGGACCAGCTCCTCGATCTCTCCCGGCTCGAGTCCGGCGACGTGCCCCTCGAGCGGGAGCTGGTGGAGCTCGCTCCGCTCGTGTCTCAGGTGTTCTCCGAGATCCAGGTCGCCCGTCCCGAACCGGGGGTGACGCTCGCCGACGACCTGCCGGGAGATCTCCCGCCGGTCTTCGCCGATCGCGAGCGTGTGCACCAGGTGCTGTTCAACCTGCTCGACAACGCTGTGCGATTCACGCCGATGGGTGGTCGCGTCACCGTGACCGCTTCGCCCCACAACGGCTCGATCGACGTTGCGGTCGCCGACACGGGTCCCGGCATCTCGGCCGAAGATCTGTCGCGTGTGTTCGAACGCTTCTACCGAGTCGACGAGTCTCGGTCGCGCGACGACGGCGGAACGGGGATCGGACTCGCGATCGCCCGCTCGGTGGTCGAGGCCCACGGGGGGCGGATCTGGGCCGACAGCGAGCCGGGCCGAGGGAGCACCTTCACGTTCGAGCTGCCGGTCGCTCCCGGAGCCGGGGGCGCGAGCGGTAGCCTCCGGGAGAACGGAACAAGGAGGAGCGAGTGAGATCCGTCACCACGTCCGTCGACGTCGCCGCGCCGGAGCGATACGCATACGTCGACCTCACCGAGGAGCTCGAACGGGCGATCAAGGACTCGGGGGTCACCGAGGGTTCGGCCGTCGCCTTCTGCGCGCACACGACGTGCGCGCTCATCATCAACGAATGGGAGGACGGAGCCCTCGAGGACTTCCGCGCGCGCATGCTTCACCTCGTCCCCGACGACCTCTACTACGCGCACGACGACCTGGCGCGCCGAACGCAGAACCTCGAGGAGTCGCACGAGCGCCGCAATGGGTCCGCCCACGTCAAGGCGATGCTCCTGTCGGCTTCGTCGCACGCGATCCCGGTGGCGAACGGAGCTCCGATGCTCGGACGCTGGCAGCGGCTCATCCTGTTCGAGATGGACGAGCCCAAGGACCGGCAGGTCGTGTTCCACGTGTTCGGCGGGTAGCCGGGCGGGGGTGCGGCGGCTCACGGAGCGAGCGCGAGCGCGCGAGCGGTAGCCCCCGCTGGGGAATGGGACACTGGAGCCGTGCTGACCGAACGCCGGAAGACCCGCCAGGTCCGGGTGGGCGACGTGACCATCGGAGGAGACGCCCCCATCCGGGTGCAGTCGATGACCACGACGAAGACCGCGGACGTCAACGCGACGTTGCAGCAGATCGCCTCGTTGGTGGCCGCCGGCGTCGACATCGTCCGCGTGGCCGTTCCGCACTGGGACGACGCCGAGGCGCTTACGGCGATCGCGTCCAAGTCGACCGTTCCGGTGGTGGCCGACATCCACTTCCAATGGAAATACGCGATGGCGGCGCTCGAAGCCGGGATCCAGGGTCTGCGGATCAACCCGGGGAACATCAAGTATCAGGACAAGGTGCGCCTGATCGCTCGCGAGGCGAAGGCTCGGAGCGTGCCGATCCGGATCGGCGTGAACGCGGGCTCGCTCGAGAAGGACCTGCTCGCCAAGCACGGTGCACCGACGCCGGCCGCGCTCGTCGAGAGCGCGCTCTCGGAGGCTCGGATCCTCGAGGACGAGGACTTCTTCGACATCAAGATCTCGGTGAAGCACTCGAACCCCGGCGTCATGATCGAGGCCTACCGGATGCTCGCGGACGCGTGCGACTACCCGCTGCATCTGGGTGTCACCGAGGCCGGCCCGATGCCCGCAGGCGGTATCAAGAGCGCGGTCGGCATCGGAACGCTGCTGTCCGAAGGGATCGGCGACACGATCCGCGTCTCGCTCACGGACGACCCCGTCGAGGAGGTCAAGGTCGCCACGTGGATCCTCCGATCGCTCGGACTGCGCAAACGTGGGCTCGATCTGGTGGCGTGTCCTTCCTGCGGACGGGCCGAGGTCGACGTCCTCGGGCTCACCAAACAGGTGCACGAGGCGATCGAGCGCGAAGGCCTGAAGGTTCCGATCCGCGTCGCCGTGATGGGCTGCGTGGTGAATGGCCCCGGCGAGGCTCGCGAGGCGGACCTCGGCATCGCCGCGGGCAAGGGCCAGGGCTTCCTCGTCGTCAAGGGTGAGGTGATCGACAAGATCCCCGAGGACCGGTTCGTCGAGCGTGTCATCGAAGAGGCCAGGAAGATCGCGGCCGAGCGCGAGGCCGCTCCATCCGGGTAAACCGCTTCGCCGGCGGCTGGCACGGTCGCCGTCTTGGCTGCGCTCGCTCGCCGCTCCGTCATCTGACGTGACCGCGATCACGACGGATCGGTAGCGCCCGACACCGAACCCCCGGCCGACCCGCCCTACGGTGACGAGGACATCATCGAAGGGAGGAGAGGTCGATGGCCACCAGGATCGAGACCCTCGGAGGAGGCAAGCGGGCTCCCCGGGCTACCTGGATCATGCTGTTCGCGATCGTCATGGTCGCCGCAGCGCTCGCGATCGGGACCCTCGTCCGGTCGGACGGAGGGACCGTGAAGCCGGCGGGCTCGGCCGACGACGGTGCAACCACCGCGCTCGAGCCGGCGACACACGTTGCAGGACTCGTGAAGGCGGGGCTGCAGCCGAGGCCGTTCTCGCCGATCCCGGTGAACGAGGCCGTGGTCGCGGAGAAGACCCCGAACAGGTTCGTGATGATGCCGGTCGGTGAGCTGAAGCTGAGGTACGGCGGCTAGGAACGACCATCCTTCGTGGGGCCGGAGCCGAACGGCTCCGGCCCTTCGCGCGCTCGAGCTCGGGTGCGCTGCCCGACGAGGGACAGGAAGTTCCGGATGATCTTCGGGCCGTCCGGTGTCAGGATCGACTCAGGATGGAACTGGACGCCGAACCGAGGCAGCGTTCGATGCTGTGCGGCCATCACGAGTTCGTCGTCGCTCCAGGCGGTCAGCTCGAGCTCGGGAGGCAGACCCTCACGGGTCACGACCAGCGAGTGGTAGCGGCCCGCCTCGAAGGGGTTCGCAACGTCGGACAGGATCCCTCGGCCGTCGTGATGGACGAGCGACGCCTTGCCGTGGACGGGCGTCACGCGCTCGACGCGGGCGCCGGCGACGATCCCCATCGCCTGGTGGCCGAGGCAAACGCCGAGCACCGGCGTCGCCTCCGGCAGGATCCGCAAGAGCTCGGTGAAGCATCCCGCGTCCTCCGGCCTCCCCGGTCCCGGCGAAAGCACCACGGCTGCCGGCTCCCGCGCGACGAGCGCCTCGGCCGGCTCGGCGTCGCTCTTCACGACCTCGGTCGTCGCTCCCAGGGTCTCGATCAGCTGCACGAGGTTGTAGGTGAACGAGTCGTAGTGGTCGACGACGAGGATCACGTGCCCTCCTCGGCGCCGAAGGCCTCCGCGTCCAAGATCGCGGGCAGGAGGGCCGCGGCCTTCGCGTTCGTCTCGGCGAGCTCGACGTCGGGGTCGGAGTCCGCGACGACGCCGGCACCGGTCTGCACGTACGCGGTCGCGTCGGCGACCACCGCCGTGCGGATCGTGATGCAGAAGTCGAGGTCCCCGGCGAACGTGCAGTAGCCGACCGCACCCGCGTACGGTCCGCGTGCGGTGGGCTCGAGCTCCGCGATCAGCTCCATCGCCCGGCGTTTCGGCGCGCCCGTCACGGTTCCCGCGGGGAACGTGACGGCGAGCGCGTCCAGAGGATGCGTGCCCTCGGCGAGCTCGCCCTCGACCGTGCTGACGATGTGCATGACCTTCGAGAAGCGTTCGACCGACATGAGCTCGCTCGGCCGGACCGTCCCGGGCGTGCACACGCGGCCCAGGTCGTTGCGGGCCAGGTCGACGAGCATCGCGTGCTCGGCGCGCTCCTTGGGGTCGGCGAGGAGCTCGTGCTCGTAGAGACGGTCGCGGAGCTCGGTCTCCCCGCGTGGGCGCGTCCCGGCGATCGGGCGGCTCGTCACGGTCCGCCCCTCGACTCGGACCAGCGGCTCCGGCGACGAGCCGGCGAGCTCGAGGCCGAGCATCCGCACGAAGAACATGTAGGGAGCCGGGTTCGTGACGCGGAGGCGCCGGTAGACGGGGAACCCGCCGCCCGAGCACGCGAAGCCGACCCGCCGCGAGGGGACACCCTGGTAGATGTCGCCCGCCACGATGTGCTCCTTGATCGTCCGAACGATCTCGCGGTAGCGGTCGTCCGGCATGTTGGGCTCGCCGAGCGAGTCGGCGTACGCCGCCGCCGGCCCGGGCAACGGGTCGGGCGCGGGGGCGCTCGGGGACGACAGCCGCCCGGCGAGGTCCTTCAACGCGTCCGCGCCCTCGTCGTAGGCGTCCGGGCGGACGTGCGCGACGAGGAGCATGCGCTGGCGCCAGTGATCGAACACGACGGCCCGGTCCACCAGCATCAGCGCGATCGGGGGACCCATGGTGTCGCCGTCGGGGAAGGGGTGTCCGTCGAGGAGCGCCGCCGCCTCGTAGGACAGGAAGCCCATCAGCCCGCCGGTGAGCGAGGGCAGGCCGTCGACCCGGGGCGCTCGGAGCGAGCGAGCGAGGGCGACGAGATCCGCACGGGCGTCACCGCTGCTCGGCGTCTCGAGCGACAGTCGGTCGGTGGCGTCCTGGACCCGGAGGCCGTCCCGATCGAGCACGACGATCGCCGCGGGGTCGCCCGCGACGAACGAGTACCGCCCCCAGCGCTCGGAGCGCTCGACGCTCTCGAGCAGCACGCCCGATCCGTCACCGGCGAGCGCCGGGAAGACGCCGACCGGGGTCGAGACGTCGGCGAGCAGCTCGGTCCAGACCGGTGCGAGCGCGAACCCCTCGGCCTCGCGCTCGAACGTGTCTCGATCGGGACGAACCCTCACGTGCTCTCCTTCGCCGGACGCCGGCATCCGTTCGCGAGAGCCGTACCCTACCCGGACCCGCCGAGCCGGCATGGGCGGTGACCGGCGCGTCCGTCGCGGTCGACCTGGTTTCGGGGCGTGGGGTAGGGTGTTGCGCCACGGAACAAGGGGGGGAACCCGCGATGCGAACGTCCCGTAGGTTGCTTGCCGTCCTGACCGGCTTGGTCGCCGGCGCGGGGTTGCTGCTGGTCGCTCCGGCGGCGGCGGAACGGCAAGCCCGACCGCACGCGCGGACCGCCGCTCGAGCGATCGTGCACGGGCACGTCACCGCCGCGTCGCAGAACAGGCCCACGTCGTTCGAGGTGTTCGCGCAGCGGTCACGTCCACGGCTCTCCACGCAGGGCTCCACGGAAGCTCCAGGCACTCGGTTCCCGGCGTTCCAGTTCGGATTCGACGGGCTCGCCGACCCCTTCTCGCGACCGTCCGACACGACGGGCGCGCTCGGCGACAGCTTCTATGTCGTGGCGGTCAACACGCAGGTGGCGGTCTACGACCGGACGGGTGTGCAGGTCGTCGCGCCGATCCAGCTGGACGCGCTCCACCCGGACTCGTCGGGACGCTTGTCGTTCGACCCGAAGGTCGTCTACGACCAGTACAACGACACGTTCCTCGTCGTCTATCTGGTCCAGGAGGACTCGCCTCGTCTCTCGTTGATCGTGGCCGTCGCGATCCCCGACGCCACCGCGAGCAACACGGGCACGTGGTGCCCCACGTCGTTCCCGGGCGACGCCTTCCCCGGGAGCCCACGGTTGTGGGCCGACTATCCGGGCGTGGGATACAACGACACGCGCGTCACGATCACCACCAACCAGTTCACCTTCCCGAGCAGCACGGGCAGGTTCCGCCACTCGCAGATCATGACGATCGAGAAGACCGGTCTGTACGACTGCACGCAGCCGGCCCCGATGCCGACGGTCTTCGGCGGCACGAAGACGCGTGACACCAACGGCTTCCAGTCCTTCACGCTTCGCCCCGCCGAAACCGTGGGATCGTCGCCGGGCGCACAACTCTTGATCTCGTTCGAGCCCATCGACGGCAAGTTCGACTACCTGGTGCTGTGGCGGATCAAGCCGACGGCGACGGGCTTCAGGCTCAAGAAGGCTTGCTGCGGGTCCACGGGGAGAGTGTCGGTCCCACCGCTGGGATCGCAAGGCGGCGGCGGAGTGAACGACCCAGACTTCTGGTGGGACCCTGGAGATTTCCGTCTCGTCAACGCGTTCTACGACGCCGACCGCAACGAGTTGTTCGCCGCGCACACGGTGTTCAAGAACTTCAAGCCGGACGTCCTGACGGGGTCGTATCCGGAGGCGGCGGTGCAGTGGTACGAGGTCAACCCGAAGAGCAACCTCGGGAACTCCGTTCTCGCCCGCAAGGGCGTGATCGGCTCGACCGAGGTCGACGTCGGATGGCCGACCGTGGCGACCGACTCCAGCGGGACGCTGTTCGTGACGTACAGCCGGGCGAGCGATCCGCACGACGAGTTCCTCTCGGCATGGGTCGCCACGATCCCATCGAACTCGACGGCCGATACGCAGCTTCTCCTCCGGGCGGGATCGGCGACGTACGACGCCAGCAACGGGCCCGAACGCTGGGGCGATTACACCGCCATCAACCGCGACCCGCTGGACGGTCAGTTCCTCGCGACCTCGAACCAGTACGCGGCGTCGTCCGCCCAATGGCAGCAGTTCATCAGTACGGTCACCGACAACTAGGGTCGAGCCCGACCGGTATCCTGAGCCGCCATGAGGCTCTCGGCAGTCTTCGCGTCCACCCTGCGCGACGATCCCGCCGACGCGGAGATCGCGTCGCATCGTCTGCTGCTGCGCGCCGCGTTCATCCGCCAGGTGGCTGCGGGGGTCTACACGACCCTGCCGCTGGGTCTGCGTTCGATCCGCAGGATCGAACGGATCGTCCGCGAGGAGATGAACGCATCGGGGGCGCAGGAGTTCCGGATGCCGATCCTGCTGCCGAGCGAGCCGTGGAAGGCGACCGGTCGCTGGGATCTGTACGGAGACACGCTGTTCCGGTTGAAGGACCGGCACGAGCGGGAGATGCTCCTCGGACCTACGCAGGAGGAGGTCGTCACGCAGCTCGTCGCGGCCGATCTGCCGTCCTACCGCGATCTTCCCGTCAACCTGTATCAGATCGAATGGAAGTACCGAGACGAGTTCCGCCCGCGGTTCGGGTTGCTCCGAGGGCGCGAGTTCCTGATGAAGGACGCCTACACGTTCGATCGCGACGAGGAAGGGATGGCGCGCTCGTACGACACGATGCTGCAGGCCTATCGGAGAGTCTTCGACCGATGCGGGCTCTCGTACATCGTCGTGGAGGCCGAGCCCGGGCAGATCGGCGGTGGCGTCAACCACGAGTTCATGGCGCGGGCCGACGTTGGGGAGGACCTCTTCGTCGAGTGCGTCAACGGCGACTATCTCGCGGACTGGAAGGCCGCGACCCCGCGACCGCCCGAACCTGCCTCGGTCGACGGATCGACGCCGCTCGAGAAGGTCCACACGCCGGACGCGGCGACGATCGACGCGGTCTCGAAGCTGCTCGGCGTGCCGCCCGAGCGGACGCTCAAGACCATGTTGTTCGACGCCGGGGGTGGGACGGTCGCCGTCCTGTTGCCCGGCGACCGCGAGGTGGAGGAGGCCAAGCTCGAGCGCGTGATGTTCCCGACTCCGGTCCGCCGGTTCGAGGACGCGGACTTCGCCGCTCGAGGATATGCGAAGGGCTACGTGGGTCCGCAGGGTCTGAGCGAAGACGTGACCATCCTCGCGGACCCCTCGGTGCGTGGCGAGAGCGATTGGGTGACGGGTGCGAACGAGGTGGATCACCACGTCACGGGCGCGAACGTCGGGCGCGACTTCCGCGTCGACCGCTACGAAGACCTCGTCGCGCTCCGCGACGGCGACCGCTGCCCCAACGACGGCGGTGAGCTCCGCGTGGGGCGGTCGATCGTCGTCGGCCACATCTACCAGCTCGGGACGAGGTACTCGGCGCCGCTCGAGGCGACGTTCGTGGATGAGGACGGATCCGAGCGTCCGTACCAGATGGGGAGCCACGGCATCGGCATCTCGCGCATCCTCGCGGCCGCGGTCGAACAGTTCCACGACGATGGGGGGCTCCGGCTGCCGAGGTCGCTCGCACCGTTCGAGATCGTGGTGATCCTCGCGAACCGCGACGACGAGCGGGTGGTGGCGGAGGCCGAGCGCGTGTACAGGGAGCTGCTCGAGGCGGGCGTGGACGCCGCGATCGACGACCGGGAGGCGACGGCCGGTGTGAAGTTCGCCGACGCCGACCTCGTCGGCTACCCGGTCCAGGTCGTGATCGGCAAGCGCGGCGTCCAGGCGGGCACCGCCGATCTCAAGGTCCGCGCGACCGGGGAACGGTCGCAGGCGCCGCTCGCCGAAGCCGCCAGCGCGAGCGGTGGACCTGCTCGCGACCGCCCCCTAGGCTGACTCTCGTGGGCACATTCGAGCGCCTACGGTGAGGGCGCCGAACGCCCTCCGAGACTTCGTCAAGCTCCGGCCCGAGGTCGAGGCGGTCCTCCAGCACGTCGGGTTGCGGACCTGGGACCTCGTGCTCGTGGACGCCACCGGCCTGTGGGTGCGTGACGAGTTCGAGGACGAGGAGGCGGCCGAGGCCGTCTGCCGCGAGCTGGGGATCCGCGTCCACCGGGGCTGGGACGACCCACGCATCGTGCGGCGGATGGGGGCGAGGGACCACTGGAACACGCCCGACGGGCAACGCCGAGGCCTGTGAGCGACGCGCTCGGGCTTCGGAGCGATGCACGTCGGGTATACTGAGCAGCAGAAACGGAGCGGTGTCACCCGGAAGTGGGCTCGCGCCCACTTTTCTTTTCGAAGGGGTCGTTCGAGGTGCGCGAGAAGGAGGTCGGCGATCTGGTCCGGCCGGTCGTAGAGGACGCCGGGCTGGAGGTGTGGGAGGTCTCGTTCGACCGGGAGGCCGGTCGCCGGATCCTGCGGGTGAAGGTCGACCGGGCGGGTGGGAACGGACGGGACGGCGGCGTCGACCTCGACACCATCGCGACGATCTCGCAGAGGCTGTCGCGCAGGCTCGATCTCGAAGGGTTCGAGCAGGATCGCCCGTACGAGCTCGAGGTGGGCTCGCCCGGGTTGGAACGGCCGCTCCGGGAACCCCGGCACTTCGAACGGAGCGTCGGGCAACAGGTGAGGGTGAAGACGGCGGAGCCGGTGGACGGACGCAGGGTCCACGAGGGCGCGCTGGTCTCGGCCGGTGCGGAGGCGATCGTGATCGCATCCGAGGGCGGAGAGCTGCGCGTCCCCTACGACGGCATCGCTTCGGCGAGGACCGTCTTCGCGTGGAAGAGGGCTGGGAGCAGGACATGAACCAGGAGATGATCGCGGCGCTGCGCGAGCTCGAGCGTGAGAAGGGCATCGCGTTCGAGACGATCCTCGAGGGGCTCGAGGAAGCGATGGCGTCCGCCTACAAGTCGTGGTGGAAGCAGCAGCACCCGGAGCTCGATGAGGAGACCTTCGGCGTGCGGGCGAAGATCGACCCGGAGAGCGGTGACCTGCGCGTCTGGGTCCAGGAGCTGGAACGGATCGAGCACGAGGACGAGGAGGGCGAGATCACCGTCGAGACCAAGGTCCTGTCCGAACAGGAGGTCCAGGTCACCGACGAGTTCAAGGGGCGGATCGGCGCGCAGACCGCGAAGCAGGTGATCTTCCAGAGGCTCCGCGACGCGGAGCGCGAGATGACCTACGAGGAGTTCGCCGGCCGTGAGGGCGACGTCGTCACCGGCATCGTCCAGCAGTCCGAGCGCCGGTATACGCTCCTGGATCTCGGCAAGGTCGAGGCGCTGTTGCCCCAGGCCGAGCAGGTGCCGAGCGAGCCGTACCGCAACGGCGAGCGGCTCAAGGGCTACATCACCGAGGTCCGCAAGGGGAGCAAGGGGCCGCAGATCGTCGTGTCGCGGACCCACCCCGGGTTGCTCAAGAAGCTGTTCGAGCTCGAGGTGCCCGAGATCGCCGAGGGGATCGTCGAGATCAAGGCGGTGGCCCGCGAGCCCGGCCACCGTTCGAAGATCGCGGTCTCGTCCAACGAGCCCGCGGTCGACCCGGTCGGCGCGTGCGTGGGCCCGAAGGGCTCTCGGGTGCGCAACGTGGTCACGGAGCTCCGAGGCGAGAAGATCGACGTGGTGCCGTGGAGCGCCGACCCGGCGACCTTCGTCGCCAACGCCCTCCAGCCGGCGAAGGTGCGAGAGGCTCGGGTCGACCCCGAGACCCAGACCGCGCTCGTGATCGTTCCCGACTACCAGCTCTCGCTCGCGATCGGCCGCGAGGGGCAGAACGCGCGGCTCGCGGCCCGGCTCACCGGCTGGCGGATCGACATCAAGAGCGAGACGCAGTTCGCCGACGAACAGCGCGGCGGGCCTCGGCCTGCGCAGCCCGCGCAGCCGGCGGCTGCGGCGGAGCCTTCGCCGTCTTCGACCCAGCTCGTTTCGGAGGGCTCGGGGGCCGCTCAGGCCGGGGATGCGACCGACGGTGGCGACGGGTCGAGCGCCGACTCCGCCGCAGCCGCCGGGGGCGACTCGGCCGCCACCGAGGCCGAGCCCGGCGCAACCACGCGCGACGACTCGGCCCCCGCACCTGCCGACACGGAGCCTTCGGCCACTGAGGGTGCGGGTGAGCCGGTCCTCGTCGAGGATGCCGTCGAGGGGTCTGCGGAGGAGGCGGCGGAGGAGAAGGCGGAGGCGTAGTCGTGCCGACGGCGCACGTACCCGCGCGGACGTGTGTCGGCTGCAGGGAGCGAGGCGACAAACGCGATCTCGTCCGCTTCGTCGCGGTCGCGGGCGGCTCGGTCCGGATGGACCTGCGGGGTTCCGAACCGGGGAGAGGCGCGTACGTGCATCATCGGCGCGCGTGCCTCGAGGCGGCACTGTCGCACGGCGCGCTCGCCAGAGCGCTCCGGACCGGTCTGGACGAGCACGGAGCCGCTACCCTTAGGGCGGATATCGAGGGGGAACTGGATCATTGAGGGTTCATGAGCTTGCCAAAGAGCTGGGCGTCGCGAGCAAGGAGCTGCTCGCGTCGCTGAAGGAGATGGGGATCGACGGCCTCACCGCGTCGTCGTCGGTCCCCGATCAGGCGGTGCCTCGCCTGCGGGCATCGGGTGGCAAGGCGGTGCCCGAGGCCAAGATCAAGGAGGCCGTGGAGGAACCGCTCCCCAAGCCGCGGCCCTCGAGGAGGAAAGAGGTCCTCGAGCCCGAGACGCCACCCGCGGCCAAGGCCAAGACGGCGGTGATGGCCGAACCCGAGCCCTCGGCCGCACCCGCCGAGGTGGCTTTACCGGTGGCGGCACCCACGGCCGTCGAACCCGCCGGACCGGACCTTCCGGCCTTGAAGCTCGTACACGGCTCGACACCACAAGACGTCGCCGACAAGACCGGCCGGAGCGTGGCCGAGGTCGTGAAGACGCTGATCGCCCTCGGCGAGATGGTCACGGCGTCCCAATCGCTGTCCGACGACGCGCTGCGGCTGCTCAGCGCGGAGCTGGGTTTCGAGGCGGAGATCGTCGAGATCGAGGACGACGAGGAGCCTGAAGAGGAGATCGACGAGAGTCAGCTGGAGCCGAGGGCGCCCGTCGTGACGATCATGGGCCACGTCGACCATGGCAAGACGCTCCTGCTGGACGCGATCAGGCAGACCGACGTGGTGTCGCAGGAGTTCGGCGGCATCACCCAGCACATCGGCGCCTATCAGGTGCACACGAACGGACGCGAGGTCACCTTCATCGACACCCCCGGCCACGAGGCCTTCACGGCGATGCGGGCCCGGGGGGCCCAGGTGACGGACATCGTGGTGCTCGTGGTGGCGGCGGACGACGGCGTGAAGCCGCAGACGATCGAGGCGCTCGACCATGCGAAGGCGGCGGGCGTGCCGATCATCGTCGCGGTGAACAAGATCGACAAGCCCGAGGCCGATCCTACGCGCGTGCGGCAGCAGATGGTGGAGCTGGGGATCGTGCCCTCGGAGTGGGGCGGCCAGAACGAGTTCGTCGACGTCTCGGCGAAGGCGCGGACCAACCTGGACAACCTGCTCGAGACGATCCTGCTCGTGGCCGACCTCGAGGAGCTGAAGGGCGACCCGGTCGGACGGGCGCGCGGCGTCGTGCTCGAGGCGCACCTGGACAAGGGCCGCGGGCCGGTCGCCAGCGTGCTCGTTCAGCGTGGCACGCTCGACGTCGGCGACACGCTCGTGTCCGGCACGTCGTGGGCGAAGATCCGCGCGATGTTGGACGAGAACGGTCAGCAGGTGAAGCAGGCCGGCCCCAGCAAGCCCGTGCAGATCCTCGGCTGGTCCGCCACGCCGAACGCCGGGGACGACATCCGCGAGGTTGCGGACGAGCGCGAGGCGCGGCACATGGTGCAGGAGCGCGAGGCGAAGGTCCGCGCGGCCGAGATGGTCACCGGGCGGCCCCCGACGTTGCAGGAGCTCATGGCGCAGGCCCAGCGCGACGAGGTCCCCGAGCTGAACCTGATCGTGAAGGCCGACGTGCAGGGCTCGATCGGGGCGCTCGTCGACGCGTTTGCCAAGCTCCCGCAGGACGAGGTCCGCGTGAACGTGATCCACAGCGCGGCCGGAGCGATCACCGAGAGCGACATCAACCTCGCGCTGACCTCCCGCGCGATCGTCGTCGGGTTCAACGTCCGCCCGGACGTCCAGGCCAGGGACCTGGCCGAGAAGGAGGGCGTGGACGTTCGCCTGTACCGCGTGATCTACGACGCGATCGACGACATCCGCAACGCCGTGGGCGGCATGCTGAAGCCCGAACAGCGCGAGACCCAGCTCGGGCGTGCGGAGGTGCGCGCGCTCTTCCGCGTTCCGAAGATCGGGCTCGTGGCCGGGTCGTACGTCCTCCAGGGTACGATCACCCGGAACGCGCGCGCCCGCGTCATCCGGGACGGTGTCGTCGCGTACGACGGCAGGATCGGGTCGCTCCGCCGCTTCAAGGATGACGTCCGTGAGGTGAGCGAAGGGTTCGAGTGCGGCATCGGGATCGAGAACTTCAACGACGTGAAAGAGGGCGACATCATCGAGGCGTACGAGGTCCGCGAGGTCGCCCGCGAGCTGTAGGGACACCGTCGATGCTCGTTGCGCTGGAGCGGTTCGACCTCCGCATCCCCTCGTGCGGATCCCTCAAGGAGAAGCGGCACGTCGTGAAGACGCTGACCCGCGGCATCCGCGCGACCTTCAACGTGTCCGTCGCCGAGGTGGACCATCACGAACTGTGGCAGCGCACGGCGATCGCCGTAGCGGCCGTCGCCGGCGAGCAGTACCACGCGCGGCGCGTCCTCCACGAGGTCGAGAAGCTGGTCGACCGTTGGGGCGAGGTCGAGCTCATCGACAGCGAGCTGACGCTGCACTACCCGGAGGCCTGAGGGATGCCCGAGGGGAGTCGGCCGAGCCGCGTCTCGGAGGAGTTCCGGGAGATCCTCGCGGAGGAGATCCCGAAGCTGAAGGATCCGCGCGTGGGGTTCGTCACGGTGACGGGTGTCACCGTGACGCCCGACCTCCGTCTGGCGCGCGTGTTCTACACGACGATGGGAGATGATCGCGCTCGCCGTGCGACCGCCGCCGCGCTCGCATCGGCGCGGGGACACCTGCGTCAGGTGATCGGTCACCAGGTCCGGATGAAGGTGCTGCCGGATCTGCGGTTCGAGCACGACCAGACGCTGGGGGATCCGGACCGCATCGAGCAGCTGCTCCGAGAGCTGCACGAGAAGGAGGGGACGTGAGGATCGCCGACCCGTTCACGAAGGCGGCCGAGGCGCTCTCGGCCGCCACGAGCGTCGCGCTCGCGTGCCACGTGAACCCCGATGCCGACGCGCTCGGCTCGATGCTCGGGCTCTCGAACCACCTGCGGGCCATGGGGAAGGAGACGGTGTGCTCCTTCCCGAACCATCCGTTCGAGCCGCCGCGGTGGGCCTCGTTGCTGCCGGGGACGGAGGCGCTGGTTCCACCCTCCGCGTTCCCCGAGGATCCGCCGGTGATGGTGACGTGCGACGTGGCCTCGCTCGATCGACTGGCCTCGCTCGGAGGCGCGGCCGTGCGGGCGAAGACGCTGATCTGGATCGATCACCACGTCACCAACGACGGGCGGGGGACGATCCCGATCATCGACCCCGCCGCATCGTCCACCTGCGAGCTGGTGTGGCGCCTCGTCAAGGAGCTCGGTGGCGAGATCCAGATCGAGACGGCGATGTGCCTGTACGCGGGGCTCGTCACCGACACGGGGCGGTTCCAATACGAAGCGGTCAAGCCCGACACCCTCCGCCTCGCCGCGGAGCTCCGTGAGTACCCGTTCGAGCACACGAGACTGGTGCAGGCGCTCTACGAGGACAACGGGGTGGCCTACCTCCGGCTCCTCGGGATCGCGCTCGGGCGTGTGCGCGTGGAGCCGGGGGCCGATCTCGTCTGGACCTACCTGACGCGAGCCGACCTCGAGGCGGCGGACGTCCACCCGGGGGAGACCGACGACCTCATCGACGTCGTTCGGACGGCGCGCGAAGCCGATGTCGCCGCCGTGATCAAGCAGCAGCGGGACGGGCGGTTCAAGGTGAGCCTGCGCTCACGCGGCGGGCACGACGTGGCGGCCGCGGCGTCGCGGTTCGGTGGCGGCGGGCATCGTCTCGCGTCGGGGTACACCTCGAGCCAGGGTCTGGTCGCCACGGTCGAGTCGCTCAAGGGTGCCCTCGGAGCAGATCCCTCGGCTCCGTAGCCCGGCGATGACTCCACGGGTCGAGGGGCTGATGTTGGTCGACAAGCCCTCCGGCGTGACCTCGCACGACGTCGTCGACATGGTGCGCAGATCGCTCCGAACGCGCAAGGTCGGCCACGCGGGCACGCTGGACCCGATGGCCACCGGCCTGCTGATCCTCGGCGTCGGACGAGCGACGCGCCTCCTGCGCTACCTGGGCGACCTCTCGAAGTCGTACGCGGCGACGGGGCGCCTCGGCGAGGAGACCGACACCCTGGATGCCGACGGACAGATCGTGCGATCGGCTTCCGTCGACGTCTCGCGAGCCGAGATCGAAGGGGCATGCGCCGCCCTGGTCGGCGATTCGTTGCAGACGCCGCCCGCGTACTCCGCCGTCAAGGTCGGCGGGCGCAAGCTCTATCAGGCTGCGCGCAAGGGCGACGCTCTCGAGGCCCCCGCGCGCCGGATCCGCGTCGACGCGTTCGAGGTGTCGGCGTTCGACGGGCGAGACGTCGAGGTTCGGATCACCTGCTCGGGCGGCACGTACGTACGCGTCCTCGTGGCAGACGTCGGTCGTGCGCTCGGCTGCGGCGCACACCTCGTGCGCCTTCGCCGCACGGCGATCGGGTCGTTCCGGGTCGAGGACGCTCATCCGCCTGGTGAGGGGACGCCGGAGCCCATCGAACGCGCGGTCGGGCACCTGCCGAAGATCCACTTGGAGCCGGAGGAGGCGCAAGCGGCATCGCACGGGCGCATCCTGGGGCCGGCGGGCATCCCCGGGCCGTACGCCGTGTATGGCCCCGATGATGCGCTCAAAGGCATCTACCGGGACGATGGAGCGAAGGCTCGACCTGAGGTCGTGCTCGCGTCGGACTGATGGGGGGATGCGCCGGAGGGCGATGTCTGCAAGCATGCGGTGGATGGCAGACGCACCCGTGGTGATGGCTGAAGCACCGAACGCGAAGGAGAAGAAGAAGCACTCGCCGCTCCGCCGTGTGATCTCGGCCGCGATCTCTCTGGTGATCGTGGCCGCCATCTTCATCTACGCGATCCCGCGCATCGCGGACTACTCGGCGGTATGGGCGACGGTCAGCACCCTGACGCCCCTCGAGTTCTGGACGCTGTTCGCGGCGATGGTCTTCAACCTGTTCACGTACTGGCTCGCGAACATGGCGGCGCTCCCCGGCCTGCGCCTGGGGCCGGCCGCGGTGGTCACGCAGACGACCACCTCCGTCGCGAACACGATCCCGGCCGGTGGCGCCGTGGCGGTGGGACTCACCTACACGATCCTGTCCTCGTGGGGGTTCAACGCGCAGGCGATCACCCTCTACATCGGCGTGACGGGCGTGTGGAACACCCTGATGAAGCTCGCCCTGCCCGTCCTGTCGCTCGCGCTCCTCGCGATCACGGGCCAGGCAGCTCCCGCCCTCGTGGTCGCCGCGTTGATCGGCCTCGTGTTGCTGCTGGTCGCGGTGTCCCTGTTCTCGCTCGCGCTGTGGAAGAAGGAGTTCGCTCGGCGGATCGGCGACGGGATCGGTCGCTTGGTGTCGTGGTTCCTCCGCTTGTTCCACAAGGGCCCGATCACGACGTGGGGCGACCAGGCCGTCGCGTTCCGCAAGCGGACCATCGTTCTCGTCGGCAAGCGCTGGCTCCTGCTGACGATCACGACGCTGGGCTCGCAGCTCGCGCTGTGGTTCGTCCTGCTGCTCTCCCTGCGGGCCGTGGGCATCTCCGAGCAGGAGGTGAGCACGCTGCAGACCCTCGCGGTCTTCGCGTTCGGCCGTCTGCTCGCGGCCGTGCCCATCACGCCCGGTGGCGTGGGCTTCGTCGAGCTCGGGTACATCGGTGGGCTGACCGCGGCCGGCGGGAACGAGGCGCAGGTGGTCGCGGCGGTGCTGCTGTTCCGCGTCCTCACGTACGGGGTGCAGATCCCCATCGGAGGGTTCACGTACGTGATCTGGAGGCTGAAGAAGAGCTGGCGACGCGAGGCGCCGAAGGCCGAGCTCGAGCCCGAGCCCGAAACGCAGCCCGTCTAGGTCGTTCCGGTCGGCGCTCGCGCCCGCCGGCGCATGGCGACGTCGCGGATCTCGGTGACGAGGCCGGCCGATCCGAGCGCCACGCCCGCCCCGAGCAGCACGCCGGCCACCACGTCGGAGAACCAATGCGCCTGCAGGTAGACGCGCGACAGGGCCATCACGAAGGCGAACGCGACCGCGGCGAGCTCCCAGCGGCGTCGTTTGGGGCCGGCCGGGAGCAGCACGAGCACCAGGGCGACGGCGGTCGCCGCGCCCGCGACCGCGTGACCCGAGGGGAACGAGAACCCGACCACCTCCGCGAGCGGATCCGGTGGTCGCCCGCGATGGAAGAACGGCTTGGCGGCGGCGAGGACGAGCTCCGCGACCGCCCAGGTGAGGAGCCAGGCCGCGAGCGCCCGCCAGCGGGTCCGCACGACGAGCCAGACCGAGACCCCGATCCGGAGCGGGATCGTCACGAGCCCGCCGCCCAGGACGTTCAGGAACTGCGCGAGCGACGTCAGGACCTGGTTGCGCACGTCGTCCGTCCAGTGGAACACCATGAGGTCCCACTCGCCGACGAACGGGAGCGTGGTCGTGGGCGCGAGCGACTCGGAGATGGCGTCCCACCGCGGCGAAGACGAAAACCATGGCGCCGAGGAGCAGCGCCGACCAGCCGATCGCTCGACGGTGATCCGTCAGCACGCTAGTCGCCCGCGAGGCACGGCGGCGCGCCCGCTCCGCACAACGTCAACCCGAAGTCCTGCTCGATCTTGTGGACCAGCACCGTTCGGAGGCCGAACGTGACCGCCTCCTCGACTTCCAGCGCGAGCGTCGGCTCCGCGTCGCCATCGAACCGGAAGCGGTAGGTGACGCATCCGCCGGGGAACACGAAGTACTCGTTCGCCGAGAAGGGGTGGAGGGTGAACTCGCGCAGGTAGACCCGCACCCCGCCCTCGCTGGTGGAGTTCGTGACGTCCACGCCTCCGGCGATCCGGCACGAGGATGTGAGCGAAACCTCGACGGCATGGATGCCGCCGCGGTCCGAGTCGAGCCAGAAGGTCGAGTTGCCGCTGCCGACGTCGGATCCCCCGTAGGTCCAACCCGCGGGCAGAGCTTCGATGCAGGGGAGGAGGGTGGCGCTCGGAACCGATTGGGCCATCAGCACGAAGAGCTCGCCGTCCTCAACGGGGCAGTTGGCTTCCGAGGCGTCGCCCGCCCGCGAGCTGCACGAAACGAGGGTCGACAGGGTGATCGCGACGACGGCGGCCGTGCCGAGTCGCCGTCGCCACCTCATACGAACGCGTTCCAGTTGCTCACGACGAGTCCGACCGCTAGGAAGGCGGCGAACGCGACCGCGACCGTCAGGAGCACCCTGCGGAGGCTCCAGCGCTGGATCGAGACCTCTTCGCGCGCGGGTGCCATCCGCCGGAACTCGGCGAGGAGGTCGCGGCCGTCCCGCTTGAGGTTGTTCCGGAGCTGGGTCGGGCTCGCGACGCCGCGCGCGGCGGCGAACGCCTCGGCGATCTCGTCCTCGGAGAAATAGGTGAGCGCATGCGCGTAGACGCGCTCGGCGTCGCTCCGCAGCGCGAGGACGAGCATCATGTTGGCGAGGTCGACCGCCTGGCGCCACGGCGATGGCCGGACCTGGACGAAGAACACGTCGATCACCTTCAGCTCGCCGTCGCGCACCATGAGGTTCGCCGGCTTGACGTCGCGGTGGGCGAGCCCCTCGTCCCACATCTTCCGCACCAGCGCGAGCCCCTGGTCGATCACGCCGTCGTCGATGTCGGCGTCGCCGATCTCGACCGCGCCCTCGAAGAACTCCATCACGATCAGGTACTCGCGCTCGGGGGTGATCTCCACGATCCCGTAGGCACGCGGGACCGGCACCCCGAGTTCGCCCAGCAGGCGCAGCGTGTAGTCCTCGTACTCGACGAACCGGCGCACGGACTGGAAGGGCTTCTCGTCCTCCAGCGCCCCGTACAGGATCGTCCGGCCGAGCTTGTACCAGCGGTCGGCCCGCACGTGGCTCTTGGCGTACAGCTTGGCGAAGACGTACCGCTCCGGCTCGTCGTCGGTGGCGTCGATCTTGATCCGGAGCGGCGTGGAGCCTCCCGATGCCTCCAGGCCCACGGGCTTCACGTCCAACACGGACAGCCCGAGCTGATCCCTGATGGCCGACACGATCGCCTCACCGCGCCGGCCCCCGATGTCCAGGTGGGCGGCCTTGCCTCGGCGGTAGGACACGGGGAACAGGTCGTTGGGCGCGAACCATCGGAACATCGCGACCCCCACGGCGATGCCGAACACGCCACCCATCACGGCATCGGTGGTGTGGTCCACCCCCAGGTACACGCGAGCGAACACGAGGATCACGAGGACGATCCCGATCACCCATTTCGCGATCGACCGTGGGCGCCCGGCCACGATCAGGGCGTAGGCGGCTCCGACGGCCGAGACGGCGAGGCCGGCGAGCGGCCGCGACGGCATCGAGTACCCCTGCCATCCCGTGAGGATCTCGATGCCGAGCGGTCGGGGCCGGGCGATGAGCGTCGAGGCGTTGTACGCGACGACCTCGGTCAGGATGATCGCGCCGAGGAACACGAGCAGGTGCCGCCACCGCCGGAACACGACCAGGCCGATGATGACTCCCCACCGGAGCAGGCGGATGGACCAGCTGGACGCGAGCCCGTTGACCGCGAGCATCACGCGGGTGAGTCCGGGGCTCCGAAGATCCGTGATCCGGACCTGCCGCCCGTGGTCCAGTCGTTCGAAGACGCCCTCGAGCGACGGGAACACCAGGAACCCCGTGAGGACCAGGACGAAGTACAGGAGCATCAACAGCAGGAACTTGCCCGAACGACCCAGCTCGTGCGGCAGCGCCGGCGGCTCACCGGACGGGCGCCGCCGCTGCTCCGCGTGATCACCGACGCGTGTGCGCCCTTGCTGTTCGACGCCCCTGGTTCCGCCGGTCGCATCCATACCGTTCGGCGACTCTACCCCGGCTCCGCGCCGAAACCGCTGGAGGCGAGCCACGCGGACGCGATCCGTGCGGGATCCGCGCCCCTGGCCACCTCGGCGTTCAGCATCCGGAGCTCGTCGGTGGAGAGCAGCGCCGACACGGCGTTCACCTTCTCGACCAGCGACGGGCCGAACCTCGCGAGCGCGTCGGCCCGGATCACCGGGGTGACGTTCTCGGCGGGCTGCAGGCGTCGGTCGTCGTCGAGCAGGACGAAGTCGTTCAGGTCGATCGCACCGTCGCTCGTGAACAGGAGCGCCACGTCGACGGTCCCCTGCGCGAGCGCGGAGACCGTACGCGGCCCGCCGGCGTCGAGGTTGGTGAACGTGTCCGCGAAGCCGATCCCGTACGTCGAATCGAGGCCGGGGAGGCAGAACGGGCGCGCGGCGCATTCGGGCGGGCCGCCGAACACCAGCCGGTCGGAGACCGTCGCGAGGTCGCTCAACGTCCGCAGGTCGTAGCGCTCCGCCGTCTCCGACGTCACGACGAACCCGTTCTGGTCCTCGGCGGGAGAGGCGTCGAGGGCGGTGACGTCGAGCGACGCCAACCGGTCCGCGAAGATGCGGTGGTTGGTCTCGTGATCGGAGGAGGACGAGCCCGGTCCGGCGAGGAACTGGAGCCCGCTGCCCGAGTATTCCGGGACGAACTCGACCAGCCCGCTCACCAGCGCCGGCATCACGAGCTCGCGTGGCCCGAGCGCCACCTCGCGCTCGATCCGGAACCCGGCTCGCTCCATGGCCTGCGCGTAGATCTCGGCCAGCAGAACGCTCTCGGGGAAGTTGAACGAAGCGACGGTGACCGCGTCGTCGGAGCGTGCGTCGCTCGCGGGCGCGCCCGACCCGCCGCACGCCGTCAGCGCGAACGCGAAGCTCACGACGAGCGCGGACGTCCGGCGGGCCGGCATCGGACCAGCGTAGGACAAGCCGTCCCCGCCGTCGTGGGATGATGCCTGCTCCGGAGGTGCGAGATGGGGACCAACACCGAACGAACCGGCGCGTCCAAGCACGGGTCCAGGCACGGCGGACACCGCGACACCGAGGATCGGACCAGCAAGCTTCCCAAGAAGGCGTACGAGAAGGAGCTCCGCCGCCTTCAGGAGGAGCTCGCCAAGATGGAGGACTGGGTGTCGGCTTCCGGCGCGAGGATCGTCGTGATCTTCGAGGGGCGGGACGCCGCGGGCAAAGGCGGCACGATCAAGCGGATCACCCAGTACATGAACCCGCGGGTGACCCGCATCGTCGCGCTCCCCAAGCCCACCGAGCGGGAACGCACGGAGTGGTACTTCCAGCGATACATCGCCAACCTGCCCTCGGCGGGCGAGATCGTCCTGTTCGATCGGAGCTGGTACAACCGCGCCGGTGTCGAGAAGGTGCTCGGTTTCTGCACGCCCGAGGAGCATCGCCGGTTCCTGCGGCAGGTCCCGATCTTCGAGCGGTTGCTCGTCGAGGACGGCATCGTCCTGCTGAAGTACTGGTTCTCCGTCTCCGACGAGGAGCAGGAGCGCCGGTTCCGCTCGCGGATCGACGACCCGATGCGCCGGTGGAAGCTCTCGGGGACCGATCTCCTCTCGCGCTCGCACTGGGTCGACTTCTCTCGCGCCAAGGACGAGATGTTCGTGCACACGGACATCCCGGAGGCGCCCTGGTACGTGGTGGAGGCGGACGACAAGCCGAGGGCGCGGGTGAACTGCATCGCCCACCTGCTCTCGTTGATCCCGTACGAGCCGAGGGGCGCGGAGCGGATCCGGATGCCCGCACGCCAGAGCGACGAGGGCTACGTGCGCCCGCCACGCGACACGAACACCTACGTGCCAGACCACGCGAGGACGCTCGCCGACTAGACCGGGCCGAGCGGGCCGTTCGTTACCCTCGACGTGATGGAACGACTCCAAGGTCTCGGAGCTCTGCCGCTCGCCACCGAGCGCACCGTGGTGACGGTCGGGTTCTTCGACGGCGTGCATCTCGGCCACCGAGCGGTCCTCGGTCGAACGGTCGAGGTCGCCCGCGAGCGCGGGCTCCCGTCGGTCGCGGTCACGTTCGATCGCCATCCGCGTGAGGTGCTCACGCCCGGTCAGGAGCCTCGCCTGCTGACCACGGTCGACCGCAAGGCTGGCCTGATCGAGGAGACCGGGATCGACGTGCTGCTCGTGCTCGAGTTCACGGAGGAGTTCAGTCGGTGGCCGGCGGAGGCGTTCATCACGCGCGTGCTCGTCGACGGGCTCCACGCGGCCCATTGCGCGATGGGCGCGAACTTCACGTTCGGCCACCGGGCAGCCGGAACCGTCGAGATGCTGATCGAGACCGGGCCGGAGCACGGCTTCACGGCCGAGCGTGTCGACCTCCTCGAGATCGACGGCCGACGTGTGTCGTCGTCCTCGATCCGGGACGCCCTCGCGAACGGCGATCTCGGATGGCCCGGGGTCGCGCTCGGCCGGCGGTTCGTGCTCGACGGGACGGTCGTCAGCGGCGCGGGACGCGGGCAGGGTCTCGGCTATCCGACCGCGAACCTGCGGACGGGCCCGCGGCTGCTGCTTCCGGGGCGCGGGATCTACGCGGGTCGCGCGCTCGTCGATGGCCGCCCGCACGTCGCCGCGATCAGCGTGGGAACGAACCCGACGTTCGGCGTCGAGCCCCTGCACGTGGAGGCGTACCTGCTGGACTTCGACGGCGACATCGTCGGGAGCGAGATCGCCGTCGAGTTCTGGGCGTACCTGCGCGACGAGGAGCGGTTCGACACGCCCGAGCAGCTGTCGGACGCGATCGGCGAGGACGTCCGCCGGACCCGCGAGCTCGTTTCGGGGACGTGAGAGCCTCGGGACCGTGACGTCGCGCGCCCCGTTCCAGGATCCAGTTCGGGCTCCTGTTGATCGCGCTCGGCATCGCGGTCGGGATCGCCGCGTTCATCGTGGGCCGGACCGACGACGACGCCGGCGCCGAGGCAGGGCCGCCGAGGGCCAAGCTCGTGATCCACGGCACCGGCGACGTGAGCCTGGACCCCGGCTACATCTCGGCCTTCGGCTCGAACGGATACGACTGGGCCTGGAGTGGGCTCGGAGGCCTCTTCCGCGACGACGACCTCACGATCATCAACCACGAGTGCCCGTCCACCGAGATCGTCGCACCGCTCGAGAAGCGGTTCGTGTTCCGGTGCGATCCCGACGCGCTCGATGAGGCTCGCCGGGCGGGCGTGGACGTCGCGAGCCTCGCGAACAACCACGCGTTCGACCAGGGACCGCAGGCCCTGCTCGACTCGATCCGGAACCTCGAGCGGGCCGACATCGTGCCGATCGGGGCGGGCGCCTCGCAGGAGGAGGCGGACGCGCCCGCGTACATCGAGGTGAAGGGGTGGACGATCGGCCTGGTCGCGATCGGGGAGGTCGTCGATCCGGACTCGCAGGTGGCGATCGGCGACGAGATCGGGACGTCCGTCGGGCACGACTTCCGCCGCGCACTCGAGGCGATCCGCGAGGCGGAGGCGAACGCCGACCTGGTGATCGTCGTGATCCACTGGGGCATCGAGCTGGACACGCAGCCTCGGAGCTACCAGGTCGACGAGGCACGCCGGATGATCGAGGCGGGCGCAGACGTGATCTTCGGTCACCATGCTCACCGGCTGCAGCCGATGGACACCTACCTGGGCAGACCGATCTTCTACGGGCTCGGGAACTTCGTCTGGCCGAGCTTCTCGGCCGAGGGCTCGGCGACCGCGGTGGCCGAGGTGGTGGTTCGACCCGACGGAACGCTCTGCAGCAGGCTGCTGCTCGCCACGATCGTCTCGGACGGGCACCCGGTGCTGGACCCGGTGTCGTCGGCTCACGACTGCGTCGTCACCCGTGCAGGCTGAACCATCCCGTTCGGGCTCTGACCAGGGGAGACGCGGCAGGGCGGTCCGGGTCGTCTGGTAGCCTTGGCGCGTATGACGCTGACCAAGACTCAGAGATCCGAGATCATCACGGAGCACCGGCGTTCGGAGACGGACACCGGCTCGACCGAGGTCCAGATCGCCGTGCTGAGCAGACGGATCGCGGACCTCACGCAGCATCTGAAGACCCACGCCAAGGACCATGCGTCCCGTCGTGGGCTGCTGATGCTCGTGGGGCGACGCCGTCGCCTGCTCGAGTACCTGCGGCGAGAGGACATCGATCGCTACCGAGAGATCGTCGCGAAGCTCGGGCTGCGCCGATAGATCGAGAGGCGCCCGAAGGGGCGCCTTCTCCGTGGGGGGGATGCGAACAGACCACTGATCGGAAACCGGAGGCGGGCGTTCCCCGCGGTCGGTTCTCAGTTGCGAGCCTCCGATCTCGATCGGCGGTTCCCCACTGACAACCGGCCCGGCTCCGCCTTCCCAGTCGCGCGGCGCGGCCGCGCCGCGCATCGACCAAGGAGGCACCAGGCCTATGGCCATCACCCTTTCCCGACAGTTCGGGAACAACACCCTGACCTTCGAGTCGGGCAAGCTCGCCATGCAAGCGGGCGGCTCGTGCGTCGTGACGTACGGCGAGACGCAGGTCCTCGCCACCTGCACCACCGCGCAACCTCGCGAGGGGATCGACTTCTTCCCGCTCACGATCGACGTCGAGGAACGCATGTACGCAGCGGGCAAGATCCCGGGCGGGTTCTTCCGCCGAGAGGGTCGTCCGTCCGAGACCGCGATCCTCACGGCTCGCCTCACCGACCGTCCGATGCGCCCGAGCTTCAAGGACGGCTACCGCGACGAGGTCCAGGTCGTGATCACCGTGCTCTCGGTCGACATGGCCAACCCGTACGACATCCCCGGGATGAACGCCGCCAGCCTCGCGACGATGCTGTCGGGGATCCCGTTCGAGGGACCGGTCGGCTCGGTCCGACTCGGCTTGATCGACGGCGAGTGGGTCATCAACCCCACGTTCCAAGACCTCGAGGAGGCCACGTTCGACATCGTGGTGGCCGGCCGACGCAACGACGCGGGGCAGGTCGACATCTTGATGATCGAGGGCGAAGCGCCCGACAACACGTGGACCTTGCTCGAGGGCGGACGCGGCACCGCCCCGACCGAGCCGGTCGTCGCCGAGGGTCTTGAGGCCGCCAAGCGCGCGATCGACGAGCTGATCGAGGCGCAGCTCGAGCTGGTCGCCCAGGCCGACGTGAAGCCGAAGCCGTTCGAGCCCAGGCCTCTGTACGGCGAGGACACGTGGACGGCCGCCGAGTCGTTCAAGGAGCGTCTGGAGACCGCGATCGTGCCCGACCGGGCCGAGCGCGAGGCCGGCATGGCCGAGATCAAGGAGCTCCTGAAGGGGCACCTGCTCGAGACGTGGGGGGCGGAGACGTACGCCGCTCGCCAGTCCGAGGTCTCACCCGCGTGGAAGGACCTGCAGAAGAAGGTCATGCGCGCTCGCGTGATCGAGCACGGTGTCCGTCTCGACGGGCGCGGGCCGAAGGAGCTGCGGGCGCTGTCGGCGGAGGTCGGGTTGATCCCCCGCGCGCACGGCTCGAGCCTGTTCAACCGCGGCGACACGCAGGCCCTCAACGTCACCACGCTGGGGATGCTGCGGATGACGCAGATGATCGACACGCTCGATCCGGAGGAGAGCAAGCGCTACATCCACCACTACAACTTCCCGCCGTTCTCCACCGGCGAGGTGGGCCGGATCGGCTCCCCCCGCCGTCGCGAGATCGGCCACGGCGCGCTCGCCGAGCGGGCGCTCGTGCCGGTGATCCCGCCGGAGGAGGAGTTCCCGTACGCGCTGAGGCTCGTATCGGACATCCTCGGCTCCAACGGCTCGACGTCGATGGCCAGCGTCTGCGCCTCGACGCTCTCGCTCATGGACGCGGGGGTCCCGATCAAGGCGCCCGTGGCGGGGATCGCGATGGGCATGATCGCGGAGAGCGGCACGTTCGTGACCCTCACCGACATCCTCGGCGCCGAGGACGCGCTCGGCGACATGGACTTCAAGGTGGCGGGGACGAGCGAGTTCGTCACGGCGATCCAGCTCGACATGAAGGTGACCGGGCTCCCGGGCGACGTACTGGTCGGGGCGCTCGACCAGGCGAAGGAAGCGCGCCTGCGGATCCTCGAGGTGATCCGCGACGCGATCCCCGAGCCTCGGACCGAGGTCAACCCCAAGGCACCTCGGATCCTCACGCTCAAGATCCCGGTCGACAAGATCGGCGAGGTGATCGGTCCCAAGGGGAAGAAGATCAACGAGATCGTCGCCCTCACCGGCGCCGACATCGACATCCAGGACGACGGCACCGTATTCATCGGAGCCCGTGAGGCCGGCGGGGCGGACGAGGCGGCGCGGATCATCGACGAGATCGCGAACCCGCGCCCGATCACGGTCGGCGAGCGCTTCACCGGCACCGTCGTCAACACGACCACGTTCGGTGCGTTCGTGAACCTCGTTCCCGGCCGGGACGGCCTGATCCACATCTCCAAGCTCGGCAAGGGCAAGCGGCTCGCGAACGTCGAGGACGCGGTCAAGGTCGGCGACACGATCGAGGTCGAGGTCCAGGACATCGACGATCGCGGGAAGATCTCGCTCAAGCCGGTGGGCGAGGAGTGGGCGATCCCCGAGGGGATGGAGCAGGAGGTCTCGCAGGACCGGCCGCCGCGTCGCGACCGAGACCGGGACCGGCGGCCCCGCGACCGGGATCGGCGACCCCGCGACCGCGAACGCGAACCCCGCGATCCCGCGTAGCCGATGTCGATCGGACGGACGGAGTTCACCTCCGGTCTGCGTGTCGTCACCGAGCGGATGCCCGGCGTCCGCTCGGTGGCGCTCGGCTTCTGGGTCCTCGCCGGCTCGCGCGACGAGCCCCCGCCGATCTCCGGCTCGAGCCACTTCCTCGAGCACCTGCTGTTCAAGGGGACCAAGACCAGGAGCGCGCGCGACATCGCCGAGGCGTTCGACGCGGTCGGGGGCGAGGTGAACGCGTTCACGGCCAAGGAGTACACGGCGTTCTACGCCCGGGTACGCGACCGCGACGTGCCGATGGCCGTCGACCACCTCTCGGACATGCTGCAGCACTCGGTCCTTCGAAGCGCGGACCTCGAGGCCGAACGGCAGGTGATCCTCGAGGAGATCAACCAGCACGAGGATGACCCCGACGACCTGGTCCACGACCTGTTCACCGAGACGCTCTGGCCGGGGCATCCGCTCGGACGGCCGATCCTCGGCACGAAGCAGAGCATCCGGGGCGCCGGGCGCGACCAGGTCCGGCGCTTCTACCGCAAGCACTACGTTCCCGGGAACGTGGTCGTCGTGGCGGCCGGCAACCTCCGCCACGAGTCCTTGTTGGATCTCGTGGCCGAGCGGATGGACCCGGGCTCGGTGCGTGCGCAGGGCCCGAGCGCCTGGAACCTGCGGGCGGCCGGCGACGCCCCGAGCCCGTCGGGGCGTTCGCTCGTCAAGAAGCGGAAGACCGAGCAGGCCCACATCTGCATCGGGACGAGCGGGCTGTCCCGGACCGATCCGGACCGGTTCGCGCTGGGGGTCGTGAACACCGCCCTCGGCGGCGGGATGAGCTCGCGCCTGTTCCAGGAGATCCGAGAGAAGCGCGGGCTCGCCTACAGCGTGTACTCGTACCACGCGATGTACGCGGAGGCCGGGGTGTTCTGCGCCTACGCCGGTACCACGCCCGGGCGCGCGAAGGAGGTCCTCGCGCTCATGCGGGCCGAGCTCGAGGACGTGGCCAACAAAGGTCTCGGTCCCGACGAGTTCGAGCGCGCGAAGGGTCACATGAAGGGCTCGCTCGTACTGTCGCTCGAGGACCCGGGTGGGCGCATGTCGCGCATCGGCAAGTCCGAGATCGGGCACGGCGAGATCCTCACGGTGAACCAGCTCCTGGGGCGCATCGAGGCGGTGACGGCCGAAGACGCGGCACGCGCGGCCGAACGGGTACTCTCGCAGCCGATGACGGTGACCGTCCTCGGCCCCTTCTCGAGCAAGGACGCCATCGCGTGATCCGTGTCGGCGTGATCGGCGCGTGCGGCCGAATGGGGCTGATGGTCTGCCGGGCGCTGGCCGATGCAGAGGACTTCGCGCTCGTCGCCGCGATCGACCGCTCGAAGATCGGGCAGCAGATCGGGCAGATGATCGGCCACCCCGAGATCGACGCTCCGGTCTCGGACGAGCTCGAGCGGCTGCTCGAGGCGAACGCGGAGGTCGCGATCGACTTCACCCACCCGGAGGTCGTCATGGACGACATCCGCTGGTGCATCTCGCACGCGGTCCATGTCGTCGTCGGCACCACCGGGATCTCGCCGGAGAACCTGCAGGAGATCGAGAAGCTGCTCTCGGACGAGGGCCATGAGTCCAACGTGATCGTGGCTCCGAACTTCGCGCTCGGCGCCGTGCTGATGCAGCGGTTCGCCGCGCAGGCCGTTCGGTACCTGCCCGCCGTCGAGATCATCGAGCTCCATCACGATCAGAAGGCGGACGCGCCCTCCGGCACCTCCGTCGCCACGGTGCGGCGGATCCAGGAGGAGCGGGGCGACGGCTGGCGTGGCCCGCTCGGCGAGTCGCTCGAAGGCGTTCGGGGCGGGGACGTCGACGGGATCCGGGTGCACTCCATCCGGTTGCCCGGGTTGGTGGCGCACCAGGAGGTGATCTTCGGCGGGCAGGGGCAGACGCTCACGATCCGTCACGACTCGACCGACCGATCGTCGTTCATGCCCGGGGTGCTCATGGCCGCTCGGGCCGTGATGATCCGGCCGGGACTCACCGTCGGGCTCGAGCCGCTCCTCGACCTGCCGCCGCTGCCCTGACCCGGTGAGACGGGTCGCGTGCGTCTTCGCGCATCCCGACGACGACACGTACGGCGTCGCCGGCAGCCTCGCGCTCCACGCGAGCGATGAGCTCCAGCTCACGGTGATCATGGCGACCAGCGGTGGGGCCGGCCGCATCGCCGACCCGTCGCTCGCGACCCGCGAGACCCTCGGCCGGGTGCGCGAGGCCGAGGACGTCGCGTCGTGGAAGGCGCTCGGCTTCGACCCGGACGTGCGGTTCCTGCGGCACCCCGATGGGGGACTCGCTCGGATCCCGCGCGAACAGCTCGTGCTCGAGGTGCGGGACCTGCTCGAGGAGACCGCCCCCGAGGTCGTCGTCACGTTCGGCCCCGACGGCATCACGGGTCACGAGGACCACGTCGCGATCGGCGCCGTCGCGACCGAGGCGTTCCAGGCGACGCGGACGTCTTCGAGCGGACAAGCCTTCTCGAGGCTGCTCCACAACGTCGTCCCGCAGAGCTCGCTCGATCGCCTGAACGAGCTCTTCCGCGAGCGCGGGCTCGAACCGATGGATCCCACGCAGCCGTTCATGCCTCGCGGCGTGCCGGATCGGACGATCGGCGTCCGCGTGGACTGCTCGAGCGTGTACGAGCGCAAGCTCGAGGCCATCCGGTGCCACAAGACACAGGCCGAGCTCGAGGACGTCCCGTATGACCTGTGGCCGGAGATGCTCTCGACCGAATCGTTCATGGTGGCCTGGCCCGAACGGCGACCGCGCGACCCCGTCCTCGCCGACCTCTTCGAGGGCCTGCCGACCCCGTAAGCTCGTCGGATGGACCTGCAGATCCGAACGATCTCCGAGGACGAGTTCCTGCCGTACATGCGGGCGATCGACGCCGCGTTCAGCGAGACCGCCTCCGACGAGGACATCGAACGCGAGCGTCGGATGGCCGAGGTGGATCGTTGCTTCGCCGCGTTCGACGGGCCCGAGATCGTCGGCACCGCTGCGGCGTTCACGATGCCGATGACGGTGCCGGGCGCCGAGATCGAGATCGGCTTCGTCACGATGGTGGCCGTCCGGCCCACCCATCGGCGACGGGGTGTCAACACCGCGCTGATGCGTCGCCAACTCGACGAAGCGCACGAGCGAGGCGAGGTCGTCGAGGTGCTGCACGCCTCGGAGGGCGGCATCTACGGGAGGTACGGATATGGCCTGGCGACGTACGGGTTGTCGATCGAGATCGAGACGGCGCGATCGGCGTTCGTCCGCGGTTCCGAGCCGGCGGGGGAGCTTCGGTTGGTCCCACGCGATGCGGCCGAGAAGGCGATCCTCGCCGTGAACGAGGCCACGCGGCTCGATCGTCCGGGGATGGTTCGGCTGGACGAGCGGCGCCTCGACTACATGCTGTCGCACGAGCACGGTCCCGAGAAGGACGTCCCCTCTCTGTTCGTCTTGCACGAGGCGGCCGATGGCGTGGACGGCTTCGCGGTCTACAAGGTCAAGCACGATTGGCCACAGGGCTGGCCAAGGTCCGTGCTGACCGTCCGCGATCTTCAAGCAGCCACTCCGCAGGCGTACGCGGACCTGTGGCGGTACGTGCTCGACGTCGATCTGATCGAACGCGTCGACTCGTGGAACCGACCCGCGGACGAGTCGCTCCTGCACCTGCTGCAAGAGCCGAGGCGCCTGCGCGCGACCGTCGTGGACAACCTGTGGGTTCGGCTCGTCGATCTCGCCGGCGCCCTTCGTGCCCGGCGATATGCGGCCGATGGGCGTCTGGTTCTCGAGGTTGCCGACCCGTTCGGGCCGTGGAACGAGGGTCGGTACGCGCTCGAGGCGTCGGCGGGAGAGGCCACGGTGACCGCGGGTACCGACGCGCCGGCCGACATCGCCTGCACCGTGAACGAGGTGGCGGCCACGTACCTCGGAGGAATCACCTTCCGGCAGTTGCACAGGGCCGGGCGGATCCAAGAGCGAACCGACGGCGCGCTCTCGCGCGCCGACGCGATGTTCGGATGGGATCCCGCGCCATGGTCGCCGTACGACTACTGATCGCGCTCATCAGCCGACGATGCCCCGGACGATCAGCCACACGCCGAGCGCGCCCATCGCGATCGCCAGCACGTCGCCGAGGATCCGGAGGAAACGGTCGCTCACGCGATGGGCCCCGGCGCCGAGGAGCACCATCGCCGAGTCCATCAACGAGACGCCGACAAGGAGCGCGAGCACCGTGACGACCGCGAGCCCGCGGCCGCCCTCCTCGACGCGCTCGCGACGACGGCGGTGCCGGTGGTCGCGAGGAAGACGTAGACGCCCGGGTTCAGCAGGACGGCGACGATCCCTCGAACGCTCGGGGTGGATACCCACCGCGGGCGGTCGTCCACGACCTGCGGGCGACGGCTCTCGCGGATCGCGTCCACGGCGAGGAACACGAGGAACGCGCCGCCGATCACCCTGACGACGCGCAGGAACGTCTCGCCGGGCTCGAGGCTCGACAGCCCCGCCGCGAGCACCAACATCATCGCGCCGAACGTCGCGTTGGCGCCGGCCATCGCGCGCAGGCCGCGGCCCGCGCCGCCGCGCGACGCCTCGGAGAACAGCAGCAGCTGCACCGGACCGGGAGAGGCGCCGAGCGCGATGCCGAGGCCGAACGCCGCGAGCGGGATCGAGACGTCCACGCCGCTTACCGGAGCCGGAGCTCGCCGACCTCGACCGCTGCGTCGTCGTCCGCCTTCGACAGCAGGACGCCCTCGCATTCGGCGAGCGGCTCGATCTCGGCGGCGGTGAGCCCGAGGACCGCCCGCTCGATCAGCGGCGTGTGCGAGATCGCGAGCCCGCGTTCGCCCTCCGGCACGGCGTCGAGCAGCGCCGCGACGACGCCGGCCATCGCGAGCGGCGTCCCGTCGTTGTCCTCCGCGGCCAGACCCGGGACGACGGCGTGCGCCGGGAGCTGTTCGCCCAGACCACGCAGGAGCCACGCGACGGTCTCGGCCGCCCGCTGGGCGGGGGAGACGAACACCACCGAGTAGCCTCCCGCGAGCGTCGCGCCCACCGACTGCGCCTGCGCGCGGCCCTGCTTGGACAACCGGTCGGCCGCAGGGTCGCGTTGCGCGTGGCGTCGTAGTTCGAGCGTCCTCACCTCGGTACTTCCTCCTTCGGCGGTCGTGTAGCATGCCGCGACCCATGAAGCCTACCGGTCGTGTCGTCGTGCTCTTGCTCCTCGCGATCGCGCTGGGGGCTTGCACCGGAGACGATGGCGACGCTACCGCACCGACCGGACCGAGCCCCACGAGTGACGTTCCGACACCGGCCCAGACCTTCACCGGCGCTCCCGGCACCGCCGTCTACGAGTACGCGAACGAGGGCCTGCTGGTGACGCTCGAGCTCGACGGGAGCGAGGGAACGCTGCAGGTCGACAACGGGTCTGCCAACGATCTCGACGCTCCCGGCGTCTACGTCAAGGACGCGGTCGACGGTCACGAGATCGACGGTGAGGTGGTCGCCAGCACACCGGTGGCGGCGGGCGAGCGAGCGACGTTCGACGTGACGCTCGACGGCATCACGGTCGACGACATCGGGCTGCTGGTCTTGCTGTTCGGGGCGGACGACTACGGGGCGTTCGTCCGAACGGCGTAGCGATCGCTACTCGGTCCGACTGATGGGCTCGGCCTCACCGGCCGCGACGCGCGCGAGGACGAACAACGCGTCCGAGAGGCGGTTCAGGTAGAGGAACGCGTCCTCGTTCACGACGCCGCCCGACTCTCGGAGCTCGACCACGCGTCGTTCCGCCCGGCGGATCACGCTCCGGGCGACGTCGAGCGACGCCGAGACGGGGTTCGCACCCGGCACGATGAACGCGTTCGGCAGGGGATGGGATGTGACGAGCTCGTCGATCCGGGTCTCGAGCCGCGCCACCATCTCGGGCGAGACGAGCGAGACACCGGGTTCGAGCCTGCTCCGTCCGTCGGGGTTGGTCGCCAGATCGGCACCGACGACGAACAGCTCGCGTTGGAGTTCGAGCAACTCGTCGCCGAGCCCATCGTCCCGCGCGTGTGCCCTCGCGAGTCCGATGAGGGCAACCGCTTCGTCGATCGTGCCGCATGCCTCGGGGACGAGATCTGCTTTGGAAACCCGGCCTCCGTAGAGCAGCCCCGTCGTCCCGTCGTCCCCGGTCTTGGTGTAGATGCGCGGCATGCTGGCTAGGATAGCGGCGGCATGTCGCCCGAACGGCTGGTTGGGAACGGACCGGGCGGAGCCCCGAACAGGAGCCGCAGGAGATGCCGGAGGCACGAGCGATGCCCCTTCCGCACCTGCAAGACGTTGCTCGACACCCTCCCGACACCCTTGGTCGACATGTGCAACATGTGGCAGATGTGGTTATCGTGCGGATCGTGAAACACCCCGCACCGGAGTGAGGAGGCATCATGGCCGGTAGGTTCGGGGCGGTCGTCACCGCCATGGTCACACCCTTCCGCGACGATCACGCGCTCGACGTGGACGCGGCGCGATCGCTCGCAGCGCACCTGTACGAGCGAGGTTCCGACTCCCTGGTGATCGCCGGGTCGACGGGCGAGTCGCCGACCCTGACGCACCGGGAGAAGCTCGATCTGTTCGAGGCCGTCATCGACGTCGCGAAGGGCAACGGCAAGGTCCTGTGCGGCACCGGCACGTACAACACCGCGGAGACGCTCGAGCTGTCGCGAGAGGCCGAGGAGCTCGGCGCCGACGGGCTGCTGCTCGTCACGCCGTACTACAACAAGCCGCCGCAGCGAGGACTGCTCGAGCACTTCACGCAGGTGGCCAACGCCGTGTCCATCCCGGTGGTCGCGTACAACATCCCGGGGCGAACCGGCACGCGGATCGAGCACGACACGCTGCTCCGGATCGCGGAGGTCCCGAACATCGTCGGCGTGAAGGACTCGACGGGAGACTTCCAGTGGATCTCGAAGCTGATCTCGGAGGCGCCGCCCGACTTCGAGGTCTACAGCGGCGACGACTGGGCGACCTTCGGGTACATGTGCCTCGGCGCGGTCGGCGTCGTGTCGGTCGCCGGACACCTGGTCGGCGGGCGGATCCGCCAGATGTGCGACCTGATCGAGACCGGCGACATCCCGGCGGCGCGCAAGATCCACGAGGAGCTGACACCGCTGTTCAACGCGCTGTTCATCACGTCCAACCCGATCCCGGTCAAGACCGCGCTCGAGATGGTCGGCCTCCCGGTGGGCCCACCGCGGCTCCCGCTCGTGCCGGCCACGACGGAGGAGCGCGAGCGGATCCGCAAGGCCCTGGTGGATGCCGGGCTCATCTGAATCCGGCGGGCCCGCGCGCGTCGTCTTCCTGGGAGGCGTCGGTGAGGTCGGGCGGAACATGGCGTGCGTGGAGCTCGACGACCGCATCCTGATCGTCGACGTCGGTCTGTCCTTCCCGCACGCCGAGATGCCCGGCATCGATCTCGTCCTCCCGGACTTCGAGTACGTACGGGAGCGGTTCGACGACGTCGAGGCCGTCGTGCTGACGCACGGGCATCAGGATCACATCGGTGCGCTCCCGTACCTGCTCCGCGACTACGACGGACCACCGCTGCCCGTCTACGGGACGGCGTTCACGCTCGCGCTCCTTGAGGGCCAGCTCGAGGAGCACGAGGTCCGAGACCGCGCCGAGTTCCGGCAGGTGATGCCCGGCGAGGCCTCGATCGCGGGGCCGTTCTCGATGCGGTTCCTCCGCGTGACGCACTCGATCCCGGACGGGATGGCGGTCGTGATCGACACGCCCTACGGCTCGATCCTGCACACCGGCGACTTCAAGATCGATCAGACGCCCCTGGACGGCCGCGCCACCGACCTGCACGCGCTCGCGGAGGAGGCGGGTCGAGGCGTGCACCTGCTGCTGAGCGATTCGACCAACGCCGAGGAGGCGGGCTACACGGACAGCGAGCGGAGCGTCGGGCCGGTGCTCCAGGACATCATCGCCCGGGCCCCGCAGCTCGTCGTGGTCGCCTGCTTCTCCAGCCACATCCATCGGATCCAGCAGGTCGTGAACGCGGCCCGAGGCGACGAGCGCGTGGTCGCGTTCCTGGGCCGCTCGATGCACCAGAGCGTCGAGGCCGCCCGCAGGCTCGGGATCCTGCACGTTCCCGAGACCGACGTGATCCCGATCGAGGAGGTCGAGCATCGGGATCCGTCGCGGGTCGTCGTGATCTGCACGGGGTCGCAGGGCGAGCCGTTCTCCGCGCTCAGCCTGATGGCGGCGCGCGAGCACAAGTGGGTGAAGCTCAAGGAGGGCGACAACGTCGTCCTGTCCTCGAGCCTGATCCCCGGCAACGAGCCAGCGATCCACCGCGTGATCGACGGGCTGTACCGCACCGGCGCCGACGTGTTCCACCTCCCGGCCTACCCGGTGCACGCGAGCGGTCACGCGGCCGCCGAGGAGCTCCGGCTGATGCTCTCGCTCGTGCGGCCGCGATGGTTCATCCCGATCCACGGCGAGCGCCGACACCTCTCGCACCACGCGAAGATCGCGACCGAGGTCGGCATCGCGGCCGACCACGTCCTGATCTGCGAGGACGGAGACATCGTCGACGTCGGGGAGAAGGTGCAGGTCGTGGGGCGGGCCCCGGCCGGCATGACCTTCGTCGACGGCCTGGGTATCGGCGACGTCGGCGAGGTGGTCCTGCGCGACCGGCGCAAGCTCTCGGGGGACGGCGTCGTGGTCGTCGTCGTGGCCGTCGACGCCCACCACGGGCAGGTGCTCTCGGGCCCGGACATCGTGAACCGCGGGTTCGTGTTCGACGAGACCTCCCGCGACATCCTTGAAGAGGCGCGGGAACGCGTCATGCTTTCCCTGAAGGACAGCGCCGAGGCCGAGGTGGTCGACCGCGGGGTGCTCGAGCAGAACATCCGGCGGGTCCTCGGCAAGTTCTTCTACGAGGTCACGCAGCGCAAGCCCGTGATCCTGCCCGTGATCGTGGAGGTGTAGTGGCGAGGACGACGAAGGGCCGCGGCCAAAGGACGAAGAAGCGGCCCTCGGTCAGGAGCCACCTCCGTCCCTGGGCCCGCGATGCCCTCGGGATCGGTCTCGTCGTGCTCGCGCTCCTCGCGGTGCTCGGGCTCTGGTTCGGGTCGGCAGGGCCGGTCGGGCGGGGGCTGGACTGGCTCCTGCACGCCACGTTCGGGATCGCGGCGGTGGTCTTCCCGCTCCTCGCGCTGTACTGGGGGTTGATGCTGCTCCGCGGGTCGGCCGAGCAGGACCGCCTGCGGATGTTCATCGGGTTCGCGATCGCGGCCGTCGGGGTGCTCGCGCTCATCTCGCTGTGGCAGGGCAACCCGCGGCCGTTCGGCGGATACGACCGGGTGAGCGGCGCGGCCGGTGTCGTCGGCGCCCTGGCGTCGTGGCCGCTCGGCAAGCTCGTGTCCGGGATCGGCGTCGCCATCGTGTGGGGCGGGGCCGTGCTCCTCGGGGTCCTGATCTTCACCGGCACGCCGCTGTCGGCGATCTGGGATCGGATCGCGGAGACCTTCTCCCGCGAGGAGGTCGACGAAGACGAAGACGAGGAAGAGGAGGAGGCCCTCGAGGACGACGAAGAGGAAGAGATCGTCGAACCCAAGGTCGTCCACGGGAGCGAGGACTTCTCGCTGCTCGAGCTCTCCGAGGATCACCAGGAGGACGAGCTCGAGCCGATCGAGGTCCCCGCGCTCGTCCGCCCGTCGGGGAACGGACCGTACGAGCTCCCACCGCTCGAGCTGCTCCGAACGTCGCCGCCGTCGGCCTCCAGCGAACGCGACGAGGAGCACCAGAAGGCCGCGCTCGAACGCACCTTCCACACCTTCGGCGTTCCTGCGCACGTCGTGGCGGCGCATCGCGGGCCGACGGTCACGCTGTACGAGGTCGAGGTCGAGGCCGGTACCAAGGTCAACAAGGTGCTGTCGCTCGCCGACGACATCGCGTACGCGCTCGCGACGCCCGACGTGCGGATCATCGCGCCGATCCCGGGTCGCTCCGCGATCGGCGTCGAGGTCCCGAACAAGGTCCGCGACTTCGTGATGCTCGGCGACATCCTGCGCTCGAAGACGGCGGTCGACGACGAGCACCCGTTGTCCGTCGCGCTCGGCAAGGACGTGCACGGACGAGCGCAGCTCGTGAACCTCACCCAGATGCCGCACGTGCTGATCGCCGGCGCGACCGGCGCCGGCAAGTCGAGCCTCATCAACTCGTTCATCGCGTCGATCTTGATGCGCGCCGACCCCGACGAGGTCAAGCTCGTGCTCGTCGACCCCAAGCGCGTCGAGCTGGTGCATTTCTCCGACCTACCGCACCTGCTGGTCCCCGTGATCGTGCATCCGAAGCGGGCCGCCGAGGCGCTCGCCTGGGTCGTACGCGAGATGGAGCAGCGCTACGAGCTGCTCGCGATGGTGGGTGTGCGCGACATCGACGGCTACCGCGTGGGCATGAAGGAGGAGACGCTCCGGATCCCGCCCGGACAGGAGGACCGGGTCGTCGACTTCCCGTACCTGCTGGTCGTGATCGACGAGCTCGCCGACCTGATGATGATCGCTCCCCGCGACGTCGAAGACGCGATCTGCCGGATCGCCCAGATGGCTCGAGCGGTCGGGATCCACCTGGTCGTCGCGACCCAGCGACCGAGCGTCGACGTCGTCACGGGTCTGATCAAGGCGAACATCCCCAGCCGCATCGCGCTCATGACCTCGAGCCAGGCCGACTCGCGCGTGATCTTGGACATGAACGGCGCCGAGAAGCTGGTCGGGCACGGCGACCTGCTGTTCGCGCCGTCGTCGGCCTCCAAGCCGACGAGGTTGCAGGCGGCGTGGGTGACGGAGAAAGAGATCGAGGCTGTCGGCGACTGGGTCCGCGAACAGCGCTCGGCCGAGTACGCGATGAGCGTCGAGGGCCTGGGCAGACCCCCGGCCGAGGGCGAACAGAACGGCGGGCTCGGGGGCGACGACGACCTGCTCGAACAGGCCGCCGACCTGGTGATCCGCTCCCAGCTCGGCTCCACGAGCATGCTGCAGCGCAAACTGAAGGTCGGGTTTGCCCGCGCCGGCCGGTTGATGGACCTGATGGAGGACCGCGGCATCGTCGGACCGTCGCTCGGGTCGAAGGCGCGCGACGTGCTCATGACGCCGGAGGAGTGGGAGGAGTCCCGCTCCGCCCGCGCGGGCTAGGAGACGGTCAGCCCCTCGTGGGTCGGAGGTCCGCGTGGTGGGAGTCTGAGCGCTAGGACCTTTCCCCTGCTCCCGGCCTCGTTGAGGGCCGCCTCGACCTCGTCTCGAGCTGTCCGATAGGATGCCCCGCGACCCGGCCGGGAGGTTCTTTGCAACGGACAACGCTCAGCGTCGGCCCCGCGCTCCGGAAGGTGCGCGAAGGGCGCGGCCTGACGTTGGAGGAGGCGGCACGCGACACGCGCGTGCGCCTCGAGTTCCTCGAAGCCATCGAGTCCGAGGACTTCCACCTCCTGCTGGGCGACGTCCACCTGCGGGGGTGCCTGCGGACCTACGCGACCTACCTGCGCCTATCCCCGGACAAGGTGGTCGCGATGTACGAGTCGGATCGAGCTCCGCACGACGAGGTGGTCGTCGTCCCTCCACCCGCCCGCACCGAACCCGTCCTGGGTGGGCGGCGCCGTCGCGACGACCACCGCCTGTGGATCCTCGTGGCCGCGACCGTGCTCGTCCTCGCCACGGCGTTCGGCGTGCTCTCGGCCCGCCGCCCTGCGCCCGCGCCCGCGAACCTGTCGGCGGAGACCGGCACGTCGGTCTCGGCCGCCGAGGTCGGCCGCCCGATCAGCGTCGCGGTCCTCGCGCGCCGTCCCGTCGAGGTCACGGTCGTCGCCGACGGCGGCGACCCCGAGACGTTCGAGCTCGAGACCGATGAGGGACGCTCGTTCGACGCCAGCGGATCGATCACGATCCGGCTGTCCGAGGGCGCGACCGCGCGGATCACCGTGAGCGGCGTGGACTACGGATTCGTCGGCTCGCGCGGCGAGCCGTGGGAAGCCACCTACAGCTACGACGAACCGTCGGCGCCGGAAGGCTGACCACGCCCGTGAGGGCCGAGATCGTCGCGGTCGGGACCGAGCTGCTGATCGGGCAGATCGCCAACACGAACGCGCAGTGGATCTCGGAGCGGCTCGCCGAGCTCGGCATCGACGTGCTGCATCACCAGGTCGTCGGGGACAACGCGGATCGGATCGTGGACGCGATCTCCCTCGCGGCCTCCAGATCCGACGTCGTGATCGTGACCGGCGGGCTGGGGCCGACGCAGGACGATGTGACGAGGCAGGCCCTGGCGGAGGCGGCGGGCGCGCGGCTCGTCCGACACGCCGAGATCGAGGACGCGCTCCGCGACCGGTTCCGCGTCCGGGGTCGCGACATGCCCGAGTCGAACCTCGTGCAGGCGGAGGTCCCCGAGGGAGGCCGATTCATCACCCCCGAGCGCGGCACCGCGCCGGGGCTGGTCGTCCCGGTCGGCGGGGTCACGGTGTACGCGATCCCCGGCGTCCCCTCCGAGATGCGGGAGATGATGGAGGGCACGATCGTGCCGGAGCTCTCGGCGCTCGTCGGTCCCACGTCGCTCGTGTCGCGAACCCTCCGCAGCTACGGCGTCGCGGAGTCGCGCATCTCCGAGCTCCTGGACGATCTGTTCCACGCATCGTCGAACCCGACCATCGCGTACCTCGCCGGCGGGGGAGAGGTCCACGTTCGACTGACGGCGAAGGGCACGGTGGCGGAGGCCGCGGCGCTGCTCGACCCGCTCGAGCGACGCGTCCGCGAGCGGCTGGGCGATCACGTCTACGGCTCGGGTGACGAGTCGCTCGAGGTCGTGGCCGGACGTCTCCTCGACGAACGTGGGTTGACGATCGCCTGCGCCGAGTCGCTGACGGGCGGCGGGCTCGGGGAGCGCATCACGTCCGTGCCCGGCGCCTCCTCGTACTTCCTCGGCTCGGCCGTCACGTACTCGACCGAGGCGAAACGCTCGATCCTCGGGGTGTCGGCGTCCACGCTCGACGGACCAGGACCCGTCAGCCGCGCGTGCGCCACCGAGATGGCATCGGGCGCGCGCCGCGTCTTCGGTGCCGACCTGGCGGTCGCGCTCACGGGCGCGGCGGGCCCCGAGGCGCACGGGGGCGCGGAGCCCGGCCAGGTGTGGATCGCGCTGGATGCCGGCGACGCCAGGCACCAGCACGGGTTCCGGTGGCCGTACGATCGAGAGCTCGTCCGGCGCCTCTCCGAGCTGGCGGCGCTCGACCTCGTCCGGCGGCAGCTGCTCGGCCTGCCGTTTCCGGATTGATGGCTCGGGATCGCGCCTCGCGTCCGGAGGCCAAACCCCTTCGATTGTTCGTGGCCGTCGAGGTGCCGGAGGACGTCCGGGCGGGCCTCGCGGAAGCGGTGGCGCGCGTCCGCGAGCGGTTCCCGAAGGCGAGGTGGGTGCCGCCACAGAACCAACACGTGACGTTGAAGTTCCTCGGGTCGACGTACCCGCGGCTCGTCGAGTGGGTGACCGAGACCGTCGCGGATGTCGCCCTCGACAAGCCCTCCTTCGTGACCCGCGTCGAGGGTCTCGGCGCGTTCCCGAACGCACGCCGAGCGCGGGTGCTCTGGGCCGGGCTCGACGACGCCGGCCGGCGGCTCGCACGCTTGGCGGCTGGCCTCGACGAGGCTCTCGCGCGGGAGTTCACGCCCGAGAAGCGGGGGTTCACGCCTCATCTGACGGTCGCACGCTTCGACCCGCCGGTGGTGGTCGATCCACTCGAGGTCCGATACGAGAGCGAGCCGTTCGAGATCGACCGGATCGTCCTGTTCCGCAGCCATCTGCGTCGTCCCGCGCCGATGTACGAGCCGCTCGGCATCTACCCACTCCACGGGTGAGCGGCGACCTCTCTGGCCTGCTTGACCTCGAACACCTGTTCGAGTAGCGTCTGCGGGGTTGCACGGTTCGAACTACAGGGGTGTAATCCATGTCAGACCCTCGAGGTAGCGTCTCGCCTCACGTCGGGGAGCAGACCAGCCCGGACGTCGATAGGGAGCTCACGCGGGCGGTGGCTCGCTGGGTGCGGGGGACGAAGGAGGCTTCGCGGATGGACGACCGGGACAAGATGCTGGACGTCACGCTGACGCAGATCGAGAAGCAGTTCGGCAAGGGCGCGGTGATGAAGCTCGGCGAGCACCCGATGGGCGCCGGGATCTCGGTGATCCCGACGGGCTCGCTGGCGCTCGACATCGCGCTGGGTGTGGGCGGGATCCCGCGCGGTCGCGTCGTCGAGGTGTTCGGGCCCGAGGGCTCGGGCAAGACGACGGTCTGCCTCCACGTGATCGCCGAGGCGCAGAACCACGGCGGGATCGCGGCGTTCATCGATGCCGAGCACGCGCTGGACCCGACGTACGCGCAGCGGCTCGGTGTGAACATCGACGAGCTCCTGGTCTCACAACCGGACTCCGGCGAGCAGGCGCTCGAGATCGCCGACATGCTCGTGCGCTCGGGCGCGCTCGACGTGGTCGTGATCGACTCGGTCGCGGCGCTCGTCCCGCGCGCCGAGATCGAGGGCGAGATGGGCGACACCCACGTCGGTCTGCAGGCGCGGCTGATGTCGCAGGCGATGCGCAAGCTCTCGGGCACGCTGTCGCGGTTCGACACGACCGCGATCTTCATCAACCAGCTCCGCGAGAAGATCGGCGTGATGTTCGGCAACCCCGAGACGACCCCGGGCGGACGCGCGCTGAAGTTCTACTCCTCCGTCCGGCTCGACGTGCGGAAGGTCGAGAACCTGAAGGACGGGACCGACGTGGTCGGCTCGCGGACGCGAGTCAAGGTCGTGAAGAACAAGGTGGCGCCGCCGTTCCGCCAGTGCGAGTTCGACATCATGTACGGCTTCGGCATCTCGAAGGAGGGCAGCCTCCTCGACGTCGGGGTCGACCTCGAGATCGTCAAGAAGAGCGGAGCGTGGTTCACCTACGAGGGCGATCAGCTCGGACAGGGCCGGGAGAACGCCCGGCAGTTCCTGGCCGAGCACACGGACATCGCGACCGAGCTCGAACGCAGGGTGCGCGAGGCGGTCGGCCTCACGGCGTTCGGCGCCGAGGGTGACGAGACGCCCATCGAGGTCGTTCCCGATCTCGTGGTGACCGACGAGGCGGCTCCGAAGGCGGCCAAGGCCGACAAGGAGCGTGAGACGACCGGGGCACGAGCGGGTTAGGGGAAGGCCCGCTCGGCCCCGGCGTCCTCACATGGCCACCAAGCGATCCGCGAAGGCACCGCTCGACTGCCACGAGCGCGCGCTCCGGCTGCTGGCCGTTCGGCCGCGATCGCGTCGCGAGCTCGGGTCGAGATTGCGCCAGGCGGGGTTCGAGGCGGGCGAGGTCTCCTCGGAGCTCGACCGGCTCGAAGAGGTCGGGCTGATCGACGACGGGGCCTTCGCGCGCGAGCTCGCCGACCACCACCTGAAGGTCCGCGGGAGCGGACGGCGGGCCGTCGTGGGCGCGCTGGCCTCCAAGGGTGTGTCCCGGGAGACGATCGAGGAGACGCTGGCCGGCCTCGAGGGGGACGAGAGCGAGCGCGCGCTCGAGGTCGCGAGGGACCGAGCCCGGCGCCTGACGAGCCTCCGGCCGGAGGTCGCCTACGGGCGACTGGTCTCGTTCCTGGCGCGGCGGGGCTACGACGGGGGCACGTCCCGCGAGGCGGCCAGGGTGGCGCTGGACCTCGACGGCCGCCACGCCTGAACCGCCCGGGCCCCGAAGAGGTCCCGTCGCCACCCTTGCCTGTACCGAACGCACGCCGTAGGCTCTCTTCGAACGAGGTTCATCCGTTGGTCAACGTTCAACCGTGCCTGAAACCTTGAGAAACCAGTCGACACAGGGAGCACACCGGATCGGAGGGCGAGCGGGGCCGCCGGCCCCGGCATCGCTCTAGTCCGCATCCTTCGGACGCACGGCCGAACAGTGCCCGATGGGCCTCGGTTCGGCCGTTGCATGTCTCCGAAAGAGGCGGTGAACCGATGGTTTCGGTGGTGGTGGGAGTCGTGGCGCTGGTCCTCGGCGTCGCGATCGGCTTCGTCATCCGACGAGCCGTCGCGAGGTCGCAGGCCGAGAGCGCCGAGGGCAGAGCTCAGAAGGTCATCCTGGAGGCCGAGCGCGAGGCCGAACGGCTCACGCGTGAGGCGCTCGTCGAGGCGAAGGACGAGATCGGAGCCCTCCGGCGCGACACGGAGGAGGACGTTCGCACCCGGCGCGACGAGATCAAGCGTCAGGAGGAACGTCTCACACAGAAGGAACAGACCGTCGACCGCAAGGTCGACGCCGCGGACCGGCGCTCGGAGGAGCTCGACGATCGCGACCGCAAGCTCGCGCTCGTTCGGGAGCAGCTCGAGCACTCGGCGACGCAGCACCGAGCGGCGCTCGAGAAGATCGCGGGGCTCACGGCGTCCGAGGCCAAGGAGGCCTTGCGCACGCAGGTCGTCGACGAGGCCAAGCGAGACGCGATGGCGACGGTGCGCGAGATCGAGCAGCGCGCCCGGGAAGAAGGCGAGGAACGCGCCCGAAAGATCGTCACCATCGCGATCCAACGCGTGGCTTCGGAGCAGACCAGCGAGTCGACGGTCTCGGTGTTCTCGCTCCCGAGCGAGGACATGAAGGGCCGCATCATCGGTCGAGAGGGCCGGAACATCAGGGCGTTCGAGGCGACGACCGGGGTGAACCTCATCATCGACGACACGCCCGAAGCGGTCGTCCTCTCGAGCTTCGACCCCGTCAGGCGCGAGATCGCGCGCCTCACGCTCGAGAAGCTCGTGCAGGATGGGCGGATCCACCCCGCGCGGATCGAGGAGACGTTCGAACGCTCGCAGAAGGAGATCGACGAGCAGATCAAGCGCGCGGGCGAGGAGGCGGTGCTCGACACGGGCATCACCGACATGCACCCGGAGATGATCAGGCTGCTCGGGCGTCTGCAGTTCCGGACGTCGTACGGTCAGAACGTCCTCAAGCACCTCGTGGAGTCGGCGCACATCGCCGCGGCGATCGCGTCCGAGCTCGGCATCGATCCGACGATCCCCAAGCGCGGCGCGTTGCTGCACGACATCGGCAAGGCGGTGACGCACGAGGTCGAGGGCTCGCACGCGATCATCGGAGCAGAGATCGCCCGGCGCATGAAGGAGGCGCCCGAGGTCGTCCACTGCATCGAGACCCACCACGGCGAGGTCGAGCAGCGAACGATCGACGCCGTCATCGCCCAGATCGCCGACGGGATCTCGGGTGGTCGCCCCGGTGCGCGCCGCGAGAGCCTGGAGACGTACATCAAGCGCCTGGAGCGGCTCGAGGAGATCTGCACGAGCTACCCCGGCGTCGAGAAGGTCTACGCGATGCAGGCCGGTCGCGAAGTCCGGGTGATGGTGAAGCCCGACGACATCGACGACCTCTCGGCGCAGGTCATGGCTCGCGACATCGCCAAACAGGTCGAGGAGGAGCTGCAGTACCCCGGGCAGATCAAGATCACGGTCGTTCGCGAGACCCGGTCGATCGAGTTCGCCAAGTGAGCCGAGCGCGAGGGTAGCCTGAGTCCATGACGGAACGGCGGTACCTGCTGCGGACCTTCGGGTGCCAGATGAACGAGCACGACTCCGAGCGGATCGCCGGTCTGCTCACGGCGGACGGCTACGTGCCGACCGGCGAGGCCGCCGAAGCCAACGTGATCGTCTTCAACACGTGCGCGATCCGCGAGAACGCGGACAACCGCCTGTACGGCAACCTCGGGCACCTCCGGCCGCTGAAGGAGCGGAACCCGCGGATGCGCATCGTCGTCGCGGGATGCCTCGCCCAGAAGGACGGCGCGACGATCCGCGAGCGCGCCCCGTGGGTCGACGTCGTGGTCGGCACCCACGCCCTGCCCGAGCTGCTCGACCTGCTCCACCGCGTCCGAGACCGAGGGACCGCAGCTCGACGTCCGCGAGCAGACCGAGATCTTCCCGAGCGCCCTTCCCGCCCTCCGCGAGGTCGCGCATCACGCGTGGGTTTCGATCGCGGTGGGGTGTGACAACGCCTGCACGTTCTGCATCGTGCCGCTCGTGCGCGGGCCGCAGCTCTCGCGTCCGATCGGCGACGTGCTCGCCGAGGTCCAGGGCCTCGCGCGGCAGGGCGTGGTCGAGGTGACGCTCCTCGGTCAGAACGTGAACACGTACGGTCGCGACCTCACCGTTCCCGGACTCGCCGCGCCGGCCGCTGTTCGCCGACCTGCTCCGAGCGGTGAACGGGGTCGACGGCCTCCGCAGGATCAGGTTCACCAGCCCGCATCCGCACGACTTCACGCCCGACGTGATCGACGCGATGGCCGAGGGCGACAAGGTGTGCGAGCACATCCACTTCCCGCTCCAGTCGGGATCGGACCACGTGCTGAAGGCGATGCAGCGTTCGTACCGGCGCGAGCGATACCTCGGCTGGCTCGAGCGGATCCGCGCGGCCATCCCGGACATCGCCGTGAGCACGGACATCATCGTCGGGTTCCCCGGCGAGACCGAGGAGGACTTCCGGGACACGCTCGACGTCGTTCGGCGAGCCCGCTTCGACCAGGCGTACACGTTCCAGTACTCGCCTCGGCCCGGGACGCGTGCCGCCGAGATGGACGGACAGCTCGACAAGCCCGTCGTCCAGGAGCGGTTCGAGCGCCTCGTCGCGCTCCAGGAGTCGATCGCGCTCGAGCGGATGCGCGAGCAGGTGGGGTCGTCGGTCGAGGTGCTGATCGAGGGCATCGGCCGCAAGGGCGGGGCGCAGGGCCGAACCCGGACGAACCGCGTGGTCCACGTCGGCGGCGATCACGCGCCGGGCACGTTCCTCGACGTACGGATCGTAGGAGCGCACCCGCACCACCTGGACGGGGAGCTCGTGCGGGAGCCGGCCGCCGTCGCGCTGATGACCGCACGCGACGGGTCCGGCGCCGAACCGCCGCTCTTCGCGCTCGTCGGTCCGACGGCCGCGGGGAAGACGGAGGCGGGGATCGCCGTCGCCGAGCGCCTCGGCGCCGAGATCGTCTCGGTCGACTCGATGCTCGTGTACCGCGGGATGGACATCGGCACGGCCAAGCCGACCGCGGAGCAGCGGGCGCGGGTCCCGCACCACCTCCTCGATGTGGCCGAGCCCTCGGAGCCGTTCAGTGTCGCGCGCTACCAGGAGCTGGCGCGCGAAGCGATCGCCGAGATCCGCGGGCGGGGACGGCGAGTGCTTTTGGTGGGTGGCTCGGCGTTGTACGAGCGCGCGGTGGTTGACGATCTAGGGTTCCCCGGGACCGACGCGGACACCCGGAGGGGTCTGGAGGCCGAGGCCGCGATGGTCGGGGCTACCGGTCTCCACGAGCGCCTCGCGGCGTCCGATCCCACGGCCGCCGCGAGGATCGAGCCCGGCAACGTCCGGCGCACGGTGCGTGCGCTCGAGGTGGCCGAGCTCACCGGGCAACCGTTCTCGAGCTTCGCCGGAGGGTGGGACGTGTACGAACCGCAACGGGTCCGCGCCGCGGGCATCTCGGTCTCCGGTCCGGCGCTCCGAGCGCGGATCGAGACCCGGGTCACCGAGATGCTCGAACGCGGCTGGCTCGACGAGGTGCGTACCCTCGTCGAACGCGGTTTCGGCTCTTGGCTCACGTCCGCCCAGGCCATCGGGTACGCTGAGTTGGCCCGCCACCTCGCCGGCGAGATCACGCTCGACGAGGCGATCGTGGGCACGGTGAAGCGCACGAGGGCGCTCGCGCGCCGGCAGCTCGCCTTCTTCCGGCGGGACCCCAGGATCCGCTGGTTCGAGGCCGGGGAGGCCGGGGCGGAGCCGCTCGTCGAGGACGTCGCGGCGTACCTGTCGGGGCGCACCTGGGAGACGGCGGATGGATGAGCTCCGGTTCTGGAAGTACCACGGGACGGGCAACGACTTCGTCCTGATCGAGGACGTCGCCGGGCGGTTCGAGCTCGGTGACGAGCTCGCGCGCCGCCTCTGCGACCGGCGATTCGGGATCGGCGCCGACGGCGTGATCCGGGTCGCGCCCTCCGACGATGCCGACTTCTTCATGGATCACCGCAACTCGGACGGCAGCCACGCCCAGATGTGCGGCAACGGGATCCGGTGCCTCGGCAAGCTCGTCTACGACCGCGGCCTGATCGAACGCACCGAGGTCCGCGTCGACACGCGCTCCGGCGTCAAGACGCTGTCGTTGCACGTCGAGGACGGTGTCGTCGGCTCGGTCACCGTGGGCATGGGGCCGGCGCGGTTCGCGCGCGGCACGCTGCCGATGGCCGGCGACCCCGCGGAGACGTTCGTCGGCGAGCCGTTCGAGGTCGACGGGCGCAGCTACAAGGCGACGGCCGTCTCGATGGGGAACCCGCACCTGGTGCTGTTCGTCGAGGAGGACCCAGACGACGTCGATGTGCCACGCATCGGGCCGCTGGTCGAACACGACGAGCGGTTCCCCGAGCGCACGAACGTCGAGTTCGTCGCGGTCCAGGGAGACGGCGTGAAGGTGCGGGTGTGGGAGCGGGGTGCCGGCGAGACGTTGGCGTGCGGGACCGGGGCGTGCGCCGCGGTCGTGGCCGCGAACGAGGCGGGCCTGGTTCCGGCCAAGGCGCCCGCGCGGTTCCCGGGGGGACTCCTGCAGATCGAACGGCTTCCCGACGACGAGGTCCTGCTCACCGGTCCCGCCGTCCGGGTCGCCGAGGGTGTCCTCGACGCGAGGTGGCTGGAGGCCTCCGGCCGGTGAGGATCGCCAAGCGCGTGGAGGTCTTGCCGCCGTACCTGTTCGCCGAGCTGGACCGAAAGCTCGCGGCCAAGCGCGCCGAGGGCGTCGACGTGATCTCGCTCGGCGTTGGGGACCCGGACCTGCCGACGCCCGAGAACGTCGTCGAGGCGATGCGCGAGGCCGTGCTCGATCCCTCGACCCACCGCTATCCGAGCTACTACGGCTCGCTCGAGTTCCGCCGGGCGGTCACCGCCTGGTACCGGCGCCGTTTCGGCGTCGAGCTCGACCCCGAGACCGAGGTGATGGCGCTGATCGGTTCGAAGGAGGGGATCGGGCACATCGCGTTCGCGTTCGTCGACCCCGGCGACGAGGCGCTCATCCCCGACCCCGGCTACCCGGTCTACGGCGTCTCGACGCGCCTCGCCGGCGGCACGCCGATCTCGCTCCCGATGCCCGAGGACGATGGTTTCCTCCCGGATCTCGACGCCGCGAACGTGACCGAACGGACCAAGGCGATCTGGCTGAACTTCCCGAGCAACCCGACGGCCGCGGTCGCCGATCTCGCGACGTTCGAGCGAGCCACCGCGTTCGCGCGCGAGCACGACCTGCTCCTGCTGCACGACGCCGCCTACAGCGAGATCACGTTCGACGGGTACGTGGCGCCGTCGGTGCTGCAGGCGCAGGACGCCAAGGACGTCGCGGTCGAGTTCGGCTCGGCGTCGAAGTCCTACAACATGACCGGATGGCGGATCGGCTGGGCCGCAGGCTCGGCCGAGGCGATCCGCGCGCTCGGCGTGGTCAAGACCAACCTCGACAGCGGCCAGTCCACCGCGATCCAGCGAGCAGCGATCGCAGCCCTGGCGGCGCCGGAGGATCAGCTGGACCAGCTCAGGGCCACGTACCAGCGCCGGCGGGATCTGGTGGTCGGAACGCTCAACGGGCTCGGCTGGTCGCTCAAGCCGCCGCTCGGCTCGTGCTACGTCTGGGCTCCGGTCCCCGAAGGCGACACGTCGGCCTCGTTCGCCGACCGCCTGCTGGACACGACGGGCGTGTTCGTCGCGCCCGGCAGCGGCTACGGGGGGCTCGGCGAGGGGTTCGTGCGGTTCTCGCTCACCGTCCCCGACGACCGGCTGGCGGAGGCCATGGATCGCATCGCCCGGGCCCTCGCGTGATGGGCCGCTGATGGCGCAGAACGGGAAGCCGAAGCCCCGTGGGACCCACGAGACCAACACGCTCGAGTCCCCGCTCGCGGCGACGTGGCGGGCCCGCGTCCCCGAGAAGGCGGTGCTGGTCGGCGTGGGGCGCGGGATCGAGGAGGCCGACCTGGACGAGCTCGCCGCGCTCGCGGATTCGGCCGGCGCGGAGCCCGTCGAGCGTGTGCTCCAGACACGCCAGGACCCGAATCCGGCGACGTTCGTCGGCAAGGGCAAGATCAACGAGGTCCACGACGCGGTGCACCGCAGCGGCGCCGAGGCCGTGATCCTCGACGACGAGCTCACGCCCGGCCAGCTCCGCAACCTCGAGGAGCGGCTCAAGGTCAAGGTGATCGACCGGACGGCGCTGATCCTCGACATCTTCGCGCTGCACGCTCGCAGCCGGGAGGGCAAGGCCCAGGTCGAGCTCGCGCAACTCACGTACCTGTTGCCTCGCCTCCGAGGTTGGGGCGAGGCGATGAGCCGGCTCGGCGCCGGCATCGGCACCCGCGGCCCCGGCGAGACCAAGCTCGAGGTCGACCGTCAGCACATCAAGCGCCGCATCTCCAAGCTCCGCAAGGACCTGAAGGACCTCGCGCGGACGCGTGATGTGAAGCGCTCGAGTCGCGAGCGATCGGGCATCCCGCAGGTCGCGATCACCGGGTACACCAACGCGGGGAAATCGACGTTGATGAACGCCCTCACGCGTTCGGACGTCGTGGTGGCGAACCAGCTGTTCGCGACGCTCGATCCGACGGTGCGGAGGATCGAACTCCCGTCGGGGCGCGCCGCCACGCTCTCGGACACGGTCGGGTTCGTGAGCAAGCTCCCGCACGAGCTGGTGGAGGCGTTCCGCTCGACGCTCGAGGAGGTCGCGCGCTCGACCCTGATCGTGCACGTGGCCGACGCCTCCTCGCCCGACGTCATCGAGCAGATCGACGCGGTCCGCGAGGTCCTCGCCGAGATCGGCGCCGTCCACATCCCCGAGGTCCTGGCGCTCAACAAGATCGACCGACTCTCCGAGACCGAGCGCGCCCGGGCGGTCGCGCGCATCGACGGCGACGCGGTGCCGATCAGCGCGCTCACGGGCTCCGGGCTCGACGAGCTCATGGAACGGATCGAACGTTCGCTCCCGCGCTTCCCGATGGACGTCACGATCCTGGTCCCGTGGGGCCGAGAGGACGTGACGGCGATGCTCTACCGCAACGCGGAGGTCCTCTCCGACGAGGCCCGCGAGGACGGGACCCTCGTGCATGCCCGGGTGGGAGAGCGCGAGTTCGCGGTCGTCGCCTCGTTCCAACATGCAACGCCCGTGACCCGCGCAGGCTGAGCGGGCGATGGATCGGTCGACCGTGGTCTCCGGAGGCGGGACGGGGATCGGTCGGGCTGTCGCTCACTCGTTCGTCCTCGGGGGCGATCGCGTGCTGATCATCGGGCGCAGAGCCGACGTCCTCTCCGGCGCGGCCGCAGACATGAACGAGGAGTCGGGGACCGACCTCGCGGCGTGGATGGTCGCGGATCTCACCGTCCCCGAGCAGGTCGAGCCCATCGCGGAGCGAGTCGGAGGGGTGGTGGACGTCGTCGTCAACGCCGCCGGGGGCGTGGATCGAGCGGAGGCGGCAACGCTCGCCGAGGTCCGCGACGGTTGGTTGCGCGACGTCGCCTCGAGCGTGCTCACCGCCGTGTTGCTCACCACCGCGCTCGAACCGAGCCTCCGCCGCCCCGGCGGCCGGATCGTGACGATCAGCTCGATCGCTGCGATCCGCGGCGGCGGCGAGTCGTACTCGGCCGCGAAGGCCGCGCTGATCGGGTGGACCTTTCAGCTCGCGAGCGCTCTCGGGCCCGAGGGTGTGACCGCGAACGTCGTCGCCCCCGGCTTCATCGAGGGGACCGAGTTCTTCGGCGACACCATGACGGATGAGCGCCGCGACCGCCTGATCGCGGAGACCAAGGTCCAACGTGCGGGCCGGCCGGAGGACGTCGCCGCGGCGGTCGGGTATCTCGCCTCTCCCGAGGCGGGGTTCGTGACGGGACACGTGCTGCATGTGAATGGCGGAGCCGTCTTCGGCCGGTAACGCCGCGCGATCGAGCCGGGGTCGAACTCGCGTCGCCGATCTCGCGCTCGGGTAGCCTCCGCGGCGTGCGGATCGGGATCCACGTCGGGCACTGGGAGGGACGGCCTCACGACGTCGCCGAACTGGCCGTCGAGGCCGAACGTGCGGGGTTCGACTCCGTGTGGACATCGGAGACGTGGGGGTCGGACGGCGCCGTCCTCCTCGCGTGGATCGCCGCACACACGGATCGGATCGGGCTCGGCGCCGGGGTGCTGCAGATGCCGGCCAGGTCGCCGGCGGCGGCCGCGATGGCGGCGCTCACGCTCGATCACCTGAGCGAAGGACGCTTCCGGTTGGGACTCGGCGTCTCGGGGCCGCAAGTGGCGGAGGGATGGCACGGAGCCCCGTTCGAAGGACCGATCGCACGAACCCGCGAGTACGTCGATATCGTCCGGAGCGTCTTGCGGCGGGAGGCACCCGTGACCGCGCCGGGGCCGAACTACCCGCTGCCGCTCCCCGGTGGGGCAGGCAAGGCGCTGAAGCCCAACGTCCGCCCCCTGCGGTCCGACGTCCCCATCTACCTCGCAGCGATGGGCCCGAGGAACGTCGCCCTCGCCGCCGAGATCGCCGACGGGTGGATCCCGTTCCTCTACTCGCCCGAGCAACCGGCGACGTTCGCCGACGCGCTGGTCGAGGGCTCGAGCCGACGAGCGCCCCGCCTCGGTGAGCTCGACGTCGCGCCGATGGTGCCGGTGGCGTTCGATCCCGACCTGGGCAGTTGCCGGGACGAGCTGCGCCCGCTGATCGCGCTCTACGCCGGCGGGATGGGTTCGGCCGGCGCGAACTTCTACAGGGACCTGTTGACCCGGTACGGGTTCGGCGACGCGGCGAACGCGATCCAGGAGGCGTTCCTGGACGGACGCCGGACCGAGGCGGCGGGTCTGGTGCCCGACGCGATGATCGACGAGCTCTGTCTGGTCGGCTCGGTCGAGCACGTCCGCGAGCGCCTCGACGCCTGGCGGTCGGCGGGTGTGACCACGCTGCTCGCGAAGGCCCGAGACGTACGGACGGTACGCGCACTCGCCGAGGCGGCCGCGTGAGCCGTCAGGACGTCGGGGAGCCGATCGCCCACAGGTCCGGATCGTCCCACGGGCCCTCGATCGCGACGTCCGGGTTCTGGCCGCGTTCGAGCGCCGAGCGGAGCGCCAGGATCTGCAGCCGGACCGTGAGCGGGATCTGCTCCAGCGGGGATGGCAGATCGGCGCCCTCCTCGACCCGGGTGACCGGGATCCCGGCCGCTCGAGCGGCGACCTCGACCCCCTCGGTGAGCCCCTGCGTGTCCGGCGGCGCCAGCGTCACCAGGTGGTCGGACGCGTTCAGCGGGACGGCGTGGCCGTGCAACAGGTACTCGACGTCGTACCCCTCCGCGGGGAACCTCGACGCCTCGCGGACCTTGAGCGCGCCCTCGCGGGCGCTGACCGAGGCGGGACCCTCGCCCGTGAGCACCAGCAGGCGTTCGGGCAGCGCGATCCGCTCCGTCCCGGGCTCGGCGATGGCCGCGCCAACCGCCGCCGGCACGCGCCCGAGGACCTCGGGCGTGAAGGCGCCGGCTCCCAGCTCGTGCGCGAGCCGGGCGAGCTGCACCAGCGCGGCCGTGTAGCTCGCGGTGTAGGTGTGCGAGGTCTCCTTCTCGACGGTCTCGATCGCGTCGGGCATCGCTCCGCCGCGCCGGGTGATCGGGACCACCGGCAGGCCGGCACGCGTGGCCATCGTCCACACCGCGCCCGCGAACGCGGTCTCCGTGCCCGCGTTGTGGCTGATCAGGATCACCCCGTCGCCCTGGGCGAACGGCGGCCGGTTCGCGAACGACATCGAGCTCGTGGGGTGGGCGGCCCGTCCGGCCTCCAGCAGCATCGCCGCGCCCAGCTCGGCCGCGTGCTGGCTCGTCCCGGTGCCCACGAGCCAGATCCGGTCCACGCCGCGCAGGCGTTCGGCGGCCGAGGCCGGGATCGGTTCGGCCAGCACCGCTTCGAGCTGCTCGGGCTGGGAGAGGATCTGTCGTTCGAGCGCCGTGCTGCCGTCGGGCATGAGCACCTCCGCCGTCGTGCGGCGAGACTAGAGGACGCCGTTCCGACGCGCGACCCGCCCGGATCTTCGCGTGTCGACCGATGAGAACGGAGCCGACGTACGGTCACCACGGAGCAGTGACGCAGGGAGCACGAGGAAGGAGCCGGAGATGGGCAAGGTCGTCGTGGATCTCACCGTGTCGTTGGACGGCTTCATCGCCGGGAGCGACGACGGCCCCGATCTTCCGCTGGGCCGTGGCGGAGAGCGTCTGTTCACGTGGATGAACGCGGGACCGGAGTCGAACCGCGTGGACAGGTGGCTCGCCCCGCCCGACGGGAGCAAGGTCGTCGTCGACGAGTGGATGAGCGAGGGCGGCGCGATCATCAGCGGCCGTCGCACGTTCGACATCGCCGGCGGGTGGAGGGACGGTCATCCGATCGACGTGCCGATCTTCGTCGTCACCCACGAGGCGCCGACGCACGGCGAGTGGAGCCCGCGCGTCTCGTTCGTGACCGACGGCCTCGACCACGCCCTCGAGCTCGCGCAGGAAGCTGCCGGTGACAGGGCGGTGTCGGTGTCGGGAGCTGAGGTTGCCCAGCAGCTGCTCCGCGCCGGGAAGCTGGACGAGATCCAGGTCAGCGTCGTCCCGCTGCTCCTCGGGGCGGGTGTGCGACTCTTCGAGCACCTCGGCCCCGACCCGACCGCGCTGGAACAGACGAGGGTCATCGCTTCGGACGGCGTGACCCATCTGCGGTACCGAGTCGTGCGCGACGACTAGAGCCGGCGCAGGACCGCGACGACCTTGCCGAGGATCCGGCCCTCCGGATCCATGTCGAACGGCTCCATCGCCGGGTTCTCCGGGACCAGGAGCACCTTGCCGCGCTGTCGGCGCAGGCGCTTGACCGTCGCCTCATCCTCCGCCGGACCGGGAACGAGCACCGCCACGACGTCGCCGTCGTCGGCGGTCTCCTGCGCCCGGACGATCACGACGTCGCGGTCGAGGATCCCCGCGTCGACCATCGAGTCACCCCGGACGGTGAGCGCGAAATGCTCCGCGTCGCCGGCGTACCCCATCGGGACGACGAGGTGGTCCTCGACGTTCTGCTCCGCGAGAACGGGTGTCCCCGCCGCGATCCGTCCGACGAGAGGCACGACCACCCCCTCGGCGCGCGTGGACTCCGAAAGCGTCATCGCGCGGGGCTTGGTCGGGTCTTTCGTCAAGAGCCCCCGGCGCTCGAGGTTCGCGAGCTGCGCGTGGACGCTCGAGGACGACGTGAGCCCCACCGCCTCCCCGATCTCGCGCACGGTGGGGGGATAGCCCCGCTCCCGAACGGTCGCGGCGATGAACTCCACGATCCTGCGCTGGCGGGTGGTGAGCGGTTCGGTTTCGGCCTCGGCCGGTTGCCTGGGAGCCATGTCGGTGCCTCCTTCTAGCCTCGGGGGACGCTAGCACGACGGGAAGGAGCGTTCAAACATATGTTCGGTTCCGTGCTTGACGCCGAACACCTGTTCGGTAGGATGACGCCATGAGTCGAACGCGTGTTCGCCGTCGCCGGCTGACGCTCGCGCTCTGCCTGACGCTCGTGGCGGCGGCCTGGGCAGGCCCCGCGGTGCGGGCGCTGGGCTCCACCGAGGACCCCGTGCGGATCGCGCGGAGCTCCTACGTGGTCCGAGAGGGCGACACGCTCTGGTCGATCGCCCGGCGTCTCGCGCCGGAAGGGGATCCTCGTCCCATCGTCGACGAGCTGGCGACGGCCAACCGGATCGACGCCGGTTCGATCGTGCCGGGTCAGACCCTGGTCGTCTCGGCAGGTTCCTGAGGCCGCAGCTCCACCGGCCGGGGCACCCCCACCAGGACACGGCTCGCGACGACCTCGTCCACCACGCCGTAGTCACGGGCCTCCTCGGGACCGAGGATGAAGTCGCGCTCGGTGTCCGCGTGGATCCGCTCGACCGTCTGGCCGGTGTGCTCGGCCATGATCTCCTCCACGCGACGACGTTGGCGGGCGATCTCCGCGGCGTGGATCTCGATGTCGGCCGACTGCCCCTCGATGCCGCCGTGCGGTTGGTGGAGGAGCACGCGGGAGTTCGGCAGCGCGTACCGCTTCCCGCCGGCCCCCGCAGCCAGGATCACGGCCGCCGCGGAGGCCGCCTGACCGAGGCAATAGGTCGCGACGTCGGACTTCAGGAACCGCATCGTGTCGTAGATCGCGAACAGGGCGGTGGACGAACCGCCGGGGCTGTTCACGTACATCGCGAGATCCTTCCCCGGCTCGACCGAATCGAGGAACAAGAGCTGCGCGACCACGGTGTTCGCGACGGCGTCGTCGATCGGCTCTCCGAGGAACACGATCCGCTCGCGCAACAGGCGGGAGTAGATGTCGAACGCGCGCTCGCCGCGCGCGCTCTCCTCCAGCACGGTAGGAACCAGTGGTCCGGAGCGGTAGGTCATCGGGCGCCTCCTCGTTCGGTCGTCCTCGTTCGGCAACCGCTCGGTTGCGCACGACCAGCCTAGCGAGGTTCGACGATGTCGGCAACCCTTGGGTTGCGTACGATGAGTCGGTGAGCGACGAACGGGTCACGAGGTCGGTGGTCCTGCCCGCCGAGCCCGACGAGGTGTGGGCCACGCTCACCGCGCCCGAGGAACTGTCGGCCTGGCTTGGGGATGTCGTGGCGCTCGAGCTCGAACCCGGTGGGTCGCTCGTCGTCCGCGAGAACCAGGGGGCCACGCGCCGGGGGGTGGTGGAGGCCGCCGATCCGGGTCGGGTCCTGTCGTTCCGCTGGCGCAGACTGGCCGGGGCGGGGGTATCGCTCGAGGTCGGGGGAGCGAGCCGCGTCACGTTCGTCCTGGAGGCCGATCCGGCCGGGACGCGCCTCACCGTCACCGAGGAGCCGGTGCCGCTCGCGACGGCGGGGTTCGGCGCATGAGCGGCGAGCGGCGCGTGGACGAGGTGTTCTCGGCGCTTTCGGATCCGACCCGCCGAGCCGTGATCCGCAGCCTTTCGGAGGAGGGTCCGAGCACCGTCAGCGAGCTCGCCGCCCGTCTGCCCGTCACGCGGCAGGCTGTGACCAAGCACCTCGAGGCGCTCGAGGAGGCGGGTCTCGTGGCGTCCGACGCCAGGGGTCGAGGCGCGCGGTTCCGGCTCACCCCTCGCCCGATGACCGACGCGATGCGCTGGATGGCCGACGTCGGCGGTGAGTGGGACGAGCGGCTCGAGGCGCTCCGAACCCACCTCGCGCGGCGCCGTCCTCGTTGACGCCCGCAACATCTCGCGGCTACCGTTTCCCGGTCTACCAGATGTTGGGGTTTGAGGGATGCGCTGTCCGTGGTGCGGACACAACGAGGACAAGGTCGTGGACTCCCGGCCGGCCGAACGCGGCGGCGCGATCCGCCGCCGCCGCCAGTGCCTGTCCTGCGGCCGGCGGTTCACGACCTACGAACGCGTGGAGCAGCTCGCGCTGGTCGTCGTCAAGCGCGACGGGGCCACCGAGCCCTGGGACCGGGAGAAGATGGTCTCGGGCATCCGCAAGGCCCTGGTGAACCGCCCGGTGACCGAAGAGCAGTTCGAGGCGCTCGTGACCAAGATCGAGGAGCGCCTGCGACGCAAGGGGCCCGAGATCACCTCCCAGCAGATCGGCCTCGAGGTGCTCTCGAACCTCCAGAAGCTCGATCAGGTCGCGTACGTGCGATTCGCGAGCGTCTACAAGGACTTCCAGGAGATCGGTGACTTCCAGCGCGAGTTCGGGCTCCTCCTGCAGAAGAAGGACTCCAAGGCCCGCTCGCGCTGACCTACCACATCTTGTGGATGTCATGACGCCCGACCACAAGATATCCTTGATGGCAGCTTGACTGCGCCGACCGCGGGGTGCAGAATCACACGCCTGTAGTTCTCCACAGTTCCTTCCCCACCCGTGGAAAGACTGGCCGAAGACCGATCGACGAGGAGGTGCCGGTGGCCACCAGAGAGGGAGACGTCCGGGTGATCCGGGAAGGGCTGACCTTCAAGCGCTACTTCACGCGCGACGGCGTCCACCCGTTCGACGAGATCGAGTGGGAGGAGCGCGACGCCGTCATCCCCAACTTCAAGGAGGGCGGCAACGCCTTCGAGCAGCGGGCCGTCGAGTTCCCGGTCACGTGGTCGCAGAACGCCACCAACATCGTCGCGCAGAAGTACTTCCGTGGGTCCCTCGGCACGCCGCAGCGCGAGTCGAGCGTTCGCCAGCTCGTCGGCCGCGTCGTCGACACGATCACCGGCTGGGGTCGCAGGGGCCGCTACTTCGCGAGCGATCAGGACGCGCAGGTGTTCTCGGAGGAGCTCTCGCACCTGCTCGTAACGCAGAAGGCGGCGTTCAACTCCCCGGTGTGGTTCAACGTGGGCGTGCCCGATACGCCGCAGCAGTGCAGCGCGTGCTTCATCCTCGCGGTCGACGACACGATGAGCTCGATCCTCAACTGGTACGTCGAGGAGGGGACGATCTTCAAGGGCGGCTCGGGCTCGGGGATCAACCTGAGCCGGATCCGTTCGAGCCGGGAACCGCTCGCCGGCGGGGGGACCGCGAGCGGGCCGGTGAGCTTCATGCGCGGCGCCGACGCCTCGGCCGGCACGATCAAGTCCGGAGGGAAGACGCGGCGCGCCGCGAAGATGGTGATCCTGGACGTCGATCACCCCGACGTCAGCGACTTCATCTGGTGCAAGGCGCGCGAGGAGCAGAAGGCGCGTGCGCTCCGCGACGCGGGGTTCGACATGGACCTGGACGGCCGCGACGCCTACTCGATCCAGTATCAGAACGCGAACAACTCGGTCCGCGTGAACGACGAGTTCATGAAGGCCTACGAGCAGGACCAGGACTGGAAGCTGAAGGCGGTCATCACCGACGAGACCGTCGACACGATCCGCGCCCGCGAGCTGATGCGCGAGATCGCCCAGGCCGCGTGGGAGTGCGCCGACCCGGGCATGCAGTACGACACCACGATCAACGAGTGGCACACGTGCCCGGCCACGGGTCGGATCAACGCCTCGAACCCGTGCTCCGAGTACATGCACCTGGACAACAGCGCGTGCAACCTCGCCTCGCTGAACCTGATGAAGTTCATCGACGCCGAGGGCACCTTCGACGTCAAGGCGTTCCGCAAGGCCGTCGAGGTCGTGTTCACGGCCCAGGAGATCATCGTGGGTCCGGCCGATTACCCGACCGAGAAGATCGGCGAGAACGCCCGCGCGTTCCGCCAGCTCGGGCTCGGATACGCGAACCTGGGGGCGCTGCTGATGGCCCGCGGGCTCCCGTACGACTCCGACGGCGGGCGGGCGTGGGCCGGCGCGATCACCGCGCTCATGACCGGGCAGGCCTACCGCACCAGCGCCCGGATCGCCGAGGCGATGGGCCCGTTCGACGGGTACGCGCCGAACGCCGACGCGATGCTCCGCGTGATGCGCAAGCACCGCGCCGCCGCCGACGAGATCGACGGCGACGTCGTGCCCGAGGCAGTCCTCTCGGCCGCGAAGCAGTCGTGGGACGATGCGATCGCGTTCGGGGCCAAGCACGGGTACCGGAACTCCCAGGCGACGGTGCTCGCGCCGACCGGCACGATCGGGCTGATGATGGACTGCGATACCACCGGTATCGAGCCCGAACTCGCGCTCGTCAAGACCAAGAAGCTCGTGGGCGGCGGCACGATGCAGTTCGTGAACCAGACCGTGCCCCGCGCGCTGGGCCGGCTCGGCTACGACGACGCGCAGGTCCGGGACGTCGTCGCCTACATCGCCGAGCACAACTCGGTGCAGGACGCACCGCACCTGCGCGCGGAGGACGCGGCGGTGTTCGACACGGCGATGGGCGCCCAGCCGATCCACTACATGGGCCACGTCCGGATGATGGCGGCGGCGCAGCCGTTCATCTCGGGCGCGATCAGCAAGACGGTCAACATGCCCGAGCACGTCACGGTCGAGGAGGTCGAGCAGCTGTTCATCGAGTCGTGGAAGCTCGGCCTGAAGGCCGTCGCGATCTACCGGGACAACTGCAAGGTCGCGCAGCCGTTGTCGGCCGACAAGAAGAAGACGGCGACGGCGGAGCCCACGGATCTGGCCAAGCCCGAGCGCAAGCGGCTCCCCTCGGTCCGGCCGAGCGAGACGCGCTCGTTCCAGGTCGGCGACGCCGAGGGCTACATCACGGCGGGCATGTATCCGGACGACGGCCTCGGCGAGATCTTCCTGAAGACCTCGAAGCAGGGCTCGACGCTGTCGGGCGTGATGGACGCGTTCGCGATCGCGGTCTCGATCGGCCTGCAGTACGGGGTGCCGCTCGAGTCGTTCGTCTCCAAGTTCATCAACATGAAGTTCGAGCCGAGCGGGATGACCAACGACCCCGACATCCGGTTCGCGACGTCGCTGGTGGATTACGTGTTCCGCCGGCTCGCGCTCGACCACCTGCCGATCGCGCAGCGGGAGGCGCTCGGGATCCGCTCGATCGACGAGCGCAAGGAGACCGCGGCCGCCGAGGCCGCCGAGAAGCTCGGCACCACGGTCGAGGAGGTCGTGGCCGCGGTGAAGGCCGAGAAGCCGTCGCTCCCGATCGTCGAGTCCTCGGGCGTCCCCGAGGCCCACGCCGCGGACGCGCCGCTCTGCTACACGTGCGGCTCGAAGATGCTGCCGGCCGGCTCCTGTTACGTCTGCCCCTCCTGCGGCTCGACCAGCGGCTGCTCGTAAGGGCGCGGCGGGCCGGGCAGCGCGATCCGGCTCCCGCAGCGTTCGGCTAGGCTCGCGCGATGGCCCATCGGCTCACCGGGATCCACCACATCCAGCTCGCGATGCCGGTCGGCGAGGAGGAGGCCGGCCGCCGCTTCTACGGCGACCTGCTCGGCCTGCCCGAGGTGCCCAAGCCCAGCGAGCTCGCACCGCGCGGGGGGATCTGGTTCCGCTCCGGTGAGCTCGAGGTGCACCTCGGGGTCGAGCGCGCGGACTTCCGTCCCGCGACCAAGGCGCATCCCGCGTTCGTGGTGACGGGGTTGGACGAGCTGCGCGAGCGGCTCGAGGAGGCCGGGTACCGGATCGACGAGGACGTCCAGCTCGAGGGGTACCGGCGGTTCCACGTCCGAGACCCGTTCGGCAACCGTCTCGAGCTCGTCGAGCCGGCGTGACCGAGCTCGCGTTTCAGCGCCTCGACCCGAACGCGGCCCTCCCGGAGCGGGCCCACCCCGGCGACGCCGGGTTCGACCTCCGTTCGATCGAGGACGTCGAGGTCGGGCCGGGGGAGCGGGCGATGGTTCGGACCGGGGTCGCCGTGGCGATCCCGGACGGGCACGCGGGCCTGGTGCTGCCGAGGAGCGGTCTGGCCTCCAAGCACGGGCTCACGCTCGCGAACGCACCCGGCCTGATCGACTCGGGGTACCGGGGAGAGTTGATCTGTTCGGTCGTGAACCTCGACCCTCACGAGAGCGTCAAGATCGCCCGAGGCGAGCGGATCGCGCAGCTCGTGGTCGTCGAGGTCCCCGAGCGGCGCCCCGGCTGGGTCGACGAGCTGCCGCCCTCGAGCCGCGGCGAGGGTGGGTTCGGCTCGACCGGGAGATCATGACCCTTCGGATCCGCCCGGAGGCAGCCGCTGACCGAGAAGCTTCCCTCGAGGTCGAGCGGGCGGCGTTCGGCTCGGACGAGGAACCGCGGATCGTCGAAACGGTCCGGGACCTGGAAGGCTCGTTCGCGCTGGTGGCGGATGAAGACGGCCGGGTCGTCGGGCACATCCAGTTCAGCCGCGGTCGGATCGGCGAGACGCGGGTTCTCGCACTCGGACCGGTCGGCGTCCTTCCGGGCCAGCAGGGGCATGGCGTCGGCTCGGCTCTCATCCGCACCGGGTTGGAGGAGGCGAGGACGCGGGGCGAGGTAGCCGTCATCCTGCTCGGCAGCCCGGTCCTCTATCGGCGCTTCGGCTTCGCGCCGGGTTCTGTGCTGGGGCTGCAGAACCCGTATGCCGGCGTGCTTCCCGACGGTTTCAAGATCGCGGAAGAGGACTTCATGCTCGTCGTCTTCGAGGAGGTACCCCTCGTGGGGGATGTGCGCTGGCATCCGGCGTTCGGAGAGCCGGTTGAAGGCCTCGGACCCGGCGCCTAGACTCGAAGTTCAGCGCGGACGTGGCTCAGCGGTAGAGCACCACCTTGCCAAGGTGGGGGTCGCGGGTTCGAATCCCGTCGTCCGCTCCATCCCTGACCTGCGGAAACGGGGTTCAGGACACCGGGCCGGGGCGACTGTTCCGGCCTTTGTCTGCCCCCTTTGTCTGCCCCCTTTGTCCGCCCCTGGGGGCAGACAGGGGCAGACATCATGGCGGGGGTGGCAGCAGTGGAAGCCCTGATGTCGTCCACACCAACAGGTGTTACTGCGAGCCGCTATCGAACCGCCAAGATGACTACAAGTGCAGTCGTTGAAGCGAGCAGGAGGTTGACCAGCCCAATAAGTCGAACCCGACGCTGAACGGACGTGGCCGATAGACCTTCTGGGCTATCGAGTTCTCCGGTTAGGCCATCGAAGAAGCCAGCAACTTGGGCGCTTCCGAGCCGCCTCGTTCGCCGACCAAGGAAACGACGCCGCCATCGAAGGAACCGGACCGGAGCGAGAATCTCGATGAGAGCAGCGCCGATCCATAGGGAAAAGACAGGTACTGCAACAATCAGAAGAGCAATTCGGTGGCTCATGCTATCCCTCTAGCATCCACGGAATGTCGCGCGGACGACCACGGGACGCACGACCACCGGGCGCACGACCCGGACGGGGACCGTCCTGCGTCCGATGCGCAGGGTGGCACGCGCCCTAAACATCGCCCCGATGAGCCAGAACGGTCTCCAAATCGGGAACGTCGGCAAGCGAATCATCCCGGTCCTCCTTCGGCACGTAGTTGGTCGGCCTTGGCTTCGGCGTCGGCCTTCGTGCCGTCCGACCCGGTGAAGTGAAAGGTCGAACCTTCGGCGTCGTCGGGTACGCGGTCGATGACCACCCAGCCCATCGAATCCCCGTCACGCGGCCCACCGTGACGGATGACTTCCTCGCAGTCGATCAGCAGCTCGGCGAAGGTCCGCGTCTTCGGGTTCCCCCAGAACTCGCCGATCCGGTCGGCTCGCTCGAAGTCGGGGAGCATGAGGACGTGGAGCAGCTCGACGCGGTCATAGACCACAGGCTCGCCGTGCGGCGCGGACACGGGTGCGCGGCTATCGCAGGCACGGATGGGTCATACCGCAGTAGCCTTCTCGGCCGATTGACCGCTCTGGGGGTGAGGCATACGTTGGCCGACCGAGCCCCAAGCCCTGGCTCGGCCGCGCCTTCTCGGGCGCAACGTCGGAGCCCAGCACTCGCTCCAAGTCGGAGGTGATGCACCTCCATGGAGGGAGCTGGACATGCGGACGCTCTCGGACACCTTCTCGGTCGAGCTCGAGCGGTTGAACGGGGCCACCCATCTCCGTCTCGCCGGCAGATTCGACGTCGCGGCGACCCTCGTGTTGGATGACGCGATCGCGGTGATCCGCCGCCGTGACGTCGTCCTGGACTTCGAGGCGGTCACGTTCATGGACGGCGCGGCGTGGCTCGCGATCATGGCGTACGAACATCGGGTCCACGACTGGGGCATGAAGCTCCGGCTGGCCCACGTGCCGGCGGCCATCCGAAGGATCTTCGAGGTCACTGGGACCGAGCACCTGCTCTCCGAACCGGTCGGCGCATGAACGGACGGGCGGGACCAGGAGGTCCGGAGTCCTTAGGACGGAGCCGAGCGGTCGCCCTCCCGCAGCATGCCGATCAGCTCGGCCCGGAGCGCCCGGTCCTCCTCGCAGTCGATCAGTAGCTCGGCGAAAGTCCGCGTCTTCGGGTTCCCCCAGAACTCGCCGATCCGCTCGGCACGGTCGAAGTTGGGGAGCATCAAGACGTGGAGCAACTCGGCGCGGGGGAGCCGGCCCGAGGGCGTCGAGACGCTCCTGGAGTCGGCGCTCCAGCTCATCGGGACGTATAGGCGGAGCCTAGCCCGCAGCTCGACGGTCGGTGCTGGGCGTCAGTGCTTGCGAATGTGAACGTGCACGGACCTGGACGGGACGGGCGTTGCGCTCATAATGCGAGCGATGGACGAGGTCTCCGAAGAGTCTGCTCGGCCACAAGGCCCGCCTTCTGCGGCGATGGGTACAGACCTGTCGAACCGCCCCGCGAGGGACGCACTCGTCCTGGGGATAACTTCGTTCCTCCTGCCCCCGGCGTTCGCGATCGGACTCTGGGCGTCCCTTAACGACGTGGAACTGGCTGCGTGGGCCGTGATGCTGTACCTCATCTCCCTGGTCGCGGCCATCTGCGCATGTCGGTTCGGCATCGAGGGGCGGAGGCTAGCGAAAATGGGAGCGCCGGGACGGGTACCGGCCAGCATAGGGCTGGTGCTCGGAATCGGCTTCATCCTCGTCTCGGTCCTCGGCCCAATCGTCGGGTTCATTGCCTTCGCGATCAGCGCCGGCAATGACTCCCTATGAAGCGCCGCGGGGAGCATCGGGACGTGGAGCAGCTCGGCGCGGGGAGCCGGACCAAGGGCGTCGAGGCGCCCTCGTAGCCGGCGCTCGAGCTCGTCGGGTCTCATGGTCGGAGGCTACGCCGTCGAACCGGGAAGGCTAGAACGTCGCGCCGACCCGCTGGAAGCCTGTAGGACCCTCGTTATACCGTCACCGCAGATGTCTGGCTAAGCCTCAGGCGCGTGCCACTTCGTGTGATTCGGCGAAGGATCCCCGTGTCCTGTTGTGCGGGTGAGGAGACCCGACTCGATGTCGAAAGCGAACAACTCCCAAGTCGCTCTTTCGGCCGGTGGCTCCGACATGCCTCGCTCCGCAGCGAACTGCGTTGCGAGCTTCTTCGTGGTTTCCTCATCTGCAATCAGGTCCGCCCGCCCTGTCAGGTAGAAGGCGTCCTCATTCGCCTCCGCACCGAATGAATGCAGCGCGTAGCGACCGTCCCTATGTAGGTCGTCCCTCTTCGGTGATGGCACGATGAACGCGTATAGGTCGCTTTCCGTCAGCAGTGGACACATCGGGTGAACGCGCGGGCCGCCATCATCGCGAGTGGTTGCCAGGAACGCCAGTCCCACGCCGTATTGGTACAGCAACTGCCGTCCAGCGTCGGCAAGATCTGGGCGAAGCGACGCGAACTCACCCCATCTCAAGATGAACCCGAGGTTCCACCGACTTAGGTCCAGGTGTCAAACAGCACCGGTGAGTGCGTAGGCCGAGCAGCGCCGCTCGGAGCGTGGCTGGCACCAGCCGGAGGAGCTCACGAGTCTCGGGCCCTTTTACGAGCTGGACGCCGAACCGTCGGCGGAGGACACGGCCACCTTGCAGAAGCTCATGATCGGCAACCAGGAGCGCCTCGAGTCCCTCGGTGGCTAGACCCCAAAACCAGCCGCCTGGGGCGGAGGGAGGCCCGGGTCAGCCGGACGAGATGCAAGCCGAGCGTGGATTGTCACCGCGCCATGCGAACCTTCGAGCCGTGCCGAATATGCTCGCCGGGACGATTCTCGCTGCACATGAGGCTGGTCACGCCGTCGCTGCCGTCGTCCTCCGACTCTCGCTCCGGTACGTCACGCTGCGACCTAGAGGACCCGAGAGCGGCCTCGCTCATACGCGGCAGGCGCGCAACGAGTCCCGCGACTACCTCGAACGCGACGCAGTTCTTGCCCTCGCGGGCGTCGCGGCGGACCAACTCATCAACGGGCGGGTGACATTCGATAGCGATGCCGGTGACATCCCCCGCGCCAAAGGGATCGCGGAGCGCCTTGACGTCGAGGACGTCCAAGCGTTCCTCCATGCGAAGGTAGGAGAGGCCGAGGCGCTCATCTCGGCGAACCGAGCGGGAGTCGACGCCGTACGACGCGCCCTCGTCGAGCGGCGGACCCTCCAGGGAGCAGAGGTTCGAGCGATTGTCGCTGCCAGCGGGTCACACTCTGGGTCACAGTCGGGTCGTCCTACCCCGTCCCGAGCCATCCCGGCAATATCGTGCTGACCAATGAAATCAGCTGAGAGAGCACTGGAGACGGCACGACCGATACGGCCTGATACCCGAGTGGCCCCTGAGCAGGGGTTTCGTGCATCGAGCCGCATCTCGTGTGGGCCTGGACCACCTGCCAAGGTGGGGGTCGCGGTTCGAATCCCGTCGTCCGCTCCAGGTCAGAGGGGGTTCTCTAGCTGATCGCTGAGATTCGAGATGTCTAGACCCGGGGCCCGTGGAGGATCCATTCGCGCTTCACGCGGCTCAGGAATGCGCGGAAGCGGGCCACGCCCTCGGTAGTCAGAACCCCGGCCGAACCAATGCTCACCCACTTGTGCTCTCGCTCGGGCTCCGGCGATGAATGCTCATTGGTCAGTTCAGCGAGGCGCTCCTGGATCTCCGTCTCCCACTCGTCCCAGCTCTCCATGCCCAGAGCATCGGCGCCTTGATGGGCGGGCTGAAGGTATGGGGCCGGAGAACGCCGTATCGGTGTCACTTCCGACGGAGAGTGACATTCGGCACCCCGCATAGCCGTCCGGCGAGCCATTCGGGTCCGTCCAGCGCGTCTGGAACACTATCCCCCCCGCCCCATGCCGCGTAGAGGAGCTGCGGAGCCATCATGGCGCGAGAAAGAGTTGACATGGCATCACCGTGATGCCAGTATGGTGCCATGAACCTCGGAACGTATGTCGAAAGTATCCGCGGCCAGCTCGAAGTTGCCGCCGAGGCCGGCGGTGATGACGCTCGTGAGCTGGCCGAGCGCCTCCTCGCACCCCTGGACGCAGCGATCCGTCTCGCGTTGCAGGATGTGCTGGCGGCGGCAGCGGAGGAGATAACCACAGAGCTCGCGCCGGGCTCGGTCGAGCTGCGACTGCGCGGACGACACCCCGAGTTCGTGGTGACACTCCCGCCGGCCGATCCATCCGTCTCGGACCTCGCCGAAGGCGAGGACACGGCGACCCGCATCGCACAGCACTCCACCGAGGGTGACGAGGCCACGATGTCGCGGATCAACCTTCGACTGCCTGATCACCTGAAGGCCCGGATCGAGCAGGTGGCCGGCCTCGAAGGGCTGTCGGTCAATGCCTGGCTCGTCCGGGCAGCGGCCGCCGCACTTGACCGAACCGACGCAGTCCGTCGACGCGAACGACGCGCCCCGCAAGGCGCCCAGCGCTATACGGGCTGGGCGCGCTAGTCGAGGTTGCCGGGGATGGATCGCACGAGGACTCATGGCGGCGGGAGCGCCCCACGACTCACAGGAGGAACTTGGATGCCTACCTTCGATACCCCCGAACCGATCTCTGTCACCCTGGAGGTCGGCGTCGGCGACATCCGGATCGTCGCAAGTGACCGCACCGACACCATCGTCGATGTGCGCCCGAGCGATCCGGCCAAGAGATCCGACGTGACCGCTGCCGAGCAGACCCGCGTGGAGTATGCGAAAGGAAGGGTGCTCGTCAAGGCGCCCAAGGGGTGGCGGCAGTGGTCCTTCCGCGGTGGCGGCGAGTCGATCGACGTGGAGATCGGGGTGCCGGCGGGATCCCAGGTTGTGGGGGAGTCAGGGGTAGCGGGGTTGCGCTGCACAGGTCGCATCGGCGAATGCCGCTACAAGGTCGGCGTCGGCGACATCCGGATCGAAGAAGCGGGGCCGCTCGACCTCAAGACCGGTGCCGGCGATATCACGGTGGAACGTGCCGTCGGCGATGCCCAGATCACCACGGGTTCCGGAGCCGTGGTGATCGGCAGCGTCAACGGCGCGGCGGAGGTCAAGAACTCCAACGGCGACACGCGGATCGAGGAGGTCACGGGCGACGCGCGCGTGAAGGCGGCCAACGGCAGGATCTTCATCGACCGAGCGAACGCGGCGGTGACCGCGAAGACCGCGAACGGCGACGTCCGCCTCGGCGAGGTCGCGCGTGGTGCCGTCGTCGCCGAGACCGCGTTCGGCACGGTCGAGGTCGCTGTCCGCGACGGCGTCCCGGCCTGGCTGGACCTCAACACGCGGTTCGGCAACGTTCAGAACGACCTGGAGGCCTCCGATCGTCCCGAGCCGGGGGAGGACGCGGTTGACGTCCGCGCCCGCACCTCCTTCGGCGACATCACCGTCAGGCGTTCCTTCGCGAACGCCGCCGGAAAGGGGGAGGCATGACCACGGCGCAGATCGGGCCGCGGCTCCGCGTGCCCAAGAGGCCGAAGGCCCGCCTTCGTGCCCGGGTACACTTGGCGTTCGCATCTGCAACTCGGGTGATCCGGCGGGGTGGCCGAGTGGTTAGGCAAGGGTCTGCAAAACCCTCTACACCGGTTCAATTCCGGTCCCCGCCTCGGCTCGGCGGTACCATGCCGAACTTCGGGCGCTTAGCTCAGGGGTAGAGCGCTTCCTTGACGCGGAAGAGGCCAGAGGTTCAAATCCTCTAGCGCCC
>CAVSXK010000005.1:0-3949 GCA_963731925.1 uncultured Actinomycetes bacterium
GTTCAGATTCTTTTGGCAGAAGTGTGACCTGTCTCACAGACTCTCGAACACCTGTTCGATAGTCTCGACTCCATGAGCAGCCTCCGATCCGCCCTCGACGAGCTCCGAGCCGAGGACCTCCGCTCGCTCTCGGACGAGGCGCTCGCGGGCCACCTGGACGAGATCGAGCGGGCCGGACGCGTGCTCGAGGCCGAGCGCGGGCGGGGTGTGGCCGAACTCGAGCGCCGGAAGGTCTACGCCGCCGACGGCCACCTGTCGGCGGCCGCTTGGCTCGCTCATCGCCAAGGGATGTCGAGTTCCGTCGCGGAAGGTCGAGTGCGTCGCGCCCGGGCGCTCGAGGCGATGCCGGCGGTAGCGCGGGCGTTCGGCGAGGGCGAGGTCTCCGAATCGGCGGTCCAGGTGCTGGCCTCGGCGCAGGAGGTAGCCCCCGAGGCCTTCGCACGCTCCGAACCTGCGCTGCTCGAGGCCGCGCGCACGATGGGCATCGGAGAACTCCGCCGCATGACCGGGACCTGGCGGATCGCCGCCGATCCTCTGCGGGCGATGGAGGACGAGGATCGCCGCCACGAACGGCGACGATTGGACGTCTGCCCCGACCCGGATGACATGACGCGGGTACACGGCGAGCTCGATGCCGAGGACGGGCAGGGCCTGATCACGGCCATCCGGGCTCAGATGGACGCGGAGACCCGCTCGGCGAGCGGGCCCGACGCCCGCACGCCCACTCAGCGGCGAGCCGACGCGCTCGGCGAGATCTGCCGCCAGTGGCTCGCCTCCCGCGAGCGTCCAACGGTTGGCGGCGAGCGCCCGCACGTGGTGGTGACGATCGATCTCGAGACCCTGCTCGAGCGTTCGGGACGGCGCGCCGAGCTCGAGGACACCGGCTCGATCACGCCGGAGACGGCACGTCGCCTCGCATGCGACGCGGACGTGACGCGCGTGGTCACTCGAGGCGCCTCCGAGCCACTCGAACTCGGCCGGCGCACCAAGGTCGTGCCGGCGGGGCTACGAAGGGCGATCTCGGTCCGAGACCGAGGATGTCGGTTCCCGGGATGTGGGCGGCCGTCCGGATGGTGCGACGCCCATCACATCCAACACTGGGCTGACGGAGGCGAGACTTCCCTCGCCAACTTGGTCTTGCTGTGCCGACCCCACCATCGGGCGATCCACCGGGGCTTCGGCGTCCAGATGCTCGACGGTCGGCCCGTGTTCAAGCGGCCGGACGGATCGACGATCGAGGATCGGGCTCCCCCACTCACCTGATCTCGTCTCGACAACTTGTGCAGGGACGATGCGGCCTTCGCCGGGCTGCGAGGGTTGCGGCGGGTCGATCCGCTCGACCCACCTGCGGTGCGCAGACTGCTTTCCTTCGTGATGGTATGCTCAACGCATGTCAGAACAGATTGCGGTTCGCATACCGGATGAGCTCGCCGAGTCCTTATCGGAGCTCGTGGCCGAGGGGCGGTTCGAGACCAAGGCCGACGCCATCAGAGCGGCCCTCGGAACCCTCGTCGAGGCCGAGCGGCGGCGGCGCGTGGGGGAGTCGATCGCCGACGGGTACCGGAGGATCCCGCAGGACGATGACGAGGTGAAGGGGGCGACGCGAGCCGCGATCCGCTCGATCCACGAGGAGCCGTGGTGAGTGCTCCGGCGCGAGGCGAGGTCTGGTGGGGGGAGGCACCCGATGCGAAAGGCCGTCCCTACCTGGTGTTGACGCGGGATGAGGCGATCCCCGTCTTGCAGACGATCCTCGTCGCGCCCGTCACCAGGACGATCCGAGGGATCCCCACCGAGGTGCCGGTCGGAGCGGAGGAAGGTCTGCCGACGGACGGGGTCGCTTCGATCGACAACGTCTTGGCCTTCCCGAAGTCTCTCCTCGTCCGTCGGATGGGGTCGCTCGCTCCGGACCGTCGGAGCGAGCCCTGCGAGGCGCTCCGTGCGGCAACCGACTGCTGACGCGACGATCGGCCCGCGTCAGTTTTCGGGCAAACCGAGCGCGGCGCGGAGCTCACCGGCGCAGGATTGCGCAGCCGGAGAGCGGGGGATACGTTCGGAAGGTGAGCGGACGAGCTCGGATCCGCCGCGCGAAAGGAGAACGGGATGCTCGCTGAGGTCGACATTTCCGTCTGGGACGTGATCGTCTACATCGTGGCCGGACTCGTCATCGGGCTGATCGCCCGCGCACTCCTCCCGGGGCGTCAGGAGATGAGCATCGTCCTGACGATCGTGATCGGCGTGATCGCCGCGGTCCTGGGTGGCCTGTTGTGGGAGTTGATCTTCCCGGACAACGACGGCATCGCCTGGATCGGTTCGATCATCGTCGGCATCGTCCTGGTCTACCTGTTCGTGATGTTCAGCGGCCGGACGCGCGCCCGTCCACCCGCGTGAGCCCGTGAGCCGCGGCCGGGTGCGGACCGGACCCGGTCGAAGGTGACACGCCGCCCGCCGGACGGGAGGTAGGGCACGTGGCGGAGACCTTCCTCTCGCTCGCGACCGGCCTCGGACTGTCCACCGCGGCGGGGTTCAACGCCTATCTCCCCCTGCTGATCACGGGGATCCTGGCCCGAACCACCGACCTGATCACGCTGGACGCGCCGTTCGACCGCCTGGAGGAACCGGTCGTGCTCGGCGCCATCGCGGTGATCGGCGTGATCGACTTCGTCGGCGACAAGGTCCCGCCGGTCGATCACGTCCTGCACGCGGTCGGCCTGGTCGTCGCGCCGGTCGCGGGGGCCGTCCTGGCGCTGAGCGCCACGTCGGACACGGACGTCTTGCCGGCCGTCGCGCTGATCATGGGGGTGCTCGCGGCAGAGGCGACGCAGGGGGCGCGGGCGAGCGTCCGGCCGCTCTCGACCGTGACCACCGGTGGGGTCGGCAACCCTGTCCTCAGCCTCGGGGAGGACGGGCTGTCGGCGACGCTCTCGTTCGCGGCGATCATCGTCCCGCTCGTCGCGCTCGTCCTCGTCGCCGCGATCGTGGTCCTGGTGGTCTGGGCGGTCCGCCGAGCTCGTCGGCGCAGACCCTCCTCCACCGCACCGCTGGTGCGGCCGTGATCCCGATCCGGGACTCGAACCCCGCCCGTCGGGCGCCCGTGGTGACCATCGCCCTGATCGCGGCCAACGTCGCGGTGTTCGTCTTGTGGCAGCCGTCGTTCGGCACCCAGCGACAGCAGGACGTCTTCTACTTCTGTCACGCCGAGATCCCGTTCGAGGTCTCGCACCAGGAGAACCTCGCGCAGGGAGGTCTCGAGGCCCGTCTGGCGCTCGACGAGGACTTCGGGGCCGGCAACGGGGCGCTCGTGCAATCGACCGTGCAGCAGGAGTGCCCGGACAAGAGCTGGCTGCTCTCGGTGTTCGTCGCGATGTTCCTGCACGGAGGGTGGCTCCACCTCGGCGGCAACATGCTGTTCCTGTGGGTGTTCGGGAACAACGTCGAGGATCGGTTGGGCTACGTCGTCTATCCGCTGTTCTACGTGCTGGGCGGGCTGGCCGCCTCCGGGTTGCAGCTCGCGTTCGATGCGAACTCGACGATCCCGAGCCTCGGCGCGTCCGGAGCGATCGGGGCGGTCCTCGGCGCGTACATCGTGCTGTTCCCGCACGCCCGGGTGACCACGCTGGTGATCTTCTTCTTCATCACGGTCGTGGAGATCCGCGCGGGCGTCGTCCTGGCCATCTGGTTCGTGCTCCAGTTGTTCAGCGGCGTGGGCCAGATCGGGTCGGATGTGAACGGCGGCGTCGCGTACTGGGCGCACGTCGGGGGGTTCGCGTTCGGCGCGCTGGTCGCCTGGCTCTTCTACCGGCGTCGAGGTGGGATCGAGCCCCCGGTCTACGGCGTTCCGCCCAGGCCCGACGCCTTCTGACCCCGCCGCCGTTCCCGTAGCCCGGACGGCGCCGATACCGAGATCGCTATCGCGACCAACGCCGACGCCGACCGGTCGCTACCGGCGCAT
>CAVSXK010000006.1:0-144370 GCA_963731925.1 uncultured Actinomycetes bacterium
TGACATCACTCAGTGTGATCGTGCCCACGGGTTCCGCGGACGGACCGATCGCGGTCGAAACCGACGTTGGCTCGGCTCGTGTTCAGCACCACCAGCTTCCTGGTGCCGCCGCCGGACTGCGTGCCGGACACCGGCAACGAGCACGCCAGGAGCATCACGTTCAAGATCAAGAAGAGCGGTGCGGCCAGTGGGGTCGTCAGCTCGACGGAGGACCCCGCCTTCACCGACTGCGTGGCGGCCGTTCCCGTCAAGATCCAGCGCAAGACCAGTGGTGGCTGGAAGACCGTGGGCAAGACGACCACCGCTGACACCGGGTCGTACGCGAAGAAGGTCAAGAACAAGCCCGGCAAGCAAAAGTTCCGTGCCCTTGCCCCGAAGGTTAGCCTTGGGGATCCTGTTACCGACGTCTGTCTGAAGGCCAAGTCAGCGACTCGGACGCGCCTAATAGGCCCCGTTCTGAGAGGCTCGATAGGAGAACCGGCCCCCAACAGGGGGCCGGTTCTTTTTTCGCCGTAGGGAGCCGTCGGAAGAGCTGGTCCAGAGGGGTACGGGCTCTCGATGCCCATCTCCGTTCCTTGCCGTCAGTCGAACGGTCGATCGGAGGACGCACGCCTCGAGCATCACAGGCGTTACGGCGAGAAGGTCATCGGCCGTGACCGTGAGGTCCCGCGGTCGTCTGTTCTCAAATGGCCTGTTCGCCAGGAGGTCCAGGTAGCGGGTCGACGGCCTGGCCTGCGGCTGGTCTTCGATCGTGACCGCGGATCTTCCGTGGATTCGCCGGTTCTGGGCGACAGGATCTCGGTCCTGGACCCTCGGTCGCGGGGCACTTCTCTCCGCAGCCTCAAGGCCTCGCAACCTTTCACGCTCGTGCGCGTTATCAATGGGTTGGAGGGCACCGCCGAGAGAGGCTCCACGGTGCTCACGGCAAGGAGGAGAGTCTGGGCGTGGTGGGCCCGGAAGTGTTTGACTCGCAAAGGGCCGGAGGTTACAGTCCGCTCGACTTCCCCCCTTCGGGCGGTTCGTGCTGGGCTTCTTGGAGACAGAGCGAGACAGGGGAGGAGCAGCGTATGCAGAGCCTCGTTCGAGGTGGAGCACGCGGCCTGGCGACGGATCAGATACGCAGGGTGAAATCCGGGAAACGCCTGGCGGTGCAACCAGAGCCGGGAGGAAGTCGATGAGGAAAGTGAGGACGGAGCGATGACCCTCTTCAAACGGCACATGGGCCGGCGCGTGGCTGCGGTCGGCGTGGCGGTGGCCTTGCTCGTGCTCGGCCTTGCGGCGCCCGCCTACGCGGCGGTACCCCACCATCACGGCCGTGACGCCGAGCAGCTGCCGCCGTCGGGTGCGAGGTCACGATCACCGGAACGAACTTCCAACGGCAAATGGAGGACCCGCGACTGACGTCGACTTCGGAACGCCATGGAGGCGGCGCCCGTCTCGATCGATTCGGACACTCAGCTCGAGGTCACGATCCCGCTGGCCGCTGTCGCTGAGTCGAATCCTGTCGTCGTGACCAACGGCGACGGTGACACCGCGCCTGCGTTCACGTACACGACCACTGCGGCCGCCACCTGTCCGGGCGTCCCGACCTTCTCGCCCGCGACCGGCTTCGTGGGCACCACGGTCACGATCAGCGGAACGCTTCACGACGGCGCCGACCGGGGTGCGTTTCAACACCTCCAGCCTCGTCACCCCGACGAACGCAAGCGCGACCAGGCCACGGCGGTCGTTCCGGCGGGGGCGACGACCGGTCCGATCCACGTGTACACGGCTGCGGGGCAGAGCACGAGCGCCACGAACTTCACGGTGGTTACCGCTCCTGCTCCCACGATCACCTCGTTCACGCCCGCCTTCGGACCGACCGGGACGTCGGTCACGATCACGGGGACGAACTTCAGCGGGACGGTCAGCGGGGCGAGCTTCACAACGACCGGGGTGACCTTCAACAATGTGGCCGCGCACGTTCGTCGTGAACTCGGCGACCCAGATCACGGCCACCGTGCCTTCGACCGCCACCACCGGGAGGATCAGGGTCACGACCCCGGGTGGCACGGCGACCAGCGCGACCAACTTCACGGTGAGCAAGACGCATTCGAGGAGCGTGACGCTGAGTCTGAAGAAGCACCTGCGTCGCTAAGGGGCGTCGTCAGCGTGGGGGACGGGTTCACCGCCTGCGCGGCGAGCGTTCCCGTCAAGATCCAGCGCCGCGACTCGTGGTGAACTGGAAGAGCGTGGGGAGCACGACCACCGATGCGAGCGGGTCCTACTCGAAGAAGATCAAGGACAAGCCCGGCAAGTACCGGGCCAAGGCGACGAAGGTTGCCCTGAACAATGGGGTCGACGTCTGTCTAGGCGACACCTCACCCGCTCGGAAGCACACCCACTAGGTTCCGTTCTGAGGCTCGAAAGGAAGAACCGGCCCCGCTCCGGGGCCGGTTCTTTCGTGTATGAGGCCGGTTCAGATAGCGCCGACCCGCTACCTATCGGCGACGTCAGCGTTCTCCTCGGCCCGCCATCCGTCGCTGCGCTCAGGGTCAGGCTGGGGAAGGAGCGGCTTGGGTCGCCCCGATCGGCGTGGTTTCTTCTGGCTCGGACATGCCGGGAGCGTCCGGCTCCTGCGCGCCGTTGCGATCCGGCTCAGCCTTCGGTCCAAGGGTTGACCTGTACCACTCGGCGGCCCGGCGTACCGATTCCTCATAGCTCGTCCGCAGCTCGTCTTCTGGAAACGCAGACCCGTCTGCCTCGCCTGGGGCGTCCTCGAGGTCGATGTCCGCCTGGCCGGAGAACAGGCCCCCCTCGCTCACCACCAGCTCCTTGGACCGGATCTTGCCCTCCACCCGGCCGCCCTGGGCCACCTCGGTCCTGGTCCGCGCGGTGATCGTGCCCTTGAGGGTCCCGCCCGACACCACGTTCTGGGCCCGGATGTCGGCCTCGACGTCGCTGTGAGACGAGAGGATCACGTCGCATCGTGCGGCGATCTTCCCCTTGACCTGGCCGTCGATGCGGATCGATTCGGTTGATACCAGCGTCCCCTCCACCTGAGCCCCGCGACCCACGACGGTCATCTCCGGGCCGAGCGTCTCCTTGATCCCAGGTTCACTCGGCTGGACCGGACCTTGGCCGTCCTCAGGATGTCGTCGCCTGAACATCGTGCCTCCTCGACGGGTCTGCGGTTCCCGCGGGCGGCGACCCGACCGCGACCGCTCACGGGTAGGAGACGGAGCCGGATCAACCGTTCTGGGTCTCCCTTGACCCTCTCCCGCGATCTCGTGCCGCATCGGGCATGGCTCGTCGTCTCCGGTGGCATCGTCAACCGGGCGCGCATGCTTTAGCGGATGTGCGCCGGGCGAAGCGCCTGGGGTGTGCAGAGATCGCCCGGCCCGGCACGACGGTCTAAAGGTTCGGGTCGCTTGGTCCGATTGCTCTACCAGGCGGTACTGCTGCCTGCGTGATCGGGAGGAGAGGGGCGCGGATGGACCCAGCAGATCTGGATGAGGTGCCGGAGCCGGACAACAAGACGCAAGGGCTCAACCTCTCGCCCCGCCTGAACTTCGTCCCCCCGCCCGAGCTCCCAACCCCCGAAACCGCGAGCATCGAAGCCCGCGCGAAAGCCCTGGGCATCGATGCCCTGGTCTGGCTTGCGGCCTTCCTCCCGCTGACGATCCTCTATGGAGGCATCAGCTCGTCGAATGGGCTCTTGTGGATCAGGATCGGCGGCCCCCCCTTGCTCATGGCGACGGTCCTGTGGCTGGCGTACATGACCTGGATGGAAGCCAAGCACGGGGCCTCGCTCGGCAAGCGTGCCAGGGGGCTGCACGTCGTCATGGAAGACGACGGGGAGCCGGTGAACCCCGAGGCCGCGCTCACCCGCAACCTGATGAGGTTCCTGGACGCGTTTCCCTACGTGGTCCCCTATCTCGTTGGGGCCTACGCCATCTCGAATTCACCGAAGATGCAGCGATTCGGTGACCGGGTCGCCGAGACCATGGTCGTGGTCTCGCCGCCGGCGCCCGATCCCTTGCATGCAGGCCTCCCTCCGCTCGGATCGAACCCACCGCGGCCCAAGACCCGTCCCACGCGCCGGCTCGTAGTGGTGGCCGTGACCCTGCTCGTGGTGGGCGGGGCGGCCGCCTTCTTCCTGATGCGGGGTACGAGCTAAGCGATCACGAAGCGTCCACAGTCCTGATCACGAGACGTGCAGAGGCCTCGGGGGGACCCGGGGCCTTCGCGTTGGGTGCTCGAAAACGGCCGGAGGCCTGATGCGCCACTGGGCTTGACCACGTTCTAGGGCGACCTTCGGGCACCCCCGACCCCGTCGAAAGACCTACCCCGCCGCATGGAGCCGGTCCCCCCGATGGGGGGAATATGGACCATCGGCCGATTGTCGGGGCCTCGCCCCGGTTGGAGGATATGCGGTAGGTCCAGCCGACAGAGCTGGTGGGCCGGGCAGTGAGGAGGAGGCATGACCAGCCGGGACGCCCCGTTCGTGGAGTCGGTCTCGACCATGTTGAAGTTGGCGCAGTCGGACCCCGAGAAGGCCCGAGTGGCGCTGGTGGCCCGCGGAGATCAGGTACTCGCGGCCTTGCGCGATTCGATGCTGCCCGAGGCCAAGGAATCGCAGCGGATCGTGGCTCTCATCGACCTCTACGTGCAGGCGACCTTCGAGATGCTCGTCGAGGCGGCACGTTCGGACGACCGGATCGAGTTCGGCGAGGCCGAGATCAAGGCCTGGGCGGTGGCCGAGGCGCTGGACCGGGGAGCCGAAGGGGCCCTGAAACGCGATCATGACGCCCTGACGTCCTCGATGCGCGCGGCCGAGGCGATCCTGGGTCTCGACTTCATGTCGACCTAGCCATCCGACGGTCCTGCGGGGCGCAGCGCCGGAAGGCGCTCTGGGCCCGGACTCCGGATGGGCTACCAGTCGGAGGAGTCGCGGCTCGCGGGGTGCTCCTCGGGGAGCTGCGTCACGTGGTCGGGCTCCGATGGAGCCGCTGCCTCCGTCGAGACTTCCAAAGGTGCTCGATCGAGGTCGTCCAGGGACGCGAGCTGCGCGCTCAGGTCCGTCACGGCGGTGGAGACCGGGCGGAGGGCCTCGTTGACGCGAAGGCCGATCTCCTCCCCTTGGCTCTGTATCTCGCGCATGGCGGCCTGCAGCGAGGCGATCATCGGCTCGGCTCGATCTCGCCACGCCGTCATCGTTTCGACGTCCCGCCTGATCCGCTCTCTCTCTCCGTCGACGGCGCGGAGTTCCTCGTCGGCGCGGACCCGGGTGGAGTCCATGATGCTCGCGACCGCCTGTTCGGCGACCTCGATCACGGCGGCCAGCTCGCTCGCGGTCGAGGGGCCGGTGGGCGGCTCCTGCGCGTCACCCGGTTCGGCCGAGAGCACCGCGGCGGCACCCTGGGTCTCGACCAGCTCCCGATAGCCTTCGACGAGCACTTCGAGCTCGGTCAGGCGCTCCTGCTGGGCGCTCACCGTCGCCTTGTACCTCGCCGACTCCTCGAGCGCCCGTTGCAGCGACCCCTGGCTCTCCGAGGCCTCGACCTGCTCCAGGCGTTCGGCCTGCTGCCGCAGGTGCTCCTCGAGACTCGCGGATCCCGCCTGGGCCGCACGGAGCTGCTCCTCCTGCCCGAGGATGGCTTCCTGGGCGTTGCGCAGCTCGGTGTGCACCTCCTCGAGCTCACGGCGGAGGGGGAGGATCTCGGCCTCCATCGACTCGCGCTCAGCGACCGCTCGCTCGAGATCCGCGTTCAGCGTCAAGGAGAGCTTCTGAGCGGTGTCGAGCTGTTCCTCGAGCTCCGCCAGCCGGCCCTGCGTCTCGGAGAGCTCGGAGGAGAGGCGTTCGGCTCGCTGCTCCGCCGCACTCGCGTTCTCCGAAGCCCGGTCGAGCGAGGCGTCTCGCTCGGTGAGCGTCGACCGAACGCTCGCCGAGCTGTATCCGAAGAGCGTGCGCTTCAGATTCGCCATGATGGAGTCCCCTTCGAGGTGGCCTGCGTGGAGCTAAGTATGTGCGCGGCCTCGAGGCGGTTCAAACATCTCCCACGGGGACGATCCGTTCGGCGCGCTGGCCCCTCGAGCTCGATGGGGTTGAGCGATCGTTCGGATGCAGGCTCGCGAGTGTCCTCGCCGGCGAGTGCGGCAAGCTCGGCGAACCCCGCCAGCCGATCACTCAGCTCCGCGATGGCCTCGGTGAGGGGGGCGACGGCCTCGTCGACCCGGTCCCCGATCCCAGCAGCCCGTTCCCTTGCGTCCTCGATCGTGGACCGGACCACGCCAACGAGGGAAGCCAGGCGATCGCGCCACGCCGCCAGCCGCTCGATCTCCGCCAGGGTCTCGCGGCGGGCCCGCTCCGCCTCCCGAAGCTCATCCGTCGCATGGGTCCCGGCACCGTTCATCCGCGCCGGGGTCCATCCCGCGGCCTCCAGGGCGGCCGACGTTCCCTCAGCCGTGACCGAGGGATCCGGCGCGGGACGCGCCGCCGCTTCCTCCACGGCCGCGCGCGCGGCCTCGAGATCGGCTACGGCGGTCCTGAGCCCGGCCTCGAGCTCAGGTCGCAGCGACCGGACCTCGGCCTCCAGCACCTCGATCCTGGCCTCGGCGCTCTCGACCTGCTGACCCTGGATCAGGAGGTGCCAGCGCGCCGAACTCAGCTCCTGCCGGATGAACGCGATCTCGCCGCTCCGCTCCTCCGCGGCTCCCGGCGCACGGAGCTGCTCGGCCTGTTCGGCGAGCTGTGCCTTCAACGTCTCGGCCTCGGACCGCAAGGCGAGCACCTGCGCTTCGGCCGCCTTGGCTCGCTCCCAGGCCTCCACGAGCGACCTGTCGCGATCCGCCAGGACCAGACGTACGCTCCTGGGCGTGTAGCCGAACGGGCCTCGCCTGAGTTGCCATGCTTCCATCGGGAATCCCCCCTTGGCGCTCGGGAGCCGCGCCGCGATTCTCGCGCCCAGGGTGGAGCGGTTCAATCACCCGAGCGGAGCTCCCCGTGGATGGTCACGCGGATGCTCGCTTCATCGCGGTCGAGACAAGCCGAACGGCCTTCAGCGATCCGGAGGTCTCCCCCATGGATCGTCGCGTGTGGCGAACGAAGCCGGCGGCGGCCGTCAGGCGGCCCGCGTCGGACACGCGAAGTCGGGAGGCGAGTCCACCGCGATGTCCTTGGGGAGCGGGACCCACGCGTGCTTCGTGAGCCCGAGCACGGTGTAGGTCACCTTGAATCGCGTGTACGTCTCGGAGGTGCCCGCCGCGAAGCGACCGCAGTTCCCGAAGCGCGTCCGAACCACGATCCATCGGCGATCGTCGCCGGCCAACGTGAACGGGAGGAACTTCTCGAGGGAGGGATCGAACTCGCCGAGGCTGCCGGCGTAACGTTTCGCGGCCGTCTCGAGCCTGACGGGGACCAGCAGCTGGTTCTGGCCGGTGATCTGGATCCCCTGGACCTTCACCGGGAGCTGGCCGTCGTTCACGATCAGGAAGCCGAACGAGAACGTCCCGCCGTTCGCATATCCCACCCGGACCATGTTCGGGCCGGAGCTCGTCACCGGTCCCGAGGCGAAGTTCGCGGCCGAAAGGGGCTGGTACCGAACGGCGAAGAGCACGATGCCCGACACGGCAGCCAGCACAGCGAGATAGGCGACCAGCGCCCACGCGCGCGCCTTCCACCGCACGACGGGGTCGTACGCCATGACCGCCCCAGTTGACTTACGGCCGACGCCCATGGTCATTCGCTCCTTGCCAACATGATTCGGCGAGGAACGCCGAGAACCTTAGCGCTCGATCCGAATCTCCCCTGCCGTGCCGACGACCTGCGAACGGCCGGGTTCACCCGAGCCGCTACATCAGCCCGTGGTCGCGCCGATACAACCGGGAATGGTCTCCAAGCTGGATGTCCGAGTAGCGGCCGTGGCGAGCATCGCCGGCGAGGACTGGAGGAGCGTGGCCAGGCGGCTCGTCCTGGTCGCGATCCTCGTCTTCGCGGTCGTCGCTCGTGTCGAACAGGTTTCCTCTTCGCTTCACTGGTTCGGATCCGAGCGGCCGATCCCGCGGACGACCTACCTCCCCAGGTTCACGGAGATCGGGGCAGCCGAAGGCCGAGCCTACCGCGACTTCCCCGTCGAGTACCCTCCCGTGTCGCTCGGCGCGATCGAGCTGGTGGCCGGACCGAACGCCAACGAGACCGGCGTCCACCTGGTCTGGCTCATGGTCCTCTGCGACCTCGTCACCATGGCCGCCCTCGCGTTCGGTTGGGGCCGAAGGACCGCGGTCTTCTACCTGGTCCTCACCGTGCCGTTGCTCGGCTTCCTGTATACGAGCATCGACCTCATCTCCGTAGCACTCGCAGTGGGGGCGGTCGCGCTCGTGGTTCGAGGGCGCGACCGGCTGGGCGGAGTGGCGTTGGCCGCCGCCATCTTGGCCAAGGTGTGGCCGCTCGTCCTGTTGCCGGTGATGGTCCTCGAGCGGAAGCGGCGAGCGCTCGTCTGGTCGGTGGCGACGCTCACGCTCGGCACGTTCGCGTGGGTGTGGTGGGGCGGAGCGTCGGGTCCGCTCCAGGTGGCTACTCAGCGCCATACCCCGGGATGGGAGTACGAGAGCTTGGTCGGTTCGGTCCTTTGGGCCCTGGGACGCAACCTCGTCGCCATCAACGACTCGTCACGGCTCGGCTTCGCGCCGGGGTGGGCCAAGGCAGTGTTGCTCGGCGCGGCGGTGGCCGGGATCGCGGCGGTGTGGTACCGCGCATCCCGGCGGGAGCCGCGGGAGCTCGGCCTCCCGATGGTGGCGGCGGTGTCGATCCTCATGCTGTCCGCACCGCTGCTGTCGCCCCCGTACATGATCTGGCTCGCCCCATGGGCCGCGATCGCCTGGACGGAGCGCACGGGGTACGTACGGTGGCTGCTGGCCTCGCTGATGTTGGTCGGCGGCCTGATGCTCCTCGCGAGCTCGGCGTTCGCCGACGTCGCTCTGTGGTCGGTCAAGGCCCTCGTGCTGCTCCGGAATCTCCTACTGGTCGCCGTTCCGGTCGTCTATCTGCTCGAGCGAACGAGCGCGCCGCTTGCGAGCTCGACCGCCTCGGCTCCGATCGACGTCGGAACGCGCCTGAAGATCAGGCCCTCGGCATCCTCGTAGACCAACCACCAGCCCGGGTCGGCCCGCATCCTCGGGATCAGCGGCCCCTGCTGGTCGCGGGCGAGGACGGCCACGTCGATCTGCCACGAGTCCAAGGTCGCCTGCCAACCTTCCACCCCCGCCGAGACGGCGTAGTACTTCCACCACACGCTCTGGGGCACGACCTCGACGAGGGAGTCGACCAACACCGGGTTGCGAGGGAACTCGAACTCCAGCCACGAGCCCCACGGCTGCGCGTTGAACACGAGCTCGCCCGGTCGCAGGATCCCGTGCAGCTCACGGGTGATCCCCACCGGGGCGTACGCAAGCCGTCCATCATCAGGCATCGCCCGTCCCGTGTAGCGGGTCCACGGCATCAGGACCACGATGATGGTCAAGGCGAGCACGCCGACGATCGCGGCGTTCAGCGGCCCGGAGGGGTCCCGGCGTTCGGTGGGGGCCGGCCCGTCCACCAGCACCCCGGCAAGCACGATCGGCGCGACGATGGCCCACCAATACACCCCGCGGACGGCGGGCAGGGCGATCGCCAGGAACACCCCAAGCGGCAGCAGCGATCCCCACGGGACCGGTCGGCGCACCCTGGCGATCAGCAGCGCCGCCACCACGACGATCGACAAGAAGAACGCGACTCCTGTGTACGTTCCGATGGTCGGGGGCTGCCACTCCGTGATCGTTCTTCGGATGACCGGATTGGTCGCCAGATCTGCGGCGTAGGACCACACCCGAAGGCCGTAGGGGTTCACCGTCGTCGCGAGCAGGCTGCCGAGGCCGGCCAGGAGCAGCGTGGGTGCCCTTTGTCCGCGTACCCACCGGTCCTCGACCCATGCCAGCCCGAGCAGAAGGGGCGCCATGAAGAAGCTCCCGTGCAGGTTGGCCCACAGGAGGGTGACGGGGATCACGATCCACACGCCGGTCGGATGCGTACGGCGACGTGCGACCAGCCAGGCTGTGACCGCGAAGCAGAGGATGGCCAGGAGTTGCGGTCGAAGCACCATCAACGCCGACGGAAGCATGACGCCGCTCGCCAGCGTGAGCCATGCCGCGCGCTTGGTCGCCGCCCCCGCGGCACGACAGGCGAGGAACACGAACGTGAGCGTGAGCCCCACGAGAAGTGCCCGGAGCGCGACCAGGCCGAACCATCCGCCCAGCCGGAACGCGGTCGCCAGGACGATCTGAGCGAGCCACTGCTGGTTGAGCCAGGGACTGCCGTACGCCGCGGACGAGAAGACGTCCGTCCGAAGGACCGCGTGTGTGTCGAACATGATGTCGCCGGCCCGGAGGTGGTAGGTCAGGTCGATCGCGAACAGCGGCGTGGCTGATATGACGACGACGGGCAGGACGATCCCGATGGCTGCCCAGACCTGCGAGAGCCGGATCGTCCCCACGCCGAAGGCCGGCCGCCATGCGGCGCGGACGAGTGCAGGGGCAGTCACGGACTTTGGGCGGCCCACACGAACGCATTCGGCAAACGACAGGGGCGACTGAAGCGCGCGCACTCGTCCTACGTAGAACTTCATACGCGGAGCCAGTGGAAGCCGGGATACCCAGCCCTCAAGCCCCTCCCCTACCTTACCGATAAGGCACAAGAGACATGCGGCGCAGACACATACAGCGCCAAGTCACGACGAAAGGAGGTGAACGGATGTTCCTCGCACTCTACGTTGGAGCGCAGACGCTTTGGGCGGACCTGCGCGGCAAAGTGAGTCGGGAGGATGGTGCGGTCGCCACGGAGTACGCACTCCTGCTCGTTCTGATCGCTCTCGCGATCATCGCCGCGGCCATCGCCCTCGGCGTCGCGATCGCCGCCGTGTTCGACAGGGGGGCAACCACCCTGGGCGGTGTGAGCACACCTGCAGCCAGCTAGCCCAACGCACCAAGAGCGGCCTCGTCGGCCGCTCACTCTCAGGGTCGGGGAGAGTGAGGGGCCGACAGAAGTCGGTCACCGAATCGAAGCAGAGGAAGGCACGCGATCATGACGTTGATCAGGGACCGCATCTCGCGGGAGGAGGGAGTGGCGGCGGTCGAGTTCGCCCTCATCCTGCCGGTTCTGGCTCTGATGCTGTTCGGGATCCTCGAGTTCGGACGGGTGTGGAGCCAGTACCAGGTGTTCCAGGGCGCGGCCAGGGAGGGCGCCCGGTGCGCCGCGGTGCAGGCCACCGAGTTCAGCGACTGCGAGATCCAGCCGGCGATCGACCATGCCGCCGAGCCGTACGACCCGACGAACCAACCCGCCGACGTCCGGATCGGGGGCGCCAACCGTCCTGAGGGGTGCACCGACGGTGACCAAGGCAAGGACGTGCAGGTCTCGTGGGAGCAAACCCTCGACATCAACATCCCGTTCTGGAGCGACGTCACCCTTACCCCGACCATCAAGGCGGTGTTCCGATGCGAGTGAGAGGGTTCAGCTTGGCTCGACTGCGCGACGATGATCAGGGCGCGGTGTTGGCGATCGTCGCCATCTCCCTGCTGGTCCTGCTCGGCATGCTGGTGCTGACGTTCGACCTCGGCCACGGCGTGGCCCTCAAGCGGAACATGGTGAACGCCGCCGACTCCGGCGCCCTGGCTGCCGCGAGGGAGTGCGGCCTTGCCAACGGCGAGGCCTCGGCGACGCAGGCGGCCGATCAGCTCATCGCCGACAACAACGCGTCGGCCAGCAGGGTCGGGCCCCTCCAGTTCAATCCAGGCCCGTCGGCGTGCAGCGGAGCCGGGAACCCGGACCCTGACGGCAAGAACACGGTCACGGTCACGGTCAGCGTTCCCCAGGAGTACTTCTTCGCGCAGATCTTCGGGTTCGACGGCGGGACCGTCGTGGCCACCGCCACCGCGGAGTGGACCATGGAACTGTCGGGTCCCGCTCCGCTCAAGGTGGAGGCACTCAAGGTGGACGAATGCCTCAGCGGCGGGGAGGGCTCGTCGTGCTACGTGGGGTACGACAACTCCGGCCAACAGTATGGATGGCTCAACTTCCCCGAGGGCTGGCCGGAAGAGGGCGAGTCCAACCCACCGACGTCATGCCCGTCCACCGGCGGCGCGAACGACCTGAAGGACTACGTCGGGCAGATGGGGACGGGGACGTCGGGCTTCGGGCCGACCCTGTGGAACGTCCCGGTCTGGGTGTGCGCCAAGGACGGCAAGAACACGTTCCGCTCTGCACGAGATCCAGGCTTGGATCGACAACGTCGGCAACCCGCCGCCACCGGAGCCCCGGCCGGTCGTCTCCTTCCCCGTGGTGGCGCCTGCGAGCGCACCCTGCCCCGCGGAGGGCTGCTGGCCCAGGTACGTGAACCCGGTCGCGTCCTACCCGGTCATCAGGTTCCAGGGCTTCTACATCGAGAACGTGTGGGAGACGGGGCACGACATAGATAAGGCCGGGCACACGGAAGACTGCGGGTTCAGCGGGAAGAAGGCCCCGGGGCCTGCGTTCTGCATCGAGCTGACGGTCGTCCCTGCCGATCAGAACCCGACCAACGGCTCCCCGACAGTTCGGCTGATCGACTAAACCTCCGCCGTCCGGCGGCCGAAAAGACCTGAGGACTAAACCTCGGCCGTTTGGCGGCCGACAAGACATCAGCGACAAGACATAGGGGGATCTGTCATGAAGGGTAGAGGGCTCGTCGTGTTCCTGGCGTTGATCCTGGCGACGCTGGCGACCGCAGGGGTGTTCATGTACTCCCAGGGCGTGAAGGAGGATGTGCAGACCGGTGGGACGATGGTTCCGGTCGTCGTCACCAAGGTGGACATCCCGGCCAGGTCGGACATGGACCAGTTGATCAAGGACGACCAGTTCAGGACCATCCAGGTCCCGGCGAGCGTTCTCGTCAACGGCGCCGTCACCTCGGTCGACCAGCTGGCCGGCAAGAGCAACAGCGAGGCCATCCTGGCCGGCGAGCAGATCCCGGCAGCCCGCATCTCAGGGAACGTGCCGGGTGGCGCACTGGCCATCCCGGAGGGCATGCAGGCGATCACCGTGTCGCTGGATTCGTCACGGGGAGTCGCGGGTGCGATCAACGCCGGCGACCATGTGGCGATCTACGGCACCTACACGGACGTCACCGACGTCGAAACCGGGGACAAGCTCCCGACCGTGACCACCGTCTTGGTGCCAACGGCCGAGCTGTTGGCGGTGTTCCGTCCGCTCGCGAGCAGCACGTTCGGCAGCGACGAGTCGGCGAGCTCCGGCGAGCAGCTACCCGGCTCGCTTACGGCCACCCTTGCTCTCACGCCCGAGGACTCGCAGAGGTTCGTCTTCACCCTGGAGTCCGGTCGCGTGTGGTTCGGACTCCTGCCACCGGACGAGAACGGCAAGCCCATGAAGCCGATCACCTTCCTCGAGGTGGTTAAGTGATCCAGCAACAAGTCATCGCGGTGGGGACGCCCCAGTCCTTCCGTGCGGCGCTCGCTCGGTCGCTGGAGGTCGAGGACGACGCGGTCGGCTGGGTGCAGAGCGTCGTCGCGGCCGAGGAGATCCTCGTGGACACCGATGACTCCGCCCACGTCCTCGTCGTCTCGCCAGAGGTGAGGGAGCCCGATGCGCTCGGCCTGGCCGAGTTCGTGGGCCGGGTCGCCCCGATGACCGCGGTCATCGTCGTCCGGGACAAGTCCTGGAACGGGCTGCTTCCCGCCGCTATGCGTGCCGGGATCCGGGACGTGGTGGACCTGACCCGGGGCGCCGAGGAGCTCCGCGATGCCGTGGAGCGGGCCATCTTGTGGGCGGAGAACGTCAGCAACGCGAGGGGCCAAAGAGCCGCCTCGTCCAAACACCGAGGCTCGATCATCTCGGTGTTCGCGTCCAAGGGCGGCGTGGGGAAGACGTTCCTGACCACGAACCTTGCCGCCGCGCTGGCCGGCATCTCGAAGCAGGAGACCGCGGTGGCGGATCTCGACGTCAACATGGGGGACGTCTTCTCGTATTTCGGGCGCGAGCCCACGAAGGAGATGACGGACCTGCTCTCCCTCGGTGAGAAGGTCGACCGCGAGGTCGTGTTCGCGAACGGCACGAAGCTGGACGAGCACCTGTGGGGCTTCGGTGCGGTCCCCGATCCTTCCGGGACCCCGCCGGGCGGAGAGGCTGTCGGCAAGTTCCTGCGGGCGCTGCGCGAGAACTTCGCGTTCGTCGTGGTCGACGCCTCGGCGGCCTACACGGACCTCGCCCTGGCCTGTTTCGACCTGTCGGACGCCATCTGCCTCGTTTCGATGCTCGACGTCGTGGGGGTCAAGCACCTCTCGAAGGCGCTCGAGACCCTGCTCACGATCGGTGTGCCGCGCGACCGGTTCCGAGTCGTCCTGAATCGAGCCGACAGCCGGGTCGGCCTGGATCCCAAGGACGTGGAACGGGTCATGAAGATCCAGGTGGACACCATGATCCCGTCCAGCCGCCTCGTGCCGACCTGCCTGAACAAGGGGCGGCCGGTCGTCCTCGAGGAACCGGACTCCGAAGTCGCCGACAGCATCTTCCGATTCGCCTCACGGTTCATCAGCGCACCCTCGGCCCAGGAAGGCGAGCTCACGCCGACGCCCTCGGTGGGGAAGCGCCGTCTCTTCAAGCGGTAGGAGGACAACGACATGTCGCTCGCAGATCGACTGGCCAACGCAACACCGAACGACCGGATCGCCCAGACCAAGATCGCCGAGACCCGGAACCGGGTCCAGGCGCGGCTCGTGGAGACGCTGGGCCCCCGGCTCTACGACGCGACGCTCTCCGACAGCCAGCTCGAGGGCCTCGTCCAGCAGCACCTCCGGGAGTTGTTGGACGAGGAGGAGTCGGCCCTCTCCGCGCAGGAGAAGCTCGTCATCGTTCGTCAGATCGGGGACGCCGTCCTGGGGTTGGGTCCGCTCGAGCCGTTCGCCCGCGACCCCGACGTCACCGAGATCATGGTGAACAGCTGGGACTCCGTCTACGTCGAGCGCGCCGGCAAGATCTACTGGACCGGTGCCAAGTTTCACGACGACGCTCAGCTCCGCCAGATCATCGACAAGATCGTGGCCAGGGTAGGTCGCCGGGTCGACGAGACGTCGCCGTACGTGGACGCGCGCCTGCCCGACGGCTCGCGCGTGAACGCGATCGTCCCACCGCTCGCGATCGACGGCGCCTGTCTGACCATCCGGAAGTTCTCCGCCGACCCGTACGGGGCCGAGGACCTGGTCTCGTTCGGGACCCTCACCAAGCAGACCGTAGAGCTGCTCGACGCCTGTGTCCGGGGCCGCCTGAACATCCTGGTCTCCGGGGGGACGGGCGCGGGGAAGACGACGACGCTGAACGTGCTGTCGTCGTTCCTGCCCGACGACGAGCGCATCCTCACGATCGAGGACTCGGCGGAGCTCCGGCTCCAGCAGCCACACGTGGTGCGCCTGGAGTACCGACCTCCGAACATCGAGGGCCGCGGCGAGATCACGATCCGCGACCTGGTCCGAAACGCCCTGCGCATGCGACCGGACCGGATCGTGGTCGGCGAGGTCCGTGGCGGCGAGGCCCTGGACATGATGCAGGCCATGAACACCGGCCACGACGGGTCGATCACGACCGTGCACTCGAACTCGCCGCGCGACGCGCTGTCCCGTGTGGAGACGATGATGCTGATGGCCGGGATGGACCTCGGGATCCGGGCGATCCGGGAACAGATCGCCTCGGCCCTCAATCTGTTGGTCCACCAGACACGCATGAAGGACGGCGTGCGCCGCATCACCCACGTCACGGAGATCGTGGGTATGGAGGGGGACATCATCAGCCTTCAGGATCTCGCCCTGTTCGATTACAGCGCCGGGATGGACGAGGACGGCAAGTTCCGCGGGCAGCTCAAGGCAACCGGCCTCCGTCCGAGGTTCGTGGACCACCTCGCCGAGCAAGGGATCTCGATCCCGGCCGAGGTCTTCGCGCCCGATGGAGGTCTCCGCAAATGAGTGACCTCTTCGGCAACGACGCCTGGCTGACGTTCGTGTTGGGGGCGGCCTTCGTGGCGACGTTCCTGCTGGCCGTCCTGCTCCTGTCGACGAGGTCGAAGGGCCAGCAGCGACGGAGCCTGGCCGGCCTGATGGGACGAGGCAAGAAGGACGCGGCCAGCTGAGACCTCGTGGATGCCCGCTGGACTGGCCCAGGCGGGAGACCGGCTGGCCACGGCGGGCGGGTTCGGCGGGCGACTGGAAGCCATGCTCGAGCAGGCAGAGCTCCCCATGAAGGCCGGCGAGTTCGCGGCGTTCACGGTCCTTTGCGCCCTCGCCGGCGGCATCGTCGGAGCCCTCCTGCTGACGAACATCATCTTCGTCCTGCTGGTGGCCGCCGCCGCGAGCCTGATCCCGTACGGATGGCTGCTGCGCGCTCGGAAGAAGCGGCAGAAGACCATGGCCGAGCAGCTCCCCGACGTCCTGTCGATCCTGGCGAGCTCCCTCCGAGCGGGGCACAGCTTCCTCCAGGCTCTCGACCAGGTGGCAGGCGAGATCAAAGAACCGTCGGCCGGCGAGTTCCATCGGGTGGTGTCGGAGATCCGACTGGGTCGGTCGATCGACGACGCGATGAACGAGATGGCCGAACGCGTGGGCAGCGAGGACATGCGGTGGGCCGTCATGGCCGTGAACATCCAGAGGCAAGTGGGGGGAAACCTGGCGGAGGTGCTCGACATCGTGGCCAACACGGTTCGCGAGCGCGCGTACGTCCAGCGTCAGGTACGGGTTCTGTCGGCGGAGGGGCGACTCTCCATCGCGATCCTGACCGCGCTGCCGTTCGGCATCTTCTTCTACCTCGCGCTCGTGAACCCCGAGTACGTCGCCCCACTTTTCAACACCATGATCGGTCGCATCCTGTTGCTCGTAGGCGGCACCCTCATGGGACTGGGTGTCTTCGTGATGACAAGGATCGTGAGGATCGATGTTTAACAATCAGGTGTGGCTCGCGCTCGCGCTCATTGGGACGTTCTCGACGATCTTGGTGCTCGGCGTCGTGGTCGACACGATGCTCAACTCGCGACGCCGATATGCAACGGTGCTGCAAACGCAGGTAGGCGGCACGGCGGATAGCGTCGCGAACCTGCGGAACGAGCAGCTCAAGTCATCGTCCCTGGAGCGGCTCATCTTCCCGTTCACAGCCAAGGTGATCTCGTCGATCACCCGCCATACGCCCCTGGATCTGTACCGACGCGTGAACCGGCTGATCGAGCTGGCGGGGAACCCCCCGTCCTTGACGGCCGAGCGGATCGTGGCGTTCAAGATCGTCTTCGGCATCGTCGGCGTGGTGGTCGGCATCCTGGTGGCCCCGTTGCTGCCGTTCACGGGCTTCTTCGTTCCGGTGCTGACGGTCGCGGTGTTCGCGTTGGCCGGGTACACGTTCCCGAGCGCGGGCCTCGCCGCCCGCGCCTCGAAGCGCCAGAAGGAGATCCGCAAGGCGCTGCCCGACACCATGGACCTCCTGACGATCAGCGTCGAGGCGGGCCTCGGCTTCGACGCCGCGCTCGCCCAGGTGGTCAAGAACGTTCCCGGTCCGCTGTCGGAGGAGATCGCCCGGATGCTCCAGGAGATGCAGATCGGCGTGACCAGGGCCGAGGCGCTTCGGCACCTCAACGACCGGACCGACGTCCCGGAACTGGATGGGTTCGTGCTGTCGATGATCCAGGCCGACAAGTACGGCGTCGGGGTCGCGAAGGTGCTACGGGCTCAGTCAACGGAGCTTCGACAGAAGCGGCGACAGCGAGCGGAGGAGGTGGCCCAGAAGGTGCCGCTGAAGCTCCTGTTCCCCATGATCTTCCTGGTGCTGCCTGCCTTGTTCATCGTGATCCTGGGGCCCGGCGCCATCCAGGTCTACGAGACCTTCTTCGGGACGTAGAGCCAGCCGCGGGTCAGCGATCCACGATCAAGGACGTCGGGCGGCGACCTCGGCTGCTCGATCGAGTCGCTGCGGCGAGGGGTCGGCGCTCGTTTGAGCATGCTTGCCTAGACTGGCCGTCGAGCCATGAATCGCCTCGCGAACGAGACGAGCCCGTACCTGCTCCAGCACGCCGAGAACCCCGTGGACTGGTACCCGTGGGGCGAGGAGGCGCTCGAGCGGGCCCGTGCCGGGGACAAGCCGATCCTGCTCTCGATCGGCTACGCCGCCTGTCACTGGTGCCACGTCATGGAGCGCGAGAGCTTCGAGGACGCCGAGACCGCCGCGCTGATGAACCGGCACTTCGTCTCGATCAAGGTCGACCGGGAGGAGCGCCCCGACCTGGACGCGATCTACATGGACGCCGTCCAGGCGATGACCGGCGGAGGCGGATGGCCCCTCACGGCGTTCCTGACCCCGGAGGGCAAACCGTTCTACGCCGGCACCTACTACCCGAACGAGGCGCGCCACGGCCTCCCCGCCTTCCGGACGGTCCTGTCGGCCATCGCGGACGTGTGGGCCAACCGCCGCTCCGAGGCCGAGCAGCAGAGCTCGAGGGTCACCGAGGCGATCGAGCGGTCGACCGGCCTCGGTGCCTCCCCGCAGCCGCTCACCGAGGCGATCCTCGTGACGGCCTTCGGCGGGCTGCGCCGGGCGTTCGACCAGCGTTGGGGAGGGTTCGGCGGCGCGCCGAAGTTCCCCCAACCCATGACCCTGGAGTTCTGCCTGCGCATGCACCTGCGTGGGACACCCGACGCGCTCGACGTGGCGACGATCACGCTGGACAAGATGGCCGGCGGCGGGATGTACGACCAGGTGGGCGGCGGCTTCCATCGGTACTCGACGGACGAACGATGGCACGTCCCACACTTCGAGAAGATGCTGTACGACAACGCGCTGCTGGTCCGTCTGTACGTGCACGCGTGGCAGGTGACCGGCCTCGAGCGCTACCGCCGGGTCGCCACCGAAACCTGCGAGTACCTGCTCCGCGAGCTCCGACACGCCGAGGGGGCCTTCTTCTCCTCCCAGGACGCGGACAGCGAGGGCGTCGAGGGCAGGTTCTTCGTCTGGCCCTGGGACGAGCTCGTGGATATCGCGGGCGAGGCCGTCGGGACCGCGTTCGGGGCCACGCCGGAGGGCAACTGGGAAGGCACGAACGTCCTGTGGCGCCCGCTGCCGCTCGAGGCGGTGGCCTCGGAGATGGAGCTCGATCCCGAGGAGCTGGCCGGCGAGCTCGAGACGGCGAGGGCCGAGCTGTTCGAGATCCGCGAGGGCCGAACCCACCCGGCGACCGACGACAAGATCCTGGCCGCGTGGAACGGCCTGGCGATCGCCGCCCTGGCGGAGGCCGGGCGGGCGTTCGGCGAGGTCGAGTACGTGGACGCCGCCGTCCGCGCCGCGGACTTCGTCCTCACGCACCTGCGGGACGATCCGGGGCGGCTGCTGCGATCGTGGCGGAACGGGCGGGCCGGCAGACCCGCCTTCGCCGACGACCACGCGGCGATGGCGGATGCATGCCTCGTCCTGTACGAGACGACCTTCGAGCTCCGATGGTTCGAGCAGGCGCGAGCGCTGGCGGACGAGCTGGTGCGTCTGTTCCACGACGAGGAGCGCGGCGGGTTCTTCCAGACCGGGCGCGACGCTGAAGCGCTCGTCGTGCGTCCGAAGGAGATCTCGGACAACGCCGTTCCCAGCGGCAACTCGCTCGCCGCGGACGTGCTGCTACGGCTCGGGCACCTGACCGGCGAGACGGGATACGAGAACGCCGGTGTGGGCGCGCTCCGCCTGGTCCGCGACCAGGCGGCGGGGGCCCCGAGCGGGTTCGGCCACGCGCTGGGCGCGCTCGACGCGTACCTGTCTCCGGTGAAGGAGGTGGCGATCGTCGGCCACCCCGGATCCGCGGAGACCCGCGCGCTCGTCGCCGAGGTCACGACGAACCGGTTCCTCCCCAATCACGTGCTCGCCGTGTCCTCGCCCGGAGACGACGCCTCCACCGAGCGAGTGGCGCTGCTGCGGGATCGCCCCCAGCGCGACGGCCACGCGACCGCGTACGTGTGCGAGCGCTTCCAGTGCCGGTTCCCCGTGACCACGCCCGCGGAGCTGGTCGAGCAGCTGGGCGGCGCCGGCACGGCTTGACGCGACGCGTGGTAAGCCGTAGCTTACGGTAAGTCGTGGTTGACCAAGACGCCGCCGCCAAGGTGCTCGACGCGCTGGGGGAACCGACGCGCCGGGCGGTCCTCGAGCTGATCCGTGGAGGGGCCCGGCCGGTGGGCGAGATCGCTCGTGAGCTCCCCGTCAGCAGGCCGGCCGTCTCCCAGCACCTCCACGTCCTGAAGGAGGCGGGCCTGGTGCGCGACCGAAAGGAAGGGACCCGGCGGCTGTACAGCGTCAGCCCAGAGGGGCTGGAGGCGCTGCGTGCCTACCTGGAAGGGTTCTGGGACACCGCGCTCGCGGCGTTCGGCGAGGCCGCGACCAAGGCAGAGGCCAAGGCAGAGGAGGGAGAACATCGATGAGCATCGAGCCGATCACGCGTTCGGTCACCGTCGCGTGCGAGCCCGAGCAGGCGTTCCGGATCTTCACGGAGGAGATGGGCTCATGGTGGCCGGTCGAGCGTTTCAGCCGGGCCACGAGCGACTTCGAGGGTGAGGACGTGAAGGTCGAGCGCGTCGAGTTCCAGACACGGGTCGGGGGCCGCATCCTCGAACACATGAGCAACGGACGGACGCTCCCCTGGGGCGAGGTGCTCGAGTGGGAGCCGCCCCGGCGGTTCGTGCTCGCGTGGCATCCGAACGCGTCCGATCGCCCGCCCACCGAGGTCGAGGTGCGGTTCATCGCGGACGAGGATCGGACGCGGGTCGAGCTGGAGCACCGAGGGTGGGAGCGCCTGGGTCCCGACTGGGCCGAGTCGCGGAGCAGCTACGCCGGCGGGTGGATCGTGACGCTTGGACGGTTCCGCGACCACGCCGACGAAGCGGCCTGAACTCGCGCGATCCGCGGCACGGGCCTGCGGGTAGACTGCCCGCTCCCTCGGAAAGAAGGCCCCAAGATGACCGAAGCGACGTTCGTCACGTCCATGGGTTCGTTCACCGTCCGCCTGATGCCCGAGCACGCGCCCAAGACCGTGGCCAACTTCCTCGAGCTGGCCAAGGGCTCGAAGGAGTGGACCGATCCTCGGGACGGGACCCGCTCGACCCAGCCGCTGTACGACGGGACGATCTTCCATCGGGTCATCCAGGACTTCATGATCCAGGGCGGCGATCCGACGGGAACGGGCAGGGGCGGGCCCGGATACCAGTTCGAGGACGAGTGCCCGCCGGACGGGCCCAGGTTCGACCGACCCGGGCTCCTCGCGATGGCCAACGCCGGACCCAACACCAACGGGAGCCAGTTCTTCGTCACCGTCGCGCCGAGCGAGTGGCTGACCGGCAAGCACACGATCCTCGGCGAGGTCACCGAGGGCTACGACGTCGTCGAGGCGATCTCTCGAACCCCGACCCGTGGACAGGACCGGCCGGCGAGCGATGTCGTCCTGGAGCGGGTCCGGATCGCGGAGTAGCACCGCACACACCGACGAGCCGCCGGCACCGCGTCGGACCTCCAGCGGAGTGGGAACTGCCGGCCCCGTTCCGCGGTCTGCTGACCACATGAGGGTCGACCACGAGCGGGCAGGCGAGTGTTCCGCGTTGCGAGAGACCTTCGAGCGCGACGGGTTCGTGCTGATCGAAGGGGCGCTCGCCGCGGACGAGGTAGGACGGCTCACGGCCGCCGTCGACCGGGTGTACCGCGCCGAACGCGGAGGCGAAGGTGGACCACTGCACCTGCTCGCGTTCTGCGGCCGGGACGCGGCGTTCCTCGAGTTGATCGATCACCCGGCCACCCTGCCGCATGTCGTGGAAACGCTCGGGCCCAGCATCTTCATGTACCACTGCCATCTCGACGTGCACCCGCCCGAGCCGCCGGACATCGCGCGACCCTGGATGTGGCACCAGGACGGCGGCGTCGTCAACCGCGATCTCGAGACGTCTCCGCGCCCGCGCCTGTCGGTCAAGGTCGCGTACTTCCTCACCGACGTGTCCGAACCCGGACGCGGGAACTTCGCGGTCGTCCCGGGCTCTCACGTGGCCAACGCGATCGAACGGCCGCGTGACGACGATGGCGAGGTATGCGGCTCCGTCCCGGTTCTCGCCCACGCGGGCGACGCGGTGCTGTTCGACCGGCGCCTGTGGCACATGCGGAGTCGCAACGGTTCGCCCATCACGCGGAAGGCGCTCTTCTACGCGTACACGTTCCGGTGGGTCCGGGCGCGCGACGAGCTCGACGTCCGTGCCGACCTCTTGCACCTGATCACGCCCGTCCGAGCCCAGCTCCTGGGCGCCGGCAGCTCGGCGATCGAGTTCTGGATGCCGGACGACGGGGACCTGCCGGTCCGAACCGCCTTCGGCGGGTGACGGGGCGAGACGGTTACCAATCCGGCGAGAGATCGGGACCCGCCTGCTGCGTGAGCCGGAGCGGGCTGCTCCCGTCGGCGTTCACGACCCAGATGTCGATGTTGCCCTGACCCACCTCGAACGCGTCGTACGCGATGCGGGTCCCGTCGGGCGACCACGAGGGGTCGAACTCCTGCGACGATGTGGACGCGGTCACGCTTACCTCGGCCCGCGTCGTCACATCGACCGTGAACAGGTCGGACGTACCGTTCTCGCAGCATCGTTCGAACACGACCCTGGTGCCGTCGGGAGACCACGACGGGTTGGCGTCGATCAACGCGTTCGTCGTCAGGCGCTTCACACCGGTGCCTCCCGCGTTCATCAGATAGAGCTCGGGGAATCCCCCGTCGCGGTCGGAGACGAACGCGATGCGCGTGCCGTCGGGAGACCACACCGGCGCCCTGTCGGAGCCGGCCTTCTGCGAAGTGAGCTGCTGGCGACCCGAGCCGTCCGCCCTGGCGACGAAGATCCTGAACGGTTCGCCGGGCGCCGTGCGGGCCGCGTAGACCAGCGCCGTTCCATCGGGCGACCACGACGGATCCCGTTCGGGAACGGAGGTCGACGTGAGCCGTGTCCGTCCCCTCCCGTTCGCGTTCATGACGAACAGATCGGGCCGGCCGCTCAGCCTGGCCCGGCGAACGTAGAGTATCCGGCCGCCGTCCGGCGACCACGCGGGCTGGAGCTCGGCGAATCCCGCGCTGTTGGTGAGCTTGGTGGTGGCTCCCGTCACGACGTCGAGCGTGAACAGGTCGGGCTCGCCGTCTCGGTCCGAGCGGAAGACGATGAGGCCGTTGGTCGAGGATTGTGCGATCGCCATGTTGGGGGCCAGCGCCACGAGCGAGCACGAGCAGGACGATCGCCGCCGGCCTGACTCTCCGCATGTCCCTCCTCTAGGATGTGCTGGCGTGAAACCCGTGCACCCTATCACCCGCCCGCTCGCGCTCCTGGCCGTGGCCACGATGCTCGCGCTCGGCGTGGCTCTCCCCGTCCGCGCGACGGCCGACGGTTCATCGGAGCCTCGGGGGCCGATCGTCAAGACCAAGAGGATCGCCCCCGGTCTCACCTTCACAACGATCGTGCGCCGGCGGCTCCCGCTGCGAACGTTCGTCCTGCGGGCGGACCTCGCGGAGGCGATCACGCTCGACACCACGATCGCGACCGCCGCGTTGCCGTCGCGAAGGGTGCTCTCGAGGATCGTCCGCAGCAACGCGGCGCTGGCCGGCGTGAACGGTGACTTCGACGAGGGGGTGGGCAACACCGTGCATCCGTTCGCCCAGGACGGCGAGCTCCTGCACACCGCCGGGCCCGGCGCGGAGATGTTCGCCGTCACGCGTGACGAGTCACAGACCTTCCTCGACGTGCCCAAGGTGAGGGTGACCGTGACGGACCGTTCGAGCGGTCACGTCTTCGTGTTGGACCGATGGAACCGGCGGGCCGCCGAGCCCGGTGAGATCGTCGGCTTCTCGCCCCTCGGCGGAACGCTCGCGGCGCCTCCGCCGTTCTCGTGTTCGGTGCGCATGCTGCCCCAGGGATCCCTCGCAGCCTGCGGATCCGGACGGCGTGGAACGCGAGTTCGTGGTCGACGTCTCGATCTGCTCCGAAGCGCCCCTGCAACCCGAAGGCGGCGTCGTGATCTCGACCCCTCCGGGGACCGAGGAGGCGACGCAGCTCCTCGCCCTGGTGCCGGGAACGCCCATGCGTCTGCACTGGACGCTCGGTTGGTCCAACGTCTTCGACGCGGTCGGCGGCGATCCGATCCTGCTCCGAGACGGTACGCCGGCCCCGATCTGCACGTCCTGCTCCCGCCACCCCCGCACCGGTCTGGGCGTCACCGCTGACGGCGAGATCCTCCTCGTGGTGATCGACGGGCGCCAGCCGCGCTGGTCGCGCGGTGCGACGCTCGGCGAGCTCCGGAAGATCCTGAGGGACCTGGGGGCCGTCGACGCGCTGAACCTCGACGGGGGAGGCTCGTCGGAGATGGTCGTGGAGGGCGACGTCGTGAACCGACCCTCGGATGGCCACGAACGACGGATCACGAGCGCCGTCCTGATCCTTCCGGGGCCCGACCCGGGCGAATAGGTGTTGCTCAGGGGTGTCCGCTCTCGCACCCCGTGATCGAGTCGGGATCGGGCCCGCCGGTCCAGATCAGGCGGTCAGCGCTCGCACTTGGTCACGGAGTCCGCGCCGGGCCCGCCCTTGCAGATGTCGTCCCCAGGGCCGCCGTTCAGTCTGTCGTTGCCGGCAGCGCCTTTCAGGGTGTCGTTGCCCGCGTTCCCCCTGAGCGTGTCGTTTGCAGCTCCGCCCTGGAAGGTGTCCCTGCCGTCTCCGCCCTCGTCCCCGTCGCCGCCCGTGGCCGTGAGGCTCACCGTGAACGCGGCGCCGGTCGCGGTGCTTCCGGCTGCCCAGATGGTGTCGTCGCCGTCTCCGCCATCCACGAAGACGTCCTCCACCGCCGCCAGGGTCACGTCGAGATTGTCGTCGTGGTTCAGGTCGATCCCACTCGCCCCCAGGACGATGTCGAGGTCGTCGGTGGTCAGGGCAGCCCCGTCGATGGTGACGGAATCACCGGTGCCGGATGCCAGGTCGATCATCCAGTTGAGCGTGCCCCACGAGACGATCGTGGTGCCGGCACCGGTCACGTCCATCTTGATGCTGACGTCCTCGTCGCCCGTGAGGCCGCTCACGCTGATCGCCGTCGTGTTCGTCACCGTCGCACGCGTCGTGCTGCACGGCGCGGCCGTCGTGTTGGCTCCGTTCACCAGGATGGCGCCCGACGCGTTCTGGCTGAAGACGATGCTCTTGCCGCTGGACAGGACGATCGAGAGCGTCCCGCCGCTGAACGTGCACGACGCGATCGCGAGCGCCGACGGCGTCCCGACGACCGCGAGGGCCTGGAACGTCATCAGCGCTCCCACTGCGAGGAGGGCGACCGAGCGACGCCCTCGCGTACTTCTCTGCGCGAGGAGACTCATACGCTTCTTCTGTCTCACTGGCTTCCGCTCAAACCCTGCTACCCCCTGCACCACAAAGGGTTGCACCGGTGGACGAGAGCTATCCGGTGGACTCGACCAGTTCCATCCCGGTCCGATACAGGGACTCTCCGTCGGCCCAGAAAGCCAGTTCGAGTGTGATCGACCCGTCGTGCGGCATGCTGGCTTCGGCGACGGCCGGAGCCGTGGTCTGCTCGTACCAGCCTGTGAAGACGTAGACGACGCTCCCGTCTTGGGCGGGGGTGACCGAGGCTAGCGACGCTATCGCCCGGTACTCGTACCTTCCGGCCGGCGTATCCAGGAACAGCCAGACCTCCGCGTTCCCTGCCTTGCCTGAGCCCCAATACTCGAGATAGATATCAGTGACCGTATCCTTCGGCCCATCCAGCGATCCCGTCACCGTCTGGGAGAACCGGAGAGCCTTGCCCGGGCTCTTCGAGCTCGCGAGCGAGAGGGACGATGGCTCGCCGAGAAGATCGGACGCGAAGCGCATCGTCCACTCGGGTGCCGGCGGAGGCGGCGTCACCGTGGGGGGTTCCGGAGACGGACTCACGACCGGTGATGGAGATGGCTCGACAGCCGGGCTGGGCTCGACGACCGGGCTCGGTTCGGGCTCGACCACAACGGGCGGTTCCGCTCGGATGTCACCCGCATCGCCCGTTCGACCTCTCTCGAAGACCGGATCCTCGACGGGTGGAGACGTCGCGCGGACCCTCGAGGGATCCGGAGTCGATACCACCGCTTCGGGGACTGCCCGCGCCCCGTCCTCCTTTCCACCTCTCACGATCTTGGCCGCTCCAACGGTGACCCCGCCGGCCAAGAGCAACGTCATCCCCGCCGCGACCACCCGCTCGCCCACTCCGCTCGACACGACCGGCGCCGCCGTCGTTGCCACCGTCGAGCTGACCGCCTCCGGTACCGCGACCTGCGCCACCTGTGCCGAGTGGCCCAGGCGGTCGCCGATCCTGCGAAAGCCATCCGCGATCCGAAGGAGCCAGACGAGCGGTAGGAGACCGATCCCCATGAAGCCACCCCGTTCGGCCACCTTCTCGAGCCACCGCTTTCGGAAACTGACCTTCGCGCGATGGATCAGCGCCTTGGCCTGCCCTGTGGAGATCTCCATCTCCTGCGCGATCTCGCGGTGCGACCGTCCATCCATCTCGCGCAGCATCAGCGCGCGGCGGTGCGTCTCCGGGAGGTCGGAAAGGACGGTCAGCACCGTGTCGTGCTGAACCAACCGCTCCACGATCTGGTCCGCCTCGTCATCCGGACCCGCCAGGTCCTCGGTCGGTGGCGCCCAGGCATCGTTCTGGGGGCGTCTCGCTCGACCACGAAGGATGTCGAGGGAGACGTTCTTGGCGATCCGGGCGACCCAGGGCTGCAACGCGTAGCGGCCGTTGAACCTGTAGAGGCCCTGATAGACCCGGATCATCGTCTCCTGGAAGGCCTCGTCGACGTCCTGGGGATCCGGGAGGAACCGCCGGCACACCCGCCGCGCGAGTGGCCCATACCGTTGATGGATCTCGACGAACGCCTGAGGGTTCCCCGCCTGGAAGTCCAGGACCAGGAGCCGGTCATCCAGGACGGCGTAGCCGCCCAGCGTGTTGCGCTGCTCGGGAACCCGGGTGACCATAGTTATCCCAACAACTCAAACGTCGATAGCGACCAAGGGTTGCTCGATCCCACCCGGCATCCCTCGGCACACGACTGTAGCACGAGGCTCGTGGCGCCTCAGCGGCCGAATGGCCTAGGGCGTTGGGTCGAGGATGAGCGGTGGCTGTGGCTCCGCCTCGAAGTCGAATTCGAGCGCGAGATCGCCGAGGATGGCGATGGTTTCACGCACCGTCGGACGGGAGTCCGGGCGTCCGTCGGTCGCAGGGTCGAGTCGCTGCCCGCCGAGGAACCGATCCTCGATCAGCTTGAGGTACGCATCGAACGAGAGCGTCTGATGATCGATCGTTCCGGCGCGAGCGTAGGGACTGATGAGGAGCCCGGGCACGCGGAGGCCGTATCCGTTCTTGTCCACGAACGGAGGCTTGACGTGATCGTAGAAGCCGCCCCAGTCGTCCCAGGTGAGGAAGATCGCCGAGGAGGACCACAGCGGCCCCTTCATGACCCTGTTCACGAGCCGCGTGACGTGTGCCATGCCGGCACGGATCCCGCGCGTGGATCCGGGATGCTCGCTGTTCAGTTTCCCCGGAACCACCCACGAGACGGACGGCAGCGTCCCGGTCGAGGCGGCCCGCATGAAATCGTCGTGGTCCAGGATGCGGCCCTGCTGTCCGGTCTCGTACATCGTGGTGAAGCCGGGGAGCGGGTTCTTCCCCGAGGCCGTGTGCCCTCCGGACCCTGGCGTCGAGCATGGGGGGAACGAGCACGTCCCGGGCGCGACGTAGTAGCCCCACGACACGCCGTGCTGGTGCATCAGCCACGTGATGTCCGTCCACGCGTAGATCGGCTGCTCTCCGTACGCCCAGCGCTCGTCGTCCTCCTTCAGGTCGACGTTCGAGACGCAGGACATCGGATTGTTGGGGTTCCGGCAGGACGCCGACCACCCCGAGACCAGGAACAGATGTGCGGGCAGGGTCCACCCATCCGTGGGCGCGAACATCCGATCCTGGAGGACGTACGCGTCGGCGTACGCCCAGTAGTTGGGGATCTCCCGACGGGTCACGAAGCTCATGACGTCGGGCTGGAGTGCGGGTCCGACGTAGTCTCGACACTCGGCAGACGTTCGGTCGCCGCACCACCGGTCACCCCGACCGAGGACGCGGATGAAGCCGTTCATCGCTCCTCCCGCGATATCGGTGATGGATGCGGCTCGGTTGTGGGGTCCGCCCTTGAACAGGTCGGCGGTGGAGTGATACCCGCAGGACATCCGGTCCAGGACCGGGTCCGGGATGCAGTTGGCGGGCTTGCCCCCCCTGAAGTCGATCCCGTCGGCGCCCGGATAGGTGCCGAAGTAGTGATCGAACGAGCGGTTCTCCTGAACGATGAAGATGAGATGGTCGAGCTTGAAGATCCCCTCGGGCCCGGACGGCGCCGCCGGATCGCCCTCACGGGCCGGAGCGAGAGGCGCCGTCAAGGAGACCAGGAGGAGTGGGGCCGCCATGGCGAGCACGATCGCACCGGCTCGCACGGGGCCGTGGAGTCGAGGAAGGAGGCGCCTCATCGGTGTCGGAGTGTAGACGCCTCCATGGTGGAAACATGGGAACCGCACGGTGGCGGGGAAGACTTGGAGGTGGAGTCTGGCCCCGGTCTGCCCGACACAAGGATGTCGGACGGGGGATGCTCCGCCGCCGTCCGGGGGCCGATCGCGCTCGGCCGCGGCCTAGGCCCAAGCGCCCTTGTCGTGTGCGAACGCGCGCGTACGTTCGAGCTGCCGAGATGTCGAGCCCGCGCACCAAGGAAGCCGGCGCGTCCCGCGCCCGTCGAATCGTGGCTGGATCCGTCGCCGCGTTCGTCCTGGCATGCCTGCCCGGGGCGACGCTCTCGGGCCTCGCGTCGGCCGAAGACCAGCTGAAGGAGAACAAGCAGGAGCTGCGCGAGACGAGGGACAAGGTCCGGGTTCGGTCGAAGAGGATCCGAGCGCTCCAGAAACACATGAACGGGCTCGCCACGCGGATCTCGCGCTCCCAGTCCGACATCCTGGCGGCCGAGCAGCGCATCGAGAAGCTCGCGCGTCGGATGACGATCCAGCGGGTTCGCGCATCGCTGTTGCAGGCCAAGCTGGATGAACGCACCCGCGTTGCCTACATGGCCGGTGGCGCCCCGATCCTGTACCTGCTGACGGCCACGTCCGCCGCGGACGCCGCCTCCAGGATGTCGTTCCTCACGGAGATGAACCGGCGCGACGCGGTCCTCGCGGTGAAGGTGCAGGAGGCCACCGACCGGCTCGGCCGGATGGAGGCCGAGGTCGTCCGGGCCCGGCAGATCATCGAGCTCACCCGGCGGCGTCTCGAGCTCGACCGCGAGGAGCTCCAGGAGAAGATGGCCGAGTCCCAACGACTCGTCGAGAGCCTCCGCGGTCGGATCGAGCAGATCCAGTACGAGATCTCGAGCATCCGCCCCTTCGCCGTGTGCCCCGTCGACGGGCCGCATGCGATCGCCGACGACTTCGGGATCAAGGTGTTCCATCCCAAGAAGGAGGGAGGGAACCACATCCATCAGGGCAACGACATCTACGCCGCCATGGGCGTGCCGATCGTCGCGCCGTTCGACGGCATCGCCGAGTCGGCCACGAACCCCATCGGGGGCCTCGCGGTGAAGGTCTACGGCGACTACGGCTACGTGTACAACGCGCACCTGTCGGCGTTCGGGACCCTCGGCGAGGTCCAGCGCGGCGACGTGATCGGCTACGTCGGAGCGACGGGGAATGCCGGCGGTCCCCACGACCACTTCGAATGGCACCCGGACAACGGGGACGCGGTCGACCCGCACGAGTACCTCTTGATGGTCTGTGCGTCCGGCGAGTTGCCCACCTGACCGTCCTCTGAGACGCCGTCGCCTTCCGCCGGATCCTCGGATCACCGCGCTCGAGAGCAGCGGACGGGACAGGTCGAACTGTGAGGTACGTCACAGACAACCGAACAGGTGTTCGGTACCGTCTCCATTGTGAACGAGCAGAACGGGATCGAGCAGAACGGGATCGAGCAGAACGGGATCGAGCCAAAAAGGAACCACTTGAACGGCGACAACGCGTTCATCGGTGACATCGACGCCGCTCACGCACACATCTGTGAGGCTCAGCATCGGCTGCTGCGTCTGATCGTCGAGGCGGATCGTCGCAAGATCTGGCACAGCTCGGGCGCGCGCGATCTGGCGCATTGGCTCTCGATGCGGCACGGCATCTCGCAGTGGAAGGCCAGGAGATGGATCGATGCGGCCCACGCGCTCGAAGGTCTCGGCCACGTGTCCGCGGCCTTCTCCCGGGGCGAGCTCGGCATCGACAAGGTGGTCGAGCTCACGCGGTTCGCCACGCCGGCGACCGAGGTCGGGCTCGTCGCGTGGGCGAGGGCCGTCTCCTGCGCCGCCGTTCGTCGCAGAGGGGATCTCGAGACGTCACGGGGGCTCGACGAGGCGGTGGAGGTCGACCGTGCGCGCACCGCGAGCTGGTGGTACTTCGACGACGGCCGTCGGTTCGGGTTGCAGGCCGAGCTCGCGGCGGCAGAGGGTGCGGTGGTGGCCAAGGCCCTCGCCCGCATCGCCGACGAGCTCCCCCGGATGCCAGGGGAACGCAGCGCCGCGCACGCCGACGCCCGCAGGGCGGACGCGCTCGTGGCCCTCGCATCCACCCACATCGCGGACGACGCCGATCCCGACCGCGCCACGGTGGTCGTGCACGCTCAGGTCGGCGCGCTCATCTCGGGTGGTGGCGGCAGCGAGCTCGAGGAGGGCCCCGTGATCCACAACGAGACGGCCAGGCGGTTGCTGTGCAACGCCCGGGTGCAGGCGGTGATCGAGGACGGGACGGGTCGGCCGATCGAGGTCGGCCGGATGTCCCGGGAGCCGTCCGCCTGGATGATGCGACAGCTCCGGTACCGCGATCACGAATGTCGCTTCCCGGGATGCGGTAGCCGCCGGTTCACGCAGGCGCATCACATCGTCTGGTGGGAACGGGGCGGTTCGACCGACCTCGACAACCTCGTGCTCGTCTGCACGTTCCATCACAAGCTCGTGCACGAGTACGGCTGGGCCGTCGAACGCGGCCCTCACGGCATGGTCCGCTGGATCCGGCCGGACGGCTCCCGGTACCAGGCAGGCGCCGGGCCGCCTCGCCTGGCGATCTCCGCCTAGTCAGCCGGCGGAGGTGAGTTGCTTGCGCCTGAACCAACGTCGGGCAGGTTCAGACGTCTGCTCGCGCGTCTGCTCACGCACCCGCTGGAGCTCGTGCATCAACAGGTCGTGGACCTCGGCGAGCCGGTCCGCGCCGGCCGAGCGGATCCGCTCGAGCTCGACGTCGTTCGTGCTCCACACCCGTTCGAGCTGCCCTTCGATGATGGCGCACAGTCGCTCGATCCCCTCGTCGATCGCCCCGCGGATGCGTTGGAGCTCCTGGGCGTCCGAAGCTCGGATCCGGACGAAGGCCTCGCCGTTCGCGCTGCGGAAGCGCTTGGCCTCCTCTCGGTTCGCGGTCCGGAGCGCCTCGATCTCCTGCTCGAACGTGGCCTGCAACCGCGCGACGGCGGCGTCGGTCCGACGACCGAGCTCCGTCTCCATGTCGACCCGCAGGGCCGCGAAACGCTCCTCGATCCCGGAACCCTCCTGTTCCCTGTTCCGTTCCAGCGCGTGATCCCTCGATTCCTCTCGCCAGCGGTCCCGGACGGTGGACCGAGCGACGGCGGGACCGAGCTGGGCCCCTTCGGCGTCCGAGGGCACCGCCACCCGTTCCTCGGGACGCGGTCGGCGGCGAGGGCCGTCCATCCCGTACAAGGTCCGACTCGCATCCTCGGCCGCCTGGGCGGCCTCGCGGTTCTCTACCTGCATCTCGATCGCCTCCCGGAACCGATCGTCTCGACGCGGGCCGCTTCGGAGCGACGGTAGGGCGACGGTAGGGCAGGGGGCCCACCGATTCAACGACCTAGGAATAGGATGGGCGGTCGTCCGACCTGCAGGCCACACCGGAACGCCGACCGGAAAGGAGCCGCCCTGATGCGTTCATCGGTCAGATGCCTCGCCGTTGCGCTCGCCCTGCTCGTCCTCGTCCCGCCGGTAGGAGCGCGAGAGCGTGGGAACGAACCGCGAGGGGCGACCGCGGTCGTTCGGGTGCGGATCGTCGACAACGCGTTCCGACCGCGCAACCTCTCGATCGCGCGCGGAACCGTGGTGCGCTGGGTCAACCGCGGCAGCCGGAGCCACACGACCACGTCGGACACGAGCATCTGGGATTCGAACATCCTCTCCCCCGGCGACACGTTCCGGCGGCGCTTCCGTCGCGCGGGAACCTTCCGGTATCACTGCGAGATCCACGCGGGGATGACGGCGACGATCACCGTCAACTGACGGCTCGGGGCATCACGCCACCGGGACCTCCGGTAGGGTTCGGGCCACCATGGGGGGCGAGCGGCTCACGATCGTCTTCATGCCCGAGAGCGCCTACGGGCCGACGAACAACTGCATCGGCATCGGCAAGGTGCTCGAGCAACGAGGGCACCGGGTCGTCTTCGCGGCCGAGGCGTCGTGGCGAGGTCGCCTGGAGCCGCTCGGCTTCGAAGAGGATCTGGTGGACCTCGCACCGCCGGCCGAGGGCGACCAGGACGCCGGCCAGTTCTGGATCGACTTCGTGTCCGAGACCGCCCCCGAGTTCCGCAAGCCGACGATCGAGCAGCTCGAGACGTTCATCGAACCCGTCTGGTCCTCGTTGATCGACGGCGCGATCTACTGCCACGGGCAGCTCGAGGACATCTTGGACCGCGCGCGGCCCGACGTGATCGTCGAGGACAACGTGAACAGCTTCCCGGCGTTGCTCACCCACGGGGCGCCGTGGGTGCGGATCATGTCGTGCAACCCGCTCGAGCTGAAGGACCCGGATCTCCCGCCGCCGTTCAGCGGCTACCCGACGCGCGACCGCCGGGGCTGGGACGCGTTCCGCGCGGAGGTCGAGCGCACGAGTCGAGCGACGTGGGAGCGGTTCAACGCGTTCGTGGTCGACAGCGGCGCCCCGCCGCTGCCGGATCTCGAGTTCATCCACGAGTCGGAGCACCTCAACCTGTACGTGTATCCCGAAGCCGCCGACTACCGGCGGTCGCATCCCCCGGCTCCCACCTGGCATCGGCTGGGATCCTCCGTCCGTCAGACCGAGGACCCGTGGGCGGTCCCGGAGACGCTCGGCGACGAGGGGGCGCTCGTGTACGTCTCCCTCGGATCGCTCGGCTCCGCCGACGTCGAGCTGATGGAACGGCTGGTGGCCGTCCTCGCCGAAACGCCTCACCGGTACGTGGTGTCGATGGGACCGCGAGCCGACGAGTTCGAGCTCGCGGACAACATGTGGGGCGAGGCCCGGGTACCGCAGACGAACGTGATCCCCCGCTGCGACCTCGTCATCACGCACGGCGGCAACAACACGACGACCGAGGCGTTCCACTTCGGCAAACCGATGATCGTCCTGCCGTTGTTCTGGGATCAGTACGACAACGCCCAGCGGGTCCAGGAGCTCGGCCTCGGCGTCCGGCTCTCCACCTACGCGTTCGAGGACGACGAGCTGAGGGGTGCGGTCGACCGGCTGGTCGCCGACTCCGACCTCCGCTCGCGGGCGGCGGCGCTCGGGAGGTCGATCCGATCGGGCGAGGGAACGGTGCGCGCCGCCGACCTCATCGAGGCGGTGGGACGCGCAGGTCCCCAGGCGTAACGCGCGTTCCGAGTCAGAACACGCGTCGGTACCGACGGACCGCGATCGGTGCGGCGACCGCGACGATCCCGACGATCCAGGCGAGAGCCTGCAACACGTAGTTGTCGCTCGGCGTACCGCTCATCAACGATCGCGCGGCCGAGGCGACCACCGACACGGGCTGGTGTTCCGCGAACGGCTGGAGCCAGCTCGGCATCGAGGCGACCGGCACGAACACGGACGACGCGAACACGAGGGGCGCCATGATCGGGAACGCGGCGGCTTGCGCCGTCTCGGGATCCTTGACGGCGAGCCCGACGGTCGCGAAGACCCACGACAGCGAGTAGCCGAACAGCAGCACGAGCGCCACGCCGGCCAGGTAGCCGAGCGCATCCGTCTGCACACGGAACCCCACGAGGAAACCGACACCGCTCACGAGCGTCATCACGAACACGTTGCGCACGACGTCGGCGGTGGTCCTGCCGGCGAGCACCGCCGATCGGGCCATCGGCAGCGCCTGGAACCGTTCGAGCAGGCCGCTCTTCACGTCGGCCGCCAAACCGACCGCCGTCCCCATCGCGCCGAAGACCGACATCTGCACGAAGATGCCGGGGATCAGGTAGTCGACGTAGGGGATGCCGAACGTGTTCTCCACGGCACCACCGAACACGTAGACGAACAGCAGCACGAAGATGACCGGCTGGATCGTGGAGAACACCAGGAGCTGCGGAACCCGGCGGAGGGTGATCACGTTGCGCCCGGTCATGGCGATGGTGTCCGAAACGGCACCGACCAGCCTGTCGAAGCCGCGACGTTCGGGCGGGATCGGGATGGAAACGGTCGCCTGGCTCATGCGCCACCTCCTACCGGAACGGGATCCGCGGACTGGGTCTCGGCGATCGGCTCGGCATGGTGGCCCGTCAGACGAAGGAACACGTCGTCGAGGGACGGTTCGCGAACCGTGAGCGAGGACGGGTAGAGGCCGTCGGCGTCGAGCGTTCGGAGCATCTCCATCAGGGCTCTCGGCCCCTCGCCCGACGGGACCCGGATCCGTGCGCCCTCGAGCTCGGCGGCCACGCCTCCACGTGCCGAGAGCAGCGCCGCCGCTCGCTCGGCGTCGGGATCCGTCGACATGAGGAACTCGATGACCGTGCTGCCGAGCTGCGCCTTCAGCTCCGCCGGCGTTCCCTCGGCGATCACGCGACCCACGTCCACGACCGCGAGGCGCTCGGCGAGCCGGTCCGCCTCCTCGAGGTACTGCGTCGTGAGCAGCACCGTCGTGCCGTCGGCCACGAGCTCGCGGATCATCTCCCAGAGTGCGTTCCTGCTCGGAAGGTCCAAACCGGTCGTGGGCTCGTCGAGGAACAGGACCGGCGGCCGTGCTACCAGCGCAGCGGCCACATCGAGCCGGCGGCGCATCCCGCCCGAGTACGTTCGGATCGGGCGGTCGGCCGCCTGCGAGAGCTCGAAACGCTCCAGGAGCTCAGCCGCCCGCTGCGCCACCCACCCACGCGGACGCTGGGCGAGACGGCCGACCAGCCGAAGGTTCTCGCGACCGGTGAGGTTGGGGTCCACGGTCGCGGACTGGCCGGCCAGACCGATGCGCAGCCGAACGCGCTCGGCGTCCTCCACGACGTCGAAGCCCAGCACCTCGGCGCGACCGCCGTCGGGCTCGAGGATCGTCGTGAGGATCCGCACGGCGGTCGTCTTGCCGGCCCCGTTCGGACCCAGCAGACCGAACACGGTGCCGGGCGCGACCTCGAAATCGATACCGGCGAGAGCCTCCACGGACCCGAACCGCTTCTGCAGCCCGTGCACCGTGATCGCTGGAACCTGCGTGGTCATATCGGCACCTCCTTGGCGCGACATCGAGCATCCCACAGGTAGTTGAGATATCGCAAGTATCCAGGGAATTCAAAGATTGGACAAGTTGGACCTTCCCGGCCCCTTCGCGTACGCTTGAGGCATGGGCACTCGAACCTCCAGCAAGAAGGCGCTCGCTGCGGAAGCATGGGAGCCCTTCGCCCGCTTCTTCTTCGAGACGGTGAAGCATCGGCAGCGCGTATTCGCCGATCGAGGACTGACTCCGAACGACGCCCGCGCGCTGTTCGTGCTCGACGGCACGCGTGGTCGTTCGATGAGCGAGCTCGCCGATGAATGGCTCTGCGATGCGTCCAACGCGACCTGGATCGTCGACCGCCTCGAGGAGCGAGGCCTGGCCGAGCGCAGGACGATGCCCACCGATCGCCGCGTCAAGCTGGTCGTGCTGACCCCGAAGGGGTCTCGAACCCGGGAAGAGATGTTCCGCAAGCTCTACGAGCCGCCACCGGAGCTGTTGGAGCTCGATCGGGAGGACCTCGAAGCGCTCCGCGACGCCGTCTCCAAGCTCCCGTTGCGAGGTTCGTCCTGACGGTCGCGCGGCTGAGTGCCCGGGGTGGGATTCCGGAAGAAGCTTGAGCCTATGCAGGGCCTCGCAATCGATCCGTAACGTCCTCGAACCTGTACGGGTGCTCGAAGTCCGTGAAAACGTACGTGCGATCCGGAAGCAGCGGCAATGACTCGCCGAAATAGTCGTTCAGGATCAAGCGGAAGGTGTTCACAGGGGTGATGGTCGGGTAGGGCTTGATCGCGGGATCGCCCGGCAGATAGTAGGCGTTCAGGATCCGTAGCTTGCGACCGAGCTCCACGTCCGAGGCCCGTCCCCAACTCACCTTGAGCTCCTCCCCCCACCCATCGTGGGCTGGTGGATGGGGACCCTCGTCCGATTGGATCACGATGATGGGAGCCGGCCCGGAGCCAGCCTGGAGTCCCGTCACGACCTGTTCGATCACCTTGTTCGTGTACTTCAGCTGATCGACGTACATCTCTTCGACGGGGCGATCCTGATCGGACGGCACGAAGCTGCCGTCCGCGAGGAAGATGTAAGGAACGTGCGGAAGGAGGAAGTGAGCGAACGTGAAGGTGGGTTCGGGATCGGACACGATCTTCCCGAGTGCCCTCATCTGGAAATGCACCCGATCCCATTGCTCCTTTTCGATGTTTGGCGTCCCCCGGAAGAGGCGCTCGATCGAGGGGACAGCGGTTGTGCTGAGGAACGTGCCTAGGAACTCCGTGTAGGTGCCATAGACGTAGTTGTCGTCCGCAGTCGGATCCGCGGCCGTGGCTTCCCACCAGGACCCGATGTGTTCATACTTGTATCCCATCGCTTGGAACGTCCGCGCGATCGCTGAATCATGCAAGGTTCGACGGATCGGCGTCCACGCCGAAGAATCCTCTCCTTCTGCCCGCGCGAGATCGTCCAGATAGCTCATGTTGAGGGACGATGCGAGAGAGTGCGACGTCTGAGGATAGTTCGCGAGCGCGTCTTTCGTGACCTCGAAGCCGTGGTCTGACAGCCACGTGTAGATGCCGGAGTTGTCGAATCCGTAGAGGCTGCTGAGCGTTTCGGCCCCCGCGTAGCGGTCGAATATCAGGTAGTAGACATCGCGTTCCGGGCCGCTTGCAGAGGGATCGAGGCGTTCCGCTGTGCTCGGAAACCGGAATCCGGCTGCATTCGACCCCTGCACGGCAACGATGGGCACGATATTCAAGATGACCAGAACGAGGCCGATCAGATTCAACGTTCGCGTAAGAGTCTCGGGTGGAAGGATCTTCCGAACCGCGAGGATGGCCACCAGGCTGAGAACGAGCAGCTCGGCCACGAGGAAGACTTCAAGGGGTCTACCGCTAACGCCCAACAGGGCTCCAATGCGCCCCAACGTCAGGAACAGGATGACGATCACCGATGCCGCCACCGCAGATCGAGACCAATCCTTGAGGAAGAGGCGAAGTAGGCAGAAGACCACCACCGAGAACGACATCGCCGCTACGAGCGCCGTGAGTCCTTGCAGGAGGGTCACGCCTTGATCGAGGTTGTGCGACCAGACGAAGAGAACGGGGAACGCCGCGAAGAGCAGGGGGTGAACCCCCGGGCTCGAGGCGCGGCGGCTCCATCCCGCTGTCATCTCGGTCCCAGCAGATAGAGCGTTCGGCCGGAATCGGTCACCGGCGCACGATGCTGGATGCGGAAACGAGCGCCCGCCACGGTCTCGAAACGCTCCATGGTGTACTCGGGGAAGACATCTTCCCGGTTCTGCATCAGAAGTTGCACCTTTGGGTCGTCCTTGGGAACGAACTCGACGATCACCCATCGACCGAGTCGAGCAAGCTCATCAAGGACCGAAGCGAGAGGGATGTTGTTCGCGATCGCAAGATGGTGGATGAGCGCGAGGGCGAGGACCATGTCTGCCGGGCCGCGATCCTCCAGCGCGGTTCGCTCCCTTCCCTCCCATCCGATGCCGGTGCTCGGATTCGTGAGGTCTTGGACGAGAGGAAGTAGGTGCTCATCGTTCTCCGCCCGGGCGGTCCGATAGGCCTCGTCCACACAGAATGGATCGACGTCAAGAGCCAAGGTGTCGATCCCGACGCGCGACGCCAAACGCGCAAACCGGCCCGTGTTCGCCCCGAGATCCCAAACGGTTCGAGGGCCGACTTCGTCGATCCAGGCCCTCACAAGCGCTTCCTTACGTTCGGCGGCTTCCGCCGAATAGTGATCGGACTCGTGGTAGTACGTGCGCCACGCCGACGCCCCCGCCGGCTGATCGAGCCGCTCGATCGTCTTGCGGAGGCTGGCGATCATCCCTCGGAAGGCGTTGGCGGAGAACGATCGCGTCTTCCCGGAACCCGCCGCGTCGTCGGACTCGTGTCGTCGCTGGCTCTTCGCGTGCATCCGGATGTGGAGGGCGACGCCCGGCTTCGCTCGGGCTCGCGCTGGAAGGAGCGCTGAGGCGAGGTCGAGCGGAACACCATCGATGTACAACCGGGACAGCTGGCCCAGCCTTGCGTCACGAAGCGACATCAGTGCCAGGGGCGCGACGAAGTGCTGGCAGAACTGCCGGTACGCGACCCACGGCCGTCCCTCAGGAAGGATCTCGAACGACGTCGTGTCGAGGAACTGCGGACGCCCTTTGTGGAACGTGAGGTTGTACGCGGTCGCGTCCCGAAGCGACATCCCGTGGTCGAGTGCGAGCTCCTGGATGCGAAGCGTTGCCAAGGCCGCATCTCGCAGCATGCTGAAACTCCACTCGTACGGGTAGGAGATGAAAGGGATCTCCTCGGGCCGGATGATCCGACATGCATCGGGAGCCGCAGCGAGCGATAGGTCGACATCCTCGTGTGCAACGAGCAGTTCGTCGGCGACCAGTCGATCGTAGAGCCCAGACTCGGTGAACCGGTCGAGGTGAGGGCGATGCACCTCGTTGACCTGCCGGTACAGAACCGACCCGCGACGGAAGACGAACCCATGGGGATCGCGGAACGAAGCGGCGACCAGCTCGGTTCCCGGATTCACCTCAAACGTCGGGCGCGGCCCGGTCCTTGCGAGTCACGAAGCGGACCACCTTCTTCCAGAACACCTTGATCACGACGCCGGCCGCCAGGAGGACGCCGATGGCTGCCTGGAAGATGAAGCTTCCGGTGCCGGGATCGATGTAAGCGTTCGCAACAGGGATCCAGAGGAGACTGAACCCCACGAAGAACAGCCCCGCCATGGCCACTCGAGACTTCATCGGTCATCCTCGCTTCCTCGTCCGTTCATGCTTCCTGTGCTGAAGGTCTCGGCGCGGGGACCCGAATGCTGAAGCACCCCTCCCGCCTCCCCCATTCTCGGCATACGGGAGGCACGGCCTTAACCTCCCTTCCATCGGCCGGAGGTCGCCGAACGGGAGCAGCACCGAGCCAAGGGGACGGAGTTCCGGGCGTGTGGATCCTGTACGTGCCCGGGGTGGGATTCGAACCCACACGTCCCTCTCGGGACCAGCGCTTTTAAGGCGCATCCGTCTGCCAGTTCCGGCACCCGGGCGACCGGCAGCGTAACCCCTAGCCGCTGTCGCGGATCGTGACCTTCTCGAGGTAGACGGATTGTGCTGGCTGTTGCCCCTCGATGCCCGCGGAGGGGTCTTGGATGGGCAGGTCCTGGATCTGCTTGGCGACGTCGAGCCCCTCGACGACCGTGCCGAAGATCGTGTAGGCGGGGCTCGCGTCCAGGTTGTGCCCCGCGTCGCCCGTGATGAGGAAGAACTGGCTCCCGCCCGTATCGGGTCCGGCGTTCGCCATCGCGAGCACGCCGGGCCCGTAGGACTCGTCGCCGGTGAGCTCGTCGGGGATCGAGTACCCGGGGCCCCCGGTACCGGTGCCCGTCGGATCGCCGCCCTGGATCACGTCGATCGAGGTATCCAGGCGGTGGATCCGCTGGCCGTCGAAGTACCCCTCCTGGGCGAGGAACACGAAGGAGTTGACCGTCTCCGGCGCCTGGTCGGCGAGGAGCTCGACCACGATCTTGCCGCAGGACGTCTGGATCTCCGCCTCGTAGGAGGTCCCCTGCTTCACGACCTGTTCCGGCGCCGAGAACTGGGGCTTGGGCGTCAAGGCGGTCTTGGGCTGCGTCGCACCGCACGCGACCTCGTCCGGTCCCGGTTCGGGCTGCACGGTGTTCGCGTCGGAGGTCGCCCCCGAGGGGCCCGTGCTCGGATCCTCTTCGTTCGCCGTCCCGCCCGACGCTGCCGTCGGGGTATCGTCGCCGCCGGTGAAGGCGGCGAAGACCACACCCCCGCCGACGAGCGCGATCGCGAGCGCGACCACGATCGTGATCGTCTGGCGTTTGCGCTGCTGGCTCATGCGCTCGGCCTGGCGTCGCTGATGCTGCCTCGCGAGCTGTCGGTGGCGGGTTCTCTTCGGCACGGCGGGACAGGTTACCGAAAGGCCTGCGATCGCACCGCCGGAGCGCTAGGTTCGGGAGCCGATCACAGATCCGGCCGCGGGACCTGCGGAACCTCGGTCGATGCGAGCTCGTCCGCGTCCTCCACGATCACCACGGGGTCCGAGGCGGCCCCCTTCTCGATCGCGGCCTCGACCTCGTCGAGAGCCACGACCGCGCGGTCGCGGATGTCTCGGAACGTCTCGAGCATGGTCTCCTTCAGAGCGCTGAGATCCCTCGAGGCGCGGTCGTTCTCCTGACGCGCCTGGTAGATCGAGCGTGCGGCTCGGATCCGCGCTTCCTGCTCCTCGGTCTCCACGTCCGCCCGCGTACGTTCGGCCTCCGCCCGAGCCTCGGCGACGATGCGATCGGCTTCCTCTCGCGCCTTCGCGAGGACCCGACCGGCCTCCGCTCGCACGTCGGACTGGACGCGTCCGGCCTCCATCTCGGCATCGCGAAGGAGCCCAGCCACCTGATCGTCGAACCCCCGCACCAACTCGGTCACGTGCTGCGATGCGGCGACATGCGGATCGGCGGCCTCGAGCGCCGCGCGCGCCTCGTCCCGTTCCATCCGGGCTTCGAGCAGTTCGAACCGGATCCCCTCGATACGTGACTCGAGGCTCAGGACACCGGTCGCGACGCGTTTCAGGTAGCCGGCAACCTGATCGGGCGCGAACCCACGTCGGACCGTGTCGAAGTTCGACTCCGGACCGTCGGTGTCCTCGCCATCTGGGGGTGGCGCGATGTCGGGCTCTCCCAAGGCCACCTGACCTCCCTTGCCTTCCGGCACCTGTGTGCCTCGCGGGGTCCGTCTCGACGATCACCGTAGACCGACCGACCGTCACCCCACCAGGGACCGAAAGTCGGTATTTTTCCGCGATCCGCGGATCGGAATGGGACGTCGTCGTGCCTGAGACCCCGCGGCACGCGGGTCACGGGCTAGGTAGACCCGAGCATCTCGAGCACGAGCCCGTCGAGGATGTCGGTCTCGGACACCACGGCCTCGTCGAACCCGAACCGGTCCATCACCTCGACCAGGATCACCGAGCCCGCGACGATCACGTCGGCCCGCCCTGGAGCCATCACGGGCAGCGCCGCCCGTTCCGGCGTGGTCATCCGCGCGAGGCGGGAGGCCACCCGTTCGGCGTCGACCCGGGACAGCCTCGTCCGATGGATCCGTTCGGGGTCGTAGAAAGCGAGCCCGAGCGCGATCGCCTGGACGGTCGTCGCCGTGCCCGCGACGGCGACCAGCGTCCGAGCCTCGGCGACCGGGACCGCCCGCTCGACCTCGTCGAGGATCACGTTCACCGCCTCGCGCATCGCGTCGAGCTCGCCGCTCGTCGGAGGGTCGCTCCGGACGAAACGCTCGGTGAGCCGGACGCTGCCCATCTGCATCGAGACCGCGACCGAGGGTCGATCCCGGCCCAGGACGAACTCGGTGGAGCCGCCGCCGATGTCCAGCACGAGGAACGGCGAGGGGGCGTCGAGGCCTCGTGTGGCGCCGAGGAACGAGAGCTGGGCCTCCTTCTCGCCGCTCACGATCTCGAGCTCGGAGCCGGCGAGCTCGCGGACGCCGCCGCTCGAACTCCGCCGCGTTGGCCGCGTCCCGCAGGGCGGCCGTGGCGGCCACCCGGATCCGTTCGGCGTGCAGGGCGCGTGCGCGTCGCGCGTACCGCGCGAGCACCTCGAGCGTGCGCTCGACGGCGTCGGGCGAGAGCATCCCGGTCTCGTCGACACCCTGCCCGAGGCGCGTGATCACCATGTCGCGCGCGAGCTCGTCGAAGCCCCCTTCGCCGTTCGGCTCGGCCACGAGCAGGCGGATCGAGTTCGTTCCCTGGTCGACCGCGGCGACGCGCCCGGGACGCTCGTCGTGGATGGGCTCGACGATGCCGGCGACCCAGGCGCCGACCTCGTCGTCGCCACCGGCCAGATGGTTGGCGTAGTGCGCGTGGAGGCATTTCAGACCCCGCCGCGTCCCACCCACGCCGCCCTGGGCCTCGGCGCCGGGTGCGCCGCGGGCACGCTCTCGAGCGTACTCGGCGTGAGCCCGAGCCACCGCGTCGGCGAACTCGGGATCGGTCTCGATGCGTTCGTTCAGCTTCGAGATCCAGCCCTCGGCCTCCAGGCGCGAGACCGCTCGTACCGCGTCGGGGCACGTGAGCCAGAACAGCGTCGGGAACGGGTTGCCCTGCTCGTCGACCGGGGCGTTGCGGATCGCGAGCGGATGCCCCCCGGGGCATCGAGCGACGACGGTGAACGCGATCGTGGGTCGGCGGCCGAGTTGCTCGGCGACGACGCGGAGGTCGCTCCCGCGGAGCTCGCCCACGCGGGGCTGCTACTTGCGCTTGTGCTCGACGGAGCGCTTGAAATCGACCTGGCGCTCCTCGCTCTGGCGCATGAACTTCTTCAGGCGGGCCTCGAAGTCGGGGTCGGAACCGCGTCGTTGCCGCGTGGGAGCCGGGTCCTGGAGCGCCTTGATCGAGAGGTCGATCTTGCCGTCCTCCTTGATGGCGATGACCTTCGCCTGGACGACGTCGTTCTCCCGCAGGTGCTCGTGGACGTCCTTGACGTAGTTCCTGTCGATCTCGGAGATGTGCACGAGCCCCATCTTCCCGCCTTCCAGGGTCAGGAAGGCGCCGTACGGGGTGATCCGGCTGACGGTCCCGTCGATGACCGCGCCGACCTCGAGATCTGCCAGGGCTCCTCCACGTCCTTTCTCGGCTGGTTCCTCTCCGGCGCATCGCCGGTTCGGTCAGTGTCCCATCGGCTCGTTTGGGCCGTCAATACGAGGGCGGCGGAGCAGCTGCGAGTGACGGAACGCCGCCGGGGCAGGCCGGGTCCGCCGCCGATCCCGAGCCAGGTCATCCCAGCGCGAACGATCCCGTGACGATCTCGCCTGCCGGCTCGTACGTACCGATGACGACTCCCGTGGTGGAGACCTTGCTGTCGACGAGCTTCAGTCCGGAGGGGATGGTGCCGTCCGAGAACAGGCGCTTGCCCGACCCGATGACGACGGGGAAGACCCACAGGCGGTACCGGTCGACGAGGCTGTGGCGCATCAGCGTCTGGATCAGGTTCCCGCTGCCGTGCACCTGCAGCTCGGGCCCATCCTCCTCCTTGAGCGCCGCGATGCCTTCGGCCGCGTCCGCATCGATCAGGACCGAGTTGCTCCACTCCAGCGTGGGATGACTCCGCGACGCGACGTACTTGGTGGCGTCGTTCAATGGCTTGGCGCCGGCCTCCTCCGAGGCGTGCGGCCAATACGCGGCCATGATGTCGTAGGTCGTGCGGCCGAGCACCATCGCGAACGGGATGCTCGTCGCCTCGCCCATGACCTGCCCCATCAGCTCGTCCCAGTAGTTCACCGACCAGCCACCGTGCGCGAAGCCGCCGCTCTCGTCCTCTTCAGGTCCGCCCGGAGCCTGCATGACCCCGTCGAGGGTCAAGAAGGTGGTCACCATCAGCTCTCTCATCTCTCGTGTCCTTTCGATCGGATCGAACCCGCGTCGGTCGGCCGGGTGGAACATCCGACCAAAGCGATCAGCAGTCGGGTAAGAGCGTCCGACCCCCCGGCGTGACGAACGCGACTTCGCCGGGCCCCACCATGCCGAGGCACTCGCGGGCGAGCTTCTCGAGCTCGGTGGGGTCGTGCAGACGCGAGATCTCGGCGCGCAGCTCGGCGTTCTGCGACCCGAGTTCGGCGGCGCGTCGTTCGATGTCGGCGATCGCCGCGCTCTGATCGAGGTAGCGACCGATCGGCACGATGGCCATCACCCCGAGGATCGTCACCGCGACGAGCAGCGCCGCCGCTCGGCCGGTGAGCCGGGGGCGGTCACGTTCGAGCCGAGGTCGCGCGGACCGGCTCCGCGTGGTCGCGTTCACGTCGAGCTCCGTTGCACGGCCGCGCCGCCGAGGTAGCGAGCCTGCTCGCCGAGCTCCTCCTCGATCCGCAGGAGCCGGTTGTACTTCGCCGTCCGTTCCCCGCGCGTCGGTGCACCCGTCTTGATCTGTCCCGCGTTGGTCGCGACGGCGATGTCGGCGATCGTCGTGTCCTCGGTCTCGCCGGAGCGGTGGCTCACGACCTGGCCGTAGCCGTTGCGCACGGCGAGCTCGATCGTATCCAGCGTTTCGGTCAGGGTGCCGATCTGGTTGGGCTTGACGAGGATGGCCGTGGCGACGCGCTCGCGGATGCCGCGGGCGAGTCGCTCCGGGTTCGTCACGAAGATGTCGTCGCCGACCAGCTGGCAACGCGCGCCGAGCTCGGCGGTGAGCGCGGCCCACCCGTCCCAGTCGTCCTGGGCGAGCCCGTCCTCGATCGAGACGATCGGGAACCCGTCGAGGAGCCCGCTCCAGTACGCGACCATGTCCTCGGAGCTCCGCTCGCCGCCCTCGAGACGGTACGTCCCGTCGTCGTACAGTTCGGAGCACGCCGGATCCATCGCGAGCGCGACCTCGTCGCCGGGTTCGAGCCCCGCCGTCTCGATCGCGGCGACCAGCAGCCGGAGCGCCTCGGCCGCCGTGCCGAGCTCGGGCGCGAACCCCCCCTCGTCACCGACGCCCGTCGAAAGACCCTTCGAGCGCAGGTCCGCCTTCAGAGCCTGGTAGATCTCCGAGCACCACCGGACGGCCTCGGAGAACGACGCGGCACCGACGGGCGCGAGCATGAACTCCTGCAGCTCGAGCTCGTTGTCCGCGTGAGCGCCACCGTTGATCACGTTCATGAGCGGCAGCGGGAGCACGTGTGCGTTCGGTCCGCCGAGCGCCCGGTAGAGCGGGAGCCCGAGGGAGTCCGCGGCCGCGTGCGCGAGCGCGAGCGAGACGCCGAGGATGGCATTGGCGCCGAGGTTCGACCGGTCTGGGCTCCCGTCGAGCTCGAGGAGGGCGCGATCGATCAGTCGCTGGTCGTACGCGTCGAAGCCTTCGAGCGTGGGCGCGATCACCTCGTTCACGTTCGCGACGGCGCGGAGAACCCCTTTGCCTCCGTACCGTTTGGCGTCTCCGTCGCGGAGCTCGATCGCCTCGTGCTCTCCGGTCGAGGCGCCGCTCGGGACGGCCGCCCTGCCGAACGCCCCGTCGACCAGGACGGCATCGACCTCCACGGTCGGGTTCCCACGCGAGTCGAGCACCTCGCGGGCGATGACGGCTTCGATCAGGGACATGGGGGTGCCTATCCTACGGCCGCGAACCGGAGCTTCCGGTGATTTGATCGGCTCGGGTACGGTGGGTCCGTGGATGAGCCGGAGCCCGAGCGCTGCTGCTTCGACGACTGGGTGGACAGCTGGTCGGACAAGGCGACCAGGAGGCCGACGGCCGCGAAGGTCTCGGCGTCCCTGCTCGACGCCATCACGGAGACGGGCGTGGCCGATCGCACGATCCTGGACGTCGGCTGCGGCATCGGCGACCTCGCGATCGAGGTCGTCGCCAGAGGCGCCGCGAGCGGGACGGGGTTCGACCTCTCCGCGAAGGCGATCGACGAGGCCCGCAAGCTGGCGCAGACCCGAGGGGTCGGCGACCGCTTGAGGTTCGAGGTCGGCGACGGCGCGAAGCTCGATCTGCCCGCCGCGGACATCGTGGTGATCAACCGGGTCGTGTGTTGCTACCCCGACACCGGGAACCTGCTCGAGCGGACCCTTGGCGCCGCGCGGAGCGTGTACGCGATCACGGCGCCGGTCTCGACCGGAGCGGTCGGCGCGTGCAACCGGATCTGGAACCGCTGCTGGAACGTGTGGTATCGGCTCCGCCGGAAGAAGTTCGCCGGCTTCCGCACGTTCATCCACGACCTCGATCAGCATCGACGAACGCATCCGCGCCGCCGGGTTCCGCCGGGTGCATCACGAGCACCGTCGCGTCGTCTGGGATCTCGCCGTCTACGCCCGATAGGACGCGATCACGAACGAGCCTCGCGGAACAGCGTCCGGACCTGCTCGTCCGTGAGCGCCTCGAGATCGAGCCGGCGCTCCTGGAGCAAGGCACGGAACCGCTCGTAGCGTTCGGCGAAACCGCGGATCGTTCGGCGTAGCGCGGTTTCCGGATCCACCCCGAGCTTCCGCGCCACCGCGACCGTCGCGAACAGGACGTCGCCGATCTCCTCCTCGGCGTTGTCGGCGTCGGTGTGCGATTCGAGCTCGCCGACCTCTTCTTTCAACGCCTCGATCGCCGAGCCGACCGAACGCCACTCGAACCCCCAGCCGGCGGCCCGGCGCTGCACCTTCGAGGCGCGCGCGAGCGCGGGCAGCGTCGCCGGGATGTCGTCATCGAGCGGCTTCTCCCCTTTCTCTTCCGCCTTGATGCGCTCCCAGTTCACGAGCACCTCGTCGGCGCCCTCGACCTGCACGTCGCCGAACACGTGCGGGTGACGGCGGATCAGCTTCTCGACGATGGCCTGCGCGACGTCGTCGACGTCCCAGGCACCGTCGTCCGCCGCGAGCTGCGCGTGAAACGCGACCTGCAGCAAGACGTCGCCGAGCTCCTCGCGCAGGCGTTCGCGATCGTCGGCGTCGATGGCCTCGAGCACCTCGTGCGTCTCCTCGAGGAGATGGCGCGCGAGCGAGGCGTGGGTCTGCTCCCGGTCCCAGGGGCACCCGTCCGGTCCCCGCAACCGCGCCATCACGCGCACGAGATCCAGGAGCCGAGCTCCCGCCTGGGACGACGGGACCGGTCCTCGCGGAACGTGGGCGAGGAGGTCGTCGCGCTCGGTCACGGCCCCGAGGTCGAGCCAGAGGTCGAACCGGGGTCGAGCCGGTGGTCGCGCCGGACGTCCCGCCCGTCGAGCCCGTGCCGCCGGCCGGCTCCTGGGCGGTGCTCCGGATCGGCAGCACCTGGCCCGTCTCCGTGTCGAATCGGCCGAACCGAGGGTTCACCTCGACGTTCGTGATGCCCAGCTGCTCGTTGAACCACTCGTCGAAGACCGCGCCGATCTCGTTCGCCCGGAGCTGGTCACGCACGTCCTCGAACGGCGCCACGTCCCGCCGGACGAGGCGGATCACGTGCCAGCCGAACTGCGTCTGGATCGGCTCCGAGATCTCGCCGGCCTGCAACGCCAGCGTCGCCGCGACGAAGTCCGGATCGAACTGGGACTGGAACTGCGCCTCCGAGAACGAGCCGAGGCTGCCCCCCTGCGCCGCCGAACCCGGGTCGATGGATTCGCGCTGCGCCGCCTTCGCGAAGGTCTCGGGCGTCACCTCCGACGCGATCCGCTCGGCGTCGGCCCGGTCGGCGACCAGGATGTGCTCGACCTCGACCGTGGTGAACTGCGGGAGGTTCGCCTGATAGGCCTCGCGCAGTGCGTCCTCGTCCAGCCGTTCGTCCACGACGGCCTCCTGGACCGCGTTCACGAGGAGCAGGCGTGCGGCGAACCCCTCCACCTCGGCACGGGTGACGCCGGCGTCGGACATCTGCGACCTGAGCGCCTCGGCTCCGCCGAGCCCCTCCTCGAGCTGCGTGAGGGCGTCCGTCACCTCGGCGGGGTCGACCGTCACGTCGTTGTCGGCCGCATAGGTCTTCGCGAGCTCCTCCCGGATGTCGTTGGCCAGGGTGAACCTCGCACAGGCGGCATCCTGCGACTCGCCCTCCACGGGGGTTCCGCACGGCGCGCCGGACAGCGTCGTGAGGAAGCCGAACAGCTCGACGTCGGCGTGCAGCTGAGCGATCGAGATCTCGTCGTCGCCGACGGTGGCCGCGGACGACGGATCGTTCGCGCACCCCGCGAACAGCACGACGACCGACACGAACGCGAGCAGGCCGGCTCGGCGCGGAAGTGGGATCACGAGGGCATCGTAGCAACGACCTCGTCCTCACCCATCGCCCGCACCATGCCGCGCTCCACCAGGCCCGGCAGCTCGGCGCCCGGGACGCGGCCGATGTCGAGGTTCAGGGTTGCGGTCGTGCGGAGGTACCGAGCCCCCGGCACGCGTTCGGACAGATCGAGCTCCAGCGCCTCGGGGAGCTCGAGCGGCTTGATACGGACCTGCTGCCGGTAGGTGGAGACCTCGCCGACGCCGAGCCGAGTGCACGTGATCCGGAGCGACGCGACGGCGAAGAGCGTCTCGACCTCCACCGGAAGCTGACCGAACCGGTCCACGGTCTCGGTGCGGACGCGCTCGAGCACCTCGTGGTCGCCCGCCGAGGAGATCCGCCGATACAGATCGAGGCGGAGGGCCTCCTGTTCGAGCCATCCCGGCGGCACGAACGCCCGCACGGGAAGGTCGATCCGGATCTCCTTCTCCTCCGGCAGCGGCTCGCCCTTCATCTCGGCGACCGACTCCTGCAACAGCCGGGCGTACGTGTCGAAGCCGACCGCCGCGATGTGCCCGTGCTGCTCGGCGCCGAGCACGTTGCCCGCGCCGCGGATCTCGAGGTCCCGCAGCGCGATCTGGAACCCGCTGCCGAGCGCCTGATGCCGCGCGATCGTCGTGAGCCGTTCGTGCGCCTCGTCCGTCAGCTCTCGCTGCGGCGGGAAGAAGAAGTAGGCGAACGCCCGCTCGTGGCTGCGCCCGACGCGCCCGCGGAGCTGGTACATCTGCGAGAGCCCCAGCAGGTTCGCGGCGTCGACGACGAGGGTGTTGGCGTTCGGGACGTCCAGGCCCGACTCGATGATGACCGTCGACATCAGGATGTCGGCCTCGCGGTCCCAGAACCGGATCATGCGCCGTTCGAGCATGTCCTCGTCCATCTGACCGTGCGCGACCACGATCCTCGCGTCGGGGACCTGCTCCCGCAGCCACGCGGCCTGGCGCTCGATCGTCGCCACCCGGTTGTGCACCCAGAACACCTGACCCTCGCGAAGGAGCTCGCGCCGGACGGCGCCGAGCGCGAGGCCCTCGTCGTATTGGCCGACGTAGGTGAGCACCGGCTGGCGATCCTCCGGTGGCGTGTCGACGGTCGACATGTCGCGGATCCCGGCGAGCGCCATCTCGAGCGTGCGGGGGATCGGGGTCGCCGACATCGTGAGGACGTCCACCTGTGCTCGGAGCTTCTTCAGACGTTCCTTGTGGGCCACGCCGAACCGTTGCTCCTCGTCGACCACGACCAGCCCCAGGTCCTTGAACCCGATGTCCGAGGACAGCAGGCGGTGGGTCCCGATCACGACGTCGATCGCTCCGCGGTGCAGGTCCTGCACGACGCGCTCCTGGTCCGCCTTCGAGACGAACCGCGAGAGCATGGCCACCTTCACCGGGAAGGGCGCGTAGCGCTCGCCGAACGTGATCAGGTGTTGCTCGGCGAGCAGCGTCGTCGGCACGAGGACGGCCACCTGCTTGCCATCCATCACGGCCTTGAAGGCCGCGCGCACCGCGATCTCGGTCTTGCCGAAACCCACGTCGCCGCAGATCAACCGGTCCATCGGACGCGGCCGCGTAGAGATCGGCCTTGACCTCCTCGATGGCCGTGACCTGGTCCCCCGTCTCTTCGTGCGGGAACGCGTCCTCGAGCTCCATCTGCCACGGCGTATCGGGACCGTAGGGCGGACGCTCGATCGACATCCGGACGGAGTACAGGCGCACGAGCTCGCCGGCCATGTCCTTCACGGCGCGCTTGACGCGCCCGGTCGTCCGCGCCCAGTCGCTCGTCCCCAGACGTGACAGCCTCGGGGTCTCCCCGCCGACGTACCTCGCCACCATCCCGACCTGGTCGGTGGGGACCGAGAGCCGGTCGCCCGACGCGTACTCGAGCACCATGTAGTCGCGTTCGGAGCCGCCGATCTCCCGCCGCTGCACGCCGACGTACCGGGCGACGCCGTGCACCCGGTGGACGGCGAAGTCCCCGACCTCGAGCTCCTCGGCGATCGAGTCGCTCCTGCGACTCGTGAACCGCGGCGCGTCGCGGGTGTGGCGGCGCGAACCGAACAGGTCCTCCTCGGTCGCGACGGCGAGCTTGCCGGCGGGGAAGACGAACCCGTACTGCAGATCGGCCTCGAGAGCTTCGGCGTCGGGAAGGCCGACGAACTCTCGGACGCGTTCCAGCGAGCCGTGACCCCGGGCGGTGAGCATCACGCGGTACCCGCGCGCGCTGAGCTCCGACGCCCGTCTCGCGAGCTCGGCTGGATTGCCCTGCGCGCTGCCCCATCCCTCGAGCCCCGTGTCGATGCCTTCGGTGAACCCGGTCAGGTGCAGCTGGACACGGTCGTCGATCGCGTCCTCCAGATCGCGGATCGCGGGCGGTCCCGGCCAGTGGGACGCCTCGGCGAGCGCCGTCGCGTCCTGGTACGCGCGACGGGCTCGATCGAACGTTCGGCGGGCCTCCGAGACCACGACCCACGAGCCCTCGGGCAGGAGCTCGGCGGGCACGGGCATCTCGTCGAACAGCAGCGGGGCGAGCGCCTCCTGCCCTTCGGCGTGCAGGCCCTCCGCGATCCGTTCGAGCCCGTCGCGGAACCGATCGAGGTATCTCGGCGCGCGCGCCCGTGCGCGCGCGGCCACTGCCTCGTCGGGGACGAGCTCGCGGACGGGCGGCACCTCGACGCGGACGACCGGACCGGTCGACAGCTGGGAGGACGGGACGAACTCGCGCAGCGACTCGATCTCGTCGCCCCAGTACTCCAGACGCACCGGCCGGCGCGAGGTGCCGGGGAACACGTCCAGCACACCCCCGCGGACGGCGAACTCGCCGCGGTGCTCGACCACGTCGGTGCGCGCGTACCCGAGCCCCACCAACCGGTCGGCGAGCGCGTCCGGCGGGAGCTCGATCCCCTTGACCAGCTCGACCGGTGGGATCTCGCCGAGGGTGGGGACGAGGCCTTGCATCGCCGCGAGTGCGGGCGTGACGAGGACGAACGGGCCCTTCGCCGCTCGGAGCCGACGGACCGCGTCCGCCCGGCGGGCCGAGACCTCGGGCGAGGGGCTGATCCCCTCGTAGGGCAGGGCCTCCCACGAGGGCAGGAGCGCGGCGTCGTCCGCGCCGAGCCACGCCTGCGCGCCGCGGGCCAGCCCCTCCGCCTCCCTGGGGCCCGGCGCGATCACGAGGACCGGGGCGCCGAGCGCTCGAGCGAGCGCCGCCACCAGGAAGTCCTCGCCCGCGTCGGCGCGAGCCAGGAGGGGTCGGGCGCGGTCGAGCAGGAGGCGCTCGAACGCCTCCGAGCCGATCAGCGCATCGAGCGCCTTCTCGAGCACCCCGGGACCTCCTCCACCTGGCATCGGACAGCACGAACAGGCCTCGTTCGGCGAACGAGGCCTTGCCCGGCGATCGTCTTCGAGCACCGCGCTACGGTTCGCGCGGTGCGGAACGATTGTAACGGTCCTGCGTCGCCTGCAGGCCGTCGCGAACGAGCGAGCGGACCGCGTCGGCGCCGTCGTCGACGAGCAGGGCCACGTCGGGCTCCTGCGCCTTCGCGAACCCCTCGAGCACCCAGTCCGCCGGGTCCTTCCGACCGGTCGGACGACCGACACCCAACCGCACGCGATAGAACTCGGGCGACCGCAGGGCTCGTTCGAGCGAGCGCAGGCCGTTGTGGCCGGCCGTGGACCCCCCGAACTTCACCCGGAGCGCGCCGAACGCGAGGTCGATGTCATCGTGCACCGCGATCACGTGGTCGGGCTCGAGGTCGTTCTTGCGCGTCAGCGAGGCGATCGCCGGGCCGCTCTCGTTCATGAACGCGCGCGCCTTCGCGAGCAGCACGCGTTCGGAGCCTTCACGGATCTCGCCGACGTCGGCGGGGACGAAACGCGCCTTGCGCAACCGCGCGTCCTCGCGGTACGCGAGCTCGTCCACCACGCGGTAGCCGAGGTTGTGACGGGTCTTCGCGTAGCGCTCGCCGGGGTTGCCGAGCCCAGCGACGAGCCAGGTCATGGCGGCGAGGGCGTCTAGCCCTCGGACCGCTCGGCGGCCTCGCCGGCCCCTTCGCCTTCGCCCGCCGCCTCGCCCTCTTCGCCCTCGGCGGCCTCGCCCTCGACGGCCTCGCCCTCGGCGGCCTCTTCCTCCTCGAGCTCGACGGCCATCTGGGGCTGCTGCACCGCGACCACCGATTCGTCGGGGTTGGTGAGGATCGTCGCGCCCTTCGGCGCGACGAGGTCGCTCACGCGCAGCGACATGCCGATCTCGAGCGCGGAGATGTCGGCGTCGATCGCCTCGGGCACGTCGCCGGGCAGCGACTCGACCTCGACCTCCCACAGGTGGTGCTCGACGACGCCGCCGGCCTTGACGCCGACGGATTCGCCCACGATCCGGACCGGGATCGACAGCTGGAGCTTCTCGTCGCGGCGAACGGCCAGGAAGTCGACGTGGATGAAGCGCCCGTGGATGTGATCACGCTGCACGTCGCGCGGGATGATCAGGTGCTCGGATCCGTCCACGACCAGGTCCACGAGGACGTTGCTGCCGGCGCCGGTGTGCAGGATGTGGAACAGGTCCCTGGAGTCCACCGACAGCGCGGTCGACTCCGTCCCGTGGCCGTACATGACCGCGGGCACGCGGCCGGCCGCCCGCAGCTTGCGGGCGACGCCCTTGCCGGTGCCTTCTCTGGGCTCTGCGACGAGCTTCTGCTCGGCCATGTCGACGCCTTCTCGGGAGGTGAGCTTCGGTGGGGCATGGTACCAACAGGCACCGCTATGAGGCCGGGGGCTCACGCGTCTGGAGAGCGATGAGCCAGGACACCGGTATCGTCCGCACCGTCGTGGAGGATCGGACCGACCTCGAGGACCTCTACGTGAGGCACATGCCGGGAGCCGTCCGGGTCGCCTCCCTGATCACGGGCGACGCCGACCTGGCACAGGACATCGCGCAGGACGCCTTCTTGCGTTCGGTCGGCCGCTTCCGGCACCTCCGTCAGCCCGAGGCGTTCGAGGCGTACCTGCGCCGCGCGGTCGTGAACGCCTGTACGTCGCACTTCCGCCGCCGCAAGGTCGAGGCGGCATACCTCCGCGGCCAGGCTCGGGGTGCGGCGCCGGTCGACGAGCCGGACCACAGCCGTCGCGACGAGCTCCGAGCGGCGCTCTCGATCCTGCCGGCGAGGCAGCGAGCCGCCGTGGTGCTCCGGTACTACGTCGACCTGTCCGAACAGCAAGCGGGCGAGACGCTCGGATGCTCTACGGCCGCCGTCCGGTCGATGGTCGCCCGTGCGATGGAGACGCTTCGCGAACGGATCCCGAGGAGTGAGGACACGTGAACGATCTCGAACGCGATCTGCGAGAGCGTGCTTGACGAGGATGCCCGGCGCGTCCCGACGCCCACCTCGGCCCCCGAGGGGCTCCGCCGATCGGTCCGTCGCCGGCAGGCGGTGTTCGGGAGCGTCGTCGGGCTCTCGGCGCTCGCGATCGTCGCGGGGATCGTGGCGGGCGCGTCGATGCTGCTCCCCTTCAAGAGCGCTCAACCCGCCGGCGAGGGCGAGATGACGACCGGCACCCTCAACGGGATCACGATCACCTACCCGGCGGCCTGGAGCCTCATCGACCCCGACGAGGCCGGCCTGAATGGCTCGGGGCCGTCCACGCTTCCTCGGATCGTCCTCGCGCTCTCACCGCAAGCGCAAGTGGACGCGTTCGGCTGTCCCGGGCATGGCGGACGGCGAGCCGCCGACGTTCCTGATGACCGTCCAGGAGGAGCCCCTGGCGCTTTCCGGCACGGGTTCAGCCGTGGCCGGCGTCGCTCGAGCCGATGAACGCGGAGCCGCCGAGTCGGGTTGCTATCCCGACTGGGAGTTCCTGCGCGCCGGCTGGACGATCGCGGACCGGACGTTCGAGGCTCGGGTCGGGTTCGCCCCCGATGCGAGCGACGACGACCGAGAGGCCCTGTTCGCGGCCTTCGCATCGATGACGTTCGCGGCGTCGCCCGAGGGCATCACGTCGGTGACGCTTACGACCGGGAGTGCCGGCGGGCAGGAGTGGTCGTTGATCGCGACACGGGAGGACGACGGCCTCGGCCTCACGCTGCAAGGGGAATCGTCCGGAGCCGGGATCGGCGCCTTCGATGGGGCGCCGCAAGGTTTGCAGATCGGGTCGAACGCATTCGGCACCGGAGCGGATCGAGAGCTCGTGATCTTCGGCGCGGTCCCCTCCGGTGTCGTGCGGGTGGAGGCCTCCTCGGCCGGCAGCCCGGTCGTGTCCGTGGACGTCCTAGACGTGCCGACCAAGATCGATCCCGACCTGGACGCGTTCGCGCTCGTCGTTCCTGCGGAGCGCGTCGAACTGCGCGGGTATGACGAGGCTGGCGACGTCGTCGTGCAAGGCACGGCTGGGGGCGACGAGCCGCCCTCGACGTCCGCCGGCTCGGGTCTGGAAGACGGCCGCCACTTCGGGTACGTGCGCTCCGTCGACGTGGACGGCGGCGCGATCGAGTTCGACCTCGCCTACTTCCTCTCCGGCGAGGAGGCCAACCAGGCGTATCAGGAGGCGACCGGCGACTCAGGCCCGGTGCCGAACGACCACTTCGTCGTCAACGACAACCCGATGCTGCGAACGCTGTCGCTCGCGCCCGACATGCGCTTGCGCCTCCTCGACTGGAACCACTGCTGCGACACCTTCTTCGACGGCGAACTCGCGCTCTTCGCGGAGGCGATCGGGGAACAGGCGGACGTCACCGACGGGGACCTCATCTACCGAGGACAGAGTCAATGGTGGATCACCGTCGAGAACGGGGTCGTGACCGAGATCGAGGAGCAGTACTCGCCTTGAGACCTACTGGTTCTCGCCGTGGAAGATCTCGGAGACGCTGCTCTCCTCGAACACGGCTCGGAGCGCGTCGGCGATGAGCGGCGCGATCGAGAGCACCTTCAGCTTCCCGAACCGCTTCTCCTCCGGGATCGGCATCGTGTTGGTGACCACGACCTCCGTGATCGGCGCCTCCTCGAGGTTCTGCACGGCCTTGCCCGAGAGCACCGGGTGGGTCGCCGCGGCATAGATCGGGCCGGCTCCCTGCTGGGCGAGCAGGGTGGCCCCCTTGGAGACGGTGCTCGCCGTGTCGATCATGTCGTCCACGAGGATGCAAGGCCGTCCGTTGACCTCACCGACGACCGCCATCTCCTCGATCTTGTGCGCCTCCTTGCGCGACCGGCGCTTGTAGAGGAACGCGAGGTCCGCGTGGAGGTACTCGCGGAGGCGCTCGGCCGTCTTGATGCGGCCTGCGTCGGGCGACACGATGACCAGGTCGTCGCCGTGCAGCCCGAGATCGTTCTGCAGGTACCCGGAGAGCACCGGGAGCGCGGTCAGGTGGTCGAACGGGAAGTCGAAGTAGCCCTGGATCTGTCCCGCGTGCAGGTCGACCGACACGACTCGATCCGATCCCGCCGCGGTGAGCAGGTCGGCGAGCAGCTTCGCGCTGATCGGCTCGCGCGCGAGCACCTTCTTGTCCTGCCGGGCGTACCCGTAGTAGGGAACGACCGCCGTGATCCGTTTGGCCGAGGCTCGCTTCATCGCGTCGATCAGGATCAGCTGCTCCATGATCGCCTCGTTCACGGGGTCCGCGTGCGTCTGGATCACGAACACGTCGGCGCCCCGCACCGAATCCTCCGGACGCACGTAGATCTCGCCCGACCCGAACCGCCGGATGACGCACGGCGCGATCGGGATGCCCAGGTGCTCGGCGATCTCCTCGGACAACGCGGGATGCGTCGTGCCCCCGAACAGCATCATCCGCTTCTTGGTGACGATCTCCACGTCAGTGCGCCCCCTTGCGCTTCCCCCGCGCTCCGGTGTCGCTCTTCCCTGCGGACCCCGTGCCGGTCGCGCCACTCTTCGCTTCGGCGTCCCTGCGCTTGCGGTACCCCCGCACCACCCGCTGCTCAGAACGCTCGACCGCGAGCGCTCCCGCGGGGACGTCCGACGTGATCACCGATCCCGCGCCCGTCACGGCTCCTTTGCCCAGCTTCACCGGCGCCACGAGCATCGTATCCGAACCCACCCGCGCATCGTCCCCGATCTGCGTCCGGTGCTTCCGGTAGCCGTCGTAGTTGACGGTCACGGTTCCGGCCCCGAGGTTGGCCCGCCGTCCGATCTTCGCATCCCCCACGTACGTGAGATGCGGGACCTTCCCGCCCTCCCCGATGTCCGACGCCTTGACCTCGACGAAGGCCCCGACCTTCGCATCCGCGCCCGAGCCTGGTCCCGGGGCGGAGGTGCGCGTAGGGGCCCACCTCCGCGCGAGCGCCGATCCGCGACCCCCGCACCACCGAGAACTGCACGACCGCGCCCTCGCCCACCGACGAGTCGACGATCCGCGTTGCCGGCCCGATCTCGCAGCCCTTCGCGATCCGCGTTCCGCCCGACAGGAACGTCATCGGGTGGATCACGGTGTCGCGACCGATCCGAACGTCGACGTCGATGTAGGTCGTGTCCGGATCATCCAGGGTCACGCCGTTCGCCAGGTGTCGCGCGTTGATCCGCTCGCGGACGACCCGAGTGGTCCTGGCGAGATCGGCGCGCGAGTTGATGCCGATCGCACCACCGGTGTCCACCTTCACCACCGAGACCCGCTCCCCCTTGTCGATCAGGATCGGGAAGACGTCGTTCAGGTAGTACTCGCCCTGCGCGTTCTCGCGCCCGACGAGCGGGAGCGCCCGGAACAGATCGTCGCGGCGGAACGCGATCCAGTTGGTCCCGACCTCGCGGATCGCGCGCATCGAGGTCGGCGCGTCGGTCCCCTCGACGATCGAGACGAGTCGGTCGCCCTCGCGGACGATCCGCGAAAGGGTCCCCGGTCGCTCGACGTCGGTCGTGATCATCGTGGCCGCCGCTCTCGTCCGCCGATGGACGCGGACGAGCCTGCGGACATCCTCGGGCGCGACCGGATCGAAGTCGCCGTTGGCGATGAGCACCTCGCGCGCTCGGCCGACCGCCTTCTCCGCCGCCAACACCGCATGCCCCGTTCCGAGCGCATCCCCCTGCTCGACGAACACCGGCTCTGGGGTGATCCCCCACGACCGAACCGCGTCGCGGACCTCGTCCGCGCCGTGATGCACGACGACCGCGATCTTCGACGGGCGCGCCGCGCGGACGTTCTGCAGGACCCACCACAGGGCGGGCCGGCCGCAGATCGGATGGAGCACCTTGGGCGCGGTGGACTTCAGCCGCTTGCCCTTGCCTGCGGCGAGCACCACGGCGACGATCGACGCCGTCTCGGACACGGGTTCCTCTCGGTGGGCGGACACCCTTTGTACCGGCGCACGGCGCCGGCTGGCAAGGTGGCCGGTCCCGTGGCTGCTTCGGAGGCCGTTTGGCAGCGCGGAACGACGTGGTTCCGGGGGGAGGAATCGAACCTCCATCGAAGGCTCCAAAGGCCCGCGTCTTGCCGTTAGACGACCCCGGACCGGTCCCCGATTATGCCGCGTCCGGAGGCGGACTCACGACGGGCTCCGCCCCCTCGAACTCCGCCGCGAGCTCGCGGGCGTGGCCTTCGTCCTGCGCGAGGCCGATGACGGAGGAGCCGCTCCCGCTCATCACGGCGCCGAGCGCGCCCGCTTCCAGGAGCCGTTCCTTGGCCGTCAGGAGCCCCTCGTGCCGAGCGAAGACCGGGCGTTCGAGGTCGTTGAACAGGAGCGGCCCGAGCGACCCGGCATCGCCCGAGGATGCCGCGGCCAGGAGCCGGTCGGGGTCCGGCCCGGTCGAGGCTCCGTCCTCGTCCCACCACCGGTACGCGTCGGGAGAACGAACGCCGAACCCGAACCGGACGAGCACCCAGTGGAACGTCGCGACGTCCGCGGGCGCGAGGCGTTCGCCGCGCCCGGCCATCAGGACCGGCTCGCCCGACAGCATGGCCGGTACGTCCGAGCCGATCCGCTCGCCGATCTGCTCGAGCGTCGCCGCATCCACGTCGCACCCCCATAACGCGTTCAGCGCGTGGAGCGTGGCCGCGGCGTCGGCGCTCCCGCCCCCGAGACCCGCCGCGACCGGGATGCGCTTGTCGATCTCCACCAGCGCGCCGGCCGCATCGGGACAGGCGTCGGCGAGGGCGAGCGCGGCCACGAGCGCGAGGTTGAGACCGCCGGCCGGCCCATCGGCCGCGAACGCCGGGGCACCCTCGACCTCGACGCGAAGCCGACCAGCCGGTCGAACGACGACGAGGTCCGCCAGCGAGATCGGCGTCACCAGGCTCTCGATCTCGTGGTAGCCGTCCTCACGGGCGCCGAGGACGCGGAGGAACAGGTTGATCTTGGCGTGCGCCCGGCGTCGGATCGTCTTCGCGCTCACGGTGTCCAGCCCCGCTCGAGCATGGCCTCGGTGATCCGAGCGAACCCGTCGAGCCCCAGCTGCTCGGCCCGCGCGCCCGGGTCCAGACCGGCCGACCGGAGGACCTCGGTGGCGCTCGCAGGGTCCAGACCGAGCCGCCGAAGAGCGTTGGCCATCGTCTTACGCCGCTCCGCGAACCCTTCGTTCACGACCGCGAACAGCGCCCCCCGGTCGACGTCGACCGCCGGGGCCCGGGGTTCGAGCCGGACGAGCACCGAGTCGATCTTCGGTCGCGGCCAGAACACGTCCGCGGGGACCCGCCGCACCACCCGGGCGTCCGCGTGATACGCGACGCGGACGCTCACCGCGCCGTAACCCTCGGCTCCGGGGCCGGCCACGAGCCGCTCCCCCACCTCGCGCTGCACCATCACCACGTACCGGTCGATCGCCGGGGCGGTTTCCAGGAGCTCGAGGACGAGCGGCACCGACACGTTGTACGGGAGGTTCGAGACCATCGACCAACGGCCGGCGCCGAGCATCGACGGCCAGTCCAGCCGCATCGCGTCGGCGACCTCGATCCGGACGTTCGGGTAGGGAGCGACCACCTCGCGGAGCGCGTTCGCGAGCCCGCGGTCCACCTCGACCGCGAGGACGCGGCATCCGGCCTCGGCGAGCGGGACCGTGAGGGACCCGAGACCGGCGCCGACCTCCAGCACGAGATCCCCCTCGTGCACGTCCGCGTCGGCCACGATCGCGCGCGCGAGGTTCGGGTCGGCGAGGAAGTGTTGGCCGCGCCGCTTGGTCGGTCGGATCCCGTGCCGGGAGGCGAGCTCTTTCAGCGCCGAGCGGCCGAGTCCGGCCGCGGCCTCACCAGCTGAGCCGGACCTGGCAGACGCCCTGGGAGAGCGGGGCGATCCGGGCGAACGCCTCGTCGGAGAGGTCGATGATCCGCCCGCCGAAGGGTCCCCGATCGTTGATCACCACCTGAACGGACTCGCCGTTCGCGATGTTCGTGACGTTGACCACCGTACCGAACGGGAGCCACGGGTGGGCAGCGGTGAGCTCGCTGCCCGGCGCGAACGAGTACCAGCTCGCCTCGCCGAGCTGCGCGCCGTCAGACCCGTCGTACTGGCGGCCGACGACGCGCCGCGCGGCGAGCGCCTCCTCCAGCACGGTCCTCGACAGGACCACGGTGGCCGCGACCTTCCCGTTGACGTAGGTGATCCGGGTGCGCTCCACCATGAGCCCGTCGACACCCGCGCGATCGAGGCGGACCTCACCCGGATCGAGCTCGTCCGAGTACCTCGTGTACGTCGTGTACGGGATCGGGATCCGCACTTCTCGCGTTCGGATCGCGATCTGGTCGAAGCGGACGCGCATACCTTCTTGAAGGGGGGCCCTGGGTGATGGAAGGACGCGGTCGTCCCGATCGGGTGCGATCCCCATGGCCGAGAGGAGCTCGCGAACGGTACCGGCGTTGGTGATGACGTCGTGGTCCTTCCCCTTCACCACGACGTTCGCCGACACCACCTGCGACCACCCGGCCGGATCTCCCGCGGAGAGCCAGTCCTCGCCAGACCGCGACGCGAGCATCACATGCGGCGCGGTCGCTCCCTCCATCACCCAGACCCCCACATCGTCGGGGCCGGGAGCCATGACCCCGTCGACCCAGCCGCGCTCGACGACGACGGTCATCCCGTCGGCGAGCGACGTCTGCGTCGGCGGCGTCACCAGGTCCCCGGACCCCACGAGGATCCCTTCCGCGTCGAGGAGCTCCCCGACGCTGGCGCTCATCGTTCGGACTGCCTCGGGCCGCTCCTGGTCCACCACGAGCGTCACGGTCTTCTGGATCGCGACGTACGCGAGACCTCCCACGAGCAGCACGCTCGCGAGCAGCGCGTTCCCCATCGCCTTGCGTGCCCGCAACCGGCGGACCCGCGTCGGACGAACCGGCACCCTTCCTCCTCACGGAAGAAGGCTCCGGGGGGAATGCGGCCATCGCCGGACCGAAGCCTTGAACGACTGTACAGCGGCCAACCTACCAAACCCTCAACCTTCACTGCAAACTTCAAACCGGATCCCCGAGCGGGCCCTCCCGGAGCCTGGGGAAGGCCATCCGAGCGTTCGCGGCCGTGGTTTCCCTCACGGTTTCCACAGGTTCTTCCCGTGCGGTCGCGATCGCGTCGATCACCTCCACGACGTTCGACGGCGTGTTGTCGCGGCCGCGGAGATGCTGAGGGGGGAGGAACGGGCTGTCGGTCTCGACGAGGAGCCGCTCCAAGCGGCACCGCGGCCGCCGCTTCCCGAAGGTGCGCGTTCTTCGGATACGTCACGTTCCCCGCGAAGGAGAGGAACCAGCCGCGGTCCGCGCACCCGCGAGCGATCTCGGCGTCGCCGCTGAAGCAATGCAGGACCACGCTCTCCGCGGAACCCTCATCGAGAACTCTAAGGATCTCGGGCCAGGCGTCTCGAACGTGGATCACGAGCGGAAGGTCGTAGGCCTTCGAGAGCGTCAGCTGCGCGGCGAGCGCGCGCTCCTGCTCCGGCCGGGGCGACCGCATCCGGAAGAAGTCGAGGCCGCACTCGCCGACGGCGACCACGCGTGGATGCGTGAGCAGCTCCTCGATCTCGGCGCCCGCCCGGGCGTCGAAGGCGCTCGCGTCGTGGGGGTGCATCCCGGCGGTGGCGTAGACGCCCGGGAACGTTTCGGCGAGCGCGACCGAGCGACGGCTCGACTCGGGGTCGATACCGACGCAGACGAGCGTGTCGACACCCGCCGAACGAGCCTGCTCGACCGCCTCGGCCGGGTCGCCGTCGAGCAGGAACAGGTGGCAGTGGGAATCGACGGCGCCGCTCTGTATCGACGGTTCAGGGTTCGGGTCGTTCACCGGGGCGACACCTTAGCCGCCCTCACCGATCCTCGACCCGGGCTCGAAGATCCGAAACAGAAACACCCGCTGCGCACAAGCCGCTCTCGATCGGAAGTCGAGGAGGTGAGTCACACGTGAAACGTGATGGCGCGAACCCTCATTCAGGAGTCGAGCCGGGGGAAGAGCGCGTCGCCTTTGGCGGTCTTCGTCCCGGGCGGGAGACCGCCCCACGCGGCCGCCGACGGGAGCCGCTGGGCATCCAGCGGTTGCTCGATGCCGAGCTGTTCCCACAGGCGTTGGGCCGCCCCCGGCATGATCGGGCCGATCAGGATCGCCAGGATCCGAAGCGTCTCGGCGGACGCGTACAGGATCGCGGCGAGCTCACCGCGACGGGCCTCGTCCTTCGCCACGTTCCACGGTTGGCGCTCGACGAGGTAGCCGTTGGCCCGCCCCACGACCTCCCAGACCGCGGCGAGCGCCTGGGAGAGCGCGAGCTCCGACATGTGCTCCTCGTACCGACGCGCGACGTCGGCGATCAGCGCCGGGAGGTCGTCCTCGACGCCCTCGGCGCCGGGTTCGGGGACGACCCCGTCGAAGGACGACCCCAGCATCGCCAGGATCCGGCTCGCGAGGTTGCCGAGCCCGTTCGCCAGGTCCGCGTTGTGACGGTCGACCATCGACTCCCACGAGAAGCTCCCGTCCTGGCCGAACTGGATCTCGCGCATGAAGTAGTAGCGGTAGGAGTCCACGCCGAAGTGCTCGGTCAGCTCGAACGGATGGATCCCGGTCGCGTTGGTCTTCGACATCTTCTGACCGCCCACCGTGAGGAACCCGTGGGCCCACACCTGGTCCGGCGGCTCGACCCCGCCCGCCATGAGCATCGCCGGCCAGTACACGGCGTGGAACCGCGAGGATGTCCTTGCCGATCAGGTGCGTGTCTGGCCGGCCACACGCGCGGCGAATCGTTCCTCGTCGGTCCCGTAACCCGCCGCGGTGATGTAGTTGGTCAGTGCGTCGAACCAGACGTAGCACACGTGGTTCGGGTCCCAGGGCAGCGGGATCCCCCATCGGAAGTTCGTCCGGCTGATCGAGAAGTCCTGCAGGCCGCCGCGGATCAGCGACGAGGACCTCGTTGCGTCTGGTCTCGGGCTGCACGGCCTTCGGATGCGTCTCGTAGTGCTCGAGCAGACGGTCCGCGTACGCCGACAGGCGGAAGAAGTAGTTCTCCTCCACCATGCGCTCGACCGGCCGGCCCGTGGATCGGACACATGCCGTCGACGAGCTCATCCTCCGTGTAGTAGGCCTCGCAGGACACGCAGTACAGGCCCTCGTAGGTCCCGAGGTAGATGTCGTCCCGGCCGTTCTCGTGGACCGCCGTCGAGGAGCCGCTGGACCGCCTTCTCGTGTCGGGGCTCGGTCGTGCGGATGTAGTCGTCGTAGGCGATGTCGAGCCCGGCCCAGACCTCCTTCCACTCGGCGCCATCTCGTCGACCCAGGCCTGTGGGGTCGATCCCTGCGGCTTCGGCCGCGGCGCTGGATGTTGAGGCCGTGTTCGTCGGTCCCGGTGAGGAAGAGGACCTCCTCGCCGCGGAGCCGGTGGTACCGGGCCAGCGAAGTCGGCGGCGACCGAGGTGTAGCCGTGCCCGATGTGAGGGACGTCGTTCGGGTAATAGATCGGCGTCGTGATGTAGAAGACGTCCCGGCCCATGGTCGTTCAATGGTAGCGGAGCCTCTCGCGCGGTCGGGTCCCTCAGGGGGTCGGGTGGATGGCCGCCTGGTACTCGGCGGTCGGGACGTCGAGGCACGGGCCCTCGCCGAGCTCCTCCAGACCCGCGAGATCCCCCCTTCCCCAGTCGGTCACGACCGGGAACGGGCTCATCAGCTGGAACGGGTCGAGGATGTGGCCGAGACCCACGGCGTGGCCGAGCTCGTGCTGGAGCACCGTCCCCACCGACGGGGCGCGATCGAACCCGTCCTGCAGGCCGGCGCTCGCATTGATCACGACGGCGCCGCTCACGAACTGGTCGGCGTCCAACCGGGTCGTGACCGGGAACGCGACGCCGTACGCTCCTCGGACGCCCAACCCTCGCATCGCCGTCTGGGACCGGAACGCGATCAGGAGCGGCGACCAGTGCAGCCCGCCGCTCGCCGTGACGAAGTCCCCCGAGGAGAGCAGGTCGTTCACCGACAGGTGGACGACCCCGTCGAACTCGAACCGGAGTCCGCTCGCCTGGCTGATCCGACGGACGGCTTCCTTCACGTCGTCCAGGACGTGGTCGTCTACCCCTCCGAGGTCGACCTGGAAGTGGATCGTGGAGCAGGGATCCCAGCGGAACGGCTCGCCGTCTGCGGTGCGCCCGATGAACGCGTGCGACCTCTCGCCGCCGACGATGGGTCGCGTATCCCCCTCCGACGGTTCGGAGGCGACCACCGCGACGATCCCAGCGAGCAGGACGAACACCAGTCCGACCGCGATCGTGACGACCGGGTGCCTCCGGCCGGGAGCAGCGGAGCCGCCCAGCGGGGCCGGACCGATCCGGGGCGCCGGCGGCAAGGGGAAGACCTGAGGACGAGGGGTGGGAGGTGGGGGAAGCTGGGGCCGGTCCATCCGATCCGTCCGATCGCGATCCCCCGACGTGGTTCCTTTCGAAGCATCGGTCGGCCGACACCGCCTCTTGAGTCGACCCCGAGGGCGTCGTCGCGGCGCGTCAGTCCGTCTCGACCTCGGAGTCGACCAGCGCGCGGTAGATCTCGTTGGCCGAGCCGCCGCTCACGCGGGCAACTGCCGCCGCGGCCTCTCGCTTGCGCATCCCGTCCCTCACGAGCCGCCCCGCCTCGTCGACCATCTCGCTCAGGGCGGCCTCCGGCGTCTCGGCCCCCTCGAGCACGACCACGATCTCGCCCCGGGGCTCGGAGTCCAGGAGCATGGCGAGGACCTCGGAGACCCGACCCCGCAGGACCTCCTCGTGGATCTTGGTGAGCTCTCGAGCGACGGCGGCGCGGCGGTCACCGAGCTCCACCAGGACGTCGCGGAGCAGCGTCACAACCCGCAGCGGGGACTCGAACAGCACCACGGTCCGCGGGTCGTGGGCGAGCGCTCGGAGCCGCGAGCGGCGTTCGCTCGGGCGTCGCGGCAAGAAGCCCTCGAACACCCATCGGTCGGTGGGCAGACCGGAGACCACCAGCGCGGCGGTCACCGCCGACGGACCCGGCACGACGCTGATCCCGATCCCCGCCTCCACGGCGGCTCGAAGCAGGCGGAACCCCGGATCGGAGACCGCCGGCATCCCCGCGTCGGAGACGAGCGCCACCGTCGCGCCCTCGCTCAGACGCTCGAGCAGCTCGTCGATGCGTTGCCGTTCGTTGCCCTCGAACAGCGAGAGCATCCGCGCCCTGATCCCGGCGTGCGCGAGCAGCTTCCCCGTCCGTCGCGTGTCTTCGGCCGCGACCAGGTCGACGGCGGCGAGCGTCTCGCGGGCGCGGTCGGACAGGTCGCCGAGGTTGCCGATCGGCGTGCCCACCACGTACAGGTGCCCGCTCACGGGATCGATGGTCCCACGCCCATCCACGCTTCGGAACCGCCCAACGACGTACTCGCCGGATGCGCCCCGCTACAGTTCCGAACGTGACGCCGAACGAGCACAAGGACTACTCGGCGACGCCGCTCGCGCGCAAGCTCGGGACTGCGGGAGGGCTCGCGGGTCCTCGTCGTCGGGGCGCCGAGCGGCTTCTCCCTGGGCTCGGTCCCGAGCGGTACGACGTTCGCCCGGTCGGCGCGAGGACCGCTGGACGTCGCGCTGCTCTTCACCAGGACCCCGGCCGATCTCCGCCGCCGGCTCCCCGCCCTGGCTCGGGCGCTCGACCCGGCGGGCAGGCTGTGGGTAGCCTGGCCGAAGAAGGCCGCGGACGTCGAGAGCGATCTGACCTTCGGGATCGTCCAGGGGCACGGTCTGGACGCCGGTCTGGTCGACAACAAGTCCGCCTCGATCGACGACGTCTACCAAGGCCTCCAGTTCGTGTATCGGCTGAAAGACCGGCCCAGACGCAGACCCGATCCGGCCTCCTGACCGGGTCGACTGCCGTACCATCGACCGGATGTCCACGCTCACGCGGCAAGCGCCGCCGTTCGCGCCGCGCGCACCGACGCCGTCGCTCCGTGCGTACGCCTTCATCAAGCGGTTCAACCGTCCGGTCGTGGCCGTCCTTGCCGTCGGGCTGATCGCCGGCTACCTGCGCTTCGTGCACCTCGCGTACCCGGAGCATCGCGTCTTCGACGAGTACTACTACACGAAGTCCGCGTGCATCCTGCTCGGCTACTCGGACCAGCGTTGCGACATCAACAGCGCGGACGAACGGTTCTGGCGCGAGAACGAATGGGACACGGGAGCCTGGGTCCACCCGCCGCTCGGCAAATGGATGATCGCGGCCGGCGAGGCGGTGTTCGGGACGGAGTCGATGGGGTGGCGCGCCGGCGCGGCCGCGGCGGGGACCGCGACGGTGATGCTGCTGGCCGTCATCATCCAGCTGCTGTTCGCGAGCCCGATCTGGACGTTCACGGGCGGCCTGCTGTTGGCCACGGAGAGCCTGAACCTCGTGCAGTCCCGAACGGGAACGCTCGACATCTTCGTCGCGTTCTGGGTGGTGCTGGTGTTCGTCTTCCTCTTGCTCGATCGACGATGGATCGAGGATCGAACACCCACACCGCCCACCGAGGACCACGTCGGGGGCGAGGCACCGAGCAAGCGGAAGCCTCGTCTGCCCACCCCTCTCTGGCGCCCGTACCGGTTCGCCGCCGGGGCGGCGGGGGGCGCCGCGATGGCCACGAAGTGGGCCGGGCTGACGGCGTTCGTGACCGCGATCGTGCTGGGGTTCCTCTGGGAGGTGATGCGGCGCAAGCGGTTCGGGGTGCGTTCGCCCGTCACGACGGCGATCACCACCGAGGGGTTCGGCTTCGTGCTGGCCTTGTTGGTGACGCCCGCGGTCGTCTACTTCGCGACCTACATCCCGTGGTTCCTGCATTTCGGGTGGGACCTGCAGCGGTGGGCCGAGATGCAGGGGAAGGCGGCTCGCTTCCACGCCGACCTCAAGCCGCTGAACGAGCAGGGTCAGCCGTGGCACGCCTACTTCTCGCCGGCGTGGAAATGGATCTTCCTGGGCCGTCCCATCTACTACTACGGGGCCTTCAGCTCGGACGGGGTCCGTCAGGTGATCTACGCGCAGGGCAATCCGGCGATCTTCTGGGGCTCCCTCGTCGCGATCCCGTACGTCGCCTACGCGTGGTGGCGGAAGCACGACTGGCGTGCGGGCTTCGTCGTCGTGACGATCGTCGGGTTGTACCTGCCGTGGTTCCTGGTCTCCCGTCCGCAGTTCCTGTTCTACGCGACGCCGATCACGCCGTTCTTCGTCCTCGCGTGCGTCTACGCCCTGCGTGACCTGTCCGAGATGCACGTGGCGGGATCGCGGTCCAGGCCCTATCTGCCTCTGGTGGTCGGGTTCGTCGCAGCGTCGGTGATCCTGTTCATCTGGTTCTGGCCGATCCTCACCGCCGCGCCGCTCACGGAGGCCGAGTTCAAGCTCCGGGTCTGGTTCACGTCGTGGGCGTGAGCGGGCTCGGGCGTCGGGCGCGGGGCCGTCGGACGCTCGGGCATTAGCATCCCCGGCCGATGACCAGGACCGAGGACGTCCTCATCGCGATGCGCGACGGCGTTCGTCTGGCCGCGACCCTGTACCTCCCCGATGACCGGGGAGGCCTCGGGGCGGGACATGTGCCGTCGCTCCTCGAAGCGCTCCCCTACCGCAAGGACGACCTCACGGCCCACTACCGGGCCGAGTACCGACGCTTCGTGGACGAGTTCGGGTACGCGGTCTGCAGGGTCGACATCCGCGGGACGGGCTCGTCCGAAGGGATCGCCACCGGCGAGTACACGGCCGACGAGCTCCAGGACCTGGTCGAAGTGATCGGCTGGCTCGCCGAGCAGCCGTGGTCGAACGGGAACGTCGGGATGTTCGGGACGTCGTGGTCGGGGTTCAACTCGCTCCAGGTTGCGATGCTCCGCCCTCCCGCCCTGAAGGCGATCTGCTCGATCTTCGCTTCCGACGATCGGTACGCGGACGACGTCCACTACTTCGGAGGTGCGCTGAAGCAGCTCGACCTGGCCGACTGGCCGACCTACATGGACGCGATCAACGTCCTTCCGCCCGCCCCCCGCGTCGCCGGCGAGGGCTGGCGCGAACGATGGGAGCGTCGCGTAGCCACGTACGAACCGTGGCTGTTCGGCTGGCTCGAGCACCAGACCTACGACGACTTCTGGAAGCACGGATCCCTCCGCGAGGACTATGGCGCCATCGAGGCCGCCACGATGCTCGTCACCGGCTGGTCCGACGGCTACACGAACATCGCTTTTCGAGGCATGGCCGGTCTCACGTGTCCGAAGCGCCTCCTCGCGGGCCCGTGGTCGCACGCCGACGTCGAGACCTCGCGCCCGGGACCGAACATCGACCTCGTCACCGAGATGGCGCGGTGGTGGGATCGATGGCTACGAGGGATCGACAACGGCGTCGACCGGGATCCACCGATCGTGGTCTTCGTCCGCCGACCCACGCCGCCCGCGGCGGACCTGGCCGCGTACCGGGGCGAGTGGCGGTTCGAGGCCGACTGGCCGCTCGACCGGGGACGCGAGCTCGTGCTCGCGCTCGACGTGGCGCGCGCGGGTCGACCGGGCCCGGGACCGGACGCGCTCGACGTTCGGGGCGACGTGGGGTGGACGGCTTGGCTGAGCTGCGCAGGCCCACCACCGTGGGGCCAGCCGCTCGACCAACGACCGGACGAAGGGTTCTCGCTCGTCTACGACTGGGCCGTGCCAAAGGACGGAAAGGAGGAGCTCGAGATCCTCGGCCACCCGGTCGTCCGAGCACGCGTTGCGTCCTCTGCGCCGGTCGCGTACCTGTCGGCCAAACTCTGCGACGTGCACCCGGACGGCACGTCGCAGCTCGTGACCCGCGGACTGCTCAACCTCGCGCATCGGGAGTCCCGTGAAACACCCTCCGCCCTCGAACCCGGACGGACCTACGACGTGGCGTTCGAGCTCGAGGCCACGTCGTGGGTGTTCGAACCGGGCCATGGCATCCGCCTCGACCTCGCGGGCACCGACTGGCCGAACTGTTGGCCCCCGCCCACCCCCGTCACGCTGACGATTGAGCGGGATGGTTGCTCGATCGTTCTCCCCGTGGTCGAGGGGGCCTCGCCGATCGCGGCACCGCCGACGTTGCCCGCACCGCGACGACCTCAGACGTGGAACACGGACGACGTGACGTGGTCGGTCGAACATGACGTCGCCCGCGCGCAGACGCGCGCCGTCGTGGCCTACACGACGCGGAGCGACGCGGACGAGGTCGTCCCGTCGATCGTGGAACGCAACGGCGGGATCGTCGGCGTCGCGAGCGATGATCCGGGACGCGCGTGGGTCGAAGCGAACTCGAGCTACGTGTTGGCTTGGCCCGAGACGACCGTCTCGACGGAGGTCCGCAGCCGCATCGAGAGCGACGCGAACGCGTACCGCGTGCGGCTGGAGATCGATGCTTCCGAGAACGGCGAGGTGCGGTGGTCGCGGCGCTTCGACCGGCGGTTCCCTCGGAACCTGCAATGAGCTCAGGAAGACGACGGGTCCACGCGCATCCGCAACGCGAGCGAGCAGCGGGTCCCACGAGGCGGACCGTGGACCGCGTGGTACGGACGTCCGTCGCGAACGCCGGCGAGCCCCGGCGCGCGCATCAGCGTGACCGAGCCGGCGCGGGCGTTCCAGCGTTCGAGGACGTCGCCCTCACGTGAGGGCCGGACCTCGAACCGGGCCGACCCCGCCACGGTGAACACGGCGACGAGCCGCCGGTACCAGCGGCCGTCGAGGTGCGAGGTGACGCCGACCGATCCGGACCGGTACACGGCGACACCGGCTTCGTTCGGACGCCAGGTGCGGAGGCCCCGCACCGCCGCGCCGTCCGAGCGGACGCGCTCGGCGAAGGATGTCGCGAGCTCGCTCAGGACCGGGAACCCTTCGAAGGGCGCCTCGACGTCGTAGCCGTCGATCTCCATCCGGACGCCCGCCTTGCCGAACGTTCCCGCCATCCGCCGGAGCGGACCGGCCTCGACCTCCCGACGGAGCTCGCGCAGGAACGCCGGATCCACCAGGCCGTCGACGTGCGCGAACCCTCGCGACGCGGTCCTCGCGAGCGCCTGCGAGAGCGGTCGACGGGCGAGCGGACCGCTCATCGGAACCCCGGGAGGTGCTCTCGGAACAGGATGAACCCGATGCCGGCGGCGACGTCGAGCAGGAAGTGCGCGATCACGATCGGCCACGCGCGCCGGGTTCGGGAGAAGACGAAACCGAACAGCAGACCCATCGCCACGTTGCCGAGGAACCCGCCCCACCCTTGATACAGGTGGTAGCTCCCGCGCAACAGCGCGCTCGCACCGACGGCCGCGACCTCGGTCAGCCCGAGCTGCCGCAACCGCGTGACGAGGTACGCGACGACCACGACCTCTTCGAGCAGCGCGGCCTCCGCGGCGTTCAGCAGGAGCACCGGGACCGTCCACCAGTGCCCGAGCGGCGGGACGGGCACGACGAACCGGTTCACGCCGAGCGCGACCGCGGCCAGATACACGCCGATGCCGCCCAACCCGACGACCACGAAGAGAAGGAACCCGCGCGCGACGTCCTGCCGCGGCCGGTCCCACAGCAGGCCGATCCCCGCGAGCCCCTCGCCGTTGCGACGGACGAGGTACACGACGAGCCACACCGGCGCCAGCGAGAACAGCGCGCCGAAGACCTGTCGAGCGAGCTGGGTGCTCTGCGAGACCGACGCCACCGTGACGCCGCGGAGCGGTGCCTCGAGGAGGCTGAGGATCGCGAACACCGCGCTCGCGAGCAGCGAGAGCGACAGGACGACCAGGGTCTCCTCGGCGAGCGTTCGTCGCGGGAGCGGGGCCTCGAACGTGGGGGCCGGCATCCGGCAAGGGTAGAGCCGCCGAGTACGATGCGCGACTGTGGGCTTCAGCTTCGAGTCCGTGAACGCGACCGACTACGACGAGCTGCGCCCGACCTATGCGCCCGCGGCCGTCGGCTGGGTCGCCGAGCGGGGAAGATTGCGGCCCGGTTCACTCGTCGTGGACCTGGCCGCCGGGACCGGCCAGCTCTCGCGCCGGTTCGCATCGCTCGGAGTGCGGGTCGTCGCCGTCGAACCCGCCGCCAACATGCGGGCGATCATCGGATCGAACCAGCCGGACGTGACGACCGTGGCCGGTACCGCGGAAGGGATCCCGCTCCGCGACGGGGTCGCCGACGCCGTCGTCGTCGGGAACGCGTTCCACCATTTCGATACCGATGCCTCCTTCACCGAGATCCGTCGCGTGCTCCGCGTGGATGGATCCCTGGGGCTCTTCTGGGCGTGGCCCATGGAAGAGCAGCATCTGACGCTATCCCCGCCTTCGAGAGATCGACGAGATCGTGGAGCGAACTCGTGGCGCGTCGACCATCGCCACCGCGTACCGGTCCTGGGCCGAGGTACCGGCGACCGTAGATGGGTTCTCGGCGTTCGAACGCCGCGAGTTCCCGACGGTCCACGGATTGCCCTCGGCCCGCCTCGCCGACCTCTACGCAACGTCGAGCGACATCGCGTCCTTGCCTCCCGCGAGCCGCCTGACACTCCTCGCGCGCATCCGGGAGATCTCACTCGGGCTCCCGGAGGGTCTCGAGCTTCCTGCGCGAAGCGTCGTGGATCTCTGCTTCCGAACCTGACCTGAACTCCCCTCACCCGCCCTGACGGTCGGGGGCGAGCGGCCTGAAGGACGCTGCCGGTGACGGTCTCGGCGTGTCCCGAGTGCCCGTTAGAGCGAGAGCACGGGACAGGTGAGTGTGCGCGTGACGCCTTCGACCGACTGGATCGGCATCACGATCGCCTTGGCGAGCTCGTCGAGGTCGCTCGCCTCGCCGCGGGCGATGACGTCGTACGGTCCCGTCACGGGGTCCACGGACACGATCCCCGTCACTCCGCCGATCTCGCGGGTGACGTTGCTGGCCCGCCCCACCTCGGTCTGGATCAGGATGAACGCGCTGACCACCTCGACCTCCTCGTTCAGGGCCCTCGTCAGGGTCTCGGGCCATCGTACGTCAAGCCCACGACGCGACGCGAACCGGTTTCGGCAACGGTGGTCAGAGCACCGGCTCCGCGTCGTGGGCCGGCCGGGACAGGGCCGGCGTGGAGAGCGCCAGCCACGCGACGGCCGCCCCGCAGAGCGTGAGCAGCGACGCGCCGACGTACAACGTCGCCGGGCCGTAGCGATCGAACACGAGCCCGCCGATGCCGGCGCCGATGATGGGTGCGATGCCGAACCCCATCGTGGCGGCGAGCGACTGGCCCGTCGAGTACAGGGTCGACGGCAACATCCGACCGATCACCACGACCATCGTCGTGAACAGCAGCGCGAACCCCGCGCCCTCGAACACGGTGAGGACGGAGAGCAGCGTGGGATCCTCCACCAACCCCCACAGCAGGAAGCCGAACGCGTACACGAGGCACCCGGTCACGAAGACGGGCCGGAGCCCCAGACGGTTCGACAGGCGGGAGGACAGCCGCATGACCGGCACCTCGACCAGGCCTCCCAGGGCCGCGCCCGCGCCGAGCAGGAACGGACCTCCTCCCGCGCGCTCGATCCTCAGACCGATGAAGTTCCACGCGGCGTTGAAGCCGGTCCACACGAGCAGCAGAGCGACGCAGGAAGATCCAGAAACGAGGCGCCGCGCGGAAGACCGCACCGACCGCGCCGAGTCGACCGTGACGGATCCGGTGCAGGGGTCGATCGGGCTCGATCGCCACGATCGTCCAAACGAACACAACGAGCGCCGCACCGGCCAGGATCGGCATGTCCCACCGAACCCCCACCTGCTGGAGCACGATCCCGAACAGGAGGCAGGCCGTCGCGTAGGACAGGCTCTCCCATCCGCGCATCCGTCCGTAGTCGCCCATGCGATCGCCGAGGAACCCGAGCGCGATGGCATCGACGTTCGGAGCGATCGTCGCGCTCACGCCGGCCAGGGCGATCGCGGTCGCCCAGATGGCCGGGTCCGACTCGGCGGCGAACAGGGCGAGGGCGGCGACCGCGCCTCCGACGGCTCCGATCTGGAGCGCCCGGCGGCGTCCGATGGTCGTGTCGGCGAGGTGGCCCCACATCGGACTGAGGATCACGCGGGCCACCGCCATACCGGCGATCACGCCGCCGATCTGCCCCGCCGTCAGACCCTTGCTGTCCAGGAACATCGACAGGAAGGGGAAGTACGCAGCGATGACGACGCCGAACAGGATGAACAGCGTCTGGACCGCGACCGCGGGGCGGATCCGCGGAGCCCTGGCCGCCGGCATCGAGCAACCGTAGCAGGGGCGCCCCGGCGGTCGGACCGTTCGACCGTTCGGAGCGGGGGAAGCGCCGACGTCAGGGGGCGCGGGTCATGACGCGCACCGTCAGGTCGCTCCCCTCGCGGAGGCGGTGCCGGTCGCCGGTGTCCACGAACCCGAGACGCTCGTAGAAGGCGGCGGCGCCCGCATTGGTCTCCGTGACCGAGAGGATGACCGAGCCTGCACCCCACGAGCGAGCCCATCCGAGGACCCGATCGACGAGCCGTGCCCCGATCCCGCGAGCACGCCACGCGGGATCCACCCACATCCCGTACAGGTGCGCGTCGGGCTCGTCGCCGGCGCGCGAGCCCGCGGCCATGCCGATCCACTCGGGGCCGCGCTCGGCAACGAACAGCGCGTTCCGGGCACCCTCCCAGCCTTCGATCCACCCGATCCAGGCGGCCTGCCCATGACGCCGTTCGAAGTCGAGCGTGGAGCCGAACGCGTCGGGCGCGTCGCCGAGCGATCGCAGGCGCAGGTCGCGGAGGCGCTCCCACTCTCCCCGCGTCGCGAGCCGGATCCGAACCTCGTCCGTCACCACCTCGCAGGGTAGTGGCCCGGGCGTTCGGCCAACCGGGATACTTGGCTCGTGCCGGACGAGGACATCACTTGGTGGCGCGACGGGGTCATCTACCAGGTCTACGTTCGGTCCTTCGCGGACTCGAACGGTGACGGGATCGGCGACCTCCGCGGGGTCATCGAGCATCTGGATCACCTGGGATGGCTCGGCGTCGATGGCGTCTGGCTGTCGCCCGTCAACCCCTCCCCTGATCTGGACTGGGGCTACGACGTCTCGGACTACCGAGACGTCCACCCGGACCTCGGCGATCTCCGGACGCTCGACGAGCTCGTGGGCGAGGCGGGTTCGCGGGGCATCCGGATCCTCCTCGACCTCGTTCCCAACCACACGAGCGACCGGCATCCGTGGTTCGTCGACGCGCGGTCATCGCGTGACGCCGCCCACCGCGACTGGTACGTGTGGGCGGATCCGCGGGCCGATGGATCCCCACCGAACAACTGGCGATCCGATGTTCGGAGGGAGTGCGTGGGAGCTCGACCCCATGACGGGTCAGTACTACCTCCACAACTTCCTCCCCGAGCAGCCCGATCTCAACTGGTGGAACGAGGAGGTCCGAGGCGCGTTCGACGACATCCTGCGGTTCTGGTTCGATCGGGGCATCGCGGGCTTCCGGATCGATGTCGCGAACGGCCTGATCCACGACCCGGAGCTGCGCGACAACCCTTCGGCGACGGATGACGACCCGCCCGAGATCCGCCGGCGGGGGCAGCGGCAGGTGTACAACCTGAACCGTCCGGAGGTGCACGAGATCTACCGCGGCTGGCGGACGATCGCCGACGGCTACGATCCGCATCGGATCCTCGTCGCCGAGACCTGGGTCTTCGATCCCCAGCAGCTCGCGCGCTTCTACGGGACGGGCGACGACGAGCTGCACCTCTGCTTCAACTTCTCGTTGGTCTTCTCCGACTTCCGGGCCGAGGCGCTCCGGGGGATCGTGGGATCCACCGAGACCGCGCTGCCACCCGGAGCGCACCCCGCCTGGACCGGGTCGAACCACGACGTGGGCCGGTTCCCGACGAGATGGTGCGACGGACAACAGGATCGCTCCCGCTGCGCTCTCATGGCGCTGCTGACGCTCCGAGGGACGCCGTTCCTCTACTACGGGGACGAGATCGGGATGACCGACGTTGCGGTGCCCGAGGACGAGCAGCTCGACCTGGTCGGCGGGGGCGGAGCGGAGCAGCCGAGCCGTGACGGCTGCCGGACCCCGATGCAATGGAGCGCGGATCCCTCGGCCGGGTTCACGCGGGACGGTGTCCGCCCGTGGCTTCCGATCGGCGACGCCGCGTCGCGGAGCGTCGCCGCGCAGCGAGAAGATCCCGGCTCGATGCTGAACCTCTGCCGCGACCTGATCGCGCTCCGGCGCGAGATGCCGGACCTGCGTTCGGGGAGGTACGCGTCGCTCCCCTCACCCGCCGGCGTCTGGACCTGGAGCCGCGGCGACGGCACCGTCGTCTCGGTGAACCTGTCGGAGGAGGCCGTCACGGTCCCGATCGGCACGGGCGACGATCGCGATCGGCACCGGTCGCGAGCGCGACGGCGAGCCCGTCGGGGGCGAGCTCAGCCTCGGTCCGTGGGAGGGTGCGGTGCTGCGCGTCGCTCCCTCCTGATCTCGAGCAGGTGGTCGGCCACGCCGACGCTCGTGAACGGCAGGACGGGCGCGAGCAGGAGGGCGGCCTCCGGCATCACGCGGACCGTCACGTACGCCCACACGGTGACGATCAGGACGGCGAGGGCTCGAGCCTTCCAGGAGCGGTCGAGGTCGGCCCGCATCGCGACCACGCCTCCCGCCCCGACCCCCGCGACGAACCCGGTCACGGCGTCGGCGGCGAGCGCGGAGACCGGGATGCCGACGAGGAGCGCCAGCGCCATCGCCTTGGCCGAGGCGCCGGCGGCTCGAGGGTGCTCGGACGAGAACGCGAGCACGATGAACACGAACGGCACGAGCATGAGCCCGAACGCGATCCACGCTCCCGGGTTCGGAGCCCCTCCGGTCTCGGAGGCGACGGAGACCACACCCGCCAGCAACGCCCAGTACGCCGGCACGAGGAGCAGGGTCGACAGCAGGATCGCCCGCCACTTGCGACGAGGCGCGAGCGGCCAGGCGCCGGCTCGGACCGATCTGCCGGTCTCGGCCACGGGCATCAGCCCTTCACCGCGCCGGCCGTGAGCCCTCGCACGAAGTACTTCTGCAGCGAGAAGAACACGAGCAGCGGCAGGAACATCGAGATGAACGCCGCGGCGGTGAGCAGGTGCCAGGTCTCGCCCGCTCGTCCGATCAGGCCGGCCAGCGCGATCGTGAGCACGCGCGTCTGGGTCGTTCCGCCGAGGAACACGTACGCGACCAGCAGGTCGTTCCAGACCCAGAGGAACTGGAAGATCGCGAACGCGGCGAGGGCGGGGACGGACAGCGGGACGACCAGCCGCCAGAAGATCGTGAAGTGGTCGGCCCCGTCGATCTTCGCCGACTCGATGATCGACGAGGGCAGCGAGCCGATGTAGCTGCGCAGCAGGTAGACGGCCAGCGGCAGACCGAACCCGGCGTGCGCCAGCCAGATCCCGAGGAACGTCCCGTTCAGATCCAGGTCCGGGAAGACGATGAACGGCCCGAGCGTCGCCCCCTCGTTGAACAACCGCAGCAGCGGGATCAGCGTCATCTGGATCGGCACCACCAGGAGACCGACGACGATCACGAACAGGACGTACCGCCCCCTGAACTCCATCCACGAGAACGCGTACGCGGCGAACGCCGCGATCGTGATCGGGATGACGGTGGACGGGATCGTGACCGCGAGGCTGTTCAGGAACGCGTTGCCGAACCCGCCCGTGTCGAGCGCGAGCTGGTAGTTCTCGAGCGTCCACTCGCCCGTGCGGAACGGGTGGGCGAGCGCCGTCCACCATCCGCTGTCGTTGACGAGCGTCTCCGGACGGAACGACGTGATCAGGACGCCGACGGTGGGGATCAGCCAGAGCACGACGATCACGGCGACCGTGATCCGCACGAACCAGCCGCCATGCCGAGCGCCCGGAGCCTCCTCGTCGCGAGCTGCCTCCTCGCGCGCGGCCGGACGGATCTCGGGAACCGGGACGGCGGGTGCGCTCATCGGATCATCTCTTCCTCACGGAACCTGCGCACGTTCCAGATCATGACCGGGATGATCGCGATGAACAGGACCACGGCGATCGCGGCACCGCGGCCGTCGTTGTTCGAGATGAAGAACCAGTCGATCATGCGTTCGGCGATGACCTCGGTGTGATTGGTCTCCGCGCTCCCCATCACGAAGACGATGTCGAACACCTTCAGGGCGTTGATGACCATGTAGGTGGCCACGACGACGATCGTCGGGAGGATGCTCGGGATCATGATCCGTCGGAACACCTGCAGCTCCGACGCCCCGTCGATACGCGCCGCTTCGATGATCTCGTCCGGGATCGACTTGATGGCGGCCGACAGGACGACCATCGCGAACCCCGTCTGCATCCAGACCATGATCACCATGAGGAACAGGTTGTTCCACGGCTGCACCTGGATCCACGCGACGGGCTCCTGACCGAGTCCCAGCATGATGCCGTTCAGCAAGCCGATGTTCGAGCCGAACTCCTCCGGCCGGTAGCTGTAGATCAGCCGCCACGTGATCGACGCTCCGGCGAACGAGATCGCCATGGGGAGGAAGATCAGCGACTTGGCCACCGCCTCGCCGCGACGGAGCCGGTCGGCCAGCGTCGCGAAGGCCAGGCCGATGCTCACCGCGAACAGGGGCACCACGATGATCCAGCCGAGCGTGTTCCGGATCGCGCGGAGCATGCTCTCGTCGCTGAAGACGAACGCGAAGTTGTCCAGCCCCACGAAGCTCTCGGACTGCGCGTCCTTGAAGCTGATCAGGATCGTGTTGATCACCGGGTAGACCAGGAACACGCCCAAGATCACGAGCGCGGGACCGACGAACACGTACGGGCGAACGCCTTCCCGGTACCGCGCAGGGAACATGTCGACGATCCGGTTCATCCCCCAGTAGAGGAAGAAGACACCGCCGACACCCACGACGATGGCGACGCCGACCACGATCAGGCGGTTCGCGTCCTCGTTGCGCAGGAAGTCGAACGTGGCCCACAGCACCGTGAACCCGACCACGGGGATGGCGAGGGCGGTGACCAGCCGCAACAGGAAGGTCAACAGGGCGGGCCCGCCGGACCGTGGAGCCTCGGCGATCGCACCCCCGCCCGACGGCTCCCCGCCCGACGCGCTCACCGGCGAAGCGCTCCCCTCGCTCACGAGCGCGCGAGGGAGCGGCCGCGTCGCGACCGCTCCCTCATCTCCATCACGTGAAGGACCGTTGGTTCGTCCCTACTCCGCGGGCCAGCTCGCCTCGATGTCGTCGAGGACGCCCTGGAGCGAGTCGGGCCCCTGCTGCATGTACTCGACCATGCCGGTCCAGAACGAGCCCGATCCGACCTCCGGCGGCATCTGGTCGCCGGCGTCGAAGCCTCCGGTCCCCGTCGCGAGGACGTCGGCCAGGATCGTCGAGGCCTCGGCCAGGATCGGGTTCGCGTAGCACTCCTCCCCGACGTCCACGTTCGGCGAGAGCCTGCCGAGCGCGATGTCGCCGCCCATCGCGCACTGCACCGGCACCGAGCTGAAGCGCTCGAGGAAGTCCACGATCTCGGGACGGTTCGAGAACACCATCGCCAGCTCGCCGGCGAACAGCTTGTTGTCCTCGTCGATCGGCGGGGTGGGGAACCAGTCGTAGTCGACCCCCGCTTCGGTCCCCTCCGGGAAGAACGCGTTGATGAACGTCGCCTGGTGGTGCAGCCAGCACTTCGGCGGGTTGTCGAACATCGGGAGGGGCGCCTCGCCGAAGGCGAGGGAGGGCGTGTTCTCGGCTCCGCCCAGCACGTAGCCCTCCGTGAACATCATCTGCCCGAACATCTCGCCGGCCTCGACGACCGCCGGGTCGTTGAACGGGATCCCGTGCGTGGCCCACTGCTGGTACGTCTCCACGCCGGCCGTCTTGAGCATGATGTCTTCCATCCAGTCCGTCGCCGGCCAGCCGGTGGCGGTCCCGCTCTCGAAGCCCACGCACCACGGCGTGCTGCCGTCCGCGACGATCTGATCGGACAGCGCGATCAGCTCGTCCCACGTCGTCGGCACCTCGTAGCCCGCGGCGTCGAAGTCGTCCTTCGGGTACCAGATCATGCTCTTGTAGCTGGCGTTGGTCGGGAAGCCGTAGTGCTCCCCCTCGAACTCGCCGAGCGACATGTAGTACTCACCGAACGTCGTCTCGAGCTCGGCGATGTCGAAGCCCAGGTCCTCCATCGAGATCGCGTTGCCCGCGGCGGCCTGGTCGATCACGGCCCCCGGCTGCGGGGTCAGCGTGACGTCCAGCGTGCCGCCCTCGGCGCGGATCTGGAACTGCTCCTCGAACTGGTCCGAGGCCTCGATCTCGACGACGTAGTCGACCTCCGGGTTGATCTGGTCGTCCACGAGCGTCTGGAGCGCCTCGCCTTCCTCCGCGGACAGCGCGTTCAGCACGTTGACGTTGCCCGTGTTCTCCTCGGTCGCCGGCGTCGCGCCGTCGCCGCCGCCGCCGCCGTCTCCGTCGTCATCGCCCGCGCACGCCGCCGCGACCAGCAGCAGCGCCACGAACGGCACGATCAGCCTGAGTTGCCGCATAGGTGATCCCCCTCTCGTTGGGCTTCGGACATTGTCCCCCACTCGTGTCGGTCCGGGCCAATCGACTTTCGGCGCCGGCGCGCTCCCGAGCATGTGTCCCTCACCAGGCACGCCTCCTTCCCCTCTGGGCCCTCGTCGAACCCTTTCCCCTACATACGGTCCTGACTCGGTCGACGCTCGCCTTCGCTCCGAGGGCCTCCATGTTCGATCACGTCCTTGAACCAACGGGCGCTCTGCTTCGGGAGGCGTTCCTGGGTCGCGTGATCCACGTACACCAGGCCGAAACGCTGTGCGTAGCCCTGCGCCCACTCGAAGTTGTCGACCAGCGACCACACGAAGAACCCGTGGAGCGGGACCCCCCCTGCGACGGCGTCGGCGGCCGCGGCTAGGTGATCGCGCAGGAACCCGATCCGATCCGGGTCGTCGATGCTGCCGTCGTCGGCTCGGACATCCTCGAACGCCGCGCCGTTCTCGGTGACGAGGATGCGGTCGGGTGCGTACTCGAGATGGATCCGGCGGAGGAGGTCCGCGAGGCCGTGGGGCTCGACCGGCCATCCCATCGACGTGACCTCGACGCCCGGCGGGGCGAACGACCACGCTCCCAGGCCGCCCGGGAGCTCCTCGGACTCGCGACCCGGAGGCGGCTGCGGCGGCCACGGTATGGATGCGGTAGTAGTTGACGCCCAGGAAGTCGAGCGGTCGAGCGATCGTCCGTAGATCGCCGTCGCGGACGAAACCGAGATCGGTCACGTCGCGGTACCGATCGACCAGCTCGGGCGGGTACCCGCGTCCGAACAGCGGGTCCAGGAAGAGCGCGTTCATGTGCAGGTCGGCCAGGTGAGCCGCTCGGACGTCGGCCTCCGCATCGGTCGCGGGGACCGCCGGCTGCGGGTTGACGGCGATGCCCACCTCGCCCGCGTCACCCATCGCCTCCGACGCCAGCCCGTGCGCCAGGAGCTGGTGGTGCGTGGCGGCGAACGCGAGCGCGTCGTCGGTTCGTCCCGGTGCGTGGACCCCGGTGCCGTACCCGAGCCACGCGGCCACCCACGGCTCGTTCACGGTGATCCAGTACCGCACCTCCCCCGCGAGGGACCGGTGGACGATCGAGGCGTACTCGGCGAACCGTTCGGCGGTCTCCCGCTCGGCCCACCCGCCCGAGTCCTCGAGCGCCTGGGGGAGATCCCAGTGGTAGAGCGTGAGCACCGGTTCGATCCCGTGCCGGTTCAGCTCGTCGACGAGCCGGTGGTAGTGGTCGAGCCCCGCGGGGTTGGCCGGACCGCGTCCGTCGGGCTGGATCCGGGGCCACGCCACCGAGAAGCGGTAGGCGCCGAGCCCGAGCTCGGCCATGAGCGCGACGTCCTCCGGGTACCGGTGGTATTGATCGCACGCGACGTCACCCGTGTCTCCGCCGCGGACCTTGCCGGGAGTCCGGCAGAACGTGTCCCAGATGGAAGGGCCTCGACCTCCCTCGTCGACCGCGCCCTCCACCTGGTACGCGGAGGTCGCGGTGCCCCACAGGAAACCCTCGGGGAACGCACGGAGGTGGGTGGCTCAGCGTTCGTCCTCGTAGATGCCGAGCCTCGTCTCCGGATCGAAGAAGTGCATCCGGGCCGTGTCGATCGCGAGCTCGAGCGGCTGTCGCTCCTTCGCTCGCGTTCGAGGGTCCAGGCGCGCGACGAACGTCGACGACTCGATCTCGGCGCGGCCCCCTCCACCGGCACGGAGGAAGTCCAGCCCCGACGTGATGTCGAGCTGCTCGACCGACATGCCCGTATCGGCCACGAGCTCGCGCGTGTCCTCGGTCAGCACGGGTGGCGCGTCGATCGAGAAGTGCACGAGGACCTCCGACCCGAGCGCCTCCCGCAGGACGATCTCGACATGCATCCGACGATCCTCGGGGATGACCGGCATGATCGAGGCGTCCTCCATGTTCTCCGGACGGATCCCGACGATCACGCGCTTGCCCTCGTAGGCCTTGATGCCCGGACGGTCGGCCACCACCTGGTCGTCGACGCGAAGCGTCGTCGTTCCGAACGACACGAACAACCCACCGTCCTGACGCACCAGATCGGCCTCGACGAGGTTCATCGACGGGGAGCCGATGAAGCCCGCCACGAACAGGTTCCTCGGGTGGTCGTACAGGGTTTGCGGTGCGTCGACCTGCTGGAGCTCGCCCTTCTTGAGGACGGCGACGCGGTCGCCCATCGTCATCGCCTCGACCTGATCGTGCGTGACGTAGATCGTCGTGACGCCGAGATCGTCCTGCAGGCGTGAGACCTCGGCCCGCATCTGCACGCGCAGCTTCGCGTCGAGGTTCGACAACGGCTCGTCCATCAGGAACGCCTGGGGTTCGCGGACGATCGCTCGTCCCATCGCCACGCGCTGCCGCTGTCCGCCGGACAGCGCCTTGGGCTTGCGCTCGAGGAACTCCACGAGGCCCAGGATCTCCGCGGCCCGACGGACCCGGCGGTCGATCTCCTCCTTCGGGAGCTTCCGGAGCTTGAGGCCGAACGCCATGTTGTCGTACACGCTCATGTGCGGGTACAGCGCGTAGTTCTGGAACACCATCGCGATGTCCCGCTCCTTCGGCGGCACCGTGTTCACGACCTGATCGCCGATCGCGATCGTGCCGTGGGTGATGCTCTCCAGCCCGGCCACCATCCGGAGCGCGGTCGTCTTCCCGCACCCGGAGGGACCGACCAGCACGATGAACTCCTGGTCCCGGATGTCGAGCGAGAGGTCGGAGACGGCCGCGGTGCCGTCCGCGTACACCTTGGAGACGCCCTCCATCACGATCGTGGCCATCTGCTCCTCCCGTGGGTCCCCGACGTTGAAAGCCATTCAACCGCAGTCGCCTCGCCGCGGTCGAGTCCGGCGCAGGGCGGGCAGGACCTCGCGCTCGAGGCGTCGCGAGACCTCGACCCCGAGCTCGCGCTCGCGCCGGTCGCGGGCGAACCGGTAGGTCTCGAGCGCGGCCTCGATCGAGCCCGGCACCCGATCCACGCCGAGGGGCCGGAGCAGGTGCTCGCTCATCTTCACGAGCTCGCGCCGTACCAGCTCGTCCTGCGCCCTTCTCGCGCTTGGATGCGAGCCACAGGATCCAGTCCCAGAAGTGCCGGTCGATCCCGTCGAGCGTCTCGGCACTCACCCGTCCACGGCGGGAGCGACTCGTACGGCTCGCCCGGGAAGATGAGGTCCACCTTGACGGGTCCGATCAGCATGAGCATGTAGCACGGGTACTCGCTGATCCGATCCCACTGCTGGGCGAGCGGCTCGAGCCTGGCAACGAGGGACGGTAGCTCCCGAGCGACGGCGTCGAACCCGTCCGTCATCACCTCGAAATCCCAATCCGATAAGCGGGTCGGAGAGCCCGTGGCTCGCGACCCGACCAGCTCGACCGACAGGACGTGCGGATGCGGGAGCAGAGCGGCCTTCACGGACGCGGCGAGATCTCGGTCATCCACGACGCGTGACAACCTACGATGTCGCCATGCCAGACAACGTGCCGGACATCGTGCTCGTCGAGGGCGACATCACCACCCAGGACGTCGACGCGATCGTGAACGCCGCCAACTCCTCCCTGCTGGGCGGTGGAGGGGTCGACGGCGCGATCCACCGCGCAGGCGGCCCGTCGATCCTCGCCGAGTGCCGGGAGATCAGGCGAACGAAGTTCCCGGACGGGCTCCCGACCGGCCGCGCGGTCGCGACGGGCGGGGGCAACCTCCCGGCGCGATGGGTGATCCACACGGTTGGGCCGGTGTACTCGGCCACCGAGGACCGCTCCGGCCTCCTCGCCTCATGCCACACGGAGTCCCTGCGGATCGCCGACGAGCTCGGCGCCGGAACGGTCGCGTTCCCCGCGATCTCGACGGGTGTCTTCGGGTACCCGGTCGAGGAGGCGTCGGTCGTCGCGATCGAGGCGGTTCGGCGAGCCGAGACCTCCGTCGGGCAGATCCGGTTCGTCCTGTTCGGACGCCCGGCGTACGAGGCGTTCGAGCGGGCACTCGCCCCCTGATCGACGCTTCCGTCGTTCCGCACCTCACTGCTAGGATTTGCACCTGCATGAGCGACGTGACGACGGACCTGACGACCTCGAGCGGCCTGGCCGAGCACCTCGGTGAGGTGCAGGTGGTCGATTGCCGTGAACCCTACGAGTGGGACGCGGGGCGGATCGACGGCTCGATCCACATCCCGCTGAACTCGATCCTGGCGGGCGCGATCGGGCAGCTCGATCCGCAGAAGACGACGGTCGTCGTCTGCCGTTCGGGCAACCGGAGCGAGCTCGCGACCCTGATGCTCCGCGCCCGCGGCTTCGAGGCCTTCAACCTCGCGCACGGCCTCGAGGAGTGGGCCGACCAGGGACGGCCGCTCACGACGCCGGACGGCAGCGCCGGACACGTCGCCTGACGGCGCTCAGAACTCGCTTCGACCGAACGCCGCGCTAGCCTGAGCTCTCCATGGCCGACGTCGAGGGGGCCCGGCGAGCGCTCGAGGATGCGCTCGGTCCCGCCGAGGTGCTGTCCGACCCGCTCGCGCTCCGCCTGTACGCTCGCGACGCCTCGATGGTCGAAGGCGGCTGCGCGCTCGTCGCCTTCCCTCGCTCGCGCGACGACATCGTCACCTGCATCCGCGTCGCGGCCGAGCACGGCCTCCCGGTGGTTCCCCGGGGTTCGGGGACCGGGCTCGTCGGCGGTTCGACGCCGATCGGCGATGCGCTCGTCCTCGTGACCACGAAGATGACCCGGGTCCTCGAGATCCGGCCGGAGGACCGTCTCGCGTGGGTGGAGCCCGGCGTGCCGAACCTCGACCTCGCGAACGCCTTCCGACCGCACGGGTTCACGTTCGCGCCCGATCCGTCCTCGCAGCCGACGTCGTCGATCGGCGGGAACGTCAGCACCAACGCCGGCGGCCCGCACTGCCTCGCCTACGGCGTGACGTCGAACCACGTGCTGGCGCTCGACGTCGTCCTGGCGGACGGGAGCGTCGCGCGCCTGGGTTCGGAGGCTCCCGAGACGCCCGGCTACGACCTCCGAGCCGTCATGGTCGGGAGCGAAGGGACGCTCGGGGTCGTGGCGGCCGTGTGCGTTCGGCTCACGCCGCTCCCCGCCGCGGTCAGGACGATGCTGTTCGATTTCGAGACCGTCGAGGACTGCGCGGCCACCGTCAGCGGCATCATCGCGAGCGGCGTCGTCCCCGCCGCCGTCGAGATGATGGACCGGGGCATCGTGGTCGCGGCCGAGCGGTTCGCGCACGCCGGCTACCCGACGGACGCGGCGGCGATCCTCATCGTCGAGGTGGACGGGACGGCGGCCGCGGTCGAGGCGCAGGCGGTCGCCGTGGAGGCGGCGGCGCGATCGAACCGAACCCGGAGCGTCCGGGTGGCGGTGGACGACGACGAACGCGCGCTGATCTGGAAGGGGCGCAAGAACGCGTTCGGCTCGGTGGCCACGATCGCGCCCCACTACCACCTGCACGACTGCGTCGTCCCCCGGACCAAGCTCGTCGACGTGCTGACCGGCGTCTACGAGATCGCCGGACGGCACGAGTTGGTCGTGACGAACGTGTTCCACGCCGGCGACGGCAACCTGCATCCCCTGCTGTCGTTCGACCGGAGCGTGCCCGGGACGCTCGAACGCGTGCTGCGCGCGAGCGAGGAGATCGTCCGGCTCTGCGTCGAGGCCGGCGGTGCGCTCTCGGGCGAGCACGGGATCGGGCTGGAGAAGCGCGACTTCATGCCGCTCGTGTTCTCCGCCGAGGACCTCTCGGCGCAGGCGTGCGTGCGGTCCGCGTTCGATCCCGAGGGACGGATGAACCCGCAGAAGGTGCTGCCGGACGGCGCCCGGTGTGGCGACTTCGCGATGACGCGCGGCTCGGACGCCGCATCCGTTGCGGCGGATCTGCCGGAGGGCTCGTGGATCTGATCCATCCGTCATCGAAGGCCGATGTCGTCGAGGCCGTCCGCGACGCGAACGCGACCGCGCGACGGCTGCTCGTGGTCGGCGGGCGTCGTCACCTCGACAAGGGCAACCCCTCGGAGGTCGACGCCGAGCTGTGGACGACCCAGCTCGACCGGCTGGTGTCGTACGAGCCCGCGGAGATGATCGCGGTGGTCGAGGCCGGCATGCGGGTCGGCGAGCTCGACCGGATCCTCGCCGACGGTGGGCAGGAGTGGCCGAGCGACGCCCCGGCCGACTCGACGGTCGGGGGGGTGATCGCGAGCGGCGCGTCGAGCCCACGGCGGCTGAAGGTCGGCGCGCTCCGGGACACCGTCCTCGAGGCCGAGGTCGTGACCGGCGACGGTCGCCTGGTTCGCAGCGGCGCGCGAACGGTGAAGAACGTGACCGGGTACGACCTCCACAAGCTGGTAGCCGGCTCGCTCGGCACGCTCGCGGTGATCGTGCAGGTCGCGCTCAAGCTACGGCCGCTCCCCCACGCGCGACGGACGCTGCGGTTCGACGGCGATCTCGAGCTGGCGGACGAGCTCGTGGGCGCGGTGCACGGATCGGCCGCGGTGCTCGCGACGCCGGGCGCCGTCGACGTCCGCCTCGAAGGCTGGCCCGAGGAGGTCGAGGAGCAGACCGCGATGGCTCGCCGGGTGCAGCGACCGGTCGCCACGGTCGACGATGCGCCGTTCCCGATCGAGCGGCGCTGGGACGAACGACCGGTCGTCGCGGAAGCGGCCGTCCCCCCTTCGCAGCTCGACTCGGCGATCGTCGGCGACCGCTGGGGCGCGCTCGCCGGCGTCGGGATCGCCTGGCTGGGTCTGGACGGTGGGGAGCGCGAGCTCGATCAGCTCCGGAGCCGCGTCCACGCGGTCGGCGGGATCGCCCCGATCGTTCGCGGTGCCGGCGGCCTGGGCGACTCGCCGGTGGCGGCTCCGGACGTGCATCGTCGCCTGAAGGCGGCCTTCGATCCGAACGGGGTGCTCGCCCCCGGCCGAGAGTGGAAGACCTCCGAGGGCTAGGCGAACGCCTTCCGCAGGCGCGCCCCTGCCTCCTCGAGTGTCTCGATGCGCTTGCAGAACGCGAACCGCACCAGGTGCGTTCCGAGCTCGGGCCTCGAGAAGAACGACGAACCCGGCACCACGGCCACCCCGACGTCCTTCGTCAGCCGGTTCGCGACCTCCACGTCGTCGCCCATCCCGAGGTGCGAGACGTCGGCCATCACGTAGTAGGCGCCTCGGGTCGGGTTGCGACTCGAACCCCGTCTCCTCGAGGATCCGCAGGAGCGTGTCGCGCCGCTCGAGGTACTCGAGCGCGAGCTCGCTCGTAGAAGCGACTCGGGCATGCCGAGCGCGACCACCCCGGCCTCCTGCAGGGGCGCCGGCGCGGCCACCGTGAGGAAGTCGTGCACCGAGCGGATCCCGCCCGTGAGCTCGTCAGGGGCCACGACCCAGCCGACCCGCCAGCCGGTGACCGCGTACGTCTTCGAGAGCGCGCTGATCGTGACGGTCCGATCCTCGAGCCCGGCGAACCGCGCCGGGCGGGACGTGGCGGAACCCGTCGTACGTGATGTGCTCGTAGATCTCGTCGGTGAACACGACCGCGTCCCACCGCTGGCAGAGCTCGGCGACGACGTCGAGCTCCTCGCGCGAGAACACCTTGCCCGTCGGGTTGTTCGGCGTGTTGATCACGATGCCGCGGGTTCGAGCGTTGAAGGCGGCGGCCAGCTCGTTCTCGTCGAAGGTCCAGTCCGGAGGCGAGAGCGTGACCGTTCGCGGAACGGCGCCGGCGAGGATCGTGTCGGGGCCGTAGTTCTCGTAGAACGGCTCGAACACGACGACCTCGTCGCCCGGGTCGAGCACCCCGAGCATCGACGCGATCATCGCCTCGGTCGAACCGCACATGACCGTCACGTTGCGTTCGGGGTCGACCCACGTCATCCCGTAGCGCGCTCGGTAGGTGTCGGCGATCGCCGCTCGGAACCCCTCGGCGCCCCAGGTGATCGGGTACTGGTTGATGTCGGCCGTGATCGCCGCTCGAGCGGCCTCCTTGACCTCCTCGGGCGCCGGGAAATCGGGGAAGCCCTGCGATAGGTTGATCGCACCGTGTGCGACCGAGAGTCGCGTCATCTCACGGATCACCGACTCGGTGAACGACGACGCCTTGCGCGAGGGTCGGATCTTGGACATCCCGCCGATGATAGTCGTCGATGGAGGGCCGTTCGGGGGCTCGAGAGGACGACCTCGTCGCCGGGAGGTCTTACGCCATCAGCTTGGCGGTGATGTCGAAGTCGACGCCCGCACCGACGCATCCGAGCTGTGCCGGCACTCGTTCGACGAACGTACCCACCAACTTGGAAGCCCGCCAGGCGTCGCGGACCGTCTTCGCTCGAACGACCTCGAGCCTCAGCGTGAATGTCCCGGTGCTCGTGACGTTGCCACAGGTCCCGAACTTGGAGCTGCCCGTGCCCTCGTATCGCACTCCTGTGCGTTCGAGCCTGCCCGAGATCGGATTGCCTTGGACGTCCTTGAACGTGACGCTGCATGGTCCGCGCCGGCACACCGGCCGGAACCGCCATCCGGAGGCGAACTCGTCGGCGACGCCGGTGAAGCCGAAGTGCGATGTGCTTCGCGCGTCGATCGCGTAGACGCCGTCGAGCCGAGCCAGCGAGAGGGGCGCCGGTGGCGTCTTCACACGTAGCGGCTCGCTCCGGACGAACTCCCCGTCACGCACCGATTGCACCACGTAGGAATACCGAGTCGCCGGGAGCGCCGATCGGTCGAGGAACGTCGTCTCACCAGGATCGAGCCGACCCACGCGCGCGCCGTCGCGCAGGACCACCAGGGCTTCGACCTCGCCCTCCGGTGCCACCCAATCGAGTCGGACGGCGAACGGCTTGGCTTCGGCTTCGACGGCGGTGACGTTCGATGCGGGCTCGACGGCGGGGGCATCGTTCCCGCTGGTCTCGGGAGGAGCCTGGCCATCGTCCCCGATGTTCTCGGGACGAGCCTGGCCATCGTCCCCGCCCAGCGTGAGAAGCGCGATGATCCCCCCGGCAACGATCAGCGTCCCGAGAGCGGCAGTCAACAGAACGATCGCTCGCCGTCCGGGTTTGCGGCCGGCGCCGTCCTCCCCTTGGGGTGCCGAGGGGAGTTCGGTGCCGCTCGACGTCATCGGCGTCTGCACGATCCCGCTCCTCGTGATGGTCGATCGCGGCCTTGCGGAGCCGCCACGGGCTACCGGATAGCATCGGCAGGTAGTCATGCTTGGTGAAGGCGACCCCGGGAGCGATCTCGTCCTCGGCAGCCAGATGCCTGCAGGCGTCAGGTTCGTCGGCCGGGACCCGGATCGCGAACCCCGGTGGCGGTTCCCGCTCGACGCGCCGGCCGACGAGGACCTGGCCGCCTGCGTCGCGTGCGGGCTGTGCCTGCCCCACTGCCCCACCTACCGGGTCACCGGCGAAGAGTCGGCGTCCCCCCGGGGCCGGATCACGGCGATGCGTTCGGTCGCCGAGGGGTTGGCCGACCCCGACGAGACGTTCTCGAGCTTCATGGACCTCTGCCTCGCGTGCCGCGCGTGCGAGGACGTGTGCCCCTCGCACGTGCCGTTCGGCCGGATGGTCGAGCGAGCGCGCGTCCAGGTCGAACCCCTGCGAACGCGCCGGTCGCGGTTCCTGCGATGGCTCGGCCTCGATGTCGCGCTGCCGAGGAAGAAGGTGCTCTGGCTCGCGGCCGCCCTGCAGCCACTCGCGCGCCTCGCGCTCCCCCGACGCGTCCGGACGTTGACGCCCAAGCCATCGGAGCTGTTCCGCCGCTTGCCGCGCGTGACGGAGCCGGCGGGCGAGGTGCGCGGGACCGTCGCGTTGCTGAGCGGGTGCGTCCAGGATCGCTGGTTCCGAGGAGTGAACCGCGCGACGATCCGCGTGCTGGCTCGCAACGGCTGGCGTGTGGTCGTCCCCCGCGCACAGGTCTGCTGCGGAGCGCTCGCGGCGCACCACGGGCGTCTCGACACCGCGCGCAGGCTCGCCGGCCGAAACCTGCGCGCGTTCTCCGACGCGGACGTCATCGTGACGAACGCGGCCGGATGTGGCGCCCACCTCCAGGAGCTCGGCGACCTCGTCCCGACCGACGAGATCCGCGCGTTCTCCTCGAAGGTTCGCGACGTGATGGAACTCCTGCACGGGGAGGGGCTGCGTCGGGCGCCGGCGCGCGATCCTGGGTTCGAGCGCGTCGCGTACCACGACGCCTGCCACGCGCTCCGGGTCCAGGGGATCCGAGAGCAACCGCGCGCACTCCTCCGAGGTGTCCCCGGCCTCGAGGTGGTCGACGTGCCGAACGGCGACGTGTGTTGCGGCGCGGCGGGTCTCTACAACGTGCTCGAGCCCGAGATGTCCTCCGAGCTCCGGCACCGGAAAGCCGAGGCCGTGGCGTCGACCGGGGCGGACGTCGTCGCGAGCGCGAACCCCGGCTGCACGATGCAGATCGCGGCGGGGCTCCGCGAGCTCGGATCGACGATGAGCGTGCTGCACCCGATCGAGATCCTCGACCGAGCGTACGCGGCCGGGCCGGAGGCGGCCCCGGCCGCCCCCGACGAGGCGTCTCACATCCCGAGCGCCTGACGCGCTTTCGCGTTGTCGCTCGTGACCGCGACGGCGCGGTTCTTGGTCGCGAGATACACGACCTGGATGTTCACGCCGGCATCGGCCATGGCGCGGGCCATCTGACCGATGGCCCCGGGGCGGTCGACCTGATCCGAGGCGAGCTCGGAGATCAGGGGTTCGGCCTCGCCCTCGACCTTGATGCCGGCGCCCTCCAGGGCAGCGCGCGCCGCGTTCGCATCCGTCACGAGCAGGTGGATGATGCTGCGCCCCTCGCTCGCGACGGCGCACATCCCCTCGATGTTGATCCCGGCCTTGCCGAGCGCCTCGCCGAGATCGGCGAGGGTCCCGGGCCGGTCCTCGAGGGAGACGGTGAGGTCCTTCATCGGCACCTCCTTCGTTGAGATCCGCCCAACCCGTCCACCGCTCGGTCTACGCCCGCCGTACCTCGGCGTCAAGCCGTCGGCTCACGCCCCGAGAGCCGAACGCAGGGCGGCCGGGTCGTCGGACGAGAAGACGACGCGGGAGCGGGACGCCACGTAGCAGGCCGCGAGGTTGACACCGGCGCCGGCGATCGCCTCCGCGAGCTCGGCGAGCTTGCCCGGGCGATCCTCGTTGGAGACGTCGACCACCACGGCTTCGCGCTCACCCTCGATCGTGACCCCCGCGCCCTCGAGCGCGGATCGCGCAGCCGCGGCGTCCTCGACCAGCAGATGGACGTGGCCGTGCCCACCGCCGCCGAGACCGGCGATGCCCTCGACGTTGACGCCGGCCGCGCCGAGCGCGCCCGCCGCCTTCGCGAGCCCCCCGGGCTCGTCGGGGAGCGAGATGGACAGATCGGTCGCCATGCGAACCCCTCCTTTCGGCTCATCGGCCGACGCTTCGGCCGTCCTGTGGGGACCGGTCCTATCCCGGCGGGGACCGCCGCGTCAAGCCGATACCATCCCGCGGGTGCGTGTGGCCGAGCGATGGTTCGAGCACGAGACGGTCGACGACGGCGTCCTCCGCATCCGGGAGCCGAACGTCGACCCGTTCCTGCAGGCGAACCTGTTCCTCGTTCGCGGCCGCGACCGCGACGTCATGGTCGACACCGGTCTCGGGATCGGGTCGCTGCGCGAGGAGCTCGCCGAGCTGTTCGAACGACCGACGATCGCGGTCGCCACGCACCGGCACTTCGACCACACCGGCGGGCTGCACGAGTTCGACGAGGTCGTCGTGCACCGCGACGACGCCGACGCCGTGGCGAGCGCGGACGGGTTCGCCTCGCTCCGCATCGAGGACTACCCGCCCGAGGAGCTCTCGGGCTACGACCCGCCGGCGTCGCTCATCACGGCGCTGCCGCGCGAGGGGTACGAGCTCGCGTCGTACGCCGTGACGCCGGTGACGCCGACCAGGGTGGTCGAGGAGGGCGACGAGATCGATCTCGGCGACCGGGCGCTCACGGTCCTGCATCTGCCCGGTCACACGCCGGGCGAGATCGGCCTGTGGGAGGAGGCGACGCGGACGCTGTTCGCCGGCGATTGCGTGTACGAGAGCGGCGTCCTGCTCGACGAGCTGCCCGAATCGAACATCGCCGACTACGTCCTGAGCATGGAGCGACTGCGCGAGATCCCCGCGCGGATCGTGCACGGAGGGCACGACGACTCGTTCGGCCGGGAACGACTGCTCGAGCTGATCGACGGGTACGTGCGGACGCGGACATGAAGCCCACCTTCTTCGCCACGTCCGAGGAGTTCCGAGCCTGGCTCGAGCAGCACCACGACACGGCCACCGAGCTGTGGGTCGGGCTCTACAAGAAGCGCTCCGGCCGGCCGAGCATCACGTGGCCGGAGGCGGTGGACGAGGCGCTGTGCTTCGGCTGGATCGACAGCGTTCGACAGAGCATCGACGACGAGAGCTACATGAACCGGTTCACGCCGAGGAAACCCGACAGCAACTGGAGCGCGGTCAACGTCCGCCGCGTCGGGGAGCTCACGAAGCGGCGGCGCATGCGCGCCGCGGGTCTGAAGGCCTTCCGCGAACGCCGCGCGGAGAAGACCGGGACCTACTCGTACGAGCAGCGACGCTCGGTGAAGCTCCCGGCGGCCTTCGAGAAGCGCTTCCGTGCGAAGGAGGAGGCGTGGAGCTGGTTCGAGGCCCAACCCGACGGCTACCGCGCCACCGCGCGCTACTGGGTGATGAGCGCGAAGAAGCCGGAGACGCGGGAGCGCCGTCTCACGACGCTGATCGAGGACTCGGAGAACGGACGGAGGGTCCCACCGCTCCGGCCTCGGACGGGGCAGCGCTAGACCCCTAGAGGTGCGAGCGCAGGCCCCACAGCTCGGGGAAGAACCGCTTGTGCAACGTCGAACGCAGGTACTCGACGCCGGCCGAACCACCGGTCCCCGACTTGGCGCCGATCTCGCGCTCGACCATGAGCACGTGGTGGTAGCGCCACTGCGCGAACCCCTCGTCGTGGTCGAGCAGGCGCTCGGCGACCGCGAACAGGTGAGCTCGCTCCGGCTCGCGGGCCATCCGCAGGAGGCTCTCGCGCCGCGCTCCCTCGTCGTCCTCGGGCATCTCGAGCCCGTCGCGCTCGAGCAGCGCGATGAACCCGTCCCAGACCGTGGGTTCCTCGAGCCTCCGCGCGAGCCGTTCCAGGTCCTCGGGTGACGCGGCGAGGTCGCGGAGGTACCCGCGCTGCTTGAGTCCCGAGATGAACTCCACCTCCCGGAACTGCACCGACTGGAAGCCCGAGGCCGGCGTGAGCAGCGAGCGGAACTCGAGGAAGTCCTGCGGCGTCATCGTCTCGAGCACCTGGATGTGATCGATCAGGACGCGTTCGATCGCGTGCACGCGGGTGAGGTAGTGACGGGCTCGCTCCGCGTCGCCGTCGATCATCCGGTCTCGGACCGACTCGAGCTCGAAGATCAGCTGCTTGAACCACAGCTCGTACGCCTGGTGCACCACGATGAACAGCAGCTCGTCGTGGACCGGCGGATCCGAGCGCAGGCGTTGGAGCGCGATCAGCTCGGGGACCGCGAGGTACTCGCCGTAGGTGAGGAGACCCTCGTCCGCGGGCTCGCCCAGCCGGCCCATCCGCCGGACGCGGCCGCCCGACCCCTCCGGTCCGTCCACGAACCCGATGCTAGTCGGCGAGCGCCCGCGAGAGCTCCTCGAGGCTCTCGAGGTTGTGACCCGGCAGGAACTCGTCGATCGAAGGCAGCGCCGCGGCCATCCCGCGGGCGAGCGGCTCGTAGTGCGGGCTCCCCTTCAGCGGGTTCACCCAGACGATCTTGTGGACCAGCCGCCGGAGCTTCGCCATCTGGTCGCGGAGCAGGTCGGGCTCGCCGCGTTCGAGCCCGTCGGAGCAGATCACCGCGACCGAGCCTCGGATCGACGCCCGCTGGCTCCACCCATCGACCAGCTCCTTCAGCGACGCCCCGATCCGAGTGCCGCCCTCCCAGTCCTCGACGAGGTGGCCGATCTCGCGCAGCGCTCGGTCGGGATCCTTGGTCCGGAGCGTTCGCGTCACCCTCGTGAGTCGCGTCCCGAAACAGAACACCTCGACGCGGCGGCCGGCGGCCATCGCGGCGAACGCGAACTGCATCAGCGCGCGGGAGTACGGTGCCATCGAGCCCGAGATGTCGAGGATCAGCACGAGCGGCCGGGTCCGGCGCCCTCGATCTCGCCACGCGCGGTGGAACGGTTCGCCCTGGGTTCGGAGCGAGCGGCGGAGCGTTCGGCGCACGTCGAACCGCGAACCCGAGGACGCGGCTCGGTAACGCCGCGTGTGCCGCATCGGGAGCTGCACGGCGAGCTTGCGAACCAGATGCGTCACCCGGCGGCGCTCCTCCTCGCTGAGGTCGCCGAAGGACTTCTCGCGCAGCATCTCGGCTGCGCTCGCGACGATGCGGATCGAGGCCTCGCCCTCGGTCTCGGCATCCTCCTCGAGCTCGTGCCATTCGCGAGCGAGCACGCGGTCGTCGAGCGCGTCACCCTCGAACGCTCCCTCGTCCTCACCCGCACCATCGCCCTCCGGCGGCGAGCCGGGCATCGGCAACTGGAGGCGGAACCCCGTCCCGAACCACGCGTCGAACGCCGCATCGAACGCCTCGACGTCCTCGGGTCGCGAGATCAGCGAGGAGCGCCCGGCCCAGTACAGGTCGTCTCGCTCGACGACGCCGAGCGCCCCCGCCGCGCGGCAGAACGTCACGATGCGGCCGGTGCCGACCGGCAGGCCACGCCCGCGGAGGTCGCGCCCGAAACCGATCAGGCTCTCGAGGACGTCGGGCTCAGGAGCGTTCGCGGCCATCGACGACCTCACCCAGGCGTTCGACCGCGAGCTGCTGATCCTCGTGGTCCTTCAGCACCGCGCCGAGCGTCGCCGCCGCGGTCTCCTCGTCGAGATGGTCGGCGCCGAGGAACGCGACCGCGTTCGCCCAGTCGATCGTCTCGGCCACGCCGGGGCGCTTGGCGATGTCGAAGCCGCGGAGGCGGCTCACCGCGGTGGCGACGTCGCGCGCGAGGACCTCGGGGACCTCGGGGGCGCGCGCGCGGATGATCTCGATCTCGCGGTCGAGCGCGGGATGGTCGATCCAGTGGTACAGGCAGCGTCGTTTCAGCGCGTCGTGGAGCTCGCGCGTGCGGTTCGAGGTCACGATGACCACCGGTGGCTCCTCGGCGGCCACGCGACCGATCTCGGGGATCGTGACGGCGAACTCGGACAGGACCTCGAGCAGGAAGGCTTCGAACTCGTCGTCGGCGCGGTCGAGCTCGTCGACCAGCAGCACGGCCTTCGAGCCCGCCCGGATCGCCGCGAGGAGCGGGCGCTCGACCAGGTACTCGGGGCCGAACAGGTCCTCGACGTTCGCCTCGGCCGTCACGTCCTGCATCGCGCGAACGGCGATCAGCTGCTTGGAGTAGTTCCACTCGTAGAGGGCCTGGCTCGCGTCGATGCCCTCGTAGCACTGGAGGCGGATCAGCTCGCGGTCAAGGAGCGCCGCGAGCACCTTCGCGACCTCGGTCTTGCCCACCCCGGCCTCACCCTCGAGCAGGAGCGGCTTGTCGAGGGAGACCGCGAGGTAGATCGCCGTGGACAGTCCTCGGTCGGCGAGGTAGTGCTCGCGCGCGAGACCCTCCTGGAGCGTCTCGACCAGGCTGAACGGCATCCGTCCCATCGCGACCAAGCCTACCGGCCGCTCGGACCGAGCGAGGGCGGCGCTACGCTTCGGGTGCGACCGGAGGCGGAGCGGTGAGCGCCGGTGAGCGGATCCCGCGCTCGGTCAGACGCCGGGTGATGCGGGCACGCAGGATGCGTTCGACGTCGGCCTTCTTGGACGGCCGCGTCTCCGCGACGGCGCGGATGACGACACCCGTGTCGCTCGTGGTCTCGATGCCGAGCACCGAGGGGCCGTCCATCACCCACCCCTTCATCTGGGGATCGTTGCGCAGCTCCACGCGGAGCTCGTCGAAGAGCTCGTCGAGCAGCTCGCGGACCTGTTCGGGGTCCTGCCCGTACGCGATGGCCGTGTCGACGATCGCGCGGGCCCACCCACGCGACTTGTTGCTGACCAGCACGATGTTCCCGTTCGGCACGATGTGCAGCGTCCCGTCGTAGGCGCGGAGCGCGGTCGCTCGCAGCGTGAGCCACTCGACGCGTCCCAGGATCGGGTTCGCCGGCGTGCGGATCTCGACGGTGTCGCCGACCCCGAACTGGTTCTCCAGCAGGATGAAGAACCCGGTCAGCGTGTCCTTCACGATGCTCTGCGCGCCGAACCCGAGCGCCACACCCACGATCCCCGCGCTCGCGATGAACGGCGCGAGGGGCACGTCCAGGTAGTTGAGGATCAGCATCGCGGCGAGCACCCACACGATCACGACGAACGTGGCGGAGAGCGCGTGCGCGAGCGTCGCGGCGCGTTGCAGGTTGCCCGCCTCCGACAGGTGCGGCGCCTGCTCGAGCTTGCGCTGGAACCGCCGGACGATCACCCGCAGGATCAGCGTCGCGAGGATCGCCGCCACGACCGTGAGCAGGATCGGCAGGCCGGTGCACAGGAACCAACCGTCCTGACAGAACGCGCTGATCGGGCCCGAGCTCGTCGGCATGCCCTCCATCTAGGCAGACCGGCGAGCGAGCGTCAAAGACGAAGCCCTACCGCGCCTGTGCCTCCTCGAGCGCGCGGCGCACCAGCACCTTCACGAGCTCCTGCCGATACTCGGCGCTCGCGAAGGCGTCGGTCGGCGGGCTCGTGCCTTCCGCGGCTCGCTGCGCCGCCGCCGCCGGATCGGCGCCGCCGGCGAGCTCCTCCTCGACGCCCGTCGCGCGGAGGGGCCGGTCAGACATGTTCGTCAGGGCGACGGCCGGCCCGCTGCCGTTCTGCGCGAGCGCCGCGACGCCGACGAGCGCCCAGTCCTGCGCGCGCCGGTGGAACTTCAGGTAGCTCCAGCCGCGGTCAGTGGTCTTGGGAACCCGGATCTCGGTGAGCACCTCGTTGGTCGCCAGGTCGGGCTCGAACAGCCCCTTGAAGAAGTCGCCCGCGGGGACGTTCCGAACGTTGCCGTCGGGCCCCCGCACGACCATCTCGGCGCCGAGCGCCACCAGCACGGTCGGCATGTCGGAGGCGGGGTCGGCGTGCGCAACCGAGCCACCGATCGTCCCGACGTGGCGGACCTGCGGATCGCCGATCTCACCGGCGGCGTACGCCACGATCGGGCAGAGCTCGTGCAGGACCTCGCTGTTCGCGACGTCGTGGTGACGCGTGAGCGCCCCGATCGCGACCTGGTCGCCGTCCTCCTTCACGTACTTCAGGTCCTGGATCCTCGAGATGTCGACGAGGAACGACGGCCTGGCCAATCGGACCCGCATCAGGGGCAGCAGCGAATGGCCACCCGCGAGGATCTTCGCCTCGGGTTCGTCCGAGAGCACCTGGATCGCCTGATCGACGGACTCCGCCCGCTGGTACTCGAAGGGCGCCGGGATCATCGGGAACCTCCCTTCGCGTCGCGGATGGCTCTCCACACGCGCTCGGGGGTGGCCGGTTTCCCGACGTCGGACACGCCGAGGTGCGAGACCGCGTCCACGATCGCGTTGACCACCGCCGGCGGGGCCGCGATCGTCCCCGCCTCGCCGATCCCCTTGACGCCGAGCGGGTTCGTCGGCGACGGGCGTCTCGGTCCGATCGAGCTCGAACGACGGCATCTCGGCAGCCGACGGGACGAGGTACTGGGTCAGGGTCCCCGTGATCAGGTTGCCGTGCTCGTCGTACAGCATCTCTTCGTACAGGGCCTCGGCGATCCCGAACGCGATGCCACCGTGCACCTGACCGTCGACGATCATCGGGTTGATAACGACGCCGCAGTCGTCGACGGCTACGTACCTGAGGAGCTCGGTTCGTCCCGTCTCGGTGTCGACCTCCGCGACGCACACGTGCGTACCGTACGGCCACGTGAAGTTCTTCGGGTCCCACGTGGCCGTCGCCGTGAGGTCGGGCTCGAACCCGTCGGGCAGGTTGTGTGCGGTCCACGCCGAGACCGCGAGCTCGGGGATCGTCCGGACCTTGTCCGGCGCGCCCTGCACGCGGAACGCGCCGTCCTCGAACCGAAGGTCGTCCTCCGACACCTCCAGCTCGTGCGCCGCCAGCGTGCGCGCCTTGTCCTTGATCTTCTGCAGCGCGTAGTGCAGTGCCGCGCCGCCGATCGCGATCGAGCGCGAGCCGTAGGTGTCCATGCCCAGCGGCGTGGTCGCCGTGTCGCCGTGCAGCACCTCGATGTCGTCGGGCGTCACGCCGAGCTCGTCGGCCGTGATCTGGGCCCAGGTGGTGTCGTGGCCCTGACCGTGCGGCGACGTCCCGATGTACAGGGTGACCTTCCCGCTCGGTTGGCACCGCACCTGGGCGGCATCCCAGCCTCCCGCCGCGTACCGGAGGGCGCCCAGGATGTTTGATGGCGCGAGCCCGCACATCTCGATGTAGCTCGACAGCCCGATCCCGATCTGCTTGATGTCTCCGTTCTCCCGCCGCGACGCCTGCTCCTTGCGGTACTGGTCATACTCGGCCAGCTCGAGCGCCCGCTCGAACGCCGGCAGGTAGTCGCCCGAGTCGACGTTCAGCCCCATCAGCGAAGGCCGGTCCTCGGTGAACTTCGGGACGAAGTTGATCCGTCGAACCTCGGCCGGGTCCATTTCCAGATGTCGGGCGAGCGCGTCGACCGCACGTTCGAGGACGTACGTGGCCTCGGGACGGCCGGCGCCGCGCACGGCGTCCGTCGGGGTCATGTTGGTCATGATGCCGGTGAACTCGTACCAGTAGGCCTGCGTGTCGTACGGGCCCATGTACACCCAGCCCCCGAGCTCCGGGATCCCCGGGGTGAGCAGCTGGAAGTACGCGCCCATGTCGCACAGCTCGGTCACGTGGAACCCGAGGATCTTGCCTCCCTCGGTCGCCGCCACTTCGATGTCGTGGATCACGCCGCGCCCGTGGATCGTGACCGAATAGTTCTCCGAGCGACTCTCGATCCACTTCACCGGGCGACCGGTCTTGCGTGCGAGCGCGAGGCAGAGCGCCTCCTCGGCGTAGACGTCCAGCTTGCCGCCGAACGATCCGCCGACATCCGGCGCGACGATCCTGAGCTTGTGCTCCGGGATGCCGGTCGTGCCCGACAACGTGACCCGCGCGATGTGTGGGATCTGCGTCGAAGTCCAAAGCGTGAACTCGCCGAGCGAGGGCACCGGCGACGCGAGCGCGCCGCGAGGCTCGATGGCGCTCGGGGTCGTACGCGGCGCCTCGTACCGGAGCTTCAGCTTGACGGGCGCGCTCTCGAACAGGCTCTGGTCGCCCCCGCCCCCGTGGCTCCAATGGACGACCGCGTTCGTCCCGAGCTCGTCGTGGACCAGGGGCGCGCCGTCCCTGACCGCATCCTCGATGTCGAGCACGGCCGGCAGCGCGTCGTACTCGACGTCGACCGCCTCGGCCCCGTCGTCGGCCAGACCACGGGACTCGCCGAGGACGACCGCGACGCCGTCGCCCTGGAACCGCGCCTTGTCCTTGGTCAGCGGCCAGTGATCCGAGGTCTTGATGTCTTCGGTGATCGGCCACACCATCGGGAGCGGCCCGGCCCACTCGTCGGTGAGGTCGGTAGCGCTCCACGCGGCGATCACGCCCGGCATCTCCAGCGCCTTGCTCACGTCCACCTTGACCACACGCGCATGCGCGAACGGGCTCCGAACGATCGCCATGTGCACCATGCCGGCGATGGACATGTTGTCGACGAAGCTCCCCTGCCCCTGCAGCAACGGTGCGTCCTCCTTGCGGAGGACCGGTTGTCCGACGAATCTCTCGGTGACGGCCATCTCTCCCCCTACGCCTTCGCCCCGGCCGTCTGACCGGCGGCATCGAGGATCGACTGCACGATGTTGTGGTACCCCGTGCACCGGCACAGGTTGCCCTCGAGCGACTCGCGCACCTCTCCTTCGCTGGGGCTCGGGTTCTCCCGCAAGTAGCTCGCCGCGGCCATGATCATCCCCGGCGTGCAGAACCCGCATTGGAGGCCGTGGTTGCGACGGAACGCCTCCTGGATCGGATGCATCTGGCCGTTCGAGGCCATCCCCTCGATCGTCGTGACCTCGCGGCCCTCGGCTTGGACCGCGAGCAGGGTGCACGACTTCACCGACTCGCCGTCGAGCAGGACGGTGCACGAGCCGCACGAAGAGGTGTCGCATCCGACGTTCGTTCCGGTGAGCCCGAGGGTCTCCCGGAGGAAGTACACGAGGAGCGTGCGCGGTTCGACGTCCGCCTCGCGCGCGACCCCGTTGACGGTGACCGACACGTTGGCCACGGGTCCCCCTTTCCAACGCGTGGAAGCTCGATCGTAGACCCGGGTGGTTCGGTCGCGCGAGTCCGATCGCGTTGCGCGACGGCGCTACGGCTCGGGCCACGCTCCCGGCTCGGCGGCGCTCGCCTCGTCGGCGGAGCAGTCGGTCCCGGTGCCGTAGACGGTCCCGAGCGAGCCGCCGGCACCCGCGGCGACGCGGATCCAGAAGCACTCTCCGGTCTCGGCCCTGGCCGAACCCGTCCACGCGGCCTCGGTCGCGAGCACGCTCACGACCTCCGGGTCGTTCGAGCTCTGGTCGGGATCGATCAACAGCAGGTCGTCGACCCCGCCCTCCGTCGCCAGACGGATCCGATCCGCGTCCGCGAGCGACCCGGCGGCGGCGACGAGTTCAACCGCCTCGGCGGTCCTGCGGAGGTTCGTCTGTGCGTACGCGACGGCGCCGGTGCGCGCGACCGGCCGGAACACCAGCACGAGCACGACGAGCAGGATCCCGCCGACGGCGAGCGGGACGATCACCTTCCAGAAGCCGCGGTTGGACCCGGACACGGCCGGACGATACCCACGGCACACGGGAACTGACTTGACCGTACGCCGAGGGCAGAGGGATAGTCGTAGCACCGGTGGTTGCGCCGCATGGTCCTTGCGCGCACCGGCTCCGAGCGAGGAGGTTTCCATGCTGCCTTCGAGGTTCGAGTACCACCGGCCCGATTCGCTCGAGGAGGCCCTCCAGCTCCTGTCGCAGCACGGCGACGAGGCGAAGGTGCTCGCCGGAGGGCAGAGCCTGATCCCGGTGATGAAGCTCCGGCTGGCGACGCCAGCCCACCTCGTCGACATCGGCCGTCTGGGTCTCGAGGCGATCTCCGAATCGGACGGGAGGCTCACGGTGGGTGCGCTCGCCCGCCACCGCGACCTGGAGCGTTCGGACGTGCTGAAGGCTCGCTACCCGGTGATGGCCGCCGCCGCCCCGTTGATCTCCGATCCGATCGTCCGCAACCTCGGGACGATCGGCGGGTCGCTGTGTCACGCGGATCCGGCGGGCGACTGGGGCTCGGTGATGCTGGCGCTGGATGCATCCGTGGTCCTTCGGAGCGCGCGCGGCGAGCGGGAGGTGGCGATGCCCGAGTTCCTCGTGGACACCTTCACGACGGCGCTCGAACCCGACGAGATCCTCACCGAGGTCCGGATCCCGCAGGCGGCTGGCACCTCCGGCGGCACGTACCTGAAGCTCGAACGCAAGGTCGGCGATTTCGCCACCGTCGCGGCGGCGGTGCACCTCTCGCTCTCGAACGGCACGATCGAGCGTGCCGGCATCGCGCTCACCGCCGTCGGACCCAAGAACCTGCGGCCGACGGACGCGGAGGCGAGCCTCGCCGGCGCCGAACCCACCGAGGCGGCGTTCGCCGAGGCCGGGAGGTTGGCGGCCGAGGCGTCGTCCCCGGTGAGCGACCTCCGCGGCTCCATCGACTACAAGCGCCACGTCGTCGACGTCTACGTCCGGCGAGGGCTCGCACGAGCCCTCGAGATGGCCCGCGCGGCCTGAGGGGGTACCCGATGCAGATCACGGTCAAGGTCAACGGCGCCGACCGCAGCGCCGACGTCGAGCCCCGGATGCTCCTCGCCCACCTGATCCGCGAGGAGTTCGGGCTCACCGGCACGCACGTCGGCTGCGACACGACGAGCTGCGGTGCGTGCACCGTGCTGCTCGACGGGCAGCCGGTGAAGTCGTGCACGATGTTCGGCGTGCAGGCCGACGGCCGGGAGGTGACGACGGTCGAGGGGCTGCTCCAGGACGGACAGCTCCATCCGATCCAGGCCGCGTTCAAGCAGGAGCACGGTCTGCAGTGCGGCTTCTGCACGCCGGGCATGATGCTGACCGGCTCCGCCCTGCTGGCCGACAACCCGTCGCCCACCGACGACGAGGTGCGATGGGCGATCTCGGGCAACATCTGCCGGTGCACCGGCTACATGAACATCGTCAAGGCGATCCAGGCGGCGGGCAGGGACACGGCCGCGAAGGCGAGCGAGGGCGCCGAGGCGTCCGTCGCGAGCTAGGGGGCTTTCGAGATGGCAGCCGAGACCGAAGAGATCAGAGGCATCGGCCACAGCGTCCGGCGGGTGGAGGACGACCGCTTCATCCGCGGGGCGGGCACCTTCATCGACGACATGCATCTCCCGGGATGCTCTACATGGCGATCCTGCGGAGCCCGTACGCCCACGCGAAGCTGAACGGGATCGACGCCTCGAGGGCGCAAGCGCTCGAGGGCGTGATCGCGGTCGTCACCGGCGAGCTGATGGCCCAGCACAACCTCGCGTGGATGCCGACGATGTCGGGGGACACGCAGGCCGTGCTCGTGACCGACAAGGTGCGGTTCCAGGGCCAGGAGGTCGCGGCCGTGATCGCGACCGACCCGTACCTGGCCCAGGACGCCCTCGAGCTGATCGACGTGGACTACGAGCCGCTCGGGGTCGTCGTCTCCCCGCAGCAGGCAGCGGCGACCGATGCACCGTTGATCCGGGACGAGAAGGACGGGCAGACCGACAACCACATCTACCACTGGGAAGCGGGCGACCAGGAGGCCACCGACAAGGCGTTCGCCGAGGCGGACACGGTGGTCGCGCTCGACACGTTCTACCCCCGTTCGCACCCATCACCGCTCGAGACGTGCGGGTGCATCGCGGACGTGAACCCGGCCACCGGCCAGGCGACGATCTACATGACCTCGCAGGCGCCGCACGCGATCCGAACCGTGTTCGCGCTGGTCGCCGGTCTCCCGGAGGAGAAGATCCGGATCGTCTCCCCCGACCTCGGCGGCGGGTTCGGCAACAAGGTGCCCGTCTATCCGGGGTACGTGGTCGCGACCGCCGCCTCGCTGCTGCTCGGCCACCCGGTGAAGTGGATCGAGGACCGGAGCGAGAACCTGATCTCGACCGGGTTCGCGCGCGACTACTGGATGCACGGTGAGCTCGCGCTCAAGACGGACGGGACGATGACCGGCCTGCGGGTCTCGCTCGACGCGGACGAGGGGGCCTTCTTCGCCGACGCGCAGCCGTCGAAGTTCAAGGTCGGCCTGTTCCACATCGTGAGCGGCTCCTACGACCTGCCCACGGCGCACGTCTCGGCCGACGGCTACTACACGAACAAGGCGCCGGGCGGCGTCGCGTACCGTTGCTCGTTCCGCGTGACCGAGGCCTCGTACATGATCGAGCGCCTCGTCCAGAACGCCGCGTACGAGATCGGCATGGATCCGGCCGACTTCCGCAAGCAGAACTTCATCGAGAAGGGCCAGTTCCCCTACAAGTCCGCGACCGGGTTCGAGTACGACTCGGGCGACTACCACGGGCGCGATGGACCTGGCGCTCGAGAAGGTGGGGTACGAGCAGCTCCGCAAGGAGCAAGCGGATGCGCGCGAGCAAGGGCGGCTGATCGGGATCGGGCTGGCGAGCTTCACCGAGGTGGTGGGGGCCGGCCCGCACAAGGACTACGACATCATGGGTCTCAAGATGAACGACGGCGCCGAGCTCCGCGTGCACCCCACCGGCAAGGCCATCCTGAAGATCAGCTCGAAGACGCAGGGGCAGGGGCACGAGACGACGTTCGCGCAGATCGTGGCGTCCGAGCTCGGTATCCAGCCCGAGGACATCAAGGTCATGCACGGCGACACGGACAACACGCCGTACGGGCTGGGGACCTATGCGTCGCGCTCGACGCCGACGGTCGGCGCGGCGACCGCGCTCGTCGCGCGGAAGGTCCGCGACAAGGCCCGCAAGCTCGCGGCGCACCTGCTCGAGGTGTCGGAGGACGACGTCGAGTTCGAGCAGGGTCGGTTCACGGTGAAGGGCGCGCCGGACAAGGTGGTGACGATCCAGGACGCGGCGTTCGCGGCGTACACGAACTTCCCCGACGGGATGGAATCGGGCCTGGAGGGCGTCACCTACTACGACCCGCCGAACCTCACGTTCCCGTTCGGCACGTACGCGGTGGTCGTGGAGGTCGACGCGGACACCGGCGCGTGGAAGGTCAACAAGATGGTCGCCGTCGACGACTGCGGCGTGCGCATCAACCCGATGATCGTCGAGGGTCAGATCCACGGCGGCCTGTGCGAGGGGTTCGGGATCGCGGCGATGGAGCAGATCACGTTCGACGAGGAGGGCAACTGCATCGGCGCGAACTTCATCGACTACCTGCTCCCCACGGCGTGGGAGACGCCGCGGTTCGAGCTCGGCGAGACCGTGACGCCGTCGCCCCATCACCCGATCGGTGCCAAGGGCGTCGGCGAATCGGCCACGGTGGGGTCGCCGGCCGCGTTCGTGAACGCGGTGATCGACGCGTTGTGGCCGCTCGGCGTGCGCAACATCGACATGCCGCTCACGAGCGGGAAGGTGTGGGAGGCGATCCAGGCGGCGAAGGCCGCAGCGGGGGCACCGACCCCGTGAACCCCGAGGTCCTCGCGCTCGCGGCCGACCTCTCACGGCGCGGCCGGCCGTTCGTCCTCGCGACGGTCGTCTGGCGGCGAGCGCCGTCGTCGGGCAAGGAGGGTTCGACCGCGCTCGTCACGCCCGATCGCCGCGTCCGGGGCTGGTTGGGCGGCGCGTGCGCCGAGCCCACCGTGATCCGTGAGGCGCTCAGGGCGCTCGAGGAAGGCTCGCCTCGGCTGCTGTTCCTCGGGCCGCCCGAGGAGCTCGAGGCCCGGGGACGCGAGGGCGTCGTCACCGTTCCGATCGCGTGTCAGAGCGAGGGAGCCCTGGAGGTCTACGTGGAACCCGTCCTGCCGCAGCCGCACCTCGTCGTCATCGGCCGCTCACCCGCCGTCGGTACGCTCGCCTCGATGGCCGGCGCCCTCGGATGGCGAACGGTGGTGGTGGACCAGGGCGGTCTCGCCGAGGACTATCCGGGGGCCGACCGCGTCCTCACGTCGCTCGAGCTGTCGAACGCCGACGTGACCGACCGTTCCGTGATCGTCGTCGCGACCCAGGGTCACTACGACGAGGCAGCGCTGGAGGCCGCGCTCGCCACGCCGGCCGCGTACGTCGGCCTCGTCGCCTCGCGCAGGCGAGCGGACGCCGTCCTCGGCTACCTGCGCGATCGGGGCGCGTCCGACGACCAGCTCGCCAGGGTGCATGCGCCGGCCGGCCTGGATCTGGGCAAGGTCGCCCACGAGGAGATCGCCGTCGCGATCCTCGCGGAGCTCGTCCAGGAGCGGGCTGCAGGCGATCTCGCGGCCGCGTCGCCGGCGGACGTTCCGAACCACGAGGCGATCGACCCGGTCTGCGGCATGACGGTGGACGTCGCCTCGGCCGTGTACCGATCGACGTTCGAAGACACGACGTACTACTTCTGTTCCGCGGGCTGTCTGACGCGGTTCGAGGAGGACCCGGCGCGGTTCGCGGCGACCGTCCGGGGTATCTGAGAAGCGCGACACCCGCCGGGTGGACGCGGGGATGGACCGGAGGAGGAGGCAACGGATGGATGAGGCGACGACCGGCCACAGGACGCTGTCCGACGACGACATCCTGACCGTGTCCCCGGCTGCAAGCGCGGCCGAGACGGAGCGGCCGAGGAAGGACGACACCGACTCGCAGGACGCGGACGGCCGCGACGGCGACGCGACGGATCAGCAGGACGGCGACGCCAAGGACCAACAGGACGCGGACGGCACGGACAAGCAGGACTCCGACACGACCGACTCGAAGGACTCGGACGGGACCGACTCGGCGTCGTGACCTCGGTCGTCGAGCTCGAACGCACCAGCGCCTCGCGGCCCCCGCTCGCGCGATGCATCGGTGACGCAGAGGGCTTCCTGGCCGCAACCTGGGGCCGACGCCCCGCGATCCACGCGAGCGACGACCCGATCGGGTTCGCCGACCTGCTGACGCTCGACGACGTCGACCGGATCCTGTCCACGACCTCGCTGCGCACGCCGGCGTTCCGTCTCGTGAAGGCGGGCGAGCAGATCCCCGAGTCCGCGTACACGCGTTCGGGTACCACGGGCTCGAAACCGGTGACCGGGATGGCCGACCCGGCGCGGGCCTTCGAGCTGTTCCGGAACGGGGCGACGATCGTGTTCCAGGGGCTCCACCGCTACCACGAGCCCGTCACCCGGTTCTGCCGCGATCTCGAGGTCGAGCTCGGCCACCCGTGTCAGGTCAACGCGTACGTCACGCCGGCCGGCGCCCAGGCGCTCGAGCTCCACGACGACCCCCACGACGTGTTCGTGCTGCAGGCGTTCGGCCGCAAGTCGTGGGAGGTCCACGCGGCGCCCGGCGAGGACGTACGCGAACCGATCCGCGCCGAGATCGCCCCCGGCGACTGCATCTACATGCCGACCGGGACGCCCCACGCGGCTTCGACGCAGCGCTCGCTCTCCGGGCACCTCACCGTCGGCGTCCACATCGTCGCGTGGCGCGAGGTCGTTCGGGCCGCGCTCGACCGGATCTCCTCGGACCCGTCGCTCGACGACCCGATCCCGGCGGGGTGGCCGGCCGACCTCGAGGGCCTCGCGCGGTCGCTCCGAGACCGCCTCGAGCGCGCCGGCTCCACGCTCGACGCGATCGACGCCCGCGAGGTCGTCGACTCGCGGCTCGAACGCTTCCTGTCGACGCGGCTGCCGCTGATCCGTGGCGCGCTCGCCGACCAGGCGTCGCTCGACCGGATCTCGGACGCTTCTCGGCTCGCTCGCCGGGAGGGTTCGATCTGCGAGCTCCGGACCCGTGATGACCGCCTCGTCGTGCTGCTCGGGGACCGCCGGCTGGAGATGCCGGTCTGGCTCGAGCCCGCGATGCGCCGGATCGCGGGGACGCCGTCGTTCGCGCTCGGGGATCTGGCGGACGTCCTGCCCGATCGCGAGGGCAGAGCCGTCCTCGGACGTCGGCTCGTGCGAGAGGGGCTGCTCCGGCCTCTACCCTGAACGGTGTGCTGACGCGGTCCGAACGCTGTTCGCAGGCGAGCGAGGCTCGCGGTGAGTCGATGGCGGGCACCGCGTCGACGGTCCGTTCCTGGCTCCTGCTCGAGGACGCCGGACCCTGGGGCCGCGACGCGCTCCGGGATGCACGGCTGCCCGAGCGGGTCGGGCTCGAGCTCCTTCGGCGGTGCCGAGCCGCGGGCGTCCGGCCGCTCCTGATCCGCCGCGTGTCGCCGGACGCCACCCCTTCGCAGGGCCTCACGTGCTTCGCGATCCGTTCCGGGCCCGAGGCACCGTGGATCGAACGCGCCAGCCTCGCGAACGTCCGGGACGCGCTCGACCTCGACCTGCCCGCCCTCGGAGGAGGGATCCGGCCCGGGTTCGAGGCGGTCGAGGGAGCGCTCTTCCTCGTGTGCACGCACGGGCGACGCGATGTCTGCTGCGCCGAGCGCGGGCGCCCGCTCGCGCGCGCGCTCGCCGGCGCCTTCCCCGACCGGACGTGGGAGAGCAGCCACGTCGGCGGCGACCGGTTCGCCGGCAACCTCGTCGCGTTCCCGCACGGGCTGTACCTCGGTCGCGTCGGGTCGGATGAGGCAGCCGACGTGGCAAGGTCGTACGTGGACGGGAAGGTCTCGCTCGAGCACCTCCGCGGACGCTCGTGTTTCCCCATGCCCGTCCAGGCGGCCGACCACGCGCTCCGGACACGCGAGGGGTTCGACCGCCTCGACGATGTGGTGCTCGAGCGAACCGAGGAGCACGAGGGGGTGTCCACCTCGACGTTCACCACGCCGAAGGGGCGATTCTCGGTCTCCATCGCGATCGAGGACTCGGAGCCGGCCTTCCTCACATGCCACAGCAGCGTGGAGGAACCCGCCCCTGCGTACCGGGTGATCTCGGTCGTACCATCGCAGCCATGAGCGAGCTCACCGACGTGCTGTCGGCGATCGAATCCCTGTCGGCGCGCGGGCGCAAGCTCGCGCTCGCGACGATCGTGGCGGTGAGCGGCTCGACCTACCGTCGACCGGGAGCGCGCCTGCTCGTGCCGGAGGAAGGCGAGCTCGTCGGGAACATCTCGGGCGGCTGCCTGGAGAACGACGTCGCCGACGTCGCGAAGATCGTGATGCGCGAGGGCATCGCGCGCATCGTCTCGTTCGACCTCACCGCCGACGACGACGCGGTCTGGGGCTGGGGACTCGGTTGCAACGGTGCGTTCGAGCTGTTCGTCGAGCCGGCCGACAAGGCCGCCGAGGTGGCCGGCGCACTCCGCATGGCCCTCGAGGAGGAGCGACCGATCTCGATGGTGACCGTGCTCGATTCGGACGTTCCGGGCGTCGAACAGGGCAACCGCATCCTCGTGAAGCCGGACGGCGTCGTCGAACGGTCGCTCGGCGACGAGTCCCTCGATCGGGTCGCCCGCGAGGCCGCCCTCGAGCTCCTGGACGCGGAGCGCAGCGAGGTCCGTTCGCTACCGGATGCGCGAGGGCAGACGCGCGCGTTCGTCGAGGTGCTCGAGCCGCCGCTGCGTCTGCTGATCTGTGGGGCGGGGCACGACGCCGCGCCCCTCGTCGAGGCCGCCGCGAACCTCGGGTGGAGCCCCATCGTCGTGGACGACCGGCCCGAGTTCCTGAACCGGGAGCGCTTCCCCAAGGCCGCGGACCTCGTGCTCGTGGAGCGTCCGGACAAGGTCGCCGAGGTCGCACCCGTCGACGCGCGCACGCACGTCGTGGTGATGACCCACAACTTCCTGCGCGACAAGGACTACGTCCGCTCGCTCCTGTCCTCACCGGCACGCTTCATCGCGATGCTCGGGCCGGCCGTGCGAACGGAGCGCCTGCTGACCGAGCTGCGCGAGGAAGGCGTCGACATCTCGGAAGACGACCGAGCGCGGATCCGGGGTCCGGCCGGACTCGACCTGGGCGCGGAGGGAGCCGAGGAGATCGCGGCTGCGATCGTGGCCGAGATCGTCGCGGTCAAACGCGGACGAGGCGCGGGGTTCCTCAAGGACCGCTCCGGCCCGATCCACGAGCGACACACGACACCCGCTCGCCTGAGCGGCTCATCGGGCGCTCGGGGTAGGCTCGGAGGCACCGAGGAGCGAGCATGGAGATCGAGAACGAGTTCACTGTCCCGGCGCCCATCGACCACGTCTGGGCGTACCTCCTGGACGTCGAGCGCGTGGCGCCGTGCATGCCCGGCGCCGAGCTCACCGAGGTCGTCGACGACCACACCTGGAAGGGCAAGGTCAACATGAAGCTCGGGCCGGTCTCGCTCGCGTTCGCCGGAACGGTCACGATGCAGGAGCGAGACGACCAGGCCAAGCGCATCGTGCTGGCCGCCAAGGGGATGGAGCAGAAGGGGAAGGGAGCCGCCAACGCCTCGGTGACGAGCTGGCTCGAGCAGGGCGACGGCGTGACGAACGTGAAGATGCGCGCCGACATCCATCTGACGGGCACCGTGGCGCAGCTGAGCCGAGGGCTGCTGCCCGAGGTCAGCCGCAAGCTCACGCAGCAGTTCGCCGACTGCCTCCACCAGAGCATGGGGGCGGCGGAGGTGCGAGCTACCGAGTCCGCCGACCTCGCGGCCGCGGTGGCCGCCCCCGTCGAAGCGACCGCGCGAGCCCAAGCCGATCGGAGGGATCCGCCTCGGGCTCGCCGCGATCTGGGCGGCGATCTCGAGGTTCTTCCGCCGGCTGTTCGGGAAGCGCGAGGCGTGATCTCGGCGCTCGTGCTTGCCGCGGGCGAGGGCAAGCGGTTCGGCGGCACGAAGCAGCTCGAGATCGTGCGAGGCAAACCCCTGATCCAGCACGCGGTCGACGCGGCCTCCGGGGCTGGGGTCGGCGAGATCGTCGTCGTCCTCGGCCACGACGCGCTCGCGGTCCGGGACGCGTTGGACCTGCCGGAGGGCGGACGTTTCGTCCTGAACGAGCGCTACGCGCAGGGTCAGTCGACGTCGCTCGCCGCCGGCCTCCGCGCCCTGGACCCGTCGAGCGAGGCCGCGGTCGTCCTGCTCGCCGACCAACCCGGGATCGGATCGCGTCACGTGGCGTCGCTCGTGAGCCGTCCTGCGGGACGAGTCACCCGAGATCGTGCGGATCAGGTTCCGGGAGGGGCCCGGTCCCGCGATCCTCGCCCGCTCGGTCTGGGACGAGGCGATCGCGTTGACCGGCGACACGGGTGCCCGAGTGCTGTTCGAAGCCCGGCCCGACCGGGTCCGCTGGGTCGTCGTCGACGAGGACACCCCGGTCGACGTCGACCGACGGGCCGACCTGGAACGGGCGAGAAGCGAAGCGCCCCGGCCGCCTTCACGGCCGGGGCGCCTCTAATCTACGGCCAGGTCGGGAGGGGCTAGCCGTAGAAGATGACGGTCACCCAGAAGTTCCCGTCTGACTCGACGACGCCGACCGCCACGTCTTCGTACTCCCTGTTCAGGATGTTCCGGCGGTGCGGCGTCGAACCCATGAACGCGGCCTCGATGACGGATAGCGACGGTCCGACGCCCACGTTCTCGCCCGCCGCCGACCAATCCTTGTCCTTCAGCTTGGCGACGAGCCTCTCGGTGTGGAAGACCTCCCCGGCCTCGGCCATGGCCTGCGAGTGCCTCCTGGCGAACCGGGACAGCTCCGAATCGAGATCCAGCGTTCTGCGGTCCTTGTCCGCTCGATCGTCGTTGGTGAGCTGGAACATCTCGCCGCGCAGGCCGGTGCCTGCGTGTGCGGGCGAGGTCGCGATCCCCGACGAGACGAGCACGGCTGCGAGCAGGAGCACGAGCGCCACCTGGCGCCGACTCCGGCCGATCGAAAACCTCACGCAGCCTCCTCCGTCAGGTCCCGGCAGGCACGGGCTCCGGATGGAGGCCCGGTCCTTCGGCAGCTCGGCCGCCCGCGCTCCTTGTGAGCGGTGGGGCCCGGAGCTTTGCGTCCCGCCGTTGCCCGGCGGTTTGCCCTTGTCGGGACCAACCCTTCGGGGGCGTTATCGGCCGGGTGGGGCCGGCAACTTAGTCACGGCGGACGGGAAGGACCGTATGCGCTAGCCCGGAAGGACTACGTGCCGTGCGTCTGCCAGGCGAGCGAGGGGTCAGCAGGACGGCTGAAGCCGACGGTGCCTGAGCGCAGGGAGGATCTCCCTAGTGCGTTGGACCTGCCCGAGATCCAGCTCGGCGAAGGTCACGCCGGGGCCGTCCGGGGCCTCGGCGAGGACGCGCCCCCAGGGGTCGGCGACCAGGCTGTGCCCGAAGTTCCTCCGCTCCCGCCCGGGTGGTCCCCAGGTCCCCCATTGGGCGGCGGCGATCACGAACGCCTGGTCCTCGATCGCCCTGGCTCGGAGCAGGGGTTCCCAGTGGTCGATGCCGGTCTCGTACCGGAACGCGGCCGGGACGAACATGATCGTGGCTCCCTGCACGACGAGCGCCCGGTACAGCTCGGGGAACCGCACGTCGTAGCAGATCGACAGGCCGACGCGGCCGAACTCCGTCTCCGCCGTCACGACCTGGTCGCCGGGTGTGAAGACGGACGACTCGCGGCTCGGTACCGCGCCCGGAGGATCGGCGTCGAACAGGTGGATCTTGCGGTAGGTGGCGACCAGCTCGCCCGAGCGGTCGAACAGCACGCTCGTGTTGAAGATGCGCTCGCCGTCGCGCTCGAGGACGCTGCCGCCGTGCACCCACATCCGGTGACGCGCGGCGACCTCGGCGAGCCGTTCGGTGCGCGGCCCGGGGACGGGTTCGGCGGCTTCGCGGATCTGCTTCGCCGAGCCCTGGCGGGGCCAGACCTCCGGCAAGGCGGCGAGGTCGGCCTCGCCGGCGGCCGCCTGCTCGAGCAGCCCGAAGACCTGCTCCTCGTTGGCGGCGACGTCCTCGCCGCAGTTCGTCTGACAGAGTGCGACCCGCACGAGCCAATCTTAGGAGGCGCCGCGAGCGGATGCGGTTTCGAGGCCGCCCACCAGCATTCGTAAGGGCGGTTCTCTGTCGTTGCAACCTGGTGGCGCATCCGACGTAGGCCGATGTCCGGACCCGAGTCTCAACCCATTGTGGAAAACGCATCAAGTGGAGATCACGATGATTCGTACGAAAGTCCTAGGCCGTTCAGGGGTATCCGCGCGTGCGTCACGATGAAGATCGCCTGATCCGCTCCCCACGATGAGATTTCCCCAACCAGCGGCTCGCGTGGGATCGGTGGCGACGCGGCGATGTGTTGACGAGAAACCAAGAAGCGGCCTGCGCCCCCTCGGCTTGGGCGCAGGCCGCTTCGGATGACGGATCCTCCTACTGCTGGGGGTTGAGCTCCGTCTCGATCTCGATCTGGACCTTCCGGCTCACGAGGAACCCGCCCGTCTCGACGGTGAAGTTCCAGGTCATGTCCCAGTCGTGGCGGTCGATCTCGGTGCGTGCGGAGAACGCCGCCAGCGGCGGTCGGTCCGGCGTCATGCCCGGTCCCCAGCCGTTGAACTCGGCGTCGAGGACCACCTCGCGCGAGATGCCCTTGATCGTGAGATCGCCCACCAGCTGGAACGTGTTCTCGCCGGTCGGCCGGAGTGCCTTGCTACGGAACGTCAGCGTGGGGTAGGTCTCCACCTCCAGGAAGTCGTCACTCCGGAGATGGTCGTCCCGCATGCTCGTGTCGGTGGTCAGGCTCGCCGCCTGCATCTCGACCTCGACGTGTGAGTCCTCGGGGCGCTCCGCGATCGTCACCGTCCCGTCGAACTCCGTGAACCGGCCGCGCACCTTCGAAAGCATGTGCCGGGCCACGAACTCGAGGCGCGTGTGTGCCTTGTCGAACGTCCACGTCCCCGCGGTCGGCAGCTTCGTCCTGTCGATCACCTGCGGTGTCTCGGATGCCATCCCTACCTCCTCGCTCGGGGTCTCGGGAAGAGACCGCCCTCGTGCATCGTTGGCACTAACGAGATGAGAGTTTCTCCTATTCCCAGAGGAAACGAGGTTTCCGAAGCGACGAGGAGTAGCATACCCTCGGTGGACGAGACCGATACCGTCGAGGCGAAGGGCCGGATCTGCGAGCACTTCCAGCGGGCGGCGGAGATCGTCGGGCGGCGCTGGAACCCGCAGGTGATCCGCGTGCTCCTGGAGGGGCCACGGCGGTTCCGGGAGCTCCGCGAGCGTGTCCCGGGCATCTCCGACAACCTGCTCTCCGAACGTCTGAAGCAGCTCGAGGCCGAAGGTATCGTCCTTCGAACGGTGACGGCGGATCGTCCCGTCCTGATCGAATACGAGCTCACCGAAGCGGGCCTCGGCCTCGGCAAGGCGATCGACGCGCTCGGCGAGTGGGCCGAGCGGTTCGCCCCGGCTGCCGCCGACGCCTGAGGACGGCTCACCCCGCCTGGTCGGACGGCGGTCGCTCCAACACTCTGTCGCTGGGCGGTCCGAACCCGAACTTCTCGTACAGGCCGTGGGCATCCCTCGTGTGCAGGAGCCAGCGCAGATGCCGCTGCGGACCCTCGTCCACGGCGGCTCGAACGAGCTCGGTGCCGAGCCCGCGGCCACGCTCTTCGGCGAGCACGTAGACGTCGGCGAGGTACGCGAGCCCCCCGTCGCTCACCACGCGTGCGAACCCCACCTGTCGACCCTCCCGGTACAGGCCGACCACGCGGGCTGCGCCGGCGATCTGGCGCTCGACGACCTCACGCGAGCGCTCCCTGCCCCAGTACGCCTCGGTGGACAGGAACGCCCAGACCGCATCGAGGTCCACGCGCGCAGGGTCGTCGTCGAGCTCGAACCCGCCCGGGAGTGCACGCTTCACGGCTCTGGGTGGAGGGCGACGCCCGCCTCATCCTCCAGGAGCGTGACGAGCGCCGCGTAGTCGAGGTCGCCACGGCCGGCGGTGAGCATGGCCTCCAGGCGTTCGGCGACGGCGCGGAACCCCGGGATCGGTGCCCCGAACCCATCCGCGGCCGACAGGACGATCCGCCCGTCCTTGGCCATCAGCGCCGAACGGAAGCCCGGCTCGAACGCGCCATCGAGCATCCGCTGCCCGTGGACCTCGAGCACCTTCGAGCCCGCGAACCCGCCGAGCAGCGCCTCGCGGACCTTCGCGGGGTCGACGCCGGCCTTGGCGGCCAGCACGAACGCCTCCCCCACCGCCTCGACGGCCGAGGCGATCACCAGTTGGTTGCACGCCTTCGTGACCTGGCCCGCGCCCGAAGGTCCGGCGTGCACGATCGTCGAACCCATCGCCTCGAACAGCGGACGGGCTCGCTCGAACGCCTCCTGGGATCCACCCACCATGATCGACAGCGTCCCGGCCTTCGCCCCCACCTCGCCGCCCGAGACCGGCGCATCCAGCATCGCGACGTCGTTCGACGCGAGGCGCTCGGCGAACGAGCGGGTTGCGATCGGGTCGATCGTGCTCATGTCGATCAGGAGCGAGCCGGCCGCGGCACCCTCCGCCACCCCCGACGCGCCGAACAGCACGAGCTCGACGTCGGGCGTGTCGGGCACCATCGTGATCACGACATCGGAGAGCGAGGCGAGCTCGGCCGGGGTGGACGCCCGCGCGGCGCCCTCGGCGACCAGCGCGTCGACCGGCGGAGCCGACCGCGAGTGCACGGTGAGCGGGTGACCGGCGGCGAGCAGGTGACGCGCCATCGGCGCGCCCATCACGCCGAGCCCGATGAAACCGACGCGGTCGGTCACGCCGCTAGACGACGGCGCGATCGGCGATCTCGAGCGCCTCGTCGATGATCCCGAAGCCCTCCGCGAGCTGTTCCTCGGTGATCGGCAGCGGCGGGTTCGTCATGATCCCGTTCCACCGGACCATCGTGAACAGGCCGCGCTCGTCCAGGTGCTTGCCGACCGCCTTCATCTCGTCGCTCGCGCCGTTGTAGGGAGCCATCGGCTCCATCGTGTCGCGGCTCCGGACGAGCTCGACGATGCCGAACAGGCCGATGTTGCGCACCAGGCCCACCGACGGATGCTTGTCGGAGAGCTCCTGGTGGTGGCGCGCCATCACCTCGCCCATCTTCCGGCTGTGCTCGAGCAGACCGTCCTCCTCGTACACGCGGATGGTCGCGAGCGCGGCCGCGAGCGCGAGCGGGTGCGAGTTGTAGGTGAGGCCTCCGTAGAACACGTGCTCGTCGAAGTAGCGGTACACCTTCGGCGAAAGGCCGACGGCGCCGAGCGGCACGGCCGACGACGTCAGCCCCTTGGCCATCGTGATGATGTCGGGCACCACGCCCCAATGGTTGACGGCGAACCACTCGCCGGTGCGTCCGAACCCCGACATCACCTCGTCGGCGATCAGGAGGATCCCGTGCCGGTCGCAGAGCTCGCGGACCCCCTGCAGGTAGCCGTCGGGCGGGATCAGGATGCCGTTCGTGCCGGTGACGGGCTCCAGGATGAAGGCCGCGATCGTCTCGGGGCCCTCGAGCATGATCGTCTCCTCGAGGTACGCGAGCGCGGTCTGCGCGTCGTCGGTCCCACGCTGCGTCCCGTGGTACGGGTCGAGGACGTGCACGACGCCCGGCATCCCGGGCTCGTTCGCCCACCGTCGGGGGTCGCCGGTGAGCGTGATCGTCGCGTACGTCGCGCCGTGGTACGAGCGGTACCTCGCGAGGATCTTCTGCCGGCCCGTGACGGCCTTCGCGATCCGGATCGCGTTCTCGTTCGCCTCGGCGCCGCCGAGCGTGAAGAAGACCTTGTCGAGATCGCCCGGCAGGAGCTCGGCGAGCTTCACGCCGAGCCTCGCTCGGACCTCGGTCGCCATGAACGGGCTGATGTAGGGCAGGATCCGAGCCTGCTCCGCGATCGCGTCGACGACCCGAGGGTCGGCGTGCCCGATGTTCACGCCCATCAGCTGGCTGTTGAAGTCGAGGTACCGCTTGCCGTCGACGGTGAAGAACTCGCAGCCGCGGGCGGATGCGACCGCGATCGGCCGCGTCGAGCCCTGTTGCTGCCAGTCGTAGAGGGTGTGCTTCAGACACAGGTCGACGATCTCGTCGGCGGTCAGCTCGCTCATACGATCCCCCTCGAAGTCGAGACCGGCAGTCTAGTCCGGCCGAGCCCCCGTGCCGCCGTCGCGCAGGAGCTCGACCACGCGGTCGCGCGGAAGGGCGGGCGATCGGTGCCCGCGGAAGCCGACCATCTCCTCGTTCGCGACGAGGGAGTTCAGCACGGCTTCCTCGGTCGCCTGGACGACCGCCTCGAAGTACGGATCGAGATGTCCCCACGGCACGAACCGTACGTCGTCGTACGAGCCGTATCCCTTCCCGAACAGCGTGTCGGCTCCTCGGCTGAACGCCCCGGGGTTCCCGACCGAAAGCGCGATGAACAGGTCACCGGAGAAGTGGGAGCCCGCGGTTCCCGTTCGTGCCAGGCCGAGCGTCACCCGGCGGGCGAGGGCGTCACACTGGTCCGGCAGCAACGGCGCATCGGTCGCGACCACCGCGATGACCGAGCCGGCACCCGGCGGGGTCGAGAAGTGCTCGGAGATCGGGTCGTCGTCCAGCAGCGCTGCGCCCACGGGCACCCCGGCGATCGTCAGCTCGCGGCGTACGCCGAAATTGGTCTGCACGAACACCCCGACGATGTGCCGGTCCTCGCCGTACGCGATCGTCCGCGAGGCCGTCCCCGACCCGCCCTTGTACGCGTAGCAGTTCATCCCGCTCCCGCCGCCGACGGATCCCTCCTCCACCGGGCCCGTGGATGCGGACTCGAGCGCATCGACCGCGACGTCGACGGTGACGTGACCGCCGTTGATGTCGTTCAGGTACCCGTCCCACGTCTCGGCCGCGACCGGGAGGAGCCACGCTTCGGCGACGCCCGGGTGATGCTTCGCCGTCCAGGCAACGACCCCGGCGTGCGCGATCCCGACCGCGTGCGTGTTCGTGATCGCGATCGGGCCGGCAGCGGTCCCCGATTCCTCGATCCAGGACACGCCCGTCATCTCGCCGTTGCCGTTCTGCGAGTGGAACCCGGCCGCGAACGGATCGCCCGGCTCGGCACGCCCCCGCGGGTGGATGGCCGTGACGCCGGTGCGCACGTCCTGGCCCGAGATCAACGTGACGAACCCCACCTCGACGCCCGGGACGTCGGTGATCGCGTTCCAGGGTCCTGGCTCGCCCGCGAACGGGATCCCGAGCGCGCGGGCGCGCGGCTTGCCCGAGGGCGTCGCGAGGTGCGCGTCGCTCACGACCCTCCCACCCGATCGCGCATGGGCCGATGCTAGCCCCGACGGAGGCGATCCATCGAGGGGTACCATCGTCTGGAGCGTTCACGGGATCGTTCCGGAAGGAGCCGCACATGGAGCGCATCGGTCACTACATCGGCGGCAAGCACGTCCCCGGCGAGTCCGGACGGCGGGGCCCGGTGTTCGATCCGGCCACCGGCGAGCAGACGCACGAGGTCGACTTCGCCGACACCGCCGAGCTCGGCATGGCCGTCGAGACCGCCAGGGAGGCGCTCCCCGCCTGGCGCGCGACCTCGCTCTCCAAGCGCGCGGACATCATGTTCCGGATCCGCGAGCTGCTCGAGGCGCGCAAGACCGACGTCGCCACGGTCCTCACGTCGCAGCACGGCAAGGTGCTCTCGGACGCGATGGGCGAGGTGCAACGCGGGCTCGAGAACGTCGAGTACGCGACCGGCATCCCGCACCTGCTGAAGGGTGGCTTCTCCGAGCAGGTCTCCACCGGCGTCGACGTGTTCGAGATCCGTCAGCCGCTCGGCGTCGTCGCCGGCATCACGCCGTTCAACTTCCCGGCGATGGTCCCGATCTGGATGTGCGCGAACGCGATGGCGTGCGGCAACACCTTCATCCTCAAGCCCTCGGAGAAGGATCCGGGGGCGGCGCTCGTGCTCGCGGAGCTGTTCGCCGACGCCGGCCTGCCCGACGGCGTGTTCAACGTCGTCCAGGGCGACAAGGTCGCGGTCGACGCGATCCTCGAGCACCCGGACATCCGCGCGGTGAGCTTCGTCGGCTCGACCCCGATCGCGCGCTACATCTACACGAACGGCACGGCCAACGGGAAGCGCGTGCAGGCGCTCGGCGGTGCGAAGAACCACATGATCGTGCTGCCCGACGCCGACGTCGACATGGTGGCCGACGCGGCGGTCTCGGCCGGGTACGGCTCGGCCGGCGAGCGCTGCATGGCCATCTCGGTGCTGACGAGCGTCGGCTCGATCGCCGACACGGTGATCGACGCGATCGCCGACCGCCTGCCGAAGGTCAAGGTCGGCCCCGGCATGGACCCCGAGTCCGAGATGGGTCCGCTCATCACCCGGGAGCACCGAGACAAGGTGGCCTCGTACCTGGACAGCGGGCCCGCGCAGGGCGCACGCATCGTGACCGACGGCCGCGACCACCCGTTGTACAAGGAGAGTCCCGGGTTCTTCCTCGCTCCGTCGCTGATGGACGACGTGACGCCGGACATGGACGCGTACAAGGACGAGATCTTCGGGCCGGTGCTCTCGATGACGCGAGTCGAGACCTACGACCAGGCCGTGGACCTCGTGAACCGCAACCCGTACGGGAACGGCGTGGCGCTGTTCACGCGCGACGGCGGCGCGGCGCGCCAGTTCACGTTCGAGGTCGAGGCGGGGATGGTCGGCATCAACGTCCCGATCCCGGTGCCGGTCGCCTACTACTCGTTCGGCGGGTGGAAGAGCTCGCTGTTCGGCGACGCCCACATGTACGGGCCGGAGGGGATCCGCTTCTACACGCGCGGCAAGGTGGTCACGCAGCGGTGGCCGGACCCGGCGAAGAGCTCGGTCGACCTCGGGTTCCCGCGAACCCGGTGAACGAACGGTGGGACGGCGACCGCACGGGCGCCGGCGTCTCGGACGGTGAAGCCTTCGCGTCTCCGATCCGCGGTTTGCTCGAGGAGATGGCCCGGCCGGATTGGAACACCGAGCAGCCCGAGGCCCACCTGCTCCCCCATCTCGAACGGTGGTGCGGGCGTGAGGACTCGCCGTTCGCGCTCCGTTCGGCGGCCCTCCACGGAACGGTCTTCGTGGTCGATCTCGAACCCAAGGAGGCGGTGCCGGCTCACGACGCTCGCCCGGACGTCTATGCGCTCATCGCGACGATCGCCGAGCCGACGACCGTCGTCGTCGAGAGCCAGTTGGACGACGTCGATACCTTCGACGTGGCGCTCGCGGTCGTGCCCGGCCAGTCGACGTTTCCGAAGGGCCACGGTCACCTCGTTCGGCTGCGTGTGAGACCTACCTGAGGCTGGGAACGGCCGAGGGCGGGATCGAGCCGAAGACCACGTCACGTTCTGATGTCACGGCTGCCGGGTTCCACCGAGGGCGGCCCTGGAGCGGGCGGCTGGACTCTGCTTCGATTGGACGGGAGGGGCAACCATCTGTGCCATCAGGCGAGATCGCTGACGCGCTAAACGGAACCGGCTGTCGAGGTCTTCTCCTATCAGGATGCCGCAGCCGCTCCGGCTCGTGGTCTCGCGCGGGCTCTCGCCTGACGAGTCCGTGAGCGAGGCACAGAGCTTCGAAGGGTTCTTCGAGGCGGAGAGCGCGGCCATGTTCCGACGGCTGTGCCTGGTCACGGGGAACCGCCACGAGGCCGAGGAGGTGATGCAGGACGCGTTCCTCAACGTGTTCGAGCGTTGGGACCGCGTCCGGCAGATGGACGACCCCACGGGGTACCTGTACCGGATCGCTTTCAACGTCTTCAAGCGCCGGTCGCGACGAGCCGCGATGGCGCTCCGCCGCACGCTCGGCGTCGGTGAGGGCAACGACGAGTACGCGGCCGCGGATGCCAGGTTCATGGTCGAGCAGGGGCTCGCCGAGCTCAGCCCACGACAGCGGGCCGCGATCGTGCTCACTGAGCTGCTCGGCTACAGCTCCGAGGCCGCCGGCAAGGTGCTCGGCGTGCGGCCGGTCACCGTTCGAGCCCTCGCGTCCCAGGGCCGGGCCGCCATGAGACGAACGCTGGAGCGGGACGATGTCTGAATTCCGCCAGGACCTCGAGCGCAAGAGCGAGCGATTCGAGCTCGCGCCGGGCGCCCTCGACCGGCTGTTCGAGCGCCGCCGGCGGAAGCAGCGGAACCAACGGATCGCCGCCGGCGCCGCGGCCCTGGTCGTCACGGCCGGCATGGGGCTCGCGATCATGGGGCTGCGCGGCCTCGGGACGGAGACGAAGCCGGCCGCGATACCGAGCATCGGTCCGAACCGTCCGTTGTACCTGGAGATCGCCGGCACCTACACGGTGACGCTTCCGAACGACGATCCACGGGTTCATGACAACGGCCTTGCCGGGCGGTACACCATGCGACTCCTCCCCGACGGCGTCGTGCTGCTGTCCGTCCCGCAAGGCTTCGGCCGTGAGGGGCCCTCGCCCTCGGGCATCTCCTTCCGGCTCTCGGGCAACCAGTTCACGACCAACGCGTTCATCAACCTCACCTGCCCACAGTCGGTCGGCGTCTACCGGTGGGAGCTCACGGGTCGCCGGCTCACCTTCATGCCCCTCGAGGAGGACTGTGAGGTCCGCCGAGTCCTCTTCTCCTCCGAGCCATGGGAGGTCCAGTCTTGACGTTCCCTGGCTAAACGGTTCTGACGTCCAGGTCTTCTTCTCTTCGGATCGTATCTGAGGGAGGCGAGTCATGGGACTGGCATACCGATCGATCGCGCGAGGGACGGTCGTCGCGACGATCATGTCGCTCTTGCTTGCAGCGTGTGGTGGAGGCGACGGGTCCGATCCGTCGAACACAACGCTCGCTCCACGGAGACGTCTCAGACACCGACCCCCTCGGTGAATGCGACGCTCGATGCCCAGATCGTCGGCAGGTGGGAGGGAACGCCTACCTGTCAAATATTGGTGCGAGCGCTCGACGCAGGCAGGATTGCGGGATTTCGCTCCTGAATGGGTGGCGGGTGCTGTCCTGCTCACTACACCCGAGAACGTGCGCCCGGAGGACCCCAAACATCCGTGCGCCGATGCGGCAGGCCCCGTCCCTCGCACATCCGCGTTTTGGGACGACGGTACCTACACTGCCTTCAACCCGGACGGGGAGGAGATGGACAACGGCAACTACGAGATCGTCGACCGAAACACCATCCTGTTCGCCGGATTGCACGTCGATTACATGATCGATGGCGACACGATCGCCTTCGCCGTCTCGCCACCGGAATCGTGCACCTCAGGGAGTTGCCGCAGAACTGCCGCGTACGCCATCAGCTTCTTCTATCCAGGCATAGCGTGGGAACGAGTGAGCTGAGATGCGCGGATCCCACGCTGACCACGTTTCTGGGAGCGGCCTTGCTCCTCTTGGCTTCGTGCACCGAGTCGTCGGAGCCCGAGTTCCGGCCCACGTTCCAGCAGGGGCCATGTCCGGACGACGTCACTCATGTGGTCCTGACGCCGGTGACCTGTGGGTTCCTAACCGTCCTGGAGAACCGATCGGAGCCCGGGGGGGACACCATCAGGCTCTTCGTTACCCGGATCGAGCCCCCGGGCGGTAACCCGGCACCGGATCCGGTGCTCACCCTTGGCATCGACCTCGGAGACACTCCCGACTATGGCGGATTCGCCCCAGGCGCCCAGCGATACAACCGCGAGCTCATCCTGGTCGACCAGCGCGGGACCGGTCACTCGGAGCCGACGCTGGCCTGCCCGGAGGTGGAGCGCCTCGGCGAGCAGCTGGTCGGGGCCCGCCTCTCAGATATCGAGGCGAGAGCCGACCTCCAGAGTGCGGTGGAGGCTTGCCACAGTCGGCTGACTGGCGAGGGGATCGACCTGTCGGCGTACAACCTCGGTGAGATCGCCGCAGACGTCGAGGACGTACGACGGGCACTCGGCATTCCTCGATGGAACATCTCTTCCTACGGGAGCGCTTCGCGCATCGCTCTCGAGGTCATCCGTCTTTCCCCGGATCACGTCCGCGCCATGTGGTTCGACACGCCTCAGTTCCCGCAGGTGGACGAGCTCACCTTGGGCATCTCGGGAACCGAGCATGCCTTGAGTCAGGTCTCCGCCGACTGTGCAGCCGATCCGGCATGCAGCCGCCGGTTCCCCGATCTGTCGAACGCCCTCCAGGAGACCCTGGCCCAGCTCGATGAAGAGCCCATCACCGCAACCGTCGAGTCACCGGCGGGGGCTGGGGGGCACTCCATCCGTGTCGTGGTGGACGGCGGGGCGTTCCTCAGAGCGGTTCGCGCCATGGTCTCGGACATGGAGCTCGGAATGGTGCGTCGGGTCCCGGCCATCATCTACGGTGCCATGGAAGGAAGGGTCGACCTCGTCGCCCGCCTCCTCTCCGCTGAGCCGCTTTGCTTGGGTTATCAGCCCGTCTGCGGGGACAACCCGTTCTTCGAGGGTGCCTTCTTCTCGATCCTCTGCCATGACGAAGTCCCGTTCGTCGAGCCTTCGCGCCTCACCGGGATGGCCGGAGGCGAGCCGGGTTTCCAGGAGGCATACGTGGCGAGCCCTTACCTGGACGTGTGCGAGGCCTGGGACGTGGGTGAGGCGACCTCGGTCGCGCATCGACCGGTCTCGTCGGACATCCCGATGCTCATCTACGTCGGGGGGTACGACGCGTACAGCTCTCTCCCGGACGCGGAGCAGGCAACCACCTCGTTCTCCGGATCCTTCCTCGTCGATGTGCCCTACCAGGGACACAACGTGCTCGGCTCGCTCGATTGCTACCGGAACATCCGGAACGCCTGGATCGAGGACCCCACGTCGCCTCCCGAGACCGGTTGCATCGAAGAGATCGGACCGCCGACCTTCGAGGCGAGCTAAGGGGGCCCCATGAACGACACGTGCTCTTCGTGATCGACCTCGAGTTATCGCCGGTCGGCAAACGCGACCGTCCCGGCCGGCGGGCGGAGGCAGTGGTCGATGTGCATCGACCGGTTGTAGCTGCCCATGCGGAGCAACGCCAGCACGTCCCCCTCGTGCGGCTCGGGGAGCGCGACGTCCTCACCCCACAGGTCGTCGCCCTCGTTGATGTTGCCGGCCACCGTGACCGGGCGCCCTCGCGGTCCGTCGACGGCTCGGGACAGGACGATCGGGACAGGTTCCTCGTAGATGAAGTGCTCGGGCGCGACGTTGAACCCGGCGTCGAGCCCTACGAACCGGTAGCCGTCGCGGTCGTCGACGCTGACCACCTCGGCGAGCAACACCCCCATGTCTTTCGTGAGGAAGTCCCCCGGCTCGCAGGCGACCGTGACGCCGAGGGGGGCCAGGTGGCGGCGCAGGACGTCTGCGTACGCGTGGACGTCCAGGGGTTCCTGCCCCGTGTCGTACGGGACGCCGAGGCCTCCTCCCACGTTCACCTCGGAGATCGGATGCCCGGCCGCGACGAGCCGCTCGGCCATCGGGACGGCGCGCTCGACGGCCATCTCGAACGCCGGTAGGGCGTCGGTGAGCACACCCCGGCCGACGTGAAGGTGAACCGTGTCGATCGTGAGGTCGTGCGTCCGCGCGATCTCGAGGGCGTCGTCGAGCTGCTCCTGGAGGATCCCGAACTTCGACGGCCGATGGCCCCCGGTGTACAACCCGGCCAGCCCTGGGCGTGAGGCGGCCCCGGCCCGCGGGTTCACGCGGATCCCGACCGTCGACCCGGGCGCCCGGCGACCGTACCGATCGAGCTGGGACAGCAGGTCGACGTTGATGTGGACGCCGGTCGGAAGGATCGCGTCGAGGTCTCGGTCGGACAGGTTCGTCCCGGTGAAGCTGATCTCCTCGGCCGTCCACCCGTGGTCCAAGGCAAGGCGGACCTCGCGGGGCGAGCACGCGTCGATGCCGACGAACCCGAGGCTTCGGACGAACGCGAGGACCTCGGGCTCGCGCTGAGCCTTCACGGCGAGCCGGAGCCGGAACGGGACCCCCGCGCTCTCGAACGCGCCCACCAGCGACCGCGCCTGATCCTCGATCCGGACGAGGTCGTAGACGAACGCGGGCGTCCCGTGCTCCCGGGCGAGCGCCTCCGCGTCGCGCCCGGCCACGAGCAGCCGACCGTCGCGAACCTCGAGCCCAGGCCTCGACCACCACGGTGTGTCCATGTCGATGCCCGATGCTAGCGTTCGAGCCGATGCCGAAGCGCTGCGAGTGGGTCCCGCTCGACCAGCCGGTCTACCTCGCGTACCACGACGAGGAGTGGGGCGTGCCGGTCCACGACGACGCACGCCTGTTCGAGATGCTCAGCCTCGAGGGCGCCCAGGCGGGCCTCTCCTGGTCGACGATCTTGAACAAGAGGGACGGGTACCGGAGCGCGTTCGCCGGGTTCGATCCCGCGAAGGTCGCGCGCTTCACGCCCGCGAAGGTCGAACGCCTGCTCCAGGACCCGGGCATCGTTCGCAACCGGCTGAAGGTCGAGTCCACGGTGAACAACGCGGCTCGCGTGCGCGAGGTCCAGCGGGAGCTCGGATCGCTCGACGCGTACCTGTGGTCGTTCGTGGGCGGCCATCCGCTCGTCGGGCGGTTCATGCGTTTGGGCGACATCCCTGCCGAGACCGCGGAGTCGAAGGCGATGAGCAAGGATCTGAAGAAGCGCGGGTTCCGATTCGTCGGGCCGACCGTGTGCTACGCCTTCATGCAGGCGTGCGGCCTGGTGAACGACCACGTAGCGTCCTGCTTCCGCTATGTCGAACTCGGCGGCGTAGCCTGACGCGCGGTGGGACCAGCAGCTTGAGGGAAGGGAGTAGCCATGACGGACTGGGAACCGGTCAAGCGAACGGGGAAGCCGGATCCACGCAACGTCGACGAACGGACCGGAACGACCCGGATCGTGCTTCACTTCCCGATCTCGGCGTCGCCGCCGCGTGAGTGGAGGGAGTTCTTCGAGTCCAGGCATCGGGGACAGGAGTACCCGCCACCCTCCATTCAAGAGTCGGAGATCATCGTCCTTCCTCTCGACAGCGAAGAGGACTTCGATCACCTCGATCGGAGAGAACGTAGATCGGGATATCCAGATGGCGAACGAGTACTACGTGACGGTTCTCACCGAGGAGCAACAGCAACGGAATGTGGCCCAAGAGGCGGAAGAGGAGCGGCTGCGGAAGCTCGAGCAGGCTCACTCGGCAGCCGGGATCGCCGTCGTGTTGATCGAGCCGGTGGCGAGGCCAGCGGAGGTCAGGTTCACCTTGTCGGACCAACACGGCACCTTGGCGCCGTTGCGCTTCACAGCCCGAGTTCGGGCCAGAGGTCACCCAGAGGGACAGGAACAGCTGCGGGTTGGTTCCGCCCTGACGACAGGTCGTACTGGATGAGCACGTCACCAGCGGTACGGACCGGAGTGACGCCGTTGGACGACAGCGTCGTCGGACTGGTTGAACTCGAAGTCCATGTTCGTCGTGCCCGTTGGGCTCCTGAACGCGGCTGCCAGAAGACGTTCAGGAACTCGCCCGCGGCGTCCTCCTCAAAGTACGCGCCGAAGTTGAGCAGGTCGCTCTTGTTGTTCGGGATCGACCCGGTCGACGATGGCCGGAACTGCGGTGTCTTCCTTGGTGCCCTCGCGTGAACGAGTCGTCGTTCGCACCCGGTCGGCGTCGTCCGCGCTCTGCGGTCTCTCGCGTGACGTTCGCCCAGTCCAGAGACGGCGGCGCTGGATCGTCGACCTTCAGGTTTGCGTTCGGTACATCGATCTCGAAGTTGCTGCCCGGCAGAGCTGTACCTCCGGATGGGTGGCGAGTGCCGGCACGGCGAGCGATAGCCGAGCGCGAGCACTGCCAGTCCTGCGATTGCTACCTTCCTCATCTACCTTCTCCTTGCTAGAACCGAATACGGACAGCACGTTCCAAGAGCAATCTCCTTCCTAACCCCCTGCCTACTGAAGCGGTTATCCGCCCCTGACCCTCGTGCGGATCGATGAATGCTGACGTGCCTGCTTTCGGACGGACTGACTCAGGTACATGCCCTCCCGGCGTTCGAACACGTGAACTCGCCGGCGGACCTATGGATCCGGTTCCGAAAGACGTCACCTGCTGGAGCCCTCCCATCCTCCAAGCTACCGACCAGGCAGTGGGCCATTCGGGCTACGCCTGGTAGACGCCGAACCTACGCCGGATGCAAGCCCCGCGTCAAGTCCGTTGACACGTCAGGTGGCCAATCTTGTGCTCGGTACCCTGTGGGTTGGGGAAATCTCACCGTGCGAAACGTCGTTGCGTCTGCGTCCATCTCGTTGACAAAAGACCTGCAAGGGAACAGAATGCGGCCATTCGGGGCCCTTGGGCAGACGGCTTAGCCTGCAGTAGGGGGGGACGATTCAACCGCTTCGGCTATACCGCCGTGCCTCCAAACCCGGTTACGGTGCCTAGATGCGGGTCTTGAAGTTCCCCCGCCGGCTCATCCGGCACCTCGAGACGCCCGAGCTCCCGCTCCAGACGCTCGAGGCCATCCACCGGCTCCGGCGTTACCTCGATGAGCTCGAGGCCGCATGCATCATCAAGGCACGCGAGCTCGGCGCCTCACCCACCGACATCGGGGACGCGCTCGGCATCACGCGGCAGGCCGTGTACAACCGGCTGCATCACCTGGAACAGCGCTCGGAGACCGATCCCGACTTCGCCATCCCCGATCTCCGATCGGAGGAGACGGAGGAGATCCACGACCTCGAATCGAGTTCGCCCCCCGCGTGACGTAGATCGGCAGGGGGCCGTGGCCGCGAGCCCGAGCCGTCCATCCCGCCGCCGCGCCGAGGTGCTCCGAATGCTGAACGATAGCCTGGCCGATTGCACCACCACCAAGGCCGCCGACGGCATGCTTCGCGATCGGAAGCTCGGTCCCCCGAGTTGCTGAGAAAGGTGCCGTGATGAACAGGAACAGGATGGTTCGGAAGGCGTACGACTGCCTCGCCGAGGTGCTCAACCACGAGCCGTCCGAGGCGGAGTATCAGCGGCTCCTCTCCGCGGCCGCCGTGAGGTATCGCGAGGTCCTCGCGTCGAACCCCGATCTCCGGGCTCACTTCAACGATCCGCTCATCACGAGCCCGGAGCAGCGCTGGCTCCTTGAGAACGACGACGCGACGGCGGGTTGGCTCATGATCCAAACCACCCTCGACGCAAACCCGAAACCGCACGTCGTCAAGGCGTTCCGCGAGTGGATGGAGGAGCCGTGACGTTCAGGTAGAGGACGACCCTTAGCTGTCCTCGTCGCTCACGCGTCGGCGACGCGCGAACAGGACGACCGCCCCGATCACCAGGACCGCCGCGATGCCCGCCCACAGCAGCGGCGAGACGCCGCGGGCCTCGGCGGAGCTCCCCCCGCCGCCCTCGGCCTCGCTCACGGGCGGAGCGTCAGCCAGACGTCGCTGACGCCACCCCAGCCCTCGAGCAGGTCGCCGTTCGGCGGCGGTTGCGGGTTGTAGCCGGTGAACCTGTCGGTCCGGTAGGCCTGGAGGTACGGGTCGTACCACAGGACCGAGTACGCCGCGTCCTCGTAGAAGATCTTCTGCATCTCGTGGACGATGTCCCACCGATCGTTCACGTCGAGCGCCTGCTGTTGGTCGAGGTACATCTGGTCGAACTCGGGGTTGCAGTAGTACGAGTCGTCGTTCCCGTACGTCGAGCCGTCCGGCGGCCGCTGGTCGCACTTCATCCAGGAGAGAACCGCATCCGGATCCAGAGTCGGATACCAGCCCCAGCTGAACATGTCGAACGTCCCTCCGTTGACGAAGTCGCCGAGCCGCCCGGAGGTGACGGCGATGACCTCCGCCTCGATGCCGATCTGACCGAGCCATTCGGAGATGAACGGAGCGGAGTCGACCGACGTCTGGTCGCTCGTGCGCACGTAATAGCGGAACTCGAGCGGTCTACCCGGCTCGAGCGAGCCGGCAGGCATCTCGCGGACGCCGTCGCCGTCGGTGTCGGTGTAGCCGGCGTCCTCCAGGAGTTGGTTGGCCGCCGGGATGTCCCACGCGAGCTTCTCGTCACCGGTGGGTTCCCATCGGGCACCGGCGAGCGTGACGGGTGGAACGATCGAGTCACCCGGCGAGCCGTACCCGAGGAGGACCTTGTCGACCAGCTCCTCGCTGTTGATCGCCATCCGGATCGCCTGCCGGACGGTCACGTCCGTCAGGGCCGGGTGCCCGTCCCCGTGCGGGGTGAAGCCGTCCCCGGCCTCTTGGTAGGCGGACCCCGTGTTCAGGCCGATCTCGGAGAAAGAAGGGATCGATCCGACCATCGTGCCGATGTTCTCTTTGCCCTCGAGCGAGTTGAAGACGTTCGGGGTCGTGAGGTACGCGAAATCGACCTCACCTTGCTCCAACGCCTGGGAGAGCGCGTCGTCGTTCCTGTAGATGCGGTAGATGATCTCGTCGATGGCGGGCTCGGGACCGGTCCAGAAGGGGTTCCGCTCCATGCGGACGAACTGCCCGACCTCGTACTCGGCGATCGTGAACGGGCCGCTGCCCACGCTCGGGACGTTCTCGTAGCCCTTCGGCGTACACGGATCCGCGCCGTCGGGACAGTTGCCCTGCTCGATCTCCTCGAAGACGTGCTTGGGCAGGATGTAGAAGTACATGTAGGGGCTCTCGCCCGAGTACAGGCTCGTCGGTCCGAGCGTGTCGAACTGGATGTGGGTGTCGTCGAGGACCCGGACCTCCCCATCGATCAGCGTGAGGAAGCCCTGCGGGATGTAGGCGTGGTTGCTCTTGTAGAGGTTGATCGTGTACGCGACGTCCTCGGCGGTCACCGGTTCGCCGTCGGACCAGACGAACCGGTCGCTGATCGTGTACGTGAAGGTCATGTTGTCATCGCTGGTCTCGACCTCGGTCGCGAGGCCGGGCTCGGCGTCGAAGTTGACGTCGAAGTCGATCAGCAGGTGGTACTGGGGTGTCCAGAAGTACCCGTCGATCGCGCTATAGCCGGACATCGGGTTCAGCGAGGTCGGCTCGCCCGTGCCACCCCACGTGAAGACCACCTTCTCGTCGTCGGTGGCACCGGTGTCTCCACCGGTCTCCTGCGCCACCGCGATCTGGGCCCTCGCCCCGCAGGCGATCGCCCCGACGAGCAAGAGCGCGATCCACGGTCCAGATCTGGTTCCCCGCTTCATCTCGGTCTCCTCGATCGACCCCCAAGGGCCCTCGGATCCTCTCATCCGTTCGCCCGTTCTCAGGCCGTGGAACGACCCTATCCTTCCTGCTCGGCCGTGAACGATAATGCCTGCCATGAGCTCTCGCGAGGAGCGGATGGCCCTGAACGAGGCCGCGGCCCGGGACATCAACGAGGAGATCGAACAGGCGCACCAGGGTGAGCCGGCCGGTCGTCAAATCAGCATCGCGTGCGAGTGTGCTCTGAAGAGCTGTGATCGCAGGATCGACATCACGATGGCCGAGTACCAGCGGGTGCGGAGCGATCCACGGCGGTTCGCGATCGTGCCCGAGCACTTCATCGGTGACATCGAGGCGATCGTCGAGGAGAACGACCGTTTCGCCGTGGTGGCCAAACGGCTGGGAACCCCGGCCGACGTGGCGATCGAACAAGATCCGCGGAGCTAGCGCATCGTCGGAGACGAGGAGTCCGTGTCATGACGGCGTTCGACGTCGCCGTGATCGGCGCGGGCGTGCACGGTGCGAGCGTCGCGTTCCACCTCGCGGGCCGTGGCGTTCGAACCGTCGTGATCGAACGGTCCGCCGCCGCGGGTGGACCCACCGGCCGTTCGAGCGCGATCGTCCGCGCGTACTACACCAACGCGTTCCTCGCGTCGGTCGCACGCGACTCGATCGGGATGTTCCGGGACTTCGAGCAGCACACGGGTCGGTCGTCGGGGTTCCGCGAGACCGGCCTGCTCGTGCTCCACCCACCCGAGGACGAGGCGACCGTACGCGAGGTCGTGCCACGCCTGAACGAGCAAGGCATCCCGACCGACCTGCTCGAACCCCAACAGGTCGTGGCCGAATGGCCGGCCTTCGATCTCGACGGGATCGCGGTCGCGGCCTTCGAGCGCGACGCCGGCTACGCCGACCCCGTGCTCACGACCCAGGGGATGCTCGAACGCGCCCGCGAGCTCGGCGCCGAGACGCTCTACGGACGCGTCACGGCGATCGAGCCGGAGGGTAAGGCGTGGACGCTCACGACGAGCGAGGGCGACACGGTCACCGCCGAACGCGTCCTGATCGCCGCCGGACCCTGGTCGCAGGGCCTCGCCGCGATGGTGGGCGCCGAGCTGCCGCTCACGGTCGAACGCCACATCGTCGCGACGTTCGCGTGGAGCGACGACGTCCGCGTACCCGCCCACGGCGACCTCCCGAACGGCTACTACTTCCGACCCGAAGGCGACGAGCTGTTCCTCGTCGGTCCGCTCCACCCCGAACCCACGGTCGATCCGGACGATTTCGACGAGCGGGTGGGCCCGGACGAGGCGTCGCAGCTCGGCGCTCGGGTGGTCAAGCGCGCTCCTCCTCTGCTGCACGCGACGTCGCGCGGGGGGTGGGCGAGCCTGTACGACGTGAGCCCCGACTGGCAGCCCGTGATCGGCGAGATCGCCCCCCGGGTGTTCGTCGACGCCGGGTCGAGCGGCCACGGGTTCAAGCTCGCACCCGCGCTCGGCGCGCACATCGCGGATCTGATCACCGACGCTCCGGTCGATCCGGGTCTGGAGCAGTTCCATCCTCGCCGGTTCGAGCAGGAAACGAAGCTCGACGCCGGCTTCGGCGACGCGCGGATCCTCGGCTGACGTCAGCCGCGAGCCACGAGGTTGCGCAGCGCGAGCAGGGTGTTCTCGACCGGCTTCTCGGCGATCCGCCGCATGAACCACGGGTACCAGTGCGTCCCGTACGAGATCAACGAGCGCGCCGCGTAGCCCTCGGACCTCAACCGGAGCAGGTCGGCCTGGCGGATCCCGAACAACATGTGCACCTCGAACCCCTCGTGCCCCTCGGCGTCGGCCTCGATCTGCCGGACGAGGCCCACGTCGTGGGTGCCGAGCGCGAGACGGCCGACCGGGCCCTTCCGCGCGAGGATCAACAGCGCGAGCCGTCGGTACGCTTCGTCGATCACCTCGCGCGAGCCGAACACGAGCTCGCGCGGCTCGCGATACGCGCCCTTCACGAGCCGGATCGTGGGATCGAGCGGCATCAGCGAGTCCACGTCGTCGGCCGTGCGCTTCAGGTACGCCTGGAGGCAGACGCCGACGTTCGGGCGCCCGGCGCGGAGCTTGCGATACAGGTCGAGCGTCCCGTCGACGTAGTCCGCCGACTCCATGTCGAGCCAGAGCCAGTTGTCGCGTTCGGCTGCCTTGGTGGCGAGCTCCTCGAGGTTCGCGAGGGCGGCCTCGGGATCGAGGTCGAGCCCGAGATGGCTCGGCTTGACCGAGAACTCGGTGTCCAGACCGGCGTCCGCGACTCGGTCGTAGGCGTCTCGGTAGTTCGCGACGACCCGCCGCGCGTCCGAGAGCTCGGTGACGTTCTCGCCGAGCGCCGTGAACATCGTCGGGAGGCCGCGTTCGCGCAGTCGCGTCGCGGCGGCGATCGCGTCCTCGAGCGTCTCGCCGGGCATGAAGCGACGCACGCTCCGCCGGACGAAGCGGTACTTCGGGAGATGCTCGCGGAGCCACCGATGGTCGGCCGCCCACAGGACCGCGTCCCGAGCCAGGGTCATGGAGGAAGCCTAGCGAACGAGATCGATCGTCCGGGCACCGACGCCGACCTCGCCCTGACGCGTGGGCGGATCCTCCTCGGGAACCTCCACCCCTGGCGGCACACACGCGGTTAGGTCAAAAGGCGTCCCCCGGGACGTCGGAGCGGGTCGCCGTTCGTCGCCGGGCGGCCGGCATCACAAACGACTATCCGACGGATGCATGACCTACACCACGTCCCCCAGGATGAAGTCCGACGAACGGGGGTGACATGGACATGCAGCGGATGCGCGGCAACGGCCCAGGCAGGCGAACACCGCGACGGTTCCGCACCACGGGCGCCGTCACTCCCCAGCGTGCTCTCGTGGGTGCGATGGCGGTGTCGCTCCTGCTCACCGCCCTCATCCTCCCTCCCGCCGCGCCTACGGCAGCGCCGGACCAGCTGGTCCCGGTCATCGTTCGAGGACAGAGAAGGATCCGTCGACGTCGCCGAACGCCTCGTCCTCGATGCCGGTGGCGAGGTGGGTCGTCGCATCTCGATCATCGACGGGTTCGCCGCGAAGGTTCCGATCGGCGAGCTCACCGGATTGGATGGATCGCCGGCGATCGTCTCCGTCACCCCGGATGCCTCGGTTCGGTTGCTCGGCAACGTCGACGGCATCGATCCGAACAAGCATCCCGGTTCCTGGTGGAAGGTGGCGAAGAACACGAAGCTGTCACGAGATGTGGCAGCAGGGCTGGACGGGGGAAGGTATCGACGTCGCGCTGATCGACTCGGGCGTCGCCCCCCTGCCGGGCATCGACCTGCAGGTGATCAACGGCCCCGACCTCTCGTTCGACTCGCAGGCTCCGAATCTGACCGACATCGACACCTATGGCCACGGCACCCACATGGCGGGTCTGATCGCGGGACGAGATGCTGCCATCCCGCCAGGCAAGGAGGACGAGGAGGCCGATCACTACTTCGTCGGTGCCGCTCCCGGCGCTCGCATCGTCTCGATCAAGGTGGCGGCGAGCGACGGCGCGACCGACGTGTCGCAGGTCATCGCCGCGATCGATTGGATCGTCCAGCACCGCAACAGCGACGGTCTGAACATCCGCGTCCTCAACCTGTCCTTCGGGACCGACGGCACGCAGGACTACCAGCTCGACCCGCTGGCATACGCGGCCGAGGTCGCGTGGCTCCACGGCATCGTGGTGGTCGTCGCGGCGGGCAACTCCGGCTTCGGCACGCCGCAGCTCAACAACCCGGCGTACGACCCCTACGTGATCGCGGTCGGTGGTGACGACACCAGGGGAACGGATGACCCCAAGGACGACGTCATCCCGTCCTGGCAATCGCGCGGCAACGCGCTCCGGCACCCCGACCTCGTCGCCCCCGGCAAGTCGATCATCAGCCTTCGCGATCCCGGCAGCTTCGTCGACGAGGCGAACCCGGGCGCACGCGTCGGAGCGACCCGATTCATCAAGGGCAGCGGCTCATCGCAGGCGGCCGCGATCGTTTCGGGGGCCGTGGCGACGATCCTGGAGCAGCATCCCGAGCTCACCCCCGATCAGGTGAAGGCCCTGCTCATGCAGACCGCGGTGCCGCTCCCCAACGCGGATCCCGTCGCGCAGGGCGCGGGGCTCATCAACCTCCACCGGGCGAGGGAGGCCAAGCTCTCGACCGTCGCGGGCGCCGTGCAGACGTGGCCCCGATCGACCGGACTGGGGTCCCTGCAGCTCGCCCGCGGCTCCGTCGTCACCGAGGACGACGGCACCGTCCTCGAGGGAGAGCAGACGATCTTCGGCGATACCTGGGATGCCGCGAGCTGGGCGTCGAGCAGCTGGGACGGTACGAGCTGGTCCGGCGGGGATTGGACCGCCAGGACGTGGTCGGGGGACTGCTGGTGTGGCTCGAGCTGGAGCGCGCGTACGTGGTCCGCTCGCACCTGGAGCGGTTCGTCATGGTCGGCCAGAACGTGGAGCGGAAGGACGTGGTCGGCTCGCACCTGGAGCGGATCCGGCTGGTCGGCAGGCTCGTGGGGCGCGGACGACGCTCCCTCGTCCCTGTCCTCGGGCGCCTGGGCGAGCACCATCTGGGGGGACTAGATGCTCCGCCGCCCGCGTGTCAGTCCCCGTTCACACGCGGCGGATGTCTGGATCCTCACGACGGCGCTCTTCGCCGTGAGCGTCGCGCTGTGGTTGGGGGTGCGAGGCGAGGAACCGCCGTTCGCCGGCGGACCGTCCCTCCCGCTGTGGGTGCTCGCCGTCTCGTTTGGCGTCGCGGAAGTGTTCGTGATGCACATCCGCATCGCGCGGCACGCGCAGACCTTCTCGCTGGCGGAGATCCCGCTCGTGTTCGGATTGGCGTTCGCGACGCCGGGCGGACTCGTGCTCGCCCAGACCGTGGGTGTCGCGATCGCGCTCGCGGTTCACCGCCGGCAGAAGCCGCTCCGCCTGACCTTCAACGTCGCGCAGCGTGCGTGCACGACCCTCCTCGCGGTCGTCTTCGTCGCCGTCTCTCGCTCGGCGCTGCCCGAGGGGTGGCCCTCACTCTGGGTGGCGCTCTTCGGCGCGACCCTCCTCGCCGACGTCGTCGGCGGGATGCTGATCAACGTCGCGATCGGGCTGTCCGACGACAAGATGAAGCTCTTCGACCAGGTGATCGGTCTCGGCACCTCGCTCACGGTCGCGAACACGGCACTCGGGATCGTCGGCGTGATGGTCTTCCTGCAGCAGCCGGCGGCGATCCTGCTGGTCTTGGCACCGGCCGCCACGACCTACCTGGCGGGCAAGGCGTTCACCGATCTCCAGAGGAAGCACGACGATCTTCTCCAGCTCCAGACGCGCGACCGGCCTCGCGCAAACGTCGCTCGAACGCGAGGACATGGTCCCGGTGCTCCTCCATCACATGCGGGAGATGTTCAACGCCGACATCGCCGAGATGGTCCTGTGGCCGCAAGGCCGTGACCAGACCCCCGTGCGCTGTCAGGTCGGGCCGGGCGACGAGGAGATCGCGTTCGAACCGGTGCCCTTGGATCCCACGGAGGGCGTCTGGGCTCGCGTGGTATCCGAGCGCGAGTCGGTCCTTCTTTCGCGACCGATCCGCAACGAGGCGCTCCGGCGCTTCTTCGGGGACCGGCGGATCCGGGACGCGATCGTCGCGCCCGTGTCGTCGGACGATCAGCTGCTCGGCATCCTCACCGTCGCCGACCGACTCGACGACTTCAGCACGTTCGATCAGGACGACCTCGAGCTGTTCCAGACGCTCGCCAATCACGTCGGCGTCGCCCTCCGGAACTCGTTGCTCCTCGAGCGGCTCGAGCGCGCGCTCGCGCGCGAGACCGAGATGAGCCGACTGAAGGACGAGTTCGTGGGAACGGTCTCGCATGAGCTCCGAACCCCGCTCACCACCGTCCAGGGGTTCGTCAAGACGCTCCTACGCCGGGATGTGCACTTCACGCCGGCGGAGCAGGAGGAGTTCCTGATGGCGGCGGACCGACACTCCGAACGCCTCAAGCGCCTCATCGAGGACCTCCTGTTCGCGTCGCGCGTCGAGTCCGACGAATCGCTCTCGAGGCCGACCCAGATGATCGGTCTCGCCGGCCTGATCATCCGCGTCGTCGAGGACCAGGCGCCCGACGATGGACAAGAGCGTGTCGACGTCGTGATCTCCGACAAGGTGCCACCGGTCCTGGGTGTCGAAGAAGACGTCTATCGCATCGTGCGCAACCTCATCGACAATGCGCTCAAGTACTCGCCGACGAACGAGCGGGTCACCGTCTCCGTCGGCGTCGACGCCGATGACGTCGTTATCCGAGTGCGAGACCGAGGATCGGGGATCGATCCCGACCAACGAGACAGGATCTTCGACCGCTTCTACCAGGTCGATCAGTCCGCCACTCGGCAAGTCGGCGGTGTCGGGATGGGACTCTATATCTGCCAGCGCGCGGCGGAACGACTCGGGGCGCGCATCTGGCTCGACCGATCCGATGCCTCCGGATCGGTCTTCGCCGTTCGCCTTCCGACCGCCCAGGGCGCGGAGCGCCAGACCGCCGACATCGTGAGCGTCGTCGCAAGCGCTTGACTCCACGGACCTCGAGGTCCGCATGGAAGATTCCGCGAGCTGCTCCTCGGATAGGACCTCATCTCGTCGAGGTGAGGGGATTTGAACGCCCCTGGCCCCTGCCGTGCGAAGACAGTGCGGGTCCGTCCTACCAGTCCCTTCTCGCCCGTTCCCTGCTTCAGGGGTGTCTCGCCCTGCATTGGGTCGGCGGTCTCAGCGTCTGTCACCTGGCCACTGGGCACACGGGGAGCCGGCGCCGCACGGCGAGCTGCGGTCTAGTCCACCAATGGAGGAAGCCCACCTGCGAGGGGGCGAGGCGGGCGTTCCTCCGATGTTGCCGAGACCGATGTAGTACCCACTCCCTACAGCGGACAAACGGATTGCCCGCGCCGCACGGCGAGCCGGCGGTGCATACTGCCCGGATGGATGCGTTGCGCGTGAGCAGAATGATCGTGCTCGCGCTGTTCACTTCGGCGGTGGTCGCATGCCAAGGGCTCAGCCGAGGTTCAGGAAGCGGAGGCCGCCCCCGAGCCGGCGACGGGTGGAGTGCCCATGGCCGGCTCCATCGGACCCGCTCGATCTCGCCGTCGCCGCCGGCCTCGAGCCCGAGACCCACGAGTTCCTCGATTACCACGTCCATGCGCATCTCGACGTCTTCGTCAACGGATCACCCGTCGAGGTGCCAGCGGGTATCGGCATCGACATCACGGACCCCGCGGTCCACACCACGCCGAGCGACCTCGGACCGACATACGGGGGCATCGATCCTCCCTGCGCACAGCCCTGTATCTCGCCGCTGCACACCCATGACCCCACCGGCGTCTTGCACACCGAATCCGCGGTCGATGATCCAAACTCGCTCGGGCAGTTCTTCACAGAGTGGGGCGTGGCGCTCACCCCCGAATGCGTCGGCGGCTACTGTTCGTCCGATGCGTCGATCCAGGTGTTCGTGAACGGGGAAGTGTTCAGCGGAGATCCCGCCGACATCGAACTCGCGGACCAGCTGGAGATCGCCATCGTGATAGGTTCGCCGCCCGAGGAGATCCCTTCCGAGTTCCCCGACGCCGCGGGCATCTAGTGCAGGCTTCCTGTCGCCGAATGATTGGCCAGGACGAGGCGCACCGGGAGCCCGCGCAGCACGGCAAACCGACGGTTTAGGTCTTTCGACGGATGCCAAGGTGCCTCTTCAGCGGATGCTTCGATCCCCCGGCTGGCTTACGCTGGCCGCATGAGACCGCGAGTCGAACCGCTCGAACCCTCCCGCAACGAAGGCTCCACCAGGATCTACTGCGCGACCTGTGGGCACTCGGAATACGTTCATGCGGACAACAGCGATCGCCAGTGTTTGTACACCGTTTGTGATTGCAACCGTTTCATCGCGGGTGCGGTGCCTGACATCTCGGGTCAAGTCGTCCCCGCTTAGGATCGTGTCTGGCCATTCGGGCGCACCGGGAGCCCGCGTCGCACGGCGAGCCCATCGTTTGGCGATGTGATCGACGATTGCACGCACCTTGGCTTACCTCTCTACCTGCCCAAGGGGAGTCGGCTTGGGTGGTACGCGCTTCGAGTTGGTCCAGAACCCATGTGATGAGCGGGTGCGGTGCAGCCCCCGTAGGGCCGTGAGACGACTGTCGATACGACACCGATGGGGTTTTCGCAGGAAGACGAGCTAGACGTTGATCATCAAGCCGAACCATCCGCGCTTCGCGGAGGCGGACGGCTTGGATGGCGCTCAAGCCTTGGCAGGTTTCGAAGGGACGACGACATCGCCCGCGATGATCTGCGCTCGCAGGTCCTCGATCTGCGGGCGGATGTCGTCGATGAATCCGCCGCTGTAGGCGATGTCGACGACGCCCTCGGCGAGGCCGAACTGCCGGACCCCCGACGTGAAGATGCCCCGCGGGTAATCTCGGAGCACCTCATAGACGACGACGTCCACCCTCTTCACCATCGAGGTGAGCACGTGGGACGGCCAGGCCGCGATGTGAAGCTCCGGCGGCGCGTCCTTGGGGTCGATCGCCGCGAACTCCTGGTACTGATCGACGTCCACCCCTATCGCCCACACGTGCCTGTCCTGGATCTCGGCTGCCGCCTGGAACACACCCCGTCCCGAGGCGCTGGCGGCATGGTAGATGACGTCGGCGCCCCACCGATACATGCGCATGGCAACGTCAAACGCGTACGCCGGGGAGCCGAAACCGCTGAAGTCGAAGTAAGGGGTCAGGTATGTCGACCGCACCTCGATGCTCGGATCGACCGCCCGGGCACCGGCCTCGTAGCCGACCTGGAACTCGTCGCGCATCATGGGGATGTCCATGCCGCCGATGAACCCGATCCGCCCGGTCCGGCTCTCCAGGGCCGCGGCGGCGCCCGCCAGGAACGAGCCCTCGTTGTGGGCGAAGCAGACGTAGGAGACGTTGGGAAGGCTTGGGTGGGGTCGGCCGGTGAAGTCGATCGCCACGTAGCGCGTGTCGGGGAACTCTGCGGCCACCGCGTTCACGTCGACGAAGATCGCTGGGACGAGGATCAGGTCGACACCGTCTTCGGAGAGCCGGCGCAATTCCAGATCCATGAGATCCATGGCGGCGGGGACCTTCTCCGCGTCGAGGCCGAACTCGGAGATGGCGCGATCGATGCCCTGCGCGAGTAACCGGTGGTAGGGGTTGTAGGTGCCCTCACCGGGGTCGATCAACAGTGCTTCCCGCGGCGGCAGCTCCGCGCCGAGGGCTCGAGCGGCGCCGTCCGCGAGTTCGCCCGCCGAGCGTGGACGGTCGTCTGGCGACTTCGCCATCGCGCGCCCGACCACCCGGTCGATCTCGTGCGGCAGGTCGGGCCGCTCCCTCGTCACGGGAGGTGGCGGCTGCTGCAGGTGGGCGTACATCAGGCCGGCGTCGTTCTCCGATCGGAACGGAGGCCGACCGGTCAGGCACTCGAACAGCACGCATCCGAGCGAGTACACGTCGGTCCGCGCGTCGGGCGTCTCGCCCTTGAACTGCTCGGGCGCCGCGTAGTCGAGCGTGCCCACGAACTGTCCCGTCCCGGTGACGGCGGAATCGCTCGCCGAACGCTTCGTCAGACCGAAGTCCGAGAGGTAGACGTGCTCGACGGGCTCGGAGCTGCGCGGTCGAGCCAGCAGCACGTTCGCCGGCTTGACGTCGCGGTGCACGAGCCCCTGTTCGTGCGCCGCGTCCAGGGCGGACGCGACCTGACGGAGGATCCCGATCGCCCGTGCAGGCTCCAGCGCTCCCTCCTCGTGAAGCAGCGTCCGAAGGTCCGAGCCCTCCACGAACCGCATCGCGATGAACAGGTCTCCGCCCGAGGCGCCTGCTTCGTAGATCGGGATCACGTTGGGGTGATCGAGCGAGGCCGCGAGCCGAGACTCGCGGACGAATCGCTCGCGGAACCGCTCGTCATCGGCCAGCTGCGGAGCCAGGACCTTCAACGCGACTTTCCGCTGGAGCCAGTCGTGCTCGGCCAGGTAGACCACGCTCATGCCGCCGCGACCCAGGGTGCGGACGATGCGGTAGCTGGCGACCTCCGTGCCGGGTTGCAGGTCCACGCGGCTCGGTCGGACGGTCTGCCGCGCGGGTTCGCTGAGGCCGAGCGACGGATCGCGCCGGAGGATCTGCTCGTTGAGGCGTTGGAGCTCCCGTGAGGGCTCCGTGCCGAGCTCGTCGGCCAACACCTGCCGGGCCCGTTGGTACGCCGCGAGCGCCTCGGCTTGGCGGCCGAGCCGGTACAACGCGAGCATCAGGTTGGCCCACATCCGTTCGCGGAGTGGGTACCGCGCGGTGAGCGCGTCGAGCTCGGAGACGACGGTCGAGTGCCCGCCCAACTCGATCTCCGCGGCGATGCGGTGCTCGGTGGCCGACAGGTGGAGTTCCTCCAGTCTCGCGATCTCGCCCCGGAGCGAGGGCTCGTTCGACAGGTCGGCGAGCGGAGCGCCGCGCCAGAGCGCGAGGGCCTCCGAGAGCGCGGCGGCGGCCTTCGAGGGGTCGGACGCGAGGTCGGCCTTGGCGGCCTTGACCATGGCCTCGAACCGCGCGGCGTCGATCTCGGCGGCATCGGCTCGGAGCACGTAGCCGCCGGCCTCCGAGGAGATCCGATCGTCGCCGAGCACCTGCCGCAGCCGGTACACGTACGTCTGCAGGGTGTTCCGGGCCGTTTGGGGCGGCTCCTCCCCCCACAGGCCGTCGATCAACATGGTCGATGGGGACAGGGCGGTCCGCCCGCAGGATCAGGTGGGCGAGGACCGCCCGCTGCTTGGGTCCCCCCAGCTTGATCGCCCCGTCGCCGACCGAGACCTCGAGCGGCCCGAGGATGCGGAACTCCATGGCGTCCGAACCCTACGCCGAGTCCCGGGGGCATGGGAAGGCCACGAGGGCTTGACGTACGGGCCACGCTCTTCGACCGCTGCGCTATTACGCGAGGCGTTACGTCGTCGAGCCGAGGAAGGATTGACGCAAGGCTCCGATGTGCGGTCCGACTTCCGACCGGCGGATCTGTCAGTGGAGGTGAGGGGATTCGAACCCCTGACCCCTGCCGTGCGAAGGCAGTGCTCTACCGGACTGAGCTACACCCCCGAGACGCGGGCAAGGGTAGCAGAGGGGTCACGCTCGCCCGGATCAGCCTTCGGGAGGAGGCGGATACCCACACTCAGTCCTCCTTCTCGAGCACCTCTCGTCGGTGCCGGTCGAGCGCGTCGTGAAGGTCCTGCGAGACGCGCGCAACCGCGAGGTCGCCCCGCGTCTTCTCGATCAGGCTGCGCGCGACGTCGGTCGAACGCCGCAGGTTGCCCGTGATCGCATCCGGATAGTCCATCGTCACGAGGACCGCGTACAGGTCCTCCATCGCGGACAGGACCGCGTCCCCGTCGTCGACACGGCCCTCGCGCAGGAGGTCGAGGACCCGTCTCCTCGCCTCGCCGATCGCCTCGGCCATCCCGTTCAGATACGGCGCGTCCTCGACGCCGAGCGCGTCGGGCGTCGGGACCTCCCTCCTACCGTCCACGATCACCTCGGTGAGCCGGGCTTCCGCGTACTCCTTCTGCGCGTCTTGCAGGTAGCCGGCGAACCGGATGTCCGGATGCTCGGCGACCGCGGCGAGTCCCTCGTCGATCGCGGCCCTCGCTTCGTCCATCAATCGGTGCGCGAGTTCGAGCTCGCCGCGATGGATCGCGCGGATCGCGTTCGCGCAGGAGCGGATCGCTCGTCGGGACGCGGGGAGCGCGCGCTCGCGCGCTTGCACGCGCGCGTCGAAGCGTCGTCGGAGGTCCTCGGAGACGCCGCTCAGATCCACCGGGCGGAGGTCAGACGCGCGCCGCGTCGACCCCGGCGGCGGGCTTGACGACGATGTTCACGAGTTCGTCGCCGAGCGCCGGGAGGCCGTTGAACGACCGGCGAGCCGTGCGGTTCGATGCGTCCGCGGCGTAGCGCTGCCGTGCCGGACGCAAACGTGCGGTGGCCGGGGTCGCCGCCGCCGCTTCGTGAGCTCGGGCGGGACCGCGAGCCTCAGCGGTCCTCACCCTCATCGTGACCAGCGCCCAGACGTAGCCGCCGAGCAGCACGAGCAGGATCGCCGTCGCGTACCACATCGCTCGGAGCGGAGGGACCAGACCGATCAGGGCCGTGAGCGCGAGGCTCTCGATCAGGACCACGAGCACGCGGCGGCGGCGTTCGCGCGCGCGAGCTTGGGCACGCGCTCGCCGACCGACGAACGTCGTCCCCTTGCGAGGCGTGACGATCCACCGGCCCTGCGATTCTGTCTCCGCCAGCATGTTCATGTTCCGCTCGAAGTCCTTCATGCTCTTGTCGGTCATGGTCCCTGGGGAACCCCTCCAGGAGGGGATGAGGAAGGCGGCCCACATGATGACCAGAGCCGCGAGCAACAGCCAACCCACCGATCCAACCCCCGTGTGTTCGGATCCCCGGTCCGGCACAAGATGTTGGGCTGAGTTCGCAACCTAACACCGAGGCTAGGGGGCTACAAACACCTCGCGCAAGTTGCTCGAAAGGTCATCGAGTCGCAAGAACGTGACGACGATCGGTCGGCGCGAGCTCAATCGGCCTTGTAGTAGCCGCTCTTGCCGCCGCGCTTCTCGAGCAGACGCAGACCGTCGATGCGCGCCGAACGGTCGAACGCCTTCGCCGTGTCGTAGAGGCTGAGCGCCCCGACCGCCGCCCCGGTGAGCGCCTCCATCTCCACACCGGTACGGTCGTGCGCGCGCACCGTCGTCTGAACGCGGATCGTCCCGTTACGCTCGTCGGGCTCGACGAGCACCTCGGCGCCGGTGACGGCGATCGGATGACAGAACGGCAGGAGATCGGGCGTCCGTTTCACGGCCATCACGCCGGCGATCCGGGCTGCCTCGAGCGGGTTGCCCTTCGGCGTCCCGGCGACGAGTCGCGCGCATGCGTCCGGCGTCATCGATACGACGCACTCGGCCACCGCTTCACGATCGGTCATCTGCTTCGCGCCGACCTCGACGATGCGCGCGACCCCTTCGTGTCGTGACGACATGCGTCAGTCCTCCGCCGACCGGAACAACATGACCGTGACCTGGCTCCCGGCGCGCGCGGTCTCGGTTCCCTGCGGCACGATCGCCAGGCCGTTGGCCTTCGCGACGGTCGCGATGAGATTCGAGCCGCGGCCGCCGGTGGGCGTTGCCACCCAGCCGTCCTTGGTCCGGCGAACGCGGACGCGAGCGAACTGCGTCTTGCCCGCCGGACCCGTCACGTCCTCCTCGAGGCGAGCCGGCACCTCGGGCCGGAAGAGTTGGCGCCTGCCCATCATCTTCATCAGGGCCGGGCGGATGAACGCCTCGAAGCTCACGAACACGCTCACGGGGTTGCCCGGCAAGCCGAAGTACGGCTTGCCCTCGACCTCGCCGAACCCCTGGGGCATCCCGGGCTGCATCGCGACGCGGTAGAAGTCGACCTCGCCGCGGCGGAAGAACGCTGTCTTCACGACGTCGCGCTCGCCGACCGACACCCCGCCCGAAGAGATGAACGCGTCGGCTTGTGTCAGGTGCGAGAGCACGACCTCCTTGAACGCATCGACGTCGTCGCGGACGATGCCGGCGATCGTGGGGACCGCTCCCGCCTCGCGCAGCGCCGCGAACAGCATGTAGGCGTTCGAGTCGCGGACCTGGCCGTAGTCGGGTTTGCGCGACGGAGGGATCAGCTCGTCGCCGGTCGAGAGCACGACCACGCGCGGGCGCGGGTGCACGAGCGGATGCGCGAAGCCCGCGGTCGCGAGCAGCCCGAGCTCGGGCGCCTGGAGGCGGCGTCCGGCCTGCACGAGGGTCTCGCCCGCCCGGACGTCCTCGCCGCTGGGACGGATGTGTTTGCCCTGCGCCGAACCGGCGAAGACGCGCACACGGCTCTCGACCGCCTCGCAGTTCTCGATCGGGACGATCGTGTCCGCCCCCGCCGGAACGGGCGCACCGGTCGCGATCGCGAAGGCCTCGCCGCCGCCCACCGTTCCCTCGGGGCGCTCCCCGATCATCGAACGACCGACGATCCGCAGCTCGACCGGCGACGAGGGCGTCGCCGGCGCCACCTCCGACGAGCGAACGGCGAACCCGTCCATCGCGGAGGACGCGAAATCGGGGATATCGCGCTCGGCCGTGAGACTCTCGGCGAGCACGCATCCATAGGATTCGGTGAGGGGCAGCGCCAGCGGCTGGAGCGGCTTGATCGTCGCGAGGACGCGTTCGCGCGCCTCGTCGACCGGCACCAGGCCCTCGCCGCTGTCGTGATCGTGAACGTGACCGGGCATCGCCATCCGAGCCAGTCTAATCGGCGGGTCAGTGACGGCAGGTCAGATCAGCTTCTTGCGCTCGACGAAATCGCCGAGCCAGCTTCGGAACTCCTTGCCGATGTCGTCCCGGTCGATCGCGAGCTCGATCGTGGCCTTCAGGTAGTCGATCTTGTTCCCGACGTCGAACCGCCCGCCCTCGAACACGTACGCGTACACCGCCTGTTCCTGGGCGAGCAGGTTGATCGCGTCGGTGAGCTGAAGCTCCCCGCCCACACCCGGCTGCGTCCGCCGCAGGCAGTCGAAGATCTCCGGCGTGAGCACGTAGCGGCCGATCGCGGCGAGGTTCGACGGCGCGTCCTCGGGTGCCGGCTTCTCCACGATCGAGCGTACGCGCGCCAGGTGCTCGTTCTCCACGAGCTCGGGCTCGATGGCGCCGTAGAGCGAGATGTCGTCCCGGCTCACCTCCATCGCGCCGAGGACGCTGCGTCCGTACTTCCCGTGCACGGCGAGCATCTCCTGCAGAAGATGCGTGCTCTCCACGATGAGGTCGTCCCCGAGCAGCACGGCGAACGGCTCGTCGCGCACGTGGCCCTCGGCCGCCGCGACGGCGTGACCGAGCCCCAGCGGGTCGCGCTGGCGGATGTAGTGGATCGAGGCCATGTCCGAGATCTCGCGGACCTGCTTCAGCTCGTCGAACTTCCCCTTGGCCTCGAGGAAGTGCTCCAGCTCGAACGAACGATCGAAGTGGTCGACGATCGCGTGCTTGCCACGCCCGGTGATGATGATGATGTCGGTCAGGCCCGCTCGAACCGCTTCCTCGACCACGTACTGGATCGCCGGCTTGTCGAGGAGCGGGAGCATCTCCTTGGGTTGTGCCTTGGTCGCCGGAAGGAACCGGGTTCCGAGCCCGGCCGCCGGGATGACGGCCTTTCGTACCTTCGTCATCACGCCTCCGCTGAGGGGAGCCGGAGTGTACCCCCAAAGGGCAACCCGCCGTCCACGACGGCCGGACCTGCATACCCCGATACACTTCCTTCATGCCGACCTACGAATACGAGTGCACCGCGTGCGGGCAGCACATGGAGGTCTTCCAGCGGTTCTCCGAGGATGCGCTGACGACCTGCGGCGTCTGCGGCGGGGTCCTGCGCAAGGTGTTCCATCCGGCGGGGATCGTGTTCAAGGGCTCGGGCTTCTACGCGACGGACAGCCGTGCCCCGGCCAAGACCGGGTCGGGGTCGAAGAAGGACTCGGACGGCGGCTCGTCCTCCTCCCTCTTCCGACTCGTCCTCTGGATCCTCATCGGGCGCTTCATCCGGGTCCTCGACCTCCGACGGTGGATCGTCGTCGAAGGGCTCCGACGCGGGGTCGTCGAAGGGTTCGGGAACAGGCAGGGGCTCGAAGTCCGGGACCGCGAAGGAACCCTCGTCTTCGTGACCGAAGCACGGATCGGCGTGTTCGGCGGCTCCGGGTTCTACTCGCTCCTGGAGGACGCGGAGACCGTCGAGGTCGACACCCCCTACGGCGACCCCTCGGCGCCGCCGGTCGTCGGCTCGATCGGCCCCTACCGCGTCGCCTTCATCCCTCGGCACGGCGTGAAGCACCAGTTCCCGCCGCACGCG
>CAVSXK010000007.1:0-33027 GCA_963731925.1 uncultured Actinomycetes bacterium
ACTCCACGGAACCCGAGATCCGTATGGAAGATTCCGCGAGCTGCTCCTCGGATAGGACCTCATCTCGAGGAGGGTGAGGGGATGTTGAAGCACTGGCCCTTGCCGTGCGAAGACAGTGCTGGTCCGTCGGCTACCAAGCCTTCCGCCCGTTCCCCCGCTCCGGGGGTGCCTCGACGCGCATCGGGTCGGCGGTCTGTCGGGAGAATCTTACCTGGCCACTGGGCGCATGGGGAGCCAGCGCCGCGAGCGCGGCCTAAGTCCACCAATGGAGGAAGCCCACCTGCGAGGGGCGAGGCGGGCGTTCCTCCAATGTTGCCGAGACCGATGTCATACCCGCTCCCTACAGCGGACAAACGGACTGCCCGCGCCGCACGGCGAGCCGGCGGTGCATACTGCCCGGATGGATGCGTTGCGCGTGAGCAGAATGATCGTGCTCGCGCTGTTCGCTTCGGCGCTGGTCGCATGCCAGGGCTCAGCCGAGGTTCAGGAAGCGGAGGCCGCCCCCGAGCCGGCGACGGGTGGAGTCCCATGGCCGGCTCCATCGGACCCGCTCGATCTCGCCGTCGCCGCCGGCCTCGAGCCCGAGACCCACGAGTTCCTCGATTACCACGTCCATGCGCATCTCGACGTCTTCGTCAACGGATCACCCGTCGAGGTGCCAGCGGGTATCGGCATCGACATCACGGACCCCGCAGTCCACACCACGCCGAGCGACCTCGGACCGACATACGGGGGCATCGATCCTCCCTGCGCACAGCCCTGTATCTCGCCGCTGCACACCCATGACCCCACCGGCGTCTTGCACACCGAATCCGCGGTCGATGATCCGAACTCGCTCGGGCAGTTCTTCACGGAGTGGGGCGTGGCGCTCACCCCCGAATGCGTCGGCGGCTACTGTTCGTCCGATGCGTCGATTCAGGTGTTCGTGAACGGGGAAGTGTTCAGCGGAGATCCCGCCGACATCGAACTCGCGGACCAGCTGGAGATCGCCATCGTGATAGGTTCGCCGCCCGAGGAGATCCCTTCCGAGTTCCCCGACGCCGCGGGCATCTAGTGCAGGCTTCCTGTCGCCGAATGATTGGCCAGGACGAGGCGCACCGGGAGCCCGCGCAGCACGGCAAACCGACGGTTTAGGTCTTTCGACGGATGCCAAGGTGCCTCTTCAGCGGATGCTTCGATCCCCCGGCTGGCTTACGCTGGCCGCATGAGACCGCGAGTCGAACCGCTCGAACCCTCCCGCAACGAAGGCTCCACCAGGATCTACTGCGCGACCTGTGGGCACTCGGAATACGTTCATGCGGACAACAGCGATCGCCAGTGTTTGTACACCGTTTGTGATTGCAACCGTTTCATCGCGGGTGCGGTGCCTGACATCTCGGGTCAAGTCGTCCCCGCTTAGATCGGTCTGGCCATTGGGGCGCACCGGGAGCCCGCGTCGCACGGCGAGCCCATCGTTTGGCGATGTGATCGACGATTGCACGCGACCTTGGCTTACCTCTCTACCTGCCCAAGGGAGTCGGCTCCGCGCTTCGCGGAGGAGCTGACGGCTTGGATGGCGCTCAAGCCTTGGCAGCTTTCGAAGGGACGACGACATCGCCCGCGATGATCTGCGCTCGCAGGTCCTCGATCTGCGGGCGGATGTCGTCGATGAATCCGCCGCTGTAGGCGATGTCGACGCCGCCGTCGGCGAGGCCGAACTGCCGGACCCCCGACATGAAGATGCCCCGCGGGTAATCTCGGAGCACCTCATAGACGGCGACGTCCACCCTCTTCACCATCGAGGTGAGCACGTGGGACGGCCAGGCCGCGATGTGAAGCTCCGGCGGCGCGTCCTTGGGGTCTATCGCCGCGAACTCCTGGTACTGATCGACGTCCACCCCTATCGCCCACACGTGCCTGTCCTGGATCTCGGCGGCCGCCTGGAACACACCCCGTCCCGAGGCGCTGGCGGCATGGTAGATGACGTCGGCGCCCCACCGATACATGCGCGTGGCAACGTCAAACGCGTACGTCGGGGAGCCGAAACCGCTGAAGTCGAAGTAAGGGGTCAGGTATGTCGACCGCACCTCGATGCTCGGATCGACCGCCCGGGCACCGGCCTCGTAGCCGACCTGGAACTCGTCGCGCATCATGGGGATGTCCATGCCGCCGATGAACCCGATCCGCCCGGTCCGGCTCTCCAGGGCCGCGGCGGCGCCCGCCAGGAACGAGCCCTCGTTGTGGGCGAAGCAGACGTAGGAGACGTTGGGAAGGCTTGGGTGGGGTCGGCCGGTGAAGTCGATCGCCACGTAGCGCGTGTCGGGGAACTCTGCGGCCACCGAGTTCACGTCGACGAAGATCGCTGGGACGAGGATCAGGTCGACACCGTCTTCGGAGAGCCGGCGCAATTCCAGATCCATGAGATCCATGGCGGCGGGGACCTTCTCCGCGTCGAGGCCGAACTCGGAGATGGCGCGATCGATGCCTTGCGCGAGTAACCGGTGGTAGGGGTTGTAGGTGCCCTCACCGGGGTCGATCAACAGTGCTTCCCGCGGCGGCAGCTCCGCGCCGAGGGCTCGAGCGGCGCCGTCCGCGAGTTCGCCCGCCGAGCGTGGACGGTCGTCTGGCGACTTCGCCATCGCGCGCCCGACCACCCGGTCGATCTCGTGCGGCAGGTCGGGCCGCTCCCTCGTCACGGGAGGTGGCGGCTGCTGCAGGTGGGCGTACATCAGGCCGGCGTCGTTCTCCGATCGGAACGGAGGCCGACCGGTCAGGCACTCGAACAGCACGCATCCGAGCGAGTACACGTCGGTCCGCGCGTCGGGCGTCTCGCCCATGAACTGCTCGGGCGCCGCGTAGTCGAGCGTGCCCACGAACTGTCCCGTCCCGGTGACGGCGGAATCGCTCGCCGAACGCTTCGTCAGACCGAAGTCCGAGAGGTAGACGTGCTCGACGGGCTCGGAGCTGCGCGGTCGAGCTAGCAGCACGTTCGCCGGCTTGACGTCGCGGTGCACGAGCCCTTGTTCGTGCGCCGCGTCCAGGGCGGACGCGACCTGACGGAGGATCCCGATCGCCCGTGCAGGCTCCAGCGCTCCCTCCTCGTGAAGCAGCGTCCGAAGGTCCGAGCCCTCCACGAACCGCATCGCGATGAAGAGGTCTCCGCCCGAGGCGCCTGCTTCGTAGATAGGGATCACGTTGGGGTGATCGAGCGAGGCCGCGAGCCGAGACTCGCGGACGAATCGCTCGCGGAACCGCTCGTCATCGGCCAGCTGCGGAGCCAGGACCTTCAACGCGACTTTCCGCTGGAGCCAGTCGTGCTCGGCCAGGTAGACCACGCTCATGCCGCCGCGACCCAGGGTGTGGACGATGCGGTAGCTGGCGACCTCCGTGCCGGGTTGCAGGTCCACGCGGCTCGGTCGGACGGTCTGCCGCGCGGGTTCGCTGAGGCCGAGCGACGGATCGCGCCGGAGGATCTGCTCGTTGAGGCGTTGGAGCTCCCGTGAGGGCTCCGTGCCGAGCTCGTCGGCCAACACCTGCCGGGCCCGTTGGTACGCCGCGAGCGCCTCGGCTTGGCGGCCGAGCCGGTACAACGCGAGCATCAGGTTGGCCCACATCCGTTCGCGGAGTGGGTACCGGGCGGTGAGCGCGTCGAGCTCGGAGACGACGGTCGAGTGCCCGCCCAACTCGATCTCCGCGGCGATGCGGTGCTCGGTGGCGGACAGGTGGAGTTCCTCCAGTCTCGCGATCTCGCCCCGGAGCGAGGGCTCGTTCGACAGGTCGGCGAGCGGAGCGCCGCGCCAGAGCGCAAGGGCCTCCGAGAGCGCGGCGGCGGCCTTCGAGGGGTCGGACGGGAGGTCGGCCTTGGCGGCCTTGACCATGGCCTCGAACCGCGCGGCGTCGATCTCGGCGGCATCGGCTCGGAGCACGTAGCCGCCGGCCTCCGAGGAGATCCGATCGTCGCCGAGCACCTGCCGCAGCCGGTACACGTACGTCTGCAGGGTGTTCCTGGCCGTCTGGGGCGGCTCCTCCCCCCACAGGCCGTCGATCAACTGGTCGATGGGGACAGGGCGGTCCGCCCGCAGGATCAGGTGGGCGAGGACCGCCCGCTGCTTGGGTCCCCCCAGCTTGATCGCCCCGTCGCCGACCGAGACCTCGAGCGGCCCGAGGATGCGGAACTCCATGGCGTCCGAACCCTACGCCGAGTCCCGGGGGCATGGGAAGGCCACGAGGGCTTGACGTACGGGCCACGCTCTTCGAGCGCTGCTCTGTTACGCGCAGCGTTACGTCGTCGAGCCGACGAAGGATTGACGCAAGGCTCCGATGTGCGCTCCGCGCCTCCGACCTGCGGATCTGTTTTGGTGGAGGTGAGGGGATTCGAACCCCTGACCCCTGCCGTGCGAAGGCAGTGCTCTACCGGACTGAGCTACACCCCCGAGACGCGGGCAAGGGTAGCAGAGGGGTCAGGCTCGCCCGGATCAGCCTTCGGGAGTAGGCCGATGCCCACACTCAGTCCTCCTTCTCGAGCACCTCTCGTCGGTGCCGGTCGAGCGCGTCGTGAAGGTCCTGCGAGACGCGCGCGACCGCGAGGTCGCCCCGCGTCTTCTCGATCAGGCTGCGCGCGACGTCGGTCGAACGCCGCAGGTTGCCCGTGATCGCATCCGGATAGTCCATCGTCACGAGGACCGCGTACAGGTCCTCCATCGCGGACAGGACCGCGTCCCCGTCGTCGACACGGCCCTCGCGCAGGAGGTCGAGGACCCGTCTCCTCGCCTCGCCGATCGCCTCGGCCATCCCGTTCAGGTACGGCGCGTCCTCGACGCCGAGCGCGTCGGGCGTCGGCACGACGCTCTCACCCTCCACGATCACCTCGGTGAGCCGGGCCTCCGCGTACTCCTTCTGCGCGTCCTGCAGGTAGCCGGCGAACCGGATGTCCGGATGCTCGGCGACCGCGGCGAGTCCCTCGTCGATCGCGGCCCTCGCCTCGTCCATCAGCCGGTGCGCGAGCTCGAGCTCGCCGCGGTGGATCGCGCGGATCGCGTTCGCGCAGGAGCGGATCGCTCGTCGGGACGCGGGGAGCGCGCGCTCGCGCGCTTGCACGCGCGCGTCGAAGCGTCGTCGGAGGTCCTCGGAGACGCCGGTCAGATCCACCGGGCGGAGGTCAGACGCGCGCCGCGTCGACCCCGGCGGCGGGCTTGACGACGATGTTCACGAGTTCGTCGCCGAGCGCCGGGAGGCCGTTGAACGACCGGCGAGCCGTGCGGTTCGATGCGTCCGCGGCGTAGCGCTGCCGTGCCGGACGCAAACGTGCGGTGGCCGGGGTCGCCGCCGCCGCTTCGTGAGCTCGGGCGGGACCGCGAGCCTCAGCGGTCCTCACCCTCATCGTGACCAGCGCCCAGACGTAGCCGCCGAGCAGCACGAGCAGGATCGCCGTCGCGTACCACATCGCTCGGAGCGGAGGGACCAGACCGATCAGGGCCGTGAGCGCGAGGCTCTCGATCAGGACCACGAGCACGCGGCGGCGGCGTTCGCGCGCGCGAGCTTGGGCACGCGCTCGCCGACCGACGAACGTCGTCCCCTTGCGAGGCGTGACGATCCACCGGCCCTGCGATTCTGTCTCCGCCAGCATGTTCATGTTCCGCTCGAAGTCCTTCATGCTCTTGTCCGTCATGGTCCCTGGGGAACCCCTCCAGGAGGGGATGAGGAAGGCGGCCCACATGATGACCAGAGCCGCGAGCAACAGCCAACCCACCGATCCAACCCCCGTGTGTTCGGATCCCCGGTCCGGCACAAGATGTTGGGCTGAGTTCGCAACCTAGCACCGAGGCTAGGGGGCTACAAACACCTCGCGCAAGTTGCTCGAAAGGTCATCGAGTCGCAACAACGTGACGACGATCGGTCGGCGCGAGCTCACTCGGCCGTGTAGTGGCCGCTCTTGCCGCCGCGCTTCTCGAGCAGACGCAGACCGTCGATGCGCGCCGAACGGTCGAACGCCTTCGCCGTGTCGTAGAGGCTGAGCGCCCCGACCGCCGCCCCGGTGAGCGCCTCCATCTCCACACCGGTGCGGTCGTGCGCGCGCACCGTCGTCTGAACGCGGATCGTCCCGTTACGCTCGTCGGGCTCGACGAGCACCTCGGCGCCGGTGACGGCGATCGGATGACAGAACGGCAGGAGATCGGGCGTCCGTTTCACGGCCATCACGCCGGCGATCCGGGCTGCCTCGAGCGGGTTGCCCTTCGGCGTGCCGGCGACGAGTCGCGCGCATGCGTCCGGCGTCATCGATACGACGCACTCGGCCACCGCTTCACGATCGGTCATCTGCTTCGCGCCGACCTCGACGATGCGCGCGACCCCTTCGTGTCGTGACGACATGCGTCAGTCCTCCGCCGACCGGAACAACATGACCGTGACCTGGCTCCCGGCGCGCGCGGTCTCGGTTCCCTGCGGCACGATCGCCAGGCCGTTGGCCTTCGCGACGGTCGCGATGAGATTCGAGCCGCGGCCGCCGGTGGGCGTTGCCACCCAGCCGTCCTTGGTCCGGCGAACGCGGACGCGAGCGAACTGCGTCTTGCCCGCCGGACCCGTCACGTCCTCCTCGAGGCGAGCCGGCACCTCGGGCCGGAAGAGTTGGCGCCTGCCCATCATCTTCATCAGGGCCGGGCGGATGAACGCCTCGAAGCTCACGAACACGCTCACGGGGTTGCCCGGCAAGCCGAAGTACGGCTTGCCCTCGACCTCGCCGAACCCCTGGGGCATCCCGGGCTGCATCGCGACGCGGTAGAAGTCGACCTCGCCGCGGCGGAAGAACGCTGTCTTCACGACGTCGCGCTCGCCGACCGACACCCCGCCCGAAGAGATGAACGCGTCGGCTTGCGTCAGGTGCGAGAGCACGACCTCCTTGAACGCATCGACGTCGTCGCGGACGATGCCGGCGATCGTGGGGACCGCTCCCGCCTCGCGCAGCGCCGCGAACAGCATGTAGGCGTTCGAGTCGCGGACCTGGCCGTAGTCGGGTTTGCGCGACGGAGGGATCAGCTCGTCGCCGGTCGAGAGCACGACCACGCGCGGGCGCGGGTGCACGAGCGGATGCGCGAAGCCCGCGGTCGCGAGCAGCCCGAGCTCGGGCGCCTGGAGGCGGCGTCCGGCCTGCACGAGGGTCTCGCCCGCCCGAACGTCCTCGCCGCTGGGACGGATGTGTTTGCCCTGCGCCGAACCGGCGAAGACGCGCACGCGGCCCTCGACCGCCTCGCAGTTCTCGATCGGGACGATCGTGTCCGCCCCCGCCGGAACGGGCGCACCGGTCGCGATCGCGAAGGCCTCGCCGCCGCCCACCGTTCCCTCGGGGCGCTCCCCGATCATCGAACGACCGACGATCCGCAGCTCGACCGGCGACGAGGGCGTCGCGGGCGCCACCTCCGACGAGCGAACGGCGAACCCGTCCATCGCGGAGGACGCGAAATCGGGGATATCGCGCTCGGCCGTGAGGCTCTCGGCGAGCACGCATCCATAGGACTCGGTGAGGGGCAGCGCCAGCGGCTGGAGCGGCTTGATCGTCGCGAGGACGCGTTCGCGCGCCTCGTCGACCGGCACCAGGCCCTCGCCGCTGTCGTGATCGTGAACGTGACCGGGCATCGCCATCCGAGCCAGTCTAATCGGCGGGTCAGTGACGGCAGGTCAGATCAGCTTCTTGCGCTCGACGAAATCGCCGAGCCAGCTCCGGAACTCCTTGCCGATGTCGTCCCGGTCGATCGCGAGCTCGATCGTGGCCTTCAGGTAGTCGATCTTGTTCCCGACGTCGAACCGCCCGCCCTCGAACACGTACGCGTACACCGCCTGTTCCTGGGCGAGCAGGTTGATCGCGTCGGTGAGCTGAAGCTCCCCGCCCACACCCGGCTGCGTCCGCCGCAGGCAGTCGAAGATCTCCGGCGTGAGCACGTAGCGGCCGATCGCGGCGAGGTTCGACGGCGCGTCCTCGGGTGCCGGCTTCTCCACGATCGAGCGTACGCGCGCCAGGTGCTCGTTCTCCACGAGCTCGGGCTCGATGGCGCCGTAGAGCGAGATGTCGTCCCGGCTCACCTCCATCGCGCCGAGGACGCTGCGTCCGTACTTCCCGTGCACGGCGAGCATCTCCTGCAGCAGATGCGTGCTCTCCACGATGAGGTCGTCCCCGAGCAGCACGGCGAACGGCTCGTCGCGCACGTGGCCCTCGGCCGCCGCGACGGCGTGACCGAGCCCCAGCGGGTCGCGCTGGCGGATGTAGTGGATCGAGGCCATGTCCGAGATCTCGCGGACCTGCTTCAGCTCGTCGAACTTCCCCTTGGCCTCGAGGAAGTGCTCCAGCTCGAACGAACGGTCGAAGTGGTCGACGATCGCGTGCTTGCCACGCCCGGTGATGATGATGATGTCGGTCAGGCCCGCTCGAACCGCCTCCTCGACCACGTACTGGATCGCCGGCTTGTCGAGGAGCGGGAGCATCTCCTTGGGTTGTGCCTTGGTCGCCGGAAGGAACCGGGTTCCGAGCCCGGCCGCCGGGATGACGGCCTTTCGTACCTTCGTCATCACGCCTCCGCTGAGGGGAGCCGGAGTGTACCCCCAAAGGGCAACCCGCCGTCCACGACGGCCGGACCTGCATACCCCGATACACTTCCTTCATGCCGACCTACGAATACGAGTGCACCGCGTGCGGGCAGCACATGGAGGTCTTCCAGCGGTTCTCCGAGGATGCGCTGACGACCTGCGGCGTCTGCGGCGGGGTCCTGCGCAAGGTGTTCCATCCGGCGGGGATCGTGTTCAAGGGCTCGGGCTTCTACGCGACGGACAGCCGTGCCCCGGCCAAGACCGGGTCGGGGTCGAAGAAGGACTCGGACGGCGGCTCGTCCTCCTCGGCTCGTTTCCGACTCGTCCTCTGGATCCTCATCGGGCGCTTCATCCGGGTCCTCGACCTCCGACGGTGGATCGTCGTCGAAGGGCTCCGAAGCGGGGTCGTCGAAGGGTTCGGAAACAGGCACGGGCTCGAAGACCGGGACCGCGAAGGAACCCTCGTCCTCGTGACCGAAGCACGGATCGGCGTGTTCGGCGGCTCCGGGTTCTACTCGCTCCTGGACGACGCGGAGACCGTCGAGGTCGACACCCCCTACGGCGACCCCTCGGCGCCGCCGGTCGTCGGCTCGATCGGCCCCTACCGCGTCGCCTTCATCCCTCGGCACGGCGTGAAGCACCAGTTCCCGCCGCACGCGATCAACTACCGAGCCAACCTGTGGGCGATGAAGGAGCTCGGCGTCGAGCGGATCGTCGGACCGTGCGCCGCCGGGTCCTTGCAGCCCGGCGTGAAGATCGGCGACTTCGTCGTCTGCGACCAGGTGGTCGATCGCACGCGCACACGTCCGCACACGTTCTACGACGGGCCGGTCACCACCCACATCTCGTTCGCCGACCCGTACTGCGCGACGATGCGCCCGATCATCATCGGCAAGGCCCGCGAGCTCGGCATCGGCGTCCACGACGGCGGCACGATGGTCGTGATCGAGGGACCGCGATTCTCGACACGCGCCGAATCCGCGTGGTTCAACACGGAGGGGTGGCACACGATCAACATGACCGGCTATCCCGAGGTGTTGCTCGCCCGCGAGCTCGAGATCTGCTACGCGAACATCTCCCTCATCACCGACTACGACGTCGGCGTCCCGGGGGCTCCCCCGGTGACCCACGGGGAGGTCGTCCGGGTGTTCGGCCAGAACAACGCGCGCCTGCGTGAGCTCCTGTTCGGCGCGATCCCCGCGTTCCCCACCGAACGCGACTGCGAGTGCGCGACCGCGCTCGCGAACGCGCGGGTCGAGGTGGAGTGATGAGCGAGAAGGTCCTCGTCACGATCGAGATGCGGTTCACGACGCAGGACGATCCCGAGCAGCTCGGCGAACGCATCCGCGAGGCGGTCTCGTTGATCGTGGGTCGCCAGGCGCTGGAGGACTTCCGCGTGCGCGTCCTCCCGCTCACGCCACCGAAGGAACCTCGCTCGCTGTGACCTGGTTCACAGCGCAGCGTGCACCCCGTCACGTAGCGTCGCGGCTCCACGTTCGGGGAGCGGGAGGCGGCGTGTTCGTTCGACGGTGGTCGCTGCGATCCAAGGCGCTCGTGCTGATCGCGCTGGCGGCGGGCGCCGGCTCGTTCACGCTCGTGCGCGGATACGCGGCCGAGATCGAGGCGCTCAGGCCGGCCACCGGTGACGTCGTTCCGGTCGTGGTCGCCGGCGGCGACCTCACGCGCGGTTCGGTGATCGAGGAGGACGCGGTGCGCCTCGAGCGGATCCCTGCTGCCTACGCGCCGCCGGAAGCGTTCGGAGCACTCGAGGACGCGCTGGGACGGACGCTGGCCACGGACCTCGCGGAAGGGGAGGCCGTCACCACGACGCGGGTGGGCGGCGACGGCGGACCGGTCGCGTCGCTCGTCGCGAGCGGCCTGCGCGCCTTCGTGGTGGGGTCGGGGCTCCCGTCCGACGTGCTCGAGCCCGGTGACCGCGTCGACGTGATCGCGACGTTCGGCGGCCCGCGGCCGTACACGGACACGGTCGGGAGCGGGCTCGAGATCCTGTCGGTCGTCGAGCAGGACGAGGAGACGTTCCAGGCCGGCGGCGCCACCGGTCCGTCCCTCGTCCTGCTGGTGAGCCCGGAGACGGCGGAGCAGCTCGCCCACGCAGCGGCGTTCGGTCAGATCACGGTCACGATCGCGCCGCTCGACGCGGTCTGACGAGCTCCCGGGGCCTCGAGCGAGCGCGGATAGGATGACCGCGCCTCCGTCGTGCATCCGCTAGGGAGTCCACCTGACCATCCTGCAAGCGATCGTCCTCGGCATCACGCAGGGCGTGACCGAGTTCGCGCCGATCTCGAGCTCGGGACACCTGATCATCGTGCCGTGGCTGTTCGACTGGCCGATCGTCGCCGACCCGAACCTCAACAAGACGTTCGACGTCGCGTTGCACATCGGGACGCTCGCCGGAGCCCTCGTGTACTTCCGACACGACGTCGCTCGCTACGCCCGGGCGTGGTTCGGATCGATCGCCGCGCGGAGGGTCGGCTCGACCGACGAACGCCTTGCCTGGGCGCTGGTGATCGGGACGATCCCGGCGATCGTCGTCGGAGCGACGCTCGAGAGCTTCATCCAGGACGAGCTCGGGCAACCGTGGCTGATCGCCGTGATGCTGGTGGTGTTCGGCATCGTGCTGTACGTGGTCGACCGGGTCGCGTCGTCACGGCGGCATCTCGAGGATCTGGGCGTCCGCGACGGTCTCCTGCTCGGCATCGCGCAGGCCCTGGCTCTGCAGCCGGGCGTCTCGCGCTCGGGCGTGACGATGACGGCCGCCCGGCTGCTCACGTTCGACCGGGAGGCCGCGGCCCGGTTCTCGTTCCTGCTCTCGCTGCCGGTGATCGCGGGCGCCGCGATCTACGAGGGTCTGGACCTCGCGGGTGACGGGATCCCCGCCGGGCTCGCGGGGCCGTTCGTCGCCGGGATCGGCGCCTCGGCCGTGAGCGGCTTCCTCGTGATCGCGTTCCTCCTGAGGTACCTGCGGGTGCACGACTTCGCGATCTTCCTCTGGTTCCGGATCGGCGTCGCCGCCCTGGTGCTCGGCGTGATCGCGAGCGGCGCGCGTTCGGCGGTGATCTGAGCCCTCGTCAGACGCCCGCGAGGGTCATCTCGCCCAGCAGGATGGACGGGACCCCGACCGCGGAGAACCATCGGAGCTCGCTCCCGAGCGCGGCGACGCTCTGCAGCATCTCGGGGATCGTGCTCGCGATCGTCATCTCGCGCACCGGCTGCCCGAGATCTCCACCCGAGATCCGCAGACCGGTCGCGCCCACCGAGAACTCGCCGCTGATCGGGTTCGCGCCCGAATGCACCCCGGTGACGTCCTGGACGAGGACGCCGCCCTCCGCCTCCCGGAGCAGCTGCTCGAAGGAGCGATCGCCGGGCTGGACGAACAGGTTCGTCGTGCCGACACCGGGAGTGCTCCGGTACCCGCGAACGGCGTTGCCCGTCGAACGCGTGTCGCCGCGTCGCGCCGTGTACGTGTTGTGCAGGAACCCGTTCAGCACGCCGGACGAGAGGAGCTCGGTACGACCGGTCGGCACCCCCTCGCCGTCGAACGGCGCGGCGCCGGGCCCGTCGAGAAGCCGGCCGTCGTCGACGACCGTGAGCACGTCGGACGCCACCTGCTCGCCGACCAGCGGCCCGAACAGCGATCGCTGCTTCTGCACGGCCTCGGCCGACAGGCCGTCGGACAGGACGCCCAGGAACGACGACGCGGCGACCGGATCGAGCAGCACCGGGACACGAGCGGTCGCAGGTTTGGTGGCGCCGAGCATCCGCGCCGCGCGTTCCACGGCCTCGGAGACGACGCCGTCGTGGTCGAGGTCCTCGACCCGCCGGGCGATGCGGTAGGAGAAGCCCGTCTGCGTGTCGCCCTCCTGCTCGGCGAGCGTGACGACGACGACCCAGCACCCCGTCCCGCGGTACTCGGCCCGCACGCCCTCGGTGGAGGCGATCGCGGCCGCACCGACGGCGTCCCCGTAGCGCACGGCCTCGGTCTTGCGGACGCGCGCATCCGTCGTCGTCGCTGCCCGCTCCATCCCGAGCGCGATCGGCACCTTCTCATCGGTCGTCATGGACGCGAGCTCCTGGGAGAACAGGCCGTCGAGCGGCTCGATCTGCTCGGCGGCCGGGAGCGCGTTGAACGGATCGGGGGTGGCGACCGCCGCGTTCTCCCGCGCGCGCGCGACCGCGTCGCGCACCTCGTCGACCGACGGGTCGGCCGCGTGCGCGAACCCAGACGCCCGCCCGAGATCAACCGGACGCCGACCCCCCGCGATTCGGCGAAGGTGAGGCCCTCGACCTCGCCGCGATGGGCCTCCACCGACGTCGTCGAACGCTCCTCGGCGAAGGCCTCGACCTGCTCGTCGCCCTCGGCGACCTCGACCGCGGCCAGGCAGAGATCCAGCAGGTCAGGCACCCGTGCCCCCGACCGTGATGCGCGAGATCCGAAGCGTCGGCGAACCGCTCCCCACGGGGACGCCCTGGCCGTCCTTGCCGCACATCCCCGGCCAGATGTCGAAGTCCGAGGCGATCGCGTCCACGCTCGACATCACCTCGATCGCCCGGCCGATCAGGTTCGCGCCACGGACGGCTGTCGTGGACTCCCCCCGCTCGATCAGGTACGCCTCCGCGCACCCGAAGACGAAGTCGCCCGTCGCCGGGTTCGTCTGGCCGCCGGCGAGCGCGGTCACGAAGACCCCGCGCTCGGTCCCGGACACGATCTCCTCCGGCGTGGACGACCCGCTCAGGATGTACGTGTTGGTCATGCGTGGGATCGGCGGGTGCGCGTAGGACTGGCGCCGTCCGTTCCCGGTCGAGGGCACGCCGTCCTTCTCGGCCCGGAGCCGGTCGTAGAGCCAGCCGCGCAGCACGCCGTCCTCGAACAGGACCGTCCGCCGCGCCGGCGCGCCCTCGTCATCGAAGGAGAACGAGCCCCACGCGTTCGGAACGGTGGCGTCGTCGACGCCGCTCACGATCTCGGAGGCGAGCCGCTCGCCGATCCGGCCCCGGTAGACGCTCGCCTCCTTGTCGACGATGTCCGCCTCGAGCGGGTGTCCCACGGCCTCGTGGAAGAGCACCCCGCCCATCCCCGGCGCGAGGACCACCGCCGTCTCACCGGCGGGAGCCGGCACGGCGTCGAGCATCGCGATCGCCCGTCGAGCGGCGACCTCGGCCGTGCGGGCCGGCGGGTTGGCCTCGATGAACTCGGCGCCCGCGAGCCCCGCGGGACCGTGGAACCCGGTCTGGATCGTGTCGTCGCGCCCGGCGACCGCGGAGACCGACAGCCGGATCCGCGGGCGGACCTCCTCGACCCAACGGCCGTCGCTGGCCGCGACCAGCACACGCTGGACCGAGTCGCCGTAGACCGCGGTGACCTGACGGATCTCGGGACCGAGCGCCCGAGCCGTCTCGTCCGCCTCGCGTACCCAGTCGGCCTTCCGTTCGGTCGGGACCTCGGAGGCGTCCATCAGCGCCGGGTGCGTCACCGGAGGCTCGAGCGTCCGGAGATCGACGACCTCGCCGGGTCCGCCGTCGCCGACCGAGGCGGCGGCGGCCTCGGCCGCGTGCAGGAGCGCTTCGCGATCGAGGCGGTTCGAGTAGGCGTAGCCGAACGACGTGCCGTGCCCAACCCGAACCCCGGCGCCCCGGTCGAGGCCGGTCGTCACCTCCTCGACCTTGCCGTCGTCCAGGCGCACCGAGGTGCCGAGACGCTCCTCCACGTACAGCTCCGCGAACGAACCGCCACGGGCACGCGCGGCCCGAAGGACCTCTGCTGCAAGATCGCGGTCGAGCACGGCGGGATGCTAACAGCGGCCGGTCGACGGACCGGCCCGTGATAGGTTCCGGCGACCGAGCGCCGGCCGGCGACGGCGGAGGCATCGATGGGGAACGAGCGGAGACCGATCGCGCGGGAGCGTTCACCTGCACGGATCTCTCCGGCGGTTCGAACGCGGTGGTCGATGTGACGGGTTCGTTCCACGCACAGGGGTAGCGTCACGGACCGACGCGCACGCAGAACCGACGCGTTCCTGATCTCGGCCCTCGCCGTCGTCCTGCTCCTGTGGTTCCTGTGGCCGTTCGTCGCGCGCGGCGCTGCATTCCCGGTGGGCCCGGATGCGCCCGTCTACCTCTGGTGGTCCAGGCTCGCGGGTGTCGAGGGCCTGTCGGCGATCGCGAATCGGCCCGGAGCGCCGGCGCTCTCGCTCGTCCTCGAGGGGACGCTCGGGCTCTCGGTCGTCCAGGCGACCGCGGCGCTCGAGGTCGCGCTGGGCGTGGCGGTCGGCCTCTCCTCGGCCGCCCTCGTGCGGCGGCACACGGAGGCATCCGGCTCCGCGCTCGCGGGGTTGCTGGCGGGCACGTTCGCCGTGCACCTGGCCGCCGGCTACGTCGCGAACCTGATCACGACGGCAGCGTTCCTCGCGGCCGGAACGCTTCTGGACGGTCGGACCCGTCGAGCCGCCGTGCTCGCCGCGTTCGTGCTGGCCGGCGGGGGGCTCGCGCACCCGCAGTTCCTCTTGGTGTGCGTCGCGATCCTCCTCGTCGCGGCCGCGACCGCCTGGCCGACCGACCGGCGCGAGGCGGTCCGCCTCGCGGGGTCCGCCCTGGGCGGCGGGGCGGTGCTCGGGATCGGACTGCTGGCGGTGCGACCAGGAGCCCCGGCGCTCGAGGTCGACACGTCGAAGGACGCGTTCCTTCGACGGGCGGGCCTGACGGACGAACTCCCGAACGCCTTCTTCGACCGCTTCGTTCATCGGTGGACCCGCTACGTCCAGTGGGTGTCGGTCCCGCTGGCGATCGTCGGGTTCACGATGCCGGGTGGCAACGCCGGCCGGATCCTGCGTTCGTGGTTCGTCCTCACGGCCGCCGGGGTGGTGTTCGCCCTCGCCACCGGGTGGCTCCCGGCCGACCGCTTCGTGACGTTCGGATTCGCGATCCCGATCCTCGCGGCACTCGGGATCGTCCGCCTGTGGCGCCGGCTGATGCCTCGCCGCGCGCTCGCGGCGGTCGTGACGGTCGCCCTCACGCTCGCGATGCTCGCCGGCTCGGCGATCGCGTGGAACCGGCAGGAGCCCTTCCTGTCCGAGGAAGAGGTCCGCGCGATCACGACCGCGAACCGCTTCATCGCGGGCACACCCCCGGGCGGCGTGCTTCGGTTCACGGTCAACGCCGATGGCCCGGAGGTCACCTTCCTCGCGACGCGAGCGGCGAACGTCATCCGAGCCGGCGTCCCTCCCGAACGGATCAGGGATGTCTTCGTCATCGTTCCCAAGGTCTATTCGGACGAGGTCTCCGAGACCCGCAAGCTGCTCACCCGCCTCACGTACCGAGATGCCCGCCGAGCTGTCGCCGGACGAGATGCGGAACGAGAGGATCTGACCTTCGTGCTGAGGGCCTTCGACCGTGTCGGATACGACTTCGCCGATCTTCCCGGGGGGTCGAAGTCGGAGGTCGCACCCGGGGTCCAGGTCTTCTCGAACCGGGCCGGGATCCCCGACCCGGCCGTGGCGCCGGTGGATCCGCTGACCCCCTCGTCGGCCGCCGGGATCGCGTGGGCGTCGATCGCCACGCTCGCGCTGCTCGGGATCGCCGGGTACGGCTGGGCTCGGATGGGCTTCGAGGACGCGATCACCGCCGCTGCGGCGGCGCCGGCGGTCGGCGCGGCCATGCTGATCCTGGTCGCGACCTCACTCGACGCGATCGGCGTTCGGCTCGGGACGGCGGCCGCGGTCGTCGCCTCAGCGCTGGCGGGCGGCGGAGGGTACCTCGGTTGGTTCGTCCTCGAGCGGCGCGCCCGAACGCGATCGGCGCCACAGATCGAGGAGCAACCAGCCGAGTAGCGCGATCACGACCGGCGTCACCACGTAATGCCCGAACAGCAGGTTGGCGTCGTACGCCGAAGCGAACGCGGCCGGCTCCGAGGTCCACTGCGAGACCGTGAGAGCGAGGCCGGTGCCGATGAGCACCGTCCGGGGAACACGCGGCAGCAACCAACCGAGCGGCAGCGCCCACGTGACGTACCAGGGCAGCAGGACCGGTCCGAGCAGCATCAGGCAGAGCAGCCCCCACCCCCACGAGGCTCCGACCAGCGCCGACCCGATCTCGGGCCCCCGGCGCCAGAGGGCCCGAGCGACCAGGAAGACGGCGATCACGGCGACGACCGCGAACGCGATCCGCGGCACGAACCCGAGCACGTCGCCGGACAGCGCGTCGAACAGCCGCCGGAAGAGCCTCGATGGGGCGAGCCACCCCTCGTGCGAGCCGAGCTCGACCACGCCGAGGGTCGGATCGGCGGTGTTCGCGAACGGCGCCACCGTGACGAGCGCGAACGCGCCCGCAAGCACCACGTGCGGCGCGAGGGCACGGACCCGCTGGCCGCGCGGCCGGCGAGCCGCCACCGCGACCCACAGCAGCAGCAGCGGGACGGCGACCGTCACCTTGACGAGCGTCCCGAGAGCGAGCGCGGCGGTCGCCCAGAGCTCGCGCCCGGAGAAGACGAGCGCCAGCGCCGCCGCGATCGCGAGCGCGACCAGAAGGTCGTTGTGCCCGCTCGCCGCGCTCTGGAACAGGACGACGGGGTTCAGCCCGACCAGCGCGACCGCGAACGCCTCGCGTTCGGGCCGGACACGCCGGACGAGACCGGCGACGACGAACACGGTCGCGAGACTGGCCGCGATCGCGATCACCCGGAACGTGGAAACGATCGCGTCGAGATCGTCGGCGACGCGCGCCACGACCGCCGAGACCTGGGTCCAGAGCGCTCCGTAGACGGCGGGCGTATCGACCCACTTGGGACCGACGAACGATGCAAGGACGTCGTTCGGGTAGTCCGCGGGCGTCACGACGTACGGGTTCGCGTGGTACGTCGAGGCGATCTTCCCGTAGTACGCGTACGAGTAGACGTCGCGCGAGAACAGCAACGGCAGGAACAGCAACGCGACGTGGTACCCGACCGCGAGCCCGATCGTCGTCCGTGGCGAGATCGTTCCCCGGCGACACTCGCGCACCACGAGAAGGAACGCGACCGCGGCGAAGGACACCGCGACCACCCCGACCGCGGCGAGCGCCGACCCGTGCAGGCGGTCGAGCCCGGTGAGCTCGGCCACCCAGCGGAACGGACCACCCGGCTGCGACGGGAGCAGCGGCGTGAACGGGGAACCGGGCGTCGCGGCCACGAGCGCCACGACCACGAACGACGCGACCGACGCCACGAGGGCGACCCGAGGCGCGGCCCGGTCGACGCCGGTTCGCCGACGGTCCATCGGCCGAGCGTATCTCGCCGCTGGCCCCGAGCCCTACAGACCCGGTCCGGTCAGGCGCACGTCGCCACGCGTGGTACGCACGAACACCTGCCAGTTGTAGTACGCGTAGAACAGGTCCGGGTCGCGCTCCATCGCGTTCGCGTAGCCCGTGACCGCCGTGACGTAGGCCGGCACCGGGTTGTAATGGAACAGGGCCCCGCGGTAGTCGCTCGGTGCGCCCGAGGCGCTGAGGTAGTTCGCCGCCCCCAGGATCGCGTCGCGCTCCTCGTGGACGTCGCCGCCGAGACCGTACGCCGCCCACGTCGACGGGATGAACTGCATCGGCCCCTGGGCGCCGGCCGAGCTGTTCGAGACGATCCGGCCCATCCGCGTCTCGATCAGCATGACGGCCGCGAGCACCTCCCAGTCCACGCCGAACCGCTCCTGGGCCTGGTCGAAGTACCGCCGGAGCACGTCCGCGGGCTCGGGCGGCCGGGTCCGGAAGTCGGGGAGCTCCTTCACCGGCGAGAAGTGGTCGTACAGGGCACCGCCGGCCCGAACGTTCGATGCGGCCTCCCGAGCGGCACTCGCTCCCAGACGCCCGAGCACGATCGCCGCCAGCCGGTCGTCGGCCGCGAGCACCCGGTAGATCCGCTGCTCGTGCAGCACGAGGAGCTCGACGTCGTCCGGAGGCGGCCAGGCACCGGCGTCCCCCGAACCCAACCACCGTCGAACGGCCGCCCGTCGAGCGACCCAGGTCGTCTCCAGCTCGCGGGCGAGCGCCCCGGCCCGGCGTGGGATCCACGCATCGGGCTCGGGGAGCACCGGCGTGGCCGGAGCCGGCGACGACCCACCTGTCGGTGACGAGCCGGAGGCGGTCGGGTCCGCGGCGGTCGCACCCGCGGTGGGAGGCGACGCGCGTTCGACACCGGTGCCATCGGTGCAGGCCGCCAGCAGCACCGCCGACGCGGCGAGGGCGACGAGCGTTCGCCTCATCCGACCGTCGCGACGTCCTCGTACGGCGACTCGAGCAGCTCCCGCACCGAGCCGTCCTCGTCGAAGAACAGGAACCGGTCCATCAGCCGCATGAACCAACGATCGTGCGTGACGGCGATCACGGTCCCCTGGTATCGGTCGACCGCCTCCTGGAGCGCGTCGGCCGAGGCCACGTCGAGGTTGTCGGTCGGCTCGTCGAGCAACAGCATCGTGGGCGAGTCCACCTCCATCAGCAGGAGCTGGAACCGCGCTTGCTGGCCGCCGGACAAGATCTCGAACGGGTTCCGGCCGACCTGATCGATCTCGTACCGGCGCAGCGCCGCCATCGACTCCGTCATGGTCATCCCCCGCTTGCGCAGCACCTCGACGATCGGGAGGTCGGCGACGTCGGCGCGCTCGTGCAGCTGGGCGAACAATGCCGGCTCGACGCGCGCCCCGAGCTTCCACTCGCCTTCGTGCGCGACGTCCTCGCCCGCGAGCAGCCGCATGAAGTGCGTCTTGCCGGTGCCGTTGGGGCCGATCACGCCGATCCGCTCGCCGAACCAGATCTCGGCGCCGAACGGCCCGACGATCCCCGCGATCGACAGCCCGCTGATCCGGAGCGCGACCTTGCCGGTGCGACCGCCCTCGATGCGGATCCGGACGTTCTGGACGTCGGCCTTCTCCGGGGGCTTCTCGGTCTCCACGAACCGGTCGAGCCGGTGCTGGGCGGAGCGCGCCTTCGAGGCCCAGTTGTCGTTGTAGGCGGACTTGCGCTTCATCTCCTTCACCATCTCCGAGAGCCGGCGGTGCTCGGCCTCGTACCGCCGATGGTCCTGGTCGAGGCGGTCGACGCGGGCGTCGCGAGCCGCCGCGTACGCCGTGAAGCGGCCGTGATGCGTCCAGGCGGCTCGGCCCTCGAGGGTGACGATCCGGGTCGCGGCACGATCGAGCACGGTCCGGTCGTGGCTCACGAACAGGACCGTCTTGGGGCTCGCGGCGATCGTGTCCTCGAGCCAGCGTTTGCCCTCGATGTCCAGGGCGTTGTCCGGCTCGTCGAGCAGGACGGTGTCGAACCGCGAGCGCAGGATCACCTCGAGGGCGAGCCGCTTGCGCTCGCCGCCGGACAGGGTCTCGATCCTGCGCTCGGCGCACTCCGGGTACCCCTGTCCGAACGCGGCGTGCGTGCACTGGTCGAACAGCACCTCCGCCTCGTACCCGCCGACCTCACCCCAGTGCGCGAGGGCGTCGGCGTAACGCATCTGCGACTCCTCGCCCTGGTGATCGTGCATCCAGCGCTCGGCCTTGCCGAGCGCGATCGCCGCTTCCGCGACGCGCGGTTCGGCGTACGCGAGGAGGAACGCGCGGACGGTGGTCGGGCGCGCCTCGGAGCCGATGAACTGGCGCATGAGGCCGACCCGGCCGTCGGTCTGGATCACGCCGGCGTTCGGACGGTCGTCGCCGACGATCAGGCGGAGCAGCGTCGACTTGCCGATGCCGTTGGCGCCGACCAGACCGGCGTGCTCGCCCTCGGGCACGCGGAAGCTCACGCCCTCGAACAGCGTCCAGCCACCCGGCAGGGCGTAGGCGACATCGCTCAGCTCGAGGAACCCCATGGGCGCTCCACGCTAGCAGCCGCCGTGCGGTGCTTCGGGCGGGCGGAGCGCGTCCGGATCGTTTCAGCGTGCGCCGGTTCGCTCGTGCTCGAGCGAGAGCTGGCCGCACGCCGCGTCGATCTCGCGGCCTCGCGTGTCGCGGATCGTCACCGCGACACCGGCGTCGTCCAGGATCGACGCGAACGCACGGATCCGCGCTCCCGGGCTCGGCTCGGAAGGCCAGCCGGGCGTCGGGTTGAGCGGGATCAGGTTCACGTGGGCTCGCAGGCGCAGCGCGATCGGCGCGAGACGTTCGGCCTGCTCGTCCGAGTCGTTGGTCCGGTCGATCATCGCCCACTCGATCGACGGCCGGCGTCGCGTCACCCGGCGCCACGCCTCGATCGACTCGATCAGCTCGGCGAGCGGCCAGAGCCGGTTCACGGGCACGAGCTCGTTCCGCAACCCGTCGTCGGCCGCATGCAGGCTGACCGCAAGCCCCACCTGCGGGTAGGCCTCGGCGAGCCGTTCGATGGCCGGCGCCACGCCGACGGTCGACACCGTGACGTGGCGGTCGCCCATGCCCATCTGACCCGTGAGCCGCTCGAGCGCGCCGAACGTGTGTCGCTCGTTCGAGAGTGGTTCCCCCATCCCCATGAACACGACGTTCGACAGGCGACGTGGCGTCGACTCCGGGAGCGCCGCCGCCTCGCGTTTGGCCCAGACCGCCTGCGCCGCGATCTCGCCGGCGGTCAGGTTGTTGCGGAGCCCCATCTGCCCCGTCGCGCAGAACCCACAGCCCATCGCGCACCCGGTCTGCGTCGAGACGCAGACCGTCACCCGGTCCCGGTAGCCCATCAGCACGGTCTCGATCACGTGCCGGCCTCCGATCCGGAGCAGCGCCTTGCGGGTCGCGCCCCGGTCGGCCCGTCGCTCCTCGAGCACCTCGACCTGGATCGGGAGCTCGGCCTCGAGCCGTTCGCGCAGCCGCTTGGGGACGTCGGGCATCCGGTCGTACGTGGCGGCTCGATGCCAGAGCTGACGATGGATCTGCTTGGCTCGGAACGGCGGTTCGCCCCAGGCTCCGAGGCGCTCCGTGAGCTCGTCGAGCGTGAGGTCGTAGACGGTGGTCACGACGACGAGCCTACGGGGTGCCGGCCCGAGGGTAGGGCGCTACCCGTACCGGCTACCAGTAACGGGCCGTCGACATCGCGAACGCCGAGATCGTCACCAGCGCCAGGGCGAGCTTGGCCAGGCTCCGTCCCCTCGCCTGGAGCGCGTCGAGCTCCTGCACCAGCTCGGGAGGCGCCTGGTCGCCCGCCTGGGCGATCTGGGCGCCGACCGCCAGCGAGCGCTGGAGGGTCGGTCTGGCGAGGGCCCCACCGATCGCGACCGCGACGATCGCCGCGAGCGCCCCGATCGTGAGCCAGAGCCCGAACGCGCTGTCGAGGAAGTCGCCGAGACTCCCGAACGCTTGCACGTCATGCCAATAGAGGAATCCACCCGCCACGATCGTCGCCCCGGCGATCCGCAGGATCCAGTCGGTGAGGTGCCGCTCGACCAGCAGCTCGCGCATGAACGGCCCGGCCGCCGGACCGACCGCCTTGGCCGCCGGCTGCAGGAAGACCACCAGCAGGAAGAGCGCCCCGCCCCACGCGATGCCCAACATCACGTGCAGGACCCGGAAGACGATCATGTAGATGCTCGTCGCGAGCACTCCGCCACCTCCTCGTCGGCAACGGTGCATCCTGCCGTCGGGAGTCGTCCACGGTCAACCGCGTAGGCTGGGCCCATGGTGGAGGAGCCGTTCGGACGCATCATCGAGCAACACGGAACCGTCGTGCTCGACGGCGGACTCGCCACCGAGCTCGAACGCCGCGGCGCCGACCTTCGGGATCCGCTCTGGTCGGCGAAGGTCCTCGTCGAGGACCCCGACGCCATCCGGAGCGTGCACGCCGCCTACTTCGAGGCCGGCGCCGACGTCGCGATCTCCGCCAGCTACCAGGCGACGTTCGAAGGGCTCGCCGGCCGGGGGATCGACCGGAACCAGGCGGCCGCGCTGATGCGCCGCAGCGTCGAGCTCGCCCGCGAAGCCGCGGGCTCCGGCCGCGTGGTCGCCGCCTCGGTGGGTCCGTACGGTGCGATGCTCGGCAACGGGGCCGAGTACACGGGCGACTACGACAGGGACGAGGACCAGCTGGTCGAGTTCCACGTCCCGAGGATCGAGGCGCTGGCGGAGGCGGAGCCCGACGTGCTCGCCGTCGAGACGATCCCCTCGTTCGTCGAGGCACGTGCGCTCGTCCGCGCGCTCGAGAAGGTGCCCGAGATCCCCGCCTGGGTCAGCTTCAGCTGTCGCGACGGCCGGCACATCTGCGACGGCACCCCGATCGGGTCGGCCGTCGAGGTGGTCGCCTCGGCGCCCGGTGTCGTCGCCGTCGGCGTCAACTGCACGTCGCCGCTGTTCGTCGAGCGTCTGGTCGAGACGATCTCGGACACGACCGGCAAGCACATCGTCTGCTACCCGAACCGGGGCTCGTTCTGGGACCCGATGCGCAAGACGTGGACCGACCCGCCGCGACAGGACGCGCGGCCGCCGCTACGGCCCCTCGCCTGGAAGGAGGCTGGCGCGTCGCTGATCGGCGGCTGTTGCGGGACGACGCCCGACGACATCGCCGCGGCCGCGCGCGCGCTCGGCCGGACCTGAGGGGCCCGAGCTACCGGGGCGTGTTCGGGCCCGGCTCGAACGGCGCCCCGTGACCGGGCACGATCGTCCGGAGCTCGGATCTCGGCCGTCATCCGCGATCCGAACCGATCAGCCGCTCCTCGGCCTCCTCGATCGATCGAACCAGCCTCATGCCGGCGAGCTCGAATCCGGCGAGCTCGAGCGTGCGACTCGTCCGCGAGCCGTCGCGAAGCACGCACGCCAACCCGATCCCCGAACCCCGGCACGCGAGCTGGACGCGGGACAGCAGGGCGAGCGCGGCGCTGTCCAGATAGGTGACGTCGGCCAGATCCAGGACCAGGGCGGACGCGCCGCGGAGCGCCGCAAGGATCCGCGCTTCGAGCGCGGCGGCGTTCGACAGGTCCACCTCGCCCTCGAGTCGCCCCACCACCAGGGTCCCCCTCAACCCGATCTCGAGCGTGGCCAGTTCGGAGGGCTCAGGATCCGTCGCGTCCACATTCGGCTCCGCGTGGCCGGCCCTTTCACGCTACGACAGGTCCGTTCGGCCCCGCACCCCGCGGGTCCTCGCACCCGCGACCGTGCCGCTCGCGCGTGAACGTTTCCTCATCGTCCGAGGGGTTGCCGTCCGCGAACACGGACCGGAAGATCACCGCGATCGGGATCGCGATCGCGCGGCGTCGTTGCGACGCCACAACCGGTCCGGCCGGCGGCCGATCGGCCGGCGGCCGCTCCGAGCGGGCCGGGCGACCCTCGCCGCCCGGCCCGCGCTCCATTCGATCCGACTCGGGGGCTGCTGCGAACACCCGGCGTGGGTGCTCGGCCTCGGCCTGGACGCGATCGACCTCCCGAGGTTGCCGCGCGCCATCTCCGGGCGCCCGAACCCGCGATGACCCCCGAGGGTCGCCGTCGCCTCCTGATGGGACGGCTCGCGGGTGTGCTCTTCCTCGACGTCGTCGGGGCTGATGCTGATCGCGCTCCCGCTGTCTCCGGAGGACGCCAGCATCCCCGGCACGATCGCCGTAGCCGCGAGCGGGGTCGGGGTCGGCTGCTTCGCGATGTTCGCGCCGTGGGACACGTGGCCGCGGGCGGCGAGCCTCGTCCTCGTGCCACCCGCCTTCACCCTGATCGCGCTCGGCAACCTCTATGCCGGGAGGGAGCACACGTACGGGGTCTTCTTCGTCGTGGCGTTCGTCTGGATCGGGCTGGCGCACGGACCCTGGACCTCGCTGGCGGCGGCGCCGCTCGCGATCGTCGCGTACCTCGTCCCGTTCTTCTTCCTCGCGGGAGACGTGGAGACCGGGGTGAGCTCGGTCGCCGTCACGATCCCGGCCTGCGTGATGGTGGGCGAGGTGCTGTCCTGGGGTTCGAGCAGGCTCGCGCGGACCGAGGAGGAGCTCCGGCAGGAGCGTGAGATCGCCCAGGGGTTGAAGGAGCTCGCGGACATGAAGACCGCGTTCATGTCCGCCGTCTCGCACGAGCTCCGAACGCCGATCACGATCTGCCGAGGGCACCTCGAGGTCCTCGAGCCGGCAGCCGACCGGGCGGAGATCGACGAGACGGTCGCGCTGGTCCTCGACGAGCTCGGACGCATGGGCCGCCTCGTCGACGACATCACGATCGCCGTTCGCGGCGACGATCCGTCGTTCCTTCGGAAAGAGCCCGTGCGGATCGATGCGCTCACGGCACGGGTCGCGCGGAAGGTGCAGCCGTTCCTGAACGGGCGGCTCCGCGTGCAGCCGGTGCCGCCCGACGCCCGCCTGGAAGCGGACCCCGACCGCCTCGAACAGGCTCTGGTCAACCTGCTGCAGAACGCCGCCGTGCACACACCCGAGGGCACGGCCGTGGAGCTCCGGGTCTCGCAGGCACGCAAGGCGTGGCTGTTCGAGGTCGAGGACCGGGGTCAGGGCCTGGCGCGCGGACGGGAGGACGAGGCGTTCGAGCGGTTCGTCCACGGGCCCGCGTCGCAGGGATCCGGTCTCGGCCTCGCCGTGGTCAGGAGCATCGCCCGAGGGCACGGGGGCGAGGCCGGCGTCGACAACCATCCCGGGGAGGGGGCGACGTTCTGGATCCTGATCCCACGATGACGGTCCTGCTCGTCGAGGACGAGGATCGCATCGCGTCGTTCGTGACCAAGGGACTCGGCGCGCGCGGGTTCGACGTACGGCGCGTCTCCACGGGCGGCGACGCCCAGACCGTGGCCACGGACGACGTCGGCGTGGTCGTGCTCGACCTGGGGCTACCCGATATCGACGGGCTCGAGGTGCTGCGCGGGCTCCGCGAACGCAGCCCGAGGCTCCCGGTCGTCATCCTGACCGCCCGAGGCGACATCGAGGACCGCGTTCGAGGCCTCGACCTCGGCGCCGACGACTACGTGGCCAAGCCGTTCGCGATCGACGAGCTCGCCGCGCGCCTGCGCGCTCGCCTGCGGCCCCGCGCGGATCACGCCGTGCGGCTCACGGTCGGCGAGCTCGAGCTGGACCTGATCGCGCGGCGAGCCCGCGTCGGCGAACGCGTGATCTGGCTCACCCCCCGCGAGTTCGCGCTCCTGGAGATGCTGATGCGCCACGCGGGGACGACGGTGACCCGGCGCGAACTCCTGTCCGAGGTCTGGTCGCTGGACTTCGACCCGCGGTCGAACCTCGTCGACGTCTACGTCCGCTACCTGCGCCGCAAGCTCGGGTCGGGGTGGATCACGACCGAGCGAGGTGTCGGGTACCGGATCGTCGAGCCGAACGCCGACGCGGGCACGTCCGGTCCGAAGAGGTCCGCCTCGGCCCGAGGTCGGGCCTGAGGCCGCGAACGCCGCTCAGGCGGGGATCCTGCTCCTCTGCAGGAAGCGGCCCTGACCGGCCCTGCCGTGGAACGCGCCGTCTTGCACCAGGACCCGGCCCCGCTGCATCACGACCTCGGGCAGACCCCGTACCTTCCGACCTTCGTACGCCGAGTAGTCGACGTACATGTGATGGGTCTTCGCCGAGATCTCGCGCTCGACGCGGGGGTCGAACACGACGACGTCCGCGTCCGAGCCCGGCGCGATCGTGCCTTTGCGCGGGTAGAGACCGAACATCTTCGCGGGTGCCGTCGCCACGATCTCGACGAAGCGGTTGAGCCCGATGTGACCCGCCTCCACGCCCCCATAGAGGAGCGTGAACCGGTCCTCGACGGAGGGGAGACCGTTCGGGATCTTCGAGAAGTCGTCCTTGCCCATATCCTTCTGCCCCACGTAGTTGAACGGCGCATGGTCGGTCGAGACCACCTGGAGGTCGTCGCCCCGAAGTCCCTTCCACAGGTCCTCCTGGTGATCGGCGGGGCGCAGCGGCGGCGAGCAAACGAACTTGGCCCCCTCGAACCCCGGGCGACCGAGGTCGTCCAGGGAGAGATACAGGTACTGCGGGCACGTTTCCGCGTACGCGGGCAGACCGCGATCGCGGGCCTCGCGAACCGCGTTCAGCGCGTCGCGCGAGGACAGGTGCACGATGTAGGCGGGCGTGCCGGCGAGCTCGGCGAGCTTGAACGCGCGGTGGACGGCCTCCCCTTCCATCATCGCCGGGCGCGTGAGACCGTGGCTGAGCGGCTCGGTCTTGCCCTCGTCCAGGAACTGCCGCACGAGGACGTCGATCGGGCCCCCGTTCTCGGCGTGCATCATGATCAGCGCTCCCGAATCGGCACCCTGTCGCATCGCGCGGAAGATCGATGCGTCGTCGAGCATGAAGACGCCCGGGTACGCCATGAAGAGCTTGAACGAGGTGACGCCCTCGCCCACGAGCTCGTCCATCTCCCCCAGGACCTGGTCGTTCACCTCGCGGATGATCATGTGGAACCCGTAGTCGGTCGTCGCCAGCTTGGCTTTCTCGTGCCATCGATCGAGCCCCTCCCGCAGGCCCTCTCCGTAGTCCTGCAACGCGAAGTCCACGATCGTCGTCGTCCCGCCGAACGCGGCCGCGCGTGTGCCACTCTCGAAGTTATCCGAACAGAAGCTGCCGCCGAACGGCAGGTCCATGTGCGTGTGGACGTCGACCCCGCCCGGCATCACGTACCGGTCGGTCGCGTCGATCTCGACGTCGGCCTGGACGGGGATCCCCACGCCGATCGCGGACACCCTCTCGTCTTCGATCACGACGTCGGCCTTCGTCGTCTCGGTCGCGGTCACGACGGTCCCGCCCTTGATGAGGGTCCTCATGATGTTCGAGCTCCTTCCTTGTGTTCCTTGGCCGTGTGTTCTCCCGCAGCCGTTGCCTGGCCGTCTTCCGGCCGCTTGTTCCCGAATGGCATCATCCGACGGCGCTCGGCGGCGGGCAAACCGCCCCGCGCCCACGGTCCGTTATCCTCGCCCGGTGACGTCCAGCTGGCACATCGCCCAGGTGAACATCGCACTGCTCCGCGCCCCGCTCGACGCACCCGAGCTCGAGGGCTTCGTCTCGATGCTCGCGCCGATCAACGCGCTCGCCGATTCGAGCCCGGGGTTCGTGTGGCGGCTCCAGAGCGAAGCGGGTGACGCGACCGGGATCCGTGCGTTCGACGACGACCGGATCATCGTGAACCTCTCGGTGTGGGAGACGATCGAGGCGCTCGGGCTGTTCGTGTTCGCCTCGAGGCACATCGAGGTCCTGCGACGCCGGCGCGACTGGTTCGAGAAGATGGCGGACGCCCACCTCGCCCTGTGGTGGATCCCGGTCGGAACCACCCCGACGGTCGAGGAGGCCGAGCATCGCGTGGCGGTGCTGCGCGAGCGCGGCGTGTCGTCGGATGCCTTCACGTTGCGCGAGCCGTTCCCGGCGCCCGGTTCCAACGTCCCCGTGCCGTCGCAGGACCGGTGGCGGTACCCGACCACCTCACGGCCCGTGTGAAGTTCCCTTGCCCCTTCCCGCAGGTGGGGGTAGCGTCGGCCTTGCTCGCATGAAGCGAACCCTCATCTTCGTCATCCCCCTCGTGCTGCTGCTCGACCTGCCCGCCGTGCCGGCGAGGGCGGCGCAGAACGGTCAGTTCGTGCTGCGCTGTCCCTACTCCCACACGCGCATGGACGACCCGATCGTGTTCCCGGGCCAGCCCGGTGCCTCGCACCTGCACGACTTCTTCGGCAACAAGGGTGTGGACGCGTTCTCCACGTTCAAATCGATGCTGGCCGGCGAGACCACCTGCCGGGTGGCGAGTGACACCGCGGGCTACTGGACCCCCACCGGCTACCTGGACGGCGTGCAGATCAAGCCCAAGGTGATGCGCATCTACTACCTCGGCTCGGCCACCGGGACGACGGAGACGATCCCCCCGGGGCTGCAGATGGTCGGGGGGAACCGTGACGCCACGTCGCCGGCCGAGAACCCGCACGTCTCGTGGTTCTGCGGGCGGACCAACAGTGTGACGACGCCGCGCGAGGACACCCCGTACGACTGCTCGCCGTGGGCCCAGTACGACTTCGTCGACGGGATCATCGCGGTGATCGACTTCCCGAGCTGCTGGAACGGCTCCGGTCTCTCACCCGCTGACGTCACGTATCCGGTCGGGGGCGCCTGCCCGGCGGGGTTCGGGCACGTCATCCCCAAGCTGAGCGAGCGCGTGCATTTCGGCGTCATGAACCCACTGGCGATCGACGGGTCGCTCGCGTTCACGCTGTCGAGCGGGCCGTGGTACTCGCTGCATGCCGACTTCTGGAACACCTGGCAGCAGGAACGTCTCGACCAGCTGGTCGCCGACTGCCTCGTCGCGAACGCGCACTGCGGCTCGGTCGACGCCACGAGCTCGATCGAATGGAGCCGTCAATTCGGGACCCAACGCTACGACCTCGCGTACGCGGCCGCGTCCGACGGCAAGGGAGGATCGTACGTCGTGGGCTTCACGAACTTCGCGCTCGAGGGGCAGACCTACCACCACCGGTACGATGCGTTCCTGCGAAGGTACAACGCGGACGGCAACGAGATGTGGACCGAGCAGTTCGGGACCAACGGCACCGACCAGGCCCTCGCGATCGCGGTCTCCGGCTCCAGCGTGTACGTCACGGGATCGACCGACGGACGCTTCCGCAAGCAGAAGCGGGCAGGCGCCCTGGACGGGTTCGTCACGCGTTTCCGTGCGAATGGGACGCAGGTGTGGCTCGAGCAATTCGGTACCAAGCGCGACGACGAGGCCACCGCGGTCACGACCACAGACGGCGGCGTGTACCTGGCGGGCACGACCCGCGGCCGGCTCTCCAAACAACGGCTGGACGGGCCGTCCGACGCGTTCGTGATGCGCCTGGACCCCGACGGTCTCGAACGCTGGACGCGTTCGTTCGGAGGCGACGGTGAGGACGCAGGGCTCGCGGTGGCCGCGCGCGGCGCGAACGTCTTCCTGGGCGGCCGAACCGAGGGTCTGCACCGTACGGTCGCGGACCAGGACGGGTTCATCGCGGCCTTCGATCCGAACGGGAGGCCGACCGAGAGCTCTCAGGTCGGCGAGGGGGACGCAGATTCGTTCACGTCGATCGCCGCCGGTGCGAACGGCATCTACTTCGCGGGCTCGACCTCGGGAACGTTCATCCACGGCGATCCCTTGGGAGGACTCGACGCGGTGATCGGAAAACTCGACTTCGATAGTGGTGTCCTGTGGTCGGAGCAGTTCGGAAGCGCCGCCGACGACCAAGCCACGGCGGTGAGGATCGTCGGGAAGGGCGTGTACGTTGCCGGCTCTGCCGCTGGTGGGCTGCCGGAGGGCACGCCATTGGGCGAAAGCGACGGGTTCGTGCGCAAGTACCTGCCGATCGGGACCGAGATCTGGACGCACCAGTTCGGCACGGACGACTACGATGCCGTCTACGGGATGGCCTCGGACCCGAGGGGCGTGGTCGTCGTCGGAACCACGCACGGGGCGTTCCCGAACCAGACCAACGCCGGTGACCGCGACGTGTTCCTCGTCAAGATCGCGTTTTCCTGACCGTCGAGGCGCCCGAACCCAGGCCGTGGTCTCCCGGGGGTTGGCAAGGATCGTCGTTCAGGAGCAAGCTGACCGCCTATGACCTCCCCCGTCGGGCCCCGAGGGGAACGGCTCGTCGTCGCCTCACGGATCACGCGTCACGACGTCCTGGCGATCGTGGCGCTCGGGGTCCTCTACTACCTCGCCGCCCGGATCGGGCTGCGGCTCGCGGTCGTCGAGGAGAACATCACGCCGCTGTGGCCGCCCACCGGCCTCGCCCTGGTCGCGTTCCTCCGGTACGGCCGCCGGCTGTGGCCGGGGGTGGCCATCGCGGCGTTCCTCGTCAACCTGCCGATCACCAACTTCCCCGCGGCGCTCATCACGGCGGCCGGCAACACCGTCGCCCCGATGCTGGCTGCCTGGCTGCTGGAACGGGTCGGCTTCCGGCAGCAGATCGATCGGGTTCGCGACGTGGCCGCACTGGTCGTCCTCGCCGCGCTGCTGAGCATGACGGTGAGCGCCACCATCGGAACCGCGGCGCTCGAGCTCTCCTCGGCCACTCCCCTCGAGGGGTTCTGGACCGCCTGGTCCGCGTGGTGGGCGGGCGACGCGATGGGGATCCTCGTCGTGGCTCCGTTCCTCCTCTGTGTGCTCACGTGGCGCGAGGTCGAGCCGAAGCTCGATTGGCGTCGGCTCCCCGAGGCGCTGGCCTTGCTCGCGCTCCTGGTCACGGCGTCGGTGTTCGCGATGTGGAACTCCGGGCAGCTCCTCTTCCTGATCCCGCCGCTGCTCGCGTGGATCGCCTGGCGCTTCCAGCTGCGAGGCGCCGCACCCGCGGTCCTGCTGGTCTCGATCCTGGCGGCGTGGGCCGCCACGCGCGAGATGGGGTGGTTCGCCGACCTGTCGCTCGCGCAGCGGATGCTCACGCTGCAGCTGTTCAACGCGACGATCGCGTTCACCGCGTTCTTCCTGTCGGCCCTGGTCTCCGAGCGGATGCGAGCCCGAGAGCGGCTGCAGCGCGCCGCCGACGATCTCGACGTGCGCGTGCGGCAGCGCACGGCCCAGCTCGTCGATGCGAACGACCAGCTGGGTCGCGAGATCGCCGAGCGGCGCGACGCCGAGACGAAGCTCCGCCGGAGCGAGCGCGAGCTGGCCGAGGCGCAGGATCTCGCGCGGCTCGGCAGGTGGGAGTGGGACCTGGGATCCGGAGCCGTCACGTGGTCGGACGACCTGTACCGCATCCACGGGTACGAGCCGGGGGCCTTCCCGATGACCTTCGACAAGGCGGTGGAGCTCGTTCCCGACGAGGACCGCCAGCGGATCGAGCGCAACCTGGCCGCCGCGCTCGCGATGCGTCGGCAAGAGGTGCCCGACATCGAGTACCGGATCGTCCGCACGGACGGTGAGCTACGGGCCCTGCTGGGACGCGCACGCCTGTTCCTCGACGACGCCGGCTCACCGGTCCGGATGGTGGGCGTCGTGCAGGACGTCACCGAACGGGTCGAGTACGACCGCCAGCATCGGATCGCGGAGACCCTCCAGCGAGCCCTGCTGCCGCAGGACCTCCCGTCGGTCGAAGGCCTGGCATTCGCCGCGCGGTACCTCCCGGCGGAGGTGGGGTTCAAGGCCGGCGGCGACTGGTACGACGTGATCCCGCTCGCGAACGGGGACGTCGGTCTCGTGATCGGCGACGTCGCCGGCCACGGGTTGGAGGCCGCGAGCGTGATGGGCCAGCTGCGGATGGCGGTTCGGGCGTACGCCCTCGAGGGACATCGCCCCGCCGACATCGTCGCGCACGCCGACGCGGTCCTGCGGATCGTCGCTCCCCAGGAGCTCGCGACGATCGTGTACGCCGAGGTCGACCCGGCGTCGGGACGCGTCGGCCTGGTCAGCGCCGGCCACCCGCCCCCGATCGTGATCGGCGCGGACGGGGCTCGATACCTCGAGCCACCCCGTCAACCGCCGATCGGCGTCGCCCGAACGTCGACGTACGGCGAGCTCGTGGTCGAGCTCGATCCGGGCACCACGATCGTCCTGTACACCGACGGTCTCATCGATCGCCGGGACATCGCGCTCGACGAGGGGATGGAGCAGCTGTTGACGGCGGCCGGCAGCGATCGCGGCAGGCCGGTCGAGGCCGTGTGCCGAGAATTGATCAAGGCGCTGGTTCCGAACGAAGCCACGGACGACATCGCCCTCCTGGCGATGGAACGGTTGCCCGTACGCGCGGACCTGTTCCGGTTCACCATGCCCGCCGAGCCGGCCGAGCTCGCCCGGATGCGACGCGCGTTGGCCGCATGGCTCCGAGGCGTCGGCGTGGGGCCGGCCGAGGTGAACGACCTGGTGCTCGCGAGCGCCGAAGCCTGCTCGAACGCGATCCGCCACGCGTACGGCCCGAGCGCCGGCACCGTAGAGGTCGAGGCGTACCGCGACGAGGGCGCGATCGAGCTCGTCGTGCGCGACTTCGGCCGGTGGCGTCAGCGACGCGGCCCGGGCGGAGGTCGCGGCCTCGCGTTGATCGAAGCGCTCACACCCTCGATGCACATCGAGCGCGGCGAGAGCGGCACCGTCGTGACGATGCGCAGGACCATCCGAGGCTCGGTCTCGGTGTGACCGAGCTCGCGAACCTCGCCGTCGCGAGCGCCAACGGCGTCGTCGTGGCGACCCTCTCGGGCGAGATCGACCTGTCGAACGCTGCCCAGATCACGCGCGCCGTCGTCGGCGGGGTCCCGAACGAAGCCGTCGGCCTGGTGATGGATCTCTCGGACGTCGCGTATCTCGACAGCGCCGGCGTCCGCATGCTGGCCGAGCTCGAGCGACGACTCGGCTGGCGATCGCAGGCGTTCCGGGTCGTCGCGCCGGACGGTTCACGCACCCGGAAGGTGCTGTCGATCGCCGGTCTGGACGGGCTGCTGGTCTTGGATACGTCCGTCGAGTCCGCGTCCGCGAGCATGAAGCGATCGACCGACGTGAGCTAACGCCGTGGTCGAACCCAAAGGATGCGGCATCGCTCGGGGTCGCGTTCTACACTCGCACCATGCCCTCGTAGCTCAGTGGAGAGAGCAGCGGTTTCCTAAACCGTCCCGGCGTTGCA
>CAVSXK010000008.1:0-62586 GCA_963731925.1 uncultured Actinomycetes bacterium
GAGTTCCAGGCGAAGAAGAAGCAGATCCTCGGGATCTGAAGGCGCCGCCTGAGGTCTTTGACTCCGCGTAACCGAGCGGTGAGACTTCCCGTGGAGGTGCTCGTCGAAGGTCTTCTGCCGCAGTCCGATAGACAGAGGGGGAGGAAGTCGTATGGAGGCTCAGAGAGAGCCGAGTTATTGGGCAGCGGGATGGTCCGCGTTCGCCGGGATCATGCTGATCATGCTCGGCCTGTTCCACGCGATCGCGGGCCTTTCCGAGGTCATCGACCCGGACGCGTACGTCGTCAGCCAGGACTACGTCTTCAAGCTCAGCAGTAGCGCGTGGGGTTGGATCCACCTGCTCGGCGGCATCATCGTCTTCTTCGCCGGGTTCGCGATCTTCCGCGGCGCCGTCTGGGGACGGACCGTCGGCGTGATCATCGCGCTGGTCAGCGCGTTCGCCGCGTTCTCGTGGCTGCCCTACGCACCCGTGTCGGCGATCGTGATCATCGCGCTCGACATCGCCGTGATCTGGGGGCTACGGCGCACGGCCGGGACGTCACCGCCTAACCACGTCTCGAACGGATCCAGGGAGGCAGGCCCGCTCCGGCGCGCCTCCTGCATTCCCCAAGGATCGCTTCACCCACGACCCGTTCGGCGAGCCCGGTCTCAACTACCTCTGCCCGAGCTTCAAGGCGTTCTTCCACCGACGTGGACGCGCCGATGCGGGCGATGTCGGAGCTCCTCACCGCGGGCCGAGCCCCCTCAGAGCTCGTCCAGGCCTACGCGACCGAGGACGCCAAGCGTGGCCGAAACGATCCCTGCACGTGCGGCTCGGGACGCACGTGGAAGCACTGCCACGGCGCTCCGTGACGTGGGTGGCGGCCTGGTCGTCAGCGGCGTTCGCTCGGTGGCTCCTCCGACGCAGGTGGACCCGGCGGCGGCGACGTGACCGCGGGCACCGCGGGTGGCGGGGCCGGCGCTGCAGCAGGGATCGTCACGACGTCCGGCCTGGACGCCGGCGTCGCGGCCGGCTGCCACATCGACTCGTACCGGAGTGATGAGATCTTCCGGTCGATCCACGCGATCAAGGCATGCAAGCCCAGCGCCAGGAGCCCGTACATGAAGATGGCGAACAGCATGGACACGTCGAAGACCGATCCCTGTTCGCCCTCGAGCGGGGGGAAGATCCCGCGGAACGGCTGCATGATCCTGCGGGCCGCGCGGTAGGTCCAATCGACGAACGGCGCCGTCTGGTTCGCGTTGAAGAGCTGGAGGAAGAAGGCGATCGCAAGGATCACGATGCACGCGATCGCGAACGCGTAGACGAACAGGATGATCGCGCGGCTGATCCAGTAGGCAGAACTTACCCGGCGGACATGGGACTGATGGGACATGCGGGCCCCTTTCGGGTCGACGTGCTCGTCCGGCGTGGTTCGGCGATCGCACCTCCCTTCGAGACCAGGTGATCAGATGCCCAGGACCTTGGCCTTCGCGGCCGCGAACTCCTCGTCCGTGAGCGCGCCGGACGCGTGGAGCTGTGCGAGCTTCTCGATCTGCGTGGTCGTGTCTTCCTCCGCCGGCGCGGGGGCGCTGTACGCGCCTTGTGTCGCGGCGGCCGTCTGCTGCTGCACGTACTGGGCGTCCTGATCCGCGTACCTGTTCGCCTGGCGCGGGCTACCCGTCCCGAGACCGCCGTCGCTGTGCCGGCGACGACCGCCGTCCGTGCCGCCATCCCGACCAGACCTGGACCTCTGCGCATCATGATGGTTCCCCTTCTCCGACTACTGGTTGGCGTCGGCGAAGTCGACCGCTGCCTGGACGACCTCGTACGGCACCCGCTCGAGATCGAGGAGCTCGCCCTTCGCGTTCACGATCGCGTCGCGCAACTTCGTCGCCCAGACGTCCTCCCAGACGAGGAGCGCCGCCGACGAGTTCGGGTCGAGCTCCTCGCCCGCGGCCGCCAGGTCGTCCTGGTTGAGCAGGCCCATCGTCTCGGGCGAGAGCGCGTCGAACGCCTTGAAGACGTCCGAATCCAGGTCGGCGAGCTCGGCCGTTCCGACGGCGCCGTCGGCGTCCTTCATGACGAACGCGAGGTCGATGATCCGGATCGTGCCGGCGTCGACCAACTCCTTCAGGGCCGGGACGATCTCGCCCTTGAACTGGTTGCCCGGGAACGCGACGATCATGTACTCCACGGGACCTATGGACATGCGGTTCCCCTTTCCGCCTCGCTCCGCCGGCCGGCGCCGGCGTCGGGCGTCGCACTATCTCACGAACGGCCCGGTGGCTTCACCCGTTCCGAACGATGCGCCCTGCGTGCGGATGCGTGAGGATGCCAGGCGACCGAGAGGAGGATCCGGAGGCGGATGAGGGAACAGGGCTCGGGAACCGGCGGCTCGCCCGTAGCAACAGCGGGGGCTCCCGCGCGTGCCGGGCTCGTCCTCGCCACCCTGATCCTGGTGGCGGCGGTCGCCAACCTGAACCTCGCGGTCGCCAACGTCGCCCTGCCATCGATCGGGGCGGCGTTCGACTCGTCCCAGACGACGTTGAACCTGATCGCCGTCGGCTATTCGCTCGGGCTCGCGGCCTCGGTCCTGTGGCTCGGGGCGATCGGCGACCGGTACGGCCGGAAGCTGATGCTCATCCTCGGTACGGCGCTGGCGATCCCCTTCGCCCTGCTCGCCGCGTACGCCCCGAGCGACGAGGTCCTGTTCGTCGCCCGACTCGGCGGCGGGTTGTCCGCGGGGATGGCGTTCCCGACGACCCTGGCACTGATCACCGCGCTGTGGTCCGGCCCCCAGCGGACGAAATCGATCGCCCTGTGGTCGGGGATCGGGGGTGCCGTCGCGGCGCTCGGGCCGATGTTCTCGGGCCTGCTGCTCGAGCACTTCTGGTGGGGGTCGGTCTTCCTGATCACGTTGCCGCTCGCGGTGGTGGCGCTGGTCCTGGCCGTGCGTCTCGTCCCGGCTCACGTGAACGAGGGGACCGATCCGGTCGACAATCTCGGCGGCATCCTCTCGGCGCTGCTCGTCGGCGCGTTGATCCTCGGGATCAACTTCGCGGCCGTGCCGAACGAGGGAGCCCTCGTCGCCGGCCTCGCGATCGTCGCCCTCGCCTCCGGGATCGCGTTCGTCATCCGGCAGCGGCGGGCGGCCAACCCCCTGTACGACCTGCACATCGCCGGCCGGCGGGTGTTCTGGGTCGCCGCGTGCGCGGGGATCATCGTGTTCGGCTCCCTGATGGGGGCGATGTTCGTCGGTCAGCAGTTCCTGCAGGACGTGCTCGCCTACTCGACCTTCGACGCGGGCGTCGCCATCCTGCCGGCCGCGTTCCTGATGGTGATCGTCGCTCCGCGCTCGGCCAAGATCGTCGAGGCGAAGGGAGCCCGCTTCACCCTCCTCACGGGGTACGCGTTCTGCCTGCTCGGGTTCCTCACGATGCTCCTCCTGTGGGATCAGGGGAGCCCGTATTGGGAGGTCGGGCTCGGGTACGCGCTCATCGGCATGGGCGTCGGTTTCGCGGGGACCCCAGCCTCGCACTCGCTCACCGGCTCGGTCCCGGTCGAGCGCGCCGGCATGGCGTCGGGGACGGCCGATCTCCAGCGCGACCTCGGAGGCGCGATCATGCAGTCGATCTTCGGCGCGCTGCTGGCGGCCGGCTACGCGGCGTCCTTCACGGCGGCGATCGCCGCCTCGCCGGATGCCCAGAAGGTGTCCGACAGCGTCGAGGCGCAGCTGACCAAGTCGTTCGCGGGCGCCGAGGCCGTCGCCCAGCAGTACCCGAAGTACGCGGACCAGATCACCGCGGCCGCGAAGGCATCGTTCCTGTCGGGCGATCAGTGGGCCTACATCGCGGGCATCGTGGCCGTCGGGCTCGGCGCGGCGCTCGTCTTCTTCGCGTTCCCGAGGAAGGAGGACGAGCGGCGGCTCTTGGCCGAGTACCAACGCCAGGACACATCGTCCGACGCATCCGGCGTCGCATCGTGATGCGTGGGGGGATCGATCCCGGACCGGCGCCAGCCTGATCGCCTGCTCAGACCCCCGTCTTCGCGACGACCCTCCCGCTCGCGGCCGCGTCCTTGAGCGCCTGATAGTCCCGTTCGTTCTGATCGGCGTAGGCCTCGGCGAACTCCGCGATCGAGCGATCGAACACGTCCGAGGCGCCGAGGTACGCGGCGATCGCGATCCGGTCGCCCGATCGCGCGTGGGCGCGAGCCAGCGTTCGGGCGCACATCCGCCCGTAGACGCTCATCACGCGCGGGTCCATGGCCTCCGGTGGCCACGAGCCCTTCCAGTCGCGGAGCTGCCGGATGTAGAAATCGCGCTTGCCACCGGACAGGCCCTCGGCCCGCTCCCATCCGAGGAAGATGTCGCTCGCGGCCTGCATCAGCCGCTGGCCCTCCACCACCCGCTGACCCTGATTGGCGAATCGGCTCTTGCCGACGAAGGGAGCGAGCACCGAATCCTGAGCCTCCTTGGCCTGGAGGAACAGCGGATCGGCGTTATCGCGACCGAGCATGAGGATGATCCACGCCCGGGTGCCGACGCTGCCCACGCCGACCACCTTGTGCGCCATGTGGACGAAGCGGAAGTCCTCCAGGAGGTGCCGGCGATCCCCGAGGAGGCTCCGACGGTAGGTGCGCAGGAGCTCGTGGATACCTCTCCAAGAAGGTCGCGGCCTGGTCGGCCGTCAGCAGCTCCTCGACGGGCACGATGAGTGGCGGATCGCTCACGATCCGCGGCTCCCCGTCCACGACGTGGGTCAGCTTGTCGAACGCCTGGAGGCTGTCCTTCGTGCGGGCCTTCTCGACGAGGCGCTCGGCCTCCTTGAGGCCCTTCTTGCTGAGCAGCGCCTGGAGCTGCGGGAGCCCTTCGCGGATCTGAAGTCGTGAGTACCAGACGTCGAGGTTGCGCATCGACGCGAACTCTCGCATCGCCGTCCGGTACTCGCCGACCGAAGCCGTGATCACCTGCGCCGCGCTCGGCATCGGAGAACCCGTTGTTCCGCCCGGCGACGGCGAGGCTCGCCGCGAGGCGCTTCACGTCCCATTCCCAGGGACCGGGGAGGGTCTCGTCGAAATCGTTGATGTCGAACAGCAGCTCCCGTTCGGGGGACCCGAACAGGCCGAAGTTCGACACATGCGCGTCGCCGCAGACCTGGACGCTGATCCCCGATCGCGGCGTGGCGGCGAGGTCCGCGGCCATGAGGTAGGCCGCCCCTCGATAGAACGCGAAGGGCGACGTGAGCATCCTGCCGTACCTGACCGGCACGAGCTCGGGGACCCGCGACACAGCCTGCTCCTCGAGCAGATCCACCGGCTCCCTGCGGTCCGTGGGGGGATCCCATCCCGCGTGGCTGGAACGAGGAACCTTCGCCCGAGCCGCCTTACCGCGGGCGGCGCGATCCTGAGGGGTCGGGTGGTCCACCTGTGCCGTGGCCCGCGCGCGATCGCCCTGGGTCGCGGAGCCCTTCGTCGGGCTGTTCGTGCGATCGTTCGTCGGTTGTATCGTCACCGGTTGCCTTTCGCGGTGCGTACTTCACTTCGCTCCAGGCGAGATGGGCACTGGCATCTCGCTGCCACGACCCTGCCTCATCGCTTGTCGGGGCTCTTGACCTCTGTTTGAAGGTCTCCCTGGGCAGCACCGGATCCGGCTTGCCCACCCCCACGGCCCCGAAGGACGAACGCCGCCCCAACGGCCAGCAGCGCGCCGAACAGTGGGCCCGCTACATAGACCCAGTAATCCTTGAACTCCGCCCCGACGAGGTCCGGGCCGAAGGTTCGAGCGGGATTCATGGAGGTGCCGGAGATCGGGCTCCCCCACAGGCCCGCGAGAGCGATGTAGGCGCCGACGCCGATGGCGCCGAACACCCCGATGCTCTGCGCGCCGGACGCCGTCCCCAGGATCACGCTGACCAAACCGAGCGTGAGCACCGACTCCATCAGGAACGCGTCGAACGAGGAATAACCGGCCGCGGGGTAGTTGGAGCCGTACGTCGCCGATACGTGGATCACGGACTGGAGGAACCAGGCGGCCAGCGCGGCCCCGGCGAGCTGCACGACGATGTACCCGGGGACCCTTGGCCATGGGAAGTCACGACGAAGGGCGAAGGCGATGCTGACCGCCGGGTTGAGGTGGGCGCCGGAAACCTTGCCCATGAACAGGATGATCGCCATCACCATCAGACCCGGCGCGACGACCGCGGCCGTGCGACTGATGGTGTCGGGGAAGGCTTGACCCATCATCCCCCCTCCGGCGGCGACGAGCACGAGGAAGAACGTTCCGAAGAGCTCCGAGAACAGTCGACGCCATTCCTGCTTGGGGTCCTCGAAGTCCTCCATCGGCTGGAAGACTTCCCTTTCGAGCCATCCCTCGACCCGAGAGGTGATGTGGGGCGCGTCCTGCTGAGCCATGGCTTCTCCCGTCGGACCCGCGAAGGCCGCAGTGTAGCGTCCGCCTGGATGCCGGGAATCATCCCATCGGCGTGATGCTCCGCAGCGCATGGGGCGGTGAGATGCCCCGGCAGGCACGCGCGTTCGCGAGACGAGGGGGAGAGGCAGCCACGTGAACCCGGAGTTCCTGTCCCGGCTCCAGTTCGCGCTGACCGCGAGCTTCCACTTCATCTTCCCGCCCATCTCGATGGGGCTCGGGATCCTCTTGGTCTGGATGGCCTGGAAGCACGTCCGCACCGGCGATCCCGTCTGGCGACAGTCCTCCGTCTTCTGGGTGAAGGTCTACGGGCTGGTGTTCGCGTTGGGGATCGCGACCGGCGTCGTCCAGGAGTTCGCGTTCGGGATGAACTGGTCGCAGTACTCCCGGTTCGTCGGCAACGTGTTCGGGAGCCTGCTGGCCGCCGAGGGCGTGTTCGCGTTCGCCCTCGAGGGCGGGTTCCTCGGGCTCATGTTGTTCGGCGGCGACCGGCTCGGGCCCAGGATGTGGCTCCTGGCGACCTTCCTGGTCGTGTTCGGGGCGCACTTCAGCGCCCTGTGGATCCTGATGGCCAACTCGTGGATGCAGACCCCGCAGGGGTTCACGACCCAGATGACGGAGTGGGGCAACCAGGCGTTCATGACCAACTTCGGAGCGGTGGTGAACACGCCGTCGTTCCTGCCGCGATTACTCCACACGTGGGTCGCGTCCTGGATCATCGGGTCGGCGCTCGTGCTCTCCGTCAGCGCCTGGTACCTGCTGAAGAACCGTCACCAGGAGTTCGCCAAGAGGAACTTCTCGACCGCGATCAAGGTCTTCACGGTCCTCGCGATCCTGCAGGTGGTCGTCTTCGGCGCCCAGATGGCGATCTCGGTGACGAAGAACCAGCCGGAGAAGCTGGCTTCGATCGAGGGCAACTGGACAGCGGAGTCTTGCGCGCCGCTCTACCTCGTCGGCTGGGTGGACGAGAGCGCCGAGAAGACCTATGCCATCGGCGTCCCGTGCCTGCTGAGCCTCCTCTCGTACGGGAGCTTCGACGCGACGGTCCCCGGCATCGAGAAGTTCCCGAAGGACGACTGGGCGCCTGTCAACCTCGCGTTCCAGGCGTACCACCTGATGATCGACCTCGGGTTCCTGTTCCCGCTGATCGGGGTCGTGGCGTGGTTCGTGTGGTGGCGCCGCAAGAAGGAACGCATGCCGCGTTGGCTGTTGTGGGTCTGTATCTCGACCGTGTTCCTGGCGGAGGTGGCGACGATCGCCGGCTGGTGGACGGCGGAGGTCGGGCGCCAGCCCTGGGTGGTGTGGAAGGTCCTGCGCACCGACGCCGCGGTTTCGCCGACGCTGACCACGGGGCAGGTCCTGCTGTCGTTGATCACGTTCGCGCTGCTGTACGCGCTGCTCCTCGTGCTGTTCCTGTTCCTGCTGGACCGCAAGATCAAGCACGGCCCGGAGGCACCCGAGGAGCCTCACGTCTCGGATCTGCCCGACACCTTCCGCGAGGTGTTCCGGTCACGGAGCCAGGGTCGGGCGTCGGGCGAGCTGGAGCTGGAGGAGGAGCATGTCGCTGGCTGACTTCTGGTTCATGCTGTTCGTCTTCGTTATCGCCGCCTACATCGTCCTGGACGGGTTCGACCTCGGCGTCGGGATGCTCCATCCGTTCGCTGCCAAGGAGGACCGCGAACGACGGATCGTGCTGAACAGCATCGGGCCGATCTGGGACGGCAACGAGGTGTGGCTCGTCGTCGGAGGTGGCGTGCTGTTCGCGGCGTTCCCGGTCGTGTACGCCTCGATGTTCTCCGGGTTCTACTGGGCGCTGATGTTCGTGCTGATCGCCCTGATCCTGCGGACGGTCGCGATCGAGTTCCGCGGCAAGCGCGAGAGCTCCCGCTGGCGGGGGCTCTGGGACTCCGTCTTCTCCGCGTCGTCGTTCGGCCTGGCTCTTCTGCTCGGCGTGGCGTTCGGGAACGTGGTCACCGGGGTGCCGCTCGACAAGAACGGGGAGGTCCAGATCGACAGCCTCCTCGATCTCCTGCATCCGTTCGTCCTGTTCCTGGGGGTGACGACGGTCGCGATGCTGCTCATGCACGGCGCCCACTACCTGGTCGTGAAGACGGAAGGCGATCTGCAGGCGCGCGTGCGACGATGGGTCCCCCGGTTCATCGCCCTGTTCACCCTGACGGCGGCGATCTCGGCCGTGTGGATCGCGGTCGGGGACTACGGGGTGACGGACACGTTCACGGACGACGTGTGGACGATCGTGTTCCCGCTGGGCGCTCTGGTCGCCTACGTGCTGATGATCGTCATGGTGCGCCGCGGCCGGGACTTCGCCGCGTTCTTCAGCAGCTCGACGGTCATCGCGTTCTCGCTGGCGACCATCTCGGCCGGGCTGTACCCGAACATGCTGAAGTCGTCGACGAACCCGGCCAACAGCATGACGGTCTCGAACGCCTCCGCCGACCACTACACGCTCACGGTGATGCTGGTCGTTGCGATCATCGGGATCCCGTTCGTGCTCCTGTACACGGCGGGCGTGCAGTACCTGTTCAGCGGGAAGGTCAAGCTCACGCCCAGCAGCTACTGAACGGCGGCCAGGAGAGGGTCGACGGCAGACCGAGCAACCCGACGCCACATCACACGCTCAGGGCGTCCCCGGACCCGGGGGGCTGGATCCTGTCATCGGGGAAGCCCGCTGGCCGATGGCGGGGGCGGTGCTCGCCTCGATGGTCTTGACCGTCTTGCTGCCGAAGGAGGTCCGGCTCGGGCCGCCGTGGTTGCTGCCGCTCATCGAGGGTGCTCTCCTCGTCGCTCTCATCGCGGGTGATCCAGGCAGGATCTCGAAGCGTTCATCCATCCTGCGAAGTGTCTCGATCGCGCTGGTCACGGTGTTGGCCGCCCAGGCCCTCTGGTCCACGGCGCGTCTCATCGAGGAACTCATCGTCGGAGGTCCCCATACCGATGCGCCGGGACCGCTGCTCGCGGCCGGTTCGATCGTGTGGATCTCGAACAACATCGCGTTCGCTCTCCTGTACTGGGAGCTCGATGGGGGCGGGGCGGCGGCCAGGGCATATGGCCTCCCGCTCCACCCCGATCTCGCCTTCCCCCAGCAGTTGAATCCACATATCGCGCCTCCGGACTGGCGCCCTCGTTTCGTCGACTATCTCTACCTGGGGTACACCAACGCCACGGCCTTCAGCCCGACCGACGTCATGCCGTTGGTCCCGTGGGCGAAGATCACGATGACCGTTCAGTCGGCCATCTCGTTGTCGATCCTCGGTCTCGTGGTTGCCCGGGCGGTCAATGTCCTGAGTTGAACCTCGGTCGGGGCCCGGTTTGACGCGGAGTCTCTCAGCGCATGTACTCCTCAGAGCTTGCCCGGGAAGGGCTGTTCGTGGACTCGTACAGCACAACCACGCTCATCGGCTTCTTCCTCGTCGCGGCCGGAGCGACCTGGATAGCCGGCGTCTTCCTCTCCGATGCCACCGACGTCATCGACGATCGATTCAACCTGGGAGAGGCGATGGGCGGCTTGATCCTCCTCGGCGTGGCCGGCACGCTGCCCGAGATCGCGATCACGGTCTCCGCGGCGATGCAGGGTCACCTCGGCCTGGCGACCGGGAACCTGCTCGGCGGGATCGCGATGCAGACCCTCGTGCTCGTCTTGCTCGACGCGACCTCGCGGAGCAAGACGCCGCTCACCACGCTCTCGACGGTCCTCGAGCCGATCGTCGAAGCGATCTTCGTCATCATGCTGGTCACGATGGCTCTGCTCGGGCCGCTCCTGCCCGCGTCGGTCGCGATCGGCCCGGTGAGCCCGATCTCGCTCTTGATCGTGATCACGTGGGTCTTCGGGCTCTTCGTCCTCAACCGTCTCCGCAAGAGCGAGCGCTGGACGACGGCCGCCGCAGACCGTCGAAGCAGAGATGGTAGCTCCGAGCCCGGGCCCGGTCCCGGGAGTCCGCCCCAACCGCTTCGAGCGGTCGGGGACGACGAAGGTCGTCGTGGCCTTCCTCCTGGCCGCTGGGGTCACCCTGGTGGCGGGCGTGGTCCTCGAGAACAGCGGGAAGGCGCTCGCGAACGATTGGGGCATCAACGGCGTGATCTTCGGGGCCACGATCCTCGCGGCCGTCACCGCGCTGCCCGAGGTCAGCACCGGGATCCGAGCCGTGCGCCTCGGTCAGGTCGGTCTCGCGATGGGGGATATCTTCGGCGGGAACCAGGTGCAGATGACGCTGTTCCTGTTGGCCGACCTGTCCTGGCCGGCGAGCCGGTCCTGCAAAGCGGTCAACGACGAGCTCGTCGTGGCTGGGCGGGATCGGCGTCGTCGTGACGGCGCTGTTCGCCGGCGGCCTGGTCATGCGCCCGCCGAAGAAGCTGATCGGCATCGGCCCCGACTCGTGGCTCGTGCTGCTCCTGTACGCGTTCGGGCTCGCCGGCCTGCTGCGGATCAACTGATGGCTTCCGATCGCGGGTACGTCGTCCGCTCGGGGCGGATCGTGAAGCGAGCCGTGTAGGTCTCGCCGGGCTGCACCGAGACGCAGTCACCCGTCACGAGCGCGTCGGTTGGGGCGGTCATGGGTTCGAGGCAGACGAAGGTCTCATCCGGCGGGGCGTACGCCTGCGCGTACGGATACCCGTCGTCGAACCCGATGCTCAACCGACGACCACCGCCCTCGATGCCGAGCTCCCGAACGTCGCCGAGCGCGTAGAGGTCGTCGAACGTTCGCGATGCCGATCCGGTCGCGTTCGGCTGCCCGCGGATACGGCGGCCGGTCGGGATGCTCCGGTCGTCCAGCTCCAGGTGCTCTCGTTCGGGCAGGAGCAGGCGCCACGAGGAGCGCCGGCCTCGGGGGAGCCGGAAGTAGGGATGGAAGCCGAACGACACGGGCTCGGCTCGATCTTCGATCGGGCTGACGCTCGTGGAGACCGACAGCGAACGACCGTCGACGTCGATCTGCGTCACCAACCGGTGCGGGAAAGGGAAGGCCGTCAACAGATCCGCTCGACCGTACTCGAACGTCGCGCGCAGACGTGCCGCTCGCCCGCGGGCGGAGAGGCTCTCGATCTGCCACGTCTCGCCCCACATCGTCCCGTGGATCGGAAGCCCGTTCGGGTCGGTGCTCAGGTCGGTGTCGCGCAGGTCCGCCCGGACGCCGGCCGAGCGGTAGGACCGCTCGCTCAGCCGGTTCGCCCACGGAGCGAGTAGCGGCAGACCCGTCGCGTGTCGACTCCGGTACGCGGCGACGCCGCCCGGGAGCGCGAGGAACTCCTCACCCTCGAGACGGAGCGACGTCCCCAGCATGTTGAGCTCGGGCACGAACGTTGCGTCGAGCCCGCCGGAGGACAGCGTCACGGCGGCGGTGCCTCTCGAGCGGTGGATCCGGACCGAGGCCTGCGGCACCCGGCGCTACCCGAGTCGCTCGAGCAGGTGGTCGCCGACCCGGAGCGCGTTCGCCATCGCGGTCGATCCTCGGGCTGGTGGTCGCGCGCGCCGCCAATATTCTTAAGTGATGTTCAGCTACTGGAAGGCCGGCGCGAGGACGACAAGCGTGAGGAGGACCGAGTCAGACCACAAGGGCCCGAGACGTCTCTACTGAAGGAGCCCCACATGCGGACCAGGCAGAAGGAACACACCTCATGAGCGCCACGTCAGGATCGGCGCCGGCACCGCCGTTCCCTCAGACGCCACAGTTCTGGGTGCTGATGGCGTACGCGCTCGGGCTCGGCGTCTTCGGCGCATTCGCCGCCCTTCTGTTCATGGGATTGATCGGGTTCGGGAACAACTGGTACACGGTTTCGGATCCGGGGTGGTTCGGCGGGCATTGGTGGTGGGTGGGTGTCACGGCGGCCGCGGGAGTCGTGGTCGGCCTCCTGCGCCGGTTGACCCAGCTTCCAGCCAGGCTCCCGAGCCTGATCGAGGACCTCGAGCACGGGCATGTTGACCTCCGATCGGTGCCGGGGATCGTGGCCGTCTCGGCCGTGTCGTTGATCGGAGGCGCCAGCTTGGGCCCGGAGCAGGCGCTCGGGTCCATGGGCGGCGGGGCCGCCGAGTGGGTCTCCCGGCGACGAGGGCTCAACGATGAGGACGATGAGGTGAACACGCTGGCCGGGTTCGCCGGCGCCTACGGTGGGTTGTTCTCCAGCACGGTGATCGTGGTCATGCTGATCTTGGAGCTCGCCCGCCCCGGCGGACAACGCATGGCCAAGACGCTGGTCGCGACGATCGTTTCCTCCAGCGTCTCGTTCGGGATCTACTTCGTCGTCGGGGGCGCCTTCTTCCTCGACGCCTATCGGGTGCCCTCGTACAAGTTCGAGGACTGGCAGTTGCTGGCCGGCATCGGCCTGGGTCTGTTCGCGGCGGTGGTGGTGACGCTGCTGGTCACCGTGGTCAAGCTGGCAGTAGGGATGTTCGGCCGGCTCAAGGTGCCGGCCATCGTTCGGCCACTGATCGGCGGCCTGGTGTTCGGCGTCGTCGGCGTCATCCTGCCGCTGACGATGTTCACGGGCAGTGATCAGCTCAAGACCGTGCTGGAGACTGGCGGGATGCTCGGCGCGGGCTTCCTGGCCGCCCTCGTGATCGCCAAGATCCTCACCTTCGCCGTCAGTCGAGGCGAGCGGGTTCGTGGGCGGGCCGATCTTCCCAGCGCTGTTCATCGGGGGGACGGCTGGAGTGCTCGTGCACCAGGTGTTCCCCGGCGTGCCCCTTGGGCTGGCGTTCACGTGCATGCTCGCCGCGGTTCCCGGAGCCATGATCTCTGCGCCGTTCGCGATGGTGCTGCTTGCCGCGTTCGTGACCCAGGTGGGGGCGCTGCAGACCGCACCCATCCTGATCGCCGTCGTCACCGCGTTCCTCGCGATGGAGTCTGTGAAGTACGTTGTTGCCACTCGCCGGAAGAGCAGCCCCTCAACGGGTCGGTAGAGAAGGCAAATGATGATCGAGCTACATGACCAATTCCCACTCGCCGCGCTGAGCGACTCCCGGACCCTGTTCGAGATCGGGCTGATCATCGTGCTGGCGGCTGCGGCGCCGCTGATCGCTCAGGTGCTCAGGGTGCCCTCGATCCTGCTCCTGCTGGCGTTGGGCTTCGGGGCCGGGGCGATCGGGGCGCTCGATCCCAACGCGCTGCTCGGCGAAGCGGTGGTCTCCGCTACCGTCCCGCTGCGTGACAAGGGTCGGCGGTGGACACGTCCACATATCGGCTTCCGATGCGTGGTCCGGCCAAAGCTCCGATGATCACTCGCTTAGTTAGGGCGACCGTGCCAGGCCGATCCGTCTCCTTGAGGTAGCAAGACACTCGTGACATGTGATACGCAGAAGGATCAACCGTTGGGGCGCTCCTGATCGCCGGTCCTCGGTGCGAGACCGTCCCCCCAACGCAGGAGGCGTTACATGGGCGCCGATGATGCAGGAGCCCCCACCCTTCCTACCGATCTGGCCGTCTCCGAGCCGGACCTCGAAGCGTGAGCAGGGACGCGCCTCCCCCGCCTCGACCGTTGAACACCTGAGCCGGAGGGAGAGGCAAGCACGAGGGAAGGCTGCCCGGAACGTCGTGCCGCGCGAGAGCCACGCCGAGTTCGCTCCCCAAGTGCGCCTCGACCCGATCGATCTCCTGCAGGAGCAGGCGAAGACAAGGGTCCCCGAACTCGAGCCGATCCGTTACGGGCGCATGGCGGTCTCGGCCTTCACCTTCTACCGCGGCGCTGCGCTGATCATGGCAGCAGACCTCTCGACCACACCGGCCTCCGGGCTGATGGTCCAGCTCTGCGGGGATGCCCACTTGTCGAACTTCGGGATGTTCGGCTCGCCGGAGCGTCAACTCGTCTTCGACGTCAACGACTTCGATGAGACCTCGATCGGGCTCTGGGAGTGGGACGTGAAGCGTCTCGCGGCCAGCTTGGAGATCGCCGGGCGCGACGACGGCTTCTCCGACAAGCAACGCCGTACAGCGGTGTTGGCGGGCGTGAAGGAGTATCGGAGGGCGATGCGTTCGTTCGCCGACATGACCAACCTCGACGTGTGGTACGCCCACATCGACGTCGAGCAGGTGCTCCCGGAGATCAAGGCGCAGACCCACCCCAAGCGGGCGAAGGAACTCGAAGAAGCTCTGTCGAAGGTGCGGACGCGCGACAGCATGCAGGCGTTCACCAAGCTCACCGAGGAGGTCGACGGTGAGCACCGGATCGTGAGCCGGCCACCCCTCATCGTCCCCCTCGACGAGCTGCTCAAAGGGGCTGAGCGAGACGCGGTTGAACAGGGTCTCGTCGCGATGCTGGGTTCCTACCGGAAGACCCTCGAGACCGATCGCCGACACCTGTTGGACGGGTTCCGATTCGTCGAGATCGCTCGCAAGGTGGTCGGTGTGGGTAGCGTCGGCACGCGGGCATGGATCGTGCTGATGCTCGGCATCGACGTTCACGATCCGTTGATCCTGCAGGCCAAAGAGGCCGATGAGTCTGTCGTGGAGCGGTTCGCGGGCAAGAGCGGGTACGCGAACCATGGCCAGCGAGTGGTGGTAGGCCAACGCCTCATGCAGGCCACCAGCGACATCTTCCTGGGCTGGGATCGGATACGACATCGACGGAACGCGCCATGACTACTACTTCCGTCAGTTCCGCGATTGGAAGGGCTCGGTAGAGATCGACTCGTTGCGACCGGCGGGGCTTGCGATCTATGCACGCCTGTGCGGCTGGGCCCTGGCCCGTGCGCACGCTCGTTCGGGCGACAGGGTTGCCCTCGCTTCCTACTTAGGGAAGTCCGATGCCTTCGACCAGGCGATCGCTGAGTTCTCCGTGACCTACGCGGACCAGAACCAACGCGACTACGAGGCGCTGCAGGCAGCGATCAAGGAGGGCACGATCAAGGCCGAGACCGGGATCTAGCGGGCCGGGTGCGCAGTCTTGAGTATCAACCGCGGCACACCAGCCATCCAACTCGGCAAGCGAGTGGAGGATCGAGCTGATCTAGGCCGGGGGACGGGGGCTCGAAGTGCCGACTCCCGTTTGACGAAGGGCGCCGTAGTACGGTTGGCCAGTGGCGGACGAGGGACACGCCGAGGAGGAGATCACCACCGAGGCGTCGCGTTGGGACGATCGCTACGGCGCGCTGTTCGTGCTCATCCTGCTTTCGATGCTCCTGTCGACCGCCAACACGCCGTGGCTCAAGGTCGTCGCGGTCATGCTGCAGGGCGGCATGGTGCTGTTCGCGTTCCTCGTGTCCCGGGCTCCGCGGCGCGCGTGGCGTCTGGCGACAGTCCTCGTTCCGATCGCGGTGATCCTGGGGATCGTCGGGCATGTGTCCGACTCGAGATTCGCAGAGTCGATCACGGCCGTCGTCTACCGTGATCCTGCCGGTGGCCGCGATCGTCGTGCTCGTCCGGCGAATCGTGGAGGACCTGCCGTCCGTGAGCGCTCGAACCATCCTCGGGCTGCTCTCCGTCTACCTGCTGATGGGGATGACGTTCGCCGCCCTGTTCGCAACGATCGCCGTCATCAGCGACGAGCCGTTCTTCGCGCAGACCAAGACCGCGGAGCCCGTGGACTTCACCTACTTCAGCTTCGTGACGCTCTCGACCGTCGGGTACGGTGACCTGACCGCCGCGAACCCGATGCCCCGGATGCTCGCGGCCATCGAGGGTCTGATAGGTCAGCTGTATCTGGTCACGGTCGTTGCGGTTGCGGTGTCCAGGGTGCGCAGGAGGGGGAGTCAACCGCCCGAGGGCTGACGCCCGGGCTCTCTCGCGCATCCAGGCGCAGGAGTGCGGCTGTTCGACCCCCTCGCGAATTCACCGGTCGTCCTCGGGAATCCGACGGTCGTCACCGGTGTGGTTGTCACGCATCTGCGCTATCCCGTGCACTAAGCCTGACTTCGGGCGATATTCCCGAACACTCGGGCACCAAGCGGTCACCTACCACGGTCCCGCTCCTCCCAATGGTCGATTGGCGGGATCAGCGGCGGCCCACCCCAACAGAGGTTCTGGCCAATACGTGAACATCTGTCAAACAGCTCAACTCCTCTCCTCGTGATAGCAGACCGATCTAGAGCCGTTCGAGCAGGTGGTCGCCGACCCGGAGCGCGTTCGCCATCGCGGTGAGGGCCGGGTTCACCGCGCCGATGCTCGGGAAGACGCTCGTGTCGACGACGTACAGGTTGTCGAGCTCGTGGGCCTTGCAGTTCGGATCGACCACCGACGCGGCCGGGTCGTTGCCCATCCGGCAGGTTCCGGCCTGGTGCGCGACGCCCGCGACGGGGATCGTCGTCTTCAGGTAGGCGTGGCGCGGGATCAGGTGTTCCTCGTTCATCCCCAGGTGCCCCAGCATCGACTTGAGCTTGTGGTAGAGGCGCTTGCCGGACTCCTCGTTGCTCGGCGTCGTAGGCGAGCCTGACGTTGCCGTCCTTCTCCAGCGTCACGCGGTTCTCCGGCAGCGGCAGGTCCTCGGTCGAGAGCCAGAAGTCGACGGCGTGTGTGGCGATGTCCTTGAGCGCGAACGTCGGCGCGAGCTTGGTCTCGATCGGCTTCTCGCCCTTGTACATCTCGGCCTGGGACTTGCCGACCATCTGGATGTTCCCCATCGGGTAGTCGTACTCGTCATCCCCGAAGTAGAAGTCGTTCACGCCGAGGGTCTTCTGGAACACCGTGGGGTTCGGCTCCTTCGAAAGGGCCAGCACCGCCTGGCTGTAGTGGAACATGTAGTTGCGCCCGACCTGATCCGAGCCGTTGGCAAGGCCCTTCGGGTGCTTGTCGTTCGCCGACGCCAGCAGCAGCTTGGCCGAGTTGGCCGCGCCGCACGAGACGACGACGACGTCGCCGGTCACGGTCTCGGTCGAGCCGTCGCGTTCGATCAGGACCTCGGTCACCGACGTGCCCTCGGGGTTCGTGTTCAGCCGCACCGCCGGAGCGTCGGTGAGCAGGGTGACGTTCGGTGACTCCAGGGCCGGGCGCACGCCCATCACCTCGGCGTCGGCCTTCGCGTGCAGCGGGCACGGGAAGCCGTCGCAGTTGCCGCAGCGGACGCAGACGCTGAACTGCGGGCTCGTCCTCGTCGCGCAGCACCCCGCAGGGCGCGTGGAAGGGGTGGAGGCCGGCGGCGGCGAGATCGTCGGACAGTTGCTGGATCCGGGGCTCGTGCGGGAGCGCCGGGAAAGGGATAGGGCGCGCTCGAGGGCGGTTCGGTCGGGTCCTCGCCCCGGGCGCCGCGGACCTGATAGAGCTCCTCGGCCTTCGTGTAGTACGGCTCCATGTCGGAGTAGCCGATCGGCCAGGCGGGGGAGATCCCGTCGGGATACTTGAGCTCGCCGAAGTCCTTCTCCCGCAAGCGATAGAGCGCGGCACCGTAGAGCTTGGTGGCTCCGCCAACGAAGTAGTGGACCTGCGGTTGGAAGGTCTTGCCCTTGGCGTCGTACCAGGTGTCGGGCGAGATGTACCGGCCGTCGATGAAGACGTCCGCCGTGCTCCAGTTCTGCGGCTCGCGGGCGAGCCAGCCTCCGCGTTCGAGCAGGAGGATCCTCTTGCCGGACGGGAGCCAGGTGTCGGGCGAGCGTGCCGCCGCCCGCCCCGGTGCCGATGATGATCACGTCGTAGTCGCTCATGAGACCTCCGCCACTCGCTCGGCCAGGATGATCCTCCCGGCGGCCTCGATCAGAGCCAGGTGCGAGAACGCCTGCGGGAAGTTGCCCAGGTGCCGACCGGTCTCGACGTCGTACTCCTCGGCGAACAGACCCAAGGGGGATGGGCGTCGGTGAGCAGGGTGACGTTCGGCGACTCCAGGGCCGGGCGCACGCCCATCACCTCGGCGTCGGCCTTCGCGTGCAGCGGGCACGGGAAGCCGTCGCAGTTGCCGCAGCGGACGCAGATGCTCGATCTGCGGGGTGTCCTCGTCCCGCAGCACACCGCACGGCGCGTGGAACGGGTGGAGGCCGGCGGCGGCGAGATCGTCGGACAGTTGCTGGATCCTGGGCTCGTGCGGGAGCGCCGGGAAGGGGTAGGGCGCGCTCGAGGGCGGCTCGGTCGGGTCCTCGCCCCGGGCGCCGCGAACCTGATAGTGGCCCTCGGCCATCGTGTAATACGGCTCCATGTCGTTGTAGCCGATCGGCCACGCGGGGGAGATCCCGTCGGGATACTTGAGCTCCCCGAAATCCTTCTCGCGCAGGCGATACAGCGCGGCTCCGTAGAGCTTGGTGGCCCCGCCCACGAAGTAGTGGACCTGCGGCTGGAAGGTCTTGCCCTTGGCGTCGTACCACGTGTCGGGCGAGATGTACCGGCCGTCGATGAAGACGTCCGCCGTGCTCCAGTTCTGCGGTTCGCGAGCGAGCCAACCCCCGCGCTCGAGCAGCAGGATCTTCTTGCCCGAGGGCGCCAGATGACGTGCCAGCGTGCCGCCGCCCGCGCCCGTGCCGATGATGATCACGTCGTAGTCGCTCATGAGATCTCCTCCACCCGCTCGGCCAGGATGATCCTGCCGGCGGCCTCGATCAGGGCCAGGTGCGAGAACGCCTGCGGGAAGTTGCCCAGGTGCCGTCCCGTCTCGACGTCGAACTCCTCGGCGAACAGGCCCAGGGGGGAGGCGACGCGAAGCAGGCGCTCCATCAGGTCCCGGGCGCGTTGCCACTCGCGGATGATGGCCAGGGCGGAAACGAGCCAGAACGAACAGATCAGGAACGTTCCCTCCTTCCCCGACAGGCCGTCGTCGGTCTCGTCCGTCTTGTACCGGAGCACGTAGCCGTTCTCGGTGAGTTCGTCGGCGATCGCGAGCACCGTCGCCCGCAGGCGGTCGTCCTCGGGCGGGAGGAAGCCGAACAGGGCCGCGAGCAGCACCGACGCGTCGAGCGCGTCGGTGTCGTAGTGCTGTCGCAGGACCCCGCGATCGTCGACGCCGTGCTCGAGGATGTCGGCCTTGATCTCGTCCGCCGTCCCCTGCCAGGTGTTCCGAAGTCCCTCGTCTCCGCCGATCGCCGCCAGCTTGGCCGCGCGATCCATGGCTACCCAGCACATCAGCTTGGACGAGACGTACTGCTGCGGCTTCCCGCGCGCCTCCCAGATCCCCTGATCCGGCTCCTGCCAGATCTTGGTGGCGCACGCGGCCTGGGTCTGCACGATCGGCCACAGACGCCGCGGCAACCGCTGGCTCCGGCGCGCGTGCAGGAGGATCGAGTCGAGGGCGGCGCCGAAGACGTCGTTCTGCCGCTGATCGAACGCCCCGTTCCCGATCCGGACGGGATGGGCGCCCGCGTAGCCTGAAAGCTCGTCCCGGGTCGACTCGGTCAGGTCGCGACGGCCGTCGATCCCGTACATGATCTGCAACCCACCGTCCGTGTTCGGCTCGAGGTCGGCCACGAACTGCATGAACTCCTCGGCCTCCCAGTCGAGGTTGAGGAAGTGGAGCGCCTGCAGCGTGAACGTCGAGTCCCGGATCCAGGTGAACCGGTAGTCCCAGTTGCGTTCCCCGCCGGGGGTCTCGGGCAACGACGTCGTCAGCGCCGCCACGGTCGCCCCCGTCGGCATGTACGTGAGGCCCTTGATCGCCAGCGCGGAGCGCTGGATCGGTTCCCGCCATCGATGGTCCGGGACCCGCGCCCGGGCCAGCCAGGCGCGCCAGAACCGAACGGTCGCCGCGATCCGGGCCTCGGCGTCGTCGACGTCGCTCGGGGTCTCCAGCTCGTGGGCCCACGACAGGGCGCAGTACGCGCGATCGCCGGCGTTCAGGACGTGACGGGCCCGAACGCGGTCGCCCTCGATGCCCAGCGACAGGTCCGTCTTGAGCCGGAACATCTGATCGCCGCCCGTGGCGTCGGCGACCCCGTCGTCCCCGTCCGCGAGGCTCCACGTCGCCGGAACCTGCCCGTAGTCGAAGATCGGCTCGCACACGAGCTCGATCTCGACCTGCCCGTCCAGGCACACGGCGGTCCGGACGAGCATGTGATCGGCGTCGTCGTCGGCCGGCGGACGCGTGTGGGGCGTGACGTTGTCCTCGCCCTGGCGCGTTCCCATCGTGAGCGCGTCGCGCACGACCACCCAGCCGCACGGGGTCTTCCAGGTGGTCACGAGCACGTTGGTCCCCGGCTCGTAGGCGATCTGGGTCGGCACGTTGATGCCGAACGGTCCGAACCGGAACGATCCGGCCTGCCGGTCCAGCAGGCTGCCGAAGACGCTCGGCGAGTCGAACCTCGGGACGCACAGCCAGTCGACCGCGCCGTCCGGCGCGATGAGGGCTCCCGTGTGACAGTCGGACAGGAACGCGTAGTCGGCGATCGGCGGGAACGGCGACGGCATCGCCGCGCTCTGCGCCCCGCCGCTTGTCGTCGGTTTCGCCCGTTCGCTCACTGGCTCATCCACGGTTCGTGCCATCTGCCGAACCCCTCGACGAGCCCGTCGGCCTCCGCGGGCCCCCACGAGCCCTGCGCGTACGCATGGACGGGCGGGGGCGAATCCAGCAGCGGCTGGAAGACGCGCCAGGTCTCCTCGACCCCGTCCTGCCGGGTGAACCGCGTGCTGTCGCCCCTCATCGCGGCATCGAGCAGCACCTCGTAGGGCGTCGGACCCTCCCCGCCTTCCTGAGTGAACTCCATGTCCAGGTGGACGGGGGCGGGCCCTCCAGGTCGGCCCGGTGGGCCTCGACGGTCAGCCGGATGCCGGTCGTCGGGTCCAGCCGGACCACGAGCTGGTTCTCCTCGGGCCGGCGATCCAGGAGCCCGAATCCGAGCTTCGGGGGATGCTTGAACACCAGCCGCAGCTCGGTCTGGGTGATCGGAAGGCGCTTGCCGGTTCGGATGAAGAACGGAACGCCGGCCCAGCGCCAGCTCTCGATGTCGAGACGGAGCGCCGCGAACGTCTCGGTCGTCGAGTCCTTCGCCACCCCGTCGATCGACCGATATCCCTCGTACTGTCCACGCACGTAGTGCGCGGGGTCGGCCTCCGCCACGGCTCGGAAGAGGGCGACCTGGGCGTCCTTGATCGTCGAGGGGTCTCCGCGCGACGGCGCCTCCATCGCGGACGCCGCGACCACCTGCATGAGGTGGTTCACGACGACGTCGCGCAGAGCCCCGACGGGATCGTAGAAGTGGCCGCGGTCCTCGACGCCGAACGACTCGGCCATCGTGATCTGGACGCTCGACAGGAAGTTGCGGCTCCAGACAGGTTCGAGCATCGCATTGGCGAACCGCAGGTGAAGGATCTCGACCAGGCCCATCTTCCCGAGGTAGTGGTCGATCCGGTACAGCTGCGACTCGTCGATGTACTGGTGGATCTCCTCGGCGAGCGCGATCGCGGACTCGCGATCGTGGCCGAACGGCTTCTCGACGACGACCCGGGCGGCATCGGTCAGTCCCGCCTCGTGGAGCCCCTTGATCACCGTGCCGAACAGGAACGGCGGGATCTCCAGGTAGAAGACCGGCGTCCGGGCCTCGGAGATCGTGTCGGCGACGTGCTTGTACGTCTCGGCGTCGGCGAAGTCGCCGGCGACGTAGGAGAACCGGGCGGCGAGGCGATCGAAGATCGCCTCGTCCAGGGGCTCGCCCGTGCCCGACGATCGACGTCCGGGCCCGTTCCTTCAGGTCGTCGACCGACCAGTCGTCGACCGCGACCCCAACGATCGGGCAGTCGAGCAGCCCGCGACGCTCCAACCGGTAGAGCGAGCGGAACGTCATCACCTTGGCCAGGTCGCCGGTGATGCCGAAGACGACGAGCACGTCCGCGGGTCTTGCCTCATCCTTGGTTCGAGCGCTTCCTGCCATGTCGTTCCCTCCTCCGGCTCGGTCAGCTGCTGCGTGTGCGCGATCGCGATCTCGTGTTCCGGCGTCCACGCGACGGGTGGCTCCCGACGTCGACGCGCCCACGCCCGAACGCGTCCATCCGGCCCCATCGCCCCGGGATGTCGAGGAGCTCCAGGCGCCCGATGCTGCGTCGGGAGCGCCGGGTCGACGATCAGGTGCTCGCCGAGCGGTTCGAGCCCCAGCATGGTCCGAAGGAGCAGCAGCGGTGCTCCGGTCGACCAGGCCTGGGGGCTGCACGCCGTCGGGTACTGGACGGGGTACTTGGTGAGCGAGCGCTCGTAGCCGCCGAACGCCTCGGGCAGGCGGCCATCGAAGAACGCGGCCGCGTCGAGGATCCCTTCGGCGATCATCGCCGCCTCGTCCTTGAACCCGTATCGGCGGAGGCCCCAGGCGATGAACGAGTTGTCGAAGGGCCACACGGTGCCGACGTGGTAGCCGATCGGGTTGTACCGGCCTTCGCCCTCGCGAGCGTCCGCACGCCCCAGCCGGAGAAGAGCCTCGGGCCCAGGAGGTTGTCGACGACGGCCTTCGCCTTGGACTTGTCGACGATGCCGCTCCAGAGCAGGTGGCCGTTGTTCGACGCGAGCGAGTCGACCTGGTGGCCCTCCGGCGTCGAGCGCGAGCGCGAAGTAGCCTTCGTCCGCGACCCAGAAGTCCCGGTTGAAGCGACGCTTGAGGTCGGCCGCCTCTTTCTCGAGCCGGTCGGCGAACGCAGGGTCGTTCCAGACCAGCGCGCGCGAGGCGGGCGCCGCGCACCTTCGCGTCGTACGCGTAGCCCTGCAGCTCGCACGTGGCGCGCGGGAAACCCGGGCAGCCGCCCGTCCCGGTAGGAGATCGAATCCCACGAGTCCTTCCAACACTGGTTCTCGAGCCCCGTCTCCTCGTTGCGGCGCTGATACCAGACGTAGCCATCGCCGAGGAGGTCGGCGTAGTCGTCGATCCAGGCGAGGGCTGCTCTCGCCTCTTGCTCGCGGTGTCGGACCAACGAGCGGTCGCCGGTCCACCGCTCGTACTCGTCCAACAGGACGACGTACAGGGGGGTGGCGTCCGCGCAGCCGTAGTACGGGGAGTGCGGTCGCTCCTCGAACGCCGTCATCTCGCCGTACCGCATCTCGTGGAGGATGCGACCCGGGTCCTCGTCCCGGAAGTCGTCGACGCGGCTGCCCTGCCAGTCCCCGAGTGCCTGCAGGGTCGTCGCCGCCAATTCGGGCGTGAACGGCAGCGACTGCAGGCTGGTGAGGATGCTGTCGCGGCCGAACATGGTCATGAACCAGGGGAGCCCGGCCGCGGGAAGGCTCCGCCCACCGGCGATCAACGGCGAGAAGCGGAGCGCGGCCAGGTCGACCAGGCTGCGGCGGTAGGTCGCCCGCAGCCGGTCGTCGTCGCATTCCAGGCGTGGTGCCTCCTCGAGCCAGCTCTCGAGGCTCCGTCCCATGTTCGGCTGGGCCCGGCGCTCCCCGTGCCGGTACTTGGGGCGAACGAAGCGTCCGCCGGCGCCGGCGGCGGTGACGACGTCCAGGTCGGTCGTCCAGGAGCCATGCGGTTCGATGGTGACGACGAACGTGAGGCCCTTCTCGTCGATCGTGGCCGGAGCCGACGCAGAGATGGTCGTCATCCGCTCGAACGTCTCGCGCTCGTACACGAGGTGCAAACCGTGCTCGTCGACCCGGTTCGTGTACTTCCCCTTCTTCTTCAGCGCATCCTTGACCTCGAACAGGTCCGCGAAGTCGGAGTCCGCATCGACCCGAACGGTGAGCTCGACCGGTTCCTCGGCGTGGTTCAGGATCGTGAGCTCCTCGTGGAACCCGTCTCCGACCGCGCGCTGGCGGATCACCGACAGCTTGGCGTCGACGTACACGGTGCCGGTCCCCGGCACGAGGAAGAACCGGGCCTCGAAGTACTGGAGGTCGTCGACGGACAGCGCGTTGAGCCGCTGGCCGTTCACGGTCAGGACCCACGTCGAGAGGAACCGGGTGTCGAACGAGAACAGGCCCGTCGGATCGGTGAGCGACGCCTCGATGTCGCCGCGGGGATCGCTCACGACGAAGGTGTTCCCGTCGAGGATCTTGACGATGCCGTCGCTCACGATCGCGCTCGCGTCGTAGCAGCCGTCGGCTTCCTCGAGGTTGGCGGTGGCCCCGGCAGCGCCCGCTGGAACAGGACCAGCAATGTGGGATCGCCTTCGAGCGACACGACGCCTCGTAGCGCTGCGGCCATCGCGTTCACCCTCCCGGTGACCATGCCTTCGAACACCTCCTTGGACGTCCGGATCACGCTGTCGGCCTTCGCGTTGCGATGTGAGACGGAGACGTCTCCCCCTGCATCGTGATGAACCAGCGCTCGGTCGTCGTCCCGGACGTCAGGTCGATCCGGAGAGAGCCGTCCGCGCGTCGAGGAAGGCCCTTCTGGACCGCCACGCGTGAGCCGTTCGAAGAACTCCTCGATGGGTTCGCTCACGATCCCTCCGGGCACGGCGGGCGGACGTGCCTATCGAACCGTTCCCGGCGGGTCGGTCCATCACCCCGACGGCATGAAATGTGGGTGGCGATGCGGCCAGGCTCCGCCGGGGCGCCGTGTTCATCCCGTTCGGGCGATGCCGCGCACGTTCTGGCGGGATTCGATATGACTGCCACCTAGGCTCGCGCGCTCGGATCGGTTCGTGGAGGGAGGGTCCGGGCGCCCGAGCGACCCGGGAGGGGGAGTCATCGATGCCCGATCGGCCACGGATCGTCGTGCTGGGGGGTGGGTTCGGCGGGGTCGGCGCGATCAAGAAGCTCGAGGACGCCGACGCCGACATCCTGCTCGTGGACAAGCACGACTACCACACGTTCCAACCGCTCCTGTACCAGGTCGCGACCGACCTCCTCGAGCCCCCCACGGTCGGGCACCCTCTGCGCGACCTGTTCCACGATCAGGCGAACGTCAAGGTGAAGCAGGCCACGGTCACCGGCATCGATCTGGACGAGCGCCGGGTGTCGTTCGCCGAGATGAAGCCCGTCTCCTACGACTACCTCGTGCTCGGGCTCGGGGCGACCGTCAACTTCTTCGGGGTCGCCGGCGCCCCCAAGTACGCCTTCCCGATGTACACGCTGCCCGACGCCGTGCGCCTGAAGGAGCACGTGCTCGAGCGCTGGACGGCGGCGGATCGCGACCCGGACCTGATCGACGATGGCGCGCTGAACGTGGTGATCGTCGGCGCCGGCGCGACCGGCGTGGAGAGCGCCGGCGCGCTCGCCGAGCTGTACCGGCAGAACCTCAACAAGGACTACCCCGACGTCCCGCAAGACCGGGCGCGGATCATCATCGTCGAAGCGGGGGACGCCGTCCTGTCGATGTTCAAGAAGGGCCTGCAGACCTACTCGAAGAAGGCGCTCGAGAAGCGCACGGTCGAGATCATGCTCGGCGAGGTCGTGGAGAGCATCGAGCCGACGCGCGTGCGGCTGAAGTCGGGCACGGTGCTGAACGCCCACACGCTGATCTGGGGAGCCGGCCTGCAGGCGAACCCGCTCGTGTCCGGCCTCGGGCTGGAGCTGCAGCACGGCAACCGGATCGCGGTCGGACCCGACCTCACGATCCCGGGTCACCCGGAGGTGTTCGGCGTGGGGGACATCGCGTGGATCACCGACACCAAGACCAAGACCGTGCTCCCGCAGCTCGGCTCGGTAGCGCTGCAGGCGGGGGAGCACGCCGGCGAGACGATCTCGCGGACCCTGAAGAAGAAGAAGGCCGAGCCGTTCGAGTACAAGGACAAGGGCACGATGGCGACGATCGGTCGCAAGGCCGCCGTGGTGCAGTTCCGCCGGGGCAGGTCGCTCACGGGGACGACGGCGTGGCTCGCGTGGGGCACGGTCCACCTGGCGCTCCTGTCGACGGGCGAGGACCGGGCCAAGGCCGTGGTCGACTGGACCTGGGCGGGGTTCACGCACGAGCGTTCCGGCCGGATCCAGGTGGATGCAACGGAGCGATAGCACCGGCGCCGTCGAACGACGCCTCTGGAAGGACCACCCGCGCGCGCGACGCACCGTCGCGGCCGCGACGGCGCTGTCCCTCTCGGCGGTCGTCTGCTGGATCGCGTTCGCCCTGCTGCTGTCGGCCGTCATCGCTCGGGTCTTCATCGACGGACGGACGCTGGCCTCGGTCGACGGGCTCATCGCTCGGGATGGCCGTGCTGCTGGTCGCGCGAGGCGCGTTCCTGTGGAGCGGCGAGGTCGTGGCACAGCGGGCAGCCGACGGCCTGAAGACCGACCTCCGGGAACGGCTGGCCGCCGCGCTCGTCGCGCTCGGCCCCACCTACACCCGGGGGGAGCGGATCGGCGAGCTCGTCTACACCGCCGGTGAGGGCGTCGAGGCGCTCGATCCGTACGTCACCCGATACGCGCCGGCGCGGCGGCTCGCGGTCATCGTCCCGATCGTGGTGGCGGCCGTCGTCTTCGTCCTGGACCCGTGGACGGTGCCGATCCTGCTGATCACGGGTCCCGTGCTCGTGCTGTTCCTCGCGCTGATCGGCCGACGGGTCCGCGACCTGACGGAACGTCGCGAACGCGAGCTGGCCTGGATGAACGCCCACTTCCTGGACGTCCTGCGGGGCCTGCCGACGCTGAAGATGTTCGGGCGGAGCGCCGAGCAGGCGGAGACGATCCAGGAGGTCAGCCGGCGACAGGGTTCGTCGACGATGGACGTCCTGCGAACGGCGTTCCAGACGACGCTCGTGCTGGAATGGGGTGCGACCGCGGCCACCGCGCTCGTCGCGATCGAGACCAGCGTGCGGCTGATGGCCGGCGGGCTCTCGTTCGAACGCGCCCTGGCGGTGCTGCTCCTCGCGCCCGAGTTCTTCCTGCCGCTGCGTCGCCTGTCCGCCGAGTACCACTCGGGGCGCTCGGGGGTCGCGGCCGCCGAGCGGATCCACGCCGTCCTGGACGAGCCCGTCCGGCTCCCGAGACCGGCCGCCGGGCCGCCTCGCCCGCTGCCGGCGCGCCTCGACGTCCGGTTCGAGGACGTCGTCGTCGCCTACGACGGCGGTTCGCGAACCGCGCTCGCCGGATGCTCGCTGGAGATCCCGCACGGCCGAACGGTCGCGCTCGTGGGTCCGACGGGAGCCGGGAAGACGACGGTGGCCAACGTCCTGCTGCGGTTCGTCGAGCCCGATCGAGGGGTCGAGTGACCGTGGGCGGCGAGCCCCTGTCCGAGATCGACCCGGCGCTCTGGCGAACCCAGGTCGCCTGGGTCGCGCAGCACCCGTCGCTGTTCCACGGCACCGTCGCGGACAACCTGCGTCTCGCGAGACCGGACGCGACCGGAGGAGGAGCTGGTCGCCGCGGCGCGCGCCGCCAACGCCCACGGCTTCGTGACCGATCTGCCCGACGGGTACGAGACGCCCATCGGGGAGGAGGGCGCGCGGCTGAGCGGGGGGGAGCGTCAGCGGCTCGCCATCGCGCGCGCGTTCCTGAAGGACGCGCCGTTCCTGATCCTGGACGAACCGACGTCGCATCTGGACCGGGACAACGAGGCGCTGGTGCTCGAGGCCGTGTCGCGGTTGGTCGAGGGTCGCACGGTGCTCGTGATCGCGCACCGGCCCGAGCCGATCGCCGACGCCGACATCATCGTCTCGCTGCGCGCGGGCCGGGTGGAAGGCATCGACGGGCCGCGGCGAACGCGCGACGGGAACGGGCGGGTCGCGCCGGCGGTCCTCGGAGGTCAACCGTGAGCCGGCCGCCCGAGGGCCCGCCGTCCGTGAGCCGTCCGTCCCCGCTCCGGCGGCTGCTGTCGCTCGCCGCGCCGGTCCGGTGGTGGGTGCTCCTGGCGGTGCTGGCGAGCTTCGGCGCGCTCGCCGCCAACGTCGCGCTGATGGCGGCCGCGCCGTACCTCATCTCGAAGGCCACGCTGGTGACGGGGTTCGCGGCGCTCGCGGTCGCCGTCACGGCGGTCCGCGCCTTCGCGATCGCTCGGGCGGCCCTGCGCTACTCGGAGCGGTACGTCGCGCATCTCGCGGCTCTCCGGGTCCTCACGCAGATCCGGGTCTGGCTCTTCCGAGCGATCGAGCCGCTCGCGCCGGGTGGGCTCCGCGCGTTCCGCGGCGGCGACCTGCTCGCCCGAACGGTCGCCGACGTCGACACGCTCGACGCGTTCTTCGTGCGCGGCATCGTGCCCCCCGCGGCGGCGATCCTCACGGTCGTCCTCGCGTGCGCGATCCTCGGCGCGGTCGCTCCGCTCCTCGGGCTCGTCGCGCTCGCGTTCCTCGCGCTGGGCGGGCTCGCGCTGCCGCTCGCCGCGCGTCGCCGCGCCCGCAGCGCCGTCCGAACGGCTGATCCGGGCCCGGGCGGACCTGCACGCGGGGCTCGCGGGCGACCTCGCCGGCCTGGCCGACCTGACCGCGTTCGGTCGCGAGGACCGACTGGCGGCGGACCTCGGGAGTCACTCGCGCTCGATGGGGCGGGAGCAGCAGACCCTCGCGTCCATCCGCGGTGCGAGCGCCGCCGCCGGGCTCGATCCTCGCCGGCTTCGCCGGTCTGACCGTGCTCGTCATCGCGATCCCCGCGGTTCGCGACGGATCCATCGACGGCGTGTTCCTCGCATCGCTGCCGCTCGTGGCGTTCGCGGCGTTCGAAGCGGTCCAACCGCTCGGCGACGCCTTCCGCGAGGTGGAGCTCAGCCGCGCCGCAGCCGTCCGAACGTTCGAGATCGCCGACGCCCCGGCACCGGTCCCCGAACCGGCGCACGCGCTCCCGCTCCCCTCGCATCCGAGCGTCGAGCTCCGGCACGTCCGGTTCCGGTACGACGAGCGCTCGCCGCTCGTGCTGGACGACCTCAGCCTGTCACTGCGGCCGGGGGAGTGGCTCGGTCTCACGGGTCCGAGCGGCGCCGGGAAGACGACGATCGTCGGTCTGCTGCTGCGGTTCGTCGACGCAGGATCGGGCACCGTTCTGCTCGACGGCGTCGACGTCGGGAGGTTCCGGAGCGAGGAGGTCCGCGCGCGGATCGGGGTCGTGCCGCAGCAGGTCTATCTGTTCAACGGCACGCTCCGCGACAACCTGCTCGTGGCCGACGGTGGGGCCGACGACACGCGCATCGCCCGGGCGTGCGACCGGGCGGGGCTGGGCCCGTTCGTCCGCTCGCTCCCGAGCGGGTTCGACACGTTGGTCGGCGACGACGGCCTCAAGCTGAGCGGCGGCGAGCGCCAACGGGTGGCCATCGCCCGCGTCTTCCTCAAGGACTCGCCGATCCTGATCCTGGACGAGGCGACCGCCAACCTCGACGCGGCGACGGAGTCCGAGGTCCTCGCGAACGTCCGGGACTTCGCTCGCGGCAAGAGCGTGCTCGTGATCTCGCATCGACCGGCGGCGCTCGAGCTCGCGGATCGCGTGATCACGCTGATCGCGGCCGCCGACGGCGCGCGCTCCTGCGTAGGAGTCGCTGAAGCGATGCCGGAGGACATGAACCTCGAGATCGCCGGCGCGCTGAGCGGAGCGGAGGAGCGAGAGGCCAGCGAGAAGCGCCGTTGGGAGGAGCTCGTCGAGATCGTCGAGGTGGTGATCCTCGCGATCGTGGCGGTCGCGACCGCGTGGAGCGGGTACCAGGCGGCCAGGTGGGACGGCCGTCAGGCGTTCCTGTACGGGGCGTCGTCGACGTCTGCATTTCGAGGCGGAAGCCGCCGAGACGCTGGGTGCGGAGCAGCAACTCCAGGACATCACGACGTTCAACACGTGGATCCAGGCGCACCAACAGGGCGACGAAGAGCTGGCGGATCTGTACGTTCGGCGTTTCAGCCCCGAGTACCGGATCGCGTTCGACGCGTGGCTGGAGACGCGCCCCTTCTCGAACCCGGCCGCGCCGCCGGGCCCGATCTTCATGCCCGAGTACCGCAACCCCGACTCGGAACGAGCGGCCGCGCTGAACGAACGGGCCCGCTCGATGTTCGAAGCCGGCACCGCCGCCCGCGAGACCGCGGAGCGCTACGTCCGGCAGACCGTGCTTGTTCGCGACCGTGCTGTTCCTGGTCGCGATCGCCCAGCGGTTCAGGTTCCGGGGCGTGCGCATCGCCGCGTCCGTGGTGGCGGGCGGGCTGATGATCGTGGCGCTCGTCGGGATGGTCTCGCTCGCGAGGCTCTAGGCTGAGGCTCCCGAACACGACCAAGGAGGCTCCACCCATGCCACGAGGCATCCTCGAACGACTCTCCGATGGCCCCGTCCTCGGCGACGGCGGCTACCTGCTCGAGCTCGAGAAGCGCGGCTACGTCCAGGCCGGTCCGTTCACGCCCGAGGTGGTGATCGAGCACCCGGACGCCCTCGCGCAGCTCCACCGCGAGTTCCTGCGCGCCGGTGCCGAGGTGCTGCAGACGATGACCTTCTACGCGAGCGACGACAAGCTCGCGACGGTGGGGCTGGCCGGCAAGGTGGACGAGATCAACCGCACGGCCGTCCGTGTCGCTCGGGAGGTCGCCTCGGAGGCGGACGCGCTGGTCGCCGGCAACCTCTCGCTCACCTGGGCGTACCTGCCGGAGGACCCCTCGAGCCCGGACCACGTCCGCGAGCTCTTCGATCGGCAGCTCAAGGACCAGCTCGACGCCGGGCCGCCCGACTTCTGGATCGGCGAGACCTTCTCCTACCTCGGCGAGGCGCTCCTGTTCGTCGAGCGCGCCAAGGCGACCGGGCTCCCGGTCATGGTGACGATGTCGTTCGAGCAGCCGGTCCCGCTCTCGTACGAGGGCGACACGCCCGCCGAGTGCGCCCGCAGGCTCCGCGACGCCGGCGCGGACATCGTCGGCGTGAACTGCCTGAACGGCCCCGAGCAGCAGCTGCCGATCGCGCTCGAGATGCGTTCGGCGGTCGAGGGGTTCGTCGCCGCCCAACCGGTCGCCTATCACACCAGCTCGGAGCAGCCCGACTTCACGTCCACGCCGAGCTTCCCCTACGCGCTCGACCCGTTGCAGCTGTCGAGGCAGGAGATGGCGACCTTCGCGCGTCAGGCGCAGGCGGGTGGCATCGACTACATCGGCTCGTGCTGCGGCAGCGTCCAGGCGCACGTTCGAGCGATGGGCAAGGCGATCGGGAAGGCCCCGGAGACCGAGCGCGAATGGCGGAGCACCGCGGGCCGCGCGATGAGCGCGTACGAGTACCACGAGCACACCGAGACCGAGGTCTGACCTCGTGCCGCTCGCGCCTCGCGTCGCGACCTCACGACGCGCGCTCGTCCTCGGGACGTTCGTCACGGCCTCGGTGGTCTCGATCCCGTCCTCGTGGGCGGGGACGATCGCCTCGAACGTCGCCGACGGCGTCCTCACGGTGACGGGAACCGCGGATGCCGACGACGTCACCGTTCGGTGCGAAGGCGGCGACCTCACCGTGAACCAGACGCGGCCCGATGGCGGCCGGACCAGGTGCGGCGACCTGCGGCGCATCCTCGTGTTCGCCGGCGCGGGGTCCGATCGGGTGAGCCTCGCCGACGTCACCCGTTCGGCCTTCGACAGCCTGGCGGCAACGTCCATCTCCGGGCAGGAGGGGAACGACCGGCTGGTCGGCTCCGAGATCGGGGACGACCTGCTCGGCGGCGCGGGCGTCGACGTGCTCTCGGGTGAAAGCGGTCCGGATCACCTGGTTCCCGGGCCCGGTGGGGGCGAGGTGTTGGGCGGGAAGGGACGCGACACCGTCTCGGCCGAGGGCGACGGCGATTGGCAGGTGAACGATGCCCGCTTGCGCCTGGTGCAGGCGGATGACGTCACGACCCTCGCCTCGATCGAGGTGGCCGTCGTCAAGGGGGGAGCGTCGGCGAACGTGATCACCGCCGGCGCCTTCACCGGGATCCTGAGGCTGGACGGCCGCGCCGGCGGCGACCTGCTCCGGTCGGGGACCGGCAACGACCGGCTCGTCGGCGGCGACGGGAACGACTTCGTGCAGGCCGGTTCGGGCGACGACGAGCTCGAGGGTGGGCCCGGAGACGACGTCCTGGGCGGCGAATCGGGCAACGACGAGCTTCGCGGTGGCGCGGGCGACGACACCTGCCGGGGTGGGCCGGGAGCCGACTCCGTCGTCTCCTGCTAGTCGCGGTCGGGGCTACGATTCGCCGAGATGCCTGCAGACACCGACGACCTGCTGCCCGCCGAGCGCAAGGTCGCCGAGGAGCTCGGCCACCTGCCGCTGGACTTTCGGGCGATGGCCGCGGTGTCGAACCTGTTCCGCGCCTCCGCCGCGATCCGGCGGCACATGGAGGCCAAGATCCTCGCGGACGACCGCCTCTCGTGGACCTCGTTCGTCGCGATGTGGGTGCTGTGGGTCTGGGGGGAGATGGAGTCACGCGACCTCGCCGCTGCGGTCGGGATCAGCCGCCCGACGTCGACGGGGATCGTGACGACCCTGGAGGGTCGCGGCTTCGTTCGGCGTTCGAAGACGGCCGAGGACGGCCGGCTCGTGCGCGTCTCGCTCACGACGACGGGGAGGCGGAAGATCGAGCAGCTGTTCCCCCGGTTCAACGCCGAGGAGGTCGCCCTCACGACCCATCTGGAGCCGGAACAGCAGGAGCAGTTGGCCAGCCTGCTGCGTTCGATGCTCCGTCGGGTCGGCGACGGCGAGTGACCGCTGACGTTCGTCAGTGTGCGATGGGTCTCTTCTGTTCTAGCCGTTTCGGCATTCGTTGACGATGTTGGTCCGTGACGGAAGCGATTTCCGTAGCCGTCGGGACTGAATCGCCCGAAGCCCCTCGCTGGACTACGATGGCGCCGGAGCCGACCGAAGGTACCTGAGGGGGAGGACGCATGGGCTGTCTGCTGGTGTTGCTGTCGGCGTTCGCGCCGCGCCTCATCGTCGTGTTCGCCTGGATCGCGCGGCCCGTGTACTTCGACGCCGTGTTCGATACGTGGATCTTCCCTCTGCTCGGGTTGATCTTCCTGCCGTTCACGACCCTGATCTGGTTGCTCGTCGGCGCGCCGCCTGAAGGGGTCGAGGGGTTGGACTGGCTCTGGGTCGTGCTCGCCGTGTTCCTCGATCTCAGCCACTACGCCAACACCTATGAGCAGCGGGACACGGTCTCGGCGGGCATGGGAAGGAACCCGTCCCCACCGACCGCAACGCCCCCGACGAACCGGTGATGCCCCCGGGGTCCTAGCGCCCCGCGGGATCAAACCGCAGCCTAGATAGCTCCTCTCGCGCGATCCTGCGGGTAAGCGATCGTCGTCGTTCAGCTGCAACACGAACGGCGATCGCGTGCTGCGTCAGCCCAAGATCATGCCTTCGCCGGAGCCGGACGCCTCAGGGTCGGGCAGGCGCGTCATCCGGAACCCGTTGAACAGCCCGATCAGCCCGGCGAGCAGGGGAACGATCAGCGCCACCTGAAGCGCGATCGGTCTGGCGTCCGTGTTGATGCGGATGATCTCCGCCTGCACGTCCTCGGGCTGGCCGACGAGCAGCTCCTCGAGCTGCGTGTTACTCAACACCTCGGCGTCCTCGTCGAGCGCCTGCGCGACCTGTTGCTGTTCGGACGGCGAGAGCACCGCACTCGACTCCGCTAGTTCGGTGAAGGCGATCGACAGCGTCGCGAGCATGATCGCGCCGGCGAACGCCAGCCCGAACGACAACCCGAACGATCCCGCCGCCGAGTTCACCCCCGCCGCCTCGCTCACGCGCTCGTCGGAGATCGGCGACAGCGTGTAGTTGTTGAGCTGCGACACCATCAGGCCCAGCCCCGACCCCGCGATCAGCAACGGGATCAGGAGCCACCAGCCGGAATCCGCCCGTGGCACGATCGGGATCAGCACCACCAGGCCGAGCACCAGCAGGGCGAACCCGAACCGGATGATGCCGCTCGGCCGGCGAGTGCCGGCTCGCTTCCCCGCGAGGAGCGCGACGCCGAACATGCTGAGGGACAGCGGGGCGATCGACAGACCGGACAGCATCGCGCTGTACTCGAGGACCATCTGGAGGTAGATCGGCAGGGCGATCATCATGCCGCCCAGCGCGATCTGCTGGAGCATCTGGTTCGTGATCCCCAGCCGGAAGATCTTGGAGCCGAACAGGGTCGGGTCGATCAGCGCGGGCTTGCCGTTCCGTTTGCGCCGCACGAGCCAGGTGGCCAGCAGGGCCATGGCGATCACGCCGATCAGCAGCAGCGCGCCGACGGCCTCGCCGCCCTCCTGCCACACGAGGATGCTGAGCACGATGCCGCCCATCCCGAACACCGACAGGACGGCACCGATCGTATCGACGTGGCGATCGCCCGTGTACGGCGCATCGCGCACCCGCTTGATGTTGAGCAGGACGACCGCGATGATCACGACCTCGAGCGCGAACCCCACGCGCCACGACAGGTACGTCGTGATGAACCCGCCGAGCAGTGGCCCGACCGCCGCGGCGATCGCCGCCGAGGCGCCGACGAGCGCGTAGGCCTTCCGCTGCGCCGCCCCTTCGAAGTTGCCGTGAACCAAGGACTGCATGGCCGGTAGCAGGAGCGATGCGCCGAGCCCCCCGATGATCGCCCAGAAGATGATGACGGCCGTCAGGCCCTGCGCGAGCGTCATCGCCAGCGCCCCGACCGCGTAGCCCAGCAGACCGAGGACGTACGCGCGTTTGCGCCCGATGAGGTCGCCGATCTTGCTGCCGATCAGGATGAACGCGGCCGACACGAGTGCCTCGAGCGCGATCGCGGACTGCACCCCGCTGACGGTCGTATCGAGGTCGTGCACCACCGCCGAGATCGAGACGTTCATCAGCGACGTGTCGACGACGAGCACGAACATCGCCATCGCCAGCAGGATCGCCAGCCGGGTATCGCCCGACGACTCCTCCGCTCGAGGAGGGGTCGTCGCTTCTTCCGCCATAGGGCGGCATCATGCGCGGAGGAGGCGCGAGGTGCAAGGACGCGAGACCGTGGTCACGACGGGGAGCCACCCGGTTCCGAGCGAGGCCGTTCGCGAGGCCGTCACGACGGCGCTGTACGTGCTTCGCAATGATCGCGCTATGATCCCCTGCCGAGCGAGAGGCGGGGTCGGAGCTGACGCAGGGGACCTCAGTTGAGTGACGCGGCGACGGCTGAGCGCGCGCCGACGACCCGTCCGGAGCATCCTCCCTGGCACGGGATGGATGTTCGTGCCGTCACCCAGGATCTCGACGTCGACCCCGATCGCGGACTGAACGCGGGCGAGGCCGCGGAGCGGCTGCGCACGCAGGGCCCCAACAAGCTCGCCGGAGCCAAGAAGGAGTCTGGCTTCCGAGCGTTCCTCCGCCAGTACCAGGACTTCATGCAGCTCATCCTGCTGGGCGCCGCGATCGTGAACGCCCTGGTCACGGACGATACGGGCACGACGGTGCTGCTCGCGGGGCTCACCGTGTTCAACGCGGTGATCGGGTTGCGACAGGAGTCCAAGGCGGAGGAGAGCGTCGCAGCGCTCGCCCAGATGATGAAGACGGTGGCTCGGGTCCGTCGGGACGGTCAGGCCGTCGAGATCGACGCCGAGGAGCTCGTGCCGGGTGACGTCGTCCTGGTGGAGGCGGGTAACCGGATCCCCGCGGACGGCCGGATCTTCGTGGCCGCCACCCTCGAGATCGAGGAGGCGGCGCTCACGGGCGAGAGCCTGCCGGTCGGCAAGCAGACCGAGCCCGTTGCGGGCGAGGACGTCCCGCTCGGCGATCGGATCTGCATGGCCTACATGAACACGTCGGTCACGCGTGGGCGCGGCGAGTTCATCGTGACCGAGACCGGCATGGGTACGGAGATCGGCCACATCGCCAACATGCTGGCCAACACCGAGAGCGAGAAGACGCCGCTGCAGAAGCAGCTCGACGGCCTCTCGAAGATCATCGCGTCGATCGCCGGGGTCGCGCTGGTGCTCGTCGTCGTGCTCGGGCTGATCAACGGGGACTCGTTCGACACGCTCTTCGTCACCGGCGTGACGCTCGCGGTGGCCGCGATCCCGACGGGTCTGCCCGCCGTCGTCACGGCACTCCTGTCGATCGGCACGAGGGAGATCGCCCGGCGCAATGCCATCGTGAAGCGGCTGCCGGCGGTCGAGACCCTGGGCTCGACGTCGGCGATCTGCTCGGACAAGACGGGGACGCTGACGCTCAACAAGATGACCGCGCGCGAACTGATGATCCCGGGGCAGAACCGGTTCACGGTTTCGGGCGAAGGCTACGGGACCCAGGGCGAGATCAAGCACGTCGGCGGATCGCATTTCGACCTCGATCCGTACCTGCTCCCGACGGTGCTGTGCGCCGACGCGGTGCTCGACGGCGAGAGCCTGATCGGCGATCCGACCGAGGGCGCCCTGATCGTGCTCGGGGCCAAGGGCGGGCTCGACATCGAAGAGACGCGCAGCACCTATCCGCGGATCGCAGAGGTGCCGTTCGACTCCGAGTACAAGTTCATGGCGACCTTCCACGAGATGACCGGTACGGACGGCCGGCCGGTCGTGCGCTGCTACGTCAAGGGCGCGCCGGACGTGCTGATCTCGCGCGGCGGCTCGTACCGGGACCCCGACGGGACGCTCCTACCGGTCACCGAGGACAATCGTCATCTCGCCCTGGACGCCAACGACCGGATCGCCGAGGCCGGCGAGCGCGTCATGGTGGTCGCCCAGCGCGAGTTCGACCCGACGACGTTCGACAAGGACGGCGACCTGATCGACCTGATCCAGGACCTGACCTTGCTCGCGATGGTCGGCATCGTCGATCCACCACGACCGGAGGCCAGGGACGCCATCGCCGAGTGCAAGAGCGCCGGCATCCGCGTGCGCATGATCACCGGCGATCACGCGACGACGGCCGGCGCGATCGGGAAGGAGCTCGGGATCGAGGGCCGCGCCATCACCGGCGCGGAGTTCGCGGCCATGAGCGACGAGGAGCTGCTCGAGCAGCTCCCCGGCATCGGGGTGATCGCGCGCGTCGCCCCGGAAGACAAGGTCCGTCTGGTCAGGATGCTCCAACAGAGCGGCAACATCGTGGCGATGACCGGAGATGGGGTGAACGACGCCCCCGCCCTCAAGTCGGCCAACATCGGCGTGGCGATGGGCATCACCGGCACCGAGGTCTCCAAGGAGGCCGCCGTGATGATCCTGACCGACGACAACTTCGCCACGATCGTCGGCGCGGTCGAATACGGGCGCGGGTTGTACGACAACCTCCTGAAGTACCTACGGTTCCAGATGTCGACGCTGGTCGCCTACATCGCGATCTTCATCGGCGCAGGCATCTTCGACATCGCCGGCGGGATCCCGCTCAACCCGCTGCAGATCCTGTGGATCAACATGGTCGTCGACATCCCCATCGCGATCGCGCTCGGGTTCGACGAGCCGAGCCCGGGCCTCATGGCTCGATCGCCCCGGCCCGTCGGTGCCCCCGTGTTGTCGACGAGGAACTGGGTCCGCTTGTGCGTCCAGGGCTTCGTGATGACCATCGGGACGCTGGTCGCCTATCAGATCGGCGAATCGGCCTACGACCCGGCGGTCGCGTCCACGATGCTGCTGACCACGCTGTCGCTGTTCCACCTGGCCGCGGGATTGCTGGCCCGCGACCAGGTGCGCACGATCTTCAGCCGAGTCGCCCTCCCCGGTCCCACGCAGCTACGCCGGTACGGGCTGGCGCTGCTCGCCATCATCCTGGTGACCGAGATCGGGTTCCTGCAGCGCGTCTTCTCGACCGTCGACCTCACCCTCGCGCAGTGGGGGATCTGCACCGGCATCGCGCTCAGCCTGGTGGTGGTGGAGGAAGTGATCAAGGTCTTCATCCGGCGTCGCACTCGAGCCACGGTTCTGGTTGCCCCGAGCGCGATCGGCGCGTCTTGACCAGGTGTGGAACCAGCCCCATCTATGACACGACACGATGAAGATCCCGGAAGGATGAGCGACGGCAAAGGAGCATCGGTGAGCAGACGCGAGCGAATCCGGAAGATGCTGTTGGTCGAACCCGGCACGCCGGCCGGCCTGGCGAAGCGCGACCCCGCCTGGAAGGGGGGCGACGAGTTCGGTGAGCTCTCGGAGAAGAAGCTGAAGAGCACCGCCCGCGAGATCCTCGAGACAGGGGTCGAGGAACTCTCGGACGCTCAGGAGCTCCTGTGGGCGAGCGACACCTACGCGCTGCTGGTCGTCTTCCAGGCGCTCGACGCGGCGGGGAAGGACTCGACGATCGAGCACGTGATGTCGGGCGTGAACCCGCAGGGGGTCCACGTCGTCTCCTTCCGGCAACCCTCCAGCGAGGAGCTCGACCACGACTTCCTGTGGCGCATCAGCAAGGCCCTGCCCGAGCGCGGGCGGATCGGCATCTTCAACCGCTCGCACTACGAGGAGGTCGTCGCGCTGAAGGTGCATCCCGAATGGCTCGAAGGGCCAGCAGCTCCCGCCGGGGAAGCGCGGCAAGCAGTTCTGGAGGACGCGCTACGAGGACATCAACGCGTTCGAGCGCCACCTGGATCGCAGCGGAACCAAGATCGTGAAGTTCTTCCTCCACGTGTCGAAGGAGGAGCAGAAGCGGCGGTTCATCGCCCGCCTGGACACACCCGGCAAGGAGTGGAAGTTCAAGGCCTCGGACGTCGCCGAGCGGGCCCACTGGGACGAGTACATGCAGGCGTTCGAGGACGCGATCACGGCGACCTCGACCGCGTGGGCGCCCTGGTACGTCATCCCCGCGGATCACAAGCCGGTCATGCAGGCGATCGTGGCACGCGTCCTCGTCGAGACGATCCAGGGCCTCGGGTTGTCCTGGCCTGAGGTGTCGGACAAGGACCGGATCGCGAATGCGAACGCTCGAGAGTGGCTCGAGGCCGAAGAGGAGTGACGGTCGCGTCCGTCGTTCCAGGCCTCCAGACGCTCCGCACCTATCACCGCTCGTGGCTGCCGAAGGACCTCGTCGCGGGCCTGATCCTGACGGCGCTGCTCGTGCCGCAGGGCATGGCGTACGCGGAGCTCGCGGGACTGCCCGCGATCACGGGTCTGTACACGTCCATCCTGTGTCTGCTCGGGTACGCCATGTTCGGCCCGTCCCGCATCCTGGTCCTGGGTCCCGATTCGTCCCTCGGGCCCATGATCGCCGCGACCCTCGCCCCGCTCCTGCTGGCCGACGGCGATCCCGACCGGGCGATCGCGCTCGCGTCGGCGCTCGCGCTGATCGTCGGTGCGGTGACGATCCTGGCGGGGGTGTTCCATCTCGGGTTCGTCGCCGACCTGCTCTCGAAGCCCACGCAGATCGGCTACATGAACGGTCTCGCCCTCACGATCCTGGTCGGACAACTCCCGAAGCTGTTCGGATTCTCCGTGGACGCCGACGGCCTGATCGACGAGGCGACCGGCTTCGTTCAGGGGGTCGCCGACGGTGACGTGGTGGGCGTCGCCGCGCTGATCGGGCTCGCCTCGTTGGGCCTGATCCTCGTCCTGCAGCGAACGATGCCGAAGGTGCCGGCCGTGCTGATCGTCGTGGTCCTCGCGATCGTGGCGGTCGAGGCCTTCGATCTGGTGGACCACGGTGTTGCGGTGGTCGGTTCGCTGCCTCAGGGGTTCCCTCCGTTCACGATCCCCGACGTGTCGCTGACCGATATCGCGCAGCTCCTTCCGGGTGCGCTCGGCATCGCCCTCGTGGCATTGGTGGACACGATCTCGACCGCGTCGGCCTTCGCCGAGCGCAGCCGGCGACCGGATCCGTGGGAACCAGGAGATGATCGGGATCGGTTCCGCGAACGTCGCCGCGGGCCTGTTCCAGGGATTCCCGGTCTCGACCAGCGGCTCGCGCACGGCCGTCGCGGAGCAGGCGGGGGCCAAGACCCAGGTGGCCGGCCTCGTCGGCGCGATCGCGATCACCCTGATCCTCCTGCTGGTACCCGGCCTCCTGCGGGATCTGCCGCAGCCGACGCTCGCCGCCGTGGTCATCGCGGCGTCGCTGTCGCTGGTCGACATCCCCGGTGTCGTGCGCCTGTGGAGACAGCGACGGGCCGAATGTCGCCCTCGCGATCGCGGCGTTCCTGGGCGTCGCCTTGCTGGGGGTCCTGCCGGGCATCGCCGTCGCGGTCGCGTTGTCGATCTTCAACGTGTTCCGCAGATCGTGGTGGCCCTACCAGGCGACCCTAGGACGGGTCGACGGTCTGCCGGGTCTGCACGACACGGTCGGCCACCCCGAGGCGGCGCTCATGCCGGGACTCGTCGTCTTCCGGTTCGATGCCCCGCTGATCTTCGCGAACGCGCGGACGTTCCGCGAGCGGATCACCGCCTTCGCCGACGAGACGCCCGAACTGCGGTGGATCCTCATCGCCGCCGAACCGATCACCGACGTCGACACGAGCTGCGGCGGACATGTTGGAGGACCTCGACGAGATGCTGAACGCACGCGGCATCTCGCTCGTCTTCGCGGAGATGAAGGACCCGGTCAGAGAGAAGATCGAGCGGTACGGATTGACGCGGACGATCGATCCCGAACATTTCTACCCGACGGTGGGAGCCGCGGTCGACGCCTACCAGGCCGAAACGGGCGCGCGATGGGGACCGTCGGGTGAGGCCCGAACCTGATCACGGCCCGTGATCTGCGAGCTCGACCCTCACGGGCATGTGCTTGATGCCATTGACGAAGTTCGAGCGCATCCGCTCCACCGGACCTGTGAGCTCGATCGACTTCAGCCGGGGGAGGAGCTCCTGGAGCAGGATCTTCGTCTCGAGCTTCGCGAGGTGCGCGCCCAGACAGAAATGCGGCCCGCCCGGCCCGAACGTGACGTGGTTGCCGGCGCCCTTTCGCGTGATGTCGAAGCGGTAGGGATCCTCGAACGCGGCCTCGTCTCGGTTCGCGCTCGTGTACCAGGTGACCACCTTGTCGCCCTCGCGGATCGTCTGGCCCCGGAGCTCGGTGTCGCGTGATGCCGTCCGTCGGAAGTGCATGACGGGCGTCGCCCATCGCAGGATCTCCTCGACCGCGTTCATGGTCAGCGACGGGTCGTCGCGCAGCATCTGCATCTGGTCGGGGTGCTCGATGAGGGCCTGCATGCCGTGGCTGATCGTGTGGCGGGTGGTCTCGTTGCCGGCGATCATCAGCAGGCCGAAATAGTTGTCGTAGTCGTGCTCGGTGAGCGCACCCTCGCGCTGGGCCACGGTCAGCGCCGTGATCACGTCGTCCTGTGGTTCTTCCAGCCGGAGGTCCCGCTGACGGTGTGCGTACTCGAACATCTCGAGCGCGATGGGGGAGCGGAAGGGGAGGTTGCGGTACTCCTCGGTGTCGACCTTGTCGACGACCGCGCTCGTGAACTCGGGATCCTGGTTGCCGATCATCGCGTCGCCCCAGCGGATCAGCATCGGCGCGTCCTCCTGGGGGACCGTGAAGATCGCGCACAGGAACCGGATCGGGAGCTCCTTGGCGATCTGCAGGACGAAGTCGAACTCCTCCTGGTCGAGCGCCCGGTCGAGCACCTCGCGAGCGACGTCGCGGATGAAGTCCTCGTACGCGCCGACGCCGCGGGCGCTGAACCGCTTGTTGCAGATGTTCCGGAGCTCGCGGTGGCGCGGCGGATCGGTCTCGAGCATCGACCTGCGGATCGCGAGCTGCTCATCGTCGAGCTCCTCGAGCGCCACCGCTCCCTTCTCGGACGAGAAGGTCTGCCAATCCATATGGACGGCGACCAGGTCGTCGTACCGGGTGACGGCCCAGAATCCCTGGTTGGGTGCCGGCTCGGGATGCCAGATCACCGGAGCGTCCCGCCGGAGCTCGTCGAACCATTCGAACGGGATCCGCTCGACGTAGCTGTCCGGGTCGACGAGGTTCATCCTCGACAGGTCGATCTGGGTTGCGACGCTCATCAGGCTCCTCGCCGGCTCGACGCCGGATAGTTTGGCACCGAACGACCGGACGGGACAACGCCCGCGGGCGCGGTCAGAAGAACGGCAGGTAGTAGTCGAGCTCCCACGGGGTGACCTCGGTCGTCGTCGCGTCGCCGACGGTCTTGGCGTAGCGCTCCCACTCGGCTCGCTTGAGCTTCGTGAAGGTCTCGACGAGCCACGGCCCCAGCGCCGCGCAGAGCTCGTCGTCGGCCTCGAACGCCGCGAGCGCCGCCTCGAGCGTGGGGGGCACGCGCCGTTCGGTGTTCGGTGGCTCGCCCGGCTTCTGGGGTTCCGGGGGCGACATCTGGTGCTCCATCCCGAACCGCGCGGCGTGCAGCACCGCCGCCGCGACCAGGTACGGGTTCGCGGCGCCGTCGGCCATCCGGTGTTCGATCCGGGTGCCCTCGCCGCGGGCGGGGGGGATGCGGATGCAGACCGTCCGGTCGTCGTAGCCCCAGTTGGCCCAGTACCCGTTCAGCATGTCGGGCTGCAGGCGCTTGTACGCGTTCGCGTGCGGCGCGGCGATCGCCGAGATCCCCTCGTGGTGGGCGAGCATGCCGGCCACGCACTCCTTGACCATCGGCGCGAGGCCGTCGGGTGCGTTCGGGTCGTGCAGGGCGTTCGAGCCGTCCTCCCTGCGGAACGAGATGTTCAGGTGCAGGCCGCTGCCCCCGCGATCGTTGAACGGGCGGCCCATGAACGTGGCGAGCTTGCCCTGCTTGATCGCGATCTCCTTGACGAGCAGGCGGAACAGGAAGCACTCGTCGGCCGCCGGGATCACCTCCTTGTACCGGAGGTTGACCTCGAACGCGGCGGAGTCGAACTCGCTGGCCCATCCCTCGATCGGGAACCCACACTGCTGCGCCGCCTTGACCATCGCGTCGACCGTCCCGCTCGGGTCGACGGAGGCCCCGGTGCCGTAGACGCGGTGCGACGGCAGGTCGACGGGCTGCCACCCGCCCTCGGACCCGGGTTCGAGCAGGTAGAACTCGGACTCGAACGCGAACATCGGCTCCAGGCCCATCGCGCGCCACGGTTCCACGGCCAGGCGAAGCACCCGGCGGGGGTCGACGTCGAGCGGCGTCCCCTGCTGCTGGACGTCGGCGATGCCGACGATCGTGTCCTCCTCCCAACCCGGCCGCAGGGTGTCGCGGTCGATGAACGCCTCGACGTCGGGCAGGCCCACGTCGAACTGCTGACGGGAGATGTCGAGGATCTCCTTGTCGGTGGTGAGGGGGTAGACGCCGATGCAGAACGCGGAGTGACCGGCGTCGGCGACGTCGCCGAACAGGTACTTCCCGCGTTCGACACCGAGCACGTCCGAGAACAGGAGTCGGAGCCGCTTGCCCTTGATGTCCATCCACGCTCCTCGTTGGGGCCTCAGCCGAGGATAGTCGAGGCGCCCGCGAGCCCGCTCCGATACGGTCTGACGCGTGGACGAGGACTTCCGGCTCGAGACCGAACGCCTCCGTCTGCGGCCGTACCGGCCGGAGGACCTCGACGACCTGGCCTCGATGTTCTCCGACCCCGAGCACATGCGCTGGTACCCGGCCCCGTTCGACCGCGAGGGCTCGCAGGTCTGGCTCGAGCGCCAGATCGCCGCGTACGGCACGCGTGGCTACGCCCTGTGGATCGTCGAGGATCGGGCGACGGGCGGGTTCCTCGGCACGGCGGGGCCGACGGTCCAGATCGTCGAGGACGTCGAGGAGGTCGAGATCGGGTGGCACACGCGTCCGGGCCGAAAAGGGGAGGGGATCGCGCCCGAGGCGGCGGCGGCAGCTCGGGATTGGGCGTTCGCGAACCTCGACGTGGATCACGTGATCTCTCTGGTTCGGCCCGAGAACCAACCATCGTGCCGGGTCGCCGTGAAGATCGGCATGCACGTCGATCGCGAGGTCGACTACAAGGGCCTGCGGCACCTCGTCTACCGGGTCGATCGGGTCACGACGGATCGCGCAGACGAGGGAGCAGCGCCGTGACCGAACCCTCGGACCCGAGGTTCCGCGAGTACACGTAGACCGCCCCGGCCGCTCCTGCGGCGGGTCCGACGTTGCCCAGCAACCCGGTGGTCGCCCCCTGGCCCGCGCGCCAGAGATCGTCCTCCCACACCCCGGCGCCCCGAACGGTGACGGCCACGTAGTCGCCCTCGGGGATCGACTCGCCCTCGTCGTCCTCCTCGTCCGGATCGACCGTGACGTTGGAGACGTTCAGCGTGAGGTCGGCGAGCTCGGTACCGCGGCCGAGCCCGAGGGCGATCATCTCGCCGAGCATCAGCAGGAACGGCTCATCCTCGGTGTCCGGGCTCCACATCAGCGGGGGACGCTCCACCTTCATGAACGCGTGCGAGCGCAGGTGGGCCTCGAGATCCATCAGCCCTTCTTCGGCGGGCGAACCCCGCGGAACTCCCAGTCGCCGCCGAACGCCGTCGAGACGACCTCTTCCGACGCGCTCGGCTGAGCGCCGACGTCCTCCCGGATCGGGACGTTGCCTTCGACGATCGTGTTGCGGAGCGTGCCGAGGCCCTCGACCTCGACCTCGACGACGTCGCCGGGCTCGACCGGGCGCGAGTTCGCCGGCGTCCCCGACAGGATGACGTCCCCGGGCACCAGCGTGATCGTGCGCGCGATGTCGGCGACCAGGTAGTGCATGTCCCACATCATCTCGTCGGTCGAGCCGTCCTGGCGCACGTCGCCGTTCACGAGCGTCCGGATGCGCTTGCCGCGGAAGTCCCAGTCGTCCACCAGGCCCGGCCCGAGCGGGCACAGCGTGTCCGAACCCTTCACGCGCAGCATCGACCCGGCGTCCGTGTCGCGGAAGTCGTGGAGGCCGTAGTCGTTGGCGATGGTGTAGCCGGCGATGTGCTCGGCCGCCTCGTCGGGTCCGATGTGGCCCGTCATGTTTGCCGACCACGATCGCGATCTCGCCCTCGTAGTTCAGGTACCGGCAGCGCGGCGGCCGCACGACCTCACCGCCGTGGGCGTTCAGCGCGCTGATCGGCTTGTGGAAGTACGTCGGCGCCGGCGGCATCCGCGCGAGGAACTCCTTCACCCGGCTCTCGTAGTTCAGATGGACGCAGACGATCTTGGTGGGTTCGGAGGGCGGGAGGTGCTCGGCGCTGCCGAGCGCGATCCGGCGGCCGTCCGCGGCGACCAGCTCCTCGCCCTCGCGCACGACGGAGGCCGGGACGCCGTCGAGCAGGATCCGCCGTGTCTCCACACCCACCTCCGGGTCGTTCGGGGCCGACCGGTAGTATCTCGCCCGTGGCCGAGCTGAAGGGGTTCGTTCCGCCGCTCACACCCGAAGGCCGATCCTCCGTGGTGCCCGGTCCGCCGTGGCACTACTCGGGCGACCTGCTGACGATCGAGTACCGAGCGGCTCCCGGCTCGGTCGCACGCTGGCTCCCCGACCCGCTCGAACCCACCGAGGAGGACCCCGACGCGGTCGCGGTGATCTTCGCGGACTGGCAGTCGTGCTCGGACACGTTCGAGGAGCTGCTCGACCCGGTCCGCTCTCAGTACAAGGAGGCCTTCGTCGTCGTCCGGTGCCGGTACCGCGGCGAGACGTACTCGCGTTGCATCCTGATCTGGGTCGACAAGGACTTCTCGATGGTCCGCGGTTGGCACCAGGGGTATCCGAAGAAGCTCGGCTCGATCTGGATCACCCGACCGGTCACGCTCGGCAAGGCCGGCCCCCGGCTCGAACCCGGTGGGCGGTTCGGCGCGTCGGTCGCCGCGAACGACCGACGCATCATCGACGCTCGCTTCACGATCACGGGGAAGGCGGAGACGAACGGGTTCGTCAACGCGCTCCCGATGCTGCACACACGCTACTTCCCGAGCATCGAGCAGGGCGAGCCCCCCTCGATGGATGAGCTCGTCACGATGAAGAGCTACGACTGGGAGGGTTCGGAGGTGTGGACCGGTGACGCGGAGATCGCCTTCGGGTCCTCGCCGACCGAGGAGCTCGAGAGCCTCGTGCCCGTCGATCCGATCGCCGGGTACTTCCGGAGCGTCGGCGTGACCTGGGGCATCGGCACGAGGCTCGGCTGATCCGCGTGGCTCGGGCGCTCCGCACCATCGACCGCTCGACGGCGCGCCGGCTCGCGATCACCGTCCAACGCCTAGCCGGCACGCCGCCCCGATCGAGCCCGAACGCCGTGCTCGGCGTCATCCGCTCGATCCGGTGCGTGCAGCTCGATCCGATCGCGGTCGTCGCCCGGAGCCCCTTGCTGGTGCTCGGCAGCCGGGTCTCGGGGTTCGACCCGAAGCATCTCGACCGCCTGCTGTGGCGAGACCACTCCGTCTACGAGTACTGGGCGCACGCCGCCTCGGTCGTCCTCACCGAGGATCACCCGATCCACGCCTGGTACATGCGGCAGTACCTACGAGACGACGGGTCGGCGTGGAACCGCCGGCGCCTGGACTGGATGGCGGCCAACGCGAAGCTCAAGCGCTCCGTGCTCGCGCAGGTCCGCCGCGACGGCCCGGTGCTCGCACGACAGATCTCCGGCGGCCTGACCGGCGAGTCGTGGCGCTCGAGCGGCTGGACGAACGAGCGCAACGTCGACCGGATGCTCGGCTTCCTGTGGGCCTCGGGCAGGGTCATGGTGGCGGGTCGCGAAGGGATCCAGAAGCGCTGGGACCTGACCGAACGGGTGCTCCCGGCCGACGCTCCTCGCGAGCGCCTGTCCGATCTCGAGGTCACTCGCCGGGCCGTCGACCGGTCCCTGCGCGGACTCGGGGTCGGGACGGCGAAGCACATCAAGTCGCACTTCACGCGGGATCGCTATCCCGAGCTGAATCGCGTCCTCGCGGAGTTCGAACGCACCGGCCGGGTCGAGCGCGTCGTGGTCGAGCACGACGGGGCGCAGATGCCGGGAACGTGGTACGTGCACGGCGACGACATGCCGCTGCTCGAACGGATCGAGCGCGGCCGGTGGGAGCCGAGGGCCACGATGCTGTCGCCGTTCGACAATCTGATCGCCGACCGCGCGCGCGCGGAGCTGTTGTTCGACCTGTCCTACCGGATGGAGATCTACGTCCCGAAGGCCAAGCGGCGCTACGGCTACTACTCGATGCCGGTGCTCGACGGCGACCGGTTCGTCGCACGCGTCGACCCCGCGATGGACCGGGCGAACCGGCGGCTGCTCGTGCGAGCCGTGCACGCCGAACCCGGCGTCCGGACCACCCGCGAGTCCGGACGCCCCGTCGCGGAAGCGGTGTGGGACCTGGCGTCGTGGCTCGGCGCGACCGAGATCGAGCTCGACGGCTCCGTGCCGGCCGCGTGGCGCTCCGGTCTGGGCTGAGTGCCCGGTGCGGTAGCCTGCGGTCCCATGCGGCTGGTGCGCTTCCGGTTCGGCGATCGCATCGCGACCGGCGCGTCCGAGTTCGAGTCGGACACGATCCGCGTGCTGCGGGGGACGTTCTTCGAGGATCCTGTACCGACCGGTGAGGAGGTCCCGTTCGACGACGTCCGCCTGCTCGCCCCGGTGCTGCCCTCGAAGGTCGTCTGCGTGGGCAAGAACTACGCGGCGCACGCGGCCGAGTTCGGGATGGAGGTGCCCGAGGAGCCGTTGGTGTTCCTCAAGCCTTCGACCGCCGTGATCGGTCCGCGCGACCCGATCCGGCTGCTGCCGATCAGCAAGAGGGTCGACTACGAGGGTGAGATGGCCGTCGTGATCGGCCGGATCGCACGCGACGTCCGGGCGGAGGAGGCGTTCAAGCACATCCTCGGCTATACCTGCGCGAACGACGTCACGCTCCGCGACCTGCAGAAGACCGACGAGCAGTGGGCACGCGCGAAGGGGTTCGACGGGTCGTGCCCGCTCGGCCCCTGGATCGAGACGGACCTGGACCCCAACGACGTCCGCGTCGAGACCCGTCTGAACGGCGAGGTCCGGCAGGCCGGGCAGACCAGCGACATGGTCTTCGGGGTCGCGACGCTCATCGAGTTCGTCACGACGTTCATGACCCTGCTTCCCGGCGACGTCATCCTGACGGGCACGCCGGAGGGGGTCGGTCCGCTCTCGCCCGGCGACCTGGTCGAGGTCGAGGTCGACGGCGTCGGGACCCTCGCCAACCCCGTGGAACCCGCGACGTGACCTCCGGCGTGCGCACCCGGTTCGCCCCGGCGCCGTCGGGCTCGATCCACGTCGGCAACGTTCGGACCGGCCTGTTCTCGTGGGCGTTCGCGCGCCACGCGGGCGGCGCGTTCGTGCTTCGGATCGAGGACACGGACGCGTCGCGCGTGACGGAGGAGGCGTTCCACGGCGTGATGGACTCGCTCCGGTGGCTCGGGATCGACTGGGACGAGGGCCCCGACGTCGGCGGGCCACACGCGCCGTACCGCCAGTCGCAACGGCTGGACATCTATCGTGAGATGGCGGAGCGCCTCCTCTCGAGCGGCGATGCGTACCCGTGCTACTGCACGGAGGAGGAGCTCGAGGAGCGGAGGAAGGCCGCGCTCGCCCGCGGCGAACCGCCCGGGTACGACGGCAAGTGCCGGGACCCGGACGTCCGGGCGGCGTTCGAGGCGGAGGGCCGCACCGCCGTGATCCGGTTCGCGATGCCCGAACGCGAGCACGTCGTCCACGACCTCGTGAAGGGTGAGGTCCGGTGGGCGCCGGGACACCTGCGCGACTTCGTGCTGGTGCGTTCGGACGGCTCGCCCGTGTTCCTGCTCGCGGTCGCGGTCGACGACATGCTGATGGAGATCACCCACGTGATCCGCGGCGACGACCTGCTCGCCAGCGCCCCTCGCAACGCGGCGGTGATCGAGGCGCTCGGCGGCACGCCGCCTGCGTACGCGCACGTCCCGCAGGTGAACGGCTCGGACGGCAAACCTCTCTCCAAGCGCCACGGCTCCACCAGCGTCGAGGCCTTCCGCGAGCGCGGGATCCTGCCCGAGGCGCTCATGAACTACCTGGCGCTGCTCGGCTGGTCCAAGGACGCCGAGACGACCTTCCTGTCCAAGCAGGAGCTGATCGACGCGTTCGAGATCGAGCGCGTGTCGAGGAACCCGGCGCGGTTCGACGTCGAGAAGCTCGAGTGGATGAACAACCACTACATCCAGTCGCTCGACGACGACGACCTCGCCTCGAGGTGCCTCCACTTCCTTTCGGTCGCCGGGCTCTCACCGGACCTCGAGCTCCTCCGTCGCGCCATGCCGCTGGTGAAGGAGCGGATGAAGACGCTCTCGGATTCGGTGGACCTCCTCCGGTTCCTGTTCACCGACGACATCACGCCCGACGAGAAGGCGGCCGAGGTGGTCTCGAAGGCTCCCGACGGGTACCTGCGGAGCGTCGCGGACGCGCTGGCCGACCTGCGGCCCTGGGATGCCGAGACGATCAAGGCCGAGCTCGACGAGCTCGCCGCGGGGGCCGGCCTGAACCGCACGAAGGGTTTCCAGCCCGTCCGAGCCGCCGTGACCGGATCGACCGTCTCGCCACCGCTGCCCGAATCGCTCGAGCTCCTCGGGCGGGAGCGCGCGGTCGAGCGCCTCCGGGCGGCCTCGTGAGGCGGACGCTCGTCCTCCTCGTGGCGGCGCTGGTGCTCGTCGCGCCCGAGTCGGCCGCGATCGCCGTGGAGCCACCCGATCCCGGCGACGTGAAGCCCGAGATCGCCTGGAGGAAGATCCCGTTCGGCGCGCGCCGAAAGCGGCAGACGGCGGCGTATTCGATGCGTCACTACGGCGAGCGCACGTACGAGCTCGCGAACCCGAAGGTCGTCGTCGAGCACTACACGGACGGAACCTCGTTCGACTCGGCCTGGAACCACTTCGCCGCCAACGGCACCCACCTCGGCGAGAAGCCGGGGGTGTGCTCGCACTTCCTGATCGACACGGACGGGACGATCTACCAGCTCGTGAACCTGCGGATCCGATGCCGCCACGCGATCGGGATGAACTGGACCGCGATCGGCATCGAGCACGTCGGCACGAGTGCGGACCGGGTGCTCGGCGACCGCGACATGATGCGCGCGTCGCTCCGCCTGACCGTCTGGCTGATGGCCCGCTCCGGGATCTCGTGGGGCAACGTGATCGGCCACGCCGAGACGCTCCGGAGCCCGTTCCACAGGGAGCGATACGAGGACTGGAGGTGCAGCACGCACGCGGACTTCAACGGCTCGGAGATGCGGATCTATCGCCGGCGCCTCAAGCGCGTCGCCGACCGGCTCGGCGTGCCGATCGGCGCGGGTCCGAACTGGGTCGACTCGGGCTGCTAGGGCGTCGCGAGCGCTTCGCGAAGCGCGTCGGCGGCGTCCTCGGGAGCGACGGTGTTGATCGCCATCGCGGAACCGATCTCGAACCCGGCCTGGGTGGAGATGCGAGGGATCAGCTTGAGGTGCCAGTGGAACACCTGCTCCGCGTGCCCGCCGTTCGTGGGGGCCGAGTACATCACGAGGTTGAAGTCGGGATCGCCGCACGCGCGGCGCACCGAGGTCAGGGTTCGGATCACGATATCGGCGAGGTCGTCGACCGCCTCGTCGGCGAGGTCGCCGAACGAGCCCTGGTGGAAGGTCGGCGCGATCCACGTCTCGAACGGGGTCTGCGCCGCCCAGGGCTCGAACGCCACGAAGCCGCCGACCTCGTCCACCATGCGCACAGCTGCTCGCCGCTCGGCATCGATCAGCTCGTCGTAGACACAGATCCCGTGCTCGTCGAAGTAGCGCGTCGCCACGTCGAGCCGCCGGAGCAGCCGGGGCAGGAAGACGGGCGTCGCGACGATCTGCGAGTGCGGGTGCGTGAGGGAGGTCCCCGCGAGGGTCCCGAAGTTCTTGAACACGATCACCGCTCGAACGTCGGGCCGCGCGATCAGCGCGCGGTAGCGCTCCCTCCACACGCGGACGACCACGGCGACCTCCTCCCGCGACATCTCGTCCATGCGCCCGTCGTGGCGCGGCGTCTCGATCACGACCTCGTGGCTCCCGATCCCGGGCATCTCGCGGAACATCGGCTCGCCCGAGCGAGTGGCGGGCCCTTCCCCGGAGAGCGCGGCATACATGTTCGGGACGACGCGCACCTGCCAGTTCGGGCCGGGCGGCTCCCGCAGGATCTCGGGCGGCGTCTGGTCCTCGTTGCCGGGGCAGAAGGGGCAGGCCGGGTCGCGTTCGGGCAGCTCGGGTCGAGGCATCACGACCGGCACGTGTGGGCGCTCCTCGCGGCGGGTGGCGAGGATCGCCCACTGACGGGTGGTCGGGTCCTGTCGGAGGGTGGACATGAAGCCTGGGAGGGTAGCGGGTGGCGGGCTCAGGCGCGAGGGCGCTTCGGCGACAGGACCCGGCCGAGGAACGCGATCAGCACGGCAAGCCCGATCGGCCACAACGCCACCGAGAAGACCAGCAGCGTCAGCACGACGCCGGTGTTCGCGGTCTGGGACGAGAACGTCGTCCCCTTGATGACGGCGTAGATGTTCGCCAGCACGTAGAAGGTCACCGGCACCAGGAACGGGAGCATCACCAACACGGCGAACACGATCAGCCCGAACCCGACACCTACGAGCCTCGACCCGAAGGGGCCCGAATCCCCGGCGATGTCTTCGGCTTCCACGTCGCGCATCCTACCGGCCCCGGATCTCGACGACGCCGTCGATCACGCGGGTCTCGTACGCGGGGACGGGTTCGGTCGCCGGGCCCCGCAGCACCTTGCCGCTCGTGAGCTCGAACGTGCTGCCGTGCAGCGGGCATTGCACCGTCCGGAGCGAGCCGCCGAACCGCACCGGCCCCCTGTGCAGCGGCGCGCCCTGATGCGAACAGCGGTTCCCGATCGCGAACAGCTCGTCGCCGTTCCGGACGAGGAGCACGGCCGAACCATCCACCTCGATCCGGACGGGCCGCCCATCCGCGAGATCGGTCAACCGGAGCAACGAGGAGGACCAGCCGTCATCGTCCACGATCGGCGCATCATCGCATCACTCGGGTAGCATCCGCCCGATGGCAGGGGTCCCACTCCCCGAGGAAGCTCGAGTGCTCCTCGAGAGCGATGCGCTCGCACACGTCGCCACGATCGACGAGGATGGGTCCCCGCAGGTGACGCTCGCCTGGGTCGGGGTCGAGGGCGACGAGATCGTCCTCGCGACCCTGCCGGATCAGCGGAAGCTTCGGAACCTCCGTCGCGACCCCCGTGTGGTGCTCTCGGTGGAGTCGACCACGACGAACGACTGGGGTCTGCTCGAGTACCTCGTCGTGTACGGGACGGCGCGCGTGACCGAGGGCGGTGGCGCCGAGACCCTCCAGCGCCTCGCACACACCTACCTCGGCCCCGACGTCGTCTTCCCCAACATGCCCGACCCACCGCCCGGGTTCGTCACGAGGATCACGCCCGAACGGATCCGCGGCCTCGGGCCGTGGAACCCGTCACGCGGCTAGTGAGGGGCGGCGGCCTCGCGCACCAGCCGGACGGCCTCCCGGACCCCACCGGTCCACGGATCGCCGTGGCCGGGGAGCACGAGGTCGGCGGTGACGTCCTCGATCAGGGTCAGGGACTCGAGCGCTCGAGCCGCATCGGCGGTGAACGGGGCGATCCTCGGGCCTCGCGCACCGGTGGTCACCGCGTAGGTCGCGAACGCGTCGCCGATCAGGAGGGCGTTCAGCGATCGGAAGTGGAGCACGGCGCTCCCCGGCGTGTGGCCGGGGGTGAGGGTGACGACCGGGGTCCCGGGCAGGTCGAGCGTCGCGCCGTCGCCGAACGTCGAGACCTCGCGCACGTGATGTGTTCGAAGGCCACCGCGCAGGAGCGAGAACCACAGGAAGCCGGTGAGCGGGGCGAGCCTGGTCGGCCCGAACCCCTTCGAGGGGTTGGGCACCTCGCCACGCGCCAACGCCGCATCCGCCTCGTGGACCGAGACCGGGATGTGCCGATCGCTGCGGAGCCGTTCGGCGAATCCGATGTGGTCGCTGTGCCCGTGGGTGAGGACGAGCGCGCGCACGTCGGCGATCGACCGTCCCATCGATGCGAGCTCGCGGGGGAGATCGCGGTACAGCCCGGACACCCCCGCGTCGACGATGGTGACCTCGTTCGCTTCCTCGACGAGGTACGCATTGATGATGCTGTTGTCCCCGATGCGGTGGATTCCGGGTGCGATCCGCATCTCGAACCCCCTTCCGCCGCCGACCGTGGAACCAACTGCTCCATCCTGCGCCCCGTCTTGCTCAGCCCGCCAGACCGTTGATCTCCCAGAAGCTCGCGCGAGGCGCCTGCGTACTGCGCTCTACGTAATACACCCGCCCTTCGGCCTATTGCCCGACATTTGGCATCCCCCGTAGGCTCGCGACCAATCAACTAGTGCGGACATCGAAAGTCTCGACGGAGGACGAATGGGCGCGACTCCCCTAGGACGTGGTCCGGCAACCATCTCCCTGATCGTCATCGAGTCGGTTGGGATCGTTCGGGCCAGCCTGCGGCTGGTCTTCGCCGGCGACCCTGATCTCATGCTCCTGGGAGAAGCCGAGGATGCGGACGCGGGACTGGAGTTGGTTGCGTCCCTTCGCGGGCAGGGCCTGCGACTCGCGCTCGTCGGGCTCGAGCTCGGCGGCGATCACGACTCCTTCTGGTTGATCCGCTCGCTCCGCGAGCGGTCGCCCGAGCTGATCATCCTGGCGACAGGTGCCGATCTGCACCGGGGCTCGATCTCTCAGGGCTTGTTCGCCGGCGCCGACGGATTCGTGCACAAGAACTCATCGCCGGAGCGATTCGTCGAGGCGACCAGGCGGGCGGCGGCGGGCGAGGTCGTGCTCGAAGGTCTCCCTCGCGGCGCGCTCGGCGGCATCGTGGAGGGCGTCGAGAGCATGGAGCGGCAACGAGCCACCACACCGATCCTGACCGACCGGGAGAAGGCGGTCCTCGTCGCCGCCGCGGACGGTCTCACGGCGCGCGAGATCGGCCGACGTCTCGGGGTGAGCGAGCGCACGGTGACGACCCACCTCAACCACATCTACCGCAAGCTGAACGTGAGCAGCCGGGTCGCCGCATTGTCGGCGGCCTGGCGTCTGGGCTTGATCACCACGCCGGTCGTCAGTGTGATGGCGCGAAGCGACGAACAGGTCTCCGAGCCCTTGTACGTCGCGGTACCCGGGTAGTTCCTCGTGCCCTGATCGGGTCGACGAACAGCGACGGCGGGGCGTCCGCATACCGACCTTGCTCTCCGCTTGATCGCGTAGACGGATGTTCGTACGCAGGTGCCTCGACCGCTTAGACACTATTCCCGATACCACCTCCGCACCGACCGTGGCTACCGTCGTCGTTGGCAACGTGGGATCGCCGGGCGGCGTCGCGGACGCGAGGTCTTCCCGGCCTTCACGTCGGGAAGGAGGTGAAGATCTACATGCTGCTTCAGGCTTACACCTTCGTCCGGGTGACCGGCGGGAACTTCCGATCGCGAGTGCACGACCGATTCGTCGAGCTCACGCACAGCGAGGTGGGCGCCACGGCGGCCGAGTACGCGCTGCTCGTCTCGCTGATCGCGATCGTGATCGTGGTCGGCGCCTTCTTGCTCGGCAACGCGATCAACGACCGGCTCACGGCAACGGCGACCTGTATCGACGAGGCCACCGGCGCACCTTGTTGAGAGTCAGCCTGGCTTGAAGAGTGGATCCGTCCGCTCTCTCTTCCCCGCCAAGGACGGGGAAGAGATGGAGGTCGGAGACAGTGTGGAGACGAGGAGATCGACGAGTGAGACGGGGAGACGACCGTGGTGCTGTTGCGGTGGAGTTCGCGCTGCTCGTGCCCCTCCTGGTCGTGATCCTGTTCGCGATCATCGCCGTCGGGATCGCGCTCTTCCGAGTGGTGAACTACACGAGCGCGGCCCGTGAGGGAGCGCGCTACGCCGCCGTGCACTGCCGGCCTGAAGCCAACGTTTGCACGCCGGATCTGATCGTCACGCGGGTGACGCAAGCCGCCAACGGGAGTCCGGTTGGTCCCGGGACCCCGACCGCAGACCAAGACTGCTCCGTGACGCCGGGAGAGCCCGTCACGGTCTCTTGGGAGCAGATGGTTCCGGTGCACATCCCGCTCGTTCCGGATCTCACGTTCACGATGACGGTCGCGGGGACGTTCCGATGCGAGTAGGGGTTCGGCTCAGCGACGATTCCGGCGCAACCGCGGTCATCGTTGCGATCCTGATCGTCGTCCTGGTGGGGATGCTCGCCCTCGCCGTGGACGGCGGGATCCTGTGGGTGAAGTACCGCGGGGTTCGGACGGCGAACGATGCCGCGGCCCTGGCGGCGGCGTACTCCTGCGCGACCGGAGAAGGGCTCGCCGGCGCCGAGACCGCCGCGGACACCATCGCCGCCACGAACGTGGCCGACGCCGCCTCGACGCAGCCCGGAACCTACCCGCAGGGATGCGTGGTGGAGGGCGGTCAGGTCACCGTCTACTTCGGCGGGGAGCAGACACTGATGTTCGGACCCGCGATCGGGGTCTCCTCGCCGAGGCCCGTCGCGGCCCAGGCGACCGCGTTGTGGGGGGGTGCCGGCGGCGCCTCGAACGTCGCGCCTCTGATGTTGTCGCTGGATCGCCTGTCCGACTGCGACATCCCCGACGGTCCGGATCTGGTGGTCGGCGTTTCCAGGTGCTTCTTCTGGTGGGACAACGGAACCGCCCACGACACGACGGCGCTCACGAACGCGGAGTGGGGCCTGGTCGACCTGACCACCTGGGGCGTCGATCCGTGGGGAGGCTGCGGCGGCAATGTCAGCCAGAGCGACGTCGGCGAGTGGATCACGAACGGCTACCCCGGCTCGCTCCTCATCGACCCGTCGCCCGAGTACGTCTGCCGCGGGAGCGGCTTCCAGGGGAACGCGCTCAACAACGACATCGAGACGCAGGTCGGCGAGATCCTGTTCTTCCCGGTCAACGACCCCCAGCAGCAGGTGCAATCGGGCGGCACGCTGTGTCGGCCGGACGGAGTCGACGGGCCGTGCACGGTCCAGAAGTACGCCATGGTCGGTTTCGCGGCGCTCGAGGTGACGCACGTATGGACCGGCCAGAACGCGCAGGCGATGTGTGACCAGCTCTCAGCGAACAACGGCAGCCTTCGCTGCCTCGAGGCCGTGTGGCAGGGCTTCCAGCCGGGCGGTCTCACGCCGGACCCGGACGTCCCGAACCTGGGGCTGTTCGCCGTCGCGCTGACCGGATGAGATCGAGGAGGAGATGAACGTGAAGAGAGGGATCCTCAGCACGGTGGTGATCGTGTTGCTTGCGGTCGCCGCGGCGAGCGGTGTCTTCCTGTTCATGAACAGCGTTCGCGACCGAGCGCACGAAGGCCGGGTGACCGTGGACGTGCTCGTCGCGACACAGGATATCCCGGCCGGTCAGGAGCTCGATCCGCTCATCGAGAACGGGGCCTTCCGAACCAAACCCGTGGACGGAGCGGACGTCCTGCCGGGCGTGATCACGGACGTGTACCAACTCCGCGGCCAACGGACCGCCTACCCGATCCTGGCCGACGAGCAGATCGCCGGCGCCAGGCTCGCGGGGCCACTCCAAGTGGGTGGCGGGGTCCTCGGCATCCCCGACGGCTTCCAGGCGGCCTCGATCACCCTCGAGCCCCAACGCATCGTCGCCGGCGCGCTGCAACAAGGGGATCACGTGGAGGTGTTCGGCACCTTCAGCACGCGAGGCAACGACGATCAGACGACACACGTGGTGATCGATGATGCGCTCGTCCTTGCCGTGACAACGCCCGAGCAGGGGGCGACCTCTCCAACAACGGCCAGCGTCACGACGACGCTCGCGGTGACGCCAGAGCAAGCTTCACTGCTCATCTTCGCGCAGGAGCAGGGCCACGTCTGGCTGACGCTCCTGCCCCCGAACCAGTCCGGCGTCGAGGTGCCGCCGGCGTCGCTGAAAGCGCTGCCATGACGGATCCGCGTGTCGTGGCGGTTGGGGGCTCGCCCTCGTTCCCCCCGGAGGTCACTCGAGCGTTGGGGGCGTCCCCGGACGCCGTGTCGTGGCTGCCCTCGATCTCGAGCGCACAACGAGCGATCGCGGAAGGCGAGCAGCCCTTCGACATCGTCGTCCTGGCGCCGTCGGTCGGCGACGACGAGGCGATCGCGCTCGCCGAGTTCTCGGCTCGGGAATCCGCGGCCACGGCTGTGCTCCTGGTCCGCGACGTCCCCGTTGACGGCTCCTTCCCCAGGCTCGTGCGGGGAGGCGTTCGCGACGTCGTGGATCTGACCAAGGGAAGGAACGAGTTCAGAGAGGCGCTTCGCCGGGCCGTCGACTGGAACAGCGGCATGCGCGGCGCCGCGAGCGCCAACGGCTCGCCGGGACCAACCGGCGTCGTCGTGGCGGTCTTCTCCACCAAGGGTGGGACCGGCAAGACGTTCCTCGCGTGCAATCTCGCGGCCGCGCTGGCCGAGCGCTCCGGTTCGCAGGTCGGTCTTCTGGACCTCGACCACGATCTCGGCGACGTGTTCGCGTACTTCGGCGCGGAACCCAGCCGAACCCTGCAAGAGCTCCTGACCCTGGATGACGGCGCCGACGCCGAAGCGGTCGCACAGCTCGGTACCCCTCTCGCGAAGGGCATCACCGGATTCGGTTCTCGGCCGGACCCGCGAGCCGAGCCGATCCCCGGAGCCGCGATCGCAAGGATGCTGAGCAAGCTGAAGGACGCCTTCCCGTTCTCCGTGGTCGACGCCACGTCGGAGTACTCCGATCACGTCCTGGCCGCGCTCGACCTCTCCGACGCGATCTGCCTGGTGACGGGGCTCGACGCCATCGGCGTGCGTCACATGTCGATCGCGATGCAGACGCTGCAGAACCTGGGGGTCGGCCGCGATCGACTTCATTTCGTGGTGAACAGGGCGGACAGCAAGGTCGACCTCACGATCCAGGACATCGAGAGGCTGCTCGAGATCCGCGTGGACAGTCGGATCCCCTCGAGTCCGCTCGTGCCGCGCTCGATCAACCAGGGCAAGCTCCTCTGGTTCGACAAGCGCCGCTCCGACGTCTCCAAGGGCGTCGAGGCATTCGCGGACAGACTCATGGCGAAGCTCACCCCGGAGCCCCTCGTCCCCACGAACGGCGCTCGTCGACGGAGGAGGCGATAGACGATGTCACTCGCAGAACGGCTCTCGCGGGAAGAGCGGCCCGATCGGAGTGTCGAGGTCCGCGACCGGGTGCAGGAACGGCTCGTCGAAGTGCTCGGGGCGCGCCTGTACGACGATGCGATGTCGGACGGCGACCTTCGCCGACTGGTCGACACCCGGTTGCGCGAGCTTCTCGGAGAGGAGCAGGTGCCGCTCTCGATCCAGGAGAAGGCCCACATCATCCAGCAGATCGGGGACAGCATCTTGGGCCTGGGTCCTCTCGAACCGTTCGTCCGCGACCCGGAGATCACCGAGATCATGGTGAACGGGCCGCTCGCGGTCTACGTCGAGCGCGGGGGCAAGATCCACAAGACGGAGGCAGAGTTCAAGAGCGAGGAGGATCTCAGGCGGACGATCGACAAGATCGTGGCGAGGGTCGGCCGGCGCGTGGACGACGCGTCGCCGTACGTCGACGCCCGCTTGGCCGACGGATCGCGCGTGAACGCGATCATCCCGCCTCTCGCCGTCAAGGGCTCGGCTCTCACGGTTCGCAAGTTCGCCGCCGATCCCTTCACCGCCAAAGACCTGGTCGACTTCGGGACGATGACTCCGCAGCTCGTTCACTTCCTGGACGCCTGCGTCCGCGGTCGACTCAACATCCTGGTCTCCGGCGGAACGGGAGCCGGGAAGACGACCATGCTGAACGTGCTGTCAGCCTTCCTGCCGGAAGGGGAGCGCATCATCACGATCGAGGACTCGGCAGAGCTCCGGCTTCAGCAACCGCACGTCGTCTCGCTCGAGTTCCGCCCACCCAACATCGAAGGCGAAGGCGAGGTCACGATCAGAGACCTGGTCCGCAACGCCCTGCGCATGCGGCCGGACAGGATCGTCGTCGGCGAGGTGCGTGGGGGCGAGACGCTCGACATGCTGCAGGCGATGAACACGGGACACGACGGATCGATCAGCACGATCCACGCGAACTCGCCACGCGACGTCCTTTCTCGCCTCGAGACGCTGGCGCTGATGGCCGGCATGGATCTCACGGTACGAGCGCTGCGTGAGCAGGTCGCGGCCGCGATCGACCTGGTCGTCCACGTCGCCCGCCTCCAGGACGGGGTCCGCCGGGTGACGAACGTGACGGAGGTCGTGGGCATGGAGGGCGATACCGTGACGATGCAGGACCTGTTCCTGTTCCACGTCGAAGGCGGGATCGACGAACGTGGCCGCGTCCGAGGTCGGCTGGCGTCGACGGGGCTGCGTCCTCACTTCCTGGAACACCTGGCGGAACGCAATGTGCAGCTGGACCCCTCGTGGTTCGCGCCTCCGGTCGGGATGGAGCCGTGGTGAACCGGCGCTCGTCGGCGCTCGTGAGGCTTGCCTGCATAACCCTGCTCGGCGTGGCGGCCATCCCCGCCCACGATGCGGTGGCGGCCTCCGGCGTCTCGATCCGCGACGTCGACGTCTCGGAGTTCCCGACGGTCCGACTGATCGTGAGCACGCAAGAGGCCGTCGAACTCAGCGACCGGGAGGTCGAGGTCGTGGAGAACGGCCTGGCGGTCGACGTGGGCGAGGTGCACCTGCTCGGCGAGGGCGATCGGGTCGACGCGGTACTTGCGATCGACGTCTCGAACAGCATGCGCGGACGTCCGCTGAGCACCGCCTTGGCCGCCGCGCGTACCTTCGTTGCCGGCGTCCCGGCGTCGATGCCGCTCGGCGTCGTCACGTTCTCGGACGAGCCAACGGTCCTGTCGCCGCTGGCGGAGGATCGAGCGTCCGTGGAGCGTGCGGTGACGTCGATCGGGGACTCGACATCGGCGGGGACGGCGCTCTTCGATGCGGTTGCAACCGCCGTGGGGATGTTCGACACCGAGTCCAACGTTCAGCACAACCTCATCCTCGTCACCGACGGTCGGAACACGACGGGGGATGCCGACCTCGCCGGAGCGGTGGAGGCAGCCGAGGCCGCCGGCATGCACGTCTTCACCATCGGGCTGGCGGGACCGACGACCGACGAGGCGACGCTGCGCGCCCTGGCGCGCAGTACCGGAGGGACCTACGCGGCGATCTCACCAGAGGAGCTCGGTGCCGTCTACGCGGGGCTCGCACGCGAGTTCAGCAGCCAATACGTGGTGCGGTATCGGTCGAAGTCGCCCCTCGGGACGGCGATACGGACGTCGGTGCACCTTCCCGTCGGGTCGGCGTCGGTGGGGTTCTTGGCGCCGGGCGCGTCCGGGCTTCGGACCGAGACCCGAACGATCGCCGAGACGCCCGGGTTCTGGGCCGGGTCTGTCGGGATGGGTCTCATCGCCCTGCTCACGTTCTTGACCGTCGGGGCTCTCGGTCTTGCATCGCTGCGGCTGGATGCTCGGCGCAGACGCCAAGGGCAGCTGAACTCGCGACTGATACCGCGGTCCGTCGAGCACGGTTGGGACGCGGAGCCTGCGACGGGGGGCGACCGGCGCGCGCGCATGCCGAGCCAGCTCACGCTCGTCGCCGACCGCCTCGTGGACGGACGCAGCACAGGCCAGCGGCTCGCCCGCAAGCTCGAGCATGCCGGATGGGCGATCGGAAGCGGCGAGTTCCTGACGATCGTCTTCGTCGGCGTGATCCTGTTGGGTGTCCTCGGCTTCCTCTTCGGGAGCGCGGTCGGGGCACTGCTCGGAGTCACGCTCGGGGCGTTCGCGCCGTTCGCCGTCCTGTCGAACGCGGCAGGTCGGCGACTTGCGGCGATCCAGGGTCAGCTTGCCGACACGCTGATGGTCATCGCGAGCTCGTTGCGCGCGGGTCACAGCTTCCTGCAGTCGCTGGACTCCGCAGCCAAGGAGATCGACCAGCCGGCGGCGGGAGAGTTCGGACGCGTGCTCCGTGAGATCCGGCTCGGCCGTGACACCGATGAGGCTCTCGAGGCGTTGGTCGAGCGCGTTGGGAGCCAGGACCTCGAATGGGCCGTGACCGCGATCGAGGTCCAGCGCAAGATCGGCGGGAACCTCGCCGAGGTGCTCGAGACCGTCGCGAACACGATCCGTGAGCGGGAAACGTTGCGACGGCAGATGCGGGTGCTCTCGGCGGAGAGCAGGATCTCCGTCGTCGTGCTGGTGGTGTTGCCGGTCCTCATCGCGATCTATCTGATGATCGTCAACCCGGAGTACCTGCGAACCCTCACCACGACGACGCCGGGCAAGATCATCTCCATCGCGGCACTCGCGCTGATGGGGATCGGGTACCTGTGGATGAAGAGGATCACGAGGCTCGATGTCTGAGCAGGCGTACGTCGCGTTGGCGGTTGCCGGCACCTTCGCCGCCGTGCTGCTCGTCGGTGTCACGGCGGTCACCGTGTCGCGCACCCGCCGATCGGCCCACGTCCTGCAGAGCCAGCTCGAGAGCGCGGGGGTCCAGGCGGTGCACGCGGGTGCTGGTGCGTCGTTCTCCGAGCGAGTCGTCGAACCGGCGATCACGAGGTTCTCCGGCTCCGCGGCCCGCATCACGCCCGCCGGCCTCCGAAGGGGCGTCTCTCGACGCCTCGTGCTCGCCGGCAGCTCGGGACGGTGGACGGCCGAGGCGTTGCTCGCTCTGCAGCTCGCTCTCACGCTCGGGTTCGCCCTGCTCGGATACCTCGTCGGGATGACCGGGGACCCGCGCTTCCTTGGACCCTTCTGGATCCCGCTGCTGGCGTTCGTCGCCTACGTCGCTCCGATGGCGGCGCTCGACCGAAAGGCGCAGAGCCGACAGGAGGAGATCCGCCGGATGCTGGCCGACACGATCGATCTCCTCACGATCAGCGTCGAGGCCGGCCTCGCCTTCGATGCCGCGCTGCTCCACGCGCGGCGTTCCATGAAGGGGCCGCTCTCGGAGGAGATCGGACGCATGCTCCACGAGATGCAGCTCGGGGTCAGACGAAGCGACGCGATGCGGAATCTCTCCGATCGGACCAATGTCCAGGAGCTGCGGAGCTTCGTGCTCGCTATGGTGCAAGCCGACGTCTTCGGGGTCAGCGTGGCGAACGTGCTGCGCTCCCAGTCGCACGAGCTACGGACCAAGCGACGCCAGCGCGCCGAGGAGCGCGCGATGAAGACGCCGGTCAAACTGCTCTTCCCGATGATCTGCTGCATCCTCCCGGCCCTGTTGGTACTGGTGGTGGGACCCGGAGCGATCCGAATCTCGCACGTGCTGTTCTAGATCCAGGCAATCGGTGTCGAGCTAGGTCGGCCGAGCCTCTTTACTCCGGGTCAATTGCCGATCCAGCTCGATCGCATGCTGCTCCAAGTCGTGGCCGGCGCTGAAGAGCGCCATCCAGTCGTCGTTGCTGAACTCGCGGATCTGCTCGTCGGTCTGGCTCTCCAGCCAAGACACGAACAGCTTGAGAGAGTGGCTCGCATTCGATAGCTGCTCCAGCGCATCTGGCAAGTCCATATTTGCCTCCCTCGGATACGGCGAGGCCTCCAGCCTAACCCCCCGGTGGCGTCTCGCAGAGGGCTTGGCGTCGGAAGAGGCTCCTGACATGCGCTTTTCCCTGTAGTCCCGACGGGTTCGAACCGTGTCTCCACGTTGAGGTGCTCGGGTCGATTCCGTGACCTGCGATGAGGCGAGACTGCCTCTTACCTGCTGTTTCGGTTCCCAGGTCG
>CAVSXK010000009.1:0-28108 GCA_963731925.1 uncultured Actinomycetes bacterium
GCGGAGACGGGAGGATTCGAACCTCCGAGGGAGTGTTACCCCCCTAACCGCTTAGCAGGCGGCTGCTTTCGGCCACTCAGCCACGTCTCCGAGGACGATTCTACGGAAGGGTTCAACCGGTAGCCTGCCTGCGTGCCAGACGTCGTGGTCGTGGGCGGCGGGATCATCGGGGCGGCGTGCGCGTTCGAGCTCGCGAGTCGTGGCGCATCGGTCACCTTGCTGGAGAAGGACGAGCTCGCCGCCGGCGCCTCCGGCCGGAACCTCGGGTACCTCGACACGTCGAAGGATCCCGTCCTCGCGCCGCTCGCCCGCCGGAGCCTGGAGCGATACGCGGAGCTCGCGAGCGATCCCCCGACGCCGTTCTTCCTGGACGCCGAGCCCATCGGGACGCTCGCGGTGACGATCGACGAGGACGAGCGCGACGAACTGCGCGCCTGGGCGGCGTCGGCCGAGGCGGTGGGCGTCGAGGTCGAGCGGATCGACGAGCGGGTCCGCGAGATCGAACCCGAGCTCTCCCCCGAGGTGCTCGAGGCCTACCTCCTGCACGAGGGTCACCGGGTCGACCCGCTGGCCCTCACCGTGTGCCTCGGCGCCCTCGCCCGGGCCTCGGGAGCGACCATCCGTCACCATTCGCCCGCTCGGCGGCTCGTCGAACGCGGCGAACGGGTCACGGGCGTGGTGACCGACGACGGGGTCCTCGAGGCGGACGCGGTGGTGCTGGCCGCCGGGCCGTGGTCACCGGCCCTCGCACGTCCGATCGGCGTCGCGCTGCCGATCGTCTCGGCGCGCGGCTGGCTCGTGCACGCGGCGCCCGGTCGGCCGCTGTTCCGGCACTGGATCCAGAGCGGTGCCCGGCGACTGGTCGCCGGCCGGGAGACGGCACTCGCAAGCGAACCGGGGGCGCTCCGGCTGTCGATGCGCGAGTTCGGCAACGCGGAGGAGACCCGCGACATCGCCCCGATGATCCAGCCCTCGCCCGACGGGTCGGTCCTCACCGGCACGTCGCGAGAGCCCTCGTTCGCGGCCGACCCGTTCGATCTCGAGGTCCCCAGGATCGTCGCCGCGCAGGCCTCGCGGCTGGTGCCGGCGCTCGCCGAGGCCCCGGTCCTGTCCACGTGGTCCGGTGTTCGCCCCGTGTCGCCCGACGAACGTCCGTTGCTCGGATGGGTGCGCGAAGGGTTGTTCGTCGCGACGGGTCACGGTTCGGAGGGCGTGATCCTGGGAGCCGGGAGCGCCGAGCAGGTCGCGGCGCTCGTCCTGGGGGCGGAGCCGCCGTTCGAGCCCGCGCCGTTCGACCCGCTGCGATCCGGGTACGGGGTGAGCATGGACCACGACGCCTTCGTTCGGCTGATGCAGACCATCGCCGACGGCTGGAACACCGGAGACACCGAGCGAGCCCTCGCCTGCTTCGCCGACGACGCCGTGTACATGGAGCCGCCGGACGAGCAACGGTACGAGGGTCGCGCGGAGCTCTACGACTTCTTCGGAGGGCAGGACCCGCCCCCGATGCGGATGGAGTGGCACCACCTCGTCGTCGACGGTGACATCGGGGTCGGCGAGTACACCTACCGAGGCAACCGCCAGTACCACGGTCTCGTCATCGTGCAGCTGCGGAACGGGATCATCGCGCGCTGGCGCGAGTACCAGGTCGAGTCGTCGCAGCCGTGGGAGGCATTCGTCGGGCCGAGCCGCTTCGACTGATCCGAGCGGCTACGTGGGACCCCGCCCGTGTCGCGCGAGGATCTCGAGCGTCCGATCGAGCGGCAGCGCATGCAGGACGTTGCCGTCGCGGCCGATCGTCGTCTCGGCCGTGAACAGCGCGTTGACGACCGCTTCCTCGACCGCCTCGACCGTGGCCGCGAACGCCTCGTTGAACACGTCGGGCGAGGCCTGGCCGGGCCCGTCCAGGACCGCGCGGACCGGGATCGTTCCGTCCGGCGAACCCAGCGGGATCCGGTTGGCGGTCGAGAACGCGATCATCAGCTCGCCCGAGCCGTTGTGGCCGGTGGAACCGCACCGCGCGAGGCCGAGCCCTCCACGGACGGCGAGCCTCCGGACCTGGTGCGGGACCATCGGCACGTCGGTCGCGACCACCACGATCGCCGAACCCTCCGTGTGCTCACCCGGCATCAGGTCGGTGATCTCGCGACCGACGGGCACCCCGTCGATCCGGAGGAGCTCCCGCTCGCCGAAGTTCGTGAGCACGAGCGCCCCGACGGTCCAGCCTCCCGGGATCGTGCGCGACGACGTTCCGACGCCGCCCTTGAAGTCCATGCACTGCGTTCCGGTCCCGGCGCCGACACAGCCTTCGGCCACGTCCCCGGGGGCGGCGGCGTCCAGCGCCGCGAACACGTCCTCCTCGGAGAGCGGGAAGCTCGTCACGTCGCTCAGGTACGAGTCGTCGCACTCGCACACGAACGGCATGTCGCCGCCCTCGTGGGTCGTCGTGGCGTGCCGGAGCGTCCGCCACCTGACCGTCGCGTCGTACGCGCGGCCGATCGCGAGCGAGCTCGTCATCACGATCGGCGAGTGCAGCAGCCCCCATTCGGCGATCTGGTTGGTCCCGATCAGCTCGCCGAAACCGTTCAGCACGTGGGTCCCCGCGTAGACGCGCTCGATCCAGGGAAGGCCCTCGTGCGGGAACACCGTCGTCACGCCGGTCCGAACGGCGCCCGCCCCATCGGGCCCGGGATCGCGGACGACCGTCGCGTGCCCGACCCGAACGCCCTGCACGTCGGTCACCGAGTTCCGAGGACCGGTCGGGTACGTGCCGATCACGACCCCGAGGTCGCGGGCCCTGCCTCGTTCCATCCCATCCTCCGTCTCGTCCGCGTGCAACGGCCGGAGATGCTACCCGGGGCACGACCCGACCCCCCGATGCCGGGTCGATACGCGGGCCGGCGCCATGCGTAGAATCGCGGGGAACCCATGGCGATCCTCGCGCTCGGCATCTCGCACCGTCGCGCCGAGGTCGGCCTGCTCGAACGCCTGGCCTTCGCCGAGGACGACCTCGTCAAGGCGTACCGGCGGACGGCCGACGATCCCGCGATCGACGAGGCCGTGATCGTCTCGACCTGCAACCGCGTCGAGATCTACGGGAGCGTCCCCTCGTACCACGCCGGGTTCCAGGCGTTGAAGCGCGTCCTGTGTGAGTCGCGAGGTGTCGCCCCCGACGATCTGGCCGAGCCGCTCTACTCGCACTACGAGGCCGACGCCGCGGAACACCTGTTCACCGTCGCGAGCGGGCTCGATTCGATGGTGCTCGGCGAGCCCCAGATCCTCTCGCAGGTCCGAGAGGCGCTCAAGCGCGCGGACGGCGAGGAGGCCGCGGGACCCGCGCTCACGGCCGCGTTCAACGGCGCGGTGAACACCGGACGGCGTGTCCGATCCGAGACCGGCGTCGGGGCGGCGCCCGACGTGTTCGTGTCCGCCGGGGCCGACCTCGGGGACGCCGCGCTCGGCGGTCTCGCCGAACGGCACGCGGTCGTGATCGGCGCGGGTCACATGTCGGCGCTCGCCGTCCAACATCTCCGGCGGCGCGGCGTGGCCACCGTCCGCGTGCTGAACCGCTCGCTCGAACGCGCACGCGCGCTGGCCGAACGGACCTCGGCCGCGCACGGCGACCTGGCGGATCTCCCCCAGGCGCTCGCCGAGGCGGACGTCGTCGTCTCGGCCACCGGTGCCGCCGGCATCGTGCTCACCGAGCCGCTGGTGCTCGACGCGCTTCGAGAGAGGAACCGGCCCCTGTACGTGCTCGATCTCGCCGTTCCGCGCGACGTGGAGCCGTCCGTGGGCTCGCTACCGGACGTCACGCTGGTCGACATCGACGGCCTCCGGGCGTCGGTCGCCGTCCGAGCGGCCGAGACCGACGCGGACATCGAGCGGGCGCACGCGATCGTCGCCGACGAGGTCCGCCGGTTCGGGGTCCGGCGGCGAGCGGAGCGGCTGGGCCCGCTCTTCCGCGCCCTTCGCGAACGGGGCGACGCGGCGGTCGATGCCGAGCTCGAGCGCTTCCGGTCCGATCTCGCGGGGCTCGAGCCGCAGGAGCGCGAGGCGGTCACGGCCCTCGCGCGCGGTGTCGTCGCCAAGCTGCTCCACGAGCCGATCGTGCGGCTGAAGGAGACCCCGGGGACCGGGACGCAGGACGCCTACGCGCGAGCCCTCGCCGAGCTGTTCGGGCTCGAGCTCCCCACCGAGTGAAGCTCCGCATCGGCACGCGCGGCTCGCGGCTCGCGCTCGCCCAGGCGCGCGAGGTCGCCAACGCGCTCACGGCGTTGGGCGTCGAGACCGAGCTCGTCGCGATCACGACCGCGGGCGACCGCGGGGCCGACCCCGCGAGCGACCCGGCCGGGGTGAAGGGCCTGTTCGTGACCGAGATCGTCCGCGCGCTCCGCGACGGCGAGGTCGACCTGGCCGTCCACTCGGCCAAGGATCTGCCGGCGGGCATCGAGGTCGAGGACGAGCAAGGCCTGGTGATCGCCGCGGTGCCCGAGCGCGCCTCGGCGCTCGACGTCCTCGTGACCCGCGACGGCGACCTCCGGCCCGGGGCCCGCGTCGGGACGTCGAGCATCCGCCGCCGGGCGCAGGTGTTCCGGTTGCGACCGGACGTGCTCATCAAGGACCTGCGCGGCAACGTCGACACGCGGCTCCGCAAGCTCGAGGACGGCGATGCCGACGCCCTGATCCTCGCGGCGGCAGGGCTGTTGCGGCTCGGCGTCGTGCCGGAGCACGCGGCGCCGATGTCGCTCTCGGAGATGGTGCCCGCGCCGGGTCAGGGTTGCCTCGCGGTCCAGGCTCGCGCGTCCGACGGCGAGACGATCGAGGTCCTGTCGGCGCTCGACCATGCGGCGAGCAGGATCGCGCTCGAGGCCGAACGCGGTCTCATGGCTCGGCTCGGCGGCGGGTGCGCGCTTCCCTTAGGCGCGTTCGCCGAGCCGACCGCGCGCGGCGTCCGCATGGTCGCGATCGCGCTCACGCCCGACGGCGCGCGGTTCGCGCGCACCGAGGTCGACGCCGCCACCCCCGACGAGGTGGCGGCGCTCGCCGCGCTCGACCTGTCGGCCGGCGGCGCGGACGAGATCCTCGGGCTCGTCCGCCCGTGAAGCCGCTCGCCGGAAGGACCGTCCTGGTGACGAGGCCTCGTCCCGAGGCGGACGAGCTCGCGCGCCGGTTGGAGCGCCGGGGAGCGACCGCGATCGTGGCGCCGGCGATCGAGCTCGCGCCCGTGCGTTCGGCCGCGCTGACGAGGGCGCTCCGGGAGCTCGCCGAGGGAGCGTTCTCGTGGGTGACGCTGACCAGCCCACGGACCGTGGACGTCCTGGCCGAACACCTGACGCCGCGGCAGCTCCGGGCGAACGTCGCCGCGGTCGGCGAGGGCACCGCCGAGGCCTTCCGGCGGTGGAGCGGTCGCGAGGCGGATCTGGTCCCGAAGGCGTTCACGACCGAAGCGCTCGGTCGCGCGTTCCCCCGAGGGAACGGCCGCGTGCTCACCCCTCGCGCGGATGTGGCGCCCGAGGGTCTCGAGGACGCCTTGGTTCGCAAGGGCTGGACCCCGACGCGCGTCGACGCCTACCGCACGCGGATGCCGCGTTCTCTCCCGGCCGAGGCCCGGACCGCGCTCCGCTCCGGAGCGGTCGACGCCGTCACGTTCACGAGCGCCTCGACCGTGCGCGGGTTCGTCCGCGCGCTCGGCGTCGTGAAGGGCAACCCCAGGGTCGTCTGCATCGGGCCGGTCACCGCGCGCGAGGCTCGCGAGCACGGGCTGTCCGTCCACGCGGTCGCGAACCCGCACACGATCGACGGCCTGGTCGCAGCCGTCGAGCGGGTGCTCGCGCCGCGGTAGCATCCATCCGATGAGCGCCTTCCCTCGGCACCGGCCGCGCAGGATGCGGCGCACGTCCGCGCTCCGAGCGCTGATCCGCGAGACCGAGCTCGCACCGCGCCATCTCGTGGCTCCCCTGTTCGTGAAGGAGGGCGTGTCCGAACCGATCCCGATCGCTTCGATGCCCGGGCAGTCGCAGCACACGCTCGAGTCCCTTCGCAAGGAGGCCGCCGAGATCGCGAGCAAGGGCGTGATCGCCTTCATGCTGTTCGGCGTCCCCGAACGCAAGGACGCCGAGGGCTCGGAGGCGTGGAACCCCGACGGCATCGCGCAGAGGGCCATCCGGATGTTGCGGGACGAGCTCGGCGACGACCACGTCGTGATCGCGGACCTGTGTCTGGACGAGTACACCGACCACGGCCATTGCGGCGTCCTGGACGAGGAAGGACACGTCGACAACGACGCGACGCTCGAACGCTACCGGCGCATCGCGCTCGCGCAGGCCGCGGCCGGCGCCCAGATGGTCGGGCCGAGCGGCATGATGGACGGCCAGGTCGAGGCGATCCGCGACACGCTCGACCAGGGTGGGTTCGAGCGCGTCGGGATCATGGCCTACGCGGCGAAGTTCGCCTCCTCGTTCTACGGGCCGTTCCGCGAAGCCGCCGAGTGCGCGCCGAGGTTCGGCGACCGGACCGGCTACCAGATGGACCCGCCGAACGCCGACGAGGCGATCCGCGAGATCGAGGCCGACATCGAGCAGGGAGCCGACGTCGTGATGGTCAAGCCGGCGCTCCCCTACCTCGACGTGATCCGCCGCGCGAAGGACCAGACGCGGTTCCCGATGGCCGCCTACAACGTGTCCGGCGAGTACGCGATGGTCAAGGCGGCGGCGCAGAACGGATGGATCGACGAACGGGGCGCGGTGCTCGAGGTGCTCACCTCGATCCGCCGCGCCGGCGCCGACCTCGTCCTCACGTACCACGCGAAGGACGCGGCCGACTGGCTGTCTTCCTGACCCGGTCGTGACCCGGTCCGAGGAGCTGTTCGAACGCGCCGGGCGCGTGATCCCCGGCGGCGTGAATTCGCCGGTTCGGGCGTTCGGGGCCGTGGGTGGGACCCCTCGGTTCGCGGTTCGGGGCGAGGGCGCCTACGTGATCGACGCGGACGGCAACCGGTACGTCGACCTCGTGCAGTCGTGGGGCGCACTGCTGTTCGGTCACGCGAGACCCGAGATCATCGAGGCTGCCCGGGAGGCGGCGGCGCGCGGGACCACGTTCGGCGCGCCGACCGAGGGCGAGGTCGAGCTCGCCGAACGGATCACGGGCGCGATGCCGTCGGTCGAGATGGTCCGGCTCGTCTCGAGCGGGACCGAAGCGGCGATGAGCGCGATCCGTCTGGCACGAGGCTTCACCGGGCGCGATCTCGTCGTGAAGTTCGAGGGCTGCTACCACGGGCACTCGGACGCGTTGCTCGCGAAGGGTGCGGGGAGCGGCATGGCGACGTTCGGGATCCCCGGCTCGCCGGGCGTGACCGAGGGTGCGGCGCGCGACACGCTCACGGTGCGCTTCAACGACGTCGAGGCGCTCGGGAACGTCTTCGCCGAGCACGGCGACACGATCGCCGCGGTCATCGTCGAGCCCGTCGCGGCGAACATGGGCGTGGTGCCTCCCGAGCCTGGCTTCCTCGAGGGCCTGCGGCAGCTCTGCACATCGAGCGGCGCCCTGCTGGTGTTCGACGAGGTGATCACCGGGTTCAGGATCGCGTTCGGCGGCGCGCAGAGCGTCTACGGCGTCACGCCGGACCTCACGATCCTCGGGAAGGTGATGGGTGGTGGGTTCCCGTGCGCCGCGTTCGGCGGGCGGCGAGACGTGATGGAGCGGCTCGCGCCGGTCGGTCCCGTGTACCAGGCGGGGACGCTGTCGGGCAATCCCGTGGCGGTCGCCGCCGGGATCGCCACGCTCGACCTCGCGAAGGAGCTGCGGCCCTACCCGGCACTCGCGGAGACCGCGGTCGCGCTCGCCGAAGGACTGACCGAGCGCCTCGCCGCGCGAGGCATCCCGGTCACGGTGAACCGGTCCGAGTCGCTGTTCAGCGTGTTCTTCTCACCCGGGCCGGTGCGCGACTTCGCGGGCGCGAAGGCCGCCGATCACGAGCGCTACGCGCGCTTCTTCCACCACCTGCTCGACCGCGGCGTCTGGCTGCCCCCGAGCGGCTACGAGCTGTGGACCCTGGGGACCGAGCACGGTGACGCCGAGGTCGAGCAGGTCCTGGACGCGGTCGCCTCGTTCGAGGGGTGACGGACGTGAGACCGCCCCGGGCCGTGGGCCCGGGGCGGTCTCGATGAGGCGCAGGAGAGCCGAGCTACAAGCTCGCGGCCGCCGAGCGCTTCACGACACCGTCGCCGTAGAACCCGTTGAAGTCGGCGTCGCCCTCGCAGAGCGCATCCGAACGCACGGTCGGATCGCACCGGAAGCGAGGTGTCGTCGTAGTGGAACAGGGTCGGCGGCACCGGGCAGAAGACGCGCCAGTCGCGTGGCCCATCGCCGCGAAGAAGACGTCGGCGTCGGTCGCGGTTGCCCGCAAGTCCTCCTCAACGGCGTCGGGATCGAGCGCCGAAGTCGGCCCCGGTGCCGCTCCCGATCGCGGCGATGATCAGCGCTGCGACACCGACCACGTGGGGCGACGCCATCGACGTCCCCTGCAGGTAGACGTAGACGCCGCACGTGCTCGCGCTCGGCTTTCCCTCCACAGTCGACGACAGCGAGTGACGTTCCGCGGCTTGAAGTTCCGCGTGATCAGCTTCTCCTCCATCGCGAGCTCCGCCGGGTACGTCGACAGGACCGCGCCCGGCGGTGTTGTACTGGGGCGTCCCGAAGAACTCGCGACGGTCACCACCCGGCGCCGACACGACCGTCTGCTCGAGCCCGTAGTTGGAGTAATAGGCCTTGCGGCCCGTCGACCCGAGCGCGCTGACCGAGAGCACGTGGTTCCCCTCGGTGGGGATGATCGAGGCAGTCGTTGTCGATGTTGTCGCGCACCTTCTCGGTACCCGGCGGGAAGTCCGGGCTGATCGCGTCGTCACGTCGGGTTCCCCAGATCCGATGTGCTCGTTCCCCTCGGCCGCGATCAGCGTCACGCCGTGTGGCGAACGCGTAGTCCAACGCCAGGTTGGACGAGTCGATGATCGTGGCCTGCTCTTGCTGCTCCTCGGCGTGTCCGCGGGTTGTCACGGCAGTTGAACAGCCACGGGTCGGTGAAGAAGCTCATGTTCACGACGTCGATGCCGTTGTCGGCCGCGTAGATGTAGCGCCGCGAGCGTCTCGAACAGGAAGAAGAAACCCGAGTCCTGGCCGGCGCGCAGGTTCGACGAGGCGTCACGTCCGGCGCGACCCCGGCGATGCCGAGGCCGTTCAGCGCCGCCACCACGGTCCCGGCGACGTGGGTCCCGTGACCGCCCTCGTCGACGTCGGCCGGGTCCGTCGCAGGACGTGGTCGGGATCCTGATTGCACGGCCCGTCGATCAGCGGGATGTCGCGTGGTGAAGTTCTGGCTCAGGTCTGCGTTGAAGTTCGGCGCGAGGTCCGGGATGCGACGCAGTCGATGCCCGTGTCGATGATCCCGACCAGCACGTCGTGGTTCCCCGGTCTCCACGGCGTACGACTCGTCGACGGTGGCGTGGATCATCTCCATGTCCCACTGGAGGCCGGCGAGCGGCTCGGCGTCCGCCGCGTCGATCGTCGACCCCGCACGTTCGCCGCGACAGCGACTCGACCTCGTCGACCCGTCGGCGTGGTCGCCTTCCTCGCGAGCGCCGGCTCGCGCGAACCCGACGATCCGGTTCCGCGGCGGCCCCGGCGAGCAGGCTGTTCCTCGGCCAACGTCGGCGGCGAAGTCGGGGTTGCTCGGTTCGGACCTTCGCCAGACCGATCGCCGAGATCTCGTCCACGACCGTCCCGCCCAGGCTCGGCGATCGCGGCACGGGCGTCCGTCGGCCGACGCGCCGTCCTCATACAGGACGACGTACTCACGTACCTTCCCGTCACTGCCGGCCTGGCAGGAACGGCAGCCAGGAGTCCCCCGGCTACCAGCGCCACGACGGCAGCGATGACCATGCGATTCCGCATGGGCACCCCCTTTCTCCGCCTCCGGCGCTACCCACCCAGCCACCCCTCAAACGCGTCGACGGGGTTCCGGTTCCTTCGGGTCGACGTAACGTTGCGTAGGCTGGATGGACTGAAGGGATGAACCCATCCGAAGGAGGGATGTTCAGCATGTCCACCGAGACCGCGACGTTCGGGGCCGGATGCTTCTGGGGAGTGGAGTACGTCTTCGAGCGCGTGCCGGGGGTCGTCGAGACCGAGGTCGGCTACGCGGGCGGCCACACCGAGAACCCGACCTACCGGGACGTCTGCTCACACGGGACCGGTCACGCCGAGGTGCTCCGCGTGCGGTTCGACCCGGCCCTCGTGAGCTTCGAGCAGCTGCTCGAGGTGTTCTGGGCGATGCACGACCCGACGCAGGTGAACCGGCAGGGTCCGGACGTCGGCGACCAGTACCGGAGCGCGATCTTCACGCATTCGGACGAGCAGCAGAGGCTCGCCGAGGCGTCGCGCGAGGCGGCGCAGGCGCGCTTCGACCGGCCGATCGCGACCGAGATCACGCCCGCCGGTCCGTTCTACCCGGCGGAGGACTACCACCAGCGGTACTACGACAAGAACGGGCACACCCCGTACTGCCACGTGGTGCCGTGGAGCACGCTGCGCGAGCTCGGCCTCGTCACCGCGGACGCGTAGCCGAACGCCGTCAGCCGGCCGGGTCCTCGAAGGCCCGGTCGGCCTTGGCCGCGAACACGAAGTCCGCTTCGTTCAGCCCGTCGATCTTGTGCGTCCACACGGTCAGTCGAACCTTGCCCCACGCGAGATAGATGTCGGGGTGGTGTCCGACCCGCTCGGCGAGCTCCCCCACGCGGTTCGCGTACGCGAGCGCCTGCTTGAAGTCCGCGAACCGGAACTCCTTCTCGAGGTGATGGTCGTCCACGACCCGCCACTCGTGGCCGAGATCGGCCAGGTACGACTCGATCTCCGCTCGGTCGAGCGGAGGGACACCGCCGCGGCACGGCACGCACTCCATCGACGCGAGGTCGCGACCCATCAGTGGCTCCCTCCGGTGAGCCGCTGCTCGACGATCGCGTCGGCGGCCGCGGCCGCGGACAGCCCATCCGCGTCCGCCTTCTCGAACACCTCCGTCAGCGTCTCGGCGATGCCGCGGAGCCGCTCGTCCACCCGCTCGCGGTCCTCGCCCAGGAGCTCGAACCCGACGAGGTGGATCACGCCACCGGCGTTGACGACGTAGTCCGGCGCGTACAGGATGCCGCGCTGGGCGAGCCGCTCGGCGTCCTCGGGTTCGGCGAGCTGGTTGTTGGCGGCGCCGGCGACGACGCGGCACCGCAGACGCGGGATCGTGGCCTCGGACAGCACGGCGCCGGTCGCGCACGGCGAGAAGACGTCGCACCGCACATCCACGATCTCGTCGGCCGGAACGTGGTCGCACCCGAGCTCGTCGGCGAGCTCCTTCGCCCGAACGTCGTCGACGTCGGCCAGGATCGGTCGCGCCCCCGCCTCGGCGAGCGCGCGAGCGAGCGGTCCGCCGACCGCGCCCACGCCCTGCACCGCGACGGTTCGGCCGGTCAGATCGTCCGATCCGAACGCCCGTGCCACCGCCGCCCGGAGGCCGTGGAACACGCCCACCGCGGTCGCGGGCGCGGACGTGCCCGAACCCCCTGCCGCCTCGGTGCGCCCGAACACCTTCGAGGTGCGCTCGGCGATCACGTCCATGTCGGACGATGCGGTGTTCATGTCACACGCGGTCCAGTACGTGCCGTGCAGCGACTCGACGAGCTCGCCGTAGCGCAGCATCATCGTCCGGCGGGCATCACCCACGGGGATCTCGGGGACGGCCAGGACGGCCTTGCCGCCGCCGAGCGGCACGCCCGCCATCGCCATCTTGCTGGTCATCGCGGTGGACAGGCGCAGCCCGTCGCGGAGCGCATCGGACGGCGACGCGTACACCTTCATCCGCGTCCCTCCGGCCGCCGGCCCGAGCACGGTCGAGTGCACGCAGACGAACATCCACGTCGCGCTCGCGTCGTCGAACCGGACGACGACTTCCTCGCCGTCCCAGGCCTGCAGGACCTCCTCGAACACGCGTTACTCGGAGCGCGAGCTCGAGGACTGTTTCTTGGCCTTCTTCGCCGCGCGCTTCTCCTTGATCGATTTCTGCGCGGTCTTCTTCACCTGCTTGTCGCCCTTGTCCTTCGCGTGCGCCATTTCTCGGACCTCCGTTCCGACCTGTCGGGGTCCAATTATGACCCGGTGGCCGGGACCGCGGCGTGATCGTCTAACCGAGGTCGCCGAATGCGCTGCGGACGTCCTTGCGGATCCCGGTCACGAACGGGACCTCCTCCTTGGTGAACCGACGCGCCTTCGCCTCCCGGAGCCGGCGGATGCAGTCGACGATCCGGTCGAGCTCGTCCGCCTCGAACGCGAGGATCCACTCCCAGTCGTTGATGCCGAAGGCGCTCGTGGTGTTCGCGAGCACCTCGGGGAACTCGCGGCCGATCTCACCGTGCTCCCGGAGCAGCGTCGCGCGCTCGTCGGCGGGGAGCAGGTACCACTCGGGCGTTCGCACGAACGGGTACGCGCACAGGTACCGCCTCGGCGGCTCGCCCTTGACGAACGCCGGCGCGTGGTCGGGCGTGAACTCGGCGGGCTTGACCACGCCCATGAACGACCACGTCACCTCGAGCTCGCGACCGGCCCTCGTCCGGCGGAACGCAGCGATCGCGTCCTGGACGGTGTCGGGGCTCGGGCCGACGAGCCAGAGCAGCAGATCGGTATCGGCGCGGAACCCGACCGTGGAGTAGACGCCGCGAACGGTCACCTCGCCGTTCCACCCCTTGACCAGGTTCTCGATCTCCTGCGCGGCGTCGTCGAGATCCAGGTCGCGGAAGGCGCGCGTCGCCTTGAAGCACGTGTACAGCGCGTAGACGGTCTCGCTCATCGCACGTTCTCCGATCTGACTGGCTCGCCGGCGAGATGGGCACGGACCCGCTCGGCGGCCTCATCGGCGCTCCGGACGGCGTCGGCGACGCCCACCCCGAGGTACGCGTTCCCGGCGACGACGATACCCGGCGGCAGCGAGGCGTCGATCTCGCGCACGCGCTCGAGATGACCGAGCTCGAACTGCGGCATCGAACGCGGCCACCGGACCACCGTCGACGCGGCCGCCCGATCGGGCAGCGGCAGGACCGCGGACAGGTGCCGGCACACGGCCTGCACGATGTCCTCGTCCGGCGCGTCGAGGATGTCCTCGAACCCGACCGCTCCGACGAAGCAGCGGACGACGGCCCGCGTCCCGAAGTCGGCCTGGGGCCACTTCCTCGACAGGAACGTGCAGGCCGTCATCGGCGCGCGCCCGCGCGGCACGACGAACCCGGTCGCCTCGGGGAGCGCGTCGGCCGTGCCCTCCGGATAGACGAGCAGCGCGACGCCCGTGCTCGCGTACCCGATGCCGCCCAGGACCTCGGCGGCGCGGGGTGCGATCCCGGCGACCAGCTCGGAGGCGACGAACGCCGGCGTCGCGAGTACCACGGCATCCGCCGCAAGCCGATCGGTGTCGGTCCGCACGTCGAACCCGGCTCCGTCGCGTCCGATCGCGACGACCGGCGCTCCCATCCGGACCCGGGCGGGCCCGACGGTCTGGAGCAGGGCGCGCGGGAGCCGGGAGACACCGCCCAAGGGGCGCAGGAACATCGGACCCGCATCGCGCGCGGCCACGAGCGACGCCCGGGCGCCGCGGATGAGGCTCCCGAACGCCCGCTCCCACCGCGCGAGCTCGGGGAACGACGCCTCCACGCTCAGCCGGTCGACGTCGCCGGCGAACAGGCCTCCGAGCAGCGGTCCGGTCAGCGCGTCCGCGATCCCGTCGCCCATCCGCCGCCGAACCAACGAGCCGATCGACTCGTCCGCGCCGGGCGGTCTCGGCCTGCGCACGAGGTCCGACAGCGCCCGAACGCGCCCCGCTCGGGACAGACCCGGCCACCTCGCGATCTCGTCGACGTCGGTGGGGATCCCGAGCGCGCTCGTGGGCAACGGGACGAGGCCGCGGTCGGTCCACGCGAAGGCGTCCCGGGCACCGGGTTCGAGTAGCTCGAGGCCCAGCTCACGGCACAGGTCCACCGCCCACGGCTTGCGGGCGACGAACGAGTCCGGGCCGCTCTCGAGCTCGAGGTCGCCGACCGTCGCGGCCGCGAGCCTGCCGCCGATCGTCGGTCCGGACTCGAGCACGGTGACCTCGAGCGCGGGGTCCCCTCGGAGCAGGCGGTGCGCGGTCGCGAGACCGGACACCCCGCCGCCTACGACCGCGACCCGCTCCCCCACCGCGATCAGGTCCTCGGAGCGCTGAGCTGCTCCCGGACGACGTCGGCGAGCACGTGGACGAACGCCGGGTCGGCGTTCGGCATCTCGGTTCGCACCAGCCGCATCCCCGACTGCTCGGCGATCGCCTGGGCCTCGACGTCGAGGTCGTACAGGATCTCGAGGTGGTCGGCGACGAACCCCGCCGAGCAGACGACCACGGCCGGGCATCCCTGCGACGCGAGGTCGGCGATCACGTCCTCGATCGGCGGGCCCCACCACGGATCGTCCGTGCGACCCGCGCTCTGCCACGCGATCGTGTGGCGGGCAAGACCGAGCTCGGCCGCGACCAGGTCCGCGGTCTCGGCGAGGCCGTCGCGGTACCGGCACGAGTCCTCGCACATGCGGCACCGCAGGCACCGGAGCGACCCGTCCGCGAGCTCGCGGACGGGCAGGCTGTGCGCGGAGAAGATCACCGTCGCGCCGTCGCGCTCCGAGGAGGTCAGTCGTCCGAGGGCCTCGGCGACCCGCGCCGACAGGAACGACACGAACCCCGGATGGTCGTGGTACGACCGGACGAACGTGAACGACGGCGGTCCGTCCACCGTCTGCGTTCGCACGCGTTCGATGTAGCTCTCGACGGACATCCCCGACCAGTGCGGCGCCATCACCACGCCGATCGCGCGCTCGACCCCGTCGGCGCGCATCTGCTGCACGGCCTCGGCGATGAACGGCGGAGAATGCTTCATCCCGAGGTAGGCGCGGAAGCCGCCGTGGTCCACGAGGTTGAGCTCTCGCTCCAGACCCTCCGCCTGCTGCCGGGTGATCTCGAGCAGCGGGAAGCGGTTCCCGATCGCCGCGTAGCGTTCGCGAAGCTCTTCGAGGTGCTCCGGCGTGGGCGGCCGGCCACCGCGGATGTCCGTGTAGTAGCGCTCCACGTCGTCGGGACCGCTCGCCGTCCCGTAGGCCATCACGAGCACACCGATCGGGGTCGTGCTCATCGAGCCGTCCGCTCGTGCACCAGATCCACCAGACGCTGCAGGTTCTCGACGGGCGTCTGCGGCAGGACGCCGTGGCCGAGGTTGAACACGTGGCCGTCGCGCCGCGCTGCGCGTTCGAGCACCTCGACCGCGCCACGCTCGACCGCCTCCCACGACCCCGTGCACACCGCGGGGTCGAGGTTGCCCTGGATCGCCCGGTCGGCGCCGATGCGCTCCCAGGCACGGTCCAGCGGCACGCGCCAGTCGATCCCGATCGCGTCGCCGCCCGCGTCGCGCATGAGCGTCAGCAGTTCCCCGGTCCCCACGCCGAAATGGATCGACGGCACCGGGAGGTCCTCCAGCACGCGTCCGACCCACGGCTGCACCGAGCGCGCGTAGTCGCTCGGCGAGAGCGCCCCCACCCACGAGTCGAAGAGCTGGACGGCCTGAACGCCGGCCTCGACCTGCGCGAGCAGGTGCGAACGCGAAGCGCCGAGAGCGCGTCCATCAGCGACGACCACGTCCCGGGTTCGTCGTGCATCAGCGCCTTCGTGCGCGCGTGGTCCCGAGAGGGTCCGCCCTCGACGAGGTAGCTCGCGAGCGTGAAGGGCGCGCCGGCGAACCCGATCAACGGGACCCGCAGCTCCTTGCGGAGCAGGCGGATCGTCTCGAGCGCGAACGGTTCGTCCACCTCGGGTTCGAGGGCGCGGAGCCGAGCCACACGACTCGCGTCGCGGATCGGGTCCTCCACGACCGGGCCGAGACCGGGTTCGATCCGAACCGGCACGCCGATCCCCGCGAGCGGGACCATGATGTCCGCGAACACGATCGCGGCGTCGAGCGGCATCCGCCGGAGCGGCTGGAGGGTGAGCTCGACGGCGAGCTCGGGCGCCCGGATGGTCTCGAGGATGTCGCGATCCCCGCGCAGCTCCCGGTACTCGGGCAGGTATCGGCCGGCCTGGCGCATGAACCACACCGGGGTGCGGTCGACGGGTTCGCGCCGGAGGGCGCGCAGGAATCGGTCGTCCACGGCCCCCAGGATACGGAGGAGGGGCCGGCGCCCATGCGGGAAGGTGACGGACGACTACGAACGCGGGACCCTTCTCGGGCGTAGAACCCATTGACGACGTTCCCGGTTCGCGGGGGGGAGATGACGGGAAGACGAAGGCGGGCCTCCGGTTCGTTGAAAGGTGCCGACCCCCTGTGGTCCAAGGCGCCGCTCGTCCTGCTGCGTTTCCCCGCGCTGTTCGTCTCGATCGCGGTCGGCGCCCTCCTGCTCGCGCTCGCCGCCTCCGCGTACCCGCTGTTCATCTCGGCATCGGCGAGCGAGCTGGTGAAGGCCCGGATCGACGACCCCACCTACACGCGGTGGGCCGTCGGGATGATGTACCGCAACGGCGCGATGCCGCTGCCGGGACCGGGCAGGTTCGGCAAGGTGGAGCCGAGAGCCGACGAGCTCTTCGATCGGCTCGTGGCCACCAGCCCCTATCTCGGCGAGCCGGTCGAGTCGGCCCTCGGGAAGGTCGTCCCGGTCTCGGTCCTCGGCCAGAGCGAGGAACGCGACACGCGTCTGTTCGCCGGCGACGAGGCGATCTCGCACGTCGAGATCCTCGAGGGGTCGCCCGGGGACGGGGCCCTGGTGCCCGACCTGGTCGCCGATGCCCTGGATATCTCGCCCGGCGAGCGGATCGTGGTCGGCTCGCCCGACGACGGGACGGTCACCCTGACGGTGGACGGCATCTACCGCTCGCTCTACCGGGGCGGAGCGTCGGGCTACTGGAGGCCGTGGAACGACGAGCTCGTCCTGTACTGCAGCAACTGCGCTCCACCTCCCCAAGCGGTGATCGTCCCGATGGATCGGTTCGTCGGCGCGGCTCGCGCGATCGGGCTCGACCACGCCGGCTACGCCTGGCAGGCTCCGGTCCGCCGCGAGCTCACGCTCCAGGAGGCCGAGGACGCGGCGCGGATCGCGTTCGACATCTCGGACGAGATCGACGACGCCTCCGTGCTCGATCGTTGCTTCATCTCCTTCTTCTGCAACCTGCGCAACGGGCCGGTCTGGGGGAGCGCGATCGACGACGTCGTGAACGACGTCCACCGCAGGCTCGTCGCGATCGAGGGCCCGGCCCGGCTGCTTCGCCTCGCCGGCATGCTCGTCGCGCTCGTGGTCGTCGCGGGGGCCGGCGCCTTCGCGATGGCCGCTCGTCGCGTCGAGTCGAACCTCTTGTTCGCACGCGGTGCGAGACCAAGGGCGGTGGGCGGTCGCGCCGCGCTCGAAGCCATCCTGCCGTGCGCGGCCGGGGCGGCCGTGGGTCTCGGGCTCTCCTTCGCGCTCGTTCGCGGCGTCGGTCCGAACGGCGCACTGGCCGGCCGGGCAACGAACGAAGCGCTCTGGGCTGCCGGGGTCGCGTGGGTCGCGTCCGTCGTCGCGATCGCGACCGTGTCGACCGTCTCGTTCCTCCGGCAGTCCGAACACCACCGCAGCCGGTTGCGCTTCCTCGGGACGCTGCCGTGGGAGCTCGCCCTCATCGCGCTGTCGCTCCTGATCCTGCAACGGTTGCGGAGCGGAGGCGCCGTCGTGGTCGATCCGGCCCTCGGAACGAAGGCACCGAGCCTGCTGCTCTTCGCGTTCCCGATCGCGTTCCTGGCGGGTGCCGTGGCACTGGTTGCCAGGGGGGTCGTCCTTGCCCTGCGATGGGCACGCGGCAGGAGCGCCGCGTGGGGGACGCCCGCGTACCTCGCGGTGCATCGCCTCGCCGCCCGTTCGCGCCTCACGCTCCTCCTGATCACCGCCGCCGGGCTGTGCCTGGGGCTGTTCGTGCAGGCGCAGACGGTCGCCCGCTCGATGGGGGTGACCGTCGACGCCAAGGCCGGCGTCTACGTCGGCAGCGACGTCCAGGCTCGGATCGACAGCGTGAACGAGACGCCCGAGCGGTTCCCCCTGCCGCTCACGCGCGCCGTACGGCGGCTCCAGGCCGGGCGAGCTCCGGCCCGCGGTGCCGTTCGACCTGCTAGCGATCGACACCGAGACCTTCGCGTCCACCGCCTTCTGGGACCCGGCGTTCTCGCCCGAACCGCTCGAGACGCTCCTCGATGGGCTCTCGGGCCCCTCCGACGAAACGCTGCCGGTCGTGATGGCCTCGGCGCCGAACGCGTTCCCGGATTCGATCACGATCGACCGGACGACGGTGCCGATCGAGATCGTCGGGCGCGCGAACGCCTTCCCCGGCATGACGTCGATCCGGCCCCTGGTCGTGGTCGACGAGCAGCGTCTCCTCGATGCGTTCGAGGGACTGCCGAACCCGTTGACCGGCGCGAACGCGAGCGACGAGCTCTGGATCCGAGGCGATCCCGCCGCGGCTCGCCAAGCGCTGTCCGAGCTGAGCTTCGTGCCCGACCTGATCCTCACGGCCGACGAGGTGAAGGACATCCCGTACATCGCCGCCGTCATCGACACGTTCCTGGTGATGAACGGGCTCGGACTCCTCGCGGCCCTTCTCGTCTTCGCGGCGATGCTCATGTACCTGCAGACACGACAGCGTTCCGAGATCGTGTCGTACGGCCTCTCGCTGCGGATGGGGATGCGGTCCTCGCGACACCTCCTCGCGATCGCCACCGAGGTCGGCGCGATGCTCGTCGTCGCGTTCGTCGCCGGTGGTGTCCTGGCGCTCGCGGCCGCCCGGCTGACGATCCCGCTGCTGGACCCGATCGAGGCGATCCCGCCCGAACCGATCGGCGTCGTGCCGGTGGTCGTCATCACCGTCACGGCGCCGGTGTTGTTGCTCGTCGCGTTCGCCGGCGGATGGCTCACCGAACGGCGCGCCCGCGCGGCCGACCTGGGCCAGGTGATGCGTCTTGCGGACTGAGGCGCCCGAGACCGGGAGGAAGCCCGAGCTCGCCGCGCGCTGCGACGACCTCGTGAAGACCTACCGGACGGCGAGCGGTGAGGTTCGGGCCCTGAAGGGCCTGTCCGCCGAGGTCCCGGCATCCGCGCTCCTCGCGGTCGTCGGGCCTTCGGGAAGCGGCAAGTCGTCGCTGCTCCGCCTGATCGCCGGCCTCGACCGCCCGACGAGCGGAACGCTGACCGTCGAGGGCACGAGCGTGCACGACGCTTCGGCAAGGACGCTCCGCCGGTTCCGAAGGGCGACGGTCGGCTACCTGTTCCAACGACCCTCGGACAACTTCCTGCCGCACCTCACCGTCGGCGAGCACCTGCGGCTCGCCCGCGGGCTGACCCACCGACCTCCGCGGATCGAGCAGGACGAGCTGCTCTCCACGCTCGGGATCGAGGAGCGCGCCGACCACCTGCCGTCGGAGCTCTCGGGGGGCGAGCAGCAGCGCGCGGCGATCGCGGAGGTCCTGATGGGCGGCGCCACGATCGTCGTGGCGGACGAGCCGACGGCCGAGCTCGACAGCGTCTCGGCGGAACACGTGATGGACACGATGGTCGCCCTCGCGCACGCCGGCGTGACGTTCGTGGTCGCGACGCACGACCGGTCGGTGATGCGGCGAGCCGACGCCGCGCTCGAGCTCGACCACGGGATCCGCCGATCGTCCGGCGGCACGGCGGCCGCTCCGTCCAGCGGCGGAAGCACTACCGCGTCCGGCGGGTGCCCGGCCGGGAAGCGCCGGGCCGTGACCGCGCCGACCGGTGGCGGCCTCCGGAAGCCACGGTGGCCCCCGAGCCCGACATCCCGTCCGTCCTCGACGCAACGGACGTGTCGAAGTCCTACCGGCGTGGAGACGAGGTCGTCCACGCCCTCGACGACGTGAGCCTCGCGCTCCGGGCCGGCGAGCTCGTGGGCCTCGTCGGACGATCGGGGTCGGGCAAGACCACGCTCCTGAACGTGATCGCCGGCTGGGAGCACGCGGACGAGGGGACGATCGAACGCGCCGGACGGCAGGCCGAGGTCCCCGGTTGGGAGGAGCTCGCGGTGGTGCCGCAGAAGCTGGGTCTGTTCGACGAGCTCACCGTGCGGGAGAACCTCGAGTACCCGGCTCGGCTGTCCGGTCGGCTCGGCGAGCTCCGGGGACGTGTCGACGAGCTGATGGAGGACCTCGCGATCGCGCACCTCGCTGCGCGGTACCCGAAGGAGACCTCGCTCGGCGAGCAGCAACGGACGGCCATCGCTCGCGCGCTCGTGCTGTCACCGAGGCTCGTGCTCGCCGACGAGCCCACCGGGCATCAGGACGCCGTCTCGGAGCGACGCGTGCTCGAGGCCCTCGGCCGCGCGGCCGCCGACGGCGCGAGCTGCTTGATCGCCACCCACAACGTGGCGCTCGCGCCGCGGCTGGACCGCGTGGTCGAGATGGCCGACGGCCGGCTCTCCGAGAGCGCGGCTGCGTCCTAGCTCTTTGCTCGGGCCGGGTCCCTCAGAAGACCTGGCCTCGGATCTCCCCTCCGGGGAAGTCGCCGGGTCCGGTGTCGATCGGGTCGATCCCGTCGTTCGTGTGGACGTTGACGTAGGCGTTCCCCGACTCGAGCGCGGCGACCACCGCATCGAGGTCGGCCCAGCCGCAGCCGTTGCCGGGATCGGGAGCCGTCACGCTTCCGGCGGCGAGAACCCCATCCGTACGCCCTCCACCCGGGCTGCCCATGAACAGCGTGACCCCGATGGGTCCGTTCACGCCGACGGCCCCGCAATGGATGTGCGCGGCGAAGACGTTCTCGATGTTCGCCACGACCAGTCGGAACCCGAGCTCGGTGCCCGCCGCGTCCAGCCGGAAGATCGCGACGCCTCGGGCGCCGGTGTCCCGGGCCGGCACCTCGTCGCCGCCCGAGAGCACGGCGCGGAAGGTGGTCGGCTGGGCCGACGACCGTCGACCCGAGGACGCCGAACGAGCAGCGCCCCCATCAGGGCGAGAAGGATCGCTCGCTTCATGGCTCCCCCTTTCCGGTCGCGCGCAGGGTGGGCGCGACCTGAACGGCGCGCCTACCCCCTCGCCATCGGTTTCAATCCTCGACGACGCAGGTCCTCAGAGGAGCTCGTACGCGGGCAGCGTCAGGAACTCCACGAAGTCGGGCGGGAGCGCCACCTCCTCGAACAGCGTTCGCGCCTGCTCCAGGCGACGCTTGGCGAACGGAATCTCGCCCGGCTGCTCGCGGAGGTGCGTCATCTCGATCTGGATCGCCTCGCGAGCCTTCGCGGCGGTGACGATCTCACCCGTCGTGAGCGTGACGCCGTTCGCCACCCACTGCCAGATCTGCGACCGGCAGATCTCGGCCGTCGCGGCGTCCTCCATCAGGTTGTCGATCGCGGCCGCGCCGACCCCCGACAGCCACGAGGCGAGATACCGCATCCCCACGTTCACGTTCGTCCCCAGGCCCGCCTCGGTGATCTCGCCGTTGGGGACGCGCACGTCGAGCAGGTCCTCAGCGGAGACGACCACGTCCTCCCGCTGCCGGTCGACCTGGTTCGGCCGATCGCCCAGCACTCGGTCGAACTCTGCCGTCGCGGTCTGGAGGAGGTCCGGGTGCGCGATCCAGGTCCCGTCGAACCCGGTGTTCGCCTCGCGGACCTTGTCCTCCGAAACCTTGGCAAGCGCCAGCTCGTTGGCCTCGGGGTCCTTTCGGCTGGGGATGTACGCCGACATGCCGCCCATCGCGTGGGCGCCGCGCCGGTGGCACGTTCGGACCAGGAGCTCCGTGTACGCCCGCATGAACGGGACGGTCATCGTGACCTGCGCTCGGTCGGGCAGGACCATCTCGGGATGCCGGCGGAACTTCTTGATCATGCTGAAGATGTAGTCCCAGCGCCCGGCGTTCAGCCCCGACGAGTGCTCGCGCAGCTCGTACAGGATCTCGTCCATCTCGAACGCCGCGAGGATCGTCTCGATCAGGACGGTCGCGCGGATGGATCCGCGAGGGATGCCGAGCCGCTCCTGGGACCAGACGAACACGTCGTTCCACAGCCGCGCCTCGAGATGGCTCTCGAGCTTCGGGAGATAGAAGTAAGGTCCGGTCCCGCGTTCGAGCTGCTCTCGCGCGTTGTGGAAGAACGCGAGGCCGAAGTCGAACAGGCTGCCCGACACGGGCCGATCGTCCACCGTCAGGTGTCGTTCGGGAAGGTGCCAGCCGCGCGGCCGAACCAGCAGCGTCGCGGTCTGGTCCGCGAGCCGGTACTCACGTCCGTCGGGACCCGTCATCTCGATCGTCCCGCGGACCGCGTCGGCGAGGTTGATCTGTCCCTCGATCATGTTCGGCCAGGTCGGAGCGTTCGCGTCCTCGAAGTCGGCCATGAAGCAGCGCGCGCCGCTGTTCAACGCGTTGATCACCATCTTGCGATCGGTGGGGCCGGTGATCTCGACCCGGCGGTCTCGCAGGTCCGAGGGCGCGGGCGCGACCCGCCACTCCGCGTCCCGCACCTGGCGGGTCGCTTCGAGGAAGTCCGGTCGCTCGCCCTCGTCGAGCCGGATCTGGCGTTCGACACGTGCCTCGAGCAGCTCGACCCGGCGCGCGCCGAACTCACGCTGGAGCGCCGCCACGAACGAGAGCGCCTCCCCGGTCAGGATCTCGTCGAACCCGGCCTCCACCGAACCGAGGATCTCGAGGCCGTCGGGATGCGTCACGGCCCGAGCCCTACCCGCTCCCGAGCAGCTCGTCCGGGGACAGGCCTGCCCGCTCCAGGACCTCGGCCTGGTCGACCGCTCCGGACGACACCGCGAGCCGCAGGTACCGGAGCAGGCCCGATGATCGTCGCCGGCTCGTCGAGCACGCCCTCCGTGGCGGCGCCCGCGCGCCAGGCGCCGACGCGTGCGGTGGCGTCGTCGAGATGCGGCAGCAGCCAGCCGTACACCGCGGCGTACCGGCTGACCAGATGCGAGGGGTGCAGGTCCCATCCCTGGTAGAACCCCGCGGAGAGCGAGTGCCGGACGTGGCCGGCGTGCACGCGCCACGCGGCGTGGACGTCCTCGGTCCGATCGCTCGCCGGCACGATGTTGCTCGAACCGTCGCTGATCGCAACGCCGGTACCGGCCAAAGCCACCTGCAGCAACCGGCGCGCGAGATCGTTCGCCGGGTGATCGAGTCGCTGCTCCCACGGCATGAGGCCGAGCGACGCCGTGTAGTCGAACACGCCGACATGCATCGCGGTGAGCCGCCCGCCCGCCGCATCCAGGATCCGCGGCGCGGCGACCGCACCGTCGGGAGCGATCACCGACCGCGGGGTCTCGACCTGCACCTCGAAGCGCAGCGTCCCGTCGGCCAGGCCGAGCCCGAGCTCGAGCCGCTCGAGCACCTCGGCGAAGATCGCGACGTGCTCGGCCGTGTTGACCTTGGGGAACGTGACGACGAACCCCTCGGGGAGCCCGCCCGCGGCCTCGATCAGGGTCGTCAGGAACGTGTCGAGGGTTCGGACGCTCCGAGCCTGTCTCCCGTCGGCGAACGACTTCACGCGCAGGCCGAACGACACCGGGGCGGTTCCGGACTCGCGGGCCGCGTGGACGGCTCGAGCAGCCTCCTCCGCGTGCCGGTCCTCCTCGTCGTCGGGCCGGGCACCGTACCCGTCCTCGAAGTCGACCCTGAGGTCCTCGACCGGCTGCCGCTCGAGCTTCGCGTGGACACGCGTGCGGGCGCGCTCGGCAACGCGAGGCATCGACGCCGAACGCCTCCTCGAACGCGGCCGGGTCGGGCGCGTGGGTCTCGAGCAACCGGAGCGCCTCCGTCCCGAACCCGACCGTCGTCGTCGGCGTGATGCGATCGGCCGGCACGTACAGGGTGTGCAGTGGCTGGCTCGCGGCGGCGTCCCCGGGGAAGCGACGCCGATGCTCGGCCTCGGCCTCGGCGGCCCGCTCGAGCAGGTCTGACCAGCCGTCGTCGGAAAGCGACCGGCTCACGCCGGGAAGGCGCCCTCGGTCCGCCGCACCGTCCCCTCGATCCTGCCCGAGGGCGTGTCGGTCACCACGAAGACCTCGCCCTCGTTGCGCAACCCGTACGGCGCGAGGTCGACCGCGATGTGGTGCAGGTTCGGGAGCGAGAACCAGATCTCGTCGACGCTCGGACACGAATCCACCACGGCGCGACCCATCTCCCACAGCGTGTGCTGCACCGAGTTGCTCTCGTCGTGGTGGGCGAAGGCGTGGAGGATCACGTCCTTCACGCATCGGCGCTCGACCCCGAAGTCGAGGTCGGTCGAGCCGTAGCGCCACTCGGCCTCGAGGTTCGTCGCCATGATGCGGTCGTCGGTCGCGGGAAGCGTGGTGTACCGGTCCTCGAGGAATCCCGCGAAGGCGGACCCGGTCGTCTTCAAGACGTAGAGCTCGTCCAGCCCGGCGGACAGACGAACGCCTCCGCGTTCGCGCAGGGCATGGGCGGTCCAGCGATGGGCTCCCCGCGTGAACGAGTGGGGGTGGGGCCGGCCCTCGATCTCGACGCGGTCCCACGGCCGCTCGGTGATCCAGGTCTCCGCGCGCGTTGCCGCCGGTGAGGCGTCGAGCAGGTAGTCGGTGTATCGGAGCGCGAACGCCTCGATCGCCTCGTCCGGCCGTTGCTTGGCGAGCGCATACACGGATCCCCGCATCGTGTCGGTCGGCAGGACGCTCGCGTTGTCGCCCTTCGTGTGGACGTCCTCGAACTCGCCCTCCAGGCGGACCTCGACCTCCCGCTCGAAGAACTCGTGCTGGCCGTCACGCCGGACGACCGTCGCGAGACGGATCCCGGCCTTGCCGTACCGGTTCGGACCGAGGGTCGCGCCCACCTCAGGTGCCACGGTAGGTGGAGTAGCCGAACGGGCTCAGCAGGAGCGGCACGTGATGATGCTCGCCGGGAGCGCTCACCGAGAACTCCACCGTGACGGCCGGGTAGAAGGTCTCGACACCCCGCGCCCCGAAGTATCCACCCGAGTCGAAGCGGACGCGGTACGTCGCCGCCATCGGTTCGGTGCCCTCGGGCAGGAGGTCGCCGAGGCGCCCGTCCTCGTCGGTCAGACCCGCTCCGACCGGCTCCCAGCCGCCCCCGGCCATGACCTCCAGCTCGACCGCGACGCCGGCGGCGGGTCGCCCGATCGAGGTGTCCAGCACGTGCGTCGTGAAGGCTCCCATGCTGGGCATCATCCTCCGGTGCGGGCGAGCGGCGCCACGGGGCGGACGAGCTTCTCGAGGCGGAGCCGCGTGATCTGGCGTTGCTGTTCGGCCGCCTCGGCCAGCTCGGTCGCGGGGTCGTTGTCGAGGCGGACGCGCAGGGCGTCGAGCATCTCCTGCGCGCTCCTGCCCGTGGCGTTGATCAGGAAGACCATCTCGAACCGCTCCTCGTACTCGCGGTTGGCCGCCTCGAGCGCTCGGAGAACTTCGTCGCTCGCATCGGCCGTACCGGTCTGCTCGCTCCGCGCCCACGCCGAGCCGCCGCCCTCGCCGATCCGGGGATGCTCGGCGAACGCCTCGAGCCGGTCGCCGGCCGACAGCCCCGCCCACACGTCGTCGGAGGTCTCGAGCAGCGCGTCGAAGGTGGCGAACGGCCGAGCCTCCTGCAGCCCCTTGGCCCACGCGCGCGAGCCGCAGCACGCGAGCACCCGCTCCTCGAACGACTCGGGCGTCTTGGCGTTCAGCCAACGGACGCCGAACGAACGCCAGCCGTCGTCGGTCACCCTCCCGTGCACGCGGAGCCGAGCCACCCCGCCGTCGGGATGGATGTTCAGCCGGACCTGGGTCGCAGGCGCCGGCGGGTCGATCGGGAACGCGACACGCCGATGAGGGCCGAGCTTGCGACGCGAGAGGACCTCGGACCATGCCGGCTCGGCCTCCGGGTCGGCGGCGACGTCGGGCGTGACACGGACGTCCAGCGAGCAGGTGTCCGGGTAGTTCCCCTTGAAGTTCGACGTGTCGACGTCGACGCGTTCGATCTCGGTCTCGGCGGCCAGCCGAAGCACGACCCAGTCGTGGCCCTCGCCGCGCCGCCTCCTCGTCTCCCACCCGTCGTGCATGCCGTGCGAGTCGCCCGGCGCGATGAGGTTGTGCGGCGAGGAGAAGAACAGGTCGCTCGCGTCCAGAACGGACCCGCCCGAGAGCGAGGCCGCGACGTCGGTTCGGCCACCGTCGTCGGTCAGCGTTCTGAGGTCGGGAAGCGGTTCGCCGTGCACCCGGAGCCGCGCGACCCCGCCGTCGGGGAAGATGTTGAGGCGAAGGTGGGTGACCCGGAGCGGCGAGGCCACGTCGAACCGGTTGACCGAGTCGCCCTCGAGCGGGGACTCGGGCAGCAGCTCGAACCACTCCACCCCGGTGACGTCGTCCTCCTCGACCACGGCACCCTCGACCGAGCAGCGATCGGGGTAGTTGCCCCGGAAGAAGCTGGTGTCGACGACGACGCCGCGGACGATCCCCGGCACGCCGAGGCGGACGATGCACCAGTCGTGACCCGGATCGCGCCGGCGGCGCGTCTCCCAGCCGTCCATCTCCTTGCCCCGGTCGGTGTAGCGATCGGGATCGAAGACGGGAGCCCCCGGCTCCAGCAGGTTCTCCTTGGGCGCGAAGAACTCGTCGTTCGCGATCAGCACCATCCCACCGAGGCGCCGAGCGGCGAGGTCGGGCAGCGTCGTGAAGTCGCTCACGCCGCTCCCCGTCGAAGCAGGCGACCCGCCTGCTGGTTCGGGAAGCGGCCGTCCGCGTAGACCTGCACACCCCGAACGTACGTGGCAACGACCCGTCCGTCGAGTCGCCGTCCCGCGTACGGCGTGACCGGGTTGCGGTGGTGGAGCTCGGAGGGGTCGATCTCGGATGCCTCGTCCGGTTCGAACAGCACGAGGTCGGCGTCCTTGCCTTCGGCGATCGCGCCCTTACGCTCGAGCCCGGCGATCCGCGCCGGACCTTCGCTCATCCAGCGGCAGACGTCCTCGAGCCCGAACCCTCGAGCACGTGCCTCGGTCCAGACCGCCCGGAGGCCGAGCTCCACTGAGGCGATGCCGCCCCACGCCTCGAAGAACGAACCGGCCTTCAGCTCCGGTGTGCACGGTGAATGGTCGGACACGACGCTCGAGAGCGCCCCGGCTCGAAGACCCTCCCACAGACGTTCCCGATTCTCGGCGTCCCGGATCGGAGGCGCGCATTTGAACTCGGTCGAACCGTTCGTGATCTCCTCGGCTTCGAACGAGAGGTAGTGCGGACAGGTCTCGGCCGTGACCCGCCCCTTCGAACCATCGACGAAGTCGAGACACGATGACGCCGAGAGATGCAGGACGTGCGTTCGACACCCACTCGCGAGGCTCGCCGCGATCACGCCAACGACCGCCGTCTCCTCGGACTCGAGCGGTCGGGATGCCAGGTACGTCGGGTACGCGAACGGGTCTGCCCCCGCCAGGCGTTCCGCCGCCGCTTCGATCGGTTCAGGGAGCTCGGCGTGCACGATCAGCAACCCGTCGAACGCCGCGATCTCCGTCATCGCCTCCCGGAGCTGATCGAGATCCAGCGGTGGGAACTCGGTCACACCTGACGGGCACATGAAGCGCTTTGAACCCGAAGACGCCCGCTCGGTGGAGGTCGCCCAGATCGCCGAGGTTGCCGGGGACGGCCCCACCCCAGAACCCGACGTCCACGTGCACCTTGCCCTCGGCCGCCGCGCGCTTCTGGGCAAGCGCCTCGGGCGTGGTCGTCGCGCGGGATGCTGTTGAGCGGCATGTCGATGATCGTCGTCACGCCGCCCGCCGCGGCCGCCCGGGTCGCCGTGTCGAACCCCTCCCACTCGCGTGCGGCCGGGCTCGTTGACGTGCACGTGGGTGTCGACGAGCCCGGGCACGATCACGCCGTCGCCGACCTCGACGAGCGGAACACCCGACGGCACGTCGTCGAACGCCGCCACGCGCTCGATCGCTCCCGTTCGCGATGTGGATGCAGGCCTCGCGCGTGCCGTCGGGCGTCACCACCCGGCGGCCGCGGATCACGAGTTCGGCTCCGTGCACGACCGCATC
>CAVSXK010000010.1:0-46203 GCA_963731925.1 uncultured Actinomycetes bacterium
CTCCTGGCGCCCGGCGAGATCAGCCGTGCAGCAGTGCCCAGTCGACCAGAAGAACGAAGCCAGCGATTCCGAAAGAAACCGCGACCAAGGCGGCGACGACCAGCGTGGCCATCCATGCGCCGCGAAGCACGGCCCCTCGTACGCGCTTCGGCATGCCGAACCAGACGATCAAGGCAGCGAGGCCCGACACCTCCGTGTGTTTCATCCACGGCTCGGTAGAGAGCCGACCCTCCGGCTCCATCGGGACGGGGGGCTCGTCGTACGGACCTGCTGGTTTTCGATCCATAGGGACTACTTCGGCAGGATGCAGCCGCCTTGAAAGGTCCGCGCCGCATTTGATGCACGATCGATCGGGGTCGCCACGGATCGATCGGGGAGTGCTACGTGAGTCCCGCGCCCGGCTGAACGTCCGCAGGCGCGATGTGTTCGGTGGGTTGCTTCATGAGCACGAGAGCCGCCTACTTGGACCTAGGAGCGTTCCGCCTCGGCCCACGATCTGTTGGGCGCCGCAGTGTCATGCGGTCACCGTTCGGCGTCGCGAAGGGCTTCCGCGAACTTCAGGAGCGCCTCATCGATCGCTGATGCCCGGTCTGCGGCTGTGATCTCGCCTTTCTCAAGGGCTTCGGACACCTTCTCTCGCAGATCGTCGACCTTCTCGAGCAACTTGTCCACGTCCTCACCCTTGTCGGTGTCGCGGAGGATCTCGTCGATCGTGTGACGGATCTCATGGTCGAAATGGTCCGGTGATCTCGCCCGTCTCGATGCCCTCACCAACGGTATCGAGCACGACCGCAGCGGCTTCCTGGGGCGACGGCTGTTCCGGTGCCGGCGAGCTGGTCTCCATGGGCGAAGCCTGCTGGGTCGCCGGCGAGCTGGTCTCCATAGGCGAAGGCTGCTGCGTCGCGGGCGAGCTGCTGGGCTGCGGCGACCGCGGAGACGCATCGGTTCGGCCGTCCGGCTCGCGGCTTGCCAGCAGCGCGATGAACAAGAGCACGGCGAGGCCGCACACCGCGATGACGACCATCGGCCGTGTCTTCCGTCCGGGTCTCCGACGCCCGCCTGCGGGCGGGCGAGGCGTCGGTGAGGGTGGCGGTTGCACCGGCTCCATCAACGCGGTCGGCACGACGGCGTCGTGCCTCATGGCGGCGGCGAGAGACCTCTCGACCTCCTCTCCGGTTGGCGGGCGCCGGGCGGGATCCTTCTCGAGCATGGCGGCGACAAGGTCGTCCATCGCGGCCGGAACGGCGGGGTTGATCGAGCGAACACGAGGCGCCGGGGTGTGGGTATGCGCATACGAGAGTGCCGCAAGGTCTCCCTCGAACGGCGTACGGCCGGTGAGCATCTCGAACAGCACACAGCCCAGGGAGTACAGGTCCGCTCGACGGTCGACACGGTCACCTCGCACCTGCTCCGGCGAGATGTACAGAGCGGTGCCCCGCACGCTCAGGGTCGCGGTGAGGGCCTCGGGGGACAGGAGTCGGGCGATCCCCATGTCCGCAAGCTTCACCCCGCCATCGGGCGGGAGCAGCACGTTCGACGGTTTGACGTCCCGGTGGATGACGGCCTTTCCGTGGGCGAACCCCAGGGCGGAGGCCAGGCGGCTCGCGATCTCGCCTGCTCGTTCGGGCGCGAGCCGGCCCTCCGTGTCGAGCAGCTCCCGGAGCGTCGGTCCCTCGACGAGCTCCATCACGATGAAACGATCACCGCCGTCGACCCCGGCGTCGAACACGCTGATCACGTTCGGGTGTTGGACGCGGGCGAGGATCTGGGCCTCCTGCTGGAACCGGGCGACCGAGCGGGGATCCCCGTAGTCGAGGAGCAGCTTGACCGCTACAGCTCGCTCCAGCAGGGTGTCCTCGCCCCGGCGGACCTCGGACATCAGGCTCCGTCCGAGCACGTCCCCCAGGCGGTAGCGGTCGCCGATGAGTCGAGGCGTCTGGATGTCGGGTCGTCCTTCCTAACGGATCGCAAGACCTCCACATCCCGCGATACCGGCCTTCGCCGCAAGCTCACGTTCGTCTCTGACGTCCCCTCGGAGCTTTCCGACGGCGCGGACGACCGCGCGGTTGTCGCCACCGATCGCTCGTTCCAAGGCGATGATGGATGCGTTCGTCTCCCCGAAGGCGGACAGGAACCTGCTCACCGACACGGCATCGTCTTGTTCGGGCCGCTCGAGCACACGGATCGCCCCGAGCGCCTGGAGTCGCACGTTCCGGGCGCCCTGGAGTTCTCCGCGCGTTGGAGTCCGGCTGAGATCCACGCCTCCTTCCGACCGCTGCACGGCCGCGCACGCTTCGTTGGCTCGGGAGGCGAAGTCGCTCTCGGCCGGCCGGTCGACGAGTGCCACGTAGGCGATCACCCCCAAGAGCACGACCAGGGCTGCGGCCCCGAGCCCGAGCCACCTCCTGTTCGAGCGCGCGGGTCGCGAACCGCTTTCGAGCGCCCGCGAGGGCAGGGGCTGGGTCGCGTCTTCGTGCTCCTCCGCGAGGACACCACCGGACGGTGGCGCCTCGGCGGCTCGGATCTGATCCGGCCGCGGGGGTGTCGACACGATCGTGTCGTCGGCTCGCTGGTCCGGCTCGATCTCGAGCATGGTCCGTCCGACCCTGACCTGGTCACCGGGACCCACCGTGATGGGGCTTCGGATCCTCTCCCCGTTGACGAAGGTGCCGTTGGTCGAGTCGAGGTCTTCGACGACCACCGATCCGCCCGAGCGTCGTAGCACCGCATGGCGGCGCGACACCTCGGGATCCTCCACCACGAGGTCGCCGTCCTGACGACCGATGGCCACCTCGAGGTCGAGTTCGACCCGCCTGCCCGCCTCCGGACCGGTTTTCACCACAACCGTTGGCAACCCTCACCCCCAGGATTGGCGAACGACACCACCACGACGATCGTGCGGCTCGTTCGTTATCGGTCGCGTGTCAGCGGACCTTGACGTCGGATGGTACAAGGCAGGTGCTCTCTCGGTGAGGGATCGTCGTCGCTGGCCCTGTACGAACGCGAGGCAGCGGCTCAAGACTTCGGCTACTTCAGCGACCCGGACGGCTACTTCAGCAAGGTCGCCTCGTCGTGATCGGCAGGCCGAGGTAGTGATCGGCACACTCGTAACCACGCGGTAACCCATCCACCCGCGCACGGCTGAAAGGATGGGCGGGTGGTACGCGAACAGATCCTGATCGCCCCGGGCTCGACCGTGGACCTCGAAGCCATCTCGGGCATCTACGACCACTACGTGCGGACGACCGCGATCTCGTTCGACCTCGAACCGCCGACGACCGCGTGGCGGCGGGAATGGTTCGGGAGGTTCGGCGACCGCGGACGCCACCGCCTCCTCGTCGCTCGGGACGGCGGGGAGGCGATCGGCTACGCGGCGAGCGTGCCGTACCGCCCGAGGGAGGCCTACGGACCGTCCGTCGAGACCAGCGTGTACGTCTCGCCCACCCATCTGGGGCGCGGGGTCGGGTCCGCGCTCTACGGCGCGCTGCTGTCCGAGCTCGAACGCGAGGACGTCCACCGCGCGTACGCGGGGATCGCGATGCCCAACCCGGCGTCGGTGCGCCTCCACGAGCGGTGCGGGTTCCGCCGGGCCGGCTACTTCACCGAGCAGGGGCGCAAGTTCGGGCGATACTGGGACGTGGCGTGGTTCGAACGGAGCTTCCCGGAGGTGGCGCCCGCGACCTCCGGGTGAGAGGTTGGGGGCGTGGCCGACGAACTCGAAGGACGGATCGACGAGCTCTACGGGCTCCCGCTCGAGCGCTTCACGGCCGAACGAGACGCGCTGGCGAAGGAGCTCGCGAGCGCCGGCGATCGCGACGGCGCCGCGCGCGTCAAGGCGCTCCGCAAGCCGGTCGTCGCGGCCTGGGCAGTGAACCTGCTCGCCCGGGAGGACCCGGACGGCGTCAAGGAGCTGATCGAGCTGGGCGGCACGCTGCGTTCGGCGCATCGACGAGCGGTGTCGGGCGGCGACGTCGAACCGTTCCGGGTGGCGACCGAGGAACGCCGCCAGTTGGTTCGAACGCTCACACGCGCGGCCGAAGCGATCGTCGAGCGCGACGGCGGAGCGCCCGGGGCGGCGACGGATGCGATCGCCGGGACCCTGGAGGCGGCGACGGTCGACGAGGAGACGGGTGAGCTCCTCCGGTCGGGCAGGCTCACCAAGCCTGTCCGCCCGCCGGCAACCTTCTCCGGCGCCGGACTCCGGGTGCTCGAAGGAGGACCGTCCCGCCGGCCGGAGCCGCAGGAGGCCCCCAAGCCGAAGCCGGACCGCGCCAAGCTGCGGCGCGACCTCTCGGCCGCCCAGACACGCGAGCGCAAGGCCGAGGCCGCCGTCGAGCGCGAACGCGCGACGATCCAGGACCTCGATCGGAAGCGCTCGGAGACCAAGGACCGGCTCCGAGCCGCCGAGGCCGAGCTCCGCGGCGTCTCGCTCGAGCGCAAGCGTCTCGCGTCCGCGTTGGACAAGCTCGGGGACGGCTGACGGACGATCGAGCGCTCGCCTCACCGATCGGGCGGGGTCCGTTCGGTAGCATCTGCTGACCATGCGCCGCTACGACGCGTCCGAGATCGAACCGAAGTGGGTCGAACGCTGGGAGGCCGAGGGTCTCTACCGAGCCTCGGAGGATCCCGCGGACCCACGGCCGCGGTTCTACGCGCTCGACATGTTCTCCTACCCCTCGGGCGACCTCCACATGGGCCACGCCGAGGCCTACAGCGGCGGCGACGCGGTCGCGCGGTTCGCGGCGATGCGCGGCCACAACGTCCTGCATCCCGTCGGGTGGGACGCGTTCGGGCTCCCGGCCGAGAACGCCGCGATCAAGCGCGGGATCCATCCGAAGGAATGGACGTACGCGAACATCGACCAGCAAGCACGATCGTTCCGCCGGATGGGGATGTCGTTCGACTGGACCCGAAGGCTCAACACCTCCGACCCCGAGTACTACCGGTGGACGCAGTGGCTGTTCCTCCGGCTGTTCGAACGCGGTCTCGCGTACCGCAAGAACGCTCCGGTCAACTGGTGTCCCAAGGACGCGACGGTCCTGGCCAACGAGCAGGTGATCAACGGCGCCTGCGAGCGGTGCGGCACGCCGGTCGTGCGCAGGGACCTCACCCAGTGGTTCTTCAAGATCACCGACTACGCGCAGCGGCTGCTCGACGACATGGAGTCGCTCGACTGGCCGGAGCGCGTGATGACGATGCAGCGCAACTGGATCGGGCGCTCGGAAGGCGCGAGCGTCACCTTCGAGATCGCCGAGACCGGCGACCCCGTCGAGGTGTTCACGACCCGTCCGGACACGCTGTGGGGGGTCACGTTCTTCGTCTTCGCGCTCGAGCATCCGCTCGTGCCCAAGCTCGCCGAGGCCGGTGGCACCGAGAGCGACGCCGGGGCGATGCTCGAGGCCCTGCGGACGATGCCCCTGGTCACCCGCGAGCAGGCGGACAGCCGCGAGGGCATCCGCCTGGGCGTCCACGCGGTGAACCCGGTCAACGGCGAGAAGGTCCCCGTCTTCGTCGCGCCGTACGTGCTGATGGAGTACGGCACCGGCGCGGTGATGGGGGTGCCGGCGCACGACCAGCGCGACTTCGAGTTCGCGCGCGCCCACGACGTGCCGATCCGCGTGGTGGTGCAGCCCGAGGGCGAGCAGCGTGACCCCGCGACGATGACCGAGGCGTACGACCACGACGGCGTGATGGTGAACTCGGGACCCTTCGACGGCGTGCGCTCGCCCGAGTCGATCGAGCAGGTCACGGCCTGGCTCGAGGAGCAGGGCAAGGGACGCCCCGCGGTCACGTACCGGCTCCGCGACTGGCTGATCAGCCGCCAGCGGTACTGGGGGGCCCCGATCCCCATCGTGCACTGCCCCGAGCACGGGGAGGTGGCGGTCCCCGACGATCAGCTCCCGGTGCTGCTCCCCGACGACGTGGACTTCCGGCCCGGCGGCGAGTCGCCGCTCGCGCGCCACCAGGGGTTCGTGAACACCGTCTGCCCGATCTGCGGGGAGCCGGCCAAGCGCGACACCGACACGATGGACACGTTCGTCGATTCCGCTTGGTACTACTACCGCTACTGCTCGCCGAAGGAGGAGACGCGGCCGTTCGACCCGGCCGAAGTCGATCGGTGGATGCCCGTCGACCAGTACATCGGGGGCGTCGAGCACGCGATCCTCCACCTGCTGTACTGCCGGTTCTTCACGAAGGTGCTGTTCGATATGGGGATGGTCGGGTTCACCGAGCCGATGCTGCGGCTGATGAACCAGGGGCAGGTGATCTTCGGCGGCGCGTCGATGAGCAAGTCGAAGGGCAACATCGTCGAGCCGATGCCGCTCGTCGAACGCTGGGGGGCGGACACGATGCGCCTGAACATCCTGTTCGCCGGGCCGTTCGAGGACGACATCGACTGGAAGCTGATCGCGCCGGATCCCGAGCGGCGACCGGGCGTCACGACGTGGCTCGGCCGCGTCTTCGCGGCCGTCGGTGAGGCGTGCGAACGCGACGCTCCGGACCCCGAGCCGCTTCGGCGCCTGACCCACCGCACGATCCGAGCGGTGACCGACGACATGGAGCGGTTCCGGTTCAACGTTGCGATCAGCAAGCTGCAGGTGCTGACGAACGGGATGCGTTCGGCGCTCGACGCGGGCGACGGTGCCCGAGAGGCGGCCTCGGCGCTCACGCAGCTGCTGGCGCCGCTCGCTCCGTTCGCCGCGGAGGAGCTCTGGCGCGAGGTGCTCGGCAACGGGTCGAGCGTGCACACCTCGGCCTGGCCCACGTTCGACGACGCGCTCGCGAGGCAGGAGCGCGTCACGCTCGTCGTCCAGGTGGACGGGAAGGTCCGCGACCGGATCGAGGTCGACTCGGACGCCGGAGAGGAGGCCTGTCGTGAGCTGGCGCTCTCGTCGGACAAGGCGCGGCACGCGCTCGACGGCCGCGAGATCGTCAAGGTGATCGTCCGCGCTCCCCGCCTGGTGAACCTGGTGACGGCCCGCTAGGCACCTCGCGAGCTCAACATCGGCGCGAGCGGGCCCGATACACAGGGCGAGGCCGGAGTCGGCCTGTTTCCGCCTGACGAGGGACCCCGATGAGCGCGACGGCTTCTCGATCGCCCGTTCCCGAGGTGCCGGCCGGATCCGGCTCATCCCTGTCCGTCCTGCGGACCAAGCAGATGATCGCCCTGCTGCGGATCTGCGCGCTCGCCGTGGTCATGGTCGTGTCCCTCAGCTCGGCGAGCATCCGGGAGGATGCAGGGTCGGAGGCGCCGGCCATCCTGATCCTCGGACTGGTCTACGCCCTCGTCTGCCTGTTCCTGTCGAGGCGCGGTGAGGCTTCCTCGCCATGGAGCCGGACGGCGACCGTGGCGATCGACGTCGCCCTGATCGCGGCCTGGATCCAGGCCACGGGCGGGGGCCGGAGCGAGTTCTGGACCCTGTACCTGATCGTGATCGTGGCGGTGGCTCTACGTTTCGGGATCATCGAGACGGTGGGCGTGGCCGTCGGACTCGGGATCCTGCAGACGACGATGCTCGTTCGGAGCGACATCCTGTGGACGTCTCGGCTCTACCGGCCGACGCTCCTGCTGGTCGCGGGCTTCGCGGTCGGCATGCTCTCGCTCCAGCGCACGGACCAGCGCCAGAAGCGATTCGAGATGGAGGCGATCGCGGAATCCTGGGCTCGTCAGCTCGGCAGGGAACGCGCCGAGGTGGAGCGCCTGCGCAAGGTGGATCTGGCGCGGACCGAGTTCGTCGGCGTCGCCGCTCACGAGCTCAGGACCCCGCTCGCGGCGATCCTCGGTGTGCTGAGCACCCTCAAGCAGCACGGTGCGGTGCTCGACGACGGCGTCCGCGTCGAGCTGATCGACGCGGCGGAGGCGCAGGCCGAACGTCTCACCCGGCTCGTCGAGGACCTGCTCACCGTCTCGCGGATCCAGGACGGTGTCCTGCGCCTGTCGATGGCGCCCGTCGACCCTCGCGACCTGATCGCCGACGCGGCGGGCGCCTCCAGCACCGCCGAGCGGCTGCAGGCTCGAGATCGACACGCCCGAACGCGTGGTGTGCGACGCGGACGCGACGGTTCGGGTGCTCACGAACCTGCTCGACAACGCGAGGAAGTACTCGCCCGAAGGGGCGCCGATCGTCGTCGCCGTCTCGAACGACGGACGGCGCGTGTGGTTCGCGATCCGAGACGCGGGCCGCGGGGTCGCGGAGGCCGATCGCGGGGCGATCTTCGAACGGTTCCGCCGGGCCGACGACTCGAGTGCGCCGGGCGCGGGGCTCGGTCTGTACATCTCGCGAGGGCTGGTTCGAGCCCATGGTGGCGAGCTCGAGGTGGGCGATGCCGTCGAGGGCGGCGCCCGGTTCACCTTCTGGTTGCCGGTGCTGGCCCCCGGCGAGCACGAGGTGACGATCGGAGGGTCGGACGCCACCGCGGAGGGCGCTCCGGATGTCGGGTCGCTCGGCCTCGATGTGAACCACGTCACGGTTCCGACGGGTCGCCCGCGCTAGCGTTCGGATCCGACCTCCCCCGTCGATGGGGGATGTATGTCCGAAGGCTCCATCCGCGAACGACTCTCGGCGCTCTCGCGCGGCGAGCTCGTCGGCCTCGTTGTCCTGCTGGCGGTCACCCTCGGGGGAGCCGGGCTGTGGTACGTGCGTTCGCTCCCTCGGCCCGTGGAGGTTGCAGCCATGCCGAGCGGTGGGGGCCCGGCCCTCGCCGCGTCCGCGAGCCCGTCGCCGGAGGTCCCGATCCTCGTGGACGTCGCGGGCTGGGTTCGCGATCCCGGCGTCTACGAGTTCGCCGAGGGTGCGCGGGTCGTCGACGCGATCGATGCGGCGGGCGGCGCGCGCCCTGGGGCCGTCCTCCAGGCGCTGAACCTCGCCGCGCTGCTGGTCGACGGCAGCCAGATCCTGGTCCCGCGCGAAGGCCAGGAGGCCGTGGCGCCCCCGGTGGCCGGTGGAGCCGTCGCTGGCGGGCTGATCAACGTCAACACCGCGAGCACCACCGAACTCGAGGAACTGCCGGGCGTCGGCGAGGTCATCGCCCAGGCCATCGTCGACCATCGGACGGAGAACGGACCGTTCACGTCGGTGGACCAGCTGCTCGACGTAAGTGGGATCGGCGACGCGACGCTCGAGAGCATCCGGGAGCTCGTCACGGTGTGAGCGCCTGGATCACGCCGGCGCTCGCGGCCGTGTTCTGGGCCGGCCTGCTGCTCCAGCCGCTGGTCGGCCGGTTCGCCGATCCCTGGGCGTGGCTCTCGGGCGGCGGGGCCCTGTTGCTGGTCGCCGTGGCGATCGCCCCCGAGCGTCGCATCGAAAAGGGGTCGCTCGAGCGAGCGGGGCTGATCGCGCCCGCTGCTCGCGATCCGCGAGCGGCGGTGGCGCCGCCGCCCACGCTCGCGCGCCGGCCGGCCTGGCTCTGTCTGCTGGCCGCCCTCGTGGGGGCGCTGCTGCTCGCGGTCGGCTGGGGGAGCGTGCACGAGCACCGCGTCCGGGACGCGCTGGTCGCGCGCATCTCGGGTTCGGTCACCGTCGAGGGGTCGCTCCGCGTCGACCCCTCGACCGAGCGCGATCGGTGGTCGGCGGTGCTCGACGTCCGCTCGGTCCGATGGGACGAGGGCGCGGCGAGCGTTCGCGAAACCGTCTGGTTGTCGGGTCGCGACGAGGCACCCCGAGCCGTCCGCGGAGATCGCGTCCGGGTCTCCGGGTTCGTGCGGCCGGTCGACGACGGAGGCTTCGCGTTGTTCCTGCTCCGGCGTGGCATCGCCGCGGAGCTCGAGGTCGACGAGATCGAGCGGCTCGGCCCCGCGGCCTTCGCGCCGGTTCGATGGGCCCAGTCGTTCCGCTCCGTCGTCGGCCGCTCGATCGGGTCGTCCCTGCCTCCCCGCGAAGCCGGCCTGCTGATGGGGCTCGCGCTCGGGGACGACTCGAGGCTCGACCCCGTACTCGAACGCGATTTCCGCGCGACCGGCCTCTCGCACCTGCTCGTGGTCTCGGGTGGCAACGTCGCGATGGTGCTGGCGCCGATCGTGGCGCTCGGGGCGGCGCTCCGGCTGTCGCGTTGGCCGCGGTTCGCCCTCGGGCTGGGAACGGTCGCGTTCTTCGTGGTGCTCACCGGCGCCGAGCCGTCGGTGATGCGTGCCGGGGTGATGGCCGGGCTCGCGCTGACCGGCATCCTGCTCGGGCGGCCGAGGAGCACGGGGTCGATCCTTGCCGGTGCCGTCCTCGTGCTGCTCGTGATGGATCCGGCGCTCGTCTGGTCGGTCGGCTTCCAGCTCTCGGTCGCCGCCACGGCGAGCATGGTCGCGCTCGCCACGCCGATCTCCGAACGGCTGCGATTCCTGCCGGGGCCGCTCGCGCTCGCGACCGGCGCCACGCTCTCGGCACAGATCGGGGTGACACCCTTGCTCCTGTTCTACTTCCACGAGGTGCCGGTCTCCACGGTGGCCGCGAACGTGCTGGCGTTCCCCGCGGTGGCGCCCGCGCTGCTCCTCGGTCTGGTCGGGGCGATGATCGGCATCGTCCTCCCGCCGGTCGGGGACCTCGTGTCCCTGCTCGCGCTGGTGCCCATGCGCTACCTCGAGGCCGTGGCCGACCGGCTCGCGAGGGCGCCGATCCCGTGGATCACGGGGGGTGGCGCCCTCACCCTGGTGCTCGGTCTCGCGGTCGCTGCGCTCCTTCCCTGGTGGTTGCGGTCCGGGCGGCGCCTGCCCAGGACGGCGCTCATCGCGGTCCTCGCGCTCATGCCGCTCCTCGTCTGGACGAACGCGATCTCGGCCGGGCCGCCGAGCGCGCTCACCGTACGGTTCTTCGACGTCGGCCAGGGTGACTCGGCGCTGCTCACCTCGCCGGGGGGCGTCGCGATCCTGGTGGACGGCGGCCCCGAACCCGCTCAGGTGGCGACCGAGCTCGTGGCGCTCGGCGTCAAGCGGCTCGACCTGGTCGTCGCCAGCCACCCGCACGCAGATCACGTCGTCGGGCTCCCCGCGGTGCTCGCGCGCGTGCCCGTCGGCCTGCTGCTCGAGCCCGGCTGTCGCGACGACTCGCCGGACGGGACCGCCCTCGAGGAGGCCGCGACGTCCGAGCACGTCGAGGTTCGACGTCCGCGAGCCGGGGACGTCCTGTGGGTGGGCGACGTCCGCCTCGAGATCCTGTCGCCCGATCGGTGCTGGACGGGGACCGAGTCGGACACCAACAACGACGCGATCGTCGTTCGCGCGAGCGTGGGGGAGGACTCGGTGCTGTTCGCGACCGAGCCCGAGGAGCCGGCGCAGCAGGTGCTGCTCGACGAGGAGGTGGATCTACGTGCCGACGTGCTGAAGGTGCCGCACCACGGCGCCGCGACGTCGACCGAGCCGTTCTTCGAGGCCGTGGACGCGCAGGTCGCCGTGGTGAGCGTGGGTCCGAACACCTACGGCCACCCGGTGCCCGAGGTGCTCGGATGGATCCGCGCGACCGGCGCCCGGGTACTCCGAACCGATCTCGCGGGGACGGTGACGATCACGTTCGACGCTCGGGGGGTCCTTGTAGAGTCCGCCGGGTGAGCCCCTCCAAGACGACCGCTCCAACCGTCTTCCTCTTATGGGGTGAAGACGGCTTCCTGCTCCGGGAGGCCGCGCTCGAGCTCCTCGGCGATCTGCGGCCGGTGGAGGTCGACGGAGGACTCTGGCAGGGCGGCGAGACCGCGGACCTCGCGACCCCATCGCTGTTCGGCGAGCGCCGGGCGCTGCTGGTCTCCGACGCGAAGGCGTTACCGGAGGACGGCGTTCGCGAGATCGCGCGGTACCTCGAAGCTCCAGATCCCGAGGCGCCACTGATCTTGGTCGCGGTCGTCGGCGATCGGGCGAAGGCGCCGGCGGCGCTCGTCAAGCTCGTCAAGGGCGTCGGCACGGTGACCGAGGTCAAGCTCGTGCGCAAGGAGCTGCCCGGTTGGTTGCTCCAACGCGCGCGCGCCAGGCGGCTCGACCTCGCGCCGGACGGTGCTGCGGCGCTCGTCGACACGCTGGGCGAGGATCCGGGAGCGCTCGATCGAGCTATAGACCAGCTCGCCACGGCCTTCGCGGGCGAACGGGTCACCCGGGAGATCGTCGCGCGCCAGTTCCGGGGGCTCGGCGAGCAGCATGTCTGGGACCTGTGCGACAAGGCGTTCTCGCGCGATCTCGCGGGCGCCATGCGTTCGCTCCGGACGCTCCTCGAGGCCGGAGAGGCGGGTCTGATGCTCCTCGGCGCGATCACGTCACGGCTCCGCGACCTGATCCGCGTCAGGTCGTTGCCCGAGCGGCTCGCGCCTGCCGAGGCCGCCAGACAGGCTGGGCTCCGCTTCGACTGGCAGGTGCGCCGTTACCGCGAGCAGGCGAAGCGGTTCTCGGCCGAGGAGCTCGCCGGCCTGCACGAGCGGGTGGCGTGGGCCGACCGAGCGTTGAAGTCCGGCGCGACCGACGACGTGGTCCTTCCGATGCTCGTCGCGGCCATCGCGGGCGAACCCGCGGCCCTACCCGTGTAGGTCCTAGTCGGCGGCGGCCGAGCGGTTGGCGGCCTTGGCCAGTCGCGACTTGTGCCGGGCGGCCGCGCGCTTGTGCAGCATGCCCTTGGAGGCGGCCTTGTCGTAGGCGCGTGATGCCTCACCCAGGGCCGCGGTCGCGGCCTCGGTGTCGCCGGTCTCGGCCGCGGTGGTCACCTTCTTGGTCGCCGTCTTGAGCGAGGAGCGGACGCCCAGGTTGCGCTTGCGCCGCTTCTCGTTCTGACGGTTCCGCTTGATCTGCGACTTGATGTTGGCCATGAACGGTCGAGTGTACCAGCGGGTCCAGGCACGCCCGAGCGTGTCGCACGGGTCGGCGCCCGTACGATAGGCGCGCCGTGACCGAGCCCACCCACATCCGGAACTTCTGCATCATCGCGCACATCGACCACGGCAAGTCGACGCTGGCCGACCGGCTGCTCGAGCTCACCCACACGGTCGCGGACCGCGACATGCGCGAGCAGTACCTCGACAAGATGGACCTCGAACGCGAGCGGGGCATCACGATCAAGGCGCAGGCGGTCCGCCTGGCGTACCGGTTCGAGGGCTCCGATCTCGAGCTGAACCTGATCGACACGCCCGGTCACGTCGATTTCACGTACGAGGTGTCGCGTTCCCTGGAGGCGTGCGAGGGAGCGGTGCTCCTGGTCGACGCCGCACAGGGGATCGAGGCCCAGACGCTGGCGAACTTCCACCTCGCGCGCGACGCCGGTCTGGTCATCGTGCCCGTGCTCAACAAGATCGACCTGCCGCAGGCCGACGTCGCGGAGACCCGCCGCGAGCTCGCCGAGGTGGTGGGGTGCCCACCGGAGGAGGTCCTGGCCGTCAGCGCCAAGACCGGCGAGGGCGTCACGCAGCTGATCGAGGAGGTCGTCCGTCGCGTCCCGCCCCCGACGGGCGAACGCGACCGGCCGCTCCGGGCGCTGATCTTCGACTCGTCCTTCGACCCGTACCGAGGTGTCATCGCCTACCTCCGCGTGAAGGAGGGCGTGCTGCCCTCGCGCTCCAAGGTGCGGTTCATGGCGAGCGCGCTCGACTCGGAGGCCGAGGAGGCGGGGGTCTTCGCGCCCGAGGCCACGCCCGTGCCGAAGCTCGAAGCCGGCGAGGTCGGCTACCTCGTGACCGGGCTGAAAGACGTCCACCAGGTCAAGGTCGGCGACACGGTCACGCTGTCCGGCAAGCAGGGGGCGCGCGAAGCGTTGCCCGGCTACCGCGAGCCCAGGCCGATGGTGTGGAGCGGCCTGTTCCCGGCGGAGGGCGGCGACTACTCCGAGCTCCGGGAGGCGCTCGACCGGCTGAAGCTGAACGATGCGGCGCTCGCGTACGAGCCCGAGACGTCGCGGGCGCTCGGGTTCGGGTTCCGCTGCGGGTTCCTCGGGCTGCTGCACATGGACATCGTGAAGGAACGGCTCGAGCGCGAGTTCGGCCTCGAGCTGATCGCGACGGCGCCCAACGTGGAGTTCCACGTGATCAGGGCCGATGAGACGATCGTCGTGCACAACCCGAGCGAGATGCCGCAACCGGGCACCTACGACCATGTCGAGGAGCCCGTGGTGCGCGCCACGATCATCACGCCGAGCGACTACCTCGGCCCCGTGCTCGAGCTCTGTCAGGCGCGCCGCGGCGAGCTCACCGACATGAAGTACCTCTCGCCCGAGCGCGCCGAGGTCCATTACAAGCTGCCGCTCGCCGAGATCATCTTCGACTTCTTCGACCAGCTGAAGTCCAAGACCCGCGGGTACGCGTCGCTCGACTACGACCCGATCGGCTACGAGATCGCCGACCTCGTCCGCGTGGACGTGCTTCTGCACGGCGAACCCGTCGACGCGTTCTCGAGCGTCGTGCACCGCGAGAAGGCCGCCCAGTACGGGCGCCAGATGGTCGAACGTCTTCGCGAGTTGATCCCGCGACAGTTGTTCGACGTCGCGATCCAGGCGTCGATCGGCTCGCGCATCGTCGCGCGAGAGACGGTCAAAGCCAAGCGCAAGGATGTGCTCGCCAAGTGCTACGGCGGCGACATCACCCGCAAGCGAAAGCTGCTCGAGCAGCAGAAGAGAGGAAAGGAACGCATGCGCCGGGTTGGCCGCGTCGACGTGCCACAGGAGGCATTCATCGCCGCACTGCGCGTCGACCAGAAGGCGGAGGCGAAGAAGTGACCGCAGGCGTCTATGTCCACGTGCCGTTCTGCCTCACGAGGTGCGGCTACTGCGACTTCAACGCGTACGCCGGGCTCGACCACCTCGCGTCGCCGTACGTGAGCGCGCTGCTGCGCGAGGCCGAGTTGGCGGCGCCCGGGTGGTCCGGGGAGGAGATCGCGAGCGTGTTCCTCGGCGGCGGCACACCGACGACGCTCGAGGTCGCCGACCTAAAGGCTCTGCTCGCGCGTTTGCGCCAGGGCTACGCGGTCGCGCCGAACGCCGAGGTCACGATCGAGGCCAACCCGGACACCGTCGATCTCCCGAAGCTCGAGGGGTTGCTGGAGGCGGGGTTCGCGCGGCTTTCGATGGGGGCGCAGTCGTTCGACCCACGGGTGCTGGCCTCGCTCGAGCGCCTCCACGATCCGGCGTCGGTTCGCCGCGCGATGGGGGACGCGCGAGCGGCCGGGTACACGAACGTGAACCTCGACCTGATCTACGGCGCCGACGGTGAGGGGATCGAGTCGTGGGAGCGCACCTTGCGCGAGACCGTCGACCTCGCGCCCGAGCACGTGAGCGCGTACGCGCTCACGATCGAACCCTCGACGCCGCTTGGACGGAAGGTGCAGCACGGCGCCGTGCCCGCGCCCGACCCGGACCTGCAGGCGGACATGTTCGAGCTCGCGTGCGAGGTGCTCGGCGACGCGGGCTACCAGCACTACGAGGTCTCGAACTGGGCCAAGCCGGGCTTCGCGTGTATCCACAACCTCGGGTACTGGGAGCGGCGTCCGTACCTCGGGCTCGGCGCCGGCGCGCATTCGTACCGCGACGACCGGCGCTGGTGGAACGTCCGCCCGCCCGAGGAGTACCTGTCGCTCGTCGACGCCGGGACGCTGCCGGTCGGCGGCGAGGAACGGCTCGAACCGATCGGACGCCTATCTCGAGGAGGTGTTCCTCCGCCTGCGGATCCTCGAAGGCGTGCCGTCGTCGTGGGTCGAGCCCCAGAGGGTGGCGCCGTTCCTGGAGAGCGGTCTGCTCCTCGACCAAGACGGCGCGCTGATCCCGACCGAACGCGGCATGCTCGTGCTGAACGAGCTCGTGCTCGCGTTGACGGCCTAAACCCGTTAGCCGCCGAACGGTGCCGGCAAGCGCGCTCCGCAAAGAGGGTTCCGCTGGGCGAACGATGGAGATGCGACGGGCTCCTCGAAGTCGAAACGGTCGACGATCGTGACGGTCCCGTCCGGCTGAAGGTCGAACCAGGTCGCGGTGGCGTGCCACACGGCGTCCAACGAGTCGGGCGGCACTTGCGTCGCGGACGTCTGGACGAGGACGCGGCCAGGACCCGCCGCCGGCGATTCGTCCTCGAAGCACCGTAACGTTTCGGAGTCGAAGGCGTCCCCGCCGATCCAGAGCTGAGGCTCCGCGCCCGGCGCGAGATCCTCCCCCGGGTAGCCCGGCGACGAGACCGTCACGGGGGCCACCGTTTCCTCCGGATCCGACCGAACGTCGTAAAGGCGAAGACCAGCGATGGTGAACTGGATGTTCTGGATCAACAGCTCGTCGGTCCCGTCTCCGTCGACATCGGGCGCCGCGAACGCCGAGCACCAAGGGTCACACTCGAGCGGTCCGAACGAGGTGTCGGCCATGCCGTCACCGGACACGTCGACGGCGACGACCTGCATGCCGTCACCGAGCGAGGGGCACCCGACGTCACCACTCTTCGTAGCCACCCAGGCGGTCCCGTCCACGCCGGGGGCGAACACACCGGCGACGCTCGTGACGTCGCACACGGGGAACCCAAGCCCGATGTCTTCGCCGCCAGGTGGAACGTCGACGGGCGTGGGGTCCGGTTGGACGGAGGGCGTGTCGCCGCCGCCGGCGCCGGGACGTGACTCGGTCGGCGCGAAGGCCCTGGACAGGATCACGACGCCAACGACCGACCCCGCCACGACGACGATGGACAGGACTCCGATCTTCGCCCGCCGGGCCATCCGACGGCGTTCGCGCCGCCGGATCACGTCCTCGTAGACGCCGCTCGGATCGGCCGGCTCACCGGCACCCTCGAAGGCTCGGCGGAGTCGCTCATCCAGGGCCACGGTTGCTCGCCTCCTCGTTCTCGTCGATGCCGAGCGTCTGTGCGAGAGCCGCGCGAGCGCGGAACAACGTGCTCTTCACGGTCCCCTCCTCGAGCTCGAGCGCCGAGGCGACCTCGCGAGTGTTCAGCTGCAGGTAGTACCGGAGCACCGCTACCTCGCGCTGGCGGCGCGGAAGCGCTGCCAGTGCCCGCTCGACATCGATGCGGTCGGCGGTCGCCGGTTCGCCGACGCCGGACGTGTCAAGGCGAGCCCGTGCTCGCCGCTCGGAACGCATCCGCCGGAGCCCGCTCCGCGCCAGGTTCAACGCCACCGTGGTCACCCATCCGTCCAGCGAGTCGATCTCGTCGCCTTTCTCGGACCGCTCCCAGGCTCGGAGCAGCGCCTCCTGCACGGCGTCCTCCGCCGCCGGACGGCTCCCGCAGACGAGCGCGACCGCCGCGACCAGGCGCGGGTACGACGTGTGGAGGAACTCCCGGAGCGCGACCTCGTCGACCCTCATCTCTCGAACCCTAGGACGTCTGCCGATGGGTTTTGGTTGTCACAGCATCCGAAGATGCCTAGCACTCTCGGGGGTAGACTGCTAAACGTCATGGTGGAACCCGAGCTCGGAATCAGGAAGATCGAGGTGCTGCGCGCCGTCGTCGAGGAGTACGTGCGCACGGGCGAGCCGGTGGGCAGCGAGACGGTCGCCGAGCGCTCGGACCTCGGTGTCTCGAGCGCGACGATCCGAAACGAGCTCTCGGCGCTCGAGGAGCTCGGGTTCCTCTCACACCCGCACACCTCGGCCGGCCGCATCCCGACCGATGCCGGGTACCGAAGGTACGTGGACGCGCTCCCGCCGCGAGGCCGGATGCGCGACGCGCAGCGGCGGGCGATCGCGGGCTTCTTCGCCGAGACGATGCTCGACCTCGAGGACGTCCTGAAGGGAACGACGCAGCTCCTATCGCGGGTCACGCAGTACGCAGGCCTCGCCGTTCCACCTTCCGGTTCGAGCGAGCTGGTCGCTCGGACCGAGCTGATCGAGCTCGGGAACGGGCTGATGCTGCTGGTCGTCGGGCAGCGTGGCCGTGTGGACAAGGCGATGATCGACCGCCCCGCCGAGCTCGATGCCGAGGGGCTCGCCGCCCTCGAGCGCGCGCTCGCCGATCGCGTGCAGGACAAGACGGTATCCGAGGCACGCGCGGAGGTCCTGAAGGCGGCCGCGGCGGCCGGTCGGGCCGAGCGCGAGATCTTCGCGGCGGCGGCGGACGTGTTCGGCGACATGCAGATGGGTGCGGGGTCGCACCACGTGCTGATCGGCGGCGTCGCGAACCTCGCCGACGAGGCCGCACATTGGCGTCGCGAGACCGTTCGACGCTTGTTCGAGGCCCTCGAGCACGAGTCGGAGATGCTCGAGCTGCTGCGGGACGTCACGACCGAGGATCTCACCGTCACGATCGGCGCCGAGCACCCACACACGGGCGACTGGGAGGCCTCGATCGTCTCTGCGCCGTTCCACGCGGGGTCGATCGCCCTCGGCGCGGTCGGCGTCGTGGGACCCACCGCGATGGACTACGTCGGTGTGATGGCATCGGTGCGCGCCGTCGCGCGTCGCCTGTCCGAGCTCGCCACCGAGCTCGACGCCTAGTCCGCGATGGCGACGGTCCGCGACCTCTACGAGATCCTCGGCGTCGGGCGAGACGCATCGACGGAGGACATCAGAACGGCGTACCGGCGTCTGGCCCGCGAGTTCCACCCGGACGTGAACGCCGATCCCGAGGCCGAGCAGCGCTTCAAGGAGGTGGCCGGCGCGTACGAGATCCTCTCGGACGCCGACAAGCGGGCTCGCTACGACGCGTTCGGTGACGGTGGGCCGATGCAGATGCCGTTCGGCAACATCTCCGACCTGTTCGAGGCCTTCTTCGGGGCAGGGACGTTCGGGCAGCGGCGCAGCGGCCGCCGGAGCCGGTCGGAACACGGTGAGGACCTGTTCGCCGATCTCGCGCTCGGGTTCAAGGAAGCGGCGTTCGGCGTCCGTCGAGAGGTCGAGATCGGCCGGATGGAGATGTGCGAGGTGTGCCGCGGCAGCGGTTCACAGCCCGGGACGTCGCCTCAGCGATGCCACACGTGCGGCGGATCGGGTCAGGTGCAGGACGTGCGCAGGAGCATCTTCGGGACCGTGATGACCGCGCGTACGTGCGGAACGTGCCGGGGGACCGGGGAGGAGATCGTCTCGCCGTGCGAGCGATGCCGGGGGCGGGGCCGCGTGGCGGCACAGGCGACGGTCCCGATCGACGTCCCGGCCGGCGTCACCGACGGGATGGAGCTCCGGATCGGAGGCGCCGGTCACGCCGGTCGCGCCGGGGGACCATCGGGCGACCTCTACCTCTCGATCCACGTGGAGGAGGACCCCGTGTTCGAGCGACACGGCCCGGACGTGTTCGCGGTGCTCGAGGTGCCCATGGTCCAGGCCGCGCTCGGCGGCGAGGTCCAGGTCGACACCCTCGACGGCACCGAACGCGTCGGCATCGACCCCGGGACCGAGTCCGGCACCACCGTCCGCCTGCGGGGCAAGGGGATCCCGAACCTCGGCCGAGGTGGCCGGGGTGACCTGTTCCTCACGATCGCCGTCCAGACGCCGCGCGACCTGTCCAAGGAGCAACGCAGGCTGGTGGAGGAGCTCGCCCGGCTTCGCGGCGAGACCGCCGGGAAGCGCACCACGACGCAGGGCCGGCTTCGGCGGCCGGGGCCGCAGGGCAGATGAGCTCGAGCAGCTGTCCGTTCTGCCGAGTCGTCTCGGGCGAGGATCCCGCGCAGATCCTGCACTCGACCGAGACCGTCCTCGCGTTCCGCGACCTCCGCCCGCAGGCACCCACGCACTTGTTGCTGATACCCAAGGAGCACATCACGGACGTCCGGGACCTCGAGGAGCGGCACGCGGGGATGCTCTTCGACCTGTTCCAGGCGGCGGCGCACCTCGCGAAGACCGAGGGCGTGGAGGCGACCGGGTGGCGGCTGGTCACCAACGTCGGTCGCGACGCCGGCCAGAGCGTGTTCCACCTGCACATCCACCTCTTGGGCGGCCGGCCCATGGCCTGGCCGCCCGGCTGATGCGGAGACCGAAGGCGCGTAGCGACGCACACCCGGGGGTAGAATCCGGACCCAACGCGGGCCGTCGGACGACGCCCCGGAGAACGACAGAAGACGACCGAGGAGGAACGGGGCACCACCCCAGAGCGAGCCGTTTGGCGAGGGCCACCACGCAGGTCAAGATCTTGGTCCCGGGGGACCAGAGCATGGTCGCCCTCCTCGGCCAGCGCGACGAGCTGCTGAAGCTCGTCGAGGCCGCGTTCGATTCGGAGATCGTCGTACGCGGCAACGAGATCACCATCGCCGGCCCCGAGATCGAGGTCGAGCGCGTCGCGCTGCTCTTCGAGGAGCTGATCGCGCTGCTCGAACGGGGCCACGAGCTGAACGCCTCCTCGGTCGGCCGCTCGATCGAGCTGATCAAGGGCGAGGAGGCGACGCCGACCCAGGTGCTCGGCGACGTGCTGCTCACCGGACGCGGACGAGGGATCGCCCCGAAGACCCTCGGGCAGAAGCGATACGTCGATGCGATGCGCGACGCGACGGTCACGTTCGCGGTCGGTCCGGCCGGGACGGGCAAGACCTATCTCGCGGTCGCAACGGCCGTCCGAGCGCTCGAGGAGAAGCAGGTCTCGCGTCTGATCCTGACGCGGCCCGCCGTCGAGGCGGGCGAACGCCTCGGCTTCCTGCCGGGAACGCTGTACGAGAAGATCGATCCGTACATGAAGCCGCTCTACGACGCGCTCTTCGAGATGATGGGCGCCGACGCGCTGGCCCGTCTCTTGGAACGCGGGACCGTCGAGGTCGCGCCCCTGGCTTTCATGCGGGGAAGAACTCTGAACCACTCGTTCATCATCCTGGACGAGGCGCAGAACACGACCCCAGAGCAGATGAAGATGTTCCTCACGCGTCTCGGGTTCGGCTCGAAGGCGGTCGTGAACGGGGATGTGACGCAGATCGACCTGCCGAACGGCCAGACCTCGGGTCTCGTCATCGTCCAGGAGATCCTGAGGAACATCGAGGGCATCGAGGTCTCCCACCTCGGCGCCAGCGACGTCGTTCGGCACAAGATCGTGCAGGACATCGTGGAGGCCTACCGGGTCTTCGGAGAGCAGCGTGCCCGCGCCGATGGCTGACGACGGCCAACCTCCGCTCATCGCCATCGACGACCGTCAGACCGACGCGGTCGACATCGATGGCCTCAGGGCGCTCGCGCGTGAGTGCCTGGTCGGCGAGGGCATCGTGGACGCCGAGCTCTCGATCTCGTTCGTGACCGAGGACGAGATCGCAGATCTCCATCGACGCTACCTGCAGCAGGACGGTCCCACCGACGTGCTCTCGTTCCCGCTCGACGACGAGGCGGGTGAGGACGGGCTCCGGATGCTGGGCGACGTGGTGATCTCGCCGGCGGTCGCCGCTCGGAACAACCCGGACGACCCCGGCTCCGAGCTCCGGCTGCTGCTCGTGCACGGGATCTTGCACCTGCTGGGGCACGATCACATGGAGCAGGAGGACCGGGCCACGATGTGGGCGCGCCAGGAGCGCTATTCGGGGGTGCGGGTACGGTGATCTGGCTCTGGGTGCTGGTGGGCGTCCTCGTGATCCTCGGGTCGGTGCTCGCCACCGCCGAGGCCTCGCTCACCCGGATGTCGCGGGTTCGAGCGCTGGCGCTCGTCGAGGAGGGGCGCCGGAACGCCTCGGTCCTCGCGCGGCTGGAAGCCGATCCCCCGCGGTACCTGAACGCGGTGTACCTGACCGTGATGCTCTGTCAGAACGGCTCGGCGATCATCGTCGCGATCCTCGCCGAGCGGTCGTTCGGGGGTCTGGGCGTCACGCTGGTCTCCGTCGGGTTCACGTTGCTGTACTTCGTCCTCGTGGAGGCGATGAGCAAGACCTTCGGCGTCCTGCATTCGGACAGCGCCGCGCTCGCGGTCGCACCGCTCGTGTGGTTCCTCGGTCGGCTGCTCGCGGCGCCGACGCGGGGCCTGATCGTCATCGCGAACTGGCTGCTGCCGGGCAAGGGCCTGAAGCAAGGGCCGTTCGTCTCGGAGGCCGATCTGCGCTCGATGGCCGAGGTCGGAAGCGAAGAGGGCTCGATCGAGGAGGGCGAGAAGGAGCTGATCCACTCGATCTTCGAGTTCGGCGACACGATCGTCCGCGAGGTGATGGTGCCCCGGCCCGACATCACGGCGATCGAATCGGACAAGACGCTGCGCGACGTCCAAGCGCTGGTCCTCCAGCACGGGTACTCGAGGATCCCGGTGTTCTCGGACGACCTGGACGAGGTGATCGGCATGGTCTACGCCAAGGACGTCTTGAAGGCGCTGCACCAGGGCAAGCACGACATGCCGCTCACGGATGTCGTGCGGGAGGCGCACTTCGTGCCCGAGTCGAAGAGGGTCGCGGACCTGCTGCGCGAGATGCAGAAGGAGAAGTTCCACATCGCGCTCGTGACCGACGAATACGGGAGCGTCGTGGGCCTCGTGACCCTCGAGGACCTCCTCGAGGAGCTGGTGGGCGAGATCACCGACGAGTACGACACCGAGGAGCCCGAGCTCGAGGAGGTGGCCGACGGCGTCTACCGCGTCGACGGCAAGCTCTCGATCGACGAGGTGAACGAGGTCCTGGACGTCGAGCTGCCCGACGAGGAATGGGACACGGTCGGCGGGCTCATGCTCGGCCTCATGGGTTCGATCCCCGATGAAGGCGAGGAGGTCCCGTTCCAGAACCTGCGGTTCAAGGCGGAGAAGGTGAACGGCCGCCGGATCTCGAAGGTCCTGATCACGCGCGAGGAGCAGCCCGAACCGACGACCGAGGAACAGGAGGCGCGAGCCGAATGAGCGCACCCACCGAACGCGTCGATGAGCTGCTCGCCGCGGCTCGCGACGCGATGGAGCGTGGCTCGTACGCGCCCTACTCGAACTTCAACGTCGGCGCCGCGGTGCTCGCCGAGGGTGAGGTGTTCGCCGGGGCGAACGTCGAGAACGCCTCCTACCCGATGTCCGTGTGCGCCGAGCGCAACGCGGTCGCCGCGGCCGTGAACGCCGGCAAGCGCTCGATCGATGCCGTCGCCGTGGTCACCCGTGCGGACGAGCCCACGCCCCCCTGCGGCGGCTGCCGGCAGGTGCTGAACGAGTTCGGGCCCGACATGGCGGTCACGGTGGAGTCGGGCAACGGGCAGCGGGCCGAGTGGCGGCTGACCGAGATCCTTCCCCACGCGTTCGGTCCGGCGAACCTCGGGAAGTGACGTTCCGCAGCGGGTTCGTGGCCGTCGTCGGGCGGCCGAACACCGGCAAGTCGACGCTGGTGAACGCGCTCGTCGGGCGGAAGGTCGCGATCGTCTCCGACAAGCCGCAGACGACGCGCCGCGGCGTTCGGGCGGTCCTGACGAGTGATGGGTACCAGATCGTCTTCACGGACACCCCGGGCTTCCACAAGCCACGGACGCTGCTCGGATCCCGCCTCAACGAGCTGGTGGGCGAGGCGACGCAGGGGGTCGACGCGGTCGTGCAGGTCGTCGACGCGCAGGCCGGCGTGGGCCGGGGCGACGCGTTCGTGTTCGAACGGCAGCTGCGCGACTTCGCCGGGCAGAAGATCTGCGCCGTGAACAAGCTCGACGTTGTCCGAAAGCGCGGAGAGGTGCCGCAGCTCGAGGCGGCCGCGGGGCTGGGGGAATGGGACGAGATCGTGCCGGTCTCTGCAAAGACCGGGCGCGGGGTGGGCGTGCTGCTCGACCTGCTCGTCGAAGGCCTCCCGCAGGGTCCCGCGTACTACCCGACCGACGCGGTCACCGATCAGCCGCTCGAGGTGCGCCTGGCCGAGATCGTCCGCGAGAAGGCGCTCGCGGTCACCCGGCAGGAGGTCCCGCATTCGATCGCCGTGGTGGTCGAGGAGCTCGAGGAGTCTGACGTGCTCACCAAGATCCACGCGTCGTTGATCGTCGAGCGTGACTCCCAAAAGGGCATCGTGATCGGCAGGGGCGGCGAGACCCTCAAGAAGATCGGTTCGCGCGCTCGCGAGGAGATGGAGCGCGTCCTCGGGCACAAGGTCTTCCTCGACCTTCGCGTCAAGGTGCTCAAGGAGTGGCAGCGCGACCCGAAAGCGCTACAACGCCTCGGTTTCTGAACGCGCGTTGCCGGGGGCGCGGCCCGGGCGACCTCGTAAAGCCGACCCTCGCCGTACCATGGCGGGGCGATGTCCTGCCGTATCCGCTGGCAAGGGGCATGCCGCTCGTGACTCGCCGTCACTTCTGCCGCCAGTCGGGGCCGCTCGCCAGGAGGGATACGCTCCACGCTATGAACCCGCAGGCATCGATGACCGGCGTGAGTGGGCTGCTCTCGTCCTCTAGGTGGTCGCGACACTGGCCGCCGCCGCAGCCGCCATCGCCGCGAGGCGGTCGGTCGTCGGGGTGTCCCAGGCGGAAAGCCGATGAGCGACAGAGTGGGTAGGCGCGCCGAAACATGCTGGGACCCCCGCACAGAGGAACTTCATAGCTGCCCAGGTCGCTGCGTGTGTTACGTGAATCACTACTGCAATCCCGGCTGCGTGTGTACCTCGTGCCGGGACGCGCACCGCCGCGCGCCCTCCGAGTCGGATCGTGAGCGACATCGTCGAGACAGTGCCCGCAACGCCCTCAACGAGACCACATGAACGAAGGCGCATTGGCGGGCGGACGAACACCTCAAGCACATCCATGCGCTGATCACCGTATGGTCCCTGGTCTATTTCAAGGACCGGGGCGCGCCTTCGTACGCCGGTGACGGTTCGGGAACGTGCAACCGACCCGAACCTCCGGGCCATGATTCGCGCTCAGCGCCCCGCTAGACGTTCCTGCCCTCTGGGATTCGCGGCGCCAGCCGGATGCCGGCGTCGATAGTCCGAACGGGTGACGGCCGGGTGGTGCCGCGCTCGCGCCGGCCCCCGTAGAACCATCGTGCGACATGACCGGCGACGCTGCGCGATGGTACTCAAGGGGTTTCCGACGAAGAAGTCGCCAACGACGTCCACCGGGAGCCTGCGGCCATGTCGATCCTCGAACGTTTCACCTCGCCGCCACAGGCTCCGGCCGCTGAGTGGGGGCCGCACAGCGACCGGCTCCGCGTGATCACGGCGGGCAGCGTCGGAAGCATGGAGGCTCGGCTCGGGACGAATGGGTTTGACGTCGTCGCGGCGGCCGAGACGGAGGACGCGCTGATCGATGCCGTGTCGGCGGACGAGCCGGACGCGATCGTCGTTGAGGCCGAGCTCTGCGACTCGCTCGAGCACGTTCGAGATCTGGCACCTGATGCAGTGCTCATCGCCGTCGGCGATCACACGCCTCCCGGCGCGCTCGGTCGCGTCGAGCGAGGCATGTCGGGGACGGCGATGGCCGGACTCCTGCACGCCCTTGTGGCCGAGGGCGTCGGGGCGGCCGTCGTGTGGGGGCTCGTGCCCACGTTCCGGGCAGGGGCCGCGCTGCACGTTCCCCAGAGCGTGGGCGGATCGCTCCTGTCCGCGAAAGCGGATCTCATCCGAGCGCACCTTGCGAACGCGCTCCGCGACCCCACGCAACTCGTGACCGCGGCGGGCACCGTTGTGGTGACCGTTTCCGCGAGCCTTCTGATGACGCTGAGCGCGCCCCGCACGCACGAACTTCCGGAGCGCGTCCCCATCCCCGCGCCCGCCATGGAGCCCGCACCGCCGCATCCGGTCGTCTTTGCGACCTCAACGACACCATCAGCCGCCTATGGCCCCTCGTGGGACGAGGGCGAGCCGGGCAACCGACCGGGGCCGAACCGCGGTCAGTCCAGAGATCACGGTCGTCAGGACCATCCACCGAGCGATGCCTGGCGACCGCCTGGCGTGGCCTACGGTTGGGATGACCAGCCGCCCAAGCATGCGGACAACGGGCACCACAAGGGGTGGAACAGCAACTCTGTTCCCCAGGATCTCCCGCCGGGTAGCAACTCCGTTCCCGAGGATCCCCCGCCGGGTAGCAACTCCGTTCCCAAGGATCGCCCGCCGGGTAGCGCGAACAAAGCTGGAAGGGGGCAGGCGTCTGGACCGCCGTGCCTTCCGCCATCGCCCCCGTGCAACCAAGGGAAATGACACGCGCACCTTTGCCGAGCTCTCGATCGACTGCGAGGGGGACCGGACGCTCTGGGCGGTGCTGGTTGGATATTGTGTGAGTCGGACCGCTAGTGGGTCAGCGGCTTCGGCGTGACGGCGGGCCATCGGGCGCACCGGAGTCCGGGCGGTACGGCGACCGACGGGGTGTAGCTAAGCACAATCGCCGGGCTTGACGCCTGGTCCTTCGACGGCATGCAAGGGCGGCCGCTGATGGCAGGCTCCCAAGAAGCGTCGAAGGGTTGGTGAACTAGATCAAATGGGGGTCGGTCAGTCCCCTGATTCCCGCGGTTGACCGACCTCTTTAGAATCGCGGCTAGACCCCCCCTTCCCTGAAAGGCGGGTCCCTAGGAGCCCCGTGGCGGACCGCCGGTGCGGGGCTCCTTCCAATGCGACTCGCGCACAAGCATCCCGCGATGGTGCGGAAGGAACCGGCGGGACGGGAACCCGCAGGACGTGCGTGAGGGACGTACCATGGCGGGCGATGTCTCAGGCAGCGGAGATCGAACGCTCTCGCCCCGGTCTGGCGCTGTATGCGCCGAAGGACGCCTCGAGGCTGCTCGCCCGGGTGCCCGCGGTGGACGCGGTCGGGCTCGAGGAGCGGGCGTCCTCGCTCGCCAAGCGCTCGATCAAGCGCGAATCGAAGCTGTGGGCGCTCGACCTCGCGATCCGGTGCATGGACCTCACCACGCTCGAGGGCACGGATACCGTCGGCAAGGTCATCGCGATGTGCGCGAAGGCCGTCCGGCCGAACCCGGTCGATCCGTCGATCCCCTCGGTCGCGGCCGTGTGCCTGTATCCACACCTCGTGCCGGTCGCGCTCGCGCAACTCAAGGGCTCGAGCGTGAAGGTCGCGAGCGTCGCCGGCGCGTTCCCGGCCGGCCTGGGGCCGCTCGGGGCCCGGCTGGCGGAGATCCGCGAGGTCGTCGACCTCGGCGCGCACGAGGTCGACATCGTCCTCAACCGCTCGTACTTCCTGGGTGGGCAGTACGCCCCGTGCTTCGAGGAGATCGCGGCCGCTCGGGACGCAGCGGGAGACGCGCACCTCAAGGTGATCCTGGAGACGGGCGAGCTCGGCTCGTACGATCGGATCCGCCAGGCGTCGGTGCTCGCGATGGCGGCCGGGGCCGATTTCATCAAGACCTCGACGGGCAAGATCGGCGTGAACGCGACGCTCCCGGCGGCGCTCTGCATGATGGAGGCGGCTCGCGACTTCTTCCACGAGACCGGCCACCGCGTCGGCGTCAAGGTCGCCGGAGGCGTCCGGGCGTCGAAGCAGGCGATCCAGTACCTCGTCCTGGTCTACGAGACGCTCGGGCCGGAGTGGATGACGCCCGACCGGTTCCGGATCGGCGCGTCCACGCTCCTGAACGACGTGCTGATGCAGATCGACAAGGAGCGCACCGGCCGCTACCAGGGTCCCGACTACTACACGATCGACTGAAGTTCTTGCAACGCAGCGTCTCGGAGCAGCGCCCCCTCCTCGCATGCGCTGAAGCCCTCGCCCAGGCTCGGCCGACACACGTCGCAGCCGCCCTCGATGTGCTCAAGCCAGCAACCCACCGCCGAGTCGGTCGTCCACTCCAGCAGCTCCCAGCGCCCCATCTTGTGAGACATCGGCCCGTTTCCTGCATTACTTGACCTGTCCCACCGGGACGGACCTGGTCGCGTCACCGCATTCAGGCTGGCCTCTGTTGGTGCCGATGACTACCTCAGGCCGTGGTGGCAGAGGAGGACACGATGAAGAAGGCACTGGCAGCGATGGTCGTTGCCGTTTTGCTAGCGATTTCAGCATCGTCAGCACTCGCCGGCGGCGGCGGATGGGCCGTTCGTGTCAAGGGCGGCGGCAGTGCACTGGTCACCTGGGGGACCTACCGCTCCACGACTTCAAGCCACGTAGACCTTCCGTGGGGACACAGCGTTCGTGTTAGCGGGTTCGAAATGGTGACCGTCATGGGTCAGCGCGAGAGCGACGGACCCGGCAGGATCGTGTGCAAGATTCTCCACAACGGGGTCGTCGTGACGCGTGACGTCGCGACTGGACCCCACGCGGTCTGCCGTACCTATACGGGGGCAAGCTAGAAGACATCGCACGGGTCGGCTTGTTAGCTCTCCTCCCCAAGGTTCTCCCTCTTCGGCAAGGAGGGCAGGTCGAGGACGTTGCCCCGGTCTCTCGGTGCTATCACAGCAACGCGCTGCGGGCCGTGTGCTGGGTCTCGGAGATCAGACGGGCAGCCGGTCCTCCGGTACCGGGCGCATCGCGCGCTGCCACCGCGCCACCATGCGCATGTATTGGTCTAGCGTAAACTCGGAGTACCGTGTTCCCGACCTTCATGGCCTCCATCGACAAGGAGCGCACCGGCCGCTACCAGGGTCCCGACGACTACACGATCGACTGATGGCCGACATCGCGAAGAAGGCGACTTCGGCGCTCGAGGAGCTCGAGCCGGTCTGGGAGTACGCGGACGCGCCCGAGTCGACCGAGATCGTCAAGCTCGAGCGGCGCTACGGCCTGTTCATCGGGGGCGAGTTCGTCGACCCGAAGAGCGGGTCGTGGTTCGAGACGATCGACCCCGCGACCGAGGCGACGCTCGCCGAGGTAGCCGATGCCGGTCCCGAGGACGTCGACATCGCCGTTCGGACCGCGCGCAAGGCCTACAAGGAGCGGTGGCGCAAGCTCCCCGGGAGCGAACGGGCGAAGTACCTGTACCGGATCGCGCGCCAGCTCCAGGAGCGCGCCCGGGAGTTCGCGGTGCTCGAGACGATGAATGGGGGCAAGCCGATCAAGGAGTCGCGCGACGTCGACCTCCCGCTTGCGGCCGCGCACTTCTTCTACTACGCGGGCTGGGCCGACAAGCTCGACTACGCCTTCCCCAACCGAACCCCGAAGCCGGTCGGTGTGGCGGGCCAGATCATCCCGTGGAACTTCCCGATGCTGATGGCGGCGTGGAAGATCGCCCCCGCGCTCGCGACGGGCAACACCGTGGTGTTGAAGCCCGCGGAGACGACGCCGCTCACCGCGCTCCTGCTCGCGCAGGTGATCCAGGAGGCGGAGCTTCCGCCCGGGGTCGTCAACATCATCACGGGAGCGGGACCGACGGGCGCGTACCTCGTCGAGCACGACGACGTCGACAAGATCGCGTTCACCGGCTCGACCGAGGTCGGCAAGATCATCCGCAGGACCGTCGCGGGGACCGGGAAACGGCTCACGCTCGAGCTCGGCGGCAAGGCGGCGAACATCGCGTTCGAGGACGCCCCGTTGGACCAGACCGTCGAGGGCGTGATCAACGGCATCTTCTTCAACCAGGGTCACGTGTGCTGCGCGGGGTCACGGTTGCTCGTGCAGGAGCCGGTGTTCGAGCCGCTGCTCGAGAAGCTCAAGGACCGCCTCCAGACGCTCCGAGTCGGGAACCCGCTCGACAAGAACACCGACATCGGCGCGATCAACTCGAAAGCCCAGCTCGCCAAGATCGAGGAGCTCGTGGCGGCCGGGGTCGACGAGGGCGCCGAGATGTACCAGCCCGAGTGCGCTCTGCCCGAACGCGGGTTCTGGTTCCGTCCGACGCTGTTCACCAACGTGTCGCAGTCGCACCGGATCGCGCGTGAGGAGATCTTCGGGCCGGTGCTGTCGATCCTGACCTTCCGGACGCCGGCCGAGGCGGTCGAGAAGGCGAACAACACGCCGTACGGCCTGTCGGCCGGCATCTGGACCGAGAAGGGCTCGCGGATCCTGTGGATGGCCGAGCGGTTGAAGGCGGGCGTCGTGTGGGCGAACACGTTCAATCGGTTCGATCCGGCATCGCCGTTCGGCGGGTACAAGGAGAGCGGGTTCGGGCGCGAGGGCGGTCTGCACGGGCTCGAGCCCTACCTGGAGCTCGACTCGTGACGACCGATGCGCGGGTCCCCGTTCGCCGAACGGCGAAGCTCTACATCGCGGGAGAGTTCCCGAGGAGCGAGTCCGGGCGCTCGTACGAGGTCACCTCGCACGACGGGCGGTTGCTCGCCCGTGCGGCTCGGGCGTCGCGCAAGGACCTGCGAGACGCGGTTCGAGCGGCTCGGGCCGCTCAGCCCGAGTGGTCGAGCAAGACCGCGTACAACCGGGGCCAGATCCTCTATCGCGTGGCCGAGCTGATGGAGGGCCGGCGCTCCCAGTTCGAGGTCGAGCTTGCCGACGCCGGCGCGAAGGACCCACGCAAGGGGGTGGACGCCTCGATCGACCGCTGGGTCTGGTACGCGGGGTGGGCCGACAAGATCGGCCAGCTCCTCGGCGCGACGAACCCGGTCGCCGGCCCCTACTTCAACTTCACGATCCCCGAGCCGACCGGGGTCGTGGGGATCGTCGCGCCCGGCGATCGGTCGCTGCTCGGGCTGGTCTCCCGGCTGGCGCCTGCGATCGTGTCGGGGAACACGGCGGTCGTGCTGGCGAGCGAGCCGTCGCCGCTGCCCGCGGTCTCGCTCGGCGAGGTGCTCGCGACCTCGGACGTTCCGGGCGGCGTCGTGAACATCCTCACGGGCCTGACGGAGGAGCTCGTCCCGTGGCTCGCCGGCCACATGGACGTCAACGCGATCGACGTGACCGGCATCCCCGAGGGCGAGCGGGCCGAGGCCGAACGGCTCTCGGCCGAGAACGTCAAGCGGGTCGTTCGGGCACGCGACGTCGACCCCTTCTCCGAGGATGCCCAGTCGCCGTACGAGGTCACCGCGCTGATGGAGTTCAAGACCGTCTGGCACCCGATGGGCGCCTAGCATCCGCGATCGGACGTCGAACCCGGCGCATCTCCACGACTTCGCAACGTTCGCTGACCGGTAGGCCGGAGGGCCACGGGTACGATTCGGGCGTGCCCCTCTACAAGGAACAGGGCGTCGTGCTGCGCTCGGTCAAGCTGGGCGAGGCCGACAAGATCGTCACGGTCATGACTCAGGGCTCGGGCAAGGTCCGGGCCGTGGCCAAGGGCATCCGGAAGACGACCTCGCGGTTCGGCGCCCGGCTGGAGCCGTTCACGCACGTTTCCCTCATGGTCTACCGGGGGAGAGGGTCGCTCGACACCGTCAGCCAGGCCGAGATCGTGTCGCCGTTCCGGGCGCTCCGGGGCGACCTCGGGCTGTTCGCCGCGGGAGAGACCATGCTGGAAGCCGTCGACAAGGTCGCCGAGGAGCACGAGCGCAACGTGCGGTTGTTCATGCTGCTCCTGACCGGGATGCGGGCGCTCGATGCCCGGCCGGCCGACCCCGCCGCCGTCGCCGAATCCTTCTTGCTGAAGCTCCTCTCGCTCTCGGGGTTCCATCCGGCGCTCACGACGTGCGCCGTCTGCGGGGCCCCCGCGCCCGAACGGTTCGCCAGCGGTTTGGGGGGCGCGGTCTGCAGAGCGGACGCCGACCTCGATGCCGGCCCCGCATCGCTCGAGGCGCTCGACTTCCTCGCGACGCTCGGGGGGACCGGGCTCCTTGAGGCCGGCGACGTTCGAGCCGATAACGAGGTCAGGCGCGAGTCGCGCGCCCTGTTGTTCGGCTTCACCGAGTACCACCTGGAGCGCCGCATGAAGAGCCTGCCGATCCTGGCCCGGAGCCTCGCCACATGAGCACCTACCTCCACGATCTCGACCACGATCGACTGCCGAACCACGTCGGCATCGTGATGGACGGCAACGGCCGGTGGGCCAAGCTCCGTGGCCTGCCCAGGACCGACGGCCATACCGCCGGCGAGGAGGCGATGTGGGACACCGTCGTCGGGGCGAACGATCTCGGCCTCGGCTGGCTCACGATGTTCGCGTTCTCGAGCGAGAACTGGAAGCGTCCGAAGGCGGAGGTCGCCTTCCTGATGGGGTTCAACCGCGGCCTCCTGCGGCGTCGGCGCGACGAGCTCCACCGCATGAACGTCCGCGTGCGGTTCCTCGGCCGGCGCGACTGGAAGGTCCCGCGTTCGGTGCTGAAGGAGATGGAGGTCTCGGAGGAGCTCACCCGCGACAACACCGGGATGACCCTGACGATCGCGTTCAACTACGGCGGCCGGGTCGAGGTCGTCGACGCGGTGAAGAGGCTGATCGCCGACCACGATGCCGGACGCCTGAAGGGCGAGAAGCTGACTCCGGAATCGATCTCCCGACGGCTGTACCACCCGGACATGCCGGACCCCGACCTCATCATCCGCACGAGCGGCGAGGAACGGATCAGCAATTTCCTCCTCTGGCAGGCGGCCTACAGCGAGCTCTACTTCACGCCGGTCTACTGGCCCGACTTCGATCGCGAGCACCTGTACGAGGCCGTCCGAGACTTCCAGAAGCGGTCCCGGCGTTTCGGCGCGATCGCCGAGAACGACTCGGACTAGCTCGCCCGTAGACTGGACCCCACGCCAGCGGCCGCAGCCAGCGACCGGGAGAGAGGAGGACCTCACCTATGGCCGAGCTGATGGAGGCCGTCACGTCCCTCGCCAAGCGGCGGGGGATCGCGTTCCAGTCCAGCGAGATCTACGGGGGGCTGCGCTCGTCGTGGGACTACGGTCCCCTCGGCGTCGAGCTCCGGCGCAACGTCCGCAGCGCCTGGTGGCGATCGATGGTCCAGCTCCGCGACGACATCGTCGGCCTCGAGGCGGCGATCATCATGTCCCCTCGCGTCTGGGAGGCGAGCGGCCACGTCGCGGGCTTCCACGACCCGCTCGTCGAATGCCTCAACTGTCACCAGCGGTTCCGCGAGGACCACCTGGGTCCCGACGCGACCTGTCCGAACTGCGGCCAGAAGCGGTTCACCGAGCCGCGCCAGTTCAACCTGATGTTCAAGACCCACATGGGCCCGGTCGAGGACGAGTCGAGCACGGCGTACCTGCGCCCCGAGACCGCACAGGGGATGTTCGTCGACTTCGCGATCGTGCAGCAGACCTCGCGCAAGAAGATCCCGTTCGGCATCGCGCAGATCGGGAAGTCGTTCCGCAACGAGATCACCCCCGGGAACTTCATCTTCCGTACACGCGAGTTCGAGCAGATGGAGATGGAGTTCTTCGTCGAACCCGGGACCGACGACGAATGGTTCGAGTATTGGGTGCACGAGCGGATGCAGTGGTACGTCGACCTCGGCATCCGCAAGGAGAAGCTCCGTCTCCGGCCGCACGAATCCGACGAGCTCGCGCACTACGCGAAGGCGGCCTCCGACGTCGAGTACGAGTTCCCGTTCGGCTGGCAGGAGGTCGAGGGGATCGCGAACCGGACCGACTTCGACCTGAAGGCGCACCAGGAGGCGAGCGGCGAGGACCTGATGTACTTCGACCAGGAGAAGGACGAGCGGTACCTGCCGTACGTCGTCGAGCCCGCCGCCGGCGTCGATCGGATCGTGCTGACCGCGTTGGTGGACGCGTTCCGTGAGGAGGAGGCGCCGACCGCCAAGGGCGGCACCGAGAAGCGCACCTACCTCGCGCTCCACAAGGACCTCGCGCCGACCAAGGTCGCCGTCCTGCCGCTCTCGCGCAACGAGCAGCTCGCGCCGGATGCCCGCGGGGTGTTCGACCTCGTCAAGCAGGGGTGGATGTGCGACTTCGACGACGCCGGCTCGATCGGACGGCGCTACCGGCGTCAGGACGAGGTGGGCACGCCTCTCTGTGTGACCGTCGACTTCGACACGCTCGAGGACCGGCAGGTGACCGTCCGTGAACGGGACACGATGGCCCAGGACCGGATCCCGATCGAGAACCTCGTCGGCTACCTCGCCGAACGCCTCTAGACGATGGAGGACCCGAAGCGACGCCGAGGCTGGGTCAGCCTGTACGCCGCGGCCTTCGTCCTGATGCTCGTGGCGGCGGTGGCGCTCATGGCCTCATCGCTGGGCTCCCTGCGGTCGATAGGTCTCTTATGGGTCTCCAGCGTCTTCTCCGTGGCCGCCACCGGCCTGGCCGTGGCGAGCGCGCTCGTCCCGAGGCGCTCGTGAGGCTCCGGGCTGCGGCCCTCGCGGTCGCTTTCGGACTCGGGGTCGCCGCGTGCACCGGCACCGAGCTACCCGGCGACCCGGCGCCCGATCAGCCGTCGTCCGTGGCTCCCGTACCGTCCTCGCCCGAGGTGCCTTCGCCCGCACCGAAGGGGCCGGACTCGGCCGTCGCCGCCGCCGAGCGCCTGTGTGAGGTGCCCGAACCCGACCTCGACTCCGGTTCGGAGGTCCGGGCCGAGGGGCCGACGCCGGCGCTCATCGCGCAGGTGATGCGGCAGGTCGAGCAGATCCGCGGGTTCGGCTACTCCGAGCGGGTGGTCGCCGAGCCCGTGTCGCAGGAGGAGATCGGCCGCGACCTCCTCCAGTACGCCGACATCGCCTACCCGAGGGGGCAGTTCGCGCGCCGGAGCGTCGCGTGGGACACGATCGGCGTGATCCCCGATGGCACGAGCCTGCGGGATGCGTACGAGAGCTATGGCTCGGGCCAGGTGATCGGCTACTACGACACCGTGAGCGGCGAGCTGAAGTTCACCGGGAGCGAGTCGCCCTCGCCGCTCGAACGGATCACGCTCGCCCACGAGCTCACGCACGCGATCGACGACCAGCGGTTCGGGCTCGAACGGCTGGACGTGCTCGGAGCGGAATGCCGAGACGAGGATGCCGCCGCCGCGCTCGCGCTGGTCGAGGGCAACGCGACGTTCTTCATGCTGCGATGGGCGCAGACCTTCCTCTCGGCGGCGGAGCAGGTGCAGGTGGGCATCGAGGCCGCGACGCAGGACACTTCGACCGAAGGCATCCCGCCCGTTCGTGACCCGGCTCCAGGCGTGGCCCTACGACCAGGGGATGCGCTTCATCAGCGCCCTCGACTCGCGCGGAGGTCTGGACGCGGTGGACGAGGCGTTCCGCGACCTCCCCGCCTCGACCGAGCAGATCATCCATCCCGAGCGGTACCCGAACGACGCGCCGACGCCCGTGGACGTGCCCGACCTCTCGGCTGCGTTGGGGGAGGAGTGGGAGGACCTCGACGTGATGGCGATCGGGGAAGCCTGGTTGCAGATCGCGCTCGGGCTCCGGCTCGACGGCTCGGAGGCGGGCTCGGCGACCGCGGGGTGGGACGGCGGCACGTATCGCGCGTGGTCCGACGGGAGCGAAACCGCCGTGGTGCTGTCGACCGCGTGGGACAGCCCGAACGACGCGCGGGAGTTCGCCGCCGCGATGACCGACTGGATCGACCAGGGAGACGAGCACGCCACGGTTCTCGAGTCCGACGGGACGGTGGTCACGGTGCTGTTCGCCACCGACGCGGCGACGCTCGAGACCCTCCACGCCGCGGCCGCCTGAGGGCCCGCCGCATCCCGACGAGGTCGCCGAACGACGTAGGTCCTTCGTCGCAACTTCCCGTCACCCGGCCGATGGCGTGGGCGCCTAGCGGGGGACGACACTAGGCCGATGCCCATGGACGGGATCCTCGTACAGACCACGCGGAGCATCCGCGCCCTGATCGGCATCGCCACCGAGGGCGCGCCGGCGGAAGAGGTCGAGGTGGCCTACCGGGCGCTTCGCGATCAATGCGCCGCCGCCGAGCGCGAGGCGCTCCGCACGCCATCGGACCCCGAGGCACGGTTCGACGCGCGGGCCTCTGCGGTCCTCGCGGTCGCATACCGCCCGGTCCTGGACGTCCTGTGCTCGGGACGCGCACTCCGATCCGAAGACGCCGAGCTCGCGCAGAAGAGCTCGGGCTGGCTGAACCTCGCCTACGAGGCGCTGATCCAGGGCGACCAGGACAACGTCGAGCGATGCCTGCAGATGGCATCCGCCTTCGTGGACGCGGACGAGGGCGCCCGCGACCCGAGCTCACCCGCCTAGCCATCGCTCGGCGGAACCGACGGTCCCGACCCGGGCTGGTCCCTCCACGGCGTCCGTAGACTGGTCCGGTCCGAACCCATCCTCGCGGCGGAGGCACATCGATGACCAAGTACGTCTACGACTTCTCCGAAGGCAACCGGGACATGAAGGACCTCCTCGGCGGTAAGGGGGCCAACCTCGCCGAGATGACCAACATGGGCCTTCCCGTTCCGCCCGGCTTCACGATCACCACCGAGGCGTGCCTGATCTTCCTCGCGCAGGGTGGCGCTCCGCCGGAGATGCTGGAGGAGGCGGGGGAGCACCTCCGGCGGCTCGAGGGGGCCATGGGCAAGACCCTCGGCGACCCGGACGACCCACTGCTGGTCTCGGTGCGCTCGGGGGCCAAGTTCTCGATGCCCGGGATGATGGACACGGTCCTCAACCTCGGGCTCAACGACCGTTCGGTCGAGGGGTTGGCCAAGCAGACCGAAGGCGACGTTCGCTTCGCGCGGGACGCGTACCGGCGGTTCATCCAGATGTTCGGCAAGATCGTGATGGACGTGCCCGCGGATGCGTTCGAGCACGCGCTGGACGAGGCGAAGCGTGCGAAGTCCGATGGCGCGCAGGACACGGATCTGGACGCCGACGACCTGAGTGCGCTGATCGAGCGGTTCCGCGCGATCTACCGCGAGCACACGGGCGAGGACTTCCCGCAGGATCCGAAGGAGCAGCTCCGGCTGTCGATCGCCGCGGTGTTCGAGAGCTGGAACGGCAAGCGGGCGATCGACTACCGACGGCAGAACAAGATCAGCGACGACCTCGGCACCGCCGTCAACGTCGTCGCGATGGTGTTCGGCAACCGTGGTGAGGACTCGGGGACCGGCGTCGCCTTCACGCGCGACCCGTCCACCGGCGAGAAGGTCCCGTACGGCGACTACCTGGAGAACGCGCAGGGAGAGGACGTGGTCGCGGGGATCCGCAACACCAAGCGCATCGCGGAGCTCGCACGGATCGATCCCGAGTCGTACCGCGAGCTCATCGACGTGATGACCACGCTCGAGGGCCACTACCGCGACATGTGCGACATCGAGTTCACGATCGAGAAGGGCAAGCTCTGGATCCTGCAGACGCGCATCGGCAAGCGGACGGCGTTCGCCGAGTGGGTGATGGCGTACGACATGCTCGAGGAGGGTCTGATCGACGAGGACACCGCGCTGCTCCGCGTCGACGCCGACCGTCTCGAGGAGCTGTTCAAGCGCCGGGTGAAGGCGGACGGGGTCGAGCCGATCGCCAAGGGCCTCAACGCGAGCCCCGGAGCCGCGACGGGCAAGGTCGTGTTCACCGCCGACGACGCCGAGGAGCGTTCGAAGGCCGGTGACAAGGTCGTCCTGGTCCGCCGCGAGACGACGCCCGACGACTACCACGGCATGATCGCCTCGCAGGGGATCCTCACGAGCGCGGGCGGGACGAACTCGCATGCGGCGGTGGTTGCACGCGGCGAAGGGATCCCGGCGGTGTGCGGGGCAGACGCGATCAAGCTCGACCCGGCGGCGAAGACCTTCTCCGCGGACGGCACCACCGTGAAGGAAGGTGAGGTCGTCACGATCGACGGCTTCACCGGCAACGTCTACGTGGGCGAGCTGCCGCTCGAGGAGTCGGTGCTCGAGAAGGCTCGTTCCGGCGACGCCGCGGCGCGCGAGGAGAGGATCTGGAAGGCGTTCGAGCGGCTGATGCGGATCGCCGACGGGCGCCGGCGTCTCCGCGTCCGCGCCAACGCCGACACGCCCGACCAATCGACGAACGCCCGCGACCGCGGCGCCGAGGGCATCGGGCTGTGCAGAACCGAGCACATGTTCCTCGGCGAGGAGCGCGTCGGTGCGGTGCGGCAGATGATCTTCGCGGAGACCACCGAGCAGGAGCAGAAGGCGTACGACGCGCTGCTCCCGCTGCAGCGCGAGGACTTCGTCGGCATCTTCCGAGCGATGGACGGCCTGCCGGTGACGGTTCGGCTGCTCGACCCGCCGCTCCACGAGTTCCTCCCGAACCAGGTCGAGCTCGCCGTCGGGGTCGCCCGAGCCGAGGAACGCGGGGAGCGCGAGGTTCGGCTGCGCGACGAGCGTGTCCCGCTGGAGGAGGCCAGGGTCATCCTCGGCAAGGTCGACCAGCTCCACGAGGCCAACCCGATGCTCGGCCTGCGCGGCGTGCGGCTCGGGATCGTGAAGCCGGGCCTGTACGCGATGCAGGTTCGGGCGATCTGCGAGGCCGCGGCTCGCGTCAAGAAGGAGGGTGGCGACCCGAGGGTCGAGATCATGATCCCCCTGGTCGCGACCAAGCCCGAGCTCGAGCAGATGCGTGCCGAGCTCGAACCCGTTGCGGCGGAGGTGCTCCGGGCCGAGGGTGTCGAGCTCGATCACCTCGAGTGGGGCACGATGATCGAGCTCCCTCGCGCCACGGTCACGTCCGGCGAGATCGCGGAGGCGGCCGAGTTCTTCTCGTTCGGGACCAACGACCTGACGCAGACGGCGTTCGGCTTCAGCCGGGACGACATCGGCAAGTTCGTCGGGATGTACGAGGAGCGCAAGCTCGTGCCGGCGAACCCGTTCGTGACCATCGACCTGCCGGGGGTGGGACGCCTGATGCGGATCTCGGTCGAAGAGGGAAAGGCCGCGAACGCGAGCCTGCACGTCGGGATCTGCGGCGAGCACGGCGGCGATCCTGCGTCGGTCGCGTTCTGCCACGAGCTCGGTCTCGACTACGTGAGCTGCTCGCCGTTCCGCGTCGAGACCGCGCGACTGGCAGCGGGTCAGGCCGCTATCGGCTCCGCGGAGTCCGCCTCGAAGTAACGGCTCGCCGAAATCGCCCGGTCGCACGGCGCGAATCCCCCGAGTTGGTGATGCGCGGTCGAACGCGCGTTCGCTAAGCTCCCAAACCTCTCCCACCTCCCCCCGGAACGAGGAGGTGGCTCGTGCGGAAGGGTTCGCGCGGAGACAAGGTGGTTCGATCCCTCGGCATCGCCCTGCCGATCGCGATCGTCCTGCCGCTGATCGCCGCGTTCCATTGGGGGCAGCTCGGCTGGCGCGACCAGCACGCCAACTACCCGTCGAGGCCGAGCGGCTACACGCAGATCGTCAACCGGTTCGGGCAGCCGTGCAACGCGGAGGCCAGGGCGATCTCGATGAAGTGGAAGGCGGCCGACAACGGCGTGACGTATTGGTTCAGCTTCCACCGCAAGCTCGGCGGCCGTCCCACGGCGATGGTCTCCGACAAGGGCGGCAGGTCGACGAACCTGGACAACGACGTGTACGGGCACATCCAGAACGCCCATCTGCAACCGTACGTCGAGCACGGCATCTACGGGTACGCGTGCCGGGCGAAGCGGAACAGCAACGAATGGAGCACGCACGCGTTCGGGATCGCGATCGACGTGTCCTCGGCCGAGGACTACATGGGCAAATGCACGTCGACGGTGAACAAGCGCCACGCTCCGATCTGGCAGAACCACAACTGGTACTGGGGGCTCGCGTTCTGCGATCCCATGCACTTCCAGTACGCGACCAACTACTGAGTCCCCCGAGGAGGCAACGATGAAGCGACGACATGCGATCGTGGCCGGGCTCGCGGCCGGCGTGATGGCCTCGGCGGGCGTGTTGGCGGCGGCGGCGCGGACGGCCCCCAACCCGCAACCCTACGGTCGCCCGATCGGTCCCGCGATGGCGTCGGACACGGGAGCCGGCGAGCTGCTCATCGCGGTGGTCGGCGGCGTGTTCGACGACCGGCGGGAGGCCGAGGCCGCCAACGAGGCGATGAGCTTCGGCGATCTCCAGGGGTACTACGTGGTCCCGGTCGCGCAGTTCCAGGGCTTCAGGCAGCAGGTCGGTGAGCCGGGGGAGTTCGCGCTCGTGAGCGTCTTCCGGACCGAGGAGGGCGCGAACGCCTTCGTCGAGCTCGCCGCAGCGTTCGGGAACGAGGCGTCGATCCTGCCCGAGCGGGTGAGGAGCCTGGGTGGTCTGTACGCCGGCCTCGGCCAGGAGGCGAACCCCGACGGGTTGGGGCCGTTGCTGGGCCCGGTGACGGAGTCGCTCCCGTGACGGCGCGCAACGCCGCGGCCTTCGTGTCGAGCGTCCTCACGCTGGTGGCCTGCGGAGGCGGTGCCGCGTCGCAGCAGCCCCCGACGTCGGACCGCCCGACGTGCGAGGTGAGCTTCGTGACGCCACCCGGGTTCGAGCGTACCGACACGTTCGAGGAGTCGTACCCCGACCGTGTCGGGGTACGGCTCGGTTTCCGGGACGAGGCCGGCCGAGAGCTGCACGCGTTCGCCGGCATACCTGGTGAGTTCGGCGAGGGCCTTCCCGACGCCGGAACCGTCGTGCTCGTCGGGGGCGGGATCGGGCGCATCGCGGGTGGCGTCCACCGTGTCTGGGTGCTCGTCTGGGACGAAGGCGGGCCCTGCGACCCGAAGGTCGTCCTCGGGCGGGGGTTCGAACGTCGCGCGTTCCTGGAGACGCTCGAACGGGCGGGCGTGATCGCCTCCTAGGGGTCGCCGGACCGCGGAGCTCTCGATACTGTCCGAGCCAAACCGCGGGAACATCGGATCGCCTGAGTCAGAGGGGTCGCTCGCTCTCCGGTGTTCGGGATGGGCGTTGCTAGCATCGGCCCATGGACGCGATCCGGCGGCACCCCGTGCTGGTCACGATGGCCGCGGTGGCCATGGCGATCGTCTTCGTCTTTGCGGCGACGGGGGTCGCGGTCTGGCGCGCGGCCCACACGGACGACGCCAGCCTGGTCGACCGGGTGGACGTGATCCTCGTGCTGGGGGCGGCCCAGTACAACGGGGATCCTTCGCCCGTGTTCGAGGGGCGGCTCCGCCACGCCGAGCTCCTCTACGACGAGGGGAGAGCCGACACGATCCTGGTGCTCGGCGGCGGCGCGCCGGGCGACACCTCGACGGAGGCCGAGTCGGGTCGCGACTGGTTGGTGTCGGATGGTGTGCCGTCGGGGTCGGTGGTTGCGTCCCCGGTCGGGACCACGACGCTCGAGAGCCTCCGAGCGGCAGCGACGTGGATGGGCGATCGAGGGCTCGACTCCGCGTTCCTGGTATCGGACCCGTGGCACAACCTTCGCATGAAGCGGATGGCGTCCGATCTCGGCATCGAGGCGTACGCGTCCGCGACATGGCAGTCCGCGGCCCGCACGGAGGGGACGCGCTTCGGCGGCTACGTTCGGGAGACGCTCGCGTACCTGTACTACCGGTTCTCGGGACACTGAGCCCGCCGAGAGCGTCGCGCGGGCAACCGGGCGCCGGCCTACGTCACCTTCAGCGTCCCGGTCATGCCGAGTTCCTCGTGGAACCGGCAGATCAGGTCGTAGGTGCCGGGCGACAGGTCGATCGTCGCCGACTCGGTCTCGAGCGGCCCCAGCTCGAGGTCGACGTCCTCGCCGACGACCGTGAACGTGTGGGGGGTCTTGGTGTTGCCGTTGCGAACGGCGACGTCGTCCCCGCTGGCGACCCTCACGGTGCGCGGATCGAAGAGGTAGTTGTTGAGGGAGACCGAGACGTCCGCGTCACCCGTTCCCGCGTCCGTCGCCCCGGTAGGACCCGTCGTCTCCTCATCGTCGCCTCCGTAGAGGCTGCCGGCGCCCGGGTCGTCGCCGGTCATCTCGGTGCCCCCGCTTTCCCCCATCGAGCCGGTGTCCGTCGTCCCGCCGGCGCCGGGATCGCCGGAGTCTCCGCCGCATGCCGCGGCGAACAGAAGCAGCGCCGCTGACCCCATCAGGACGCGCATCCGGACGCTGTTCATCCGAGCCTCCCTTTCGAGCCGGAAAACGAGGGCCGGCCTTCGGCCCGGAGATCGAAGGCCCGATCGTACTGCGGCCCCTCGGAAAAGGTGCGTCCGAGCTCGACGGTAGTATCGCTGCGTGGCCGTACCCCGCGAACGCACGGAGGAGATCGAACGCGACACCCTGTCGCCGAACGCGACGCTGGCCTCCGCCAGCAAGGGTCGGGAGCACGACGAGCCGCAGGACGACCTCCGAACCTGCTTCCAGCGCGACCGGGACCGCATCGTGCACTCGAAGGCGTTCCGGCGCCTGAAGCACAAGACCCAGGTGTTCCTCGCTCCCGAAGGCGACCACTACCGCGTCCGGCTCACCCACACGCTCGAGGTGAGCCAGATCGCACGGACCGCGTCGCGCGCGCTGCGCCTGAACGAGGACCTCACGGAGGCGATCGCGCTCGGCCACGACCTCGGGCACACGCCGTTCGGGCACCTCGGCGAGCAGGCGCTCACGCCGTTCCTCGGTCGGCCGTTCCGCCACAACGAGCAGAGCCTGCGGATCGTCGACCACCTCGAGAACGACGGGGAGGGGCTGAACCTGTCGTGGGAGGTTCGCGACGGGATCGTCAACCACACGTGGTCGATGCCGCCGCCGTCGACGCCGGAGGCGCAGCTCGTCCGGTTCGCCGACCGGATCGCCTACGTCAACCACGACGTCGACGATGCCGTCCGAGCCGGTGTCATCGGGCAGGACGAGCTGCCGGCTCGCGCGGTCGAGGTCCTCGGGTCGACCCACTCGGCGCGGATCAACACCCTGGTAACGGACCTTGTGGAACGGAGCGCCGGCGGGCCCGAGATCGGTCTGTCCGACGACGTCTTCCGGGCGCTCGACGGCTTGCGTGAGTTCCTGTTCGACAACGTCTACCTGCGGGACGAGGCGCGTTCGGAGCAGGACAAGGCGATCTCGATGGTGCGGAGCCTGTTCGCGCACTACCTCGACCACCCCGAGGAGGTGCCGCAGGAGTACCATCGGGCGCCGGGAGACCCGCCGACCCGCGTCGCGGACTACATCGCCGGGATGACGGACAGGTACGCTCTCCGCATCTACGAGCAGCTGTTCCTTCCCCAACGCTGGTTGCTGTAACGCGACGGTCGAGGGGGAGGACGTTGGCCGGCAGGATCAGGGACGAAGACGTCGCGGCCGTGAACGAGCGCACCGACATCGTCAAGCTCGTGTCCGGCTACCTCACGCTCAAGAAGGCGGGCCACGACCGGTTCGTCGGGCTCTGTCCGTTCCACACGGAGAAGACGCCGTCGTTCGGCGTCTCACCCTCGAAGGGCCTGTACCACTGCTTCGGCTGTGGCAAGGGCGGGGACGCGATCGGGTTCCTGCGCGACGTCGAGCACCTCGAGTTCGCCGAGGCGGTCGAGCGCCTCGCCAAGGAAGCGGGGGTCGCGCTCCGCTACGAGGGCGACACGCCCGCCGAACGGCGCGTCGCGTCAAAGCGCCAGGCCCTGGTCCGCGCGAACGAGGCCGCGTTCGAGCTGTACCACCGGACGCTGCTGGAGGCCAAGGAAGGGGAGGAGGCCCGCAGCGTACCTCGAGACCCGCGGCATCGACCGGGAGGTGGCCGCCGAGTTCGAGATCGGCTACGCGCCGGCCTACCCGGACTTCCTGCTCCGCAGGCTCGTCAAGTCGCTCTCGGCGGAGCTGCTCGTCGAGGCGGGCCTCGCCCTCAAGGACCAGGAGGGCAACGTCCGCGACCGGTTCCGCCGCCGGATCACGTTCCCGGTCCACGACCTGTCCGGCAAGGCGGTCGGGATCGGCGCCCGGATCCTGCCGGGCGGTCGGGAGGATGGTCCCAAGTACCTGAACTCGCCCGAGACCCCCGTCTACCGCAAGGCCGAGGTCCTGTACAACCTGCAACGCGCGAAGGCCTCGGCCACCAGATCGGGGGAGGTCTTCCTCGTCGAGGGGTATACCGACGTGATCGCGATGGTCCGCGCCGGCGTCCCGAACACGGTCGCGACCTGCGGGACCGCGCTCGGCGAAGGACACTTCCGGCTCGCGTCCCGGTTCGCGCAGCGGATGGTGCTCGCGTTCGACTCGGACGACGCGGGGGCGCGCGCGGCCGAACGCGCCTTCGAGTTCGTCGAACGGTTCCCGGTGCAGCCGGTCGTCCTGATCCTGCCCGAGGGCTTGGACCCCGCGGACTTCGTCGATCAGCACGGCGGCGAGAGGCTCCGCGAGCTCGCGGCCGGCGCCGTTCCGCTCGTCGAGTACATGGTGCGACGGACGGTGGGCCGCCACGACCTCTCGACGATCGAGGGGCAGAGCGCGGCGGTCGCCGCGGCGGTCCCCCTGCTCGAGCAGCTCGGCGACCCCGTGCGACAGAGCGAGTACGCGCACCTGCTCGCCGAGCTCGCGGGGGTCTCGGAGGGTTCCGTCGTGCTCAAGCTCGAACGTCAGCTCTCGGGACGCCCGGTCGAGGTCCAGCAGGCCGTCAAGCGCGCCTCGGCGCAGGAGCGGGTCGAGCGCGAGATGCTGCGGATCCTGGCTCGGGACGACGTCGCGTACCGTTCGATCGCGCCCCGTCTATCGGACGAGCACTTCCGGTCCTCCCGCAATCGCCAGCTGATGGCGCTGATCCGCGAAGCCGACGGTCGTGTGAGCGGCGCGAGCTCAGAAGGTGGAGACGACGAGGTCGTGCAGGCGCTGACCGCGTTGGCGCTCGAACCGCTCGACGGCGATCAGTTGCCCGGCTACCCCGAGGAGGTCTGGGCGCGGCTCCAGGAGTTCCTGCTCCGGCGTCGAAGCGTCGCGCTCCGGCAGGAGCTGCAGAAGATGAACCCCGTAACGGATCCGCGATACGACGAGCTGTTCCAACGGCTCATCGCCGCCGACGGCGAGTTGCGTCGTTTGCGAGAGCGAGGACACGACGCGGCCTAGGACGAACGACGGTCGCCGCGGTCAAGACCGCGCGGGTCACGGGCGTTCACGTCTCGTACACTTCTCGACGTTTCCCACCTGGAGCGCATGGGAGCGAGAGCGTTGACCGAAGTGGCCCGCGACCTGGGTCTGGAGGAAGCGAAGGAACAGATCACCGCCCGCGGGCGTGAGCGTGGCTTCGTGACCTCGGACGACCTGCTCGAATCCGTTCCCGTCGACGACTTCACGCCGGAGCAGGTCGAGGAGTTCCTGACGCAGGTCGAGGAGCACCTGCGGGGCGAGGGGATCGAGGTCATCGAGGTCCCCGGCGACGAGGTCGACGCCTCGGCGCAGCGTCAGCTCGACGTCGATCTCCTGAAGGCCCCCACGAACGATCCCGTTCGGATGTACCTGAAGGAGATCGGCAAGGTCCCGCTCCTCACGGCCGCCCAGGAGGTCGATCTCGCACGTCGGATCGAGGCGGGCGAGTTCGCGACCGAGCTCCGGGAGCTCACCGAGGAAGAGGACCGGGTCGACCAGAAGCGGCTCCGCCAGGTGACCGAGTCGGTCGTCGCGATCCGCGAGCACCAGCTGGACAGGTTCGGCAAGGTCGAGGGGATCGGGCGGGACCGGATCGGTAAGACCTACAAGCCGAAGACGCGTGAGGCGCTCGACGACTTCCTCCGCCGCGTCGAACGCGACGGTCAGCTCGCCAAGCGCAAGTTGATCGAGGCGAACCTCCGGCTGGTGGTCTCGATCGCCAAGCGCTACGTCGGGCGCGGGATGCTGTTCCTCGACCTGATCCAGGAAGGGAACCTCGGTTTGATCCGCGCGGTCGAGAAGTTCGACTACTCGAAGGGGTACAAGTTCTCGACCTACGCGACGTGGTGGATCCGCCAGGCGATCACGCGCGCGATCGCCGACCAGGCCCGCACGATCCGGATCCCGGTGCACATGGTCGAGACGATCAACAAGCTCGTCCGCATCCAACGACAGCTCCTGCAGGACCTCGGACGCGAGCCGCTCCCCGAGGAGATCGGGCGGCAGATGGGCATCCCCGCCGACAAGGTGCGCGAGATCTTGAAGGTGAGCCAGGAACCCGTCTCCCTCGAGACCCCGATCGGGGAGGAAGAGGACTCGCACCTCGGGGACTTCATCGAGGACTCGGACGCCGTGGTCCCCGTGGACGCGGCGAGCTTCATCCTGCTGCAGGAGCAGCTCGAGTCCGTGCTCCACACCCTGTCGGAGCGGGAGAAGAAGGTCATCCAGCTCCGGTTCGGGCTGCTCGACGGTCACCCCCGAACGCTGGAAGAGGTCGGCCGCGAGTTCGGGGTCACGCGCGAGCGGATCCGGCAGATCGAGTCGAAGACCCTGTCGAAGCTCCGCCACCCGTCACGCTCGCAGAAGCTGCGCGACTACCTCGAGTAGCGTTCGGCGGCGGGCGACCCGAAGGTCAGTTCAGCGAGATGTCGTCGACGTCGGGGTCGAGCCGTCGCTGGATGTTCGCCCGAGCCCGCTGGATGGCCTCGACGCTCTTCCATCCGGCTTTCTCGGCGATGCGCCGCCCCTGCACGGCGATCCGATTGGACGGATGCCGGGCCATCGCCGCGCGAACGCCGGGAGGCCGCTCGTCGTCCGGGTCCTGCTTGGTGAGCTCGCGGGCGACGATGTAGCCGATCACCCCTCCCACCACGAGACCGGTCTTGAACCGCATCCCCTGAGCCTAGTCCAATCCGAGGCCGTTGGTAGACTGCCTCGGCTCCATCCGGGGTAGCTCAATTGGCAGAGCGGCGGACTGTTAATCCGTAGGTTGTGGGTTCGAGTCCCACCCCCGGAGC
>CAVSXK010000011.1:0-44269 GCA_963731925.1 uncultured Actinomycetes bacterium
ATCTTGGTCGCGAAGAGTCCGACCTCCTTGTGCGCATATGCTCGGTTCACGACGTCGGTGACAGCGGGCGCTAGCGCCAAGTCCTCGGCGACATCCGGCTCCAGCCATCGAACGACCACCATGCCCCGAAGCTACAGGAGCACTCTCGGCTGAGAACAGGGTTCTAGGCGACGAGCCCAAGGCCGAGGATCGCGGCTGCCCTAAGGTTGTCGTCATGCACGGAGACGAAGCCGCGTACAACGAGTTGCGCGCGTACACGCTGGGGCGAGCCGATGTCGCGTTCTGTCATCAATATGTGGTCGATACGTACGCGGTCCAGACGGCGACCGAGGAGGACCCGCCGATCCGCCTCGCGCAAGCGCTCATCGGCCTGTACCTGCACGTCGAGCACGGGCTGACTGGTCGCCAGGTTCAGCGCATTCACCAGATCGTCGCCGACCGACGCCCCCAATGGCCACGGTTCGCGCTTCGGGCGGACCGGGGTCTGATGACCGTGCGCGACGTCGTCGCGGAGCCACCCGGGGACCGGCGCGATCGTGCGATCGAGGCTTGGGCCACCTCGACGTGGACGGCGTGGCGGGGACAGGTCCGCGAAGCTGTCGACGCGTTCCTGCTATCCCAGGGGATCACTTCTCCGCGCGGTGGCGCCTCGCCATGAGACCCGACCAGCTCGAGCGCCGGCGTTCATCAGCGACTGCAGGATCCCGTGTCCTTACGCGAGAACCGCCTTCGTCGCGCTGATCGTGGTGCTCGTGAACGTGGCCTCCGTGGCATCGCGGAAGGGCTTCATGGGCACGTTGCTGATGGCACGAAGCAGCGCCACGTATCGACGTCGGCTCACCATCCCGCTTCGCCGGACCGTGTTCCTTCGAGGTACCAGGTCTCCATCCGGCCCTTGCCCTTGACCTCGATCGTGCCGCGGGGGCGGCAGACGAACTCGTCCTTCAACAGCTCGTACGTCGCGCGGGTGATCTGGATCTCGCCGGGCGTGCCGTGGGACTCCATCCGGCTCGCCGTGTTCACGGCGTCGCTCCACAGGTCGTAGATGAAGCGCTTCCTGCCGATCACGCCGGCGACGACCGGACCCGAGTTGATCCCGATCCGGAGCTCGAGACCTTCGCGACCGGCAACCGACGAGGTCGTAACCGCGTCCCGCATGTCCAACGCCACAAGCGCGGCCCGGCGCGCATGATCCTCGTGTGGGTCCGGCACTCCGGCGGCCGCCATGTAGCAGTCGCCGACGGTCTTGATCTTCTCGAGTCCGTGCCGCTCGACGAGCGTGTCGAAGTGAGAGAAGAGCCGATCGAGGATGTCGACCATCTCGGCCGGGGGTAGGCGCTGCGAGAGCGGGGTGAAGTCCACGACGTCGGCGAACAGGATCGAGGTCTCGTCGAAGTGGTCGGCGATCGTTCGGTCGGTGGCCTTCAGGCGGGCAGCGATCGAGCCGGGCAGGACGTTCACGAGGAGGGACTCGGACTTCTCCTGCTCGACTCGGACCGCCACGAGGGCCTCGTTGCGCTGGTGGGCGAAGGTGGCGAGGAGCATGAAGGCGATGGAAGCCGCCCCGACGATGTTCAACGCCAGCATCGTGCTCGTGAACCACAACGGGAGGTCCGCATCCGCGAAGAGCACCTCGCCGAGGATTCCCGTAAGAAGGAAGACGAGCAGGAACGCGACGAACCAACGGACGGCCTGACGCACGTCGAGGAAGACGAGGGCTCCCATGGGAGCCAGGATGCCCCAGAGTCCGACCGCGCCGGAGGGGAGAAAACCACCCACGAGCATCTGACCGCCGGCTGTCGGCGCGACGAGGATGTCGAGGAGCTGCACGACGAGGAGGAAACGGAAGCTCTTGGTTCGCGCGAACACCACCAAGGACGCAACCGAGATAGCGCAGTAGACGAGCGGAGCGATGCCCACCCACGAGCCGAGGGCGAGGTACAGGATGCCCCAGATGACGGACACGGGTGCGATGAGGACCGCGAGCAGGACGAGGAGCGTCTTCTTCTGGCGCAGCTCCTGGTCGTCCCCCGGATCCGCGCCGATCCGGCTCAAGGCCGTCGTCACACCGGCCATCCAGCCGGCCTTCGCGGGGGCATTCCCCGTCGAGGCCGTCGTCTCCTCGGTCAAGAGCGGCATTGCACCTCCACGGGCGGCTGTGTGGTGGGCCCCGGCGATTCGAACCCCGAACCTACGGTTCAAGAGAGCGCCTGCGAACATACACGGACGTCCGCCGACGTACGCTGGCCTCGATTCCTCTGAGGCCCGGACGGAAATCCCCAGCAGCCCGGCAAAGAAAGTCCCGGCAGCCCGGGTATAGAAAGGTCGCGTGGAACGTGGCATCGGGACCGAGATCCTCGGGTCTCGGATCGACGCCGAGGTCGGCACGGGCGGCAAAGGGGTCGTGTGCCTGGACGAGCAGGCATCGCGCGCGAGCGACGAGGACGTCTAGGGACCTCGACCGCAAAGGGAAGGACGTTCGAAGACCGGGGTGGGGACGCGCAGGTACATCCTCGGCAAGGTGCTGCAGGCCGTCCTCACCCTGGCCTTCGTGCTGGTCTTCAACTTCTTCCTGTTCCGCGTCCTTCCGGGTGATTCGGCCGCCCTGCTCCTTCGAGGCACCAGCGCCTTCAACCCCCAGAACCTCGAGGCGCTTCGGGCGGACCTCGGACTGGACGAGCCGCTGCCCGAGCAGTTCCTCATCTACGTCAGCGACACGGCGAGGTTCAACTTCGGCGGGTCCTTCTACTACCGGGGCGCGCCGGTGTCGGAAGTGATCGCGAGCAGGATCTGGCCGACATTCCTGTTGCTCGGAACCGTGATGATCGCCTCGGCGGCGATCGGCCTCATCATCGGGATCTACGGGGGCTGGCGCCACGGCAGCAGGTTCGACGTGGCGTCGCTCAACATCACGCTGTTCTTCTTCGCGATGCCGGAGTTCTGGTTCGGGATCCTGATGCTGATGGCGTTCGCCGGCGGGGTCGGGCCATTCCCCGCGATCTTCCCGACCGGTGGCTACGAGACGCCCGGAGCCGACCTCACCGGCTGGGCCCACATCGCCGACGTGCTCAACCACATGTTCCTGCCGTGGTTCGTGCTCACGGTGGCGTACCTCGGCGAGTACGCGCTCATCATGCGGAACTCACTGATCGACGTGATGGACGACGACTTCGTCATCACCGCTCGCGCCAAGGGCGTCCGGGAGAAGCAGGTCCTGTGGGACCACGTCGTTCCGAACGCCCTGCTGCCGACGATCACCCTGACGTTCCTGTCGCTCGGGTTCATCTTCGGGGGCGCGATCACGATCGAGTCCATCTTCTCGTGGCCCGGGCTGGGTCTGTTGACGGTGCAGGCGATCGGCGTCAAGGACTTTCCCCTCCTGCAGGGGTTGTTCTTGCTGTTCTCGACCGCGGTGATCTTCGCGAACCTGATCGCAGACATCGGCTACTCCTACCTCGACCCGCGCGTGAGGGCCGCCTGATGCCGTAGCCGCCCCGATCGGCGGTCGAGGCTCGCGCCTACCAGAAGCCGAGAGCCCAAACCGGCAGACGTCCGTCTCGACTGCGGGATCCATGCGGAGACCGTGTCCACACGCACGCTGCTCGGAAGACGATGCCCTAGACTCGATCGAAGCGACGGGAGGGTGCCGAACACGTCCGCTCGAAGAGCCTCGGATCTCCTGGTCTCGTGCCTCGAGGCCGAGGGCGTGCGCTACGTATTCGGCGTCCCCGGCGAGGAGACCGTCGACCTCAACGAGTCGCTGTCACGCTCGTCGATCGCGTTCGTGCCGGTGCGTCACGAGCAGGCGGCGGCGTTCATGGCCGACGCGTACGGCCGCCTGACGGGACGCGCCGGTGTCTGCTTGGCGACGCTCGGTCCGGGCGCCACCAACCTCATGACGGGGGTGGCGGACGCGTTCCTCGACCGGGCGCCCGTCGTCGTGCTGACAGGACAGGGCGACCTGGAACGGATGCACAAGGAGTCGCACCAGTACATCGACGTTCTCGAGATCATGCGCCCCATCACGAAGTGGAACGCCCGCGTCGGCGATCCCGCGATCATCCCGGAGGTGGTACGCAAGGCCTTCAAGGTCGCCGAGGCCGAGAAACCGGGATCGACGCACATCGAGCTGCCGGAGGACGTGATGGCGGCCGATGCGCAGGGCGGGCCCCTCGCGCGCAGGACGTCCGCGCATCCCGACGCGTCGTCCGCGGACATCGCCCGGGCCGCCGAGCTCATCCGCGATGCCGAGCACCCGATCGCCCTTGCCGGCAACGGCGCGGTCCGCGGTCGAGCGGTGAGCGTCGTTCGGGCCTTCTCGCGCAGGAGCGGCATCCCGGTCGCCACGACGTTCATGGCCAAGGGCCTGCTCGAGCCCGACGACCCACGTTCACTGGGCGCCGTCGGTCTGCAGCCCGGCGATTACCGGCTGACCGGGTTCGACGAGGCGGACCTCGTGATCGCGATCGGCTACGACCTCGTGGAGCACGCGCCTCGGCACTGGAACCCGACGAACGACAAGACGATCGTCTGCATCGATTCCCTGCCGGCCGAGATCGACGAGCACTTCATCCCCGAGATCGAGCTCGTCGGCGACATCTCCCGCAATCTGGAGCGTCTGACGCGCAAGAGCGAGCGGGCGCGGGAGCCGGGCGGATCCTCGCGTCTGCGAGACGCCGTCCTCGAGCGCTTCCGGCGTGCGAAGGACGACCCGGAATCTCCCCTGCAACCGCCTAGGGTCCTCTACGAGCTCCGGCGGGCGCTCGGTCGGAAGGACATCCTGGTGTCGGACGTCGGGCTCCACAAGCTCTGGATCGGTCGGATGTACCCCGCGTACGAGCCGGACACGGTGCTCATCTCGAACGGCCTGGCGGCCATGGGGTTCGCCCTACCCGCGGCCATCGCGGCCAAGCTGGTCCACCCCGACCGAAGCGTCGTCGCGGTGAGCGGCGACGGCGGCTTCATGATGAACGCGCAGGAGATCGAGACGGCGGTTCGGCTCGGCACGGCCGTCGTGAACGTCGTCTGGGAGGACGGCGGGTTCGGCTCGATCACGTGGAAGCAGGAACGGCGGTTCGGGCGCCACTTCGGGACCGAGTTCGGCAACCCGGACTTCGTTCGCTTCGCGGAGTCGTTCGGCATCCCCGCGTGGCGGTGCGAGACGGCTTCCGACTTCGCGAAACGACTCGACGAGGCACTCGCTTCGGACGGCCCGTCACTCATCGCCGTGCCGATCGACTACTCGCCGGACGTGGCGATCGTGGGCGAGCTCGGAGAGGAGGTTCCACCGACCTGACGGGCGGTTGCCCTACTCGGACTTCGGTTCGGCCTCGCCATCCTCGATGTAGTCATCGGGATGGTCGACCGCTCCTGGAGCCTCTTCGCGCACCGACATCGCCACTTCCTCGGGCGCGACGAACGGGTCCCGCTCCTCGACCGCCTCGGCGACCATCTCCGACTCGTCGTCCGGAACGTCCTCGTCGATGATCCCCGGCTCGTCATCGAGATATGGGCCGACTGGGCCGCTCTTCGGCGAGGCGCGAGTCGATCGGCTCGCCCCGCTCCTGCTCGTCCGCCGTCGTGCCGAACGACTCTGCGCCGAGCGCGTGATCCGCGTGCTCGATCATCTCCTCGAGGGCCTGCCCCGAACCGTCATCCCATTCATCGTCCGAGTCTTCTTCGGAAGGCCGCTCGCGATCTTCGACGTCTCTCATGCCGAGACTCCTCTCCGGGGGTCGAGATCCCTCTCCACATGAATATGATGGCTCAGATCGCCGGAACTGGTCCGCGGTCACGATCGCGGCACCTGGCACCACCGGATCCTCGGATCTCTGTCCTGAGCAGCCATAGGTGCCCACGAGGGCTTCGATGAATCTTCCGCCGGTGCCCGCGAATCTGGAGCGGGCCGCGGGTTGGTCGTGGCGGGTGCTCGTCTGCGCCGCAGCCCTGGTCGCCGTGCTCGCCGTGCTGTGGTACGTGCGCATCATCGTGCTGCCGGTCATGATCGCGCTGACGATCACACCGGCACTCTCCCCTGTCGTCCGGTTCGTCCGGAGCAAGCTTCGACTCGGGCGCTCGGCCGCCGCGATCGCTTTGCTCGTGGGGCTCGCCGTCGTTGCCGGGCTGATCGCGATCGTGACGACCTCGGTCCTCGCGCAGTACGACGAGCTCGCCTCCTCGGTCTCCCGGGCCGTGAGCGAGATCGCGGACTGGCTCGAAGGCGAACCGTTCAACCTCTCCCTGGGCGAGGATCTCGGGGCGTCTCTCGCAGATTCCTGGCGCGAAGCCTCCGGGTACCTCGTCTCGGGCGCCCAGGCGGGTGTCGGCCTCCTCGGCGGCCTGGTGCTGGCCGTCTCCATCCTCTACTTCGTCCTTCGCGACGGCGCCTCTCTCTGGGACTGGATCCTGCGCCGGTTCACGCCGGAGACGCGGCCGGTGGTCGACCGAGCGGGGCAGAGGGCATGGGTCGTGCTCGGCGGCTTCGTCAGGGGAACGGCGCTCATCGCGGTCGTCGACGCCTCGTTGATCGGCATCGGTCTCTGGGTGCTCGGCGTGCCGCTCGCGTTCGCCCTCGCCGTGCTCGTCTTCCTGGGTGCGTTCGTGCCCTTCATCGGCGCGTTCATCTCCGGCCTCGTCGCCGTGCTGGTCGCCTTCGCGGACGGAGGCTGGGAGATGGGACTCGCGGTCCTGGCTCTCGTCGTGGCGGTGCAATTGATCGAGGGAACCTTCCTCCAGCCCATCATCCAGAGCCGCACCGTGGATCTCCACCCCGCCGTGATCCTGCTCGCGGTCGCCGCCGGTGCGTCGCTCTTCGGCATCATCGGCGCCTATCTCGCGGTTCCTGTGACGGCGGTCGTCTTCACGGTCGTCTCGTCGATCGGGTCGGACTCGGCAGCGCCCGGTGCGGTCCCCTAGCGGGACGCCGGCTCTCCAGTCGCGTCGGCTGGGCGGGAGGCGTGAAGGCTCCGTACGATGAGGTCTCGTCACCGATCTCGGGAGGCGTCTGATGACCGAACACGCGAAGTCGGACCCGTCGACCGATCGCGGGCGACCGGCCGCGCCGCCGCCTCCTCCCGCCTGGCGCAACTGGCTGCTCGTCCTGGGTCTCGTCGTGTCCGCGGTGATCTTGTTCTGGCCGCGGGGCGAACCGAGCGTGACGGAGCTCAGCTACACCGACTTCCTCTCGCGCGTGGAAGCCGGCGGGGTCGCGACGGCCGTGATCGATCCCGGCGGGGCCGTCTCCGGGACGCTCGAGAACGGTGGGGACTACGCGACCCAGATCCCGATCGCCCTCCAGGACCCCGGCCTCGCGGAGGAGCTACGAGCGAGCGGCGTCGAGATCACCGGCGAGGCCGAGCCCGGGGCCACCGTCCTCAGCGTCCTCCTCGGCTTCCTGCCCTTCCTGCTGTTGATCGGGGTGTGGCTGTACATCGGCAGGCGCGCGCAGCGCCAGCTCGCGGGCGGGATCGGCGGGATCATCGGGTCGCGCGCGAAGGTCTACGACGCCGAGGCGCCGTCGACCCGATTCAGCGACGTGGCCGGGTACGACGGCGCGAAGCAGGAGATCAGCGAGGTCGTCGACTTCCTGAAGAACCCCCAGCGCTACGCGAAGGCCGGTGCGATGGGCCCGCGGGGCGTGCTGATGGTAGGGCCGCCGGGGACCGGCAAGACGCTCCTCGCGCGAGCCGTTGCCGGCGAGGCCGGAGTCCCGTTCCTCGCGATCACCGGCTCGGGGTTCGTCGAGCTCTTCGTCGGTGTCGGGGCCTCGCGCGTTCGCGACCTGTTCACCGACGCGAAGAAGCGGGCACCCGCGATCGTCTTCATCGACGAGATCGACGCGATCGGCCAGCGGCGCGGCGCCGGGTTCTCGACGAACGACGAACGCGAGCAGACGCTGAACCAGCTGCTCGCGGAGATGGACGGGTTCGATCGATCGACCGGCGTGGTGGTGCTCGCGGCGACGAATCGCCCAGAGGTCCTCGACCCGGCGCTCCTGCGCCCCGGGCGGTTCGACCGCCACGTCGAGATCCCCCTGCCGAACCAGAAGGAACGAGCCGCGATCCTCACCGTCCACGCGAAGGGCAAGTCCCTCGAGGCCGACGTGGACTTCGATGTGGTGGCACGGAGCACGCCCGGGTTCTCCGGCGCCGATCTCGCGAACCTGGTGAACGAGGCGGCCATCTTCGCCGTGCGTGCCGGGCGCCAGACGATCACCGCCGAGGACTTCTCGGGAGCGCGTGACCGCATCCTGCTCGGCCGCCGGGAGGCTTCGAACGCGCTGCTCCCCGAGGAGAAGCGCGCGGTCGCCGTCCACGAGGCCGGCCACGCCGTCGTGGCGGCGCTCTCGGAGAACGCCGACCCGGTCGCGAAGGTCACGATCCTGCCACGGGGCCGGGCCCTCGGGGTCACCGAGCAGCTCCCGGAGGACGAGCGGCGGATCTATCCGGAGAGCTACCTGCTCGACTCGCTGACGATCCGCCTCGGAGGGCGCGCGGCCGAGCGGCTCCTGCTCGGCCAGACCTCGTCCGGGGCGTCGAACGATCTCGCCGGTGCCACGCAGCTCGCGACCAGGATGGTGCGGGAGTTCGGGATGAGCCCCCGCCTCGGGCCGGTCGGTTTCTCCGAGGACGGTCCGCAGTACCTCGGCGCACAGCAGCTCACGACCCGGCAGTACGCGGAGGAGACGCAGCGCGTGATCGACGAGGAGGTCTCTCGGCTGTTGAAGGACGCCGACGATCGCGCAGGCGCGCTGCTCGAATCACGCCGTGACGCGCTCGAGCAGGTCGTCGCGCTGCTCCTCGAGCGGGAGACGGTCGACGGCGAAGATGTCGAGCGGATCCTGGGAAAGGTGCGTGCACCCGGCGTCGCGGTCGTGATGGACGCGGAGCCGAGCCAGGGCTGACCGCCTGAGATGGACACAGCCGGTGTCTCCGGGCGGGCTTCACCGGGAGGAAGGCCGCGACGCGCCACGTGAGGTCGCCTCGGCCCCCCACCCCCTTCGCTACACTCAACGCGCTGGTGATGACTTCGGCGGTGATCTCTGCCAGGTTCTCTACCGGCTCGGGCCAGGTAGCTCAGTTGGCAGAGCACGCGGCTGAAAACCGCGGTGTCGGCAGTTCGAATCTGCCCCTGGCCACCCCCGTGGAGGCTAGTTCAGGCTCTCGTGCGCCCGCAGCTCGGCAGAGCGCACCAGCACCGACTGGTACAGGTCCGCCGAGCGCGGGAACTCCTTGTCAGAGAGCGCTCGCAGGGCATCGTGGATGTCGCGGGCGCTGTGATCGTCGTCCATCTCGTCCCACGAGAGCATCCCGCAGAGCGCGCCGTAGTCGAGCTCGAGGATCGAGCCGGGATCGAAGAGCGCGAGCCACTGGTGCATCTCGAGCACGAGATCCCCGATGGGTCCGAGCTCGGACTGCCGCAGCACCGGCACGGCGTCTTCGGCCCGCCGCAGCGCCTTCCGCGTCGTCGTGAGGTACGAGAGCCGGTGCCGTCCCTCGATCTCGAGGAGCCGCCGCTCGTCGTCGTCGAACAAGACGAACCAGCGCACCGGAACGTGCCAGGGGCTGTGCATGATCGTCGACAGCTGCCACGGCTCGCGCCGTCGCAACCGCCGAAGCTCCCTGGTCGCTCGGCGCGCGCGCGCGTCGCTCACGAACGCCGCCGGGTCGTCGAACACGGCGGCCTCGCGGAACGAGAGCATCCCCGCGAGCACGCGCAGCGTCGTCCGCCACGGGCAGACGTGGTAGCGACCATCGACCACCTTCACGTAGGCCCCGTCCTCGCCGGTCGGGACCAAGATCCCCGCTCCCGCCGACGTGACCTCCTGCCGGTACCGGGGCGGGCCGAGCCACAGGCGCCCGTCGACGATGTGCCGCTCCCAGTGCGCCTGCTCGTGCGGCGGGAACGCCTCCAGCGGCTGGTAGACGCGGAGCTCGGCCGAGGGGACCACGGCGTTCGAGTCTATATATGCTCCCCTGGCTCCGCTCGCTGCCGAACTCCCTCCGCCGGAGGCCGCCCCGCATGACCGAGACCGCGTCCGCCGACGTCCCGACCGTTCGGCTCGTCGATCACGACGGTGCCGTGGTGGGCGACGTGGACGTCGGACTGGCGGACGACGACCTCCGCGAGCTCCTCCGGCTGATGATCCGTTGCAGACGGCTGGACCGCGAGTGCTGGGCGCTCCAGCGCCAGGGCGAGCTCACGGTGTACCCACCGTTCGAGGGCCAGGAGGCCGCGCAGGTCGGCAGCGCGTTCGCCCTCGGCCGCGAGGACTTCGTCTTCCCCTCCTTCCGGGAGCTCGCGGCCGCGATCGTGCGAGGCGTCGACGTGGTCGAGTACCTCCAGTACCACCGCGGAACGTGGCACGGTGGCCCCTACGATCCGATCGCCTCGCGGTTCGCGCCGATCTGCGTCCCGGTCGCGACGCAGATCGTGCACGCGGTGGGCTGGGCGATGGGCGCGAAGCTCGACGGGATCGCGGCGTGCTCGCTGGCGTACTTCGGTGACGGCTCGGCCTCCGAGGGCGACTTCCACGAGGCCGCGAACATGGCCGCGGTGTTCCGCGCGCCGGTGGTCCTGTTCTGTCAGAACAACGGGTGGGCGATCTCGGTCCCGTCGAGCGAGCAGTACGCGGCGCCGATCGCGGCTCGGGCGGCCGGCTACGGATTCCCGGGTGTGCGGGTCGACGGGAACGACGTGCTGGCGGTGTTCGCCGTCACGAAGGAGGCGGTGGAACGCGCCCGAGCGGGTGACGGCCCGACGCTGATCGAGGCGATGACCTATCGGGTCGGATCGCACTCGACCGCCGACGACGCCTCCCGCTACCGCAACGATGCCGAGGTCGAGGCCTGGCGCGGACGCGACCCGATCGACCGCTACCGGACGTACCTGCTCGGATCGGGCGTCATCGACCACGCGTTCGTCCGAGCGTGCGACGAGGAGGCGGCGGCCTGGGTCGCCGAGATCCGCGCCGCGGTCACCGCGCTCGGCGAGCCGCCCGCGAGCGAGATGTTCGATCACGCGTACGCCGATCCTCCGGCGACGCTTCGCCGCCAGCGTCGGGAGCTGCTGGGCGATGGCTGAGCTCACGATGGTCGCGGCGCTCAACGCGGCGCTCCGCGACGCCCTGGCCGGCGACCCGCGGACGCTCGTGTTCGGCGAGGACGTCGGCGAGCTCGGCGGCGTGTTCCGTGTGACGGAGGGCCTGCAGGCCGAGTTCGGACGGGAGCGCGTGTTCAACACGCCGATCGCCGAGGCCGGGATCGCGGGGATCTGCGTGGGGCTGGCGATGGCGGGTTGGCGGCCGATCGCCGAGATGCAATTCGAGGGCTTCTCCTACCCGGCGCTCGACCAGGTCATCAGCCATCTGGCGAAGTACCGCGAACGTACGCGCGGCCGCGTCGGCGTCCCGGCCGTGATCCGGATCCCATCCTTCGGCGGCATCAAGGGCAAGGAGCACCATGGCGAGAGCCCCGAGACCTACTACGTCCACACGGCCGGGCTGAAGGTGGTCGTGCCGTCGAGCCCGCTCGACGCCTATCGGTTGCTCAGGCTCTCGATCGACGACCCGGACCCCGTGATCTTCCTGGAGCCCAAGAGCCGCTACTGGTCGAAGGAGACCGGCGAGCCGACCTCGGACGGCCCCGGGATCGGGCGGGCCCGGACGGTCCGAGACGGCGGTTCCTGCGTCGTGATCGCGTACGGCGCGATGGTCACTCGATGCCTCGAGGCCGCGGAGGTCCTGTCCGCCGAAGACATCGAGGTGTCGGTCCTGGACCTGCGGTCGCTGGTGCCGCTCGACGTCGAGGCGATCGGCGAGGCCGTTCGAGCGACCGGGCGCGCGGTCGTCGTGCACGAGGCGCCCCTCACGCTCGGGATGGGCGCCGAGATCGTGGCGCGGATCGTGGAGGAGGCGTTCGACCAGCTGGAGGCGCCGGTCGCGCGCGTCACCGGCCCGGACGTGCCGTACCCGCCGGCGTCGCTCGAACACCGATACCTGCCGAGCGTCGAAAGGATCTCGACCGCGGTCCGCAAGGTCGTGAGGTACTGATGCCCGAACGCGTCTTCCCGCTGCCGGACCTCGGGGAGGGGCTCGAGGAGGCGGTCGTGAGCGCTTGGCTCGTCGCCGAGGGCGACACGGTCGAGCTCAACCAGCCCTTCGTCGAGATCGAGACCGCCAAGGCGACGGTCGAGGTGCCGGCGCCGTTCGCCGGCACGATCTCGAAGCTCCACGTCGGCGCCGGGGAGACGCTCGCCGTCGGCGCGCCGCTCGCGACGTTCGAGGTGGCGGGATCGGTCGGCGCGGCGGCCGTCTCGACCACCCCGGCTGTGCGCAAGCTCGCGAAGGACCTCGGGGTGGATCTGTCCGACGTTGCCGGTTCTGGGCCGGATGGGCGGATCACGCGGGCGGACGTGGAGAGGTTGGCAGACTCCGGCCGCGAAACCGAGGGTGGCGGGCGATCGACCACCGTTCCGCTGTCGCCGACGAGGCGGGCGATCGCCGCCCGCCTGACGGAGGTCGCCGCGATCCCGCAGGTGACGACCTTCCGAACCGTGGACTGCACGGCGCTCGAGGCCGTTCGAGCGGACCTCGGCGTTTCGCCCCTGCCGCTCTTCGCCCGGGCGCTCGCGGAGGTGTGCCGAGAACACCCGGAGCTCAACGCGAGCTGGGACGGCGAACGGATCCTCCTGTTCCACGAGATCCGGGTCGGGATCGCCACGGAAACCGAACGCGGACTGATGGTTCCCGTGCTCGCCGACGTCGGTTCGCTCGGGATCAACGAGATCGCGGTCGAGATCGCGCGCCTCGCCGAGGCGGCGCGCTCGAACATGCTGTCGCGCGACGACGTCGTCGGTGCGACGATCGCCGTCACGAACACGGGCAGCTACGGCTCCGAGTTCGGGACGCCGCTGCTCAACCCCGGCCACGCGGTGACGATCGCGCTCGGGGTGATCGAGCCCCGAGCCCTCGTCGTCGACGGCGTCGTGGAAGCACGTCCGGCGTGCACGCTCTCGTTGACGTTCGACCATCGCGTGCTCGACGGGGCGACCGTCGGCCGGGCCCTGGGCGCGCTGGTCGAGCTCCTCGAGTCGCGCGAGCGCCTCGAGGCCCTGCCGCGCTGACCGGTTCGGTATCCTTCGGCTCGTGAAGGGCCAGAACCTCGTGACACCCGAGGACGCCGGCAAGCGCGTGTCGTTCCAGTTCGAGGCGCCCAACGGGTACCTCGGCGAGGTGGTCGGGCTCTTCGAGTTCTACGACCACGAGGCCGCGACGTACCTGGTCCGGCGGAAGGATGGCACCGTCGCACGTGTGCCGGCGCGCGACGTCCGGTTCGGCAAGGTCATCGAGCCCTGAGCGCGTCTCCCGCCCTGCTCGAGGAGCTTCGAGCGCTCGCCGTCCCGCTCGCCCGCCGAGCCGCCGAGATCCAGCGGGACGGACTCCGGGACGGCTTCGAGGTCAGCGAGAAGTCCGCCGCGGGAGACCTCGTCACCGAGATCGATCGGGCCGCGGAGCGGGCGATCGTGGACGGGATCCTCGCGGAACGACCCGACGACGCGATCCTGGGCGAGGAGGGCACGGACCGGGACGGGACGACGGGCGTGCGCTGGGTGATCGACCCGCTCGACGGAACCGCGAGCTACGTGCGCGGATACCCGGGCTACGCCGTCTCGATCGGCATCGAGGTGGCCGACCACCCGTCCGTCGGCGTGGTGGTCGACGCCCTCGGCCGGCTGACGGTCGCCGTCACGGGGCGAAGCGCCGAGCGGGACGGGCGTCGCGCCCGGCCGTCGGGGCGGACGTCGATCCACGATTCGGTGCTCGCCACGGGCTTCGGCTACGACCCAGCGATGCGGGTCCGTGAGGCGCGCACGCTCGTCGAGGTGATCGGCCGGGTCGCCGACGTCCGGCGGAGCGGTTCGGCGGCCATGGACCTGTGCGCCGTGGCGTGCGGCGAGGTCGACGCGTACTTCGAGCTCCATCTCGCCCCGTGGGACACGGCCGCGGGGCGCGTGGCCGTGGAGGCGGCCGGCGCCGTGTTCCGCGAGGTCGCGCAAGCCGACGGCGAGGTGTTGACGGTCGCCGTGCCGACGCAGCTGCTCGAGCCGTTGCTCGGGCTGCTCGGAGATGCGGGGCTGGAGACGGGCTAGCTTGTGGCTCGTCGCAGGGCGTTCCGAGCGGTCGGACACGGGAGCACCCGCCGCCGGTCAAGCGCGCACGGCCCCGATCGCGAACGCCGGCATCCCGGTCTCGCCGGCGCGAGCCACGACCTCCTCGTCATGCTCTTCCGGAACGACGAGCACCATCCCGATCCCGAGGTTGAACGTCGAGCGCAGGTCCTCCTCGGATGCCTCCGCCGCGACACGGACCAGCTCGAAGATCGCGGGGACCGGCCACGACCCCCAGGCGACGTCACCTCGGAAGCCCTCCGGCAGGCAGCGCGGCAGGTTCTCGACGATCCCGCCGCCCGTCACGTGAGCCGCGGCGTGGAGCAGCCCGTCGCGGGCGAGCCCGAGCATCAACGGCGCGTAGATCGCCGTCGGCTCGAGGAGCTCGTCGACCAGCGGGCGCTCGAGCGGCGGGACCACCTCGTCGAGCGGATGCCGATCCAGAAGCGCATCCCGCACCAGCGAGTACCCGTTCGCGTGCAGGCCGGTGGACGCGAGACCCACCAGCACGTCCCCGTCCCGGACCCGGTCCGGTCCGAGCCGGTGGTCCTCGTCCACGACCCCGACGCAGAACCCGGCGAGGTCGAACGCGTCCGCCGCCATCACGCCGGGATGCTCCGCGGTCTCACCGCCGAGGAGCGCGCACCCGGCGCGGCGGCAACCCTCGGCCACCCCGCTCACGATCGCGGCCACGCGTTCGGGTTCGAGCGCTCCCACCGCGAGGTAGTCGAGGAAGAACAGCGGCTCGGCACCGGTGCACACGACGTCGTCGGCGCACATCGCGACCAGGTCGATCCCGACCGTGTCGAGCCGACCCGCGAGCCTCGCGATCTCGAGCTTGGTGCCCACGCCGTCCGTCGCGGCGGCCAGGTACCTCCCGTCGCCGATCTCGAACAGCCCGGCGAACCCGCCGACGCCCTGGGCGAGCTCGGGGCGCGCCGCGCCGGAACCCAGCTCCCGGATCAGCTCGACCGCCTTCGCGGCCGCATCCAGGTCGACGCCGGCGCGCCGGTACGCCTCCGAGGTCACGACTTCGCGGGATGCTCGAGCAGGAACTTCCCGGCGTGCTCGGGGATCGGGATCGGGTAGTCGCCGTCGAAGCACGCGCGGCAGAACGATTCGGCCGCCTGCCCGGTCGCGGCGACCATCCCCTCGAGCGACAGGTAGCCGAGCGAGTCCGCGCCGACGTAGTCCTTGATCTGGTCGACGGCCAGGTCCGCGGCGATCAGCTCCTGCCTGGTCGACATGTCGATCCCGTAGAAGCACGGCCAGCGGATCGGCGGGCAGGTGATGCGGGTGTGCACCTCGGCGGCCCCGGCCTCGCGGAGCGCCTGCACGATCTGACGAGTGGTGGTTCCGCGCACGATGGAGTCATCGATCACGACCAGGCGCTTGCCGCGCACCGTGTCGGGCATCGGGTTGAGCTTCAGCTTCACTCCGCGTTCCCGGAGCGACTGCGACGGTTGGATGAACGTGCGACCGACGTACCGGTTCTTCATCAGGCCCTCGCCGTAGGGGATCCCCGAGATCTCCGCGTAGCCCGACGCGGCCGAATGCGCGGTGTCGGGGACGGGGATCACGAGATCGCCGTCGGCGGGAGCCTCGAGCGCGAGGCGCCGGCCCAGCTCTCGCCGGACCTCGTGCACGGTCGTGCCGCGGATCCTGGAGTCGGGCCGGGCCAGGTAGACGAACTCGAAGATGCACAGCGCGCTCCGCTCGGCCAGCCCGAACCTCGTCGAGACCATGCCGCGCTCGTCGATCCGCACCAGCTCGCCCGGCTCGACGTCGCGGAGGAAGGTCGCACCCACGATGTCGAGCGCGCAGGTCTCGGAGGCGACGCAGAAGCCGTTCGGCAGCCGGCCGATCGAGAGGGGCCGCAGGCCGTGCGGGTCGCGAGCCGCGAAGATGCTGCGTTCGTCCATCACCACGAACGAGAACGCACCCTCGAGCGTGGGAAGGACGTCGACCAACGCGGACTCGAGGTCCTCCGAGGGGTGCCGGGCGAGGATGGTGGCGACCAGGTCGGAGTCCGTCGTGGCGGCGCCTGCGGCCCCCACCCGCCCGGCGAGCTCGAGCGTGTTCACGAGGTTTCCGTTGTGCCCGAGCGCCAGGGACCGCTGCCCGTCGGTCTTGAACGCCGGCTGGGCGTTCTCCCACGTGGTCGAGCCCGTCGTGGAGTAACGGTTGTGGCCGATCCCCAGGTCGCCGCGGAGGGTCGAGAGCGTCGCCTCGTCGAAGACCTGGGAGACGAGCCCGAGCTCCTTGAAGACCAGGATGTGCTCGCCGTCGGAGACGGCCATCCCGGCCGCCTCCTGGCCGCGATGCTGCTGCGCGAACAGAGCGAAGTAGGTCAGCCGTGCGACGTCATCGCCGGGTGCCCACACGGCGAAGACGCCGCACTCCTCCTTGGGACCCTCGGCACCCACCCGACCCGATGCTAGCACCGGCCTCCGCGCGGACCCGGCGCTCGCCGGAACTTGTCGCTCTGTTCCTACCCGACCCTGAAGGGTTCGGTGGGCGTCGCGGGGCCGATCGCGGTCGCGCTGACCCCCACGATCCGGTAGCGGCCCGGTTCGAGATCGTCGGGGAGCGTCACCTGGACCGCGAACGCGAGCGCATCGTCGGCCGCGACGCCGTCGGTCAGGACCACCCGCTCACCCGGCGTGCGACCCTCGGGCACGAGCTCGATCGCGATGTCCGTAGCCGGCGGGGACGGTTCGAGGCCGGTGCAGCGCTCCTCCCCGTAGCAACCGCTCGTGCAGCTCCCGGTGTCGTTGCACTCGGTTCCCCAGTCCGACCCGCTCACCTCGATGATGTCCCCAGGCTCGACGCGACGCACGTCGATCGATGTCGACGGCGCGGCGCAGGCAGCTCCGCTCGGGGACGCGGTGACGCCGAAGGCGGCGAGCAGGGCGACGACGAGGATCGCGCCGCGGGCGAGCGTCGAACGGGAGGATCGACCCACCGTTGCATCCAAGCACCTCACCCCGCGAGGAGCTTGGGGATCGCCTCCTCGTACACGCCCGCGATCTCGGCCACGGTCGTCTCGAAGAGCCCGTCGAACACGACGCCGGGCCCGCCGGTCTCGCCGAGCCTCGAGAAGGGGACGCCGGCCTCGGCCGCCGCGTCCTCGAGCTCGGCCGCCCGTTCGGGCGCGATCGAGACCACGGCGCGCGACGCCGACTCGGAGAACAGACCGACGTGTCCCGGCTGGTCCCCGGGCAGCGACGCGGCAAAGCCGACGCCGCCGGCGATCGCGGATTCGGCGAGCGCGATCGCGATGCCGCCCTCGGCGCAGTCGTGGGCGCTCTCGAGCAGGTCGGAACGGGCGGCTCCGATCAGGAGCCGATGGAGCCGTCGCTCGCGTTCGAGATCGAGGGCGGGAGGACGGCCCGCGACCGAACCGAGCACCACCTCGGCGAACTCGCTCCCCCCGAGCTCGGCGAACGTCTCGCCGAGCAGGTAGATCCAGGATCCGTTGCCCGTGAACCCGGTTCGGACCGCGAGGCGGTAGTCCTCGATCAGCCCGAGCATCCCGATCACCGGCGTGGGCCAGATCGCGGACGAGCCGGACTCGTTGTAGAAGCTCACGTTCCCGCCGGTGACCGGGGTCTCGAACGCGCGGCACGCGTCGGCGATCCCCCGGACCGAGTTCGCAAACTGCCACATCACCTCGGGCCGCTCGGGGTTGCCGAAATTGAGGCAGTTCGTGATCGCGAGCGGCGTGGCACCCGTGCACGCGACGTTGCGCGCCGCCTCTGCCACGGCGTGCGCCGCACCGAGGTAGGGATCGAGCGCGCCGAACCGGCCCTTCCCGTCCGTCGACAGCGCGAGCGCCTTCAGCGTCCCCTCGATCCGGACGAGAGCGGCGTCGGCGCCAGGCGGCAGGACCGTGCCCCCCTGGACGATCGAGTCGTACTGCTCCCAGACCCAGCGCTTGCTGGCGACGTTCGCAGACCCGAGGACGGCGAGGAAGGCCTCGTCCGTCTCGGTGGTGACGGTCGCGAAGGTCGGATCGTCGGCGATCGCGTCCTCGGCGTCCGCGGGCGCCAACATCGGCCGCGCGTACACCGGGCCATCGTCGGCGAGCGATCGCGCCGGGACCCGAGCGATCGCCGCGCCGCCCGACACCACCCGGAGCTCGCCACCGCCGACGAGCCGCCCGATCACCGCCGTCGACAGCCCCCAGTGTGCGCAGACGGCCCGAACGTCGTCGAGCCGAGAGGGGTGGGCGATCGCGAGCATCCGCTCCTGCGACTCGCTCGTCAGGATCTCGAACGCCTCCAGATCGGGTTCGCGCAGCGGGACCGCGTCCAGCTCCAGCTCGGCCCCGAGCCCCGCCCGGGATGCCGACTCGCTCACGGCGCAGGTGATCCCCGCCCCGCCCAGATCCTGCAGGCCTTCCAGCAGGCCGCGTTCGACGAGCTCGAGCGAGGCCTCGATCAGGAGCTTCTCGGCGAAGGGGTCGCCGATCTGCACGCTCGGCCGCCGCTCGTCGGCCCCCTCCTCGAGCGTTCGCGAGGCCAGCACCGAGACCCCACCGATCCCGTCGCGCCCGGTCGCGGCGCCGAACAGGACCAGCAGAGAGCCCTCGTGCACCTCGCGCTCGGCCGTCACGAGCCGCTCGACCGGCGCGACGCCGACGCACATCACGTTCACGGTCGGGTTCGCGGTGTGCGGCTCGGCGAACTGCACCTCGCCGCCGACGGTCGGGACCCCGATGCAGTTGCCGTAGCCGCCGATCCCGGCCACCACGCCCTCGAACAGCCACCGGTTCCGCTCGTCGGTGAGCGGACCGAACCGCAGCGGGTCCAGCAGCGCGACCGGGCGCGCGCCCATCGAGATGACGTCGCGGACGATCCCGCCGACCCCGGTCGCGGCCCCCTGGTACGGCTCGACCGCCGACGGGTGGGAGTGCGACTCCAGCTTGAAGACGGCCGCGATGCCGTCGCCCACGTCGACGACGCCGGCGTCCTGCCCAGGGCCGACGAGCACCGACGGCCCCTCCGTCGGCAGCGTGCGCAGGTGGACCTTCGACGACTTGTAGGAGCAGTGCTCGGACCACATCACCGCGAACATCGCGAGCTCGTCGCGGTTGGGTTCACGGCCGAGGGTGGCGCGGATCGTCTCGAGCTCGTCGTCGGTGAGCCCCAGCCGGCGATGGAGAGGTTCGGGCGAGCTCACGCCGCCGAGACGCGCGCGAGCGCGGACGACAGGAGCGACGCGAACATCGGCTGGCCACCGGTCGCGCCGACGTCCGGGTCGACCGCGTGCTCGGGGTGCGGCATCAGGCCGACGACGTTGCCCGCCTCGTTGCGGAGCCCGGCGATCGCGTTCGAGGCACCGTTGGGGTTGTGCGGCTCGTCGGTCACGCCGTCGGGCGAGCAGTACCGGAGAACGACGAGCCCGTCGCGTTCGATCCGCTCGAGGTCTGCGGCGGACGCGACGAACTGTCCCTCCCCGTGCTTGACCGGCACCCGCAGCACCTCGCCGGCCACGAGCTCGCCGGTGAGCGGCGACACGGACGTCTCGACCCGCACGTCCACCCATCGGCAGACGAACCGGAGCTGCCGGTTCCTGATCAGCGCACCGGGCAGCAGACCCGCCTCGCACAGGATCTGGAAGCCGTTGCAGATCCCGACCACGGGCCCGCCCCCCTCCGCGAACGCTCGCACCTCGTCCATGATGGGCGCGAACCTGGCGATCGCTCCGCACCGGAGGTAGTCGCCGTAGGAGAATCCACCGGGCAAGATCACGGCGTCCACGCCGTGCAGGTCGCGTTCGGCGTGCCAGAGCGCCACCCCCTCGCCCCCCATGAACCCAACTGCCCGGACGGCGTCGCGATCGTCCAGGGACCCGGGGAACGTGATCACGCCGACGCGCGGCCGCCGTCCCTCGATCATCCGGCGCTCACCGGCCCACCTGCTCCGCCCGGAGGATCTGGAACTCCTCGATGACCGGGTTCGACAGGAGCCGGGCGGCCATCTCCTCGACCTGGTCCTGGGCGGCCTCCTCGCTCTCGGCCTCGATCGTGAGCTCGACGTGCCGGCCGACGCGAACGCCGCTCACGTTCGTCCACCCCATCGCCGGCAGGGAGCCCTCCACCGCCTTGCCCTGCGGGTCGAGCAGGCCCGGCTTCAGCTGGACCAGGACCTCGAACCGGACGTTCACGCGTGCTCCCTGCGCAGGCGTTCGAGGGCGGCGGCGTTCGTCCCGGCGTCGTCGCCCGACGTCACGCCGCTGAGGTGCCGGTAGTGGTCGAAGGGCGCCGCCGCGATCCTCTCGTACGCCTCTCGGTACTTCATCGACGTGCGTTCGATCACCTCGGCGGGGAGCTCGGGCGCGGGGGGCTCGTGGTCCCATCCGCTCGCGTCCAGCCAGTCGCGCACGAACTGCTTGTCGAACGACGGCTGGACGCGTCCGGGACGGTACCCGTCGGCCGGCCAGAACCTCGACGAGTCCGGCGTGAGCACCTCGTCGATCAGGATCAGCTCGCCGCCCGCGAACCCGAACTCGAACTTCGTGTCGGCCAGCAGGATCCCCCGCTCGGCGGCGACGTCGGCTCCCCGCTCGTAGAGCGCGACCGAGATCTCGCGCAGGCGTTCGGCGAGCCCGCGGCCGACCAGGTCCACGGTCTCGTCGAACGTGAGCGGCAGGTCGTGGCCCTCGGCGGCCTTGGTCGTGGGCGTGAAGATCGGCTCGGGGAGCCTCGACGACTCGTCCAGTCCCTCCGGCAGCGCCACGCCGCAGACGTGGCCTTCGGCTCGGTACTGCTTGAGCCCCGAGCCCGTGAGGTACCCGCGTACCACGCACTCGACCGGGATCACCTGCGCCTTCGTCGCGAGCATGCCCCTGCCCGCGAGCGACGGCTCGCTGCGGAAGGGCTCGGGGAAGTCACGCCGGTCGGCGCTGACGAGGTGGTTGGGGACGACGTCGGTCGTGCGTTCGAGCCAGAACAGCGTCAGCCCGGTGAGGACGCGGCCCTTGTCCGGGATCGGGTTCGGCAGGACCACGTCGAACGCGCTGATGCGGTCGGTCGCGACGAGCAGGACGTGGTCCTCACCGACGTCGTAGATGTCGCGGACCTTCCCCTGGCCGTGCAGCCGAGCCGTCGGCACCGCTCATGCCTCGCGCACCTCGACCTTCTCGAGCCGGTCGAACACGACGTCGAGGTTCCGCAGCGCCCGGGCCGGGTCGAACAGGTCGTTCACCCGGTCGCCGATCGTCTCGCGCACCCGAGGATCGGCCGCCACGAGGTCCTCGAACGACTCACCCTCGTCCCAGGCGGTCGCAGCGGCGGCTTGCACGAGCGCGTACGCCTCGTCGCGGGACATCCCGGCATCGACGAGCGCCAGCAACACGTTCTGCGAGAACGCCAGTCCGCCGCCCACCTGCAGGTTCTCGCGCATGCGATCGGGGAACACCTCGAGCCCGTCCAGCACCTCGCTCATCTCCTCGAGCATGAAGTGCAACGCGATCGTCGAGTCGGGCAGGATCACGCGCTCGGCAGACGAATGGGAGATGTCGCGCTCGTGCCAGAGCACCGTGTTCTCGAGCGCCGTCTGGAGGTTGCCGCGGACCACGCGGGCGAGCCCCGTCACGCGCTCGCAGCGGACGGGGTTCCGCTTGTGGGGCATCGCGCTCGAGCCCTTCTGGCCCCGGGTGAACGGCTCCTGCACCTCGCGGACCTCGGTCCGCGCGAGGTGACGGATCTCGGTCGCGACCGAGTCCAACGTGGACGCGGTGATCGCGAGCGTGCTCACGAGCTCGGCGTGCCGGTCGCGCGCGACGATCTGGCTCGAGGCCTCGGCGGCGCGCAGTCCGAGCTTCGCACACACCTCCTCCTCCACACGCGGGTCCACCTGCGCGTACGTGCCGACGGCCCCGCTGATCGCGCCGACGCTCACGGTCTCGCGCGCTCGGCGCAGCCGGTCGCGGTCGCGGTCGAGCTCGAACGCCCAGAGCGCGACCTTGTGCCCGAAGCTCGTCGGCTCGGCGACCACGCCGTGCGTCCGTCCCGCCATCACGAGGTCCCGGTTGGACAGCGCCATCCGCTTGGCGACCATGAGCAACCGCTCGAGAGCCTGCAGCAGGAGATCGCACGCGTCGCGCAGCTGCAGGGCCAGGCCGGTGTCCAGGACGTCCGAGGAGGTGAGCCCGAAGTGCACCCACCGGCCGGCCGGGCCGACCGAGCCGGCGACCACCTCGACGAACGCCGCCACGTCGTGCTTGGTGACGCGCTCGACCTCGGCGACGCGCCCCGCGTCGAACGCGGCCTTCGCCCGGATCTCGCGCGCATCGTCCTGCGGGACCACGCCCAGCCGGGCCCACGCCTCGGCGACCGAGATCTCGATCTCGAGCCAGTGCCGGAGCCTCGCGTCGTCGGACCAGACGGCGGCCATCTCCGGGAGGACGTAGCGCGGGATCATGGGCGCACGGCGAAGCGCCGGCTCACAGCTTGAGGCCCTCCGCGAGGTCGTCCTTGAACCGCCACAGCCGCTTCTGCACGTCGGGATCGGCGACCCCGACGATCTCCGCGGCCAGTACCGCCGCGTTCATGGCCGAATCGACGCCGACGGCGGCCACCGGCACACCGCTGGGCATCTGGGCGGTGACGACGAGTGCCTGCTCGCCGCCCATCTGATCCGTGGCGATCGGCACACCGATCACGGGCACGATCGTGCGAGCGGCGACGGCGGCCGCGAGGTGGCCCGAGATCCCCGTGGTGCACACGAGCACCTTCAGGCCCCGGTCGAACGCGGTCCTCGCGTACTCGTCGACGAGGTCGGGGCTGCGCGACGACGACATCACCCGGATCTCGTGGGGGAGCTCGAGCTTCTCCAAGATCGCGGTCGCCTGCTGCATGAGCGGAAGCTCGGCCGCCGAACCCACCAACACGCCCACCAGCGGTGCCGGATCGCTCATGTCCGCTCCTCCTTCGCCGCCAGCGCCGCGATGTCCGCCCGGTACCGCATCCCCCCGAACGAGACGCGCCCGCTCGCGTCGTAGGCGCGCCCCCGGGCCTCGGCGATCGAGGACCCGGTCGCGCTCACCGAGAGCACGCGTCCCCCCGCGGTGACCACTCTACCCTGCCGTTCCGCCGTACCCGAATGGAACACGGTCGTGCCCTCCACGCGCTCGGCAGCCTCCAGACCCTCGATCTCGAACCCGGTCTCGTACGCCCCGGGGTAGCCGCCCGAGGCCAGCACCACCGTCACACAGGCCCCCGGCCGCAGGTCGACGCGCCGGCTCGGCAGTTCCCCGCGGGCGCACGCGAGGAACAACGCCGCGGGTTCCGAAGCCAGGCGAGGCATGAGCGCCTGGGTCTCGGGGTCCCCGAACCGGCAGTTGAACTCGAGCACGCGGGGACCCGCGTCGGTGAGCATGAGGCCGGCGTAGAGGACCCCTCGATACGGGACGCCCTCATGCGCCATCGCGCGGATCGTCCTTTCCACGACGTCGGTCCGGATCCGCTCGGCGGTCGCGTCGTCGACGAACGGCACCGGCGAGTAGGCACCCATCCCCCCCGTGTTCGGGCCCGCGTCGTCGTCACCCACTCGCTTGAAGTCCTGCGCGAACGCGAGCGTGAGCGCCGTCGTACCGTCGGCGAGCGCGAACGCCGAGACCTCGCGACCGGTCAGGTGCTCTTCCACGAGGACGGTCGAACCCGCCTCATCGAACTCCCCCTCCACGAGGGCGCGCTCGAGCGCCCGGACGGCTTCGTCGCGCTCCTCGGTGATCACCACGCCCTTGCCCGCCGCGAGCCCGTCCGCCTTCACCACGTACGGAGGCCCGAACGCGTCGAGCGCGCCGAGCGCTTCCGACATCGAGTCGGCCCTCAGGCCGCCCGCCGCGGGGATCCCGTACCGCCCGCAGAGGTCCTTCGCCCACGCCTTGGAGCCCTCGAGCCTCGCGGCTTCGCTCGAGGGCCCGAACACCGGATGCCCGCGCTCGGCGAGCCGGTCGGCCAGACCCGCGACGAGCGGACCTTCGGGGCCGACCACCGTGAGGTCGATGCGTTCGCGCTCGACGAACGCGAGCATGCCGGCGGCATCGTCGGGCGCGACCCGGACGCACTCGGCGTCCCGCGCGATCCCCGCGTTGCCCGGCGCGGCGAACAGCTTCTGTACCGCCGGGTCGCGAGCGAGGCGCCACGCGAGTGCGTGCTCGCGCCCGCCGGCGCCCACCACGAGGACCCTCATCCGCCGGGCGTCGGAGCGCCCGGTCCTCTCGCCGTCAGGCTCTGCTCGCGACCCGGCCCGACCGACACCACGCCGATCGCGACGCCGACCAGCTCCTCGAGCCGTTCGAGATACGTGCGCGCGGCCGCGGGCAGATCGCCGAACGCCGTGGCTCCGCCGATCTCGTCCTGCCAACCCTCGAGCTCCTCGTAGACGGGCTGGGCCTTGTGGAACAGCGACTGGTGCGGCGGAACGTCGTCGAACGTCTCGTCGTCGGCGCGATACGCCGTGCAGACCCGGACGGTCTCGAAGCCCGAGAGCACATCGAGCTTGGTCACGAACAGCTCGGTGAGCCCGTTCACGCGAGCCGCGTACCGCAGGATCACGGCGTCGAACCACCCGCATCGCCGTTTGCGCCCGGTCACGGTTCCGAACTCCTGACCCCGCTCGCCCAGCCGGTCGCCCTCGGGCCCGTGGTCCTCCGTGGGGAACGGGCCGGCGCCCACCCGGGTCACGTAGGCCTTCGTGATGCCGATCACCCGCTCCACCTCGCGCGGGCCGATCCCGGCCGACGCGAGCGCGTACCCCGTCACGGGGTTCGACGAGGTGACGAACGGATAGGTCCCCTTGTCGAGGTCGAGCATCGTTCCCTGCGCACCCTCGAGGAGGACCTCCTTGCCGTCGCGGAGCGCGTCGTGCAGGAGCCTGGACGTGTCGGTCACGTGCGAGCGCAGTCGCTCGGCGTAGCGCATGTAGTCGTCCACGATCGTGTCCGCGACGAGTGGGAGACGGCCGTAGATGCGGGTCAGGATCTGGTTCTTCTCGCGCAGCACGACGTCGAGCTTCTCCCGGAAGATCTTCTCGTCGAACAGGTCCTGGATCCGCAGGCCGATCCGCGCCGCCTTGTCGCCGTAGGCCGGCCCGATCCCGCGCTTCGTCGTGCCGAGCGCGTTCTTGCCGAGGAAGCGCTCGGTGACGCGTTCCAGCTCGAGGTGGTACGGCATGATCATGTGGCAGTTGCCCGACACGACCAGCCGGGACGGGTCGACGCCCACGGCCGTGAGCCCGTCCATCTCCTCGAGGAGCACGCGGGGATCCACGACGACGCCGTCCGCGATCACCGACGTGATGTGGGGATACAGGATGCCCGAGGGGATCAGCTGCAGCTTGAGCGTGTGACCCTCGGCGAGGATCGTGTGGCCCGCGTTGTTCCCGCCCTGGTACCGGACGACCAGGTCCATCCGGTCGGCCAGGTAGTCGGTCGCCTTACCCTTGCCCTCGTCCCCCCACTGGGTCCCGACGACGACGGAGGCCGGCATGAAGCAGCAGTCTATCGGCGCCGCGGACCCGCTCGTGAGCGGCGAGGTCGCTACGAACGCTCGATGCGAAAGCTGATCCGAACCTGCGTGTGGTATTCCGAGATCGTGCCGTCGGCGACCACCGCGCTCGTGCCGAGGATGTCCATCGACTCGATGCCGCGGATCGTCTTGGCCGCCTCGGACAGAGCCTGATGCGCCGCGTCCCGCCAGGACTCGGACGACACGCCGACCAGGTCGATCGTCTTGATGACCGCCATCGCCACTCCTACCTCCCGTTGTAGACGTCGATGAACCGCCGATAGTTGGCGGCGATCTGCTTGGCGGCCTCCTCGCGACCGAGGTTGCCGTCCACGAACCCCTTCAGCGGATCCCACCAGATCGAGCGGCCGATCGCGAACCCGATGTACCCGGGTACGCCCGACCCGGTCTCGAGCCAGTGGTCGACCGCGGCGTCGTCGGCTCCACGACCGAGTACCACGCACGCGACCCCGTCGCGGCCGTCGCGACGGGTGGTGGCCGAGATCATCTCGCAGTCCTCGCGCGCGTCGATGCCCTCGATCTTCCAGATGTCGGGCTCGACGCCGGCCTCCTGGAGCTCTTCGATCGCCACCTTCATGAGCTTGGGCCGTTCCTCCGAGTCCCATCGCTGCTCGTCGCCACCCGCGGCTTCGATCTGCTCCGGCGTCGCCGGGACGAGCAGCTCGAACAGGAACAGCCGCCCGTGCTCGTGCAGCCAGTCGCCGAGGCGCTTCAGCCGGCCGGCCTGGCGTTCGTTCATGACCTGGTCGCCCTCGGTGTTGTAGCGGACCAGTACCTTCGAGAAGTTCGGGTCGAACGTCTCGATGTGCGCGCCGAACTCGTCGCCGTACTGGAAGTCGAACTCCTCCTGTCCGCTCTTCTCGACCGGCATCGCCAACCGGAAGCCCGCGGCCCTCGCGTCGCGTGCGATCGCCGCCCCGAACTGCTCGTCGACGAGCACACCGGCGGCGTCGGCCTCGACCCCTTCGTCCAGAGCCCGTCGCGCCCCTTCGTAGATCACCCGTTTCGCGTCCGAGATGCGTGCGGTCTCCTCCTCATCGGGCTCGCCCGACACGCCGAAGAACTTCTTCTGGAACGAGCCGCGGTGATCGAACGCCAGGATGTACAGCGGCTTGTCGTAACCGAGCGCCATCTCGTCACTCCCTCCTTCGTGGGCCTAAGGCTGCTCGAACGGGTTCGTCGGCTCGAGCACCTGGACCGGCACCGGTGCCGCGGCCTTCTTGAATCTCCCCGCGTGTGAGGGCGAGCACACGACGAAGCCGTAGTGCATCGGGACGGCCATCCGCGGCTCCATCGCCTTCACGAACCCCGCCGCCTCCTCCCAGTCCATCGTGTACGTGCCCCCGATCGGCACCATCGCCACGTCGGGATCGAGGCTCTCGAGCTCGGGGAGCGCGTCGGTGTCACCGGCGTGGTAGTAGGAGCGCCCGCCGAACTCGAACAGGTACCCCACCCAGCCGTTCGCCTTCGGGTGCATGTCGAGTCGTTCCTCTGCGGTGTTGTAGGCCGGCACGGCCTCGATCTTGAGACCGCTCGCCTCGACCGCCTGTCCCGGTTCGATCGGCGTGACGTCGCCCGTCAGCTCGTCGGCCACGTCGCGAGGGGCGACGAGCTTGGTCGTGGGCGTTCGGAGACGCTCGATCTCGTGCGGCTGGAAGTGGTCGTGGTGCGCGTGCGTGATGAGGATGACGTCGGCCGGAACGCCGTCGCCGACCCCCCACGGGTCGACGTACACCACGGGTCCGTCGCCCTGCCACCGGAACGCCGCCTGCCGGAACCACGTGACCCCGTCGAGCCCCATCTCTGGCCTCCTTCGATCGGGTCCCTGCCAGTAGTCTTGCAAATCGACGTGGCGGCGCGCGAACCGATCGAGACGCAAGGGGGCCTGCGGGCCTCCGTCTCCCTGCTCCGGCGCAATCGCAACTTCCGACGTCTGTACCTCGCATCGGTGATCTCGCTGGGTGGGGACTGGTTCCTGCTGATCGCCCTGTTCGGGCTGATGCTCGATCTCACCGGGCAGGCGATCGCCGTGGCGTTCACGATCGCCGCCCAGGACCTGACGTACTTCCTCGCCTCGCCGTTCGCCGGCGTGCTGGCGGACCGGATCGACCGACGACGGCTCATGATCGCGTGCGACGTCGCCCGGGCGGTCCTCGTCCTCGGCTTCCTCTTCGTACGGACCGAGGACCTCGCCTGGCTGGTCTACGTCCTGCTGGCTGCGACCGCGGTGTTCGCGGCCGCGTTCGAGCCGGCCTCGATGGCGGCGATGCCGAACCTGGTGGACGAGCGTGACCTCTCGGTCGCGAACGCGCTCTCGGGGTCGCTGTGGGGCACGATGCTCGCGGTCGGCGGGGCCCTCGGCGGGGTCGTGGCGGGGGTGTTCGGGTCCGACGTCGCGATCGTGGTGGACTCGGCCTCGTTCGTGCTGTCGGCGCTGCTGATCCTGCGGATCCACGCAACGTTCGCGGAGGATCGAGCGGTCCACGAACGCCCGAGCCTGCGGCAGGACACCGTCGAGACGTTCCGGTATGCACGCAAGGACCACCGCGTCCTCGCGCTGCTCGCGGTGAAGTTCGGTTGGGGGATCGCCGGGGGCGTGCTCGTGCTCCTGCCGATCCTCGCGCTCGGCAGCTTCCACGCGGGCGAGATCGGTCTCGGGCTCTTGATGGCGGCGCGCGGCGTGGGGGCGCTGATCGGCCCGTTCCTCGGCAGGTCCCTCGCCGGCCCCGGGGACCGGCGGCTGTTCGGCGCGATCGGGGGCGCGCTGGCCACGTTCGGGATCGGGTACGCGCTCCTCGGCCTGGCGCCCGCGCTCGTCTTCGCGATGGCGGCGGTCCTCGTCGCGCACGTTGGCGGCGGCGCCCAGTGGACGCTGTCGTCGTACGGGCTCCAACGCGCCGTGCCCGACCGGATCCGGGGGCGCATCTTCGCCTTCGACGGCATGCTGGTGACGCTGACGTTCGGCCTGTCCGCGATCCTGACGGGCTGGCTCGCCGACGTCTTCACCGCAGAGACGACGGCCCTCGCGATGGGCGGCGTCGCGCTCGTCTGGGCGATCGTGTGGACGCTCCTGACCGGCCACGTCCGCCGCGCGACGATGCTCGAGGGCTTCGGCCCCGCACCCGAGCTCCTCCCGGAGCCGGCCGAGGTTCCGAGTCGCTAGCCGCTACGCGTCGGGTGTCCCCGGTGGTGGCGGTGGCGTGCCCGAGGGCTCGGGGGTGGGCGCGGGCGGCGGTGCGGCGGGGGGAACCTCCGGTCCACCGAACGTCACACCGGGCCCCTCGCCGCCGAACGCCACCTGCGGCGCCCCCGCTTCGCGGAGCGCGTCCTCCACCTCGAAGAACTCCTCCTCCTCGAAGTTGAACGTCGACGCGATGATCACGGACGGGAACTGCTTCACGCGCTGGTTGTAGTCGCGGACGTTCGCGTTGTAGAAGCGGCGCGACGTCTGCAGCCGGTCCTCGGTGTTCGCCAGCTCCTGTTGGAGCGCGAGGAAGTTCTGGTTGGCCTTCAGGTCCGGGTAGTTCTCGACCACGGCGAACAGCTGGCGCAGGGCCGCCACGAGCGGTCCCTCGGCCGCGGCCTGTTCGGCCGGCGAGCCGGTCGCCGATGCGGCAGCCGCGCGCGCCCTCGTGACGTTCTCGAACACCGTCCGCTCGTGCGAGGCATAGCCCCGCACGGACTCGACCAGGTTCGGGATCAGGTCGTACCGTCGGCGTAGCTCCGTGTCGATGTTCGCCCAGGCGTCCTTGATCAGCTGACGCTGTGAGACGAATCGGTTGTACGAGACGACGCCGAAGATCAGGATCAGCAGGATGATCCCGCCGATGATCGCGATGGTCCAGCCCACGGTCGTTCCTTTCTGAAGAGGTCGACGCGAAGCCTAGCCCTTGAAGCCGAGCGGCGACGACCTGAGGGCTACGGCGCCGGCCGGGAAGGCTCGATGGATCGGGGCACCCGGCTCACGGGGGCGGCCGAGACGCTCGCGATCCGCATCAGGACGGGATCGACCCCGAGGTACCGCCCGAGCCCTCCGCAGACGCCGCCGATCACGCGGTCGTCGCGGGTGCGGCGCAACAGACGAGGCCGCTCTCCGTCGGAGCCCGGAACGCTCACGGACTCACGCTACGACGGTCCGCTCCCGTCTCCCAACCCCGCGATGTTCGGCGGGAGCGCGTCCGATCGCGTCGGTACGGTCTCGATCACGGGCGGTTGCGACAACGCGCTCTGGGCGAGCTCGGCGAACCCCTGCAACCGTTCGAGCGTGTCCTCGACGCCGGAAGACGGCCGGCCGTACACGACCGCGAGCGACCCGCGCATCTCGAACCCCCACGGCTCCTCGAGCCCGCCGATCCACCGGAGCATCGGGGGACCCACGATCGCGCGCGCGAAGGCCGGATCGTCGCACCGAACGACGTACGGACGCCCAGGGCCGGGCGATCCGACGTCGACCTTGCCCATCGCCGGTTCGGCGAGCAGGGCCGCCATCGCCTCCGCCTCCACGACGAGCGGCACGATGGAGGGTCCCGCGGGGCCGATCGCGCAGGCGAACCACGTCCGCTCGCCGCCCGAGGGTGTCGAGCACGAGAGGTCGAAGCGCTTCACGTCGAGCCCCCGCCACGACCCCCAACGGACGTCCTCGATCGCGGCCAGTTCGCACCGAGAGAACAGCGCGAACGGATAGTCGAGGAGTCCGAACGGGTCGCCCTTCCCTCGTTTCAGCCCGAGCGTCTCGCGGCGGTACGCGCCTCGCTCGTTCTTCACCCGTCGCCGGAGCGTTAGGTTCACGGCGGCGATGCCTCCCACGAAGAAGACCAGGACGAGGAGCGGCGGCAGGACCTTCAGGAACAAGGCCGCGGCGATCGCGACCCCGAAGACGGCGAGGACCCTGAGCCAGGGGTTCATGCGCCCAGTATCGGAACCCGAGAGCACGGAACTGAATCCGATCCTGCCGTCCCCTTCTCGGGACGCGGGCTCAGGGCGTCGACGTCGTTCGGGTGCTCACCGCACCCGCCAGTCGGACCTGGTCACCCCGTACATCGCGTAGTCGCGCGGCGGTCCGGCCGGATCGGGCATGAAGCCTCGCAGGATCCCCTCGAACCGGAATCCCAGCGCTTCGAGCACACGGCGCATCGCGACGTTGTCGACGTCGGTCGTCGCCTGGACCCTGATCGCATCCTCGTCGTCGAACAGGTACGAGGACAGGAGCGCGATCGTCTCCCTCCCGATCCCGCGACCGCGATCGGCCTCGTCCCAGAGCTCGATCCCGAGCTCCCAGACCCCCGGCGGCATCGCGAGCCGCGGGCACCGGCCCTGCACGTCGCCGACCAGGACTCCGTCGGCCTCGACCGCGAACATGATCTCCCACCCGTTCCGCTCACCCGAGCGTTCGAGACGCTCGAGTCGCTCACGGGCGGCCTCCTCGTTCAGCTCGACTGCCGGGATCGTCTGCATCCGCTCGAGTGCGATGTCGACCTCGTCGGTGCGGAACCCTCGCAGGAGCACGTGGTCGCCGCGGAGCTCGGTCACGGAGCGGTCTCGTCCCACGGGAGAGCCAGGAGGCTCCGGAGCGGGACGATCTCGGCGCCGGATCGACGCCTCCGCATCTGATCGAGGAGCTCCCGCTCGAGCTCCTCGGTGCGCCGCCGCATCAGCGCGAGCTGCTCGCGCATCTCGATCAACAGCTTCACTCCCGCGAGGCTGACGCCGTCGCGCTGGGTCAGCTCCTGGATCATCTGGATGCGTGCGATGTCTCGCTCGGAGTAGCGACGCGTGTTGCCCGACGTCCGCTTGGGAGCGAGGAGCCCGCGACGCTCGTACATCCGGAGGGTCTGTGGGTGCACGCCCGCGAGCTCCGCCGCCACGCTGATGATGTAGACGGCCCGCTCCTCGGTGCGCTCGTCCCGCCGGTCGGGTGTGCCCTTCATGGAGACCGCCTCCTCATGCATCCACCCCGAGATCTCGACGTGGCGATCCCTTCTCGGTCTCACGGAGCTGTTTCAGCAGCTCCTTTTCGGGTCTGGAAAGCTTGCGCGGGACCTCGATCCGGGTGGTGACCAGCAGGTCCCCGTGGCCTCCTCGCTTGGGCGCGCCCTTGCCCTTCAGTCGGAACGTCTTGCCGTTCGGGGTGCCCGCGGGGACCTTCATCGTGATCGGTCCGTTCAGCGTCGGAACCCGCACCTCCGCACCGAGTGCGGCCTCCGGATAGGTGACGGGCAGCTCGAGCGTCAGGTCGTGACCCGCGCGCCCGAAGAACGCGTGCCGCTGGACGCGGACCCGCACGAACAGATCCCCGGGCTGACCCCCCGCCGGACCCGGCTCGCCCCTGCCCGCTAGCCTGATCCTCGCGCCGTCGGCGACGCCGGCGGGAACCTTCACCTGGAAGCTCCGCGTCCTGCGGCGGCTCCCGGTTCCGCCGCACGTCGGACACGGCGTCTCGACGACACGCCCCGACCCGTGACAGACCGGGCAGGTCTGGCTCATCTGGAACAAGCCCTGGTTGACGGCGACCGCGCCCGAGCCGCCGCATCGCGAACAGGTCGACGGGCTCGTGCCGGGAGCGGCACCGCTCCCGTGGCAGGTCTCGCACGGCGCCGGGCCCTGGATCCGAACCGGCACCGTCGTCCCGCTCATCGCGTCGTCGAACGCGACCGTCACGGTGGTCTCGAGATCGGCGCCACGGGCGGATCGATTCGCGGAGCCGCGCCCCGCGCCGCCGAACAGCCCGCCGAACAGGTCGCCGAGGTCGCCCAGATCCTCGAAACGGACACCCCCGGGGAAGCCGCCTGCGCCCCCCGGGAATCCGCCGCCTCCTCCGGGACCTCCTACTCCGGAACCGGCTGCGGCCATGTCGCGGACCTGGTCGTACTGCTTGCGCTTGTCCTCGTCCCCGATGACGTCGTGGGCGGCCGAGATCTCCTTGAAGCGCTCCTCGGCCTCCGCGTTCCCGGGGTTGGCGTCCGGATGGTGCTGCTGGGCGAGCTTGCGGTAGGCCTTCTTGATCTCGGCCGCGGTCGCGTTCTTCGCGACGCCGAGGACCTGGTAGTAGTCCTTCTCGAACCACTCGCGGCGGACGTCGCCGTTCACGGTCGCTCCCCTTCCCTCAGGCGCGTTCGACGCGAACGCTCGCGGGGCGGATCACGGAGCCGCGCAGCTTGTAGCCCTGCCGGAAGATCTCCGCGACGTGCGGGTCGCCCTCGCCCTCGCCGGTCTGCATCATGGCCTCGTGCTCGTTGGGGTCGAAGGTCTTGCCCTCGGCCTCGATCCGCTCCAGGCCCTCGGCTCGAAGGGTTTCGGCCAGCTTCGCGTACACGAGCTCGACGCCCTTGCGGAACGCGTCGAAGTCCGGACGACGCTCGGCCGCGATCAACGCCAGGTCGAACTCGTCCAGGACCTCGAGCAGTCCCTGGACGAACCGCTGGAGCTCCGCATCGACCAGGCGCTCCTGCGACCTCGTCATCCGCTTGCGGTAGTTCTCGAACTCCGCCTGGAGCCGCTGCAGGTGGTCTCGGTACTCGGCCGCCTGCGCCTGAGCCCGCTCGAGCTCGCCCGACTCGTCCGTCACGGCGGCGCCGCCCTTGGACCGCGGGGGACGGGAGGCGCCCCCCGCGGTCTCGGCGGCGCGGGCCGGCGGAGCCTGCTCAGCCGGCTCGCCCTCGCGGTACCGACGCTTGTCGACGACGTGGACCTTCGGTCGCCGTTCGTCGAGCTCGTCGTCGTGCTCGGTCACCTGTCCGCCTTCGTCCGGGCGACCTTGACCTGGATCTTCGTCGGCTCGGTCATCGCGAACCCCCTTCGTCCACGATCTCGCCTTCGACGACGTCGTTCTCACCCTCGGGCTCGGTGGCGGCGGAAGCACCTCCACCGGCGGCGGCAGCCGTCTGCTGCCCCTCGGGCGTCTGCTGGTACATCGCCTGCCCGATCCGCTGGAACGTCTGCATCACGGCGTCCGTCCCGGCCTTGATCTTCTCGACGTCCTCGCTCTTCAGGACCTCCTTGAGCTCGTCGTTCAGCTTCTTGAGCTCCTCCCGATCGGCCTCTTGCACCTTGTCGCCCCATTCCTCGAGCGACCGGTCGACCTGGTAGGCGAGCTGGTCGCCCTGGTTCCGCGCCTCGGCGGCCTCGCGCCGGCTGTGGTCCTCGGCGGCGAACTTCTCCGCGTCGTGCACCATCCGATCGATGTCCTCCTTGGACAGCGCCGTCCCGCCGGTGATCGTCATCGCCTGCTCCTTGCCGGTGGCCGTGTCCTTGGCCGACACGTTGACGATGCCGTTGGCGTCGATGTCGAAGGCGACCTCGATCTGAGGCATCCCACGCGGGGCGGGTGGCAGACCCGTCAGCATGAACTTGCCCAACGACCGCACGCCCGGCGAATAGACCGTCTCGGCCTCGCCCTGCAGGACGTGGATCTCGACGTTGGTCTGATTGTCGTCGGCGGTCGTGAAGGTCTCCGACTTGCGCGTCGGGATGGTCGTGTTGCGTTCGATCAGCCTGGTGAAGATGCCGCCCTTGGTCTCGACGCCGAGCGTGAGCGGCGTGACATCCAGCAGCAGGATGTCCTTCACGTCGCCCTTGAGGACGCCGGCCTGGATCGCGGCTCCGACGGCGACGACCTCGTCCGGGTTCACGCCCTTGTGGGGCTCCTTGCCACCCGTGAGCTCCTTGACGAGCTCCTGGATCATCGGCATCCGCGTCGAGCCGCCGACCAGGATGATGTGGTCGATCGCGTCGACGCTCTTGCCCCAGTCCTTCACCGCGAGCTCGAACGGCTCCCGCGTGCGCTGGACCAGATCCTCGGTCAGGCGCTCGAACTCGCTGCGCGAGAGCTTCATCTCCAGATGCAGAGGTCCTTCGGCGCCGGCCGACACGAACGGCAGGTTGATCGTCGCCTCGCTCACCTGCGAGAGCTCGATCTTCGCCTTCTCGGCGGCCTCCTTCAGGCGCTGCAACGCCATCCGGTCGGCTCCCAGATCGATGCCGTAGTTGTTCTTGAACTCCTTGACCATCCAATCGATCACGCGCTGGTCCCAGTCGTCGCCGCCCAGCTGCGTGTCGCCGTGCGTGGCCTTGACCTCGAAGACGCCCTCGCCGATCTCGAGCAACGAGACGTCGAACGTGCCACCACCGAGGTCGAACACGAGGATCGTCTGGTCATGTTGCTTGTCGAGGCCGTACGCGAGCGCCGCCGCCGTCGGCTCGTTGATGATCCGGAGTACCTCGAGCCCCGCGATCTGTCCGGCCTCCTTGGTGGCCGTGCGCTGGGAGTCATCGAAGTACGCCGGGACCGTGACCACCGCTTGGTTCACGCTGTCGCCGAGATAGGCCTCGGCGTCGCGCTTCAGCTTCCCGAGGATCTGCGCGGAGATCTCCTGCGGCGTCCACTTCTTGCCGTCGACGTCCGGACCCCAGTCCTTCGCGCCCATATGCCGCTTCACGGACCGGACCGTTCGGTCCGGGTTCGTGATCGCCTGGCGCTTGGCGACCTCGCCGACCAAGATCTCGCCGTTCTTCGCGAACCCCACCACCGAGGGGGTCGTCCGCGAGCCCTCGGCGTTCGGGATGACGACCGGCTCCCCAGCCTCGAGCACCGAAACCACCGAGTTCGTCGTCCCCAGGTCGATCCCTACCGCACGTGCCATCAGGCATGCCTCCTTCGCTTGACGATCTTCAGTCACCCTGAATATAGAACCTTGAGCGTGTCGGTATCAACTTCGCGCCCACCACGGCTATTCCATCCGGGCCGGATCCGGCGCAGACGACTAGGACGGCGGCGGTTGCGGCAGGGAGGGCGCGGGCGGGGATGACTCCGGTTCGATCGGGGACGGGAAGGCACGGATCGCCAGCACCGCACCGCCGAGCAGTCCGATCCCGATCACCACCGCGGCGATCGCAGGTCCCTGTGAGCTGCCGAGGAGGTCCCCGGTCAAGGCCGCGACCGCGACGAGCACGCCGACGATGGCCAGGCCTTGAACGGCGCGCTCCTCGAGCCACGCCCCGACGACCAGGCAGGCCACGCTTCCGGCGAGGACCCACACCTCGACGACGGTGAGGGTGGACTCGGAGGCTTGGCCCCCGACCGTGAGGAAGACCGGAGAGAACAGCACCGCGATCGTCCCAAGCACGAGCGACGTCCGTGCGGGCTGAGCGACGCCCCGAGCCCCCAGTGCCATCCAGGCCGCCCCGAACAACCACGACACCAGGGACAGGAGCACGAAGTCCGACTCCCCGAAGGGGCCGGGCTCCCCCACCGGAACCACCGCCGCCGAGAGCACCGCGAAGAGCGACACGAACATGCCGAGCAGCTGCAGGCTACGGCGAAGGCCGATCCACAGCCCCACGGCGCCGGCCGCGATCAGGACCGTGGAGAGCAACTGGCGCGAACGCCCGTCGAGATCGACCTCGGCGACGACCAGGATCCCTTCCACGACGGCGGCCCATCCGAACAGGGCCGCGAACCACAGCACGCTGCGAAGCCGCTGGTTCGTCGATGCGGCGTCCTTGCTGATCGCGATTCCCGCCGCGAACAGGACGGCGGTCACGGCGATCGTGACCAGCAGGAGCGTCGCGTCAGAAGGTTGCGCGGTCGTCGCGACGAGTACGAAGGTGCCGACCAGCCCCATCGCCGCACCGGCGTAGGCGGCCACCTCGACGACGACGCTTCGCACCGAAGCCGGTCTCTCGGTGGATCCAGGGATCCCCTGCGATCGGGACGCGATCGGTTCCACGGGCCACTCCTCCCGGATCGGTCCCGCACATGATGACCCCACGCGCTCCGCGGTCAAGCGCCGATGGTCCGCGTATATGCTCGCGCTCAATGATCGCTCGAGCCGCGGTCCTCGCAGTCATGATCGGTGTCGCCGGCGGGCTCGCGGCTCGAAGGGCACGGCTGCTCACACGGCTCGTCCGCCTCGGCAGGCCGGTCGAGCGCGGGGGCGACGTTCCCCGCCGGGTGGCCCGCGAGGGCATCGAGGTCCTGGGGCAGCGCAAGCTCTTCCAGCGGGCGCTGCCGGGGCTGATGCACGCGCTGATCTTCTGGGGCTTCCTGGTCCTGCTGACGACGATCGTGGAGGTCGCGGGCGAGCTGATCGATCCGAGCTTCGAGCTCCCACTGATCGGCGGGTCGCGGTGGCTGGGGCTCGTCCAGGACGTGTTCGCGGCCGGGGTGCTGGTCGGGATCGCGGTCGCGATCGGCATCCGGGTCGCCCAGCGTCCCGAGCGCTTCGTCGGGAGCCACCGCAGGGAGGCCTATCGGATCCTCGGCCTCATCTTCTGGATCATCGTGACGCTGTTCCTCGCCCGCGGCGCCCGGATCGCCGTGGGGAACGCCCCGGATTGGTGGTGGACGCCGGTGTCGACGGCGACCTCGTCCCTGTTCGGGTGGATGTCGCAGGGGTGGCAGCGGGCGTCGATGTGGACCTTCCAGTGGATCCACATGGCCATCATCCTCGGCTTCCTGGTCTACCTCGGGTACTCCAAGCACCTGCACATCGCGACCAGCGCGATCAACGTCTACTTCGCGAGCACCCGACCGAGGGGCACCCTCACCCCGCTCCGGATCGATCTCGAGAACGCGGAGGCCGAGGACGTCCACCTGGGCGCCACGACCGTCACGGATCTCACCTGGAAGCAAACGCTGGATCTGTACGCGTGCACGGAGTGCGGCCGGTGTCAGAGCGCGTGCCCCGCGTGGAACACCGGCAAACCGCTCTCGCCCAAGCTCCTGGTCATGAACCTGCGAGACCACCTGTTCGAGCAAGGGCCCCAGATCTTGGAGGGCAGGGCGGCCGGTGCGGAACCCGAACCCGTGCCCCTCGTGCCCGACGTGATCGACGAGGAGGTCCTGTGGGCCTGCACGACGTGCGGGGCGTGCATGCAGGAGTGCCCGGTCGACATCGAACACGTGGACACGATCGTCGACATGCGCCGCAACCTCGTGATGGGGGAGTCGCGGTTCCCGGCCGAGGCAGGGGCGATGCTCCGCAACCTCGAGACGGCCGGCAATCCCTGGGGGATGCCGCAAGCGCAGCGGGGCGACTGGACGCAGGGACTGGACGTCGAGGTGATCGGAGAAGGCGAGCGAGCGCCCGAGTACCTGTACTGGGTCGGGTGCGCGGGCGCGTTCGACGACCGCGCGAAGGCGATCTCGAAAGCGGTCGTCCAACTGCTCCGGCGTGCCGGTGTGTCCTTCGCGATCTTGGGGCCCAGAGAGCTCTGCACCGGCGACCCGGCTCGCCGGATCGGCAACGAGTACCTGTTCCAGACGCTCGCCGAGCAGAACGTGAAGGTGCTCTCCGATGCGGGCGTGACCAAGGTGATCGCGAACTGCCCGCACTGCTTCAACACCCTTCGGAACGAGTATCCGGACTACGGCGGGACGTACGAGGTGATCCACCACTCACAGTTGCTCGCTCGGCTCGTCGCCGAGGGCCGGCTGCAGCCCACCGGCAACGTCTCGGCCACGCTCACGTACCACGACCCGTGCTACCTGGGGCGCCACAACGGCGTGTATCGCGACCCGCGGCGTGCCCTGGATGCCGTCCCGGGCCTGCGGACCGTCGAGATGCCTCGTCACGGCGAGCGTGCCCTGTGCTGCGGAGCGGGCGGCGCGCGGATGTGGATGGAGGAGCGTATCGGCAAGCGGATCAACCAGGAGCGGGTCGACGAGGCCGCGTCGACGGGCGCCAACACCGTCGGCGTCGCGTGCCCGTACTGCCTGATCATGCTCGACGACGGTGAACGGGCCCGGGGCGGTGCGACGGAGGTCCTCGACCTCGCTCAGGTGCTGGCCCGCTCGGTCGTCGGGACCACGACCTGACGGACCGCACACGCCGCCCCCTACCCTTTCGAACGCCGTTGGGCCGTTCGGGATCGCCGGGCCGAGGCTCGTGATGGGCCCGGATGCCACGGAACGCTCGCGCTAGGCGACCTCCCTTCCGCCGAGCCCGGTTCAAGCCAGCGCCCGGAACGACCGAAATGAGAACTAGACCGAACGGACCGGCATCCTCCCGGTGGGGATGCCGACGGGAGGTCGCGTGCCCATGCACGCACGAGAGGCCGGCGTCGAGCGCACGCGAGACGCAGAGAAGGCGCTGGGGAAGACCGAAGACCAGAGCAAGGATGGAGGACGGTGCAAGCGATGACGCTTCGGAGCGAGGCGACGTCCGCCGAGAGCTTCGAACGACCCGATGAGGTGCTCGAGGACGACCCGGCCGAAGGTGACCGGGCGCGTCTGGCGTATGCGATCCACGACGGCCTGACGCAGGTGGTCACCGCGTCGGTGCTCGAGCTGGAGGCGCTCGCTCATCGCGTCGAGATCCAATCGATCGAAGCGTCCGAGGCGCTCCGCCAAGCGGTGCGCGAGCTACGAAGAGCGCTCGAGGAGATCCGAGGGGTGCTCGCGCAGCTCACGCCCACCGACCCCGGGAAGGTGCAACCGATCGAGGACCTCCTGAAGAGCGTGCTCGAGCGGTGGCAGCTGCCCGCCACGTGGTCGGTCGAGGGTGACCTTGCCGAGGTCCCCGCGTCGGTGTTGGAGGCGGCGTCCTCCGTGATCCGCGAAGGCATCGCCAACGCGGCCAAGCACGCGGATGCGGGCGAGGTAGCGGTCCGGGTCCTCGCGTCCGATGGCTCGGTCGATGTCAGCGTCGAGGACCACGGACGCGGCTTCGAGAGCTCGAAGAACGAGCCCGTCGCCGGGCACCTGGGGTTGGACATGTTGCGTCGGCGGGTCGCCGACGTCCACGGAACGCTCGACGTCCAGTCGGCGCCGGGCAAGGGAACGCGGGTCGTCGCGAGGCTCCCCGTCGCTGAGAAGGAGTAAGCCGGTGAGGGTGCTCGTCGTCGACGACCACGCGCTGGTGCGCCGCGGGATGGGGCACGTGATCCGCGAGTGTTTCCCCGACGCAGAGGTGCTTGAAGCAGGGAGCGCGACCGACGCGCTCGAGAAGCTGTCCACGGGATCCATCGACATCGCGCTCGTCGATGTTCGGATGCCCGACGCCGACGGGCTCGAGCTCTTGCACGACCTGAAGAGCCGGTGGCCGGAGCTGCCCGTGATCATGCTGACGTCGTTCGATCACGCGCACTACGTTCGTCGCGCGCTCGCCGAAGGTGCGGCCGGGTACATGCTGAAGGACGCCACGCCCGAGGACCTCGAGCAGGCGATCAACGTCGCTCTTTCCGGTGGGGGCAACGTCCTGTCCCCGAAGGTGATCCAGAACCTGTTCGAGTCCATCGAGGGTGGGCCGGCCGCCGACGGATCTCCGTCCGTGCGCACCGCGGGATCGCTCACGCAGCGCGAGACCGAGATCTTGGCCCTGCTCGCCGAGGGCAGGAGCAACCGCGACATCTCGCGCGCCCTGTTCCTGTCGGAGAAGACGGTGAAGGCGCACCTGGCTGCCATCTTCCGCAAGTTGAGCGTCACGAACCGCACGCAGGCCGCGATGGCCGCGGTGTCGATGGGCATCGGGCCCGGCCTGCAACCGGTGGAATCGGGAGGCCGAACCATGGGGTCCGGCCACTAGGACGACCCTGTGAGGACGCGGAGAAGCGCAGCTAGCCGCGCTCGCCGCGCTCGAACTCCTCGAAGAACCGACTGGCGGTCGGTCCTCGCTGGCCCTGGTACTTGCTCCGGGTCCCTTTCGAGCCGTACGGAACCTCGGCTGGCGTACTGAGCCGGAAGAACGAGATCTGTCCGATCTTCATGTGCGGGTAGATCGTGATCGGAAGGTTCGCGACGTTCGAGAGCTCCAGCGTCAGGAACCCATCCCAGCCGGGATCGACGTAGCCGGCGGTCGAATGGATCAGCAGCCCGAGCCGACCCAGGCTCGACTTCCCCTCGAGGCGAGCGACCAGGTCGTCGGGCAGACGTACGCGCTCGATCGTCGAGCCGAGGACGAACTCCCCCGGATGCAGGATGAAGGCCTCGTCCTCGGCCACCTCGACCACCTCGGTCAGGTCGGGCATCTCGCGGCGCACGTCGATGTACGGGTACCTCGAGTTCGCGAACACACGGAACCGGCTGTCGACGTGCAGGTCGACCGAGGAGGGCTGGACGCACGCGTCGTCGAACGGGTCGATCTCGACTCGGCCCGCCGCGAGCTCCTTGCGGATGTCGACGTCCGACAGGATCATCGGGGGCGGATGCTACCCGTTCCCCGAAGCCGTCACCCAACGCGAGAGCGCGTCGGTGGCGGCTCCCGAATCGATCGACGCGGCAGCCATCGAAAGCCCCTCGGCGAGCGAGCCGGCGTTCCCGGAGACCTCGAGCGCGGCCGCCGCGTTGAGCAGGACGACGTCGCGACGCGGACCGGGCTCGCCGCGCAGGACGGCCGTCGCGATCGTCGCCGAGGTCTTGGGGTCGCCGCCTCGTAGCTGCATCACGTCCGACCGCGGGAGTCCGACGTCCGCGGGATCCAGCACGGACTCGCGCAGCCCGCCGTCCACCACGTCGTACACGAGAGACGGGCCGGTGGTCGTGAGCTCGTCGAGGCCGTCCAGCGCCCGGAAGAGCCTGGCGCGCGTCCCGCGACGCGCGAGCACCTCCGCCAGCAACGGGAGCATCCGCTCATCGGACACGCCGACGACCTGCGCGAACGGTCGCGCCGGGTTCGTGAGGGGGCCCAGGAAGTTGAACACGGTCGGCACGCGGAGCTCGCGGCGTACCGGGGCGGCGTGACCCATGGCCGGGTGGAACGCGGGAGCGAAGATGAAGGCGATGCCGGCCTCGCCCAGGCAGCGCTCGACCCCCTCGCGGTCGAGGTCGATCCGCACGTCCAGCGCCTCCAGCAGGTCTGCCGAACCGCAGATCGACGAGGCCGCGCGGTTGCCGTGCTTGGCGACGGGGACGCCGGCGCCCGCGACCACGATCGCGGCGACCGTCGAGATGTTGAACGTTCCGCTCCGGTCGCCCCCGGTGCCGCACGTGTCCACGACCGGCATCGGAGCGTCGATCGGGTTCGCGAACTCGAGCATCGTCGCCGCGAGCCCCTCGATCTCCTCGACGGTCTCGCCCTTCGTCCGCAAGCCCATCAGGAGGGCGCCGACCTGTCCGGGCGTCGCCTCCCCCGCCATCACGAGCCGCATCGCCGTCGCGGCTTCGTCACGCGTGAGCGAGGTCCCGGCCGAGATCTTGGAGAGCGCGTGCGGCCAGAAATCCGGACCCGGCTGCGTCATGGGGCCTCGGAGGCTAGCAGGTGGTTCGAACGTGGCCCTCGAGCGGTCGCTAGACTAGGCCCGTTCGCTCCGGCGGACGGCACGTGCGGGCGTGGTTCAATGGTAGAACGCAAGCTTCCCAAGCTTGAAACGGGGGTTCGATTCCCCTCGCCCGCTCCGATCGGCTAGCTCCTCCGACCGACGCCCAGGACGACAGGCCCCGTCGGGCACAGCTCGAACAGCGGGCAGTCCTCGCATCGAGGTCGGCCCGCCTTGCAGATCTCCCGGCCGAGCCTGATCATCCCGACGTGCATCGGGGTCTTGAGCTCCTCGGGCACCAACTCCTCGAGCAACCGCTGCGCCCGCTCGGCCGAGGTCTTCGGGACCAGGCCGAGACGCGTCGCCACGCGGTGCACGTGGGTGTCCACCGGGATCGTCTCGCGCCCGAACGCGAACGCCATCACGACCGCGACGGTCTTCGGTCCTACGCCTGGGAGCGACGAGAGGTACTCGGCGATCTCCGCATCCGAACGCGCACGAAGGCTCGATAGGTCGTAGCGGCCTTCGCGCACGTGGATCTCGCGCAGGATCGCCTGGATCCGGGCGGCCTTGGTGTTGGCGAGCCCACCCGACCGGATCGTGTCCGCGAGCTCGCCGGTCGGCGCGCGCACCACCTCGTCCCAGGTCGGGTATCGGCCTCGGAGAAGCCCGAAGGCGCGCTCGGCGTTCAGGTCGCTCGTGTGCTGGGACTGGACCGTCAGGATCAGCTCGTCCAGCGGATCCGAGGCTCGGGGTGGACGCAGCTCCCCGAAGTGCCGCTCGAGCCGCCGAGCGAGCGCCCGGACACGGCGGCGGTCGACGCTCACGACACGGCGATGGCGTGGTTGCGGAACTGGGTCAGGTGCGGCAGGAACGTGAGGGGCACGGTGTCGGTCGGACCGTTTCGGTGCTTGGAGACGATCAGGTCGGCGAGACCTTTCTTGGCCGGATCGGAGTCGTCGCGGTGGATGAACATCACGACGTCCGCGTCCTGTTCGATCGCGCCGGACTCGCGCAGGTCCGACAGCTGGGGTCGCTTGTCCTGACGGCGTTCGGGGTCGCGGTTGAGTTGGGAGACGGCGATGACGGGGATCTCCAGCTCCTTGGCGAGCATCTTCAGGCCGCGGCTGATCTCGGCGATCTCCTGCTGGCGGTTGTCGACCCGCCGCGTGTGGGACATCAGCTGGAGGTAGTCGACGATGATCATCCCGAGCCCCGCTCGCCGGGCGGACAGCCTTCGCGCCTTGGCACGGATGTCCACGAGCGTGACGTTGCCCGAGTCGACGATGAACAGGGGGGCCTCGTGCAGGCTGTCGGCGGCCTGGGCGATCCGCGACCAGTCCTCGGCCCCGACCCGCTTGTTGCGGATGCTGTCCCAGGGGACCCGCGCCTCACCGCACAGCAAGCGCATGCCGATCTCCCAGCGCGACATCTCGAGGGAGAACATCGCCACCGGCAATCCGGCGTCGACGGCGACGTTGCGCGCGACGTTGGTGACGAACGAGGACTTGCCGACGCCGGGTCGAGCCGCGATCACGATCAGGTTCCCCGACTGCATGCCCGAGAGCAGCGAGTCGACGTCGCGGAACCCCGTCGGCACTCCGGCGAACGCGGATTCTCGGTTCTGGATCCGCTCGAGGTCGGTCATCGCCTCGTCCACGAGCTGGTGCAGCGAGGCGACCTGTTCCTTCTCGCCGTGACGCGCGACCTCGTAGATGCGCTGCTCGGCCGCGTCGGCGACCTGCTCGGGCTCCTCCTGCGGGGAGTAGGCCATGTCCATGATGTCGGCGGCCGCGCCGATCAGGCGGCGCAGCAGCGAGGTCTCGGCGACGATCCGCGCGTACGAGGCGGCGGACGACGGCGTGGGCACCCGGTCGACGAGGTCCGAGATCGCGAGGTGACCGCCCACCTCGTCGAGCGTCCCCCTCCGCTTCAGCTCCTCGACCGCGGTGATCGCGTCGACGGGGTCGCCCCGACCGTAGACCTCGCGGAGGGTGTCGAAGATCTTCGCGTTGGCGGTCCGGTAGAAGTCGTTCGGGCGGACGATCTCGATGACGTCGGCGATCGCGTCGGCCGACAGCATCATCGAGCCGAGGACGGACTCCTCGGCCTCGAGGTTGTGCGGGGGCACCCGCTCCGGCCTGATCCGCCGGACGTCGTCCGCTGCCCTCACCAACCCCGCTCCCCCCTCGACCGCCGATGGAACCGGCGGGCAACGCTAGACCGGTGGAGCCTCCGCTCCCAGCGGAAAACCCCGTGGGAAACCCGATCCGCTGGTCGTGCCTGAAGATTCCTTGTCACTGTCCCTCCCACCTGGGCTTCCACAGGGGGAAAACCCTGTGGACAGGTGTGTACCGCTCGTCACCGACATCC
>CAVSXK010000012.1:0-34089 GCA_963731925.1 uncultured Actinomycetes bacterium
CGATCGCCGACGTCGAGGATCTGCGCCGCCACCTCCAGTGGGCGGTCGAGGTCGAACACAGCACGATCCCGCCCTACGAGTACGCGATGTGGAGCGTCGTGGATCCCGATTCCGCGGCCGCCACCTCGATCAAGTACGTGGTTCGCGAGGAGATGCTTCACGCCGCTTTGGCAGCCAACCTCCTCAACGCGGTGGGGGGGAGGCCGCGATTCACGGGCGAAGCCGTCCCTCGCTATCCCGAGCCGATGCGCCACCACGACCCCAAGCTGCCGCTGGTGCTGCACCTCGCGCCGGCATCGGTTGATCTCGTGCGCCAGGTGTTCCTGCGGATCGAGCAGCCCGAGGAGCCGGGTGCACGACCGGAGGCCGACCGCTACGAGACGCTCGCGCAGTTCTACGAGGCGATCGTCGGCGCGCTCGCACGCCTCGGGGACGAGGTGTTCACGGGTGACCCACGCGCGCAGGTGACCAAGGGGTATGCGGGTCACGGCGGCGGCACGCTCTTCGCCGTCACCGACCTGGATTCGGCCCTGCTCGCGATCGAGGTGATCGTCGAGCAGGGCGAGGGGACCCACACGTCGGCGCCCGCTCCGGTCGGCTTCGACAGCACGACTCGCCCGACGCATCTCAAGCTCGAGCCCTTCGGATTCCAGGGGGCTCCGGAACGGGCCCACTATTGGCGGTTCCTCGACATCGTCGAGGGCAGGACACCGCTCGGCGCCGTCCATCCGATGCGGCTCGACCCGTCGTCAGACGATCTGCCCGACGGCGAGCTCCGCGAACTATCACGGTTGTTCGATGCCTGTTACTCGCTCCAGATGAACGTGATGGAGCGGGTCTGGGGAGTCGGAGACGAGAGTCCCTTGATCGACTCGGCGATGGTGCCACTCATGAACCACGCCGAGAAGCCGATCGCGCTGGCGCTGCTGCGGGAAGCGTGGCCTGATGGGTCCGGCGAGGTTGCCGGGCCACCGTTCGCCTGGGACCCGATGCCACTCGACGACATGCGCCGTTTGGCACGGCGTCTGGGCACGTTGTTCGACCTCGGCCCCACGGTCGAGACCCTCGACCAGGTCTCCGCCGTCCTGCCGACCGACCGGTAGCCGTCGCCCGCGCCGGCTGAACGTCGCACACCGACGCCTGGCAGGTCCAGCCGGTCGGCCTTCGCAGGACCTGGGTCCGGGGATCGGCGGGCTCGACCCCATGGGAAGGCGCCGCGTACAGTGGGGCGCCCATGCGATCCTCCCGCCGGCCCAGTGGGCGGCCCGTGTCGTTCTCGGCGGCCCTCCTGCTGGGCGGGGCGGTGCAGGTGGCCGTCGCGGCGGCGTTCGCCGGGGGGTCCGCGAGCGCCTACCGCGGCGTTCCGAGCGGTCTCGGGCTCCTGTTCTCGGTCCTCGCCGGCGTGCTGGCGGGCCCCCTCGCGGGGATGCTCGTCGCGTTGGCCGGCGGCGTCGGGTTCGTCGTGTTCGTCACCAACGGGCAGCTCGGTGGCTGGGTCGCGGTCGTGCTGTGGATCGTCGCCGCCGGGATCGCGGGCGCGGTCGCCGACCGCTACCGGGAAGCGGGACACGACCGGGACGTCGCCCACGCGTCGGAGCGCCGCGCTCGTCACGCCGCCGAATCCGAGTCCACGCGTCTCGCGCACCTGCACGCACTCACGGGCCGGCTCGCGGACGCGGTCACCGTTGGCGACGTGTGCGGCGCGCTCGTCGACACCGCGGTCGGATCGCTCGGCGCGGCGGCCGCGCGGGTGGCCCTGCTGTCGACGGACGGCACCCGGCTCGAGACCGTGGCGGCGCGCGGCTACCCGGACGAGGTCCGCGAGCGATGGTCGAGCTTCCCCGCCGACACGAAGGACATCCTCGGCGACGCGATCGGCCAACGCTCGGTCGTGACCGTCGCAAGCGCCGACGAGGCCCTCGAGCGGTACCCGATGCTCGCGGGTCTGGGCGCCGGCTACCCGGTCGGCGCGCAGGCGGCCGCACCGCTGCTCACCGGCGACGAGCTGCTCGGCGTCCTGGGCGTGAACTTCCGCTCGACGCGGCGCTTCTCGATGGAAGACGAGTCGCTCCTGCTCGCGATCGGGCGCCAGTGCGGGCAGGCGATCGAGCGCGCACGACTGTTCGAAGCCGAACGCCGGGGGCGGGAGCGCGCGACCAAGCTCCGGGAGCTCGCCTCGGCGCTCGCGGCCGCGGCGTCACCGAGCGAGGTCGCCAGCATCGCGGCCCTGACGGTCGTGTCGATCCTCGGTAGCCGTGAGGTCTCGATCGGGGCGCTGACGTCGGACGGGCGCGCGATCGAGATGATCGCGGCCGAAGGACGGAGCCTCGACCGCTCGCGTCGGCTCGAACGCACCGCGCTCGACGCGTCCTCGCCGATGGCCGATGCGGTGGGTCGAGGAGGGGCCGTCTTGCTCGGGTCACCTGAGGAGCTCGACCGGCGCTACCCGGAGCTCGCGGCCCGGTACACGGAGGCGGGGGATCGCGCATGGGTGTGGCTGCCGCTCGAGGCGTCGGGCGGCTCGGTCGGCACGCTGTTCGTGAGCTACGAGGAACCCCAGGTGTTCGACGAGCGGGAACGGGCCGAGCTCCAGGTCGTCGCGGACCAGGTGGCGCTGGCGCTCGAACGCTCGCTCCTTCAGCAGGCGCGCGAGGAAGCGGTGCGCCTGTCCGCACGCGTCGAGCGAGTGAAGGCCGTGTCCGGCGCGATGACCCCCGACCTCGGTGTCGAGGAGGTCGCGGCCGCGATCCTCGTGGAGGCGGCGGAGGCACTCGGCGCCGTGGCCGGCGGGATCGCTGTGGCGAAGCACGACGAGACCACGCTCGACATCATCTCCAGGATCGGTGGGCCGGATGACGCCTCTCACTCGGTGTCGCTCGACGCGCCGGGCCCGATGACCGACGCCTTCCGATCCGGCACCGCCGTGTTCGTCCAGGGCGGGGTCGGCGCGGTCCCCCTCCTGTTCGGCGAGCCCGTGCAGGCCGCGGTGGCGACCCCCATCTCGGTGGGAGCCCGCCGCATCGGCGTCATCGGCTTGGGGTTCGACCGGGAGCGATCGTTCTCACCGGACGAGCTGCGGTTCGTCGAAGCCCTCGCCGAGGAGGCGGGCGAGGCGCTCGAGCTCGCGAGGTTGTTCGAGGCCGAACAGCGAGCGCTGAGACGGGCGGCGCGCCTGCAGGAGGTGACCGCCCGGCTCGCGCGAGCGGTCACGACCGAGGATGCCGCGAGGGCGATCCTGCGCGGGGCTACCGGCGGTGTCGGAGCCGACGCGGCAGCGATCGCGCTCGCGAGCGACGACGGGCAGTCGCTCCGCGTGGTCCCCGGGATGATCTCGGGCGGAACACTCCGGCTGCACTCGCCGATCTCGATCGGCGTGAGCGATCGTGCCGTGGTCGCGCACGTCTATCGGAACGGTCGCGCGATGTGGATCCCGTCGCCGGACGTGTGGAGGTCGCGGTTCGAGGACGGCTTCGAGACCCAGAACGCCCTTGGCCGGTGCCTGTACGCCGTGCCGATCGTCGCCAAGGGCGAGGCGATCGGCGCCTTGGTCGTGTATTTCCAGCAGGAGCGACCGGCGCCGTCGGCCGAGGACGCCGAGCTGATCCGCTCGTTCGCACACCAGGCGGGCGTCGCACTCGAGCGCGCCCGGGCCTACGAGGTCGAGCACGAGGCCGCCATGACCTTGCAGCGCAATCTGATGCCCGAGGGCACCGCGCACGCGATCAACGTCGAGGCCGACGGGCGCTACCTCCCGGCGACACGAGGGGTCCACGTCGGCGGGGACTGGTACGACATCGTGGATCGACCGGATGGCGTGGTCGCGTTCGCCGTCGGTGACATCGCCGGTCACGGCCTGCAGGCGGCGGCCGCGATGGGGCAGGTCCGGAGCGCGTGGCGAGCACTCGCGCTCTCGATGACGCAGCCGAGCACGATCTTGGCCTCGCTCGATCGGTTCGCGACCGGTGTGGACGGCGCGTTCTTCTCGACGATCCTGACGATGCTGCTCGATCCGTCGAGCGGCGAGCTCCGATACGCGTCCGCCGGCCATCCCCCCGCGCTCGTCCTCGAGCCGGACGGGTCCACACGGTTCCTCGAGGGCGGCCGCTCGGTGCCGCTCGGTCTGCCGTTCGACCTGCCGAGGCCGCAGGCGACCGAACGACTGAGCTCGGGCGCCGTCCTCGTCGTCTATACGGATGGCCTCGTCGAACGCCGGGAGGAGCCGCTGGACCGCGGTCTCGAACGGCTGGCGGAAGCCGCGACGGGCGTCAGGGGCCACACGTTGAAGGAGATCTCGGACGCGTTGCTCGAGCTCGTCGCCGAGGATCGCCACGACGACGTCGCGCTCCTCACCATCGGGCCGCGACGTCTCGCCGAGGTCTTCCGTCGGACCTTCCCGGCCGACGCCCACGAGCTCGCCACGATACGGGCGGAACTCCGCGGGTGGCTCGAACGGTCCGGGCTGCCGTCGGAGACCAGGGAGGACGTCGTGCTCGCCTGCACCGAGGCGGCGACCAACGCGATCGAGCACGCGTACATCGGGCGAGGCGGAGAGGTCCAGATCGAGGCCGAATCCGACGAGGGTTGGCTCAGGGTTTCGGTGAGCGATCACGGCCGTTGGCGCCATCCGCGTCCCGACGGCTCGCGCGGTCGCGGGCTGGACCTGGTTCGAGCCGTCATCGGCGACGTCGACGTCGAGCGGGGAGAGGGCGGAACCACGGTTCGGATGCGGGTCGGGCTCTCCTGATGCCGATCGAGCTCGCGACGATCGGGTTCGAGGATGCCGAGCGCGCCACCGTGGCCACCATCGACGGAGAGGTCGACATGTCCAACGCCGATCGGCTGCTCGACGAGCTGATGGGCCGCGTGGGTTCGGCGCCGTGGCTCGTGATCGACCTCACCGCGTGTTCGTATCTCGACAGCGCCGGGCTCCGCGCGGTCGCCCGGGTCGACCTGCGCTGCCGCGAGGTGGGCGCCGGCCTCCGCCTCGTCGTCGACCCCGCTGGTGCCGTCGATCGCGCGCTCACCCTGACCCGAATGAGCGAGGTCCTGACCGTAGACCGGTCGCTGGGCGACGCGCTCGCATCGGCGTTCGGGGATGTCGACGGAGGCCGCGCGAACGTCGAAGGCACGAATGCGGACGATGGGGGATCGGACGCTCGGGGCGACGGGCCCTAGGGCCGGTCAGCGTTCGTCGCGAACGTCGGCTCGGGTGCGTTCGATGCTCTCGGCCGCGCCGGCCCGAAGGAGCTCGACGTCGCCGGCGGCGCCGACGAACCGGAAACCCCGCCGAGCCATCTCGACGGCGCGCTCGAACGACGGTGCGTGGATGCCCGGCACCACGCCCCGAGCCGAGGCCGCGGCCACCACTCGATCGAGCGCATCGAGCATGTCGGGCGCGCTCAGGTCGGCGAAGCTCTCGAACCCGAGCGCGAGGCTCAGGTCGGCGGGGCCGACGTACACGCCGTCGAGACCGGCGACGGCGCAGATCGCATCGACGTTGGCCCATCCCTCCGAGGTCTCGATCTGCACGAACGCGAGGACCGACTCGTTGGCCGCGTCCGTCTGCCGGCGGCCCGTCCCGAACGCCGACCGGACCGGCCCGTAGCTCCGCACGCCGAGCGGCGGGTACCGGCAGAAGCGCACGAAGGCGGCCGCGTCATCGGCGGTGTCCACCATCGGACAGATCACGCCCCTGGCTCCCAGGTCGAGCGCCCGCATCACGGTCGCCGGGTCGTTCCAGCCGATCCGGACGAAGGGGACGGCACCCGCGCGCTCGATCGCGCCGACGACGTCGCCGAGCCCCTCCAGGGTCTGCTCGCCGTGCTGCAGGTCGACGGTCACGGCGTCGAACCCGGCCGACGCGAGGACCCCGGCCGCCGAACCGCCCCCGAACGTCGACCACGCGTTCAGCGCCACCTCGCCCGCGACCCAACGATCCCGAACCCGATCGGACATGGGCCGCATCGTAGACGCCACCGGCGCCCTCGCGCGGCCGCCAAGCCCGCGGTCGTCCGAGCAAGGACCCGCTATCCGTCGACAGGGAACCGCAAGCGTTCGGGGCCCCTCGGGCGTACCTTCGAGTGGAAGGTCCGGAGCTCAGGTCCCTGACCCTCTCTCCGATCCGAGCTCCGGACCTTTCCATGCGCGGTTCGGGCGCTACCGTTCGTGCGCTACCGTTCGCGCCTCATGACGCGAGCGCGATCCGATCGATCGCCGGCAGCCCGGCGAACTGGTCGAAGCTCCAGGCGACCACCCGGTCGGAGACGACGACCACGTTGTTGTCGAACAGGTACGGCACCCACGGGACCACGTCCTCCATCAGATAGCGATCGAGCTGCGCCCAGCATTCGAGACGCTGATCGCCGGAGAGCGGGATGCACTCGTCGATCTGTTCTTCGGCGCTGGGGATCGGGATCGAGGGATCGTAGCCGCGACCCCGCAGGATGTCGGGGGTCGCTCCCACCATCGGGTCGTTGCAGCACGACTCGGGTCCGATCGCGTCCTGGCTGAACAGCGGGGGGCCGAACGTGAAGCCGTCCGGGTAGTCCTTGCCCCAGGACACGCTGGGGCACAGGGCCCAGTGGGAGTTCGGGTCCTCGCACTTGGAATACATCGTCGTGCGCTCGAACGTCTTCACGTCGAGCGTGATGCCGAGCGGCTCGAGGGTCTGCTGCAGCAGCGCGGTCTGCTTCGGGTACGGGTCGGCCTCGTCGATGATCGTGACGATGCCCTGACAGGACGGGTCGTCGCACACGCCGTCGCCATCCGTGTCGTATGCGGACGCGGCCATGGCCGCCTTGGCCGCCGTCACATCGCCGCGCCCGTTCGGTGTCGGGTAGGGGTCGTAGTCCTTCAGCTCGTCTCCCTGCAGGCTGTTCACCATGATGTGGCCGGCGAGCTCGCCGAACAGCGGACCGCCACGCAGCTGGCGGAACCCCTCCTTGTCGATGGCGTAGTTCAGCGCGATCCGCACGTTCGGGTCGTCGAACGGCGGGTTCGCGAGGTTCATCTCGACGTAGCGGACCCCGTCGGACGGGTCCGAGTGGATCTGATCCTCCAGCTCGGGATCGCTGGCGTACTGGCGGATCTGCGCCGCGGGCGGCACCCCGTCGTAGACCATGTCCAGCTCGCCCGCGTCCACCTTGAGCGCGAGGTCGTTCGAGTCGCCACCGATCACAACCTCGATGCGGTCCACGTACCCCTCACGTAGGTCGTCGCTGTCGGGGTCGTACGACGGGTTGCGAACGAGCACGATCGAACGTCCCACGTCGTAACCGGTGACCGGATCCTGGTCTTCCGGCGGCAACGAGAAGTCGAGCTGGTCGGTCCCCTCGAACATGTACGGGCCGGTGCCGATCAGGAACCGTCCGTAGTTGTCGTCGTGGCCGGTGGCGACGCCGAATCGGGCATCGGGGTCGCCGGGCAGCGGTGGGATCGGCGCCGCGGCCGGCATCGCCATCCGGAATGGCAGGTCGCCCGTGGGCGCGCTCGTGCGGACCACGAGCGTGGAGTCGTCGGGCGCCTCGAGCCCGCTGATCGAGTCGGCCTCACCCGCCGCGAACTCGTCGAAGCCCTCGATGGTGGAGTAGTAGAAGCTGTAGCCCCCCGTCGAGCATTCTCCGCAGGCCTCGCGCTCCATCGCTCGGATGAAGTCCTGCGCGGTCACGGTCACGTCGTCGAGCGGCGGCGCATACGCGATGCCGGGCTTCAGCGTGAACGTCCACGTCAGGCCGTCCGCCGAGACCTCCGGCATCGCCGACGCGAGATCGGGTTGGACGTCCGCGCCGCCTTGGGCGGTCGTCTTGCCGTTGTAGGAGAGCAGCGTCCGCAATAGGCAACAGCGGTCGAACGCCCACGCCACGCCGTAGTACTCCTTCTGCGGGTCGAACGCCTCCTGTACGTCCGACTGCAGAGCGAGCTTCAGCGTCCCACCCACCGGCGCCTCGCCGGTCGCGGCGGGACCGCTGTCCTGCGTCGGCTCGTCCGTTCCGCCTCCGCACGCGCTCGCCGTGAGGGCGAGTGCGAGGAGGCAGGGGAGGAGCGAGACGCGTACCGTAGAGCTCCTGAGCATGCCGTCCCCTTTCGGCTCGAGGACACATCGACCACGGCAGGCGCCGCGGTCTGTCTCAGAAGTTCATACGGCGGGGCCGTTCGACCAGCGGTTCGGTCTTCTGCCCGAACCTTCCCGCATCCTGCTGCCAGTCCACCACGCGTCGGAACTGCGACGGACTCATGCCGGTGTGACGCCGGAAGGTCGTGATGAAGTGCGACAGCGAGTTGAACCCAGATCGATGGCAGACCTGCGTCACGCTGAGCGAGGACTCGCGGAGCAGGTCCGACGCGTAGTCGATCCGGAGCCCGATCAGGTAGCGATAGGGCGGGACGCCATAGCGCTGCTTGAAGATGCGCGTGAGGTAGAAGGGGGAAAGGGACGCCGCTCGAGCGACGGCGTTCATGTCGAGGTCCTGCGTCAGGTTGGCTTCGAGGTAGGCGCGAACCTGCTCGGCATGCTCACGAACGTGCCGGCTCTGGTGGTTGCCGTCGCCGAAGATCCGGAACAGGCTCTGACCCCCCTCTCGCTCAAAGTCTACGCTCGAGAGGGTTCGCCGGGTCTTGCGGATTCCTGCCCCATCGTGGCTCCATGCCTACTGCGCAGGCGCCCTGCCCGGCCGAACCTGCCGCTCCCAAGATGGCGCGATGCCAAGCAGGAGCCGGCAAAGACGAGGGACCGGGCGCCGATCCGGTGAAGACAGGCTGCCGGGACACCGCACGCGGACACCGTCGAGCGACTGCTCGAGTACCAGCGCTGCTGCGCGAGGAGAGGGGGCGAGACCCCCGACGTTCGGAGCGGTGCGCGATGCGCCATTCTCGGGTTATCCCGACGACCGTGAGCAGGAGCCATGACGCTGCCGCGTGCTCTGCACATAGACTCCCAAACCGGGGCGGTAGCTCAGTTGGTCAGAGCAGCGGACTCATAATCCGTCGGTCGCAGGTTCAAGTCCTGCCCGCCCCACCGATCTACCCGCGGTTTCGCCGGCAGAACGCCGGCCGAGTAGTCCTCCGATCGGTCGCGCCGCCACCGTGCAGAGAGGTTGCTCGGATGGGGCGGTTGATAACCCCCCGAGGCAGAGGCCACGGACGGTCGAAGGCCTCCAGGCTGAGCTTCGAGCGCGGAGGGCCGCCAGTCAGCGGTAACAAGGCGAGCTGCAAGCGCTTCTTGCTGAGGCGGACGCACGGGAGCAAACTATGTTCGTGGCATCGTCCGTTTCAACAAGGGTACAGGGCATGAAGAGATTCCTTCTCGTCATCGCTCTCGCGTTGGGGTTGCTGGCCGCAAGTGCCCTTCCTGCGATCGCGGACGAGCACGTCGCCAAGCGGTCCAACTGGTCGCACGACCGGACCAAGGTCTACACCACGACTGCGGTCAACCAGCACAACCAGTACGGCGATCTACAGGGAATCCTGAAGTTCCGCCAGGCGCTCTGCCCCGAACACCGGCAACTTCGACATTCAGATCGACTACATCCGACTGTATCGGGTGCTGCCTGATCGATCCGGTCTCTTGGTGGTAGGGGACAACACAGACCAGAACCTGCTCGTCACCGAGACCTGGACGTACGTGAACAGTGGGTGGCAAGCGTGCGGTCCGAACCTTCCGATCGGCTGGTACTACGCCGTCTCCCGCTTCCAGCTCATCCACAAGCACACCGTCGGTGCCGACGACTTCTCCGGCTGGAGGTGGGTGCGCACGGCCAGATGGCATTACGACGGGCGCTGCTTCTAGAACCTCCCGAATCCGTGGGTAGTGGGTTCAAGTCCCAATCCCCGGAGCGCTCGTGTTGGCAGGCTAGAGCGCCGGCTCGCCGTGCGGCGGGGCTCCCTATGCGTCAGGTGCGGTCGGTCGGCCTGCCCCAACATCGCGACCAGCATCGCCCGCAGGATCCGGTCTTCGCAGCGATCAGCAACTCCGCGAAGGCCAGCCCTCCGCACCTGCTACCCAGGACATCCCGCGACGCGATCAAATAACGAGGCATCGGGGATGTGATCGTCCTCCCGACGTCCACTCGGCCGACGGGCCTCGAACGAGCACCCGTCAGCCCGGGCCGGAGTCCAACGAACTAGTCGGATCGGTGGGTCCATCCGCCCTATGCACTAGGAGGGCTCCCTTTGCGGGCGACGTTCCACGGCCTACCCGACGTGGGTCCCACCGTAGCCGGAATGTCCGATAGACGGATTCCTCCTCCAGCGGGCGACACGTACCGTAGCTCGAATGGACGAGCCGATGCTCCGCTTTCACACTCGAGCTCGTTCAAGGCGCCGAGCCGACGAGATGACGGCGGCTGCCGAGCAGTCAAAGAGTGCCCGAAATGGGCAAGCCCAAGGCTCGAACGAGCGCGTCCTCCCCCTGCAACTTCACGCACTGAGCATCGGGATGAGGACGATCTTGCTCGTTCCTCTCCTCTCGGCCGCGGTCTTGGTGGTCGGCCGCCGGACCGATGTGGAGATGGGGCCGTTTGGAATGGTGTTCGTCGCCGTCGCTGTCAGCGCCGGACTCGCGACGCTGTTGCCCTACGAGCGTCTCTTCCGAACCCGGTGGGGGATGCCGGTCGTGTTCGCCTGGTCGGTGGTGAACCTCGCCCTGATCGCGAGTGGTATCTGGGCCACGGGTGGCGCGGGGTCGCCGCTCGTGTTCCTGTACGCCCTCACGACACTCTTCTTTGCGGTCGCATTCACGCCTCGAACTCAAGCCGTCTTCTTCGTGCTGAGCGTCGCGAGCTACTCGGCTGCCCTAGGTGCCTCGAGATGGAATCCAGTGAACCTGGCAGTGCTGGGAGTCCTCGCCTTCCTTGCGAACCTGCTGGTTGGTCAGCTGAAGAGTCAGACGGTCGCCCACAGGGAGGCACGCCTGGAGTCTGAGCGTCGGTGGGCGCTTCTGGCTGTGGTCTCGGCAGCTGCGCGAGACATGAGCGCCGTCGAACCTCTGGTGGTTCTCCGGGCCGTCGTGGATTCGGTCGTTGCCCTGGGCTTTCCGACGACCCGGATCTACGTGCAGGAGGAAGGGCACGATCGAGCGATCCTTCCTTCGGGCGTCCCCGAAGACCCTCCACAGGGGATCGATTCGCTTCGCTTCGAGGCCGTCGAGCGCGTGTTGAGCGGGGGGCAGCCCGTGGTTCTGGGCATCGCCGGTGACCCACTACGGGAGCCACTTCAGAAGCTTGGCCTGTCGTCGCTGGTGGTGATCCCCATCCCTGTTGAGGATCGTGTGGAGGCGATCTTGATGGTTGGCATCGAGGAGCACCGGGGTCCGTCCCCCCAGGACGTCGAGGTCTTTCAGATGCTGACGACCCAGGCAGCCGTGGCGCTCGAGAACGCTCGCCGGTTCGAAAGCCAGCGTCGCTCGATGGAGCGCTTCGCCGAGCTGGACCGTATGAAGAGCGATTTCCTCTCCAACATCTCGCACGAGCTCCGTACGCCTCTCACCGTGATCGCCGGGGTCGGGCGGACTCTCGAGCTCAGCTCGAACATCCTCTCCGAGGACGAGCGCCGCGATCTCTTGGCTCGGTCGAACGCGAACGCCGCCACCCTGGACGGCATGCTTACCCGGCTCCTCGACTTCGGACAGTTGGAAGCCGGACAGCTCGACGTCGAACCGGTGGATGTCGCCCTTCCACAGCTGTTCGACGGGGTCGCCGACCGTCTCGCAAGTCTGTTCCGCGACCACACGGTGCACCTCGATGTCGAAGAAGGACTCACGGCCAACGCCGATCCCATCCTCATCGAAAGGGTGGTCGAAAACCTGCTCACGAACGCCGCGAAGTACGCGCCGCCCGGAAGCCGCGTCCAGATCTCCGCGATCAGTGAGGGACGGGAGGCGATCGTCGCGGTCGAGGACGACGGACCCGGGATACCGCCCGACGAGTTGTGCCACATCGGGGAGCGCTTCTTCCGCGGAGGTAGTTCGAACACCCGATCCACCCGAGGAACGGGCCTCGGCCTCGCAGTCGTGTCCGAGATCCTGGACCTGCACGGCACGTACCTCGAGGTCGAGAGCAAGCTCGGGATCGGCTCCCGATTCAGCTTCCGACTCCCGCGGGGTTGCGGAGCAGCCAGCGGGCAGCCGATCAGAGGCGAGACAGTCATCTCGGCCTCCGCGCTGCATGAGTCAGCTCAACCGCTCGTCGTGAGTGACATCGGTCTGCCCGGTCGGTTCGAGACCGTCCTTGCAGCCGCGCAGATGGGCCTCGAGTGGCCGGTCGCAGCGCTCTGCCGAGAGTTCCATCCAAAGGTTCTGCGGTACCTCCGCGCGCACCTCCCAGATCGCGCAGAGGAACTTGCCTCCCAGACGTGGAGCGATATCGCATCGGCACTGCCGACGTTCGAAGGGAACGAGACCTCGTTCCGTCGGTGGGTGTTCGCTGCTGCGAGGCGCCGCTTGTTGGAGGCGCGCGAGAAGAGCGGTTCGGCCCGATCGACCCTGAAGACCGAGCAAGACGATGACGTTTCCGCCGAACGACGCGCCGTTGACGCCGCACTCGCCCGCATCAGTACGCTCGCGCCGCAGCAGGCCGACGTGCTACTCCTGCGCGCTCTCGGCGATCTCGATGTGGCCGAAGTCGCGGAGATCAGGGGTGATCCGCTCGATCACGCACGCGTGACGGAGGTTGAGGGGCTGAGGCGCTTGAGGGACCAGGCGGATCCTGACGACGTGTTCGCTCTCGACCGAGTTGGACTCGAGATGGAGCGATGATGGGGTTCGACGGAAGGCCGGTCGGCGAACTCGGTGAGGGATTCGACCTCGGCGAGATCCTTGAAGCGGTTCGCGCCGCTGCGACTCCTGAAGAACAGGTAAGTGCGAACGAGGCCATCTCCGTCCTCACCACCAGGCTTCGCTCGAACCGGCCTGCGATCCCAGGAACCGCCGTGCGAAGAGCCGCATCGAAAGGGAGACGAGCCAGTACAAGACTCGGAGCCGCCATCGTTGTCACGGTCTTCACCGCAAGCGCGAGCCTCGCGATCAGTGGACAGCTCCCGCCAGGTGCTCGCGACGTCGCTGCTGCCTTTCTGGGGCAGATGGGACTGTTCCCGGTCCCGAGGCTCGAGGCCTCGGGCCAGCTAGCCGCTGCGCAGACGACTGAGGAGCCGTTCGGACCGGCGGACGCAGGCAGAGAGGTTCGGCTCACCTGGATGCCTCGGCCCCAGGGGATGACGGCATACGCACCCGCCGCCCGTCGTCGACCCGACGCCGGTTGACCCGCCGCCCGTCATCGACCCGACGCCGGTTGACCCGCCGCCCGTGGTCGACCCGCCGCCCGGCGAGGACCCGCCGCCCGTGGTGGACCCGCCGCCCGGCGAGGACCCGCCGCCCGTGCGTCGACCCGCCGCCCGGCGAGGACCCGCCACCCGTGGTCGACCCGCCGCCCGGCGAGGACCCGCCGCCCGTGGTCGACCCGCCGCCCGGCGAGGACCCGCCACCCGTGGTGGACCCGCCGCCCGGCGACGACTCGCCGCCCTGGTCGACCCGCCGCCCGGCCACGGGCCGCCGCCGGGCCACGGGCCGCCCTTCGACACGCCGCCGGTCGACCCGCCAGCCGTTCGACACGCCGCCCGGCAACGGGCCGCCCTTCGACACGCCGCCGGTCGACCCGCCTCCGTTCGACACGCCGCCCGGCAACGGGCCGCCCTTCGACACGCCGCCGTTCGACACGCCGCCCGCTTAGCTCAGCGGCGGCGCGCGCTTCTCGCGGGATGCTTGATCTCGTCGGCGGCGACAAGCGGCCCGCATCACAACCCGGATTGCCTCGTCTGCGCGTCCTACCCCGAGAGGTCGGTCGGATGGAGATCCGATCCCAAAGCCCACAGGCGACGCGCCGGCGAATCGGGCCCTCAGACGACATCTCTGATCGCTCGCGCACGGCGGTGTGCTCATGCTGGGAGGTAGCGCGACCGATACTGCCTCCATGGGCTCGCCAGAGGGGCAGCGCTACGCGATGGCGTTCGCCCGGTCGGACGGCTGCGCGCCCCTCGCGCTCTCGTTCCTCTCGACTGAGCGAGCCGCCTTCGGGCCTCGGAAGCTCGCCGAGAAAAGGGCGGATACGGAATGAGCGATGCCCTCGGTGGTCTGCCCGGGGCCGCGTATGAGCTGCTCCGCGTCGCGAAGGTGTACAGCATCGGGTACGTGCTATGGGGCGCTCTTAACGACACGGAGCTCGAGTACGCCCGCGCGGGGATGGCCTCCTTCGCGGAGGACCAGGACCTCCGCCATGAGGCGGCGATGCGCCGCAGCGAGAAGCTCCGAGCGATCGGCTCGGAGGCGACCTTCTTCTCGGGCCTCGCTCGCGTCGATGGGGAGTTCCGCTCCGATCCGGGTCGCGGTGACGCCTCAGGACTTCGTGCTGCTCGATAACTGGAACCATGATCCTGAGACCGAGCTCGCACGCCTCCCCCGCGAGAGCATCACGCAAGCCGTGATCGTCGACGAGAACGGTCTCGAGGTCGCCGACGCTCTCATCGACCCGATCCGTGAGCTCGAGACGCCGCAGGAGGAGCGGTACGCCGTGGTGCTGAAGCGCCACGACCCGAGCGGCGAGCTCCCTCCGGTCTCGTTCCTCTTCCGCTCGGGCGAGCCGGCACTTGAGTGCCGTGACCGCTACCGCCGATGCATCGGGTCGCATGCTTGATCGTTGGCGATCGCTGACCTGAGAGGACGTGTCCGGAGACATCCGCAACCTGGTGCGAGCAGAGCGTCCGATGGCTGGTTGCGTTGCAGCGTTTGCCGGTCACCCCGGCGAAGGCTGATGCTGCGTCACGCCCGCCCGGCGGGGGAGCACTCGCTTCGGCGGTAAGGGGACCGCTGGAGCGTGCCGAAACAGTCAGCGTGAAGGTATGTCCGCACTGCGCCGAGGAACTGCCGGACGAGGCGACCGTCTGTTCCGGATGCCACAAGGATCCAACCGTGGCTCCGGCGTGGGCCGCGCCGAGGCGGCCAGACGAGCCCTCGCCGAGGCTCGGCGACGTATTCGGACCGAATCGCGTTCTGCCGACCTCTGACCGAGTTCCCGCCCCTTACGAACGCCTCGAACCCGGGAGGGCTTTGGGAGAAGTTCCATCGACGGTGTGGCTGTCGCTCATCGTGTGGCTGTTCGGCGGGGTGTTCGGCTACGGCCTGTTCGCGATCACCGGGATCACGGGGCCGATCCTCGCGATCGCCGGTCCGGCGATCGGACTGATCCTCGGGATCGTCGGTCGCGGTCAGATCAAGTCCTCGAACGGGCAGCTTGGCGGACTCGTCCTGGCCAACATCGCGATCGCGCTACACCTCGTGTCGCTCGCCTGGCTCCTGATTTCGTTCGGCCCGCTTCTGCAGACCTTGCTCGCGCGCTGACAGGACGTCAGGCGTTGCCGAGGGCGTAGAGCGGTGCCGCCGGGCGCGCCAGGCGGCGACCTGTGGCCATCGGACCCTCGTCACGGGAGGGGTTCGACGAGATCACCGACCGAGACCTCGCCCGGCTCGACGACGTCGGCGTAGACGCCGAACTCGAGCTGCTGCTCCGCGTTCGTGCCCCGGTAGCTCTTGATGACCTTCAGCGTCGGGAAGTCGCGGACGCCGGTGCTGGGGTCGAGCGTGGTGACCACGCAACGCGGGACGGGCTCGTCGACGCGGATCACGGCGCCGCCTACGCGGACCCGGCGCCCGGCCCATGTGTCCTCTTCGTGCGGCGCCGCGGCGCCTTGGATCTCGATCGTCATGCGGAACCGGCCGGGGTCCAGCGCGCCCTCGTGGTCGCCCCGGCGCGCGAGCTCGGCCACCGACTCCAGGGACACGAGCGTGACGGGGCGGACGTCGATCGCCTCGCCCGGCCGGTCGGGACGCGCCAGCCGGACCTCGTGGCCGGCATACGCGGAAAGGGCCTCGGTGAAGTCGCCGTCGACGATATGCGCCGCCACGGTGCGCCCGTAGAAGTTCACCTCGATCGCCTCGCCGTCCGGCTCCGCCTTCCCCGCTACGACCATCCCGCCCGGGAATCGAAGCTCGAGCGCGTCGGCATCCTCGTCGTAGGCGGCCCGGATCGGGAGGATCGGGGCCTTCGTCGCGCCGGAGAACCGTTTGCCGGACGCGTCGACGAAGAAGAACCGGCGGTCGCCCGCCGCCCCGCGATCGTCCAGCCGGATCCGATCGGGATGGTGCAGCGCCGTCGACTTGACGGGCGTGACGTTGAACCGTGCGACGGTCGGCATCGACGACACGCTACCAACCCGGTCGGACGTCAGGCGCGTGGTAGCGTCGGGCCGATGCAGGCACGGCGACCGGACGAAGGTGGATCGGCGGGCAGGCCGGTGGCGACGCCGTCCGCCCTCCACGAGGATCTCGCGGATCTCGCGTTCCTGCTCGGGACGTGGAGCGGGACCGGGGAGGGGGTCTGGCCGCCCGGCGAGCCGTTCGATTACGGCGAGGACGATCACGTTCGAGCACGCCAGCCCGGTCACCGAGCTCCGTCGCCGGATCGAGGCTCGGGGAGACGAGCTCTCGTTCGAGCTCCACATGGCGATGGAGGGCGTCGAGCTCCTCTCGCACGTCCGATCTCGGCTCGCGTGCGCGTGAGGCCGATGCCGTGAGAGGCCGCTGGCTGACCTCGAGCGCGGTCTTCCTGATCCTGTCGATCCTCGGCATCGTGATCGGCGGGATCCTGCGGTGGGGGGCCGACGACCCCGACGCCGCGAACCTCATATGGGCCCTCACGACCGCGATCGGGATCGTCCCCATCGGCTGGGAGGTCCTGAGCGGCATCCTGCACCGTCAGCCCGGCGTTGACCTGATCGCCGTCCTCGCGATGGGCGGCGCGCTCGCGCTCGAGGAGTACCTGGCCGGCGCCGTGATCGCGTTCATGCTCGCGACGGGGCGCACCCTCGAGGACCTCGCCGACGCTCGCGCGCACCGGGAGCTCTCCGCGCTGCTCGAGCGCGCGCCCCGCAGCGCGCACCGGTACCGGGAGGGCTCGCTCTCGTCGGTGCCGATCGGGGAGGTGCGACCGGGCGACCTGTTGCTCGTGAAGCACGGCGAGGTCGTGCCGGTCGACGGGCTCCTCGTCTCGGGCATCGGGGTGCTCGACGAGTCTGCGCTTACCGGCGAGTCCCGGCCCGTCGAACGGAGCGAGGGCGAGCAGATCCGTTCGGGCGCGGTCAACGCCGGTGCGGCGTTCGACCTGCGCGCGGTCGCGAGCGCCGACCGAAGCACGTACGCCGGCATCGTCCGGCTGGTCGAGCAGGCTCAGAGGGAGAAGGCGCCGTTCGTCCGCCTGGCCGACCGGTACGCCATGATCTTCATCCCGGTCACGCTCGGGATCGCGGGGCTCGCGTGGGCCATCAGCGGCGATCCGGTGCGCGCGCTCGCGGTGCTCGTCGTAGCGACGCCATGTCCGCTGATCCTGGCCGCGCCGATCGCGATCGTCGCGGGCATCTCGCGAGCGGCCAAGCGCGGGATCATCGTGAAGGGCGGCGGCGCGCTCGAGGCGCTCGCCCGCGGACGCGTCCTGCTGTTCGACAAGACCGGGACGCTCACGACCGGCACGCCCGAGCTCGCCGAGGTCACCGCGTTCGGCGATCTCGACCCCCACGAGGTCCTCCGGCTCGGAGCGTCACTCGACCAGGTGTCGCCGCACGTGCTCGCCACGGCGATCGTGACGGCGGCGCGCCACCGGGGCCTCGAGCTCTCGTTCCCCGAGGGTGTCCGGGAGGAGCCCGGCGCCGGCATCCGCGGCACGGTCGAAGGCCGGAGCGTGGCGCTCGGGAAGACCTCCTGGGTCGCGCAGGGGCAACCGCTCCCGGCGCAGGCTCGCGACGTCCGTCGCCGGAGCGCGATGGAGGGTTCGTCCTGCGTGATGGTCTCGATCGAGGGTCGGGTCGCGGGCGCCCTCGTGCTGGAGGACCCGATCCGGCCCGACACGCCGAGGGTGATCCGGACGCTCCGCCGCGCCGGCATCGAACGCGTGGTCATGGTCACGGGCGATCACCCCGACGTGGCCGAGTCCGTCGGCATCTCGATCGGGGTCGACCGCATCTTGTCCGAGCGCGATCCGGCGGACAAGGTGGACGCGGTCCGTGCCGAGTCCGAGTTCGGCCTGACGATCATGGTGGGGGACGGCGTGAACGACGCGCCGGCGCTCGCCGCCGCCGACGTCGGCGTCGCGATGGGCGCCCGCGGCGCGACGGCATCCTCCGAGGCGGCCGACGTCGTCCTGGTCGTCGACCGGCTCGACCGCGTTGCCGAGGCGATGCGGATCGCCCGTCGCTCGCGCGGGATCGCGGTCCAGAGCGTCGTGATCGGCATGGGGCTGTCGTTCGTCGGGATGCTGTTCGGCGCGTTCGGCCTGCTGCTGCCGGTCGGCGGCGCGCTCGTGCAGGAGGCGATCGACGTCACCGTGATCCTGAACGCCCTTCGAGCGCTGCGTCCCGATCGCCACACGCGGCAGCGCGGCGGTCCGGGCTCCAACGTGGGCGACCGGTTCCGCGCCGAGCACCAGGAGTTCGCCCCACACCTCCAGCGGATCCGAACCGTGGCCGACCGGCTCGAGACCTATCCACCGGACGAGGCGATGGCCGAGCTCGAACAGGTGCGGTGGTTCCTGCTCGAACGGCTGGTCCAGCATGAGCAGGAGGAAGAGGCGGCCGTCTACCCGGTGGTCGCGAAGCTCATGGGTGGCGAGGACCCGATGGGGACGATGGAGCGCGCGCACATGGAGATCGAGCACCTGGCCCGGGTGTTCGGGCACCTGTTGTCGGATCTACCGCCCGAGGGACCCGGTCCCGAGGACCTCGTCGACCTGCGCCGGGTGCTGTACGGCCTGCACGCGATCCTCCGGCTGCACTTCGCACAAGAGGAGGAGGCGTATTCGTGGCTCGCCGCGGACGCCGAAGAGAAAGAGCGCGTCGCCGCGGGTTGACTGCGGCACCTCTGTCACGTGCTTCAGGTCGCGGTAGCGGTTGCGTACCGCGGGCGCCCGGTGGGGCGGTAGACCTGGATCGTTACCCCGCTGGGAGTGGCTCGCGATTCGACCAGTTCGAGCGCCATGTCCGGGCCGGTGTCGGGGAATAGCCGCGTGCCCTGGCCGACGACCACCGGGACGGTGAGTAGGGTGATCTCGTCGACGAGGTCGTTGTCGAGCAGCCACCGGACCAAGACGCCGCTGCCGTGCACCTGCAGCTCGCCTCCCGCCTTGGCCTTCAGCTCGTGGACGGCAGCCGAGACGTCACCGGAGAGGACGTTCGTGTCCGCCCACGTGGGGTCGAAGGGGGTGGTCGATGCCACGTACTTGGGCCGCGTGTTCAACGCCGCCCAGATGGGACTGTCGCCCGGATCTGGCCACGTTCCCCAGGAGCCCGCGAAGATCTCGTAGGTCCGCCGCCCGAACAGGAACGCGTCGGCGCGCCCATAGATCTCGTTCAGGAACGACATGGCCTCGTTGTCGGCGTACGGCGTGACCCATCCGCCGCGCTCGAATCCGTCCCTGCGGTCCTCATCCGGCCCGCCGAGCCCCTGCATCACTCCGTCGACGGTGATCATCGTGATGGTCGTCAGCTTCATGGTCGCGACTCCTCCCATCTCGTTGGTTTGCTCGTCGTTCGATTCGACCGGACCGCGGCGCCGATCTCATCGGTCGCGGCAGAGTCCGTCCGTTCGATCTATTCCGCACCTCCCCGAACACGGGCTTGTGTCCAGCCCGCTGGTCTGGTGGGCGTCCACTCGTACAGGGCATCCGGCGTCCGTTCCTCGTTCCGGCCGCCATCGGTCTCCTCGACGAGCCGGAGCCCGTGGCGCTCGTAGAAGCGCCTCGCCGGAACGTTCTCCTGGAAAACCCACAGCCGGAACCCCGACGGCAACCGCTCCTTGGCTCGCTGGAGCAGCGCACTCCCGATGCCGCGGCGCAGGAGATCTGGACGGAGGTAGAGATGCTCCACCATGTCTCCGTGTAGAGCGACGAAGCCACTGATCTCACCGTTCGTCTCAGCGACGAGCACGTCCTGGTCGCGAAGGACGATGTTGGCGATGAAGTAGAACGTCTCCTCGTCCGTGCGGATGTTCGGGAGGAACGTCAGTGTTGCCTTGGAGGCGAGGATTAGCCGGGCGAACGGATCGGCATCCTCGCTTCCCGCTGGTCGGATCCGCAGCCGTTCGTTCACCCACGGAGTATGCCCCGAAGCCGTCGTCTACTTCGGTGGATGCGCGCCGGCGCCGCGCGAATGCGTGCCGGGCAGGAAGACCTTGAACGAGGCGCCGCCGCCTTCACGTTCCTCGACCCACGCGCGACCGCCGTGGAGCTCGGCGAAGCGGGATACAACCGCGAGCCCGATGCCGACGCCCGGGGAGTGCTCGGGCGGGCCGGCGCCCTGCCCGAACGGCTGGAAGATGTCCTCGCGGTGCTCGGGCGGCACGCCGGGTCCGTCGTCCTCGACGACCAGGAGCGCGCCGCCGCCCTCGGGACCCACTCGGATCCAGATCTTCGACCCGGACGGCGTGTGCCGCGCGGCGTTCGAGAGGAGGTTCTCGAAGATGCGCTCGATCTTCGCCCCGTCGACCTCGATCGTCACCGGTTCGAGCTCGAGCTCGGTGGGGTGCTCGGCGAGCAGGTCGGATTCGGTCACGACGCGGCGGACGAGCTCGGCGAGGTCCGTCGGGCGCAGGTTCGGTTCGAGGATGCCGCGCGAGATGCGGTCCAGGTCCAGCAGGTCCGACACGATCCGGTCGAGCTTGCGCGCGTTCATCGAGATACGCGAAGCGAGGTCGCGCGCTTCGTCCGACCCCAGGTCCTCCTGGCTCTCGAGGGTGACGGCGAGGCCGAGGATCGCGGCGAGCGGCGTCCGCAGGTCGTGCGAGACGGCCTGCAGGAACGTCGTCTTGAGCTCGTCGATCGCGCGGAGCTCGGCGGCCTCTTCCCGCTCTGCTGTCAATGCGCGTTCGAGCTCCGCCGTGCGCTCGGTCGTCTCGGACATCACGCCCTGCCAGTAGAGCGGCGCGCCCTCCTCGTCACGGAGCAGCACGGCCTCGTCGTGGATCCACACGATGCGTCCGTCCTTGGCGAACATCCGGTAGTCGGCGCTGTAGGGCGCGCCGGTTGGCACGATCGCCTGGAAGGCCGCCCGCATCGACGGCACGTCGTCCGGGTGGAGGCGGTCCACCCAGCCTGCGGGATCGGCTAGCCACTCCTCGACGGTGTACCCGAGGATCCGTTCGACGGCCGGGCTGACGTAGAGGAACCGGCCGGGTCCGTCGATCGCCGGATCCGCGTCCTCCACGTAGACGATCCCGGGGAGGTTCCGGACAAGCGCCCGTAGGCGCTCGAGCTCGTCCTCGGTGCCCTCGGCCGGAGGCACGGGGCTCGGGTCGGCGCGTCTCATCGATCCCGATCGTAGACCCGTCGGCGTCCGATCTCAGCAGGGCGCAGGAGAACGCCGGTTACGAGCCTCGCAGGACGAGGCCCCGGTAGCCATCCACGAACCCGGCCGTCCGTAAGGTGTCGGCGAGATCCGAGTCGGCGGAGGGACGGCCGTCGATGCGCGAGAGTTCCATCCGCCGCAGCCGGCCATCCTTGACCAGGGAGGCGAGCGCGTCGATCCAGGCAACGCCCGCGCCGGCCCCGAACGTGAGCAGGGTCCGAGCGCCCCGTTCCAGGAAGGCCGCGAGCTCGCCGTCCACCAGGACGACGAACGCGCCCGCCGTTCGCGACGGTCGTCCCGAGCTCACCTCGGGTCGCTGGGGCCAGGGGAGCGCGGCGCCGTATGGCTGCGCGGGATCGGCCGCCGCGAGCGCGACCACGGACGCGTCTCGGGCGGCCTCGCGCAGGTCGCGGATCCGCTCGACGGCGCCGGGGAGCGCGAACTGCGCCGCTCCGAGACCGTCGACGAAGTAGCCACGCCGGACCCTGCCCGACTCCTCCAGCGCGCGAAGGACCGCGTAGACCCCCGCGAACCCACCGGGTGCGCCCTCGGCCAAGACCGCCTCGCGCGTCAGCACGCCGTGGCGTTCGAGGAGCTGCATCGCTCGGGCGTGCGCGGCTTCCGTCGGCGACGGCTCGGGTTCGAGCAGCGTCCGGACGAGCGACCACCGGCCCGCGGCCGCGGGTGGTCCGGCACGCCGGATGGTGCCGGGCCGCGGCTTCGCGCCGGCGCGGGCGGCCTTCGACGGCCGGCGGATCAGGAACGCGCGCATCGGCGCGATCGTGTCGTTGGTGACCTCGCCGGCCCAGACCAGGTCCCAGAGCGCGGCGAGGACCACGCGCTCGTCGGAGATGCCGGCGGCGCCGAGCAGCTCGGGCCAGAACGACGCGCCGCGTTCGCGCAGGTGCTGGCGGAGCGCGTCGTGGGGCGGCCCCTCCGGTGGTGGCTCGGGCAGCGGCGGCGCGACGAGGCGGAGCGTCTCGCGGAACCCGAGCGCGATCCGCCCGTCGTCGGCCCCGATCCCGCCGGCGCCCATCCACACGACGTGCCCGCTCGCGCACAGCGCGTCGAGGTCGGCCGGCCGGTACCCCCGCACGCGCGAACGCAGGACCTCGGACTCGACGATCGACGCCGGGATCGCGGCGCCCTGGAGTTGCGCGATCGCGTCGACGAGCGCGGTCGGACCGTGCCGCGGGGTCGTTGCGGCCTGCCACTGGGGGGCGAACCTCCCGAGGGCGGGAGCCTCAACCGGCTCGACCTCTCGTCGGAGCGCGGCGAGCGACCGTCGACGGATCGAACGCAGGACGTCGGCGTCGCACCACTCGCGTTCGAGCCCGCCGGGACGGAACTCGCCTCGGACCACGCGGCCCTGCGCCTCGAGCGACGCGACGGCGCCGGCGACGCGATCCTCACCCACGCCGAGCCTCGCGGCGACGTCGTCGGTCCCGAATGGCCCGTGCGTCCGCGCGTGGCGGGCCACGAGTCCTTCGAGCGGCGCGGGGGTGGGCTCGGTGAACACCGTCGGCACGCCGAGCGGCAGCGACGCGCCGAGCGCGTCCCGGTAGCGCCCCGCGTCCTCGACCGCGACGAACCGGTCCTGCCCCGCCACCCGGAGGCGGATCGCGCGCCCGTCGCGTTCGAGGTCGTCGAGCCAGCCCGACGGGTCGGCGTTCGCGCGCGCCGCGACTTCCTCCGCGCTGAGGTCGCCGAGCCGCCGCAAGAGGTCGTGCACGTCGTCGGGGTTGCGCGCGCGGCGGCCCTCGGTGAGATGCTGCAGCTCGAGCTCGAGCTCGGCGAGCGCGGTCGGATCGATCAGCTCGCGGAGGTCCTCGGAGCCGAGCAGCTCGCGCAGGAGCTCGCGGTCGAGCGAGAGCGCGGTGGCGCGCCGTTCGGCCATCGGCGCGTCGGCCTCGTACATGTAGACCGAGATCCAGCGGAACAACAGCGATTGCGCGAACGGCGACGACCGCGTCGTGTCCACCGGAACGATCTGGACGCGCCGGGCTCGGATGTCGCCCAGGACGTCTTTGAGCCCCGGCACGTCGAACACGTCCCGCAGGACCTCGCGCGTGGCCTCGAGCAGGATCGGGAACGTGGGGTGACGCGAGGCGACCGCCAGCAGGTCGGCGCCGCGCTGCCGCTGCTGCCACAGCGGGGTCCGTCGGCCCGGCGTCCGGCGCGGGAGCAGCAGCGCTCGGGCGGCGGCCTCTCGGAACATGGTCGTGAACAGCGCGGTGCCCGGGAGCCGAGCGACGACCAGGTCCTCGATCTCGTCGGGGTCGAACAGCAGGTCCTCGACCGGGATCCGCTCCTCGGACTCGGGCAGGCGGATCGCGATGCCGTCGTCGCTCCACAGCACCTGGACGTCGAGCCCGTACCGTTCGGCGAGCCTGCCCTCGATCGCCATCGCCCAGGGCGCATGCACCCGCTCGCCGAACGGCGATAGCACGCACACGCGCCAGTCGCCGATCTCGTCGGGGAAGCGCTCGACCACGATCGTGCGGTCGTCGGGGACCGCCCCGGTCGCCTCGCGTTGGTCCTCGAGGTACGCCGTGAGGTTCTCGGCGGCGAGCTCGTCCAGGCCGAACTCCGTCCGTAGCCGCCGCACGGCCGGGTCGTGCTCCGACGAGGAGAGCTCTCGGGTGACTGCGCCGATCGCCCGCCCGAGCTCGAGCGGCCGCCCGGGCTTGTCGCCGTGCCAGAACGGCATCTTCCCCGGCTCGCCCGGCGCCGGCGAGACCACCACGCGGTCGAGCGTGATGTCCTCGATCCGCCACGACGACGCGCCGAGCATGAACACCTCGCCGCGACGGCTCTCGTACACCATCTCCTCGTCGAGCTCGCCCACGCGGCGCCCGTCGACCGTGAACACGCCGAACAGCCCGCGGTCGGGGATCGTGCCGCCCGAGGCGATCGCCAGTCGGCCGGCGCCCTCGCGCGCGCGGAGCATGTCGGTCCGCCGGTCCCACACGATCCGTGGCCGCAGTTCGGCGAACTCGTCCGAGGGGTACCGGCCGGCGAGCAGGTCCAGGACGTTCCGAAGGAGGTCGTCCGACAGCTCGTCGAAGTTCGCCGCCTGTCGGAGCACGCGACCCAGATCCGCGACGTTCCACTCGTCCATCGCGCACATCGCGACGATCTGCTGCGCGAGCACGTCGAGCGGGTTCCGCGGGTAGTGCGTCTCCTCGATCGCGCCCTGCAGCATCCGCTGCACGACCACGGTCGCCTCGAGCAGGTCGCCGCGGAACTTCGGGAACACCTTTCCACGGCTCGGCTCGCCGACCTGGTGGCCGGCGCGGCCGATCCGCTGCATCCCGCGCGCGACGGAGCCCGGCGACTCAACCTGGATCACCAGGTCCACCGCGCCCATGTCGATGCCGAGCTCCAGCGAGCTCGTCGCGACGATCGCCTTCAGGGTTCCGCGTTTGAGCCGATCCTCGATCTCGAGCCGCTGCTCTCGCGCGATCGAGCCGTGGTGTGCCCGAGCGAGCTCCTCGTCCGCGAGCTCGTTCAGCCGAGCCGCGAGCCGCTCGGCCAGGCGGCGAGCGTTGACGAACACGATCGTCGAGCGGTGCGCTCGGATCAGCTCGAGCACCTCGGGGTGGATCGCCGGCCAGATCGACGCCCGAGGCGGCGCGGTGCCCGGCGTGGCCGGTCCGAGCATCAGCGGCATCCGCTGTGGGGTTTCGGCGACGTCCGAGAGCTCCGCCATGTCCTCGACCGGCACGACCACCTCGACCTCCATCGGCTTTCTCAGGCCGGCGTCGACGATCGTCACGGGACGAGGCCCGCTCGTCGTCTGTCCACCCAGGAACCGAGCGATCTCCTCGAGCGGACGCTGGGTCGCCGACAGGCCGATCCGCTGCGGTGGCTCGTGCGCGATCTCCTCGAGGCGCTCGAGCGAGAGCGCGAGGTGCGCGCCGCGCTTGGAGCCGGCCATCGCGTGGATCTCGTCCACGATCACCCACCGAACGCTCCGGAGCAGCTCGCGCGCCTGGGAGGTGAGCATCAGGTACAGCGACTCGGGGGTCGTGATGAGGACGTCGGGCGGTCGGGTCTGGATGCGGCGGCGATCGTTCGCGGACGTGTCGCCGGTCCGCATCGCGACCTTCGGCTCGTGGACGTGCTCGCCGAGCCGCTCGGCCGCCAGCCCGATGCCGACGAGCGGCGTCCGCAGGTTCTTCTCGATGTCGACGGCCAGCGCTCGGAGCGGCGAGATGTACAGGACCCGACAGCGGCGATCCGTCGGCGGGGGCGGCTCGGTCATCAGGCGGTCGAGCGCCCACAGGAACGCCGCGAGCGTCTTGCCCGAACCCGTCGGCGCGAGGATCAGGCTGTGCTCACCGCCGGCGATCGCCGGCCATCCCTGCGCCTGCGCGGCGGTGGGCGCCTCGAACGTACTCTCGAACCACGCTCGGACGGCGGGGGAGAACCCCTCCAGGCTCACCGCTCCACCGTACCGCGAACCGCAGACAGCCTCGGCCCAGGGGTTGCGCGCCGGTAGGATGCCGCGGTGCCGACCGCTCGTCTCGTGTTCGCGTTCCTTCTCGGTGGTCTCGGTCCCGTCCTCAGCGGGGTTGCCTCGGCGCAGACCGCCCCGGCAGGAGCCGAACCGCGTGACCAGATCGTCCTGTCGGGTGACGTGCAGGTCCGGCGCGGCCAGGAGGCCGGCGAGGTCGTCGTCCTGCACGGGACGGCCACGATCGCGGGGGTCGTCCGCGGCGACGTCGTCGTGCTCGATGGGCCGATCGAGGTCACCGGCCAGGTGAGCGGCGCAGTGGTGAGCGTGAGCGGTTCGGTCGCGCTCGGCCCGAGCTCGCGCGTGCTGGGCGACGTGCTCGCGCACGAGGACGTCACGGCCGCGCCGGGCGCCCGGGTGGACGGGGACGTGCGCGAGGGCGTCTCGTTCACGTTCCGAACGCCGATCGAGGCGCTCGGAGCGTTCGCGCCGTGGCTGGCCGTGTGGTTCTCGGTGCTCGCGCTCGGGCTGCTGCTCATGCTCCTCGCCCCGAGGGCCGCCGACGCGGTGGCACTTGCGGCGCGCGGGTCGCCGTGGCCCTCGGTGGGTTGGGGCGTGGTTGCGTTCGTCGCGTTGCCGCTCGTCGGGGGGATCGGCGTGTTCACGCTCGTCTTGCTGCCGCTCGGGCTCGGTCTGCTCCTCGCGTTGTTCCTCCTGTACTCGGTCGGCCTCGCCGCGAGCGCGCTCTCGCTCGGCCGGGTGCTCTGGCACGAGCCGCGGAGTCGGTTCCTGGCGTTCGTCATCGGGTGGGCGATCCTGACCGCGGTCGCCGCGATCCCGTTCGTGGGCGGGATCGTGTGGGTCGCGGGCGCGGTCTTCGGTCTGGGTTCGACTTCGGTCGCGATCTGGCGGACCCGCGGGACGCCTCCCCGGCAGCGAGGCGCGGGCGGCCGGCACCGTCAGGGTGGCAAGATGCCGGTGGTGATCCCTGCTACGTCTGACGAGCCCGAACCGATGATCGTCGAGCGGGGCATGGGCGAGGAGGGAGCGGGGCTGTGAGCGACACGGTCGAGATGGTCCGGAACGTCCCGATGTTCGCCGAGCTCGAGGACGACGAACTGAGATGGATCGCCGAGCTCGCGACCGAGTTCGAGGTGCCGGCCGGCTTCGTCCTGCTCGAGCGCGGTCAGCGTGCCTCGGGGATGTTCATCATCACCGAGGGAACCGTGACCGTGGAGCTGCCGCACGGCCCGGTGGAGATCGGGCCGGGCGAGTTCATCGGCGAGCTACCGCTGCTGGCCGACGAGATCACGCGGGTCGCGCGCGCCCGCGCGAAGACGCCCGTCAAGGGTCTCGCGATCAGCCGTATGGCGTTCTCGGAGCTCCTCGAGCGTGAGCCGCGCGTGGCCGTGAGGATGCTTCCCATCCTCGCTCGAAGGCTCGCCGAGGCCGACGCCAACTAGCGCGAACGCCTGCGACGCCGCGCGAACAACGCGACCACCGCGCCGACCGCCGCCCCCGCCGCGAACGCGCCCGGCGTCCCGATCATCACGCGCGCGCCCTCGTCGATGGTGACCTTCGGCGACGCGACGAGACCGACGAACGCTCCACGACCGATCGTCGCGGGACCGGCCACCAGCACGCTCTGCGTGCCCCCCTGCTCGATCGACAGGCTGCCGCGGACCATCGCCGGCCCGCACCCTCCCTGCCGGATCGTGAGGTCGCGCCCGACGAGCACGGGGCCGCACCCACCCTGCTGGATGTTCACGTCGCCCTGCGCGGCGATCGGCCCGGCTCCGGCCTGCGTGATCGTCACGTCGCGTCCGTTCACGACGCCGACGAGCGCGCGTTCGACCGTCACGTCTCCCGCGGCCTCTACCGTCTTCAAGATCCCCTGTTCCGTGTGTTCCTCGTTCGGCTGATCCATCCACGCCACCTCCTCGGTCCCATCGTAGGTACCCTCGCCGGATGGCGCTGAACGCTCCGAGCGGGCGAACCTTCCTCTTGATGGGCTCCGGCGAGTTCGAGCCGTGGTCGAACGAGATCGAGGCCGCCGCCCTCGACGGCCGGCCCGGCCCCGTCGCCGTGCTCCCGACGGCGAGCTCGGCGGAGGGCGACGACGTGTTCGGCCGGTGGGGGAGGATGGGGCTCGAGCACTACGCGGCGGCGGGGATCGATGCGCGGCTCGTCCCCGTGAAGACGCGCGAGGACGCCGATCGCGAGGAGATCGCTCGCGAGCTGGAGGGCGCCGCGATGGTCTTCTTCTCCGGCGGCAAGCCGCAGCACCTGGCCGAGACGATCCACGGCACGAGGCTCTGGGATGCGCTGCTCGCCGCTCTCGACGCCGGCACGGTCTACGCCGGGTGCAGCGCGGGGGCGCTGATCGCGAGCCAATCGCGCGAGCAGCGTCGCGAACGCGGTGTTCGCACGGGATGGGTCTACGGGCTCGGTCTCGTGCCGCACGTCTCGTTCGGCGTGCACTGGGACAAGGTGAAGGTGATCCCGGGGCTCCGATCGGTCGTGATGTCGAGGATCCCGCCGGGCTCCTGGTTCGTGGGCCTGGACGAGCGGACCGCGATCCTGGGTGACGGGCGCCGCTGGCGCGTGTACGGGGTGGGAGAGGTGACGGTCCGCCACGCGGGCGGGACCGAGATCCACGAGGCGGGTGCGACCTTCGAGACGAAGGATTAGCGGACCCGCCAGGCGGATATCCTTCTCCACCGTGGTCTCGACCGAGGAACCCATCGCGCCGGAGCACCAACCGACCTGCTACCTCTGCGGCCGGCCCACCTACGACCCCGACAAGCGGGAGCGGCCTTGGGTGCGGGCGACCTCCGGGGGGCACCAGGTCCTCGTCTGCCCCTCCTGCCAGGAGGAGCGACCGGACTGGGCCGTCCAGCTCGACCGGTGCGAGTCCTGCGGCGCGACGCGGCTGACCGCGATGCTCGGCCAGGTGGTGTGCCGCGCGTGCGGGCACGTTCGCGGGGAACCGGTCGAACCCGCATGGATGTCGACGGGCGCTTAGCTCAGAGGTAGAGCACTCGCCTTACAAGCGAGCGGTCGGAGGTTCGAGTCCTCCAGCGCCCACCACGAGAACCTGCGCCCAGTCCTTCCAGGTCACGACGGGGGTCACCCAGTGGAGGCGTTCGTCCCTGCTGCTCCTCTGAGCGCCTCGGGCGCGAGATCGACCCATCCCGGCCCGTGGTCGAGCTGGAAATCGAGGTTCATCGCGGCGTTGATCAGCGACAGGTGCGTGAAGGCCTGGGGGAAGTTCCCCAGCTGCTCTCCCGTCGGCCCGATCTCCTCGGAGAACAGCCCGACGTGGTTGGCGTACGTCAGCATCTTCTCGAACGTCATCCGAGCCTCTTCGAGCCGGCCCGAGCGAGCCAGGGCGTCGACGTACCAGAACGTGCAGATCGAGAACGTTCCTTCGGAGCCGGCCAGGCCGTCCGGGGACGCGGCGGGATCGTAGCGGTACACCAGGCTGTCCGAGACCAGCTCGTCGTTCATCGCATCGAGCGTGGATAGCCACATCGGGTCGGTCGGGGAGACAAAGCCCACGAGCGGCATGAGCAGATTCGACGCGTCGAGGACGCTCGAGTCGTAGTGCTGCACGAACGCGCCGCGTTCCTTGTTCCACCCTCGATCCATGATCTGGCGGTAGATCCGATCGCGTTCATTCGTCCACCGCGCCACGTCGGCGGGCCGACCGAGCTCATGGGCCATCCGGATCGACCGGTCCATCGCGACCCAGGACATCAGACGGCCGTAGGTGAAGTCCTTGCGCCCGCCGCGCGTCTCCCAGATCCCCTCCTCTGGCTCGTCCCAGTGCTCGGCCAGCCAATCCATCATCATGGAGACGTCCAGCCATGCGTCGTGACCGAGCGTCTCCCCTTGCTGACTCGCGTTGTACAGGGAGTCCATCGCCTCGCCGTAGATGTCGAGCTGCAGCTGATCCGATGCACCGTTCCCAACGTGCACAGGCGCCGATCCCCGATATCCCTCGAAGTGATCCAGCGTCTCCTCGTGAAGGTCGGACGATCCGTCGATCCGATACATGATCTTGAGCGGCCCCGAGGCCTGCCCGGCCCTCTCGCCGACGCGATCCCGCAACCAGCGGAGGAAGGCCAACGCCTCGTCCGTGTAGCCGAGACCGAGCAGCGCGTAAACGGAAAACGACGCGTCGCGTACCCACGTGAACCGGTAGTCCCAGTTGCGCTCGCCACCGACCTGCTCGGGCAGGCTCGTCGTGGGAGCGGCCACGAGCGCGCCCGTCGGCGCGTACGTCATCAGCTTGAGCGTCATCGCGGAGCGGCTGATCGCCTCACGCCAGCGACCGGTATACGTCGAGCGACCGAGCCAGCCGCGCCAGAACCGGACCGTCTCGTTGAACCGGGAGAGGACGCGCTCGGCGTCGATCGGTGCCGCGGCCTCCCTGTCGGCTCCCGATTCGAGGATCGCGCCGCCGACGTCGCCGGCTCGCATCGTCCATCGCGCGCGCACGTCGCTCCCGTCCGGCTGGAGCTCGACCGTGGCGCGCAGTGCGAGGTCCATCTCGTCGGTCTCGAAGATGAAGCCGTTCCCTACCGCACGGAGTCGGTGCTCGGACCTCCCGTAGTCGAAGCGCGGTTGGCACTCGAGGATGAACGTCATCTGTCCGCGGATGACACGCAGGACGCGGATCAGCTGGTGACGAACCGAGGCGTGGTAGGGGTCGTCGACCGGCATGAAGTCCGCGACCTCGCCGACGCCGTCGGGTGACATGAAGCGCGTGATCAGCACGGCGGTGTCCGGAAAGTACAGCTGCTTGGCGACGTAGTTCGTGTCCTGGGGCGCGATCCGGAACCGCCCACCGCGATCGGCATCCAACAGGGATGCGAACACGCTCGGTGAGTCGAATCGGGGCAGGCACAGCCAGTCGACGGTTCCTCCCGTGGAGACGAGCGCCGCGGTCTGCAGGTCGCCGATGAGGCCATGCTCGGAGATCAGGGGATAGCCATTCATGCGTCAGCCCTCGCGATCGACGTTTTGCCCACGGTCTCGTCCCCTTTCGGAGCAGGAGTGCACCGTACTCCTCTGCCTCTACGGGGTCATCGGGGTTGCGGCGATCCGGCTCCATGGTTTCATGCAGGATGTTGGGGCGGGGGGGCGCCTATGGAGGAAGTCCCGATCCAGATGCGATTCCAGCAGGAGACGTGACGCGATGACGAACACCGGCGTTCTCAAGGGATTCCTTCGCGACGGCGGATTAAGTCTCCTGAGTTCCAACCTGGAGGTTGATGTGGCGGGTCGGTCCGAACCGGTGTATTAGAGGGCTTTCGCCCGCAGCCGAGCACCCGGAGGCCTGAGCGGCACCTATGGAACCGACCACAGGATGAACGGAGACGCCTCGGAGCCCAAGAGCACGGGCGCCACGCCCGAGGAGACGGATGGAGACGGGGCTGCCCCTTCAACCCCGGATGTCGTTCGTTCGACCATCTGGTACGCGATCGGTGCCGTACTTCTGACTTTGGCGGCACTCTGGTTCCTCGACCAGCAACGGACCCTCATCAACTACCTGATCCTCGCTGTGTTGCTTGCGCTCGCGCTCGAGCCGGCGGTGACCTGGCTGCACGAGAAGCGGGGCTGGCGCAGGGGCAGCGCCACAGGGCTCCTGTTGATCGTCTTGTTCGTCGCCTTGGTTTTGTTCGTCGTGGGGCTGGCTGCGGTGATCGCACGCGAGACCGGGGTGATCGTGGAGGAGCTGCCGACCTATGTGGACAAGCTGAACGACTTCACGCGGAGCAATTTCGACACCACGGTGATCTCTGCGGACCAGAGGGATGCCGCAGCGAATGCGGCAACGCGGATCGAGGACTTCTTGATTGAACACCAGGAGGAGTTCCTGGGGGGAATCGCATCCGGATTGAGCGCGATCTTCGTCCCCTTCACGGTCGGGCTCTTCACCTTCTACCTGACCGCTCAGGGGCCACAGGTGCGGCGCGCGGTCCTGTCGCGCATGCGACCGGAACGACAGCGGCGCGCCCTGTTCGCACTGGAGACGGCGATCAAGAAGATGGGCGGCTACCTGTATTCGCGGCTCCTGCTGGCGCTGATCAACGGCGCGCTGATGTACCTCACGCTGAAGATCCTGGGCGTCCCGTTCGCGTTGCCCCTCTCGATGCTCTCGGGGGTGATCTCCGAGTTCATCCCGATCGTCGGCACGTACATCGGTGGAGCGCTCCCGGTGATCGTCGCTCTCGGGGAAACGGGCGCCACCGCCGGGATCGTGGTGCTGATCGAGATCGTGGTCTACCAGCAGGTGGAGAACTACTTCCTCAGCCCCCGGATCAGTGGGAAGACGATCGAGCTCAATCCGGGCGTCGCCTTTGGCGCCGCGATCGCAGGAGGCGCGGTCGGCGGGTTCGCCGGCGCGTTCTTCGCCCTGCCCGTGGCCGCGACCGTCCAGACGTTCATCAGCGAGTACTCGACGAGCTACGCGGTCGAGGAGTCAGCACTGACGCAGGTCGACCGTCCGCCGCCCGACCCACCCAAGCGAGAACGGCGCCTGTTCAGGAGGCGTTCGGAGTCCGGCGCTAAGGCATCTCTCCAACAGGACCCTGACCGAAACGATGCCGGGTAACGGTCGAGGTGTACGTCAAGGGGATGAACTTCGATTTTGAACCCACATCGACGAGGAGACGCGAACCCTAGGACGTCGCGCTGGTTCTTGGAGACGCGCTGGTAGCGGGGTGTGCCCGATCTCGCCCTTGCAAGCGAGCGGTCGGAGGTTCGAGTCCTCCAGCGCCCGCCGCTCACGCGACACTGGGCGGACGCCGGTGCCGGGTGGCGTGCTCGAACGCCGACGCAAGCCGGATCAATATCCCCTCGCTCCACGCCCGACCCATGAACGAGATGCCGACCGGCAGGTCGAACGCGAACCCCATCGGGACCGTGACGCTCGGGTAGCCGGCGACCGCCGCCGGCGTCGAGTTCCCGCCGACGTAGTGGTCGCCGTTGACGTGGTCGATGCGCCAAGCGGGTGCGGTCGAGGGCGCGACGAGCGCGTCGAGCCGGTGCTCGTCCATCACCGCGTCGATGCCCTGGTCCCGCGACAGCCGGCGGCACGTCGCGAGCGCCTCGAGGTACGCGGGCTCGGTGAGCGGGCCCTTCTCCGCGGCCTTCTCGAACAGCTCCTGCCCGAAGAACGGCATCTCGACGTCCGCGTGTTCGCGCGTTGAACGCGATGAGGTCGGCGAGCGTCCTGCACGGCTGGGACGGGCCGAGCGCGGCGAGGTACGCCTCCAGGTCGGCCTTGAACTCGTACAGGAGCACCTCGAGCTCGGGATCGCTCGAGCTCGTCCGTGTGGGGGATGTCGGCCGGGTCGACGAGCACCGCGCCGAGCTCCCGCATCGCCGCGAGCGCGTCCTCGAACAGCCGATCGACGCGGTCGTTGAAGCCGGCGAGGTTCGCTGCGCGACGCCGATCCGCGCGCCGCGGAGCCCGTCGGGGTCGAGGAACGCGCGTGTAGTCGGGCTCGACACTGCCGCGCTCGCGCGGTCGCGGCGTCGCGCGGGTCGACGCCCGTCAGAGCGCCGAGCAGCAGCGCCGCCGCATCGGCCACCGTCCGAGCCATCGGCCCGGCCGTGTCCTGGGTGTGCGAGATCGGGATGACGCCGGCGCGGCTCACGAGGCCGACCGTCGGCTTGATGCCGACGATGCCGTTGACCGAGGACGGGCAGACGATCGAGCCGTCGGTCTCGGTGCCGACGGCGACGGCGCACAGGTTGGCCGAGACCGCGGCGCCCGAGCCGGAGCTCGAGCCGCACGGGTTGCGGTCGAGCGCGTAGGGGTTGCGCGACTGGCCGCCGCGGGCGCTCCAGCCGCTGCGTCGAAGCGTCGAGCGGAAGTTCGCCCACTCGCGACAGGTTCGCCTTGCCGAGGATCACGGCGCCGGCCTCGCGCAGCCGCTCGACGACGAACGCGTCGCGCGGCGCGGCGTCGCCCGCCGAGCGCGAGCGAGCCGGCGGTGGTCTTCATGCGGTCGGCGGTGTCGATGTTGTCCTTGACCAGGATGGGGATGCCGTGGAGCGGTCCCGCGAACGCTGCCCGCGCCGCTCGGCGTCGAGCGCGTCGGCGATCTCGAGCGCGTCGGGATTCGTCTCCAGGACCGAGCGGAGCGTAGCGTCGATCGTCTCGATCCGGGCGAGGTAGGTCTCGG
>CAVSXK010000013.1:0-171362 GCA_963731925.1 uncultured Actinomycetes bacterium
GTTCGTGATCTGGCACCCGATGCCGTGCTCATCGTCATCGGCGATCACACCCCTGCCGGCGCGCTCGGTCGCATCGAGCGAGGGGTATCGGGGACAACGATGGCCGGACTGCTGCACGCCCTGGTCGCCAATGGCATCGGGGCGGCCGCCCCGTGGGGGCTCGTGCCCGCCTTCGGGCCGCGGAGCGCACTGCAAGTCCCCCAGCGCATCAGCGTATGGCTGCTGTCCAGAAAAGCGGATCTCGTCCGAGGGTACGTTGTGAACGCGCTTCGCGACCACGTGGAACTTGCCGCGGCGACCACCGCCGCCGTGACCGTTTCCGCGGGACTTGTCCTGACGATGAGCGCAGCCAGCTCGAACGAACCTCCCCGCGAACGTCCGCAGCACGTCCACGTGGTCGCGCCGGCCGCAGAGCGCGCGCTGCAGTATCCGGCCGCCGCTGTGTTCCCCACGACGCCAACACCCGCGTATGGTCCCTCCGGGAATGAGGGCGAGCCCGGCGGCCGATGGGGGCAGAACCGCAGTGCGGGTCGCGAGCTGATGGTCGCCACGTGGGTGAGGACGCCGACCTGGGCAAGGGCAGAAAGCACCGCCGACCTGGGCCAGGGCGAGGCCGCCGACGACCTGGGCCAGGGCGAGAACGCCGACGACCTGGGCCAGGGCGAGGCCGCCGACGACCTGGGCCAGGGCGAGAACGCCGACGACCTGGGCCAGGACCAGCGTGCTGGCGATCACGGCCAGGGCGAGAATGCCGGCGGTCACGGCCAGGGCAAGATGCCGGCGGTCACGGCAAGGGCGAGGGTGCCGGCGATAACGGCAAGGGCGGCGACGAGAGCAACGGCGACGAGCAGGACGGCAACGAGCAGGACGGCAACGAGCAGGACGGCGACGAGAGCGACGGCGACGAGAGCGACGGCGACGAGAGCGACGGCGACGAGAGCGACGGCGACGAGAGCGACGGCGACGAGAGCGACGGCGACGAGAGCGACGGCGACGAGAGCGATGGAGGCGACCAGGACGTCGGGGGAGGCCACAGCGACTGCCGCCGAGACCTCGGCGTTGAGTCCAGCGACTGGAGTCGCCCTGACGTACTAGCGTCTGGTCATGTCCTTCGAGGAGATGGAGCAGGCGCTCCGCCAGCGCCTCGACGCCCTCGGGCCGGCTCCACCCGCCGAGTTGCTCCACGTCCTGATGCTCCCCGACTTCGAGCGCCGACCGGATCGGAGAGTTCTGGGGCTACCCGGAGAGTCGCAGCTTCCCCGAACTGATCGACTGCGAGGAGGACCGTACGCTTCGAGCGGAGCTCGTCGGCATGCTGCGGGAGGGCCCGACGAGAGAGTGGGGGCTCAGGCCGCTGAAGATGAGAGGGGATCACTCGCTTCTCAGAGTCGTCCCACATACCCTCACGGCCGCAGTCCTCACATTCGAGAGTCGGTCCGGCGCGGTCGACCACATGCAGGCGACCAGAACAGAACTCGCACCGTAACCGTTGGTAAGCAGCGTCGCTGTCGGTCATCAGGTTAGCTTGATTTCCTGGCCCGACCCTTTCCATTCATCACCAAGCGAGTCTTGGCGACCTTCTTTCCATGAGACAACTTCCCGGGCGAAACGGCGAGCCTGCTGCTTATAGCCCTCAGCACGTTGAGGGCTCAGGGACCGGACCTTCGCCGAGCTCCTGATCGATTGCGAGGAGGACCGGATCCTCCGGGCGGTGCTGGTCCTCATGAGACGCGCCCTCATCAAATGGGAGGGCCATTCGTATGCTCACGGCTCCTGCCCATGTCCCCACCACCATCACGACGATGACCCAGAACCACAATCGCTTCCAGATCGGCGCCGGCTCTGGTTTGGGCGCTTGTGGTGGTGGAGGCATCGGCAGGGACATGTCGGTCTCCTCAGTTCGCGCTCAGCTTCCTCCATGGGCGTTCCTTCGCCCACCGCCGCGCCCAAGCGCGGACGGCGGCGGGTCTCCGGTGGCGCCCACGGGATGTCCCCGCCTTTAGGTGACGGGAAACCAGCCTCGCTGCCGGCCGGTTGGCCTAACCCGTTCGCCATGAACGCTGGGGCCGAGAAGCCGTGGCGCTGAGGACCCCATCGGTTTCTCCACTGTAGGGAGCGGGTACTACAGGAGTGTCGGGGAAGAAGGGAGACGCCCGCCGCGCCCGTCGCAGGTGGGCGTCTTCCGTAGGGAGTGCGCCATGCCGTTACTCAAACCGTTTACGTCCAACACCAGGCTCGTCACGTTGTGCTCTTGGTGTCACCATTCGGAGTTCATCCATAGTGATCCGACGGGCGGGTCATGTTTGTTCTCGGAATGCGAGTGTCCGCGATTCGCTACCAAAGCCCGGCCCGAGGGGCTGCCCAAGAGGCAGACGGTGAGTTGAGTTCATGATTTCGCGCGAGCAGCGGATGGCGACGAACGAGGCTGCCTCAAGGGAGATGAACGAGAGGATCGAGGACGCCTACCAGGGCGAGCCAGCCGCCAACCGGATCGACATCGTGTGTGAGTGCGCACGAATAACAGTAGGACGCCGCTATCGACATCACCCTGGACGAGTACGAGCATGTGAGGGAGGATGCGCGGCATTTTGTAATCCTTCCGGAGCACTTCGTCGGTGATATCGAGCGGATCGTCTTCGAAAACGACCGCTTCGCCGTGGTAGCGAAGCGTGAGGGAGTTCCGGCAGACGTTGCGAGGGACGAGAACCCGCGAGGGTACGCAAGATACCCGCAGCGGCGGTCGCACTGCGAGTCTGTCTCTCGAATCGAGATCGTGAAACCAGCGGCCCGCACGGACGTATTAGTTTTCCGTCTCTCCGATAGGCCGCCAGGCAGGCTGTCCACGCAGCAGGAGCTAGGTTCCCCTGGGCAACGGGCGCTCGAATCCAACACGTCTGCCCCCCAACTGGAGGATCGCCGTCAGTCGCGTTCCGTCCGAAAGCTCGGCCTCGATGTCGTCCGCCGGGTAGTGCGCCGGCTCCCAGAAGACGGTGTAGCCCCTCCGCGGTCGCATCTTGGTCGGGCACCACCGGCTCGTCAGACATCGTCCGCATCCTAGCCAAGCCCACCATCCGCGTGACGACCACGCGTCCATCCTCCAGCGGTTAGCGCAGGCCCTCGACCGCGTCGCGGCGGAACTCGGTGAACTCGTCGAGGAACAGGACACCGTGGTGCGACAGGGTTCGTTAATGTCGCTCGACGCGAAGTTCTAGTCGGCCCCGACCAACTGCACGAAGACCGGGAGGATGATCCCCACGATGACCAGATACCAAGCGTACGCAATCAGGAACCCGAGGATCAGTGCGAGGGGGTAGAGGATGACGGGCCCCGCCTGCCCCGCGTGATAGACCAGCCGTCGCATCTCGACCTTCATCTTGGCGTCCATCGTTCGCCACTTCCCTCACGCCAAGAGTCTAGGGGGAAGCCCTTCAGGTGTGCGAGTGCTGGCGAATGTTCCTGGAGGGCTATCAGGGTGCCAGGCGCAGGAAGCCGCCGTTGAACCGCGGCTCTACCACCAAGGGGACGCCGAATCTCTCCGCCGTTGCTCGCATACCCTCCATCACCTGCTCGCTCGTCTGTCCGTACAACTCCCACCCTCGGGGTTCGATGAACTCGTACGCGGCTGCGGCCCGCTCGTCCGCGCCGGCGAAGTGCTCGTCCAACGCGTCGGCATCCGGAAATGCGTGTAGGAACGAGATCCGGCCGCCCTCCTCGTCCAGGTATGAGAGGAAGAGGACCGTCCTGGGCTTCTCCTCGCGCAGGCGCTGCATCACCTCCCCGGTGCGCCCGTTCAGGTCCTCGAGCGCGCCCTCCTTGATCGCGAAGTGACTGATGAAGAACACAGGCTCGGACATCCGACCACCTCCTCGATCGAGGGGGATCGTAGGTTCGAACCGGCTCGCGGGCAAAGCGACCGAGTGTCCCGCGAGGGCGTCGCCGGGTTGCAACAAGGTTCGTTAATGTCGCCTGAAGGCAGGGGGACTCGGCTCAGCCAGCGCGAGGTGTCCCGGACGGAACGCTCTGAACAGGCCAGTCAGGACCATGATCAATCCTGCGGTCGCCGTGACGATACCGATCCAGTCAACTGCGCCACTCTCAGTGGTCAGGCCGAAGACCACGCTGGCCCCCATGATCCCCGCTCCCGCTGCAGCGAGCGTCAGCCCGACGCTCTTCTCTCCTCTCGGTGCCATCGGAATCTCCTTTCGAAAGCACTCCCAATGTCATGCTGAACAACGGGCATCCAGGCATCTAAGGGCGAAGGTCCCACTTACCACAGGACGTCTGGCTGCGCGAGCGTTCGTTCAGTGTCGCCTGAGGTTGTCAGTGGCGAGCCATACGTTTCTCCCCGCTCCTCATGCCGATCTCAAGGGGGGGACGAGTCATGCGCTGCCAGCATGTGAACGACGACACCCAATGCAGGATGGATGCTACGCGCCGCGTGCTCGTCGCTTCTGGCGATCCGCCGGACCCCGATCAGGCCGGATTCGCGGGGACCTCTACATGGTCCAGGTCTGCAAACAGCACGACCCCGACCCCCGGCAGTCGATGCCGCTGCCGCGCACTCCCGGTTCCGTGCCGATCGAGCAGCGCCCGAGGCGGTAGCTCTACTGGGACTGAGCGACAAGCGCCGAAGATCGGTACGCCGCGATGCCCGAATCTGTGCGGAGGAACGACCCGTTCATGGCGTCATCGCGTGATCGGCCTGGAGCGCCTGCGCGAGTTCGACGTTGCGGAACCCCGCCGCGACGAGTTGGTCGAGCAGCTTCTTGTTCTCCTTCCGCAGATCCGCGACCTCAGCCGTGAGCGCGCCTATGGCCTCGCGCGCCTTCGAGTTCGGATCCTTGAGGACGTGCTTCAGTTGATTCGGCACTAGGCCTGGGAAGTCGCGCTCTGCATCGGGCTTGAGGTCGGGATCGGGCCAGGGAATGCGACCGTCTGCCTTCTCGCCGAAGAACACCTCGATGGTGCAACCTCGATGGATCTGACAGCAGGCGAGGATCATCTTCACAGGCTCGGCCCTTCGGGATCGTCTACGTTCGGACAGCGTCCCAACCCGACCTACCTGGCGGTTATCGACCCTAATGACCAAGGCAAGATAGGTCTTTCGGCCGAGATAGCGGCGACCCCAAAGAGCCGATGTCTATGTGGCACACACGACCTACGGGAGCGCCCATTACGAACCCCAATCTCTCAGCGGTCCGCTGGATCGACCGCGACGCGAGTCCGGCCAACACCTGCTCCTGGTGCCAGCACACCGAGTCCATCCATGCCCATTCCGGACCGTGCCTGTTCTGCGATTGCACGTGTCCGTTTTTCACCCCGCCTCCGAGCCAGGATGTCGAAGCATCGGCTGACGCTCAATGACACCGAACGTCGAGCCCTTCGACCCTCGAAACAGATTGGCTCAACCAGGTTGCTCTGCGGGACCTGTGGACACTCGGAGTTCGTCCATGAGGACGACGGCAATCGGGGGTGCCTCTACTCCGTGTGCGATTGCAACCGTTTCGTCGTGGGCGCGGAGTCGCGGGACCCCTCGGCAAGGTCCCTCCCCCTAGCATCCGCGCCCCTCCCCGAAGGGTTGGGGCACCGATACAAGATCGGTTCCCCAGCCCTCCGGCCTTCGTTCTTGGATCCTCTACCCGGTAGCGGAGTGCAAAGCGCCACCGAACATGCCGTCGGCTGATCACGATAGCGTTGTCAAATGCCGTCGCTGCCTGAGATCGAGCAGGCGCTCCGTGAACGGCTCGACGCCCTCGGCCCCGCTCCCCGCGCCGAGCTTCTTCAGGTCCTCATGCTGCCCGACTTCGAGCGGACCGACCGGATCGGCGAATTCTGGCGCGCTAGCAGGTTGCGGGCGACAGGCTGCCGTCCTGGTTCAACAAGAAGTCGGGCGAGAAGGCGCAAGGGTCCGGGGCGGACGAGCTCACGCCACCAACGCCCGCCACGGGGAACAGCCGCAGTCCGACCTCACCGAGTTCCGCGGTGCTCGTCGTTGCTTCCACGCCCGGCGCGACACCGATCACGATGAAGACGTCGTCGAAGGTGAGGAGCAGAACTTGCAGCGCTTGATCGCACGGGTTGGAGACCCTGATGCCCACGAGCACTGGTGTGATCGGAGGTCCTTTCCGCGGGCTCCCGACGATCACATGAAACTCCGTGCTGTAGTCGAGCCCAGCAGGTGATGTGCAATCACCCGATACGCCGAAGTTGTACCGCCCGTCCGCAAGCGCTGGGGGTGCGATCAGGGTCAGGCCTAGCACCACCGAAACCGCCGAAATCAACGGCGGTCCACGACGCTTCCGCATAAGACGCGCCTCCCTCACCCAGGCCTGAACCTACGCCTGTCCGGGACGGTGCTCATCCTCCCTTCGCCGTAGTTCACGCCGTCACCGTCCTTCTCGCAGCCACCAGAAAGGCCCCAAGTCGTCTCCTGGTGCGCGGGCCAGTGCCTTTTACTTTCCTACAGCCAACTTGCTTCGCCTCAATCTCGTGCGGCTCCTCCGGCCCGTCGCTCCCCACGCCGAGCTGCTGATCGACTGCGAGGAGGATCGGACGCTGCGGGCGGTGCTGGTCGGGATGCTGCGGGAGGCTGACCGGGGACGCTAAGGCGCCGCGGACGCCCCCCCTTCGGTCCGGCGGAGGTGGGGAGATGGAACCCCCTGGGCGAGCCGGACAGAACAGGCAATGGATCGCGCACTCATCTGGTCCCCAACTCTGCGATCTGGACGACGAGCCACAGCCGGCCTCCGCCACGGGCAACCCCTGCGCCGACGATCTGTGCCCTGTGGAGGAGGATCCACCGGTGTTCCGGGGAATGGAGCCACGCCCGGACGACGGACCGGATGCTCCCGCCGGTCCCGATCGTCTCGCCGGCCCAGGTAGCCCCTTCCGGAAGGCGGAGCTGGCTATGGAACAGATCACCAGCCTCGGCCATCTGTTCGGCGTGCCGTTGCGAGCGGCGCATCATCCCGGGATCCGCCCGGACAGGGCGCCGATCTAGCGCGATCCGGGGGCGGTTGACTCTTGCGAGCAGGTCGTCCTGGGCCTCAGACGCCCCGACCGCCGGCCCGAGAACAAGGAGGCCGGCAGTCGCCACGACGATGAGCCGTCGCATCAGACACCAAGTTCCTCGGAGCCTCCGTGCCGGGTCAAGTGGGGCGAACGCACCAACGCCGTAGGAAGAACGAGGGTCGCCAGGAGGTCTAGTTGTCTAATCCACCCCCCTCGAAGACCACGTCGAATCGTCTAGCTATGTACGCGTTCCGGCCGCCCATGCGTGCCTAGGCGTGCTGGCGCGACCCTGTACAACCGAGATAGCCAAAATGGATATGAGCCCACAGCACATCCGCCTCATGGAGGTCGCCGAGATCCTCCGGCGAGCTAGCAACGAGCGCACCAGCTCGCTCACGAGAGAGGCCTTCCGGCTCCGGCCGAGCGGGACGGACGAGGACGGCCGTGAGATCGGCGTGAGGGCGCACCCTTCGCCGAGCTGCTGATCGACTGCGAGGAGGATCGGACGCTGCGGGCGGTGCTCGTCGGGATGCTGCGAGAAGCCGGCCGCCGGCCTCGGCCCTAGCCCGCGCTGGCAGAGCGAGCCCATCGTCTGGCGATGTAATCGACGATGGCGCGCCCCTGGCTTACCTCTCTACCTGCCCATGGGGAGTCGGCCTGGGTGGTACTTGCTTCGAGTTCATCCAGCACCCATGTGATGAGCGAGTGCGTGCAGGTCCACGGCACCGCCTCGAGCGGCCAGTTGAGGGTGGCAGCGATCTCCTCATGGCTTCTGCCTGAGGCAAGATACTGCAGAACCAGTCGTTCATCCTTTGTGAGTAGGATCGCCATGAAGCAGTCCTCTCGGCCGATTCGAGTATGACTCTGTGCGTCCTTCATCTGCAAATGCCTGTGTTGTCATGAGATCGACCGGGATCAGCATCCGCTTCCATAGCTCAACGTGCTCGCTGCGAAGGCCCGCACACGCCGCGGTGCGGACCGCGATGCTCCTCGGATACACCGACACCGCACACCGGGTTGAGCTGGTGGGTGGGAAGCCCCAGCTCCGGTCAGCCAAGGGCGATGAGGGGGCGCGGGATTTCGTGAGGCGCCTCGTCGGCTACGCGGAGATCACGCGCGACGCCAACGTCACGCCGGCCACGGTCGCGGCCACTGCCTCCGTACCGCCACCGAAGGCCCGAGGAACAGGCGCGCAGCGCAAACGACCCGGGAGGAAGCGATCATGAGGACGAAGATCCGCAAGAAGAAGACCGCGCGCGGGATCCGCTGGTACGTCTCGACCATCGCCGACGACGGCCGCGAGGAGGCACACGGCGGCCACGGGACGCGGAAGGAGGCGACGGCCGCCGCGGCAGCGCTCGTCACCGACTCGTCGCGCCGCCGGTACGTCTCGCCGGTCCCGAAGCTCACGCTCGGCGCCTACCTGGTCAACGAGTGGCTACCGAGCAGGGAGACGGCCGATCTGTCGGAGACGACGCGCGACACCGACCGCACGGTGATCGAGGCGTGGGTGCTCCCCTGGATCGGCGAGGTGCCGCTGCAGAAGCTGTCCGCGCGAGACCTCGACCGGCTGTACCGCGAGCTCCGAACGCGCGGAGGCCGGGGTGGGCGCCCGCTCTCCGGGAAGACGGCGCGGAACGCCCACGTCACCGTGCACAAGGCGTTGCACGACGCGGTCCGGCGCGGGCACCTGGCCGTCAACGTCGCCGACGCCGTCGACCCGCCCGCGCGCGAGGACAGCATCGAGCGGATGGCCTGGACGCGGGACGAGGTTCACGCGTTCCTCGCGGTGGCCGCCGGCGACCGACTGCACGCGATCTGGAGGATCGCGATCGCGACCGGGCTCCGGCGCGGCGAGCTCGTCGGGCTCCGGTGGGACGACGTCGACGAGGGTGCGATCCACGTCCGGCGGCAGGTGCTCGTACGACCGCGTGCCATCCAGGGGAAGCGCCGCGTGTACGTGCGATCGACGCTCAAGAACCGGCGCGCGCGACGCGTCCGGATCGACGACCAGACCGCCTCCGAGATCCGCCGGTGGAAGGTGGAGCAGAGCCGGGAGCGGCTCGCGTTCGGCGCGCCCTGGAAGACCGACGGCGGGCTCGGCGTCGAGGGGGCGTGGATCGTGACCGAGGCTGACGGCGGTGTCGTGCACCCCGACACGCTGCTCGGCAGGTGGCGCCGACTTGGGAAAGCTGCCGGGGTTCGCGCGATCCCGCTCCACGGGGCGCGCCACTCCTACGTCGAGCTGGCGCTCAGCTCGGGCGTTCGGTTGGACGTCGTGAGCCGCGCGATCGGCCACGCGAGTGCCGCGTTCACGGCCGACCAGTACGCGCACGACAGCGACGAGGCCGCGGCCGAGGCAGCGGAGCGGATAGGGACCGTGCTAGGGGAAAGCAAGGGGGTGACCGTCTGATGTTCGACGCCATCAAGGAGCGGCGTCACTTCAACCTCCAACGCCTCCGAGACATGGCTGCCCAACGGGGTCTGGAAATACGGCGGCTCACCTCCGAGGGGGAATTCCGCCCCCGCATTTGCTTCCTCATAGCCGAGGAAGGGAGAGAAGAGGGGAGGCGAGCAATCATCCATGAGTCGTCCAGCGTTCCAAAGGCCTGGGAGTTCCTCCGCGGCTGGGATGCAGGGAGTCGATGGGGGCATGGGGTCGCGAACCGGGAGCCCTAGCGCTTGGGAGAATAGTGGGGGAATGCAAAGGGGCCGGACGAGCCGGGCCCTTTCGTTTGTGCTAGTAGATCTCGTCGCGGGGACGGGATTTGAACCCGTGACCTCTGGGTTATGAGCCCAGCGAGCTACCGGACTGCTCCACCCCGCAGCACGATGATACCGACCAACCCTTGGGCGTGCCAATCGTGCGGTCACCCCACCGAGATGACGCCTCGCATCCCGTACGTGTAATGGCCCGGCAGGTGACAACCGAAGATCAGGTCCCGCGCGCCGAAGGTGTAGGTCGTCTCGACCGTCTGACCGGCCGGGATCGTGATCTCCCCCGGGCGCGGCGGGTGGAACGCCTCGGTCCCGCGCTCGTGCGCGATCTGCACGGCCTGGTCCCCGATGATGAACTCGTGGTCGATCGGATCCGAGTTCGAGACCACGAAGCGCACCGTCTCGCCCGGATCCACGTCGATGACCGCGAGGGAGAACGCCGAGTAGTGGATCCCGATCCGCACGGTCCTGACCGTCGGAGATGCGGACGCCGGCGCACAGGCTGCCGCGAGCAGGACCAGCGACAGCGCGAGCAGCCGGCGCCCCATCGCTCGCCTCAGACCGCGGGACGACCGCCGCGACGTCGCTCGAGCGTCCCGACCACGCCGAGGAGCACCAAGAGGGCGATCGCGGTCCACAGCGCCGGACCGAACGACCGTGGGCCGGCCGGGTCGGCCGCCGCTTCGGGGCTGAGGCCGGCGGCCACGGGGGACGGCTGGCCTGCGCCGCTCGCGTCGATCGCGAGGTCGTAGTCGAGATCTCCGGCTCGGGCGTCGAGGCGGAGGAAGGAGAGCCACATGCCGGAAGAGGGCAACCAGTCCATGCCCTTGTCGCTCCGAAGGTCGGCGAGCAGCGAGTCGCGAGGCCTCCTCGCTGCGTTCGAGCACCAGACCGGGGCGCACGCCCTGCGGGAGCCGGGACGCGACCTCCGGTGTGAGCGGCGCGGGAAGCGTGGTGGGCTCGAGGTCGGTCAGGAGGTAGACGTCGGCCTCGACGGGCGCGTCGGCAGCCGCACCGAGACCCAGGATGCGGAGCGGTACCCACGGGTTCGTGGTCGGGATGACGACGTGGACGGGCGTGCCGTCCCCGGCCCCGAGACCCTGATCCGCAGCACGGCTCGCGTCGAACCGCACCGTCATGAAGATCGGGCTGCGCTCGGCGTAGAAGTCGAGCACCTCGGGCGCGTCCGGCGGCAGGAAGAAGCCGTGCTCGCGGGCCCAGTCCCCGACCGCGGTCCCGCCACCCTCCAGCACGACGATGTCGAGCGCATCGATCTCGGTCTTCAGGATCACCTGAGCCCTGTCCTCCGCCGCACCGGCCGCGGTGGCCGCGAGCGCGAACGCCTCGGGTTGTGGTTGGGTTTCCTGCACCAGACGTTGGAGCGTCCAGTCACCGCCCCGGATCACCTTCGTCGGAACGCCGGGCAACGGGATGATCGAACCGAACTCCCCCTCGCCGCCGGCGAACTCGAACGATGTGACGTAGTGCTCGATCCCCTCGTGGTAAGCGGCGAGCGTCGTGGTTCGAACGAGCGTGACGCTCCCATTGGTGTTGATGAGCCCACCGCACGCCCATGCAGGCGCGGCGACGAGCAGTACGAGGAATCCGACGGTGATCGCGAACGGCAGACGGAGGTGTCGCATCGCTGATGCCCCTTCCGGTCGGCGTATCGCGGTTCGACGGAGCGGGGCGACCCCGGGGTTCCCCGGACGCGCGGATGCGCCGAAGTTGGACGCGTGACGGCTCAGCCGGAGGGGCTGGGCGACGGCGAGGGGGACGGCTGCACGCCGAGGAGCGCGGCGATCAACTCCTGGGCCTGCGTGGTCGCATCCTGTGCGGCCTTGATCTCGCTCTGGTACGTGGCCAGGTCCCCCGCGCGGAGCGCCGCATCGGCCGCCACGAAATGCTGCGCGGCCTGGTCGAGGAGCGCTTGGATCTGCTGCTCCTCGGTGCCCTGTGGAGGCTGCTCACCGCCATCGGGCGGGACCACCTCGCCGAGCGAATCCGTCAGCGCCGCCCGGAGCGAGCTGCCGATCCCGATCTTCGTTCCGTTGACGACGACGATGCGTTTGAGCTCCGGGATCGCGTTCGGCTGGTTGGACTCCACGTAGACCGGCTGAACGTACAGGAGCGAGTCCTGGAGCGGGATCACGAGGAAGTCGCCGAACACGATGCTCGAGCCACCTTGGCCGAGCAGCGTCCGCTCCGCCGAGAACCGCGCGTCCTGGTTGATGCGCGAGAAGACCTGGGTCGGCCCGTCCACGTTCACCCCCGACGGGAACTCGAAGCTCACGATGTCCCCGTACTCCGGCCCCGGGTCCGACTTGGCCGCGAGCCACGCGACCATGTTCTGGCGATCGAGCGGCGTGAAGGGCAGGATCAGGACGAACGTCTCCTCAGCCTCTCCCGGCAGGCGCATCAGCACGTAATACGGACGCATCCGCGCCTGATCGCTCCCGGCGATGGTGGGGTCGATCGGGAGCGCCCAGAAGTCCTGCTTCCCGTAGAACACGTTGGGATCCGTGACGTGGTAGTTCGTGTACTCGAACGCCTGGATCTGGAAGAGGTTCTCCGGGTAGCGGAAATGCGCGAGGAGATCCGGCGACGCCTCGTCCATGCTCGTGAACATCGTCGGGAACGCGAGGCTCCAGGCTTGGATGATGGGATCCTCCGGGTCGGCAACGTAGTAGCGCAATGATCCGTTGTACGCGTCGACCACCACCTTCACCGAGTTCCGCAGGTAGTTCACGTCCCCTCCGAGCGAGGGGGCCTGCTCCTGTGCAGACGGCGACGCGACCTCCGACAGATCGACGAAGTCCGAGTACGGGTACTGGTCCGTCGTCGTATAGGCGTCCCAGATCCAAACCAAGCGTCCCTCGACGACGGCGGAGTAGGGATCGGCATCGAAGCGCAGGAACGGAGCGGCCTTCGGAACGCGCGCGGTGATGTCCCGGTAGATCATGATCCGGCTATCCCCCTGGATCAGATCCGAGATCAGCAGGTTGACGTCGCGGAAGCGCCAGGCGAACAGCGCCCGTTGCAAGAGGCCGCCGACCGGGATCCCGCCGTCGCCGTCGTAGCTGAACGTGGCCTGCGCCTGGTCGTCCGTTGCCGTGCCCTGATAGTCGAGCTCGTCGGTTCCCGTGTCCACGACGACGAACGCGGCATCGCCCGGCGCGCCCTCCCCGTAGTACACGCGCTGACCGTTGCCCTCGAGCGCGGGGGCGCCGATCGGGGGGATGTCTCGGAGGGTGAAGACGGGTTGCCCTTCGGTGGTCGCGGCGTTCACCTGGGATGCCACCGCTCCGAACCCGTGCGTGTACTGGAGATGCACGTTCTGCCAGGTCTGGCCGCCCTCGGGGATGCCGGCCTGACTCACCTCGCGCGTCGAGATCATCAGGACGCGGCGCTGCCCGTCGATGACGTAGCGGTCGACGTCGACGTCGTTGAACTCGTAGTAGGAGCGGAACCGCTGCAGCGAGATGTAGTTGTCGCGCAAGACGTCGGGCCGCCAGAGCCGGATGTTCGAGATCGTCGCGTCGTTCGCCTGTGCATCCTCGCTGGTGACGGCGTCACCGACGGGCCGGGACGTGCTCGTGATCCCGTCGAGCTCGAAGGCTCGCCGCGTCGCCTCGATGTTGTCCTCGATGAACGGTTGCTCCCGTTGGAACTCCTGTGGAGCGACGCGGAACCGCTGGACGAACGCCGGATAGGCCGCACCCGCGATGATCGAGACCAGGGCAAGAAGACCCACGGCGATGACGGGGAGCGCCCATCCGCGGAGCCGGATGTTGACCAGGAACAGGATCGCGCACGCGATCGCGATGACCACCAGGATCCGGAGGGCGGGCAGCTGCGCGTTCACGTCGGTATAGGAGGCGCCGACCACCACGCCCCGCGTGGAGGTCAGCAGATCGAACTGCCCCAGGTAGTACCCCCACGCCTTCGTGAGCATGATGAGGCCGAGCAGCACGGACAGGTGCGCCTTGACCTGTGGCGAGACCTTCTCGCCGAACCCCTGCGCCTGCGGTCGGATCCCACCCCATACGTAATGGGCGCCCGCCGTGAGCAGCGTGACCCATACCAACGAGGAGAACAGCCATCCCTGCATGTACTGCAACCACGGGAGGCTGAACACGTAGAAGGCCGGATCGCGGTCGAACAGCGGTTCGGGGTTCCCGAACATCAACCCGGCACCGTTCCGCCAGAGCAGGTAGGTCTGCCAATGGGTCGTCGCGCCGACCCCGACGAGGAACGCGATCACGAGCGCGAGCAGCGGTAGCAGCCATCGCACGTAGGGCTCGAACTGCATCCGGTAGCGCTCGAGGATCTCCTGGTCGGGTGTGAGGGCCGGGTACCGGGGGGTGATCCTGCGGACGATCCACAGGTTCGAGTACAGGAGCACGAAGAACGTGAGGCCGAGCGCGAGCCCGAGGAACACCTTGGTACGAAAGACGGTCCAGAAGACGTCGGACAGACGGACCTCTCGGAACCACAGGATGTCGACGAAGAACCCCGAGAGCGCGGTGAACGCCAGCAGGAGGGCCGCCAGCACCACGACGACGATGATGATGAGCCGACGCCGTCCCGGCATGGGAGTGGCGGTCGGAACGCGTACGACCATAGGTCCCGTTGTCCGTTAGCGGTCGATGGGAGAGCGGCGAAAGCCTATCACCGGGCCCCGGGGAGGACGGCCGCGGTCACCCCGCACCTAGGTAGGCGAGCGCCTCGTCGAATGTCGCGACCGGCACGAGCTCGAGCCCGTGATCGCCCGACGCCCGCGCGGCCTTCTCGTTGCCTTCGGGCACCAGGAAGACGCTCGCGCCGGCATCGGCCGCGGCGGTCAGCTTCTCTTCGATGCCGTCGATCGGGCTCACGGCGCCGTCGAGCGCGATCACCCCGGTGCCGGCGATCGTCCGCCCGCCGGTCAGGTCGCCTGACGTGAGCAGGTCGTAGAGGCCGAGGGCCCACATCAGGCCGGCCGACGGACCACCGATCTCGCCGCTCGAGATGCTGACGTCGAAGGGGAAGCTGTTGATCATCCGGATCCCCACCAGCGGTTCCTCGATATCCCCACACGGTTCGCGGACGAGGTCGACGGTTTCGGGTTCGCCGTCGACGGTCAGGTCGAACGTCAAGGTGGATCCCGACGGAGCGGCTTCGATCGCGCCGCTGGCATCCCGATAGCGGTCGATCGGCTCGCCGTCGATCGACACGATCCGGTCGCCGGGGAAGAGCTCTCCGTCCGCGGCGCAGCCCGGGACGACGCTCTCGACGAGCACGCCGTCGCCGTGCTCCTTCGGGTATCCCGTGAGCGCCGCGAGGACGACGACCGAGGCGTCCAGCTTGCTCGAGTCCATCTGGGAGATGGACCGCTCACGCTTCTCCAGCACGTCTTCACCCTCCGGATACAGGACCGAGCGGGCCACCACGGCGCGGTCCGGGTCGAGCCAAGCGAGGAGCATGTCGAAACCCGTCAGCCTCGTGTAGCGGACGGACGTCATCACGAACCGGCCTTCGGACTCGTAGCGGGTCCGGTCCTCGAACCTGATGAGGGGCTGCACCGCTCGAGCCGGGCCGGGTCCGATCGCGTACCACGGGAGGTAGATCGTGACGGCCAGACCAACGATCACGCCGAGCGTGCCGTACAGCAGCAGACGCTTCCAACGCAGCATGACGCGATGGTACGGGCAGGACGCGCGTACGACGGGAGCGGCGGGGTACGCTCCTCTCGCGATGCCTCTGGTGCTCGTAGCCGTGCTGTCGGTCCTCGTCGGCTGTGCCGTCTACCTCGGCACGATCCGTGGTCAGCGGTCACCGTCCGCGACCGGTTTCGGCGAGGCCGAGGAGGAGGCCATGGAGTCGTTCGAGGCGGGAGCGCCTCGCCCGGGCTACGCGTACCTGCAGGTCTCGACGCAAGGTCCCAGCTTCCGAGACCGGCTCCAGGGCGTGCTCGGCGTCATCCTGCTCGTCGGCATCGCCGCGGCGACGCTCGCGTTCGCCCTGTACGAGCTCGGCTACCTGATCAACAAGACGATCGAGGCCTTCCTCGGCGAGTAGCGCCTCGCGACCGACCGCGCCGATCAGCGCTTGCGGACCAGCTGGAACGACGTCCGGTAGTCGTCCAGGTGCTCGAGCATCGCGCCGAGACCGAGGACAACGGTTTCGAGCGGGCGGTCCGTGAGGTGAACCGGCACCTCGCACTCCTGGGACAGGAGCAGGTCGAGCCCGCGCAACAAGCCACCGCCGCCGGTGAGGAACATGCCGGCCTCGAGCACGTCGTGCGTCAGCTCGGGCGGCGCCTCGGCGATCGTCCGTCTCGTCGCCTCGACGATCTGCTGGACGGGTTCGGACATCGCCTGGCGGATCTCGTCCTCGGTGACCCGGATCTCCTTGGGAGCCCCCGTGGCGAGCGCCCTGCCGGTCACGATGGCGGCTCGCCCTCGCGGGCCTGGGAACGCCGACCCGATCGCGATCTTGATCTCCTCGGCCGACTTCTCGCCGATCGCCACGTCGTACTCGCGGCGCATGTGCACCTGGATCGCCGCATCGAGATCGAAGCCGCCGATGCGCGTCGAGCCGCCGGAGACCACGCCGCCCATCGAGGCGACCGCCATCTCGGTCATCCCGCCCCCGATGTCGACGATCAGGTTCCCGATCGGTTCGTGGATCGGCAGCCGGGCGCCGACCGCAGCCGCGAGCGGTTCTTCGACCAGCACGACGTCACGACCGCCCGCGAACCTGACCGCCTCGCGCACGGCCCGGCGTTCGACCTCCGACGACTCGCTCGCCACGCAGGCGAGGACGCGCGGCTTCGGGAACCGAGAGACGCCGACGCGCCGCAGCACGACCTCGATCATCCGTTGCGTGATGTCGAATTCGGTCATCACGCCGTGACGCAGAGGCCGGAGGGCGACCACGTTGCCGGAGCGTCCGCCGATCATCTGCCACGCTTCGTCGCCCATGGCCTCGACCTTGCCGCTCGAGGCGTTCATGGCCACGACGGTCGGCTCGTTGAAGACGATCCCCTCGCCCTGCCGGTAGACGAGCGTGTTCGCTGTCCCGAGGTCGATCGCGAGATCGCGCCCCATCAGCGATCCGGGGGCCCGGCGATCACGACCCCATCACCCAGCTCGACGCTCCGGACGTGAGGTGCTCCTTCTTCCAGATCGGTACATCCTGCTTGAGCTGTTCGATCCCGTGGCGACACGCCTCGAAGGCCTCGGCCCGATGCGGCGAGGAGCACGCGACGACGACGGAGACCTCTCCCACGCCGAGCTCGCCCGACCGGTGAAGAAATGCGACCTTGCGGAGCGGCCAGCGCCCGAACATCTCGTCGGCGAGCGCCTCGAGCCTTCGCACCGCATGCTCCTCCCACGCCTCGTAGGTGAGCCCCGTCACCGTCCCCGCCTCCGAATGGTCCCGCACCGTGCCCAGGAAGACGCAGGTGCCGCCGGCGGCATGGTCGCTCACGAAGTCGACCGCCTCGCCGGCGCCGATCGGGTCGGGCGTGATGCGCACGAGCAGGTCCTCCCGCATCTGCTCATCGTAACGAGCAGGCCCACCTTCGAGGTCGCGAGGTCCTCGCGCCGTCAGGATGTGGGGACCGGCGTAACCCGGCGGCCGCCGTAGGATGACCGCATGAGCTCGACACCCGAGGAGAACCCATTCGGCGCCCCGCCCGGGGACATCTGGAACGACGTCCCGCTGTTCCGCGAGATCCAGCGCGTCCTGATGTCGTCCAGCGGCCCGGTGAACTGGGAGCTCGCGAGGCAGGTCGGCATCGCTTCGGCGTCGTTGGGCACGGAGGACCCGGCCCCGAGCGACGAGGACCGTCGCGGGTTCGAGGATGCCGTTCGGGTCGCCGAGCTACAGGTCGCGGGGTTCACGGGCCTGGAGGCGCCCTCCGACATCCCGAAGGTCGAGGCCGTTCGGCGCGGGCAATGGGTGCAGGCGAACATCGAGGGTCTGCGGGCCCTGCTCGAACCCGCCGCGACCAAGATCGGCGACGCCATCGCCACGGCGCAGCGGGAGGCGATGCCCGAGCAGGCGCAGGCCGGGGTCGCGCAGCTGCTCGGTCAGCTCTCCCCGCTCCTGCTCGGCGCGCAGGTCGGGACCGTCCTCGGAACGCTCGCGCAACAGGTGCTCGGGCAGTACGACATCGCCGTCCCGAGGCCCGACGGGGCGGGTGCGCTGCTGTTCGTCGTCCCGAACATCGCGCGCTTCGAGAAGGACTGGAGCCTGGACCCGACGGAGTTCCGGACCTGGATCGCGATCCACGAGGTGACCCACCGGTTCGAGTTCGCGCGGCCCTGGGCGCTCAAGCGGTTCCGAGAGCTGATCGACGATTTCACGTCCACGCTCACCCTCGACCTCGACGAGCTCCAGCAGCGACTGGCATCTCTCGACCCGTCCAACCCCGAAGGGATGCAGGAGATGCTCGCGGGACAGGAGAACCTGTTCGGGGCGGTCATGGACGACGAGCAACGGCTCAAGCTCGGGCGGATCCAGGCGTTCATGACCGCGGCCGAAGGTTACGGCGATCACGTGATGCACGCGCTCGGCGCGCAGATGCTGCCGTCCTACGCTCGGATCGACGAAGCGATGCGGCGCTACCGAGAGACCGAGCAGGTCGACCCGGTGTTCGAGCGGCTGCTCGGTATCGAGGTCAAGCGCGAGCAGTATCGGCTCGGTCGTGCGTTCTGCGACACGGTGGTGGAACTGACCGACGAGACGACGCTGGCGCGGATGTGGGACTCGGCGGAGGCCCTCCCGTCGATGCCGGAGCTCGAGGAGCCGCGACTGTGGCTCGCTCGGAGCGCGTGAGCCGGCCAATGAGCGAGCTGGCGTCGGGTATCCTCTCGCGGCGATGACCGTCGGCGAGCTCGTTTCCGCCAACGTCGTGGACCAGCGGGTGTGGGACACGTCCGGCGAACAGGGACCTCCGGGGGTCTACCTGCTCGGCTCGCCGGGTACGGCACTCGCCTTCGTCGTCTCCCGCGCCTGGAAGGTGGGAACGGGGATGGTGACCGAGGAGATCCACTTCTACGGTCCGTCCGGGCGTCTGGTGTATCGGTGGGGCCCCACGGTGCGCCGCATGATCGGCAGCATGGATCTCACCGTCGAGACGGACACGATCACCGACGCCCGTTTCGACGAAACGGGCGCCTACGTCGTCTCGTTCGTGATCGACGGGGAGATCGTCGGCGAGATCGAGGTTCCGGTCCAGATCCAGCTCGCGCCGGCCAAGCTCCCGAAGCCGATCGAGGACGGCCTCAAGCGGTCGGACGTGATCTGGGTCGGCGTCGAGACGAACGGCCGTCGCAAGCTCATCCCCTCGTGGTTCGTCTACCGCAACGGGAAGATCTTCGTGCTGTCCAAGCGGGAACCCGGACCGGAAGATCAGACCGTGCCGGGGATCCCCGGCGCTTCCGAGCTGGTCGTCGTGACCCGGCGCAAGGGTCGCGAGACGGCCGCGGACGAATTCCACGCGGCGGCGCGTGTGTTGCAGGGCCCGGAGTGGGAGGAGGCAGCCAAGCTCCTCGTCGACAAGCGCAAGAGCCGCGCCGGCCCGCCCAGCGAGTGGCTCGCCCGCTGGCGTGGCTCGTGCGACATCGCCGAGCTCACGCCGGTCCTCCCCGGCTAGGGGCGGACCCGCGAGGGTCTCATCGAGGGTCGTGGCTACTCAGCGTGATTGAAGGGCCGACCGAGCGCGTCGGCCAACCGCTCGAGGTCCCGACCGAGATCCAGCATCTCGTCCGGCGTGAGCGCCTGCGGACCATCGCACAGTGCGCTCTCGGGATCGGGGTGGACGTCGATCATCACCGCATCGGCCCCCGCGGCGAGGGCAGCGCGCGACATCGGCGCGACCAGATGCCGTTTCCCGACCGCGTGGGATGGATCGACGATCACCGGCAGGTGTGACTCTGCCTGGGCGACCGCCATCCCCGCGAGGTCGAGCGTGTTCCGGGTCGCGGGCTCGAAGGTCCGGATGCCGCGCTCGCACAGGATGATCTCGGAGTTCCCGCGCTGGGCGACGTACTCGGCCGCCTGGAGCCATTCGTCGATCGTCATGGCCAACCCGCGTTTGAGCATCACCGGGCGGCGCGAGAGTCCCACCTCCTTCAGGAGCTCGAAGTTCTGGGCGTTGCGCGTTCCGACGCGGATGCAGTCGGCGACCACGGCGACGTGCTCGACCTGTGAGACGTCGACGACCTCGACCACGATCGGCAGCCCGGTCTGACGTCGGCACTCCTCGAGCACCTCGAGCCCTCGCTCGCCGAGACCCTGGAACGAGTACGGCGACGTCCGCGGCTTGTAGACGTCGCCACGCAGGACCGTCGCGCCGGCGGCCTTCGCCGCCTTCGTCGCGAGCATCGCCTGCTCCTCGCTCTCGACGGCACACGGTCCGGCGATCAGGGTGAAGGTGCCCCGTCCGACGGGCGTCGGACCCACGTTCACGGTCGTGGGCGTGGGGTGGAGGTCGGCCGCGACCATCTTGTACGGCTTGCCGACCTGGATCACGTGGTCGACGCCCGGCAGCTGTTTCCACGGGATCGCCTGGAAACGCTCGGAGTCGCCGACCAGTCCGATGATCGTGTGGACCGTGCCGCGTGAGACGAACGCCTCGCCGCCGGCGGCGCGGACGCGCTCGGCGACCGCCTCGACGTCGGCCTCGCTGGCGTCGCGCCTCATGACCACGACCATCGCGTTCCTCCAGGTGCCTCGTCGCTCTCGGAGACGACGAAACCCCGGGCCTCGGGCCCGGGGTCCCCTGCTCCGTTCGGTTCAGGCGACTACGCCGGGCCGAGCCCGCCGTAGAACCAACGACCGAACGTCTCCCGCATCAGGCCGCCATCGTCGCAGCCCTACCTGGCTCTGGCAACCCGCCCGGACGAACCCTGAGCCGCGCTTCACGACCACCGGTAGGATGCGCGCGTGTCCGTGACCGTCGTCGACCACGCGCTCGCCGGCCATCTGCTGGCGCAGATCCGGAACGAGGGAACCCCTCCGCCCGTCTTCCGGACCCTCGCCAAGCGCCTGGCCCTCACCCTCGCCTCCGAGGCGATCCGGGACCTCCCGACGACCGAGATCACGGTCCGCACGCCGCTCGAGGAGACGACCGGTCGTGTGCTCGGCGACCTCGTGGCCGTACCGATCCTCCGGGCCGGGCTGGGCATGCTGGAGGCCGTGACCGAGCTGTTCCCCGAGGTCGCCGTCGGCTACATCGGCCTGGAACGCGACGAGGCGTCCCTCGAACCGCAGTCGTACTACCGCAAGCTCCCACCGGTTCGTGGACGCCACGTCCTGGTGCTCGATCCGATGCTCGCGACCGGAGGGTCGGGTTCGGCGGCGACGGCGGCCGTCAGGGAAGGCGGTCCCGCGTCGATCCGGTTCGTGTGCGTCGTCGCGGCTCCCGAGGGGATCCGGCGGATGGAGACCGATCATCCCGACGTCCCGATCTTCACCGCGGCGATCGACCGTCAGCTGAACGAGCGCGGGTACATCGTGCCGGGGCTCGGGGATTTCGGGGATCGTCTGTTCGGGACCGAGTGACCGCGGCCTAGACCCCGCCGCCGCCTTCGTAGGCCTTGCCGGCGGCCGCGGGCGGGCGGACCCGTCCGACGAAGCCCGCGATCGCCACGATCGTGACGACGTACGGGATCATCCGGATGAACTGCGGGGGAAGGTCCCGGATGATGACCGGGCATCGTTCAGCCGGAGCGGGATCGCCGCGGCGAACCCGAAGAGCCACGCGAAGAACATCAACCGGATCGGGTTCCAGTTGGAGAGGATCAGCGCGGCGAGGGCGATGAACCCCAGCCCGAGCGTCTGCCCCTCCCGCCAGTTCCCGATCACCTCCGAGGCGAGGAAGGCCCCCGACAGGCCGGCGAACGCGCCCGAGAGCAGCACGCCCTGATACCGGTAGAGCGGCACGCTCACGCCGAGCGACCTCGTCGCCTCGGGGTTCTCGCCGCACGAGCGGAGTCGCAGCCCCCACCGCAGCCGGTTCAGCGCGTACCAGACCGGCACGACCATGAACGCCGCGACCAGCACCATCGGCGACAACGACTGGAAGGCTCGATCGAGGCCGCCGGGTAAGGAGGACAGGAGCGGGATGTCGAGCCGGTCGAGGTGCGGACCACCCGGGTCGGACTGGGTCGACTGCCCGTTGAAGAACGCGTACGAGAGGAAGCGCGCGAGCCCGATCGCGACCAGGTTGATGACCACGCCCGAGACGATGTGGTCCACGCGGAACGAGATCGTCGCGACCGCGTGGACACCGGCGAAGATGGCTCCGCAGAGCGCTCCGAACAGCAGGCCGAGGATGGGACCCCACGGCAGCCCGAGCTCGAGCGTATCGGTGAAGAAGCGGGCGCCGAAGGCGCCGGTGACCGTCCCGATGATCATGAGTCCCTCGAGACCGATGTTCACGATGCCGGAGCGTTCGCTGAACAGGCCGCCGAGGCCGGTCAGGTAGATGATCGTGAAGTACGTGAACGAGATCTGCAGGGCGACGGCGATATCGGTGAACGGCATCAGGTTCCGCTCCCCTCGGCCGCTTCGAACGCCTCGCGACCTGTCCTCTCGGGGCCTCGCGGACCGGCGTCCTCGTCGGGGCCGGCCGAGTCATCGAGCTCGCCCGCCTCGCCGGCGCGCTGGAGCTGTCGCGCCGCGAGCCGCCGTTTCGCGATCTGGTACGTGATGACGACGGACAGGATCAGGATCCCCTGCAGGATGATGATGAACTCCCTGGGCACCTCGCTCTGGATCTGCAGCGCGACCTCGCCGCGCGACAGCACGCCCCACAGGATCGCCGCGAAGATGATGCCGATCGCGTTGTTCTGACCGAGGAACGCGACCGCGATCCCGGTGAACCCGAGCGCGACGATGTAGTTCTGCGGCAGGTACCCCCGATCGGCCAGGATCTGCTGCATCCCGACCAGCCCGGCGAGCGCTCCCGAGATCAGGAACAGCCGCAGCTGCGTCCGTCCGATCGAGACGCCGCCGGCCTTCGCCGATCCGGGCGACGCGCCGACGGCCCGGGCCTCGAACCCCAGCCGCGTCCGCCGGATCATGAACCAGACGATGATCGCCGCCGCGATCGCGAGGAAGAGCAGCCACGACAGGTGGGCCCCGGGCGTCACGCCGAAGTACTGCCCGATGTCGCCGACGAGTCCCTCTTCGGGGAACTGGTCGGTGCGCAGGTCGACGTTCTGTCCCGCAGGCGCGTTCGAGAACTTCAACGGGAAGTTGATGGCCCACGCCACGAGGCTGATGGCGATCTGGTTCATCATGATCGTGGTCACGACCTCGTGGGCGCCGGTCTTCACCTTCAGGATGCCCGGGCACGGCGGCCCAGATCATGCCGCCGAGCATCGCGGCGATCAGGACGACGACCACCAGGATCGGGCCGGGCAAGAAGCCCAACTCGATCTCGGCCCAGGCGGCCGTGACCATGGCGACGAGGTACTGACCCTCGACCCCGATGTTGAACAGACCGCCCTTGAAGCAGACGGCGACCGCGAGCGCGGAGAAGATGAGCGGGGTCGCGATCGCCAGGACGTAGCCGATCCCGTCGGCCGATCCCATCGAGGCGTCGAGGATCGACGAGTAGACCTCGAGCGGGTTCTCTCCGTAGGCGACGATCAGGAGCGAGCCGGCGAGGACGGCGATCCCGAGCGAGGCCAGCAGGGCCAGGAGCTGTCCGACGAGGCCCTCGATCCAGGCCGGGCGCGATCGCACCGCGATCGGGGCCGCCACGCCGTCGGTGGCCATCTACCCGACCGCTTCCTTCGCGCCGCCGAGCATCCCCACACCGATGTCCTCCGGCGGCGCATCGGGTGGGAACTCGCCGGTGATCTTCCCCTCGTACAGGGTGACGATCCGATCCGAGAGCGCGTAGATCTCGTCGAGCTCGGCGGAGATCAGCAGCACCGCTCGACCCGCGGCCTTCTGGTCGAGGATCTGCTTCCACACGAACTCGATCGCCCCGACGTCGAGGCCTCGCGTCGGCTGCGCCGCGATCAGCAGCCTGGGGTCGGTCTCCAGCTCCCGCGCCAGGATCAGCTTCTGCTGGTTCCCGCCGGACAGCGTGGACGCCGTGACGTCGACGCTCCGGGCGCGGATGTCGAAGAGCTTGATCAGGCGCGCGGCGAGCTCCTTGATCTTCTTGATGAAGAGCACGCCGAACGTCCCCGAGAACTCCTCGTCGTCCTGACGACCCAGGACGCGTGTTCTCCCACAGGGTCATGTTCAGGACCAGACCCTGCTCGTGCCGGTCCTCCGGGATGTAGCCAACACCGGCGTTGCGGATGTCGAACACCTGCCGGCCGCCGATCGACGTTCCCTCGAGCTCGATCGTGCCCGAAGCCGGCGTGCGGAGCCCGATCAGGGATTCGGCCAGCTCTCGCTGGCCGTTGCCCTCGACGCCGGCCACACCGAGGATCTCGCCGGCTCGAACATCGAGGTCGATGCCGTTCAGCTTGCCCTCGCCCGTAGAGCCCCCGGACGCGAAGCACCGGCTCGCCGATCTCGACCGTCGGCTTCTCGAGTCGGAACAGGACGGGCCGGCCGACCATCATCTCGGCGAGCTTGGCCTTGGTGGTGTCGTCCGGCCGCGTCTCCCCCACGACGCGACCCCGGCGCAGCACCGTGATGCGGTCGGCGATCTCGAGCACCTCGTCGAGCTTGTGGCTGATGAAGACGATCGTGCGCCCCGCCTCGCGAAGCTTCCTCAGGTTGCCGAAGAGATCCTTCGTCTCGTTCGGCGTGAGCACGGCCGTCGGCTCGTCCAGGATGAGGATCTCGACGCCTCGGTACAGCGCCTTCAGGATCTCCACGCGTTGCTCCTCGCCGACGGAGAGGTCTTCCACGACGGCTCGGGGATCCACCCGGAAGGCGTACGACTCGGCGAGCTCGACGACGCGTTGCCGGGCGGCATCGACGTCCAGGCGCGCCCCGCCCTCCTCGCCCAGGATGATGTTCTCGGTGACCGTGAAGGGGTCGACCAGGACGAAATGCTGGTGGACCATGCCGATCCCCAGCGCGATCGCGTCGCGGGGCGAGTCGATCTTGACCTCGTCGCCTCGGACGAGGATCCGCCCGCCGTCCGAGGGGTACATGCCGTACAGCACCCGCATCAGGGTGGACTTGCCGGCGCCGTTCTCGCCGATCAGCGCGTGCACCTCACCGGGGCGCAGCTCGAGATCCACCTCGTCGTTGGCGAGCACGCCGGGGAATCGCTTCGTGATGCGTTCGAGCACGACGAGGGGCGGGGGGCCGTTGCCCCCCGCCCCGTCGCCGTTCGTCACGGTATTCGCCGTCCCCCGGCCTAGCCGCCCGGGGTCTCCGGCACGACGATCGTTCCGTCGATGATCTGCTGCTTGAACTCGTCCAGCTGCTCGGTGATGTCGGCCGTGAGCTCCTCGGGGTTCGAGGTCGCGTAGTCGACCCCGTCCTCGGCCATCCCGAAGACCTGGCTGCCACCGAGCGATGCCGGCACCCACCGCCTCGATCGCGTTGAACACCGCGACGTCGACCCGCTTCAGCATCGAGGTCAGGATCAGCGGCTGCTGCTCGGGACTGGCCGTCAGGTACTGGTCCGAGTCGACGCCGATGGCTTCCTTCTGCGCCTCGACCGCCGCGTTGAACAGCCCGGCACCCGAAGCACCGGCGGCGTGGTAGATGATCTCGGCACCGTCGTCGTACATCGCGGTCGAGAGCTGCTCGCCCTTGACCGGGTCGTTGAACGCCGTCGTGTCGTCACCGATGTACTCGACGAGCACCTCGACGCTCGGGGTCGATCTGCGCGGCGCCGGCCTCGTACCCCGCCTGGAACTTCTCGATCAGCGGGCCCGTCTGGCCGCCGAGGAACCCGATCGTCTCGCACTGGCACTTGAGCACGGCCGCCGCGCCGACGAGGAACGAACCCTCCTGCTCCTTGAAGGTGTAGTCGGCGACGTTCGGGATCGCCTCGGCGTCGATTCGTGAGACCGCACGCGGTGCCGCAGGTCGCGTAGCCGTCCACGATCATGAAGCTCGTGTCCGGGTAGTCCGGGGCGATCGTGTTGACGCCCGGAGAGAACGCGAACCCGACACCGATCACCAGGTTGAAGCCGGCGTCCGCCAGAGCCTGCAGGTTCTGGTCGCGGTCGGAGCCCGTCGAGTTCGCCTCGTTCGTGACGACGTTGTCCTCGCACACGAGGCCGTCGGCGATCGCCTGCTGGAGCCCGGCGTTCGCGGAGTCGTTGAACGACTTGTCGCCGAGACCGCCGATGTCGAACGCCATCCCGACCTGGATGTCCGCGTTGCACTCCGCGCCGGCAGTACCTCCCGTCGCGGTGCCGCCAGCCCCGCCGGTCTCACCGCCGTCGTCATCGCCGCACGCCGCAGCCACGATCGACAGAACTCCGATGAGGACCAGCATCTTCGCTCGCCATGAGCGCATGCTTCCCCCTCCCATCCGATGGGCGCCCCCGTACAGGGGGCACGGCCGTAGATTGTCCGCTCGCCGGCACGAACCCGTCAAACGACATCTGCGGACCCAACCCAGGTACGGTTCGGAGGCCGCGATCGGATGGGTTCGGTCGATCAACGACGGAGGGCGATGGGAACGGACGCGGATCGGTTGACCGAGGTCCGAGAAGGGTTCGCGCGCTCCGAAGTTCCACCGGACCTTCCTCGGGGCGCACCTCGAGCGCGTGGCACCCGGCGAGGTCGACGTGTCGCTCCAGGTCGAGACCCGGCACCTGAACCTCGCCGGAACCCTCCATGGGGGCCTGATCGCCACCCTGGCCGACACCGCGACCGGCCTCGCCCTCCGGACGACGCTCGACGCCGGGACGACCTCCCTCACGAGCTCCCTCTCGGTGACCTTCCTGCGACCGGGACATCCCGGGAAGGTGACCGCGATGGGGCGGGTGGTGAAGCGCGGAACACGGTTCGGTTACGCCGAGGCGGACGTCGAGGACGGCGAGGGCCGGCTGCTCGCGAGGGCGGCCGCCACGTTCACGGTCATGCCCGAACCGGCCGCCTGACGGGCCGTTCGCGGGACCGCTTCCCGCGGATCCCGGAGATCAATAGTCGACGTCGATCTCCTGCATCTCCTTGGCGAGCTCGGACAGGGCGCCCTGGAGCTGCATGAGGAGCATCATGCTGCCGTTGATGCGGATCTTCCCGGTCATGAAGGCCGAGACGGGATTGAGCTCGCTCTTGGCGAGCGCGACGGCGGTCGCGTAGTCCTGTTCGATCGTGGCGTCGGCCTTCTCGGCGTCGCCCGCCTCGAGCTTGACCGAACCGGATTCGAACCGCATCCAGTAGCGCTTGGGGCCGTCGGGCGTGTTGATCACGTTCTGGATGGTCACGTCGGCCGAGGCCGAGGCCGTCTTGAAGGCCTCGCTCGCGTTGAGGCGCTTCTCGAGCTCCTGGGTCCATTCCGCTGAGAGGAACTGGACGGGCATGTCGACCTCCTGTCGGGTGGCTCCGGATACGCGCGAAGTCTAGGGCTCGGGGCCCTCAGGCGTCCGCGAACAGGTGCGGATCGGTGAGGTGGAGCGCGTCGTTCAGGAACCGGACGCGCCGCAGGTCGGCATCCACGACCACCGAGTTGAGCGACGTGTTCTCGGGCACGAAGAACATCTCGTGATCCACGCCGAGCAGGGGCGCCACATACGCGTTGATCACCGCTCCGTGGCAGACCACGAGGACGTTGCCGGTGGGGTGGGTGGAGAGGATCCGTTCGACGGCGTCGCGGACCCGTGCGCGGAACGGTCCGAGGTCCTCGACGCCCGGCGCGTGGCGCCAGATCGGCTCCTGGTTGCGGATCCGGTGGAGCATCTGCTCGTCCGTGGAGAGGATCTCCTCGAACGGCTTGCCTTCCCAGTCGCCCAGGTACGCCTCGGCCAGGTCGTCCTCGACGACGACCTCGACCCCCGAGGGTTCCGCGAACGCCGCCACCGTCTCACGCGCACGGCGGAGCGGCGAAGAGTAGACGGCGGCCGGCATCGGCATGGCACGGAGACGGCCGGCGAGCAGCCGAGCCTGTTCCCGCCCCCGCTCCCCCAAGGGCGGATCCCACTGATCGCCCCGGACACCCGCGCGGAAGTCCGAGGAGCCGAAGTCGGATTCGGCGTGACGAACGAGGTACAGGATCCGTTCGCTCACCGAACGATCCTGCGGCCGCCCCGCCGGCGGCGGTCACGGCCGAAGGCCTCGACGTCCTCACGCCGCCAGACCCGCCCGGACGCGAGTGCCGCGATCGGCTCGGGGAACGAACCCCGGCTCACGTACGTCGCGACCCGCCGGCGATCCCACCCGAGGATCGACGCGGCCTCGCTCACGCCGACGACGTCCGGCGTCACCTCCACCCACAGGAGCGCGTCCTGCCCGGCGAGGCGGCGGAGGCCGCTCAGGCAACCGTCTCGGGTGCGCCGCCTGATCTCGATCCCATCGACGCGGCCGACCCACTCTGGTGGCTCGTGGTGCATGGACGCCCGCACGGATGGTGGCGGCACGACCCGATGATAACGGCGGCAGGGCGGACGTCGGTCCTGCCGGGAACCGGGGCGTCGAACGGTCAGTCGCTCGGCCGTCGGCCTCGGGTCCGGTTGAGCTCGATCTGCCAGCACCGCTCGTGCCAGTGTCGGCGCTCCTCGGCCTCCGTCGGAACGACGACCAGGTGCCACGAGCCGGGCCGGATCTCGAGGTCACATCCCGGGCATCGGTAGGGCTTGTCGCTGGACACGCGGCGGACGTCGATGCCCGGCGCGCCGGCCCATGCCGGAGCCGCCGACTGTGGCATCCGCATCGGCGGTGGACCCTCGTCGGCGGCCCGACGGTTCCTTCGCGGCATCAGCGGCCACCCGCGATCCGCCGGACGAAGGGAGCCGCCGTCCCGGCGAGCGCGGCGCCGATCTCCCGGTCGTCGGCCTTCACGCCCCGGATCCGGAAGGAGTGATCGCCGCCCTCGACCGGCTCGAGCGTCGCCCGATCGCCGAGCCGCTTCAGCACCCTCGCGAGCAGGTCCGGTCGCGCGAACGGATCCCTCGTTCCCTGGATGAACAGCATCGGCACCTCGATCCGCTCGAGGTGCTCGGCCCGGAGCTTGTCGGGTGTGCCCGGCGCGTGCAGCGGGTAGCCGAGGAACACGAGCCCCGCCGCCGGCATCCCGTCGGCCACGCACATCGACGCGATGCGACCGCCGAGCGATTTCCCGCCGGCCAGGACGGGACGACCCTGCGCGCGTTCGGACGCCGCGTCGAACGCGGCGAGCCAGGTCTCGCGCAGGACGCGTTCGGGGTCCGGGGATCGCCGACCGCGCTCGATGTACGGGAAGTTGAAGCGCACGGTCGCCACGCCCGCCTCGCCCATCGCCCGGCAGAACCCGGCCAGGAACGGGTGGTCCATCCCGGCACCCGCGCCGTGCGCCACGACGAGCGTCGCGACCGCGTCGCTTCGGGGCGATCCAGGTCGAACCCACCTCGCCCGCGGGGGCCGGGATCGGGCGTCGGCTCTCGGGCGTCGCCATGCCAGAATCCTTATCAGATGGACGGCACGCTCTACCTGGGGACGTCGGGGTTCGCCTACGACGAGTGGAAGCACGGCGTGTTCTACCCGGAGGGCCTCAAGAACCGCGAGATGCTCTCGTACTACGCGAGCCGGTTCCCCTCGGTGGAGATCAACTACACGTTCCGGCGGTTCCCGACCGAGAAGTCCGTCGAGACGTGGAAGGCCGAGACGCCCGAGACGTTCCGCTTCACGCTGAAGGCCAACCAACGCATCACGCACTGGAAACGGCTCGCGGACACGGACGAGGACGTGCGGGACTTCCTCGACCGTGGACGGCTGCTCGGAGACCGCCTGGGGACGGTCCTGTACCAGTGCCCGCCCACCCTGCAGTACGACCGTGGGCTGATCGAGGCCTTCGTCGGCTACCTGCCGCCGACCCCTCGAGCGGCGATGGAGTTCCGCCACCCGTCGTGGGTGGAGGCGCGCGATCTCCTGCTGGAACAGGGCGTCGCGTGGTGCGTCGCCGAGACCGACGAGAACGACCCGGGTCCGGACGATCTGTCGTGGGAGCCGTTCGGCTTCCTCCGCCTGCGGAAGACCGAGTACACGGACGATGAGCTGAGCGCGTGGGTGAGCCGGATCCGCCCCTCGCTCGAGGCCGGGCGCGACGTGTACTGCTACTTCAAGCACGAGGACGAGGGCCTCAGCACGAAGATGGCCGACCGCCTGCGGGCGATGCTCGAGCCGTCCCCCGATGGGGACCCCGGCTGATCGACTCGCTCAGTCCTCGATCCGCCCGCGGAGCGCGCGTTCGAGCTCGCGCACGCGTTCGAGATCGTCGACCTTTCGGCCGAGGTCGTCCCGAACGTAGAACGAATCGACCACGCGGGCGCCGAAGGTCGCCACCTTGGCCAGGTGTACGTCGAGCTGCAGTTCGCCGAACGTCCGGGTGACGTCGAACAGCAGCCCGAGACGATCGGGAGCGCCCACTTCGATGACGGTGAAGAAGTCCGACGCGTGGTTGTCGACCTCGACCCGCACCGGAACGTCGCGGCGTGGAACGGGATAGTGCCTCCGCTTCTCGCGGACGCGGTGATCGAGCGAGAGCCGGCCCTCGATCGCCTTGCGGAGGGTCGTCCTGAACTCGCGCCATCTCTCTTCACCGACGTCGGTCTCGAACGCCCCCTCGATCTCGAACAGGTCGACCGCGACGCCGTCGTCGGTCGTGAACACCTGGGCGGTGAGGACGGACAGACCCGCCAACGAGAGCGCTCCGGCGATCATGGACAGCAGGCCCGGCCGGTCGGTCGCGACGACCGCGAGGTCGTAGGTGGCCTCGCGGGTGCCCTCGGACGCGTGGGTCCGCACCTCGTGAGCCCCTACCGGCGTGGCGACCAGCCGCACGTGGGACGCGACCCGTTCGAGCGGCACCGAGAGCACGTACCCGCGCGGCATCCGCAGCAGGAAGTGCTCGACGACGTCGGGGGCCTCCCTCCCCAACGCCGCTCGGATCGCCTCGGCGCGGGCCGACAGACGTTCGGCCGTCCCCGGACCGACGTCGCCGCGTTCGAGGACGTGCTGGATCTTGACGACCAGCTCGCGGACCAGGGCGGCGCGCCACGGGGTCCAGGCGAGCGGCCCGGTCGCCTCGGCGTCGGCGATCGTCACCAGGTACAGCGCCGCGAGACGCGTCGGGTCGCCGATCCGATCCGCGACGCCCAGCACCAGGTTCTCGTCTTCGAGGTCGCGACGCGTCGCCGTGTCCGACAGCAGCAGGTGTTCGGCCACCAGGAACAGCGCGAGGTCCGCCGTCGGCCCGGATACGCCCATGTGCTCGAGCGTCTCCGCGGCAACGCGCGTACCGACCGCCACGTGATCGCCCTCCCCCCTCTTGCCGATGTCGTGCAGGAGCGCACCCAGAAGGAGGGCGTCGCGGTCGGTGACCGCCTCGACGGCCCGCGCGACCAACGGGTCCTGCCCCGGATCGTCGAGCAACATCGCCAAGCCGGCCGCGGACTCGAGCAGGTGCACGTCGACCGCTGAGCGATGGTAGGGGTCGCGCTGGGGGCGGCATCGGACCGGTCCCCAGGCCGGTAGGTACCGCTCGAGCAGACCGATGCGGTCGAGGGTCTCGAGCGCGGGAACGGCCTCGGGACCGTTCCGCAGGAGACCGAGGAACTCGTTCCGGACCTCGTCGCTCCACTGGGCTTCGGCGGCGATCGGCGTGGCGATCATCGCGTCGAGCGCTGCGGCGGGCATCACGCCCCCCTCGGCCGCGATCGATCCGAACGCGCGCAGGACGCCCTCGGGGGTCGGGTCCATCTCGGGGACCTCCGAGGCACCCCGCAGGAACCGGTCGAACACGGCCGTCGAGACGTGCTCCAGCTGACGCGCGTGCTCGAACACCGCGCGCATCAACCCGTCGACGGCGGCAAGACCGGGTTCGTCCTCGTAGCCCATGGCGCCGCCGATCGCCGGCTGCTGCTCCACGAGGAGCCGGTCGGATCCTCGCCCCGTCTCGAGGTGGAGGGCACTGCGGGCTCGGACGAGGAACTCCTCTGCCTCGTCGACCGCACGCCGCTCCGCCTCTTGCAGGATCCCCGCCTCGTCGAGCGGCCGGCCGATGCCGATCCGGAGCCATCCGAGCGCGTGCGCGTCCCGGAGCCCTCCGACGCCCTCCTTCAGGTCGGGCTCGAGCAGCGAGGAGACCGAGCCGAAGCGCTCGCGGCGAGCCTGGCGGTCGGTCACCAACCGCTCCGCGAACGCGCGGGGGTCACGGCGAACGGGTGCGAGGACCGCCGAACGCGCGCCCTCCCACGCCGGAGCCGACCCCGCGACCACCCGGCCGTCGAGCATCGCGGTGCACGCGTCCAGCCGCTCGGCGGCCACCTGGACGCACTGGTCGGCGGTTCGGGCCGCGTGCCCGACACGGAGCCCCACGTCCCACATCGGGTACAGGAGACGTTCGGCCACCGCGGACACGTCGTCGGGTCGCGTCCCCTCGTGGAGGATGAGCAGGTCGACGTCGGAGCCCGGCGAAAGCATCCCCCGCCCGTATCCGCCGAGCGCGACGAGCGCCACCTCCGCGCTCGGCTCCGCGGCGTCGAACAGGTCTCGGAGGCATGCGTCCACGAGCCCCGAGCGACGGCTCCCGGACCACCGGCCGTGATGTCCGCTCGAGTACGCGCGGTCGAGCGCTCGGAGATCCTCGATGAGCCGGCCGACCGGCGCGGGCCGCTCGCTCACGCTACAGGGCGTCGGGACCCATCTCGCCGGTCCGGATCCGTAGCACCTGCTCGACCGGGACGACCCAGATCTTCCCGTCGCCGATCTTGCCCGTGCGCGCGGCCTTCGCGACGGCGTCGACGACACCGCTCACCTGGTCGTCGTCGCAGAGCACCTCGACCTTCACCTTCGGAACGAAGTCGACCCGGTACTCGGCGCCCCGGTAGATCTCGGTGTGGCCACGCTGGCGTCCGAACCCCTCGACGTCGGTCGTGGTGAGCCCGTTCACGCCGAGATCCTGTAGAGCCTCCTTCACCTCGTCGAGCCGATGCGGTTTGACGATCGCGACGACGAGCTTCACGACGCTCCCGAGGACGTGGACGAAGGTTTCAGCCTAGCCCGCGGGCCGCGGGTCCGTTCCCACCCGTGTCATTCGCCGGAGGCCTTCTTGCGGGGCGCCGCCTTCTTCGTCGCGGCCGATCGCTTGGCGGTCGGCTTGCTCGCCGCCGGACGCTTGGCCGCGGCACGCTTGCCACCGCTCGTCGACGGTGTCTTGTCCTTGGCGGCGGCGACCGACGCCTTCAGGGCCTCCATCAGGTCCACGACCCGCGCCGGCGCCTCTTCCGCCGGGGCCTCGATCGGCTCGCCGGCGAGCTTCTTCTCGACGATCTCGAGCATCGCTTCGCGGTAGGCATCGGTGAACGCCTCGGGGTTCCACGGTTCGGTGAGGCTCTCGATCAGCGAGCGGGCCATGTCGACCTCGTTCTCGCGGACCTTCTCGTCGGCGGGGACGGTGTCGAACTCGGCGGCCCTCACCTCGTCCGGCCAGTACATCGTCTCGAGGACGAACACGTCGTCCTTGAACCGGAGCGCGGACAGGTGCTCCTTGTCGCGGAAGCTCACCTTGGCGATCCCGACCTTCCGCTCGTCCGAAAGCGCCTTGCGCAGGAGCGCGTAGGCCTTCGCGCCCGTTTCATCCGGGACCAGGTAGTAGGACTTCTTGAACAGGATCGGGTCGATCTCGTCGAGGTCGACGAACTGCTGGATGTCGATCGCGCGACTGGACTCCACGGGGACCGCGTCGAAATCCTCCTCGGTGAGGACCACGTACTTGTCCTTCTCGACCTCGTAGCCCTTGACGATGTGGTCGAAGTCGACCTCCTCGCCGTCGACCGAGCAGACGCGCTTGTACCGGATGCGGCCCATGTCCGCATCGTGGAGCTGGTTGAACTTCAACGACTTCTCTTCGGTGGCCGGGTAGACGGCGACCGGGATCGTGACGAGGCCGAACGAGATGGCCCCCTTCCACATCGATCTGGGTGGCATATCCGCGCTCCTTCGGTCCGGAACCTGCTCGGCGGCAGGACCGCGATTCTAGTCGCCGGGAGCGACATATCCCGGGCCGACCCGTGCGTGGGGTTGACCCGTTTCATCTCTCCGGTATACGAACTCGCTGGTGCGACGCGCCCGCAACCTCGTTCCCGCCGCCTCGATCTTCGCGATCGTGCTCCTCGGTGCGTGTTCGAGCGGCGACACCGAGGTCGAGCCCGGAGGCACGGCGCCGACCGGACCGACCGCGACCGGGCCGACGGCGACCGGACCGACCGCGACGGCGCCGACGGGCGCGACATCCACCGGCGGGGCGTTCGACGGCCCGGTCTCGCTGGACCTGTCGGCGAAGCAGAACCCGACCGGCGCCTCGATGTACTCGTGCGACGGCGTCGAGGGCACCTGGACCTACGAGCCCGGCGAGCTCCCGATCCAGGGCATCGAGCTCACGCTCGACGCGTCCGAGGTCGACATGTCGGGAGGCGACGGGACCCTCGTGATCTCGGGGGAGATCACGATCCCGGGGGTGGGCGGCGCGGGTTTCACGGACACGGTCGAGCTGAGCATCACCGGTACCGCCGACGCGCCCGCGATGCAGTCGACCGGGGTGAAGGTCGAGGCGAGCGGAGCGCTCCAGGGCGTTCCGATCGACCTCGCGCAGTTCTGGCCGGAGAAGGTCGCGCTCCCGATCGTGACCGGCGCTTCGCAGTGCTGACCGCGACCTGACGGCTACGCTGGCGGGATGTCCCCGCGGAAGAAGAGGATCTCCGGCCGCGCGTTCACCGTCGAGTTCCCCCGGCCGCTCCCGGCCGAGAAGCGGGGCGACGCGTGGTGGACGGACGCCGACGGCCGAGAGCTCCGCCTGTCGAACCTCGACAAGGTGTTCTGGCCCGACGAGGGCTACACCAAAGGCGACCTCCTCGCCTACTACTACAACGTCGCCGAGCTGATCCTGCCCCACCTGCGCGAGCGTCCGCTCACGATGAAGCGCATGCCGGACGGGGTCTCGGGGCCGTTCTTCTACGAGAAGACCGCTCCGTCCCACACGCCCGACTGGATCCCCCGTTGTCCGGTCCGCAGCGACGAGAGCAAGGACGGCGTCATCGGGTACCTGATGGTGAACGATCTCGCCACGCTGCTGTTCGTCGCCAACCTCGGCTGCATCGAGATGCACCCGCTGCACTCGCGCTGCTCCACGATCGAGACGCCCGACTACCTCTTCTTCGATCTCGACCCCATGGGTGCGAGCTTCGAGGATGTCCTCATCGTCGCGCGTCACGTCCGAGCGGCGCTCGGAGCGCTGGGGCTGACGGGCTATCCGAAGACGTCCGGCGCGACCGGCGTGCAGATCTACGTGCCCGTCGAACGCGGCTGGTCCTACGACCAGGTGCGCGACTTCGTGGGGACGCTCGGCCGGACGATCGAACGCGCCGATCGCGAGCACGTGACGATGGCGTGGCAGATCGACAAGCGCACCGGCAAGGTCTTCATCGACCACAACATGAACCGAAGCGGAGCCAACATCTCCGCCGTGTACTCGCTCCGCCCCGAAGCCGGCGCCACGGTCTCCACTCCACTCCTGTGGGAGGAGGTCGACGCCGGCGTGACGCCGCAGGACTTCCGCATCGACAACGTCTGGGAGCGGTTCGAGAAGCTGGGCGACCTGTTCGAGGGCGTCCGGACCTCGCCGCAGGAGCTCGGTACGGCGCTCGAGGCGGTCGGCCTGTCCCCCGAGAAGGCCGTGGAACCCCGGGGGTCGACCCGCCGCACGTCGGAGGAGGTGATCGCGGCCTCCAAGGACCCGGACCTCGGCGAGTACCTGCGCAAGCGGACCTTCGGGCCCGAGGGCACCACGGAGCCGGCGCCGAGCGGGACCGCCGGCGAGGGCAACTCGTTCGTGATCCACAAGCACCGAGCGACGCGCCTGCACTACGACGTGCGACTCGAACGCGACGGCGCGCTCCCGTCCTGGGCCGTCCCCCGCGGCCTCCCGACCAAACCGGGCGACAAGCGCCTGGCGGTGCGGACCGAGGACCACCCGCTCGAGTACGGGTCGTTCGAGGGGTCGATCCCCGAAGGCCATTACGGCGCCGGCGAGGTCAGGATCTTCGATGACGGTTGGTACGAGCCCGTCGAGTGGACGGACTCGAAGGTGAGCTTCCGTCTCCACGGCCGCCGATACCCGGGTCTCGAGTTCCATTTCGTCAAGACCAGGACGGACTGGCTCGCCTTCCTCGCCTCCAACCAGCAGGCGCCGCTGATCGCCTCCCCGCCGGCGTTCCAGCCGATGCTCGCCGAGGGGGGCTGGAAGGCGTTCGACGACCCGGTGTGGTGGTTCGAGCCGAAGTTCGACGGGATCCGCTCGATGACCACGATGGCCACCGACGCCACACGCCTGGTCACGAGGAACGGACGGGACGTCTCCGACAAGTACCCGGAGCTCCGGATGATCCACGAGCTCGTGGACCAGGTGAACGCGGTCTTGGACGCCGAGATCGTGGCGTTCGACGAGGACGGGAAGAACTCGTTCGAGGTGCTCCAACAGCGGATGAACCTGTCCAACGAGCGCGAGATCAAGCGGATCTCGAGCAGGATCCCGGTCGCGTTGGTCGCCTTCGACCTGCTGTGGCTCGACGGTCACGATCTGACCGACCTCGCGCTGGAGCAACGACGGGAGCTGCTGGAGACGATCGTCGAGCAGGACCACCGGCTCCAGGTCGTGACCCACGTCGACGGCGGCGGCACCGCGTTCGCCGAGGTCGCCGAGGGGCTCGGCCTCGAGGGTGTGGTCGCCAAACGCACGGGCTCGAAATACCAGCCCGGACGCCGCTCGCCCGACTGGCGCAAGATCAAGCTCACCAACACCCAGGACTGCGTGATCTTGGGCTGGACCCCCGGCCAGGGCGGCCGGTCGGGGACGTTCGGGGCACTGCTGGTCGGCGCCTACGACGAGGGCAAGCTGATCTGGATCGGGCAGGTCGGCACGGGCTTCACCCGCGCGACCCTGGACCGGGTCCTCGAGGCCCTGGAGCCGCTGAAGCGCTCCACGCCGCCGATCGACGACCCCGAGCTCGCCAAGGTCAAGGGTGCAACCTTCGTCGAACCCACGCTCGTCTGCGAGGTCGAGTACCTCGAGATCACCAAGAGCACGAAGAAGATGCGCGCGCCCTCGTTCAAGGGGCTGCGCGAGGACAAGGCTCCCGACGAATCCGTGTTGGAACTCCCCCGCGGGCGCTGACCCTCCGCGTCAGAAGGGTTCGAACCCGGCACGGACCAGCATCGCGCGGACCTCGCGCTCGTCCAGGCCGCGGTCGACGAGCTCCTTGTAGACGCGGACCGCCGCGAACGAGCGGCCGCAGCTCGGGCAGAACCGGAAGTGGTCCTCGGCGGGCGTCTCGCACCAGGGGCAGCGCGTGACCTCGACGCGGTTGTCCGGCTCGAGCCCGGTGTCCGCGAGCGCGTCGACGTAGCCCTTGCCGTAGTCCCACTGGATGTACTCCTCCTCGCGGACCTCGAACGCTGGCTCGTGCATCTGCGACTCGCCGGTCTGCAGCATGTGCTCGAGGTTCTCGACCAACAGCTCCCACTCGTAGTAGTGGTTCTCCTCGCAGCGCTCGCACACGATCACGACGCCCTTCACGCCCTGCGCCTGGAACGTGCGACGCATCCCCTCGAGGTCCTCGAGGTCGGCGCGGATGTTCTGCGCCTCCTCGGGTTCGAGCCCGAAGGTCTCGCGTTCGTCGTCGCCGAGCGGCTCTTCCATCACACGGGCTCCGCCATGTCCACGTCCTCGTCGCGGAGGTCGAACGTCTTGAACCCCTCCGCGTACTCGAACCCACCTTCCTCGCCGAGCTCGCGGGCGCGCTCGCGGACCCAATCGGCCGCGTCCGCCGTTCCCTGCGACTCGTGCGCCCGCAGCGACTCGAGCTTCGTGTCGAGCGTCTTCGAGATGTCCACGTAGGTGTCGGCATCCTCGGAGGCGAGCCACAGGTGGGGGATCTCGAAGGGCTCGAGCCCCTCCTCGAGGAGCTCCGGGAACTGGGGGCGGCTGGGCGCGTCGGGCATGACGGCGCAGAGCGCGAGCGTCCCGGCCTGCTTGTGATCCCAGTGGTTGATGTAGCGGTTCGCGAACCAGAGCCGCGAGGGGTCGGGCGCGACGAGCACCTCGGGCCGGACTCGGCGCACGACCCGCGTCACGGCCCGGCGGGTCTCGAGGTCGACCTGCAGCTCGCCGTCCACGAAGCCGAGGAAGGAGACGCTCCGAACGCCGAGCACCTCCGCCGCCGCCCGTTGCTCACGCTCGCGGATCGGCACCATCGCCTCCCGCGTCATCCCCGGCTCGTTGGAGCCGGCCGAGCCGTCGGTGACGACGCAGTAGTGCACCTCGGTCCCCTCGTTCGCCCAAGCCGCGACGGTCCCGCCGCACATGAACTCGGCGTCGTCGGGATGGGCGAAGATGACGAGCGCGCTTGCGAACCCCACTGCGAACAGCGTACCGGCTGCCACGACGCTTGCGAGGGCCGCTTGCGGGCAGGTGGGCTGGGGGGTTCGATAGCGGTCGTGGACGACCCGCTCGAACGTGACCGCCGGATCCAGGAGCTCGAACGACGGTTCCGGAGCGCGGGGTTGCCCTTGCTCACCGAGAACTATTCGGCGACCGAGGACGTCTTCACACGAGCGATCCCGCTCCTCGCGGTGGTGTTCGTGTTCGAGATCTTGGGCGCGATCAACCTGGACTGGCCGGCCGCCCTCAACGTCCTCGCCCTCCTGGGGGGCGTCGCCCTGCTGCTCGGAGCGTTCGGGCTGTTGAACGTGTCTCGCGGTCGCGCGTTCTTCTCGATCCCGCGCAAGCTCGGCGTCCCCGAGCTCACGGCGTTCGTCGTGCTGCCGGTGGTCCTCCCCCTCGTGTTCGGCGGTCAGCTCATGAGCGCGCTGATCACCGGGCTGGGCAACCTGCTCCTGCTCGGGGTGATCTGGCTCGTCGTCGGGTTCGGGGTGTTCTCGATCCTGCGATGGATCGCGGCGCGCTTCGTGCAGCTGTTGGGCGCCTCGCTCACGCTCCTGGTCCGCGCGCTCCCGCTCCTGCTCTTCTTCTCGCTCGTCACGTTCTTCACCAACGAGTACTGGCAGCTGTTCGGCGACGCCAGTGACGTGATCTTCTACGCCGGCGCCGGGATGTTCGCCCTGATCACGGCCATCTTCCTGATCGTCCGGCTCCCGGGGAGCGTGCGCGACCTCGAGCGGGCGAGCACGCTCGAGGTGCCGCTCCGTCGCCGGCAGCGCGTGAACGTCGGGCTCGTGATCTTCCTGGCGCAGGCGCTGCAGATCGCGTTCGTCGGCGTCGCGATCTGGCTCTTCTTCATGGTCTTCGGGGCGCTCCTGGTGACACCCGCGATCCGGATGGACTGGATCGGCACCGAGGGCACCGAGCTGTTCACGATCCCGTTCTTCGGCGAACAGCTCGAGATCACCAAGCAGCTCGTTCGAACGGCGGCCGGCGTCGCGTCGTTCTCGGCGCTCTACTACGCCGTCGCCTCGGCGGTCGACTCCACCTATCGGGACGAGTTCGTCGAGCGGCTCACCCAGCAGCTCCAGGACACCTTCCGCGAGCGCGCCGAGTACCTCGAGCTGCTGAAGGCTCGCGATGCGCGCGTGTCGTCCGGCGTCGGCTAAGAGCATCACCGCGCATCAGCGTCGAACCGCGACCATCGGGAGCCCACCGCGCGGCCGGAGCGTGATCACGGCCTGGATCTCGGGGACCCGGTCGGACCCGCTCGCGAACCGCCATCGCCGAGCGATCGCCGCGAGCAGCATCGTCGCCTCGAGTCGCGCGAACGGCTCGCCGATGCACACGCGCGGGCCTCCGCCGAACGGGATGAACGCGTACCGGGGACGTTCGGTCGCGTCGGTGAGCCAGCGTTCGGGCCGGAAGACCTCCGGCTCGGGCCACCAACGGGGATCGTGGTGCAGGAGCCAGGGCGAGACCACGACGATCGAGCCTGCCCCGATCGGAACGTCGTTCGCCCGATGGTCGGCGACGGCGGTCCGGCCGATCGCCCACGCCGGCGGGCGGAGCCGGATCGACTCGGACACCACGGCCTGGGTGTAGGGGAGGTTCGGCAGGTCCTCGATCGAGGGCGCGCGCCCCGAGAGCGTCGCGTCGAGCTCGGCGTGGAGCCGCGCCTCGGCCTCCGGGTTCCACGACAACAGCCACCATGTCCACGTGAGCGCGATCGCCGTGGTCTCGTGTCCCGCGAGGAACAGCGTGAGGGCCTCGTCGCGGACCTGCTCGTCGCTCATGCCGGCTCCGTCCTCGCGCGCTCGGAGCAGCAGGGAGAGGAGGTCGCCGCCGGTGGCGCCCGCCTCCCGGCGCTCGGCGATCATCTCGGCGATCACGCGGTTCAGGTCCGATTCGACCCGCCGGTAGCGGCGCATCGTGGGCGAAGGCAGGCGTACCAGGAGCCGGAACAGCGGTGAGTAGACGCGGTCGAACATCCCGAGCGTGTCCGTGAGTGCCCGTCGCACCGTCGCGCTCCGCCGCTCGTCGACGTCGGTCCCGAAGAGCGTGTCGCCCACCACCGCGAGCGTGAGCGCCGCCATCTCCGCCTGGAGGTCGACCTCCTCCCCGTCGCTCCAACGATCGGCGGCGCGCTCGGCGAACCGGACCATCGACGCCGCGTAGGACGCGATGCGCTCGTGGTGGAACATCGGCTGGATCAGCCGGCGCTGCCGGCGGTGGACGTCGTCCTCGCTCGTGAGCAGCGACTCCCCGAGCAGCAACTTCGCGGCTTGGATCGTCGGTCCCTTGTGGAACGAACGGTGCTCGGCGACGAGCACCTCGTGCACCAGATCTGGATGGTTGAGCAGGTAGGCGGCGGAGCCGGGCACGTCGATCCGAACGATGTCGCCGTAGGCGGCCAGCCGTTCGAGGAAGGCGAGCGGCTCCTTGCGGAACGCCCGCAATGCCGCGAGCCGTGACAGGTCGGGACCGGGCGGTCGAACGCTCGTCGTCACGAACCCATCATCGGCGACCCGCGCCCGACCGCAACCCCCATCGTTATCGCACACCGACGGCTCCATCGACCCGTGACGAGGGTCACGCCGAGACCGTGTGCGCCGCCACCGCGGCCCGGCGTGATCGGAGCAGGCTCGTCGAAGGATCGGAGGAAGAACCGGAAGGAGGTGCGCGATGAGCGCAAGGGTCGAGTCGCCGCCCATCGGCGGAGGGACGCTCGGCGGATCGTTCGTGATCGCGGTCGTCGTCGCGTTGTCGATCGGGGCGTTGGCCGGAAGCCTCATCACCCACGCCATCGACAGCGATGGTGGGGCGTCACGTGCAACCACCTTCGTTGCGCGAGGGACACCTGCGTTGACGACTGTGGACGTGGGCAATGGCTCGAAGGCGATCGAGGGCCCGATGCTCGCCGAGCGGTTCACCGGGCTGGCATCGGCGAACGTCTGGGACGCCGGCAAGCTCGAGGCGATGGAGGGCCGCCAGCTGGCCGAGCAGTTCCGGAGCGAAGCTGGCTCGGCGGTCGTCTGGGACGCCGGCAAGCTCGAGGCGATGGAGGGCCGCCAGCTTGCCGAGGAGGTTCGTCACCGACCGCATGGTGGCCCCCTCGGCTAGGCCTGATCGAACGGCAGCAGCACCGGAAGGCCGGGCTCGAAGCTGAGAGCCCGGCCTTCGATCGTGTGATTCTTCACGACTGCTCTGGATGATCGAAGCGGACTGAGGCCAACTGCGCCTGGGCCCGCTCGACGGCTTCGGCGAGCCACGCGCCGTCCTGCGGACCACGCGTGTCCTCGCGCGGGAACATGAACTGATTCAGCGTCTCGTCCGAACCGAACTGGATCCCCTTGGTGCGCAGGTATTCGCCGACCGCGAACTCCCACGTGAACAGGGCCGACCCGTCATCGAACGCCTGAACGGTGTACGTCAGGAATGGGTTCGGCTCGGCGGCGAGCACCTGCACCCCCTTCGGCGTTCTGCCGGTGGCGGGATGGAACCCGAACTTCAGGAGGGTTTCTTCGAAGTCCATGGACGGAGCCTATCCCGCGTTTACGGAACCGCCTTCAGCACCCCGTCCACGAGCTCGAGCTCCGGTTCGGGGTCGAGGGCTGCCGCGGTCCGGCCGCGAGCGATCGAGCCACGGGCCCTGCCGAGACCCGAACGCAGCTCGTCGACCCCGTTCGACACCATCGTCGCGGCCCGCGCCACCTTGTTCTCGAGGACGAGCTGCATCGCGTCGAGCACCGACACGACCTCCTCGAGCGCCGAACGCGCGTCGTCGGCGTCTCCGAACCGGTGGGCGAGGCTGTAGAGGAACAGGAGCACCGGCAGCGCGGTCGAGTACGGCACGATCACCACGCCGCGCGAGAACGCGTCGGCGTGCGCCCGGCGCAGGACCTCGTACGCCGCGTCGGGGACCGCAGCCACCGCGACCGGTGCGGTGAGCGACGGATCGAGGTACTGCGCCACCTCGCGAGCCCGGAGCGCGACCTGCCGCTCCACCTCGCGGGCCAGCGCTTCGCGTTCCGCGGGGTCGTCGGCCGCCTCGAGCGCCTCGAGCTCGGCCACGGCGGACCACTTCGAGTCAACGGGCAGCCGGCGGCCGTCCGGGAGGAGCAGCCCGAACTCGACCACGCGTCCGTTCACCCGCAGATCGGTCACCAGCATGCCCGGCGGAAGCTGCGCGAGATGCTCGCGGAGCACGTTCTCGCCGGCCCGGCCCTTCGAGGCGCTCCCGACGAGGACGGTCGAGAGCCGTCGGACGATCTCCCAGGACTCGGTCTCACGCTGCCTGCGCTCTTCCTCCCGGAGCGCGAGCGCCTCGAGCACGCGCCGGGCGCCGGCGAGGTCCGAACGCAGGTGCTCGGCCGAGCCTTCTCGGGCGGCTGCGGCGTCCGCGAGCCTGCGGAGCTCCGCTGCCTGCACCTCCAGCCGAGCCTCGACACGCGTCGAGGGCGTCGAGGCCGCCCGCCGCCAGGTTCCGAACACGACCGCCCCGAGCGCCGCGCCGAGCGCCAGTCCGAGCACCGCGTAACCGAGCTGGGTCATCCGTCCCTCCTTGTCCTGGGCAGCGTAGGGACAGGGAGTGACAAAACCTCGAGCGGTGCAAAGGAGGGGGCAGATCCGTTGCCGAGGAGGCCTACGGCAGCGAACCCGGGACGACCCCGCCGTCCTTGATCACGAGCGCGGGCTCGAGGACCGCGTTGATGTCCTCGATGGGGTTCGAGTCGAACAGGACGAGATCGGCGGCCGCACCCTCGGCCACCATGCCGACGTCGGAGAGGCGGAGCAGTTCACCCGCGTTCGAGGTCGCCGAACACATCGCCTTCAGCGGCGTCATCCCCCACTCGACCATGCGAACGATCTCGAGGGGCGCCGAGCCGTGCGGGTTGAACGGCGTCCCCGCGTCGGTCCCGCAGGCGATCTTCACGCCGGTACGGATCGAGCGCCGGAACGCGTCGCGAGCGAGATCGACGAGCGCCGTGGCCTTCTCGACCGCGTACGCCGGCACCTCGTCGGGATGGTCGACGATCCCGCGGATCGCCGAGATCGTGGGGACGTGGAAGGTCCCTCGGTCCTTCATCAGCCGCGCTCCCTCGGCCGACAGCATCGAACCGTGCTCGATCGAGTCCACACCTGCGCGAACGGCCCGCTCGATCCCCTCGGGGCCGATCGCGTGCGCCCCCACGACCCTGTTCCACGAATGAGCTTCGTCCACCGCCGCGTCGAGCTCGTCCTGCGTGAACGCCGTGAAGTCGTGGGTGATCCCGGGCGTGAGCACGCCGCCCGTCGCGATCACCTTGATCGCGGTCGCGCCGCGGCGGATCTCCTCGCGCACCGCTCGCCTGAGCGCGTCCGGTCCGTCGACCTCGCGCGCGAACCCGACGCTGCGGCCGTGTCCGCCCGTGACCGTGAGCGCCCAGCCCGCGGCCAGGATCCTCGGTCCCGCGATCAGACCGCGTTCGACGCCGCGCGCGATCTGGATCACCGAGTCACCCCGCGCGCCCAGGTCTCGCACCGTCGTCACGCCGTGGTCGAGCGTTCGGGCGGCGTTGCGAACGGCCTTGACCGTGGCCACCGCGTCGCTCGTCATCTCGCGCGCCTCGCCGGCGAAGTCGGCGCTCCCATCGAACGAGAGATGAACGTGGCAGTCGATCATGCCGGGCGTCAGGGTCTTCCCGCGTCCGTCGATCTCGTCAGCGTCGCGGGCCGCTCTTGGCGCTCGAGCGTGCGTGCCCACCCACCCGATGCGGCCCTCGTCGACCAGCACGCCGGCCTTCCTCTTGACCGAACGGCCGTCGAAGAGCGTGACGTCGGAGATGTAGGTGGGCACGTGCTCACGTCCCCCAGGGCGGAGCGACGCGCTCCCCGTCCGCCCGGATCAAGATCGTGCCGACCGGCATCGACGTCAGGATGACGGCTTCGTCCCCCTCGAGGGTGAACGAGGCGTGGACGACGCCCGCGGGGATGACCGCGGTGTCGCCGGGCCGAAGCTCCGAGTCCTCGCCGTCGATCGAAACGGTCCACCGGCCCGAGACGAGGTGGGACACCTCCTCGTGATCGTGCGTGTGGTCGGGAACGCGCTGGTCCTCGCCGAGCTCCACGAGGTAGGTCATCGTCTCGCTCGCACCTCGGGCCGGAGACGAGAGGCCTCGGATCCGCACCCCCGACAGGTCGAACACCGGAGCGTCGTCGAACCTCAGGATCGTCATCCCGCCCTCCTCGTCCTCCGCCAGCCGCGGGCAGCGCGCATCTTCCCAGAACGCCCCCCGGGTCTCGAGACGCACCCACCGGCACACCCGGGTAGTCTTTCCCGGCCCGAGTCGTTGCCCCTTCCTGGAGGTGTGATCGGATGCTCGACGTCGCGAAGCAGGCCGTCCAGGCGGCGAAAGCTGCCGGGGCCGACTACGCCGACGGTCGCGTCGTAGCCGACGACACCGAGTCGATCACGGTTCGGAACCAGGAGATGGAGGGGATCGACCGCTCGAGCTCCGAGGGCCTCGGGATCCGCGTTCTCGTGAACGGGTATTGGGGGTTCGCCGCCACGGCGCGTCAGGAGCCGGAGGAGGTCGAGCGCACGGCGAAGCTCGCCGTCGAGATCGCGCGTGCGGCCGCCCGATTGCCGATGGAGCCGGTCGTGCTCTCGGGCGTGGAGCCCGTGACGGGTACGTGGCACTCGCCGATGCAGGTGGATCCGTTCAACGTCCCGCTCGAGGAGAAGGTCGCCATGCTCATGGAGGCCACCCGGAGGATGCAATCGGTGCAGGGGCTCGCGTTCGGCGAAGGCGGGCTCGACCTGTTCCGCCGTCGCACGTTCCTCGCGACGAGCGAGGGGACGGCGATCGAGCAGACGACCGTGCAATCCGGCGCGGGGATCGAGGCGACGGCGCTCGGGGACGGCGAGCTCCAGCGCCGTTCGTTCCCGAACTCGTTCCGGGGCCACATCTCGGCCGCGGGGTGGGAGCACATCCAGAAGCTCGCCCTGATCGAGGAGGCCGAGCGGACGGCGACCGAGGCGGTCGAGCTCCTGTCCGCCGACGAGTGCCCGAGCGAGGCCACGACCCTCGTGCTGGACTCCGGACAGGTCGAGCTCCAGATCCACGAGTCGATCGGCCACCCGGTCGAGCTCGATCGCGTCCTCGGGATGGAGGAGGCGTACGCCGGCTCGTCGTTCGTCCGGCCGGACGATCGCGGCTCCCTCCGGTACGCGAGCCCGCTCGTATCGATCACGGCTGACGCGTCCTTGCCCGGGGGCCTCGGCTCGTTCGGATGGGACGACGAGGGTGTGCCGGCCCAGCGGGTGCCGATCTTGGTCGACGGGGTCTTCGAGAACTTCATCTCGAGCCGGGAGACGGCGAGCGTTCTGGGGATCGAGTCATCGGGTGCGATGCGGGCGGACGGATGGGCGAACTTCCCGTTGATCCGGATGACGAACATCTCGATCGAACCGCGCGAGGGTTCGCTGGCCGACATCATCGGCGACACGAAGGACGGAGTGTTCATGTCGACGAACACCTCCTGGTCGATCGACGACCATCGGGTGAACTTCCAGTTCGGGTGCGAGATCGCCTGGCGCATCGAGGGCGGGCGTCTCACGACGATGTACCGGAACCCGAACTACACGGGCATCACCACCGAGTTCTGGGGATCGTGCGACGCGGTGGGGGGACGGGAGGACTGGACGTTGTGGGGCACACCGAACTGCGGGAAGGGCCAGCCGGGCCAGGTCGCGAGGGTCGGACACGGCGCCTCGCCGGCGAGGTTCCGGGACGTGCAGCTCGGGGTGCGCGGCTGATGCCGACGGGGGCGCGCTGATGGCGGGCCTCATCGGGCCGGACGAGGTCCGTCGCGTCGCGGACGCCGCCCTCAGCGTGCCAGGAGCGGACGGCGTCGAGGTCCTGTTCATGCACGAGTGGGGGGGTCTCACGCGCTTCGCGTCGAACTCGATCCACCAGAGCACGCATCGCGAGGACACGGGCATCCGCGTGCGGGTCGTCACCGAGGGGCGGATCGGCGTGGCCGCGTCCAACGACTTCTCGCTCGAGGGCGCGCGCCGGGCCGCCGAGAGCGCGCTCGAGATGGCCAGCGTGGTCGCACCCGACCCCATGTTCCCCGGGCTGGCGCCGCCGGCGTCGACGTCCGAGCACCATGCGTTCGACGAGCCCACGGCCTCCACGACCCCCGAGCAGCGTGCCGAAGCCGTTGCCGAGCTCGTCGCGCACTGTCCGCAGGGGTTCACCGCGGCGGGCGCCTACGAGACGCTTGCGAGCGAGGTCGCCGTCGCGAACACCGAGGGCCAGTTCTGCTGGGCACCGTCGTCGCAGGCGTCCATCAACACGGTCGTGACGGGAAGTGACGGTGGGAGCGGCTTCGCCGAGGTGTTCGCTGCGGGCACGGACGAGCTCGACCCTACGTCGATCGGCAAGCGCGCCGCGGACAAAGCGGTCGCGTCGCGATCGCCCCGCGACATCGACCCCGGTCGGTACACGGTCGTCCTCGAGCCCGCCGCCGTCTCGACGCTCGTCGGGTTCCTCGCGTGGATCGGGTTCGGGGGACGTTCCCTGTTCGAGGGACGCTCGTGCTTCTCCGGCAAGCAGGACCAGCAGGTCGCCGCTCCCCTCGTCACGATCTACGACGACGCCCTGTCCGACGGCACCCTCGGTCTCCCCTTCGACTTCGAAGGCGTGCCGCGATCTCGGGTAGACCTCATCGAGGACGGCGTCTTCCTCGGAGGCGTCTACGACCTCCGAACGGCGAAGCAGGCGGGGACCACCACCACGGGGCACGCCCTCCCGCCGCCGAACCCGGAGGGCCCGTTCCCCCTCAACCTGTTCATGGCCCCGGGCGAGACCGGTCTCGAGCAGATGATCGCGTCCACCGAGCGCGGGCTGCTCGTGACCCGGTTCCATTACACGAACGTCGTGCATCCGGTCGAATCCACGATCACGGGGATGACGCGAGACGGGACCTTCCTGATCGAGGACGGGGAGATCACGCAGCCGGTCAAGAACCTCAGGTTCACGCAGTCGATCCTCGAGGCGCTCTCGGGGACGGAGATGATCGGCCGGGAGACCGAGCTCGCGAGCGAGTTCTTCTTCTCCGCGAGCCGCGTCCCCGCGCTCAAGGTCGCCTCGTTCAACTTCAGCGGGCGGTCGGACCACTAGGCGTTCGGCCGATCGCGGCTCGGGCCGGTGGCCGCTCCGCGACCGCAAGCCATAGACTGTGCCCCCCGAACGGAGGTGGCTGCGATGCAGGTCCGGGACATCATGCACACCGACGTGAAGACGACCTCGCCTTCGGACACGTTCGAGCACGTGGCGAGCGTGCTCCGCGAGAACGGCATCTCCTCGGTCATCGTCATGGACGCCGGCACGCTGGCCGGCATCGTGACCGAACGCGACCTGGTCAACCTCGTCGCCGACGGCGGCGACCCGCGAGCCACCACCGTCGCCGAGCGCATGTCGACCGACCTCGACACCGTCGATCCCAAGACGGACATCGCCGAGGCGGCCGATCACATGGCCCGCCTGAAGATCCGCCACCTCCCCGTGGTGCAGGACGGTCAACTCACCGGGATCATCTCGATCCGCGACCTCACCAACTGGGCCGTGCACGAGCTCACCTCGGGTCACGAGCTGCCCGATCTCGAGCGGAGCCACTCGGCGCTCTCGGCCGCGGCCGAGGTCAATCGCCTCGGTCAGTAGGCGGCGCCCCGGCGGCGCGTTCGAACGGCTCCCGCGGGTGCTCCAGCGAGCCGAGCTGCGCGAGATCCCTCGGGAACAGCAGGGCCACCGTCCAGTCGGCGGCGATCTTCACCTTCCGCGTGAGCGTCGGCATCGCGTACAGGTGGTACGAGCGGTGGGCGAACCATGCCGGGAACCCCCGGAGCCGGACCCCCCGGATCACGGCTACCCCCTTGTAGCGCCCGAGCGACACGACCGCGCCGATCCCGCGGTAGTCGAACGGCTCAGGCGTCCGTCCCTCGAGCACGGCCACCAGGTTGCTCGCGAGCCGCTTCCCCTGCCGCATCCCGTGCTGCGCGGTGGGCGGCATCGTCCCCCCGCCGAGCCGGTCCGGCACCGCCGCCGCGTCGCCGACGGCCCACGCGTCCTCGACGCCTTCGACGCGTAGATACGCGTCGGTCCGCACCCTGCCCGAGTCGTCGACGGGGAACCCGGACCCGGACGCGAGGGGTGACGGCTTGACCCCCGCGGTCCACACGAGCGTGTCCGAGCGGAACACCTGCCCGTCGGACAGGCGGAGCGTGCCTCCCTCCGCCGAGTCGAGCCGCGTCTCCAGCAGGACCTCGATCCCGCGCGCCCGCAGGCGCTCCAGCGCGTAGCGGGCGAGGCCGGCACCGATCTCGGGCAGGATCGAACCGGTCGCCTCGACCAGCGTCCATCGCATCTGGTCCGGTCGCAGGCCCGGATAGCTCTCGAGCGCGTCGCGGGCGAGGTCCTCGAGCTCGCCGAGCGCCTCCACCCCCGCGTATCCCCCGCCCACGAACACGAACGTCATCGCCGCACGTCGCCGCTCCGGATCGTCCGTCTCGGCGGCGACGTCCAGCCGCGACAGGACCTGGTTCCGCAGCCAGATGGCTTCCTGGACCGTCTTGAACCCGACGCCGTGCTCGGCCAGACCCGGGATGGGCAGCACGCGCGCCCACGACCCCGGCGCGAGGACGACCACGTCGTACCGGGTCGAGACCCCACGGCCGTCGGCCAGGCGGACCCGCGCGGTCCGCTCGTCGTGGTCGACGCGTTCGACCTCGCCGATCACGACCTCGCAGTGGCGGAGCACCCTGCGGAGCGGGACGACGACGGCACGCGGATCGATCGTGCCCGACGCCACCTCGGGCAGGAACGGCTGGTACTGCATGAAGTTCTCGGGGTTGACCACGATCACGCGGTGACCGAGCTCCACGGCCCGACGCAGACCCATCGCCGCGTACAGGCCACCGAACCCGGCGCCGACGACGAGGATCCGCTTGCCCGCCACGCGTGCTCCTACGGCGCGGGCTGGGCCGGTGATCCGTGCGGCGCGAGCGCGCGGAGCGCGGCGAACGCCTCCGGCTCGCAGAGCGATGTGCCCAGCCGCACGGGGTCGTACCTCGTGCCGTGGCAATCGGAGCCACCCGTCGCGATCAGGCCCAGCTCTGCGGCCAGCGTTCGGTAGTGTTCGCGCATCTCGGGCGTGTGGTCGGGATGGTCGACCTCGAGGCCGCGCATGCCCGCGGCCGCCATCCGCTCGATCAGCTCGACGGGCACCGAGCTCTGATCGCCCCACATCCCCGGATGCGCGAGCGCACAGACGCCGCCCGCCCCGTCGATGAGCGCCACGGCGTTCACGGGGTCGAGCGCGTGCTTGGCGACGTGCGCCGGCCCGCCGTCGCCGATGTACCGCTCGAACGCCTCCTTCTCGGTGGCGACGACCCCCGCCTCGACCATCGCCTGAGCGATGTGCGGCCGGACGATCGTCGCGTCACCCGCGATCGCGCGCACGCGTTGGAACGCCACCGGCAACCCCAGCTCCTGGAGCTTGCCGACCATCAGCTCACCGCGGCGGAACCGGTCCTCCCGCAATCGCCGGAGCTCGAGTTGCAGGGCCGGGTCCTGCGGATCCATCCAGTAACACAGCACGTGGACGCTGTTGCCTTCGAACTCCGCCGAGAACTCCACACCGGGAACCACCTCCACACCGACGACCGAACCCGTCGCGAGCGCCTCCGCCAGGCCGTCGGTCGTGTCGTGATCGGTGAGCGCCACCACGTCCAGGGCCCGCTCGGCGGCCAGGCGAACGACCTCGGCCGGCTCGAACGTCCCGTCGGAGCGGTTCGAATGGGTGTGCAGGTCGATGCGGGGCATGACGGCTCATGCTCGCAGACGGTGGCGAACCCCGTCACGCACGCTCGACGTGGGCCCTGGTGATGTCGGCGACCGAACGCGTCCCCGCGAGGATCATCGTGTTCTCGAGCTCCACGCGCAGGATCCGCAGGACGTCGACCACGCCTTCCTCCCCCGCCGCCGCGAGACCCCAGCACGCCGGACGTCCTACGAGCACGGCGGTCGCGCCCAGCGCGAGCGCCTTGAAGATGTCCGTTCCCCGCCGGAACCCGCCGTCGACGAGCACGGGAACACGACCCTCCACGGCCTCCACGATCTCGGGGAGCACGGTGATCGGCGCGTGGACCGAATCGAGCTGTCGGCCGCCATGGTTCGAGACGACGATCCCGTCGACCCCTACCTCGACGCCGATCCGGGCATCCTCGGCCGTCATGATCCCCTTGACGAGGAGCGGCACCGGGGCGGCGTCGCGGATCCACGAGAGGTCGTCCCATGTGAGGTCGGGCGCGAACGTGAGCTCGCCCTGCGGGAGGCCGATCGGCATGTCGAAGTCGTTGCGCGCATCGCGGTGGCGCAGGCCGCTTACGGGGAAGTCGACGGTCAGGCACACGGCCGCGAACCCGGCGGCGTGCACCCGGTGCAACATGTCGACGGTCTCGCCGCGTTCGGTGAACACGTACAGCTGCCACCACTTCGGTCCGTCCGACGCGCGGGCCACGTCCTCGAGGTAGTCGACGGTCGTGCTCGAGACCACCATGACGGTCTTGGCCCTGGCGGCGGCCCGCGCGGTGGCGAGCTCCCCGTCCGGGTGCGCGCGCTTCTGATACGCCCACGGCGCGACGAGGACCGGGGCGTCGATGCTGGTCCCCAGCAGCTCGATCGAAGGATGCACCGGCCAGGCTCCGGTGAGCATCCGCGGCCGGATCACCCAGCGCTCGAAGGCACGCCGGTTCTCGGCGAGGGTCCATTCGTCTCCCGCCCCACCCGCGAAGTAGTCGTAGACATCGGTCGCCAGGCGCTCACGGGCGAGCGGCTCGTAGTCGTCGACCGTGACGATCTTCGGCGCATCCACGGTACGCAGCCTAGGGCGTCAGAGATGTGACGGTGGGACCGCCGCGTGACCCAGCCTCCGAGTTGGCGCCGGCGCTACACCGAGCACGCCCGCCACGTCGCGTTCACCTCGAGGCACGCTGTTACGATGCCGCGAAGCCGTGACGACCCCCGCCGACCTTCGCGCCGCAGCGTTCCTGAAGGTCGTGACGTGGGCTCGGGTGGCCCTGGTCCCGGTGATCCTCGCGCTGATCGTCGCCGGGCCGGACAACGAGGCGGCCTTCACCGCGGCGAGCGTGCTGTTCGCGATCGCCGCGCTCACGGACTTCTTCGACGGGCTGCTCGCCCGCCGATGGGCGCAGACGAGCGTGTTCGGCAACTTCCTCGACACGACGGCGGACAAGCTGTTGGTCTCGGGCGCCCTGGTCGGGCTCCTCGTGGTGGGACGCGTGTCGCCGTGGATCGCGCTGATCATCATCGGCCGCGAGATCATGATCATCGGGCTCAAGGGCGCGGTGGCGTCGACCGGCGACCTCGTCCGGCCCTCCGTCTGGGGCAAGGCCAAGGCCAACGTGCAGTTCCTCGCGATCTTCCTGGCGATCCTGCGCCCCGGCGAGCCGATCGGAGCGCTGTACCTGGACCAGTGGGCGATGATCGCCGCCGCGGTCATCACCGTGCTCTCCGGCCTCGAGTACGTCGTGCGGTTCCGCGGCGCGATCACGACCGGCCCTCGCGACCCCGCGGCGTGACCGAACCGGTGCTCGTCACCGGCGGCAGCGGGATCGTCGGTCGAGCACTCGTCCGGCGTCTCGTCGCCGACGGCCGCCGGGTCCGAGCGCTCGCCCGAACGCGATCCTCGGCCGAGGCGATCGGCGCGACCGGTGCGGAACCGGTGCGGGGTGACGTGCTCGATCTCGGATCGCTCGTCGAGGCGATGCGCGGATGCTCGACCGTCTTCCACGTGGCCGGCGTGAACGCGATGTGCCTGCGGGACCCCGGCGAGATGCTCCGGACCAACGTCGAGGGTTCGGCGAACGCGGTCCGAGCCGCCGCCGCGGCCGGCGTCGTCCGGGTCGTCTACACCTCGTCCTCGGCGGCGATCGGCGAGGCCAGCGGCTCGGTCGGACGCGAGGACTCGCCGCACCGCGGCTCGTACCTGTCGGCGTACGAGCGCTCGAAGCACCTCGCGGAGCGACGCGTGTTCGAGCTCTCACGCTCGCTCGGGGTCGACGTCGTCGCGGTCAACCCCTCGTCCGTCCAGGGACCCGGGCGAGCGACCGGTTCGGCCCGTCTCCTGCTCGAGGTCGTGAACGGCCGGCTCCCCGTCCTCGTCCGCACGACGATCTCGCTCGTCGACATCGCGGACTGCTCCGCGGGCCACGTCCTGGCGGAGACGCGCGGAACGCCGGGCGAGCGGTACCTGCTCTCCGGGGCGACCATCACCACACCCGAGGCGGTCGACCTGCTCGACCGGATCTGGGGGCTCCGCCGGCGGGTGCGGTTCGCGCCGGGCGGGATCGCGACGGCCGCCGGCGAGCTCGCCGGCGCCGCGGCGAAGCTGCTCCGCCGCGACGCGACGCTCTGTCCCGAGGCCGTCCGAACCCTCCTGCACGGCCACCGGTACGACGGGTCCAAGGCGACGCGCGCGCTCGGCCTGCGCTACACGCCGGTCGAGGCGACGCTGCTTCGGACGTTGGAGTGGTGCGCTCGGCGAGGCCTCGTCCCCCCTGCGCAGGGCCGGCGGGCTCGAACGTAGGATGGCCCAGGAACGATCGGAGGAGCGAGTGGGCAGGCCACCTCGGCAGGAGGACGCCTCGATGGAGGAACGCCCGGACCGGAACATCGCGTTGGAGCTCGTGCGGGTGACGGAGGCCGCCGCGCTCGCCGCCGGAAGGTGGGTCGGCCGGGGCGACAAGCTCGCGGCCGACCAGGCCGCGGTCGACGCGATGCGTCTGATGATCGACACGGTGTCGATGGACGGCGTCGTCGTGATCGGCGAGGGTGAGAAGGACGAGGCCCCGATGCTCTTCAACGGCGAGACCGTCGGTACCGGCGAGGGGCCCGCCTGCGACGTCGCCGTCGATCCGATCGACGGGACCCGGCTCACCGCGGTCGGACAGCCGAACGCCCTATCCGTGATCGCGCTCGCCGAACGCGGCTCGATGTTCTTCCCCGGCGCCGCCGTCTACATGGAGAAGGTGGCGACCGGACCCGAGGCGGCCGACGCGATCGACATCACCGCGTCGCCCGAGGAGAACGTGCGCCTGGTGGCCAAGGCCAAGGGCATCCGGTTGGAGGAGGTCGGCGTCGTGATCTTGGACCGGGACCGGCATGCCGAGATGATCGGGCGCGTCCGGGAGCTCGGTGCGCGCGTCCACCTGATCACCGACGGCGACGTTGCCGGTGCGATCGCTGCGGCGACGACCCGCCGATCGGGGCTCGACCTGCTGCTCGGGATCGGCGGGACCCCGGAAGGGGTCGTGGCCGCGGCGGCGCTGAAGTGTCTCGGCGGCGCGATCCAGGGCAGGCTCTACCCGCGCGACGAAGGCGAACGGCAGCAGCTGCTCGACGACGGGTTCGACATCGAGCGCGTGCTCACCACGGACGACCTCGTGGCCGGGCAGGACGTCTTCTTCGCCGCGACCGGCATCACCGACGGGTCGCTGCTGGGGGGCGTGAAGTACTGGCCCGACGGAGCGACCACGTTCTCGATGGTGATGCGCAACCGGTCGGGGACGGTTCGGTTGATCGAGGCCGAGCACCGGTTCGAGAAGCTCGAACGTTTCTCGAGGATCGCCTACCGGCGCTAGCGCTCCTCCTCCTTCGATCCGTACACGCCGGTCGACACCTTCGACAGACGTCCGGAGCGGACCCCTTCAGCGAGCGCGGCGAGGAGAGCCTTGCGGACGTCGGGAGTCTCGAAGGGGTCGAGGTAGCCGCGGCGGAGCGCCAGATCCTGGATCTTGGTCCAGTGGAGCGGCTCGCCCTCCTCGCGCAGGACCGTGACGGCGGCCTCGAGCGGTTCCATCAGAGCGCTCGCGCCGCGGGCAGCACCCGTTCGGCCAGCAGATCGAGCACCGACGGATCGGGCAACGCGAACCACAGCGGAGCGGGAGACACGACGAGCTCGCTCACACCGAGCGCGGCGAACCGTTCGAGGCGTTCGAGGACCTCGGTGGGCGTTCCGACGAGCCCGTCCTGTCGCAACTCGTCGAGCGGGACCGCGTCGACGACGCCCGCCGGCAACCGCTCGCGCATCAGCTCGTACCGTCGAACGACATCGGCGTCGTCCTCGCCGACGATCGTGAACAACCCCAGCGACAGCCGGAAGCTCGCGGGGTCCCGACCCTGGCGTTCGCAGGTCTCGCGAGCCGCGGCCGCGCGTTCCGCGTAGGCCTCGGGCGTCCACCGCCAGACCGTGTTCCACCCGTCGGCCAGACGGACGGCGAGCTTCAGCATCCGAGGTCCGCCCTTGCCACCGACGAGCAGCGGCGGACGCGGCTCCCGCACGGGCCTCGGGTGGTTGTACGCCTCGCGCAGCTGGAAGCGCTCGCCTCGGAACGACGCCGGCTCGTCCCCGAACAGGGCGTCGAGGTAGCCCATCGTCTCCTCGAGCCGTCCGAACCGCTCGTCCACGTCGGCGAACCCAAAGCCGAACGCCTCGTACTCCTCCGCGAACCAGCCGGCGCCGAGGCCGAGCTCCATCCGGCCGCCGGAGAGCCGGTCGATCGCCGTCGCCGACTTCGCCACGATCGCCGGATGGCGAAACCCCGCCGAGAGCACGAGCGTTCCGAGTCGAACGCGATCGGTGAGCGCCGCGAGCGCCGCGAGCGTCGACAGCGGTTCGAGCGAACCGTAGCGCTCGTGCCCGCCGCCGTAACGGCCCAGCGACGCGAAGAAGTGATCGGACATCCACACGCTGTCGAACCCCAGGCGTTCGGCCCGGACGGCGACGTCCGCAACGTCATCGAACCCGATCGGGTGCACCCCGGGGATCGAGAAGTCGTAGTGCGGGAGCGCGAGACCGATCCGCATCGCTCAGACCGGCACCGTTACAGGTGGCGCAGGACGTCCGCCGGTCCGGCCACCTCGGTCCCGGCGGGGACGCTGATGCCGAACGGCAGCTTCAGCCTCGGATAGACGGACACGTCGTCCGCGAGATGCACGCCGGGGTAGACGATGACCTCGTCGCCGAGCGCGACGAAGCGCTCGAGCGATGACGGATTGAACGGTTCGGACCTGACCTCCGACATGGATCCGACGACGACCTCCGACAGGCGGGCCGATGGGCCGATGATCGCGCCGTCGCGGATCTGTGAGCGTTCGATCCACGCCTCACGCTGCACCTCGATGTCGTCGTCGAGGTTGGAATCCGAGATGCGCACCCCCGGGTGGATCTCGCAGAACCTGCCGATCCTGACCGCCGGACCGATCTGCACCGCCCCTTCGGCGATCTTCTCGGCGAGCGTCGTCCCGCTGGTCGAGTCGCGCATCGCGAGCGACTCGGGAGCGATCCAGACGTTTCGATCGGGATCGAACGCCGGCCCGAGCAGTCGGTCGATCGACTCGAAGTCGCCCCGCAAGGCATCGATCATCGTCTCGAGGTAGTCGCGCACGTTGCCGAGATCGCCGATCTTCCGCACCGGGAACACGTGGACCGGGAAGCCGTTGCCCACCAGCCACGGGAGCAGGTCCTTGCCGAAGTCGAACCGCGTGAGGCGGAGGCGCTCGATCTCGGCGTTGCCGATCAGCCCACGGATGAAGTCCGTGTCCAGGAGGTAGAAGCCTGCGTTCGTCATGAGCGGCAGCTCCCGGAACGCCTCGTCGGTCTCGGCGTGGAAATGCTCGCGCAGCTCGCCGAGCGTCGGCTTCTCGACGAACTCGGTCACCCGGCCGTCCTCGTCGGTCAGCATGACGCCGTACTTCTCGGCAACCTCGTCCGGCTCGCGCATCATGGCCGAGATCGTCGCCACGGAGCCGCGCCTCAGATGGGCCTCGAGCATCGGCCCGAGATCGAAGTCGATCACCGAGTCGGTCGGGAAGACGAGGGCGGGTTGCGAGATGTCCCAGTACTCCATCATCCGAAGCGCCGAGTCGGCACTGCCGGTCGACAGCGCGTCGTACTTGACCGGCGAGTACTTGACGTCGACGCCGAACCCCTCGCCGTACCCGATCATCACCTTGATCTGGTACCGATTCTCCTTCCCGTGCGCGATCACGTAGTAGTCCTTGATGCCCTCGCTGGACAAGATCATGAGCACCCACCGGATCAGCCGCCGGCCCAGGAACGACATCGCCGCCTTCGAACGCAGGTAGCCGGGCGCCTTGAGGGTGAGCGGCCGGGCACGCATCCCCTGCCCGCCCGCGAGACCGATCCCGACGACGTCGGACATTTCGGGCATCGTCCGGCCATGATAGGAGGGTTCCCGCACCCGCACATCCGACACGAGGGAGCCGACCATGCAACCGTGGAGCCGTGAGCTCACCGGCAGGCTCGACGAGCTCGAGATCGAGAGCGAGGCGCTGCGAGGCAACGCGCTCGGCGATCCGAACGTCCGTCCGCTGTGGGTCTACACCCCGCCCGGCTACGACGACGAGCCCGAACGCCGATACCCCTGCGTCTACGTGATCCAGGGGCTCACCGGCCAGCTCGACATGTGGCGCAACCGCGAGCCCTTCCGCCCCAACTACCCCGAGATGGTCGACGAGCTGTTCGCCGGGGGCGAGGCGCCGCCGACGCTCGTCGCGTTCGTCGACTGCTGGACGTCGCTCGGCGGGAGCCAGTTCCTCAACTCGCCGGGTACGGGTCGCTACCAGGACTTCCTGTGTGATGAGGCGGTCGCCTTCGTGGACGAGCGGTACCGCACGATCCCCGATCGGGATCACCGAGGGATCCAGGGCAAGTCGAGCGGCGGCTACGGCGCGCTCGTAACCCCGATGCTGCGGCCGGACGTGTTCTCGGCGCTCGCGTCGCACGCCGGTGATGCCCTCTTCGAGGCGTGCTACCTCCCGGAGTTCCGCGAGACCGTTCGAGCGCTGCGTGACCAGTACGAGGGTTCGTTCGACCGCTTCTGGGAGGACTTCCGGTCGCGCCCCGCGTTCTCGAAGAAGGAGGATGGCATCCTCCTCAACGTCTGGTGCATGGCGGCTTGCTACTCGACCGACGATGACGGAACGGTCCGCCTTCCCTTCGACGTCGCGACCGGCAAGCAGATCGACGACGTCTGGCAGCGGTGGCTCGACAAGGACCCGGTCAGGCTGATCCCGAGGCACGCGGACGAGATGCGCTCGATGCGCGCGATCTGGCTCGACGGCGGCACCAAGGACGAGTGGTTCCTGGACAACGGCGCGGTCGCGGTCTCGAAGGAGCTCGAGGCCATCGGCGTCGACCACACGCTCGAGCTGTTCGACGCCGGTCACATGTCGATCGGTTATCGCTATCCCAGGTCGCTGGCGTTCCTGTCGGCCGCCCTTGCCTCTCGGGCTTGATCTGCCGATATGGGAGGATGGACGAGCAGCCCGCAGAGAAAGGTTCCCCCATGAGCGTCTCGCAGACACCCCAGACCATGCCCCCTCCTCCTCCCGAGCCACTGGAGTCGCAGGCGGCGCCACCGAAGCGCCGAACCGCCCTGGTCGCCGTGACGATCGGCCTGGTGGTAGCGCTCGTGGCGGGCATCACGGCATTCGCGATCACGCGCGGCGAACGCGCGGAGGCCGCGCCGCTCGCGCTCTCGTTCACCGAGGGCCAGGAGCAGACCTACGAGATCCACCAGACGATGGACGCTCAGATCTCGTCGGGGCTGATCGGCGACCAGCCGTTCTCCATGGACATGACACAGGTCGTGAGCTGGAACGTGGTCACCGTGGACGAAGACGGCACGGCGACGATCGAGGTGACCGTCTCGGAGACGAGCGGGTCGATCAACGGGGCCGAGATCCCCTCCACGCCGGTCCCGCCGGTGGAGATCGTGATCGCTCCGGACGGCCGGGTCGTCTCGGCGGGCGGGTTCGACCTGGGGGCCCTCGGAGGTGCCGGCCAGACACAGGGGTCCGGGATCCCCGGCATGGGACAGCTCACGCCGATCCTTCCCGACGAGGGCGAAGAGGTGGCGCCCGGGGACTCGTGGGAGAAGGACTTCTCGCAGGAACTGCCGTTCGGGTCGGGCGCGATCGAGTACACGGCGTCGAGCACCTACGACCGGAACGAGACCGTGAACGGGCGCGAGGCGGCCGTCATCGTCACCAACTTCACCGTGCCGTTCGACCTCTCGATCGATTTCGCCGACGTGATCGAGGGGATCGGGAGCGAGCTCTCCGGCCTGACGGGACCCGGCGCCGCGGAGGAGCTCCGCGACGCGAGCATCGCGTTGGGGGGCCAAGCGACCACCACGCAGACGAGCTACGTGGACCTGGAGGCCGAGGAGTTGCTGCGCACGAACAGCCGGGGTCGGTTCGACATGTCGATGCGGCTCTCGGGCATCCCCGAGCTCGGCGGGACCGGTCCGGTCGAGTTCGACTTCGCCGGTACGTTCACCCAGGAGCTCGAGCTCCGGTGAACCCCGGGCGCTAGGACGACTGGTCGATCGTCCCGGTGAGGACGACCTCACCGGCCCGATCGACGACGTTCACCGTGGTGAACCCGCCGAGACCCTGCGTCTTGAACTCGTGGTACACCTCGGCACCGCCGTTCGCGTCGAGCTCGTCGATCCGGCCGCCCCGAAGCTCTCGGCCATCGGCGTTCACCAACCAGACGCGCAGCGGGAGCCGATCGGGGTCGTCGAGCCCGTTCACGATCACCATCACGAAGTCCAGGATCTCCGGGGACACGAGCTGGAGCCCGAAGCCGCCACCGGTGCCGGCGGCCACCGGCGTCAGCTGGCCGAGGTACGTATCGCTCGAGGAGACGCTGTCGCTCGGGATCACCTGAGAAAGGACGGTCTGGAACCGCTCGATCGCGGCGTGCTGTGCCCGTTCGGCCTGCTCGGCCCGCACCTCGAAGCGATCGGCGCGACCGGCCATGACGGCTCCCCACCCGAGGCTCGCGAACGCCACGGTCGCGGCGATGAGCGATGCCGCCGCCGTCCGGACGCGCCGCCGGGTCCCGGGCACCCCCGCAGCCCGCCGCACGCGCGCCACGACCCGCTCACCCAGGCCCTCGGGCACCGGCGCTGGGGCCAGAGCGAACGCGAGCGTCGCCGCCGCCTGCCCGAGAGCGCCGGCTTCCTTCCGACACCCGGCGCACCACTCCAGGTGGCGCCGGATGCGCTCGCGGTCGGGCTCGCCGAGCACGCCGATCGCGTGCTCCGGCAGGAGCTCGCGCACCTCGAGGCAGGTCACGGCCGCTCCTTGTCCTGGTTGGCGCGGCGAACTTTGATCAGCGCCGTGCGCAGCCGCGTCTTCACCGTGCCGAGCGGGATCCCGTCGCTCTCGGCGATCTCACGAGCGGTGAGCCCACCGAAGTACGCCCGGGCGAGCAGCCGCTTCTCGGCGTCGGAGAGCGATTCCAGGGCGCGGATCGCGGCGTCCCGTTCGATCAGGGGCTCCTCCTCGTCCACCCACTCGGTCTCGGGCACCTCCTCGACCAGGACCAGGTGGGGGCGCGTCACGCCCGTCTCGCGGCGCAGCCGGTCGACGGCGAGGTTGTGCGCGATCGTCATGAGCCACGTCGACAGCCGCCCGCGAGCGGGGTCGAAACGCGCGGCCTTGCGCCACGCGGCGAGGAAGACGTCCTGGGTCAACTCTTCGGCCGCCTCCGCGCTCCCCAACAGCCGCAGACCGAGCGTGAAGATCGGACGTGCGAACCGCGCGTAGAGCGCGCGCACCGCGTCTTCGTTCCCGGCAAGGAGCCCCTCCACGAGTTGTTGCTCCTCGCGGGCGAGGAGCGGACCGTCGGGCCGAGTGCTCACCCGATCTCCTTCCAGGTATACGCCCGCCGCACCGCCACGAGCTTTGCGGTGGGTCTTCGTCATCATGCCATGCGAGCAGGCATTCGACGCCCTCGTGCCCTTGGCTCACTTCGCGAGGAGGCCTTGCCCGACCCGACCCGATCAGTGGCCGTTCGCCGAGAAGTGCTGGTAGTCCTTCGCGGATGACCAGTCCCCACCCCAGCCCCAGCCGATCCGCCTGAAGGCACGCAGCACGACCTCCCCTCGCACGATCATCCCCGGCCGAACGTCCGACCGGTCGAGGTACCGGCGACCTCGCAGGGGCGAGACGTGCGAGCCGTCGACGTACGGGTTCTCCACGGGGTTGATGTCGATGGCCCGCCCGAAGGCGTGCTGCGACCAGGTCGTGGTCCCGGCGACGTACCGGCAGTTGAACGCGGACGTGTTGTCGTGACGCATCGACTCGCGGTCGTCGGCATCGAAGCGATCCACGAGCCGCACACGACGGATCGGGAACCCCTCCCGGTAGAGGCGGCGGAAGACCACGAGGATCTCATCGGCCCACCGTCGATGCACGGCGAGCCGGCCGTGCCGCGGCCGATCGTCGAACCCCCGGTAGGTGACGCGCACGAGTCGCAGATCCCGCAGCGGCGTCGGGCACCCCGCGTGCCAGGACGACCCGACCATGAGCCGCCGCGTGTTCACGGTCGATCCGGCACACCGACCCGGTGAACGGATCAGCTCGCCCTCGCCGCCCCACGCCGGCGCGGCCGACCACGCGAGCACCCAGACGCACGCCAGCGTCACGGCGACCCTCACGCCGAGCAGGGTACGCGCCATCCGAACGCGCCGGTGCGATGATGGAGCCGGTGACGTGATGGTCCTTCGACGCGCAGCGGTGCTCGCCTTCCTCGCGACGGCGTGCGCGGCGTTCGGGGCCCACGGGGCCACGGCGCAGTCAGGGTCCCCGGCCGTCGTCGAGCTGAGGATCGACGGGGTCGTCGACCCCTTCGTGGCGGACCACGTGGAGGGCGGCATCGCCGACGCCGCCGACGCGGGCGCCGCCGCCGTGCTCCTTACGCTCGACACGCCGGGTGGGCTCGACTCGTCGATGCGGCAGATCACGCAGGCGATCCTGAACGCCGAGATCCCGGTGATCGGCTACGTCTCGCCGCAGGGCGCGAGGGCGGCTTCCGCCGGCACGTTCATCCTGCTGTCCACGAACATCGCGGCGATGGCGCCCGCCACCAACGTCGGCGCGGCGCAGCCCGTGGGTCTGTCCGGCGCCGTCGCATCGGAGAAGGCGGTGAACGACGCGGCGGAGTACATCGTGAGCATCGCGGACGCTCGCGACCGCAACGCGGAGTGGGCCGAGTCGGCGGTTCGAGACGCCGAGAGCGTGTCGGCCGAGGAGGCTCTGCAGCTCGACGTGATCGACCTGATCGCTCCCGACGTGCCCACGCTCCTCGCGGACGTCGACGGCACGACGGTCGAGGTGGCCGGCGAGCCCGTCACGCTCGATCTGACGGGCGCCACGGTGACCGAGGACTCGATGGGGTTCTTGGCCGGCTTCCTCCACTCGCTCCTGGACCCGAACCTCGCGTTCGTCTTCTTCTGGCTGGGGCTCGCGTTCATCGTCGCCGAGTTCTTCATCCCCGGCGGCGTCGTCGGGACGCTCGGCGCGCTGATGTTCGTGGCCTCGCTCGTGGCGCTCGGGATGCTCCCCGTCCAGCTGATCGGGGTCGTCCTGCTCGTGGCCTCGCTCGTGTTCTTCGTCCTCGAGCTGCTGCACCCGGGCGTCGGCCTGCCGGCGATCGCCGGCGTCGTGTGCCTGGTACTCGGCGGCCTGTTCCTGTTCGATACCTCGGTCCCGGGCGTCTCTGTTTCGCCGCTCGTGATCATCCCGGTTGCGGCCTTCGCCGCGTTCTTCTTCCTGATCGTCGTCCGTGCCGCGATGCGGCTGCGGCACCGGACGTCGACCACCCGGGACGAGCAGCTGATCGGGCTGGAGGGCATCGTCCTGCAGGACCTCCATCCCACGGGCGTCGTCCAGGTCGCGTCAGAACACTGGACGGCGGAGGCCGTCCGCGGCACCCCCCGCAAGGGCGACCACGTCCGGGTCGTCCGGATGGAAGGATTGAAGCTCAAGGTCGAACCCACGGAGGCGCCAGCTTCGGCGACCGCCGAAGGGCAACGAGGAGGGAGTCAAACGTGATCCCGTTGGCGATCGGCGTCGGCGTCGTCGTGCTGCTGCTCATCCTGCTCATCCCCCTGGCGATCAAGATCGTGCGCGAGTACCAACGACTGATGGTGTTCCGATTGGGCCGCGCGATCGGCGCCAAGGGACCGGGGCTCGTCCTGCTCATCCCGTTCGTGGACAAGGGCGTCTGGGTCGACCTGCGCGAGCTGTACCTGGAGATCCCGCACCAGGCCGCCATCACCGAGGACAACGCGACGATCTCGATCGACTTCATCGTCTTCTACCGCGTCGTGGATGCCGCGATGTCGGTGATCGAGGTCGGCAACTTCGCCGGCGCGGCCCAGAACATCGCCGCGACCACGCTGCGGTCGGTGGTCGGCGACATGTCGCTGGACGACGTGCTCGCCAAGCGCGAGGCGATGAACGAGATCCTGCGGGTCAAGCTCGACGAGGTGACCGAGCGGTGGGGCGTCAAGGTCACCAACGTCGAGATCCGCGAGATCATCCCGCCGCCGCAGGTGCAGGACGCCATGACGCGGCAGATGTCGGCCGAGCGGACGCGTCGCGCGGTCGTGACCGAGGCCGACGGGGCGAAGCAGGCCGCCATCACCGTCGCCGAGGGCAACAAGCAGTCCGCGATCCTGAACGCCGAGGGCGACCGTCAGGCCGCGATCCTCCGGGCCGAGGGGTTCGCGCTCGCCCTCACGAAGATCTTCGAGTCGGCGCAGGGGGTCGACGCCAAGACGATGAGCCTGCAGTACCTGGAGGCGCTCAAACAGATCGGTCAGTCGCCCTCGACGAAGTTCGTGATCCCGATGGAGTTCACGAACCTGCTCTCGGGGATCACCGACTTCGCCGAGCAGACGTTCGGCAACGGGAAGGCCGGCGCGTAGCGGCTCCTCGGGCGGAACCGGCGGCGCCCGCACGGTGTAGAGCGGGATGACCGACCGAGTGGAGGGCCGTCCACTGGAGGACGTCGAGCTCGCACGGCTCGCGCGGGACGGCGACGTTGCGGCGTACGGCGAGCTCGTGGAGCGATACCGGGAGGTGGCGTTCCGCACCGCATGGCTGATCACGCGAAGCTCCGCCGAGGCCGAGGACGCCGCACAGGAGGCCTTCGTCAAGGCCTTCTACGCGCTCGACCGGTTCCGAGCGGGCGAGTCGTTCCGGCCGTGGGTCCTTCGGATCGTCTCGAACGAGGCGAAGAACCGGCGGCGGTCGGTGGGCCGGCGCGAGCGTCTCACGGTGCGCCTCGCGCACGACCGCGGCTCGGGGGACGCGGCCCCGTCTCCCGAGACCGCGGCCCTGGGCCGCGAGGAGCGAGAGAGGCTGCTCGAGGCGCTCGAGCGACTCCGGGAGCCGGAGCGGTTGGTCGTCGCCTACCGGTACCTCCTCGAGCTCTCCGAGGCCGAGACCGCCCAAGCCCTCGGGATCCGGCCGGGGACCGTGAAATCGAGGCTCTCGCGCGCCCTCGGGCGTCTTCGGCGGGAGATGGAGAGGTCGCAGGATGCGTGACCGACCGATGACCGACGAACGCCTGGAGGCGGCCCTCGCCACGCTGGGCGGCGACCTGGCCTTCCCCGCCACCCCGGCGTTCGGGGAGGCCGTCACGGCGAGGTTGACGTCGGAGCGCGCGGCGGGGACACGGCCTCGGCTCCCGAGCCGCGCCCTCTGGAGCCGGCGCCGGGTGCTGGTGCTCGCGACGATCGGCCTGCTGGCCGCGCTGGCGCTGGCCGCGGCGGCCCGGCTGGCGGTCGGGACGATCGAGTTCCGCGTCCAACCGGGCGACACGCCGTCCCCGTCTCTTGCACCGGTCGAGCCGGACGTGCTCGGCGACCCCCTGCCGGCGCGGGAGGCCGTCGCGCTCGCTGGCTTCGAGCCGGCCCTGCCCTCGGGGCCGCCGCCCGACGAGGTCTACGTGGTCGACAGTCCCTTCGGCGACCCCGGGCTGATCTACGCCTGGCGCCCGAGCGCCACCTACCCCGTTCTGCCCGGAACCGAGTGGGGGCTCGTGCTGATCGCGTTCCAGGGGGACGACGAGACGGTGGTCAAGACCGTGCAGCGGTTCGAGGACCTCCACGACGCCACGGTGAACGGTGAGCGGGCCTCGTGGATCCCCGTGCCGCACGTGCTCGAGATCGAGACCGACGCCGGCTTCGAGACGTTCTCCGTCCGGGGCAACGTCTTGATCTGGGAGGTCGCCGACGTCACGTACCGGCTCGAAACCTCGCTCGACCGGGCCTCGGCGATCGCCCTGGCCGAGTCGACGACGTGATGGAACCGAGCCCCGCTCCGCGGTGTACAGGTTCCAGACCGAGCTGAAAGGAGACGCCATGGCTCGCCGCACGGTGACCTGGATGGCGGCCGCGGTCCTCGCGGTCCTGATCGTGCCCGTGGCTCCAGCGGCCGCGGGTGGCGGCTGTCACCAGGGCGTGACCCAAGGCAACGGCGACACCGTCGAGATGGTCGACGCCTGCTTCACCCCCACGATCCTCACGGTCGACCCCGGCGAGACCGTCACGTTCGTCAACACCGATCCGATGGCGCACAACGTGACGTCGAACGTGTGGGGATACTTCGAGGAGATGAACGAGGGCGACGCGTTCACCGCGACGTTCGACCAGCCGGGTATCTACCCGTACGCGTGCGCCTACCACCCGGGGATGACCGGAGCCATCGTCGTCGGGAGCGGCACCGGGGCCGGGAACGGGGAAACCGTGTCCATCGACTCGGTCGACCTGCCACAGGCCTCGCCCGTGGTGAAGGTCAGGACGGTGACCCAGGACTCGGGCAGCGCTCCGATCGCGATCGGGTGGATCGTGGGCGCGGCGCTCGGCCTCGCGATCGGGTTGGGCATCGGGTTCGTGCTCAACAAGCGCGCGCGGGCCTGAGCCACCCGGAGGCATCAGGCGCGCGGCTCGCTCACCTCGAGACGGCAGGTGGCCCGCTCGGTCAGCGGCGTGAACTCGTCGAGCGACAGCGGCGGCTCGAGCGCCCCCAGCATCCCTTCGACCAGGCCCTGGTGGATCGAGCACACGAGCAGGCGGTGGTCGTCGAGCAGCTCGCGGAACGGGCAGTCGCGCAGGGTCACCTCCACGACACCGTCGCCCGCCCGCCGGAAGCGCGGATCGAACCCCGCTGAGGCCATCGCCTCCTGCAGGACCGCCAGGTTGTGCCGGGCGCCGGCGCGGGTCCCGGGTTTGGGGACGCCGCGCGCCGCGAGGTACCTCCCCCACTCGCGGGCGAGCTCCGAGGCACGGTCGCGAGCCCGGGCCCCGGACGCGAGGCCGGCCAGGATCTCGGCGAGGAGGCGGAAGTCGCGGTTCTCACGCTCGACCTGCTCGATCGCGACGTACATCGTCTGCGGCCGGCCCACCGTTGAGCCCTTGCGGACCTCGCGTCGCACCAGGCCGGCCTCCTCCAGCCGGCGCAGGTGCGGCCGGAGCGTGTTCGGATGCAGCGACAGGCGCGTCGAGAGCTCGCGGACCGAGACGGGCCGCCCCGACAGGCCGAGGTAGCGGTAGAGCCGGAACCGGGTGTCGTCGGCCAGCGCCTTGTGGATCTCGAGCGGTGTCGGTTCACGCACCGGCAACGAAGGCTCCTCGGTTTCGGCGGTCGGGCGAGCGTCGACGCCCGCGAGCACCGGACGTACCATGGAGAAAGCACGGTTCACACCGTGGGAATCAGGATAATCCGAGCCCCCAAGAGTCGAGCACGAGTCGGGCAGGAGTCGGGGCAGGAGTCCGAGCCAAGGATCCGAGGAGGTCACCGTTGGTCACCCAGGACCAGGTCCGAGAGGCGCTGCGGTCGGTCAAGGACCCCGAGATCGGCCGGCCGATCGAGGACATCGGCATGCTCCGCGACATCGAGGTCCTGGACGGCGGCCTGGTCCGCGTCCACGTGCTCATCACGATCGAGGGATGTCCGCTCAAGGACCGGATCACGAGCGACGTGACGGAGGCCCTCGCGCCGCTCGAGGGCGTGGAACGCGTGGACGTGGCCCTGTCCCCGATGAGCGAGGAGCAGCGAGCCTCGCTGGTCGCGACGCTTCGTGGCGGCGCGGCTCCCCAGCAGCAGCCGACGTTCTTCACGGGCTCGGACACGACGGTGATCGCGGTCGCCTCGGGCAAGGGCGGGGTGGGCAAGTCCAGCGTCACGGTGAACCTGGCGTGTGCCCTCGCGGCCGAGGGTCACCGCGTCGGCGTACTCGACGCCGACGTCTGGGGGTTCAGCGTCCCACGCATGATGGGCGTGACCGGCAAGCCGGTCGGGTTCAACGACATGATCCTGCCGCTCGAGTCCCACGGCGTGAAGGTCATCTCGATGGGCTTCTTCGTACCGGAGGAGACCCCCGTGATCTGGCGTGGCCCCATGTTGCACAAGGCGATCGAGCAGTTCCTCGGCGACGTGTACTGGGGCGATCTCGACTTCCTGCTCTGCGACTTGCCGCCGGGGACCGGCGACGTCTCGATCAGCCTCGCCTCGTTCCTGCCGGGCGCGTCGATGCTCGTGGTCACCACGCCGCAGGAGGCCGCCAGGAAGGTGGCGGAGCGGGCCGGCAAGATGGCCGAGCGCACGAACCTCCGGCCGGTCGGCGTGATCGAGAACATGTCGTGGTTCGTCTGCCCCCATTGCGGCGAGCAAACTCCGATCTTCGGTCAGGGCGGCGGCGGCGAGGCCGCCGAGACGCTTGGGCGTGCCGCTGTTCGCGCAGGTGCCGCTCGAGCCCGCGCTCCGTGAGGGAGGGGACGACGGCGCGCCGATCGTCGTGACCGACCCCGACTCGCCCGCCGGTGAGGCCCTGCGCCGCGCGGCGCGCGAGCTGGCCCAGTCGACGCGTTCGAAGGTCGGCAAGCCCCTCCCGCTGATGGCTCGGCCCGGCGCCCCGGTGGCGGCCGGCGGCCACCACGGCCACGGGCACTAGGGCTCGAGAAGCTTCCCGGTCGGTGGGCCGGTCTCCTCGACCGAGGTGGTGGCCGATCCCGATGGGGTCGCACCGGTTCCGCGTCCCGATCGTCGCTTCCCGATCGCCCACACGATCAGCGTCGTGATGCAGAAGATCGAGACGGCCGTGCCCGTCCACTGGCTGCCGGTCATCCCGAAGATCTGCTTGTCCACCCGAAGGTTGTCCTCGAGCACCCGCGTCGCGCCGTACACGGCGCCGAACACGAGCGTGAGGACGCCGAGGCGCCGGGGAGCCCTCGAGAGCGCGTACAGGATCAGGAACAGGCAGGTCGCGAAGAACATGTCGTACAGGGCGGTCTGGTGCACGCCGACACCCGTGCCCAGGACCTCTCCGGTCCGCGACGTGAGCGTGGCCGCCTGATGCGTGATCGTGAGGACCTGGCCGCCTTCCAACGTCGCCCGGCACGTTTCGGCCGCACAGGTGAAGCCGGAGAGCTGGCCGCCCTCGTACTGGAACGCCAGCAGCCAGCTGGTCGGCTTGCCGAGGTGGTCGCCGATGATGAGGTCGCCGATCCGACCGAACGCGATGCCGAACGCCAGCCCGATCACCGCGCCGTCCATCACCTGGAAGAACGAGTAGTGGTACTTCCGGAACAACGGGATGTTGATCAGGACCGCGCCGGCGATCCCTCCCAGCAGCGTGAGCCCCCCGTTCCACAGGGCCAGCATGTCGCCCACGCCGTCGAACTCGGAGAAGTGACCGATCACGAAGAACAACCGCGCCCCGATGATCGTCCCGATCAGCGCCCAGAACACCATCGTGTTGATGTGCTCGACGCTCACGCCGCGCTTGGGACCCTCGTGCTGCAGGATCCACGCGCCGAACAGGAACCCCAGCGCGATGCCGATGCCGTGGGGGCTGATGGCGAAGTCGCCGAACAGGTGGATCCGATCGAGGACCGGCCAGCCGATCGAGGCGAGCACGAGCGGAGTCTATCGGCGGTCGCCGTCGAACGCGGCGGCCACGCTCTTGCCGAGCAGGATCCCCCCGGCGACGTCGCTCGGGAAATGCACACCGACGTAGACGCGCGACGCGCCGATCACGGTCGCGAGTCCGTCCATCGCCGTTCGAGCAACCGCCCCGGCTCCGAGGTCCTTCGACGTCACGGTGAGGAACGAGAGCAGGACGGCCGGATGGCTGCTCGGCCAGGAGGTACCGTTCGGGCGCTCGATGCGCAGGGTCATCCCGTCGAGGTTCGCGTCGTACGGACGCGGCCGGCCGAACACGCGCTTGAGCGCTTGTCCCGCGATCCACGTGAGCGAGGCCGCGGCGAGGCCTCGGGCGGCGGCCCTGCGGTGGCCGGTCGCCGCCACCACGGCCGCGGCGCCCACCGACGCCCAGATCGAGCCGAGCTCGGTTACACCCCCGAAGAACCGATCGGCGGCCGGGCCCCGGTCGCGGTTCCCCTCCCGGAACGCCTCGAGGTCGAGCCGCCGGCCGGGGCCGGCCGACGTCCAGGCACCCACGGCCAGCGCCGTGCCGCCGAGGGCCACCGCTCGAAGCACCGAACGTGCTCTCACCTGGTCGATGATGCGAGAATTCCGGCATCAGCGTCACGGAGGCGTCCGATGAGACGAGAAGGCGACGACTACGGCCCATCCGGCGACCCGGGCGGGGGACGCGACCCCGGAGGAGGCCGCGGCGAACCCGTCCGACCCAAGCGGTCGGGGGTCTCCTTCCGACAGGTCGTCATCGGCGTCGTCGCGATCATCCTGATCGCCTTCGCCGTAGCGAACTTCGACCCGGTCGACGTCAACTTCCTGCTGTTCGACTCGCAGGCTCGGCTCTTCACGGTGATCGTGGTGGCGGGGGGACTCGGCTTCGTGATCGGCTACTTCGTCGGCCGGCCGGGCCGGCTCCAGCGCAGGTACCTCAAGGATCGCGAGCGCGACATCGACAACGACTAGGTCGCGTCACGATCGGTCGCGTCGCCGAGGAAGCTCTCCTCGATGTCGCGCTTCTGCGCGAGCGTCCCGTGGCGGAGCGCCAGGTGCGCGCCCCCGACCCTCGCGAGACTCCGAGCCGCGATCTCGCCGAGCGGGCCGCCGCGGAACCGGTACTCGATCACGTGCTCGAGCAGGCTGCGGCCGCCCGAGAGCGGCTCGATCGTCGAGGTCACGGTCGCGTCCAGCAGGCCGACGAGCCGGATCTTGGCACGATGCGGCGGATCCCACTCGAGCACCTCGCCGTCGATCGTGCTGCGCAAGAGCATGAGGCGCATCTCGGTCGTGTAGCGCATGCCTTCCCGCAGGCCCTCGGCCGGGACGCCTTCGACGCGGACGATATGACGGTCCCAGTACGGCAACCGCCGTGGGTCCGAGATCACATCCCAAACCGCCTCGGGTGGAGCGTCCACGACGACGTCGAACTCGACCGTCGTCACGCGAGGCTCACGGTCCCCGACGACCACCCGCTCCACCACACCACGCTTCGAGCGCGGATCCGCACCAGCGTCGCGTCCGAGGGTTCGATGCCCGCCAGCCGTGCGATCCGGGTCGCCGAGCCGCCACCGGACGCGAGCCGGGGAACGACCGCGACCTCTCCCGTCCCCCTGACCATCGCCCCCATCATCGCCCTGGCCCGCCACCACGAGGGCCGGTCGACCTGCAGGGCGACCGCCGGTTCACGACTCGCCTCGGCGAGCTCGAACGTCTCCGAGGGTGCGACCGCATACATGCCGCCGCCGTCGAGGGTCCAACGCACCGGGAGCACGACCGGTCCATGGCGCGTCTCCAGCGCGAGCGCGCCGCCACCGCTCGTACCGAGCCGGTCGCGGATCGGCTCGGGGAGAACGGAGAGGGGGGACTCGCCCGATCGAACGGCGCGGAAGCGCTCGGTGCCCTCGACCGTGTCCCCCCACGCACCCCAGGCGCTCGTGTCCCGGTCGCGCTCGACGATCGCCGATCGCTCGAGGCGGATCTCGGCGAACACGCGCCCCGGTGGCGTCCACGCCAACGGCACCTGGTGGGCGTCCATCGCGTAGCCGGCGAAGAAGCGGGCGTTCTTCTGCGTGAAGCGCAGGCCGGCGACCGCGAGCAACGGGCTGCTGGCGAGCGAACGGCCCCAGCTCTCGGCGTCGAGCAGGTCGAAGGTCGTCACGGTTCCGGTGAACGCCGCCGAACGGTCCTCGAGCCGGACCAGCCCGGCGACCCGGCGGTCCCGTCTCCACGCGCGCGCCTTCACCGAGTCCCGCGAGGTGGTCACCCACACCCGCCCGCCGGCCGTCGCGAACACCATCGGCGTCACGTGCGGACCGGTCGGCGTCAGCGTCGCCACGTGGCAGAACGCGCCGTCCTCGAGGATCCCCCGGACGGGCGCGGGGACGACGTCGCTCACGTCGACGCTTCTGTGGGCGCGCGCAGCACCGGGAACGCGATCATCATCCCCGTCCACACGATGTGGCAGGCCAGGCTCGCAAGCACGCCGCCGGTCCACCACGCGAGCGCGACCCACACCGCGCCACCGACGACCGCACCGGCGGCGATCGCGAGGTTGGCGCTCGGCAGGTTCGCGAGCACGAACGCGACCCAGGCGATCACCGCGGCGAGCAGGGTCCTGCCGTCGAGGGCCGAGGCGAGCTCCCCCTGGAACAGGCCGCGCCAGAACAGCTCCTCGCCGGGCACCGACAACGCGATCGAGAGCGCGAGCGCGATCCCGAGCGAGAGCCCTCCCTGCTTCCGGTACATCTCGAGCGAGTGGCGCCGGAACGTGCTCCACCGCGACATGACCACCATCGCGATCCGCGTGGCGACGTAGAGCAGGACACCCAGCCCGAGTCCCACCGCGAGCGACACACCCGGCGAGACGTCCGGGGACCACGCGATCGGGCCGACCACGAGTGCGACCACGCCCATCGTGGCGAGCACCGGCGTCATCGTCGTCCACACGTTCCGACCTCGCGCGACGAGCGACCACGCGACGACCTCCGCGATGAATCCGGCGACCAGGACGACGGTTCTCATGCCGATGGCAGGAACGTTACCTTGGCGGCGAACTCCGCCGTGAGCGCCGTGATCACGGCCAGGTAGAAGAAACCGGTCGCGGACTGCACCGCCGAGGAGCGCGTCCCCTTCAGCGTCGCGCGGATCATCACGGCGATCAGCGCGGTCGCCCCGACCATCCCGAGCGCGATCCACGAGGCGAGCCCGGCGGACGTGAGCAGCGGGTTGAACTGCTCGGACGCCTCCGTGGGACCGAACCCGCCGATCAGCAGCGCCGCCGTCTCGAGCCCGACGCCCACGAACAGCAGGTTGGTCGTCCGGTTGATCGGGGTTCGGGTGAGGCCCCGGTCGGTCAGGTACCAGTGCCCGAGCAGCAACCCGTCGATCACGGCGCCGAGGAACGCCGCACCACCCAGGAGCTGGAGGAACGCGACCAGCCACGTCCCCTCCGCGGTGCCGGCCATCGCGGCGAGCACGGCGATCGCCAGCGGGACCGACGCCGCCCCCACGACGCGAGCTGCCGTGGAGCGCTTCGCGAACATCAGCGCGACCCAGAGGAGGTTGACGATCGCGAGCGAGGCCGACAACCGGACCGACCACGCGCCCGCGTCGCTCCCCGAGACCACCCCCGCCGCGGCCGAGCCCCAGGTCGCGAACGACAGCACCATCAGCACGACGCCGGTCAGCGTGAAGAAGCCGCGCTTGACCTCGTTCCACAGCGGCGTGACGAACAGGAGCACGAGGCCGCCGGCGACGGTCTCGGCGAGGACGAGCGCGGTGACGCCCGCGGGTCCGGTCACGGCGAGAGCCTACCCCCGCGACGCCAACCGGCCGAACGCAGACGAGGAACGCCGGTAGGCTGGTCCGCCATGGACGACTGGCGCTCGTACGACGACGTCGCCGAGACCTACGCGCGGATCCACGCCCCACGCCTGGCCGAGCCGGCGAACGATCTGGTCGAGCTCACCGGGATCAAGTCCGGCTGGAAGGTGCTCGACGTGGGGACGGGGACCGGGGTCGCGGCGATCGCCGCGGCGGGTGCCGGCGCGAGGGCCGTCGGCATCGACGAGTCCGTCGGCATGCTCCGGGTCGCGCACTCGGCCAACGGCAGTCTCCCCATCGCGACCGCGCTCGCGATCGATCTTCCCTTCCGGGACGGCGCGTTCGACGCCGTGCTCGCGAACTTCGTGCTCGCGCACTTCACCAAGTACAAGACGGCGCTCTTCGAGCTGAAACGTATCCTGCGCCCCGGTGGGCGGCTGGGCTTCACCGCGTGGGCCGACGCCGAGGACGACCTGGCGAGGACCTGGTTCGAGCTCGTGCAGTCGGTCGTCCCGCGCGAGGTCGTCCAGGCGGCGATGGACGAACGCCTGCCCTGGCGCGAGCGATTCCGCCAACGGCTGCCGCTCGAGGAGGCCCTGATGGAGGCGGGCATCCGCCATGTGCGGACCGAGGTACGTCGCTACCGGTTCCAGTACTCGCTCGACGAGTACGTCGAGGGGATGGGCACCTGGGCGACCGGCCGCTTCGTCCGGTCGATGCTCGGCGAGTCGGGCTTCGCCGCGTTCCTCGGACGCGCCCGCGCGGTCTTCGGTGAGCGCTTCGCCGACCCGGTGAACGATTTCCGCGAGGTCCTGTTCGCCACCGGGACCAAACCCTAGGACGAACCCGCCGTCAGGACGTGCGAGCGCCGTCCGCCTTCGAGAGCACGTAGCCGACGAGCGCGCGGACCGGGCTGCCGGTCGCGCCCTTGGGCCAGTAGTCGCCCGCCCGCTCGGCGAACGCGGGACCGGCGATGTCCAGGTGCACCCACGGCACGTCGCCGACGAACTCGCGCAGGAACATCGCGGCCGTGATCGCGCCGCCGTACCGCTTGCCGATGTTCTTGATGTCCGCGATGTCCGAGTCGATCAGCTTGCGGTAGGGCTCGTGCATCGGGAGCTCCCACCCGGGTTCGCCTGCTGCATCGCCAGCCGCCAGCACGTCGCGGATGAGCTCGCGGTCGTTGCCCATCGCACCCCAGATGTCGGTCCCGAGCGCGATCATGCACGCGCCGGTGAGCGTCGCCGTGTCGATGATCACCCGCGGCTTCTTCTCGGCAAGGAACGCGAGCGAGTCCGCGAGGACCAGCCGCCCCTCTGCGTCGGTGTTCAGGACCTCCGACGTCGTGCCGCCTCGGTGCTTGAGCACGTCGCCCGGTCGGATCGCGGAGCCGCTCGGCATGTTCTCGGCCGAGGGGATCGCCGCGATCACGTTCACCTTCGGTTTGAGCAGCGCGATCGCGCGCATCGTGCCGAGGATCGACGCCGCCCCGCCCATGTCGGACTTCATCCACTCCATCCCGGTCGCGTCCTTGATGGACAGGCCCCCGGAGTCGAACGCGATGCCCTTGCCGGTCAGCGCGATCGGCGCTCCCTTCCCGCCACCCGAGTAGCGCAGCTCGATCAGCCGCGGCGGCCGGATGCTGCCCTGCCCCACCCCGAGCACGCCGCCGAACCCACCCTTCTTCAGCTCGGGCTCGGTCCAGACCTTGGACGTGATGCCCACCTCCTTGGCCATCGCCTGGGCCGCCTTGGCGAGCTCGGCCGGCGGGAGATCGAGCGCGGGGGTGTTGACGAGGTCCCGAGCCCACATCTGCGACTCGGCGATCACCTGACCGCGGCGGATCGCCTCCTTGCTCGCCTTCGCGTCGGCCTTGCCCGCGCCGAGGATCGTGACCTTGCCGAGACGGGAGGCGTCACCGTCTTTCTTCGACTTGTAGCGATCGAACCGGTAGGAACCGAGCAGCACCCCCTCGACCGTCGCCTGGACGGCGTCGACCTGCTCCTTGGAGCTCACGATCTGCGGGAGCGTGGTCGCGGCGGTCTTCCGCTTGGCGAGCTGGTGGGCCACACGGCCGATCGCCCGTCGGCACACGTCGGGGTCGGCATCGCTCCGCTTGCCGACGCCGATCAGCAGGACCGCCTTGGCGGCAGAGGGCCTTGTCCCCGGTGTTCGGGACCAACAGGGACTCGCCGCGCTTGCCCTTGGAGCCGGCGGCCGAGAACAGCGCGAGGAGGTCGATCCCCTTGACGTCCTTCACCCCGGGGCCGGCCTCGGGGCCTTCGAAGACGGGCAGGACCAGGACGTCGACGTCGAGATCGGTCGGGCGGTCGGTCGAGAACACGAAGGTCGGCACGGTGGGCTCCTTGGCGGGTCAGGGACGGGCGAAGTCTACCGGCGGTCCCGCGCGGCAACACGGGAGCGCGCTGGGTACGCTGGGCCGCCGTGGACGCCAAGGACCTGCGCGACCTCGTGCGGTTCGACGAGGACGGACCGCACCACGAGGACCTGTTCGAGTCGGAGCACCTTTGGTCCGAGGTCGTCTGCCTCGATCGGAACCAGGCCCTCGGGACGATCGCCGACCCCGACTCGGACGCCCTCGTCCTGGTCGTGACCGGACGGGTCGTGGTCCAGGTGAACCGCGGGCGCAAGCGCCTGGAGCAGTGGGAGACGACGCTCGTGCCCGCGGGGTCCGAGCTCACCGTCACGAACGCGGCCGAGGATCCCGCCGTGGTCCTGCTCGTCGCCTCGCCGCCGCCTCCGAAGCGCGCCGTCAGCGAGTAGGCGTTCGGCGAGGCAGGAGCAGGGTCAGGCCGAAGGCGACGGCGAAGCTCGGGATGCTCGCCCCCAGGCCCGAGTCGAACAGCGGGAAGGGCAACCCAACGCCGTCGAACAGCCCGCCGACCGCGTCCACCCATCCCCGCGGCCCGGTCGGGACGCACCAGTGGTAGACGACGAGCCCCGCCGCCCACGGCACGAACCCGAGCCACCGGACGCCGCTCGGCTCGAACACCACCGCCTCGCCGTACCGTCCGCGGCTCCGGACGAAGTAGTCGGCCAGGAACACGGCGGCGAGCGGCACGAAGACCGAACCGATCAGGAACAGGAACTGCTCGTAGCGTTCGGCGGTGAACACGAGCGCGAGCAGGAAGCCGAGAGCGCCCACCGCAGCGGCGAGCAGGCGTGGGGACACGTCGTTCGCGACGTTCTGCGTCGAGACCGCGGCCGAGTAGATGTCGGCGAACGCGTTGTCGCTCTCGCCCACCAGCAGTGCGATCAGCACGATGCCGCCGCCCGCGAGCGCAACGATCGCCGAACCGATCCCGAGCGCGTCGGCGCTCGCCCCCGTCGCGAGAACCAGCAACGCGCCGAGCGCATAGAACCACGCGTTGCCCGCCGCGTACCCGGCGTAGGTGCCGAGGGCCGCGCGCGAGCCGCCGCGAGCGAAGCGGTTGTAGTCCGCGGCGAGCGGGAGCCACGAGACGGGCATCACGATCACGAGGTCGACGGCCAGCCAGAACGGGAGCCCGCCGCTCCCCGCCGTGTTCCAGATCGCGTCCAGGTCGGCCGAACGCAAGACCTCGACGGTGATCCACACGGCCGAGGCGAGCAGCACGTAGATGCCGAACCGCTCGAGCCACCGCCGCACGACGAGCACCGGCCCGCCGATCGCGAGCGCCGTGCACACGACCGCCACCACCGCCAACCAGACCACCCGGGACTCGAACCCGAACAGGCGCGACGACGCCACGTTCGCCACCTCGCCCATCGCCCAGAACTCCACGGCGGTCCAGCCGACGAGCTGCACCACGTTCAGCGCCGACGGCAGGAACGACCCGCGCTCGCCGAGCACGGGCCGGAGCAGCACCATCGTCGGGACGCCCTCGCGCTGGCCCGCGAGCGCCACGAGCGCCAGCGGGATGCACCCGATCAGCGTCCCGACCGCGATCGCGAGGAAGGCTCGGCCGAGCCCGAGCGCCGGGACGAGCAGGGCCCCGGTGACCATCACGAGCAGCCCGACCGACAGGTCGAACCACAGCACGGCGAGGTCGAGGCCGCCGAGATCGCGACGTTCGGGCGGGACGGGGCGGATGCCCCAGGCCGGAGACTCGCGCTGCAGGATCTGCTCGAGGCGTTCGGCGACGCGCGCCACGTTCGCTCCCTCCGCCGGTGTGAGCCGGATCAGGTTCCAAGGGTCGCCGGCGGCGGTTCGGTCGCTGCTCGAACCAGAGTCGGCCTCTCAGCCCGGTTCCCCGGACTCCCCTGCCTCCGTCCCGATGCTACCCGGCCGTTAGGATGCGCGCGTGATCACGCGCGAGGAAGCCGTTCGTCTGCTCGAGGAGCAGCACGCCGAGCTCGCGACCCTGTTCGAGGAGCTCGACCCCGACGCGTTCGTCCGCAGGGGGACGATGGGCGGTGGCGAGTGGTCGGCCAAGGACCTTGCCGCGCACATGGGGGTCTGGGAGGAGTTTGCGATCGAGACGATTCGACGCGTTCGCTCACGGTGAGCGTCCGTCGGACGAGGACCTGTTCATCGGGCCCGGGGCCGGCGACCGGGTGAACGCCGAGGGCGTCAGGCGGTTCCTCGACGCGCCTGCCGACGACGTCCGGAGTCGGTTCGAGGATCTGCATCGTCGCGTGGTGACCTCGATCGAGGCGACGAGCGACGAGACCTGGACGTCGGCCTATCCGTACTACCCCGACGACGACACGCTCGGCGAAAGGATCGGCTCGCTGCTGGGTTCGGACGACGGGAGGTTCACGCACGCATCCGCGCACCTGCCGGACCTGCGCGCCTACGTCGACGCCACCAGACGCTGAAGGTTGGCGAGGCTGCCCCGCATCAGCCGGCGCAGGAACGGCCGGTAGACGAGCAGCGCCAGCTCGCCGAGGAGCGGGATCGGCAGGGAGAGCTCCTCGGTCCAGGTGAACCTCGTGCCGCCGTCGGTCGCTTCGAGCAACCAGATCCCCGTGCCTCCGACGAAGCTCCGGTGCGCCATCGCGATGCGCCGGGACGGCTCCCACCCGGTGACCTCGAGCTGCTCGGTGAACAGGGGAACGAGCAGCACGCGGTTCAGGACCCTGACCCGGACGCCCACGCCCTCGCGTTCGGGCGTCAGGACCCGCACCCACACGGCGTCGCGGATCCAGCGGGACTGGTCCTCCCAGCGCCGGATCTGCTCCCAGACGCGTTCGGGCGTCGCGGGCAGGTCCCTCGACGCTTCGACGCGCACCGCTACAGCCCCGCGGCGTCGCCACTCGGCCGTCGGCGGTGCATCGTCTCGCGGATCGAGAGCACCAGCGCCAGCGCCACCACGGCGGGCACCGCGTTGATCGCGAACGACGTGGTGAACCCGAAGGCCTGAGCCGACCACCCGGCGACGAGCGGACCGATCACGAACCCGAGGTCGCCCACGAACCGGAACACGGCCACCGCGGAACCCTTGAGCTCCTCCGGCGTCACGTCGGAGAGCATCGGTGCCGGCGGAACGCCCGCGTACCCGCTCGCGACGCCGAGGATCCCCATCGCGATCATGAACCCGACCGGCGTGGTCACGAACCCGAACGCCGCCGTGATCAGCGCGAGCCCCGCGAGCGCCGGGATCAGCACGGCGCGCCGTCCCTGCCGATCGGTCGCATGGCCGGCCGGGTACAGCACCGCGAGCTCGGTCGCCGTGGCGATCGCGAGACCCAGACCCACGCCCTCCAGCGTGAGTCCGACGTCCTTGCTGGTGCCGAACAGCGGTACCAGCGTCTGGAAGATCGCACCGATCATCCACAGGTAGACCCCGTTCACGACGAGCACGGTGACGAACGCCCGGTTCCAGGGCAGGCGTCGCAGGCCGCCGCGGCGCACCTCGGACTCGTGGCGTTCGGGGTCGTGGATCGTGCGCCAGAACAGGACCGCCGACAGGAAGCACGCCCCCGCGTAGATGTAGAGCGGGCTCGCGAGGCCGAACCACTTCGCCATCAGCCCTCCTAGGGGCCCGCCGGCGATGAAGCCGATGTTGAAGGACGCGTAGTACACGCTCATCACGCGACCGGTGCGTCGTGACGGGATCGAGCGCAGCAGGAACGAGAGCAGCGACGCGAAGAACAGGGCCGAGCCGATCCCTCCCAGCGCGCGGAACAGCACGAGGAGCGGGAACGTCGGCGCGAGGGCCGCGGCGAACGACGACACCCCCACCCACACGGCGCCGAGCGTCGACATCGCGCGCTCGCCGTACCGGTCGATGTATCGCCCGACGAACGGATCGGCCACCAGGCGCGCGAACGAGAAGGACGAGATCAGCAGGCCCACCGCGTCGTAGCCGACGCCGAAGCTCTTCGCGTAGTTCGGCAGGACGGGCGAGAGGATCCCGTACCCGAGCATGATCACGAACGTCCCGAGCATCGCCGCTCGGATCTCGGGGATGCGGAGGATGTCCGCGATCCGGAATCGCTCCGCCTCGCTCACGCGGCACAGTCTACGGACGGGGGGTTCGGGGGCTGATGGAGCGAGCGCGAACGCGCGAGCGGCAGCCCTCGACGGGAAAGGTTGCGCCGCACCCGGAAGCTGGTCTTTCATGACCGCCATGCCTCTCACGGCCCGTGGCGCCGTCGCCGCGACCAGCCTCGTCACGCCCGCCGCGGACCCCGCGCCGGTGCGCGGGGACGGGCCGCGGCCCGTCGAAGCGTCCGACCAGGCCGTGGCCTGGGACGAGGGCGTGATCACCTACGTCGGCCCGGCCGACGGCCTCGTGGGTTTCGAGCCCGAGTGGTTCGAGGGCTGCACGATCGCGCCGGGGTTCGTCGACTGCCACACCCACCTGCCGTTCGCGGGCTGGCGCGCCGACGAGTTCGAGGCTCGGCTGTCCGGCGTCTCGTACCGCGAGCTGCATGGCGAGGGCGGCATCTACCGGAGCGCTCGGATGCTGGCGGAGGCGAGCGACGATGAGGTGCTCGCGTTCTGTCGCTCGCTCGTGCAGGAGATGGCCGACCACGGGACCACGGCGCTCGAGCTCAAGACGGGCTACGGCCTCTCGGTGGAAGCCGAGCTGCGACAGGCTCGCCTCGCCCGCCGGCTCGCCGAGGAGGCGCCCCAGACGTGCTCGGTGACGTTGCTCGCGTGTCACGCGGTCCCCGAGGGCATGGAACGCGCCGACTGGGTCCGCGCCGTCTGCGACGAGCTCATCCCGGCGGCCGTGCGGGAGGGCCTCGTCGACGCCGTCGACGTCTACGTGGAGGACATCGCGTTCTCGCTCGACGACCTGAGAGAGGTCGCGCGGTGCGCCTCCCAGGTCGGGCTCCCCCTGCGATGCCACGCCGACCAGCTCGGCCCCTCCGGCGCGGCGGAGGCCGCCGTCGCGCTCGACGCATTGAGCGCCGACCACCTGAACCACGTGTCGGCGGCCGGGATCTCGGCGCTCGGCGCCGCGCCGGCCACGGTGGCCGTCCTGCTCCCGACGTCGACGCTGTTCCTGCGCTCGACGCCCCCGGACGTCCGAGCGCTGATCGACGCGGGAGCGGCGGTCGCGATCGCGAGCGACTTCAACCCGGGGACGTCCCCGGTGCTCTCGATGCCCGAGGCGATCGCGACGGCTTGTTCGCTCTACGGGCTCCGGCCGCTGGAGGCGCTCGCCGCCGCGACCGAAAATGCTTCGGCAGCGCTAGGCCTTGCGCCGGAGCGCGGTACGCTTGCGCCCGGCAGGCCCGCCGACCTCGTGGTCCTCGACGGCGACGCCTTCCGGATGGTGCCGTACCGGCCGGGGCACAACCCGGTGGTTCGGACGTTCGTCGACGGCGAAAGGGTGGGTGGACGTTGAAGAGGGTCGCGGCCGCACTCACGCTCGCCATCGCGATGATCCTCGCTGTTCCCGCATCCGCACAGACGACGCCGACGCTGTCGGCGGACGCCACGAAGATCGACTTCGGTGATGGGGTCACGCTCTCCGGAACGGCTCCGAGCGCCGTGGCGGGCACGACGATCGAGATCAGGAACGGCGCGGGTGCTTCGATCGCATCGGCAACCACCCGTGGGGCCGGGGCGTTCTCCGTCAAGATCCAGCCCAAGGGAACCGACACCTACGTCGCGGTTCTCGCTGGCACGTCGAGCGAACCCGTGACGGTCGAGGTTCGCGCCGTGCTCTCGGCTCGGATGAGCCCGGTCCGCCTGTTCGATCGGGTCGTGGTCCGTGGAGCCGTCGGTCCGGCACGGCCCGGCTCGAGCGTCGTGGTCGCCTTGACCAAGGGAAGGCGAACGGTCGACACCCGTCTCGTGGTGATGGGATCCGCAGGCGGGTTCCGCGCGAGGTTCACGATCCCCGAACCCGGCACCTACCGCGCGAAGGCCTCGTTCTCGGCGTCCGACCTCTTGAAGGGTTCCGCGAGGTCGCACGCCGACACGACTCCCCTCCCCCGTCTCTCGTCGGGATCCGCCGGCCGCTTCGTCAAGCTGCTCGAGGCCCGCCTGGTCGACCTCAACTACCGTCTCGTGGCGACCAAAGACGGCCGGTACGACTCCCGAACCGCCGACGCGGTCGTCGCGTTCCACAAGGTGCAGCGCATGGATCGATCGTTCACGGTGAACGAGGCGACCTGGCGCAGGCTCGCCGACCCGATCAAGCCGCATGCACGCAACGACTGGAGCGGCTTCCACTTCGAGGTCGACCAGACGAAGCAGGTCCTCTACACGGTGGAGGACGGAGACGTCACGAACGTGCTCCACGTCTCGACCGGTGCCGGCGGCACGACGCGCGACGGCAGGTTCCGCGTCTGGGGGAAGACCGCCGGCTTCAGCCCGAACCACCTCTACTACCCGAGCTACTTCGACGGGTACCGGGCGCTCCACGGATGGACCGAGATCCCGACGTACGCGGCCAGCCACGGCTGCGTCCGGATCCCGTACTGGAACGCGCAGTGGGTGTACGGCCTCGCGAACTACGGCACCCGCGTCGTGATCTACCACTGACCCACGGCGGAAAGCGCGATCAGTCCAGCGGACCCTGCGGCCGCTCGGCCGCCTCCAACAGAGCGCCGCTCCGAACGAGGTCGGTGACGACCGAGATGTCTGACCCCAACTCGCGGTCTGCATCGAGGAACGCGACTCGCGCTCGGATCGCGTCTCGAGCGGCTCCGGTCGCCGCCGCCGGTTGGAGCGGCGACCTGAGGTCGAGCGCCTGCGCCGCGACGAGCGCCTCGAGCGCGATCACGACCTCGGCGTTCGAGACCACCTCGCGCGCGTGCCGCGCGGCCGTCATCCCCATGCTCACGTGGTCCTCCTGCCCGGCGCTCGACCCGATCGAATCGACCGAGGCCGGGTGCGCGAGCGTCTTGCACTCGGACACGAGCGACGCCGCCGTGTACTGCACGAGCATGAAGCCCTGAGTTCAGGCCGCTGTCGGCGACCAGGAACGCCGGCAGCCCGTTGTTGCGGGTGGGGTCGAGCAGCCGGTAGAGACGCCGTTCGGCGATGCTCGCGAGCGGCACGAGCGCCGCCGCGAGCGCATCGAGCGCGACCGCGACCGGCTGGCCGTGGAAGTTCCCGCCCGAGAGCACCTCGTCGTCGTCGGGGAGCACGATGGGGTTGTCCGAGACCGCGTTCGCCTCGACCTCGAGGACGCCGCGGACGAAGCGGAGCACCTCGCGCGTCGCCCCGTTCACCTGCGGCGAGCACCGGAGCGAGTACGCGTCCTGCACCAGGTGCGTGCTGTCGCGGTGCGACGCGACGATCGCGCTCCCCTCGAGCAACCGTCGCAGGTTCGACGCGGAGGCGACCACGCCCGGGTGCGGACGGAGCGCAGTGAGTCGCTCGTCGAACACCCGGTCCGAGCCGAGCGCCGCCTCGACGCTCATCGCGGCGGTGACGTCCGCCGTCCGGACGAGCCGCTCGGCGCGCGAGACCGCGAGGATCCCGATCGCGAGCATGCCCTGCGTCCCGTTGACGAGCGCGAGCCCCTCCTTCGCCTTGAGCTCGAGCGGCTCGAGCCCGGCGGAACGCAGGACTTCGCCCGCAGGCTTGGGCTCACCGTCGACCAACAGCTCGCCGCGGCCGACGAGCGGGAGGGCGAGGTTCGCGAGCGGCGCCAGGTCGCCGGACGCGCCGAGCGAGCCCTGCTGGGGCACGACGGGCACGAGATCGCGGTTCAGCATCTCGACCATGCGCTCGACCACCTCGGCGCGGACGCCCGAGTGCCCCAGCGCCAGCACGTGCGCTCGCAGCAACAACATCGCTCGCGCCTCCTCGCGCGAGAGCGGCGGGCCGACCGCGGTGGCGTGAGACCGGACGATGCCGAGCTGGAGCGCGTCGGCCTGTTGAGGTTCGATGCGTTCGTTGGCCAGCGAGCCGAACCCGGTCGTCACGCCGTAGACGGTCGCGTTCGACGCCACGGCGCGTTCGACCACGTCGCGCGCGGCGCCGATCCTGCCCAGAGCACCCGATCCGAGCGCCACCTCGGCGCCGGAGGCCACCTCGACGACGTCCTCGAGCGAGAGCGGCTCCCCGACCCGGATCGGCACGGCGCAAGGCTACGGAGGGCGCCAACCGGCGGCAAGCCGAGGCTCGTCCTAGGCTGGACGGAGATGTCGAACCCCTGGGACGACCTCGAACCGAGCGCCACGCCGGACCGATCCGGGACGGGACCCGAGGCGCCGGGTGCGAACGCTCGTGGGCCCGGTGGGTTCACGGTGTTCCTCCGAGGGGCCACGAAGCGCTGCCCTCGCTGCGGCTCGGGCCGGCTGTTCACGAGCTGGTTCAAGATCCGGGACCGCTGCCCGCGATGCGGCCTCCGCTTGGAACGCGAGGAGGGCGGGTTCCTCGGCGCGATGACGATCAACTACCTGTTCACCGCCGTCGTGTGGCTCGCGGTGCTCGTCGTCTGGCTGGTCGTCGACCTCCCCGACCTGCACGTCCCCGCTCTCACGATCACCTCGATCGCGATCGCCGCGCTCGTGCCGCTGCTGTTCTGGCCGTTCTCGAAGACGATCTGGGCGAGCGTCGACTACCTGATCTACCGGACGAGCCCGGACTATGGCTCCCGCGAGGCCGCCGATCGCGCGAGCGGCAACGGCGGCCGCCCCTGAGCTACTCGCGCCACGGCAGCCGAACGCCCCGATCGGCCGCGACCGCGATGGCTTCCTCGTAGCCCGCGTCCGCGTGACGCATGACGCCGGTCCCGGGATCGGTCGTCAGCACTCGCTCGAGCCGGGCCGCGGCGTTGTCGCTCCCGTCGGCAACGACGACCATCCCCGCGTGGATCGAGTAACCGATCCCCACGCCGCCGCCGTGGTGAACACTCACCCAGTGCGCGCCGGCCGCGGTGTTCACGAGCGCGTTCAGGATCGGCCAGTCGGCGATCGCGTCCGAACCGTCCTTCATCGCCTCGGTCTCCCGGTACGGGCTCGCGACGCTCCCGCTGTCCAGGTGGTCGCGGCCGATCACGATCGGCGCCGAGAGCTCGCCGCTCGCGACCATCTCGTTGAACCGCAGACCCGCGCGAACGCGTTCCCCGTACCCGAGCCAGCAGATGCGCGCCGGCAGGCCCTGGAACGCGACACGCTCCTCGGCCATGTCGAGCCACCGATGCACCCGCTCGTTCTCGGGGAACAGCTCGGCGACCGCGCGATCGGTCCTCGAGATGTCCTCCGGGTCGCCCGACAGCGCCACCCAGCGGAACGGCCCCTTGCCCTCGCAGAACATCGGCCGGACGAACGCCGGCACGAACCCCGGATACGCGTACGCGCGCTCGTGCGTGATCCCACCGGCCTCCGCGCCCGCGCGGAGGTTGTTGCCGTAGTCGAACACGATCGCGCCGGCATCGAGGAACCCCACCATCGCCTCGACGTGCCGAGCCATCGAGTCGAAGGAGCGTCGTTGGTATCCCTCGGGGTCCGCCTCGCGCAGCTTCGCGGCGTCGTCGAGCGACAGCCCCATCGGCAGGTAGCCGCCGAGCGGGTCGTGCGCGCTCGTCTGGTCGGTGACGAGATCGGGCGCGAACCCGCGCGCGAGCAGGTCCGGGAGGACCTCCGCGCAGTTGCCGACGAGGCCGATCGACACGGCCTCGCGCGCCGAACGCGCCTCGTCGACCCAGCGGAGCGCCTCGTCCAGGTCGTCGGTCTCGCGGTCGAGGTACCGAGTCTTGATGCGGCGCTCGATCCGCGCCGGGTCGACCTCGACGCACAGCGCGACGCCGCCGTTCATCGTGACGGCGAGCGGCTGCGCCCCGCCCATCCCGCCGAGGCCGCCGGTGAGCGTCACCGTTCCCGCGAGCGAGCCGCCGAACCGTTGCGTCGCCGCCTCGGCGAACGTCTCGTACGTGCCCTGCAGGATCCCCTGGGTCCCGATGTAGATCCAGGAGCCCGCCGTCATCTGCCCGTACATCGTGAGCCCCGCGTGCTCGAGCTCGCGGAACGTGTCCCACGTCGCCCACTTCGGCACGAGCATCGAGTTCGAGATCAGCACGCGCGGCGCCATCTCGTGCGTTCGGAACACACCGACCGGCTTGCCGGACTGCACGAGCATCGTCTCGTCGTCCGCGAGCGTCCGCAGCGTCCGCACGATCGCGTCGAACGCCTCCCACGAACGCGCCGCCCGGCCGGTCCCGCCGTAGACCACGAGATCCTGCGGTCGCTCGGCGACGTCGGGGTCGAGGTTGTTCATGAGCATCCTCATCGCGGCCTCCTGCGGCCACGACCGGCACGACAGCTCGGTGCCCCGGGGTGCCCGGATCTCGCGCGCGCTCACGCTCGCGATGATAGTGCGGGGTGGAGGACGTGCTCGCGGTGCGTCAGGCCGGCTGCTTGGCCGCACCCGGCCGGGCGAGGACCTCGCCGATGCGCGCGAGGAGCTCGGGGGTGTCGAACGGCTTGATGACGTACTCGTTCGCCCCGACCGCGAACCCCTCCAGACGATCGGCCGAGAGGCCCCGGGCGGTCAGCAGGATCACCTTCGCGCCCGCCGTGCGCTCGTCGAGCCGCAACCGGCGCGTCAGCTCGAACCCGTCCATGTTCGGCATCATCACGTCGGCAAGGACCAGGTCGGGGCACCGCTCGGTGGCGAGCTCGAGCGCCTGCTTTCCGTTGCCGGCGGTCCGAACGTCGTAGCCGGCGGCGACGAGCTCGATCTCCAACAGGCGGGTGATGAACGGATCGTCGTCGACCACGAGCAGCGAGATGTGGGCACGGTCTCCCGAACGTGCCTGGAGCGCCGGCGTGTCCATCTACCAGGAATCGGCACGTCGGCCGCTCGGGTGAAGCCCTCCTCGCCTTTCGGGGCCTGGCCTCGGGAGAACGGCGGGGCCGGTTCGTGGGAGGATGAGGCGAGGCGGAGCCTGGGGGGTCGGTGGACGTACTCGACACGGTGCTGGACGCGGTCGGCGATACGCCGCTCGTCCGGCTCGGCAAGGTCGCCCGCGGCGTGCAGCCGACCGTCCTCGCCAAGCTCGAGATGCTGAACCCTGGCGGGAGCGTCAAGGACCGGATCGGGCTGCGGATGATCGAGGCGGCCGAACGCGGGGGCCACCTCAAGCCCGGCGGAACGATCGTCGAGCCCACCTCCGGCAACACGGGACACGGGCTCGCGATCGCGGCCGCGCTCCGCGGGTACCGGTGCATCTTCGTGATGCCCGACAAGATGAGCCAGGAGAAGATCTCGCTCCTGCGCGCGTACGGCGCCGAGGTGGTGATCTGCCCCACCGCCGTCCCCCCGGAGTCCCCCGAGTCCTACTACCGCGTCGCGGACCGTCTGGCCGAGGAGATCCCCGGCGCGTTCCAGCCCAACCAGTACTTCAACCCGGAGAACCCGGCCGCCCACTACGAGACGACCGGGCCCGAGATCTGGCGGCAGACCGACGGGGCGGTCGACGTCCTCGTCGCCGGGGTGGGCACGGGCGGGACGATCAGCGGCGCCGCCCGGTACCTGAAGGAGCAGAAGCCGGACCTGCTGGTCGTCGGTGCGGACCCCGAGGGTTCGATCTACTCGGGCGGCGTGCACCCCTACCTGACCGAGGGCATCGGCGAGGACTTCTGGCCCACCACGTTCGATCCGTCGCTCGTCGACCGCTACGTGCGCGTCTCGGACCGCGACGCGTTCCGGATGGCGCGGCGGATCACCCGCGAGGAGGGGATCCTCGTGGGCTCGTCCTCGGGGACCGCCGTCGTGGCGGCGCTCACGATCGCGTCCGAGTTGGCGGCCGGGACCACGGTGGTCGTGATCCTCCCCGACACCGGCCGGAACTACCTCTCGAAGGCCTACTCCGACACCTGGCTGCTCCAGTACGGGCTGATGGAACGGCCCGAGATCGTGCGCGTGGAGGAGGTCCTGTCGGCCAAGCACGGCCACGTCCCGCCGCTCATCACCGTGAACGCGCGGGACAAGGTCCGCCAGGCGATCGACGTGCTGCACGAGTACAACATCTCGCAGGCCCCCGTCGTTCGCGAGGCGGGGGTCGACGTCGCGCAGTTCGTCGGCGGCGTCCACGAGAACGCGCTCCTCGACCGCATCTTCCGCGACCCCGACGCCCTGCAGGCCGACGTCGCCGAGGTCATGGGGCCGCCGATCGGCCTGGTCGAGTTCGACGCGCCGATCGAGCTCGCGTTCCAGACGCTCCAGCACGGTCCCGCGGTCCTGGTCGAGAAGGCCGGCGAGGTGCTCGGGGTCCTCACGCGCAGCGACCTGCTCGAATTCCTGGCGCACCGTTCCCGCGTCTGACCGTGCGCGCGCTGGGGATCGACGTCGGGGTTCGCAAAGGGCTCGACCTCGTCCTGCTCGACGGCGAGCGAGCGGTCCTGGACACGGCGCGCCACGTCGACGTGGACGACCTGCACAAGCTCGTGCCCGACTTCGGTCCCGACGTCGTGGCGATCGACGCCCCCCCGGCCTGGGCGTCCTCCGGCCGCTCACGGCTCACGGAGCGGGAGCTCCGGTGGTTCGGGGTCCAGTGCTTCAACACGCCGTCGGATCCGAAGATGGCCGACCACCCCTTCTACGAATGGATGACGATCGGCTTCCAGGCGTTCCGAGCGATCGAGGACGCCTTCCCGCGGTACCGCACCGGTTCCGTCCGGGGCCAGGCGATCGAGGTCTTCCCGCACGCGACGGCCGTGGTGCTCTCGGGCTTCCTGCCGCCGAAAGGTATGAGCCCCCACGCCTGGCGGCGGGAGGTGCTCCGCTCGCACGCGGTCGACGCCTCGGCGCTCCGTTCGGCCGACCAGGTGGACGCCGCGCTCGCCGCGCTCACCGGCCTGTTCGCGCTCGAGCGCCGGTTCAGCGCCCCCGGCGATCCGAGGGAGGGCAAGATCGTCCTTCCCGCCGCCACGCTCCCCGCGCGTCCGTACCGAAGGGCCACCGCACCCGCGAAGGAGCGCCAGCAGCCCTCGCTCCCCGGGCTCGCGGCGTGCGCGTGCGGGGATCCCTCGTGCACCGCCCTCACCGGTCGCGAGTTCGCGCCCGGACACGATGCCAAGCGCAAGTCCGCTCTGTGGGGACTCGCCCGGCAGGGGCAAGACGCGGTGGACGAGCTCAACCGGCGGGGATGGGCCGTGCCACCCGAGATGCGATGAGACGGGAGCGTCCGCGGTGAGCGACGACGCGATGCGGTTCGAGACGCGGGCGATCCACGTCGGGCAAGATCCCGACGCCGAGTTCGGCTCGGTGAACGTCCCGATCTACCAGACCTCGACCTACGCTCAGCCGGCGGTCGGCAAGCCGAAGGCGTGGGACTACGCGCGCGCCGGCAACCCGACGCGCGAGGCGCTGCAGCAGGTGCTGGCGTCGCTCGAAGGAGGTTCGAAGGGTCTCTGCTTCTCGAGCGGCCTCGGGGCGACGACGACCCTGTTGCTCACGCTGAAACCCGGCGACCACGTGCTGATCTCGGACGACGTGTACGGGGGAACGTACCGACTGCTCGCGCGGGTGATGGACCAGTGGGGCCTCGCGTTCGACACCGTCGACATGACGGACCTCGTCGCGTGCCGTTCCGTCGTGCGCGAGGACACGGCGCTCGTGTGGGTGGAGTCCCCCACCAACCCCTTCCTGAAGGTGGTCGACATCGCCGCCGTGGCGGACCTCGCGCACCGGGCGGGCGCGCGGTGCGTCGTGGACAACACGTTCGCGACCCCGTACCTGCAGCGGCCGCTCGAGCTCGGCGCCGACGTGGTGCTGCACTCGATGACGAAGTACCTCGGCGGGCACTCGGACCTGATCGGCGGCGCGCTCGTGACGAGCGACGAGGAGCTGACCGAACGCCTGGCGTTCCTCGTCAACGCGGCGGGCGCCGTCCCCGGCCCGATGGACTGCTACCTCGCGCTCCGAGGGGTGAAGACGCTCGCCCTCCGGATGGAGGCCCACTGCCGCGGCGCCAAGCAGATCGCGGAGTTCCTCCAGAACCATCCGAAGGTCACTCGCGTGCATTACCCCGGGCTACCCGGCCATCCGGGGTTCGAGGTCGCGGTCCGGCAGATGCGGGACTTCGGCGGCATGGTGAGCTTCGAGGTCGAGAGCCGAGACGAGGCGATCCACGTGGCGGAGTCGACCGAGCTGTTCTTCCTCGCGGAGTCGCTCGGCGGCGTCGAGTCGCTGATCGAGCTGCCCGGCCCGATGACGCACGCCAGCGTCTCGGGCTCGCCGATCGAGGTGCCCGACACCCTGATCCGGCTCTCGGTGGGGATCGAGCACCCCGACGACCTGGTGGGCGATCTCGAGCAAGCACTCGGCTGAGCGGACCAACCTTCCCGCCCCACCCCTCAGCGTTCCAGGTGCCGGTCGTCACCACCGCCGTGTGATGCCCGAACTGGGCTCGAACGTGCGGGCGGGGAAGGATAGATCCGTGCTTACGCTCGACGAAAGAGCCCAGAGGGAGCGCCCGGGACCCGGAGACCGCGATGAACCCGACACGCAGATCGTCACAGACGGGAGCTCGGAGGCGACGACCGATTCGCTTCGCGTAGGTCCGCGGTTGGTCGTGTCGGTCCTCGACGGGTCGATCGGGCACGAGGGCGTCCGCCGATGCCTGCGAGCGGCGCTGTCCGCGATGGACGGGGCGCTGGAAAACGGGACCCTCCTCCTGGACGGCACGGGGAGGATCGAGCTCGCATCCGAGACGACCGGGCGCGCCCTGCGGGACGACCTCGAGATGCGCGGTGCCCGACTCCCTGAACGGATCGCCGACTGGCACGCGAGGGCGTGCCAGACGCTCGTGATCGCGGGCGACGGCTCCACGCTCGTCGTCGAGGCGACGGGGGACGGCTCGGCCTTGCTGCTCAGCGAGCGGCCCTCGTGCGAGGCCGTGTTGACCGCCCGCGAACGCGACGTGATGCGATGCGTCGAGGACGGACTGTCCAATGCCGAGATCGCGCGCGAGCTGTGGATCCAGCCGACGACCGTCCGCAAGCACCTCGAGAACATCTTCGCCAAGCTGGGTGTTCGCAGCCGAACGGCGGCGTTGTCGAAGCTCCAGGTGTCGAGGGCCAAGGCAAGCTGAGCCGGACCGCCTCGCCGAAAAGATATGACGAATGTCGAATGGATTCCCCCCGGAGGCGACGAGGCTGTCCTCGCACACCTACGAGTCGTTCGACCTCGAGCGAGGTCGAGAGGGAGGAAGACATGACACGTAGACCATCTGTTTGGTTCATCGCGGTGGCAGTCGGTGCGCTCCTGGGGACATCCGGCATCGTCGGCGCATCGGCCGCACCACCCGCCACGGCAGACGCAACCGCAGTGATGCAGTGGAACATCATCGCGGTCAGCACGCTCACCGGCATTCCCGGGCCGGGGATTCCAGGCCCAGCGGGCGGAGCACCACCAGCATCTCAATCAACATGGGGATGGTTCAGGGGGCTGTCTATGACGCGGTCAACGCGATCACGCCGAAGCATCACCGGCCGTACCTTCTGAAGCAGACGGTTCGCCAACACCGCGTCCGATGAAGCGGCCGTCGCAACGGCCGCGTACCTGGTTCTGAAGAACATCGTCGAGACCGTCCCTCAGAGCATCCCGTTCCCCAACCGGGAGACCCTGCTCGCGACGCTCGCGTCGCAGTACGAAGCTGCGGTGAACGCGATACCCGACTCGCCGTTCAAGGATCAGGGGATCGCTGCCGGCACCGCGGCGGCGCAGGCGATGATCGACGCGAGGAAGAACGATGGAAGGTTCGGGCCGTCCCAGTTCGTGCCGAACGCGAACCCGGGGTTCTTTGATCCGGTGGCGCCGAACGGCACGACGGTGCTCGACCCCACTCCGTGGGTCGGCGGCGTCAAGCCGTTCCTGATGCAGAGCTCGTCGCAATTCCGTTCCGCCGGTCCACTTGCGCTCAACAGCGCCGCCTATGCGGCGGAGGTCAACGAGGTCAAAGCGCTTGGCGGCGACGGTCTCGTGGTGACGCCCTCGGCCCGAACGGCAACCCAGACGTATATCGCCAAGTGGTGGCAGAGCAACCCCGTCGCGAGCTGGAACGACGTCGCCCGCCAGCTCATCGCACGAAACCATCTCGACGCTGCTGACAGCGCACGTCTCCTCGCGATGCAGAACCTGGCAGCGGCCGACGCAGCGATCAACACCTGGAACGACAAGTACCACTTCAGCTTCTGGCGGCCGTTCCAGGCGATCCGCAGGGCGGCGGAGGACGGCAACCCCGCGACCTCGCCTGATCCAACGTGGACGCCGCTGCTCGCGGCGCCCTACCCCGATCACGTGTCGGGGCATCTCGGGCTCGACGGTTCGCACACCACCGTGCTGCGGGAGTTCTTCGGCAACGCACCCGCGGGCGGCTACCAGATCACGAGCTTCGCCGTCAATCCCGGCGGGGATGCTACGCGTTCGTTCGGCAGCTTCTCGCAGGCGGTCGACGAGATCGTCGAAGCTCGCATCTGGGCGGGACTGCACTTCCGCACCGCCGATGTGCAGGCGGCAGAACTCGGCAACGAACGTCGCCAACTTCGCGATGGAGAACTACCTCCAGTAGCTGGACTGACTCCGAGCGGCGGAGGGCCGCACGAGCGGCCCTCCGCCCTCGCTCACTCGATCACCAGCTCGCCGTCGGGGGTCGAGATCGCGACCCGGTGGATGCCCGGCTCGTCGTCGGTCACCCGGATCGGCAGCTCGTCGCCACCGAGCCACGTGCGGAGTCGCTCGGCGTCTCCGCCCACCTCGACCCACGCGAGACCGGTTGCGCGTACGCCGTGCCCGGCTCGAGCGCGCCCGGGGTGCAGCTCGTCGGAGATGTCCCAGATGAGGAAGAACGGCATCCAGGGCTCGCGCCGCGGGTCGTCGAGCCCGGCCATCCTCCAGCGGACGGTCTGGCCGTCCGGGCGCGTCCTCGATCCCGATCCGACCTCGAGCCCGAGCCGCGACGCGACCGCGTCGAGGTCGTCGGCGACCGCGGCGATCGTGAACCAGCCGCCGCCTCCCGCAGCGCGTTCGAGCACGCCCCTGCCGAACGCGGTCTCGGCAGCCACCGGCTCGTCCACCGCGGCAACGAGCTCCAGGTACTGATCACCCAGCGGCACGATCCGGTTCGCCGTCCCCCAGCGCTCGTGCCGCCCGCCCTCGGTCGAATCCAGTCCGAACTCCTCGCGGAACCGGACCGCGGCCTCATCGAGATCGGGGACGGCGTACACGACGTGGTCGAGCCGGAGCATGCCGCCACCCTATCCGGGAGCGCCTCCTACACTCGCACCGTGATCCGGAGACTCGGCCTCGCGCTTGCAGTCCTCGTCGCCCTCTTCCCCTCCGCGGCCGGAGCCCAGGAGGGGTTCGAGCTCCAGGTGGACGGGTTCGGCTTCGCCGTGAACATGGCGTTCGCGCCCGACGGCACGATCTTCGTCGCGGACAAGGACGTCGGCGAGATCCGGATCGTGCGCGACGGCGAGATCCTCGACGAGCCGTTCGCGACGCTGCCGGTCCAGGTGACGGTGAACGAGACGGGACTGCTCGGCGTCGCGGTCGACCCCGACGTTCCCCGACGAGCCGTGGGTGTACGCCTACTACACGGGCACCGACGCAGTGAACCACCTCGTCCGGATCCGCGCCGACGGCGACCGCGGAACCGATGTCCAGCCGCTCCTGGACCTGTTGCCGGCCACGGCCGGCTGGCACAACGGGGGTGACCTCGCGTTCGGGCCCGACGGCAAGCTCTACGTCTCGGTCGGGGACGGCCACGACGGATCGCGCTCGCAGGACCCGAACGGGATCGGCGGCCGGATCCTGCGACTGAACCCCGACGGCTCCGTCCCCGACGACAACCCGCTCGGGCCGGGCAACCCGACCTTCGCGCTCGGGATCCGGAACTCGTTCGGGCTCTGCTTCGACCCGGCGACGGGCCAGCTCTGGGAGACGGAGAACGGCCCGACCGAGGACGACGAGATCAACCTCATCGAGCCCGGCGGGAACTACGGATGGCCCGAACGCCTTGGGCCGGGTGGCGAGCCGGCGTTCGTCGACCCCGTCCTCAACTTCCCCGAAACCATCGTGCCGACCGGGTGCGCCGTCTCTGAGGGGACCCTGCTCTTCGGCGAGGGGTACGACGGCAACCTCCACGTGATGCCGCTGCCCGGCCCCACCGAGGGCATCGTCGCGAGGTTCGACGGAGGGATCACCGACATCGCGCCAGCACCCGATGGTTCGATCTGGGTCGTGACGCCGAGCGCCCTCTATCGCCGGATCGCTCCCATCGACGCGCTCTCCCCGATGCCCGGTGACGGGGAACCCCCGAGCGGGCTGGTGAGCGGGGCCGGGCTCGTGATCGCCGCGCTGCTGATCGGCGGGCTGCTCCTGATGCGCACGCGGCTGTTGCGGCGTTAGCCCTTCGGCCGCTTCATGTAGGCAACGGTCGACTGACCGCCCATCGGATTCTGGATCTGGGCCACCGAAACGAGCTCCCACCCGTCCTCACCGAACGTGTTCAAGATCTCGCCCGGGTTGTGCTCGAGCAACGGTGCCACGAAGTACTCCCACTTCTGCATCGAGATCCCTCCTTGCTCTCGGGGGCTTCGCTCGCCTTCGGCTCGACTACGCCCCCGAACCCCCCTCCAGACGTTGCTTCTGCTTCTTGATGCACAGACCCATGATGACGGTCAGGCCGGCGTCCTCACCGATCCGTCTCGCTTCGTCGTCGGCGATGCCCTCCTGCAACCAGAGGACCTTGGCGCCGCGAGCGACCGCCTGTTCGGCGATCTCGGGCGTGTGCTCGGCGCGACGGAACACATCGACGACGTCGATCCGGATCTCCTCGGGAACGTCGAGCAGCGAGGGATACGCGCGCTCGCCGAGGACCTCGGTCTCCTTGGGATTCACGGGGACGATCCGGTACCCCTTCGACTGCAGGAACTCGGCGACCTCGTTCGAAGGCCGATCCGGGTCCGACGACAGGCCCACGACCGCGATCGTCTTCGAGTCCCCCAGGATCGACCGGAGCTCCTGGTCGGATGGGCCGTACGGCGCGGCGTCGTCGCTCACGATCGGCTCCGCACGATCGCCATCAGCTCGTTCACGATCGTGGCCGTGGCACCCCAGATCGTGTTCCCGTCGCTCATCGGGTAGGCGAAGCCCCGGTACACGAGGCCGTCCCGAGGCCATTCGACCGTGGTCTCGGCCGCCATCAGTTCGTCGAGCGGGTACGAGAGCACCTCGGCGATCTCGGCCTCGCTGGGCGTGAACACCGGAGCCGCAGAGACCACGCCGACGAACGGCACGATGAGGATGGCCGAGACGAACGTGTGGACCGGCTCGAGCGCGCCGAGCACCTCGACGTCGTCCGGTGCGAGCCCGAGCTCCTCCTGCGTCTCGCGGAGCGCGGTCGCCGAGAGATCCACGTCTTCCTCGTGCGTGAGGCCACCCGGGAACGAGATCTCGCCGGGGTGCCGTGACAGGTGCTCCGTCCGTCTGGTGAGCACCAGCCGGTCGCCCTCGACGAGCGGGAGCAGTACGGCGGCGAGCCGGTCGCCCTCACCGGGTATCGGGGCGGGATGCGGATCGAGGCTGCCCTCCAGGCGCGCGCGAACGTCGCTCCGGTACATTCGCCGCCATGGTAGAGGAGGCGGCCGTTCGAGCCGCCGTCGACGAGGTCGACCCCGACGAGGTGCTCCGCTTCGCGCGCAGGCTCATCACGACGCCGAGCGAGAACCCGGGCGGGACCGAGGACGACGTCGCCGAGGTCGCCATGGCGATCCTGGAGGATCTCGACGGCTCGCCCCGGATCGTCCGCGGCGAGGCGGGCAGGCCGAGCGTGATCGCGCGCTTCGGGAGCGCCGACCGGCCCGCGCTCGCCTGGAACGGACACCTGGACGTGGTGCCCGCAGGTGACCCCGAGACGTGGCGGCATCCACCGTTCGGCGCCGAGATCGTCGACGGCAGGCTGGTCGGGCGTGGCGCGGCCGACATGAAGGGTCCCATCGCCGCCGCGCTCGGCGCCGTCTCGGCGATCCGTCGCTCGCGGGTCCGGCTCGGCGGCAGGCTCGACCTGCATCTGGTGGCCGACGAGGAGCTCGCCGGCCTGCACGGCACGAAGGTCCTCCTCGAGCGCGGCGACCTCGACCAGGACGCGGCGATCGTCGGCGAGCCCACGGAGCTGAACCTGGCGCTCGCCGAACGCGGGGGCGCCTGGATCACCGCCACCGCCCGAGGGACGGCGGCCCACGGCTCGACGCCGCACCTCGGCGTGAGCGCGATCACGTCGATGGCGCGGTTCCTGCTCCGCATCGAGGAGGTCCTCCCCGACATCGAGCATCCGCTCGTCGGGCGACCGTCGGTGAACGCGGCGTTGATCGACGGCGGGAGCGCGCCCAACGTCGTCGCCGACCGCTGCGTCGTCGACATCGACCGCCGCGTGATCCCGGGAGAGCGCGCGGCCGATGTGGTGCTCGAGCCGTTCGACCGGCTGGCGGCGTCGATCCGGGCCGAGCACCCGGAGGTGGATCTCTCCTTCGCGGTCAAGATGTGGACCGACGCCGCGGAGACCACCGGGGACTCGCGGATCGCCGATCTCTGCCGGGACGCGGTTCGGACCGAGACGGGACGGGAGCCGCTCGACACGGGGTTCACCGGCATCACGGACGCCCGCTTCTACATCAACGACCGGAGCATCCCCACGGTCATCCTCGGTCCGGGTTCGCTCACGGTGGCGCACATGGTGAACGAGTCGGTCGAGGTTGCCGAGCTCGTCACCGCGGCTCGCGTCTACGCGCGCGTGTTCATCGGGTTCCTGGGCGGCTCGTGACGGAACGGGCCGGATCCCGGCGTCGACGGTCGGGAACGCGATCCACGCCTCCCCCACGCTGTCCGACAGCGTGAAGGGCCCCTGCAGCTCGCCGGTCGTGGGAGACGCGGGCTCGGGTATCCTTGGAACGTGGAGCAGACGACCACGGTGATCACCGTGACCGACCGAGCCGCCGGCAAGATCCGCCAGCTCGCGGCGAGGGAGCAACGCGCGGACCCGGTCCTGCGGGTCCGGGTGGTCGCCGGTGGGTGCTCCGGCTTCTCCTACGAGCTCTCGTTCGCCGACGCGCCGGCCGACGACGACCACGTGATCGCCGCGGCGGACGGCGTTCGGGTCCTGGTGGACCGCCGGAGCGCGCCGATCGTCGAGGGCTCGACCCTCGAGTTCAACGACGCGCTCCTGGGCGGCGGTCTCAAGATGCTGAACCCCCGCGCGACGCACGAGTGTGCCTGCGGAGACTCGTTCTCCGTCTGACGCGCCGAACGGGTCCTGATCCCTCGACCCCCCGCCTACGCGACCTCCACGGTTCCGGTCATGTCCGGGTGGATCGTGCAGTGGAATCCGGTCGTCTGCGACACGTCCACCGTGACGGTCGCCGTTGCCCCCGCATCGATGGTCTCGTCCACGCTGTCGTCATCGAGCGTGAACGTGTGGGTGGCGTCGTCGTCGTTGGTGATCGTCACCTCGGTCGGACCGGAAACGGTGATCGTGTTCGGGTCGAACGCGAAGTCCGCGATCGTGATCGACGTACCACCGCCGGTCGAACCGGTCTCTTCGGTCGCACCGGTCGCGCCGGTCGTATCGCCTCCGTCGTCGTCGCCGCCACAAGCAGCGACGACGAGCGACAGCACGAACAGTCCGGCTACGAGCCGGACCCACCTGGCCTTCACCATCCCTCCACCTCCGTCGTCGGACGTCGCGCCAGCCTAGCCCAGGCGGCCCAGAAAGGTGGATCGACCATCGGCGGAGGCTTGCGGACGTCTGCTCCTATACTTCGCTCCGATGCCGAGCAGCGCCGACAAGACGCAGTGGCGCGACCTGTACAACGAGGTCGTCCTCACGGGGCTGTGCACGGGCTGCACGGCGTGCATCGTGGCCTGCCCGTTCCACGTCCTGGGGTACGAGGACGACGTTCCCGTCCAGCTGCAGGAGGACGGTCCGGATGCCTGCGTTCACGGCGACCGGGGTTGCTCGCTCTGCACGCTCGCCTGCCCGCGCTTCCGGGAATGGGAGTCCGAGATCGACCAGTTGCTGTTCGGACAGACCCGCAGCCCCGAGGACGTGATCGGCCAGTACCAGGACATCGTGCTCGCACGGGCGACGCTCCCCGAGGCGCTGATGCAGGGGCAGGACGGGGGTGTGGTGTCGGCCCTGCTGATCTGGGGGCTGCGCAACGGCGAGATCGACGGGGCGCTCACCTCCAAGCTCTCGGACGAGCGCGCGTGGGACGCCGAGCCCACGGTCGTCACCGACGAGGAAGGAGTGCTCGCGACCGCGGGTTCGAGGTACACCTACTCGGCCAACCCGCTCGCCCTCATCAAGGCCGCCGAGATGGGGCTGTCCAAGGTGGCGCTCGTCGGGATGTCCTGCCAGGCGAGCGTGACGGGCTCGATGGCGGCCCGCAGGGTCAACAAGTGGGCGAAGAAGATCAACTGGACGTTCGGCCTGCTCTGTTCGAAGAGCTTCACCTATGACGGGCTCATGGTCGAGATCGCGCAGAACCGGTTGGGGCTCGAGCCCGACGATCTCGTCCGGGTGAACGTCAAGGGGAAGCTGCTCTTCTACACGAAGGACGGCGAGGAGGTCACGTACTCCCTGAAGCAGGCGCAGGAGTTCACGCGGCCGGGGTGCCTCCGCTGTCCGGACTTCGCGGCGGAGCACGCCGACATCTCGTTCGGCGGACTCGGTCAGAGCGACGGCTGGACCCTGACGATCATCCGAACGGACAAGGGCCGCGATCTGTGGGATCGCGCCGTGGCTGACGGGGTCGTCGAGTGGCGTCCGGGCTCGGAGGACCCTGCCGCGATCTCGCTGATGTCCAAGCTCGCGGCGAAGTCGAGGTCTCGCTGGGGCGAAACCCCCTGGAGCGGTCCGGGCGAGGTGCCCGACCCCGAACCCGCCTCGGAGAGCGGCTGAACGATCGGGTTCGGCCGGTTAGCTCAGCCGACGGTGGGCCATGCGGCGACCACCGGATGGTCCACATTGCTCGGGCCCACCTGCGCCGCCCCCCCGGGTGAGCCGACGCCGCTCACGTCGTCGTTGAACCACTCGGCGTTGATCGGCGTGAACTGCTTCCACTCGGCCGGGACGTCGTCCTCGTAGAAGATCGCCGTCACCGGGCACACCGGCTCACAGGCTCCGCAGTCGACACACTCGTCCGGGTGGATGTAGAGCATCCGTGGGCCCTCGTAGATGCAGTCGACGGGGCATTCGTCGACGCATCCCTTGTCCTTGATGTCGATACACGGCTCGCAGATGGTGTAGGTCATGTTTTCCCCTTTTCCACGGTGCCGACCTTGTAAACCATACTCCACGGGGACGAACGGTTGCGCAAGGGCGGAGGCGATTCAGCCGGGCGCGAGCCCCACGAGGGTTCCTTCGATCGACGCGGCGGCGTCGGCCGTCGCGACGGGGTACACGATCGGGAGATCAGCCCCCGCCTGCCCGAACGCTTCGACGCGGTCCCGCGCCGCATCACCGACCGCGCAGACCGCCCTGACCATGACCTCGGGGACGTCCTCGGATCGCCCGGCTCGGTGCGCCTGCGCGGCGACCGCCGCCTGTGGGCCGAGGCCCACCTGCTCGAACTGACGCCGGTACGCGGGGTACGACGCGTACTGGCCCGCCATGGCTCTCAGGGACGACATGGCCTCGGCCTCGTCCCCACCCACCCACGCTCGAACGTAGACCGCAACGGTGATCGAGGCCGGATCGCGTCCCGACGACTCGGCGCCTTCGGCGATACGGGTCCGCGCGAACGGCACCCGCTCGGGTGGACACCAATTGAGGATGACGCCGTCCGCGATCTCGCCGGCGAGGCGCATCGCCCTGGGGCCGAGGGCCGAGACCCAGATCGGTACGGGCGAGCCGGGGGGAAGGGACAGGCTCTGCGGACCGTCCCCGAGCTCGAGCGTCTCCCCGTCGAGCAGGGTTCGGATCCGCCCAACGGTCTCGCGGAGCTCGTCGAGGGCTCCCGCGCCCGCGTCACCCGTCCCCAGGCCCAGGATCAGTCGACCGCCCGAGCGCTCGTGCACGGTGGCGGCGCCCATCGCGGCCACGAGCGGCGTCCGAGACCGCATCGGGACCACCCCCGTTCCCAGGAACAGATCCCGCGTCTCGCCGGCGAGCATCCCGAGCGTGACCAGCGCATCCCGGCCGCTGATCTCGGGGAGGAAGACGGCACCGTACCCGGCGGGTTCCGCCGCGCGCACGATGCCCGAGAGAGCCTTCCAGGGCAACGCATCGCGCAGCGCGAACCCGATACCCTTCGGTTGCCGCGAGGTCGCCACGCCTGGCATCGTCCCACGCATGGAACCCATCCGTTTCCCGACGCAGGACGGGGTCTCGCTCGAAGGCGAGATCAGACGTCCCGATCGGACGGCGCTGGGGTCGGCCGTGGTGTGTCACGCGCACCCTCGCCACGGCGGCAGCAAGGACCATCCGATCCTGTGGGCGCTCCGCAACGAGCTCGCGTCACGTGGTTTCGCCGTCCTCGCATTCAACTTCCGAGGGACGATGCGGAGTGCGGGGACCTACGCGGGCGGGCACGCCGAGATCAAGGACGTCGAGGCGGCCATCGGCCGGATCCGCGAGGAAGCGGTGGGGCCGACCCTCGTCTGCGGATGGTCGTTCGGAGCGGCCGTCGCGCTCCGCGAGGCGATCACGGACGAACGCGTCGCGGGGCTCGCGCTCATCGGTCTGCCGCTCGACCCCGGGGACATCGACATCCCTCCCATCCCGGGCCCGGCGGAGCTCCGTATGTTCCGTCGTCCCGCGCTCCTGCTCGCGGGGGAAGGCGACGTCTATTGCCCGCGGCCGAGGCTGGAAGCGCTCGGCACCACGTTGCCCGAGGCGGAGGTCGCGATCGTGCCGGGGACCGATCACTTCTTCTGGCGACGCGAGAAGGAGGTCGCCGAGATCGTGGGAGCGTTCGGGGCTCGGCTGCTCGGGTAGCGGCCGGTCCTTCCGTGACCTAGGCCTCCGGCGTCTCAGCCGAGCAGCTCGCCGGCGAAGCCGACACCTTCGAGTTCGAGATCCTCGACGAACGCTTCGGCGTCGAACGCCGTTTCCGGCGGGTGCACGCCGAGCGGGACTCGGCCTTCGGCGAGCCATCGCACCGCGGTGGCGACCGGGATCGATGTGCCGAACGCGCCCGCCGAAAGACCCTCGGGGGGCGGCGTGAAGCTGGCGAGCGAACGATAGACCGCGGAATCGCCGTCCTTGCGACCAGCGACCCGCACGTCGATCACCTCTCGGTCCCTCGGCCGATCCGTCTCGTCGACGGCCGAGAGCCGGTTCAGTACCGCGGCCAGCACGTCACGCGGGACGACGGGACCAGCGGAAGTCATGACCGGGTCGCGCGAAGCGAGACCCGCCCGCACGAGGAACGCGAACCCCTCGTGGATCGGGCGCGGCAGCGCGAGTCGCCACCGGACGTCCCGAACCCCCGGGATCGTTCGTGGGAGGGTCGCCGGTTCCGAGTGGAGCGTGTACATCGCCGGCTGCGTGCCGACGGGTTCGGGGAACGTCCAGTCGATGACCCCCGACCCGGCCGGGACCTCCTTCAGCACCCCGTCCTCGAACACGATCGCCGGGAGGGTGAACTCGTCGAGGATCGTCTCGGCCGAATACGGGACGCCGAAGGCGCCACCACCCTCGGAGAGGTCGATCGCCCCGTCCACCAGGTCGATCGAACGGACCGACCCCACGTCCAGCCGATCGGCCCCGAGCCGCGCGAGGACGTTCGTGATCCCCGGGGCCGAGCCGATCCCCATCACCGCCGACAGACCGGCGTCGCGGAATCGGTCGTCCAGCTCCCATTGCTTCAGGGTCACGTGGTACAGGCCGCCGAGGTCCGCGTAGTGGCAACCGGCGGCGAGCGCCGCCTCCATGACCTCGAGGTTCAACCGGTAGGGCAGACACGCGGCCACGGCCGAGACGTCCTTGAGCACCGACGGGAGCTCGCCCGCGTGGGCGTCGAACCCCCGGCCCTCGGCGCCGGCCCGCTCGGCCACGCGCGCAGCCCGACCCGCGTCGACGTCGAGCACGAGCAGCTCCACATCCTCGTGACGGGCGAGCAGGACGGCAGCCGCGCTCCCCATCGCACCGGCCCCGAGGACCGCGATCCGGCTCAACCCATCACGCTCGAAGCGGGACGCGCGACAGGAGCTTGGGAGACCGTGCCCGAGCTGGGGGAAGGTGTTGTGGCATCCATGTCAACGTGTGTGCCTAGCGTGACATGGTGTGCCGGGGTCCCGTCAACCGCTTGGCGGCTGTGGGTACCCCGCGACGTGCATCTGGCCACGCGGCCCACACGCGCTAGCGCTTCTTCATGAACGGCAGCGCGCCGAGGGTGTTGAACGCGATCGCGGCGACGAACCACTCGAGCGTGCCGAGCAAGATGCGCTCATCGATGATCTCCCCGACGAAGGCGAGGACGATGCACGCGAGACCAAGGATCGTCCAGACCATCGGATCACCTCCCTCGTCATTCCCACGTACCCAGCTCCCGATCGTCCCAACCTCGGCGCGGCCGTAGCCGGGTACGACCTAGGAAATCGGCTCATGACCGGCGGATCTGCAGCGCGAGAACGAGGCCCGTAGAGCTAGGAGGGAACTCCCACCCGCAGTGTGTACGATCCACGGCCGCTGAAAAGGTTGACATGGAAGTAGTACGTCCCCGTTCTTGCGGGCCGTGAACTCCAGATATTCGTCCTTCCCCTTGCCCCTCACGGCCCTCTCCTGGAGAAGGCAGCCGAAGCCGCCGCACCGGTAGTCGATCGGCCACGTGTCGGCTGCCCCGGGCTTCCAAACGAAGATGTCATAGTCGGCCCGCCGAGGCACATCGAGGAGAACGGCATACCTCTTCCCCGCTCTGAGCCTCTTCTTGTAGATGTCGTTGATGTCCGTTGGAAACGAAAGCGACCCCTTCTTCCTGGAGTTGATCGACGCAGCATCGGCCATGGTCCCGTCCGTGCGCGGCGTAGCGTTCGCCGTTGAACCTGTGAGCGCCCCCTGCGCGTTCAAGCGACCGCTCGTGACCGTGAACCCGCCGGCCAAGTCCTGAGGGTGGTCGACCGAGTTCAAGATCGCATTCTTCACCTGCAGGGGGGTGTACGAGGGGTTCTGGGAGAGCACGAGACCCGCGACGCCTGAAACGAACGGGGCCGACATCGACGACCCGGTCAATGTCGCATACCCGCCCGACAGATACGTGCTCAAGATATCGACCCCAGGAGCGGCAAGGTCCACGGATGTGTGGCCCCAGTTCGTGAAGCTGCACTCTGCGCCGCCTCCAGCAAGGTCACATCCCGTGAGGTATCCGTACCGATCGAGGTCGTTGCTCGCCGCTACAGAAATGATGTTGGGCAGGTCGTGGCTCGCGGGATAGTCGGGCGCGAACGGGTCACCACCCGGGAGATAGTAGAGCTGGTCGTTGTCTCGATCCGAGTTCCCCGCCGCGGCGACGACGAGCACGCCGTTGTCGCCGGCCGCAAGCAAGAGCCTTGCGCAGAAGCTTCGACCAAACGGGGCCGCCCAAGCTCATGTTGATGATGTCCGCGCCGTTCTCGACGGCGTAGACGATCGCTTCCAGGGTGGTGTCGAGCGGAAACCCCCCATCGTCTCCGGCGCGAAGGATCATGAGCTTGCACGCTGGGCACACGCCCGCCCCGCCGATCGCGTTGTTGGCAGCCGCCGCGGCGATACCTGCCACATGACTTCCGTGTCCAACGGCGTTGTCCTGCGGAGAGGGATCGTTCCTCAGGAAGTCGTATCCGTCGATGTCATCCACATAGCCATTGCCGTCGTCATCGATGCCGTTGGCGGCCGTCTCACCGGTATTCACCCACAGGTTCGGCGAGAGATCCGGGTGGGACAGATCCACCCCCGTATCGAGGATGGCGATAACCGTCTCGGGAGACCCTTGCGTGACGCTCCATGCGTCGCTCACGTCGGCGTCTGCATCGGCCACGCCCTGGGCGGAGGCAGGCGGTGGGTCGGCGATCGCATGGATCTGGCCCGTGTTGCTCAGCCCCCACTGATCATCGAATGCGGGGTCGTTCGGGATGACCTCCAGGGGTTCGTAGATCCAGTTCGGCTCCGCCGCGATCACACCAGGAGAAGCCGACAGGCGCTCAGATGCGGCGAGTGGATCCGCCGACGAGGAAAGCGTTACCACCTGTTGGTTCAGTCCCGGGATGAGGTGTCGAACCTGTCCGTCGACGGATCTCGCGATCCTTTCCTGGGCTCCCGCCGGAAGCTGGCCCCGAAACTCGACGATGACCTCTCCGGGAACATATCGGGGGAGCGACCTCATCGGATGGTGTGGTGCCGCTTTGCCGTTGACCCGCTGACTCCTCCACGTCATTCGTGGGGTCCCCGGGTCGCGCACTCCGCCGGTCCCCGCTTCCGCCACCGCTCCCGAGACGAGAACAGCCACAGCCAGCAGCGCTGCTGCCTTCGTCGGCTTCACGAGAACGCCCCTTCGACCCGTCCATGCTCACGCGATCGGAGATGAACCACGACTCCCCCCCGGCGTCGAGACGGGCGGACGATATCACCCTAGAGAGGGACGTGCGACAGGACCATGATCCGCGGTTCGGTCATCTCCTCCATCGCGTAGCGCAGGCCCTCGCGGCCGAACCCGGAGTCCTTCGAGCCGCCGTACGGCATCTGATCGGCGCGGAAGGCGGAGACGTCGTTCACGATCACGCCGCCGACCTCGATATCGCGATGCGCCTGGAACGCGCGGTTGATGTCGTTGGTGAACACGCCCGCCTGCAGACCGAACCGGGAGTCGTTCACGCTCGCGATCGCGTCTTCGAACGTCTGGTACGGGCTGATCGTCACGACCGGGCCGAAGATCTCCTCGCGGCAGACCTTCATGTCCGGTTGCACGTCGGCGATCAGCGTGGGGTAGTAGAACGGCTCCTCGGCCTTGCCGCCGGTGAGCACGGTGGCACCCTGCGAGACCGCCTCCTGCACCCACGAGTCGATCCGGCCGACCTCGCTCTTCTGGATCACGGGGCCGACGTCGACCGTCGGGTCCATCGGGTCGCCCACCTTCAGGCTCTCCACCTGCTTCACCAAGCCCGCGGCGAAGTCCTCGTAGACCTCGGACTGGACCAGGACGCGCTGGACGCTGATGCAGCTCTGTCCCGCCTGGTAGTAGCCGCCGAACGCGACCCGCTGCGCGGCCAGGTCGAGGTCCGCGTCCGAGTGCACGATCACGCCGGCGTTGCCTCCCAGCTCGAGCGTCACCCGCTTCTTCGGATCGAGGCCCTTCAGGTACCAGCCGATGTCGCTGGAACCGGTGAAGGAGATCTTGCGGAAGCGATCGTCCCTGGCCATCCCGTCGGCCACCTTCGAGGAGACCGGCAGGACCTGGTACATGCCGTGGGGCAGGTCCGTCTCGGCGAACAGCTCGGCGAGTCGCAGCGACCCGATCGGGGTCGACGACGCCGGCTTGACGACGATCGGCGCTCCGACCGCGAGCGAGGGCGCCACCTTGTGCGCGACGAGGTTGAGCGGGAAGTTGAAGGGCGTGATCCCGAGCACCGGCCCGTAGGCGAACCGCCTGATCAGGCCCACTCGCGAACCGAGCGATGCCTCGGTGTCGAGGCGGATCAGCTCGTCGTCGCCGCGGCGCAGGATCTCGCTCGCCCACCGGAACGTGGAGACCGCGCGGGTCGCCTCCACCTTCGCCCACTTGAGCGGCTTGCCGCCCTCCTTGGCGATGAGCTCGGCGTTCTCGTCGATCGACTCGGCCAGGCGCCGGGAGATGTGGTCGAGCGCGTCCGCGCGGACATGGATCGGGAGGCGACGGGCCTCCTCGAACGTCTTGGCGGCCGTCGCGATGGCCTCCTCCACGTCCTCGGCGCCGGGCACGCCGATCTCGGCGACCACGGCGTCGTCGTACGGGCTGTGGACCTCGAACGAGCTTTCGCCCGTTCGCCACTCCCCGTTCACCAGGAACGGACGTACGGTCATCGCGAGCTCACATCCTTCCTGTCTGGCACCCGGCGCCCTAGTCGAGCGACGCCATCACGTGCTTGACGTTCGTGTATTCCTCGATCGAATAGATCGACATGTCCTTGCCGTACCCGCTCTGCTTGTAGCCGCCGTGCGGCATCTCCGGGGTGAGCGGGATGTGCGTGTTGATCCACACGGTGCCGAACTGAAGCTTACGCGACATGCGGAGCGCCCGGCCGACGTCGCGCGTCCAGACCGAGGACGCGAGGCCGTAATCGACGCCGTTGGCCCACGCGAGCGCCGTGTCCTCGTCGGAGAACCGCTGCATCGTGACGACGGGACCGAACACCTCGTTCTGCACGATCTCGGAGTCCTGAGCGACGTCGGTCACGACCGTCGGCGAGTACCAGGAGCCGGGCTGGTCGATCACCTCGCCGCCGATGTTGATGGTCGCCCCGTAGCCGCGCGCTCGGTCCACGAAACCGCGGATCCGGTCGAGCTGGACGTCCGAGACGACCGACCCCATCGCCGACTCGTCGTCGAAGATGTCGCCGACCTTCATCTCCGACACCTTCGACACGACCTCGGAGACGAGGTCGTCGTACACCTTCGGGCCCGCGATCACGCGGGTGGCCGCCGTGCAGTCCTGGCCGGAGTTGAAGAAGCCCGCGATCTGGATCCACTCGGCCGCCGACGCGACGTCGGCGTCGTCGAACACGATCACCGGCGCCTTCCCGCCGAGCTCGAGGTGGACGCGCTTCAGGGTGTCGGCGGCGTTCTTGGCGATCAGCCTGCCGGTCGAGCTCTCCCCCGTGAGCGAGACGATGCCGACGTCCTTGTGCTTGACGATCGCGTCGCCCACGGGGACGCCGTCGCCGGTCACGACGTTGAAGACGCCGGGCGGGAAGATCTCGGCCTCCGCGACCAGCTGGGCGAACCGAAGCAGCGTGAGCGGCGTGTTCTCCGCCGGCTTGATCACGATGGTGTTCCCGGCCGCGAGCGCGGGACCGAGCTTCCACGCGGACATGTACAGCGGGTAGTTCCACGGCGCGATCAGGCCGGCGACGCCGATCGGCTCGCGGCGAAGGATGCTCGTGAACCCCTTCATGTACTCGCCGGCCGCGAGACCCTCGAGGACCCGTGCTCCGGAGGCGAAGAAGCGGAACTGGTCCGCGATGACCGGGATCTCCTCCGACATCGTGAGCGCGAGCACCTTCCCGACGTTCTCGGACTCGAGGCGACCGAGCTCGTCGCCGTGCTCCTCGACGAGGTCGGCCATCTTCAGCAGCGCTCGCATGCGCTCGCCCGGTGTGGCGTCGGACCAGGTCTCGTCGTACGCCTTCTTGGCGGCTCCCACCGCGCGGTCGACGTCGGCCGCGGTGCCCTCGGGGACCTCGGCGATCACGTCGCCGTTGGCGGGGCTGACGATCGGCCGGGTGTTGCCGTCGGCGGCGTCCGTCCACTCGCCGCCGATGTACATCTTGTACGTCGCGTCGCCCATCGGACCTCACCTTCTCGCCGGGACCCTCGCGGGTCGGAGAACGTGTTCCGTCCAAAGTATGCCGAAACCGGCCGGGAACAGGCCACTCGGGGAGTCGGCAAGGCCGGGGGTTCCGCTTCGAAGCATCGGGGCGTAGCATCGGTCGACGGAGGTGGTGCCGATGCCCCGCTACCTGGTCGTGGCGAACCAGACCCTGGCCGACGAACCCCTCGTCTCGCGGATCCGCGAGCTCGCTCGAGCCGATCCCAGCAGCTTCCACGTCGTGGTTCCGGCGACGCCGCCAAGCGACCACGTGTGGACCGAAGGCGAGGCGATCGCGACCGCCCATTCGCGCCTCGAAGCGGCGATGGCCCGCTTCGCCGGGCTCGAGAGCGAGTTCGAGGGCGAGGTCGGCGACGGGAACCCGATGCTCGCGATCGAGGATGCGCTGCGCGACCACGGCCCGTTCGACGAGATCGTGATCTCGACCCTGCCGCGCGGTCTGTCGAAGTGGTTGAGGATCGACCTCCCCCACCGCGCCGAGGCGGCGTTCGGGCTCAGGGTCACCCACGTGATCGGCGGGTCCGTACCGGCGACCACGCCCGCGCGTCACGCTCGCAAGCACCGGGCCTCGTAGGGGGTTCGGCCGACCGGGCCCGCTTGCGAGCCGCCCGGCGTGCGAAACTCTGAGTTCAACCGGTCTCGAGGAGGCGGAGCGTGGACATCCCGCAGGAACGGAAGGTCGTCACCGAGATCCCCGGGCCGAAGTCGCGCGAGTGGTTCGAACGCCGCGCGGCGGCCGTCCCCCAGGGCGTGTTCAACACGCACCCCATCGTCACGGCCCGAGCCTCCGGCTCGATCATCGAGGACGTCGACGGGAACCGGTTGATCGACTTCGCCACCGGGATCGCGGTGCTGAACGTCGGTCACACCTCGCCTGAGGTGGTCGCCGCAGCACAGCGACAGCTCGAGCTCGACACTCACACCTGTTTCCACGTCACGGCCAACGAGCCCTACATCGAGCTCGCCGAACGCTTGAACGCGCTCGCGCCGGGCGACGCGCCCAAGAAGACGATGTTCGCGAACTCCGGCGCCGAGGCCGTCGAGAACGCGGTGAAGATCGCGCGCAAGGCGACGGGTCGTCAGGCGGTGGTGACGTTCGACCACGCGTTCCACGGCCGGACGCTGCTGGCGATGTCGCTGACCGCGAAGGTCATGCCCTACAAGCAGGGCATGGGTCCGTTCGCGCCGGAGATCTACCGCCTGCCGTTCGCCTACCCCTACCGCTGGCCGGGCGGCGCCGACCGGTGCGCCGACGAGGCGCTCGCATACGCCCGCGAGGAGATCCACAAGCACATCGGCGACGGCAACGTCGCCGCGATCATCCTCGAACCGATCCAGGGTGAGGGCGGGTTCATCGTTCCGGCTGCCGGGTTCGTCGCCGGACTGGCCGAGTACGCCGCGGAGCATGGCATCGTGTTCATCGCCGACGAGATCCAGAGCGGGATGGGCCGCGCCGGCCGCTGGTTCGCGATCGAGGACGAGGACGTCGTGCCCGACCTCATCACGAGCGCGAAGTCGCTCGGCGGCGGCCTGCCGATCAGCGCCGTGACCGGACGAGCCGACCTGATGGACGCCGTGCACGTCGGCGGTCTCGGCGGGACCTACGGCGGCAATCCCGTCGCGGCGGCGGCGGCGCTCGCCGTCCTCGATCAGATCGAGAAGGAAGGCCTGCTCGAACGCTCACGCACGCTCGGCGAGAAGGTGCTCGGGCGGTTGCGCGAGATGCAGGATCGGCACGACGTGATCGGCGACGTGCGCGGCCGCGGGATGATGACCGCGATCGAGCTCGTCTCCGACCGCGACACGAAGGAGCCACTCGACGGCGCAAGCGGGAACGCGATCGTGAAGCGCTGCCTGGAGGAAGGTGTCCTCATCTTGAAGGCGGGGACCTACGACAATGTGATCCGGCTCCTACCGCCTCTGACGATCGACGAGGGGCTGCTCGATGAGGGGCTCGCGACGCTGAACGAAGCGCTCGGCGCGGGGACCGGCTAACCGGCGAGCCCGGCCGAACAGGCCGGATCCGTTGCTACCTTCGACGGCATGAGCGACGAGCCGGACCGAACGCGAACGTCGCGGATCGGGGGGTTCGCTCGGCGGATCGCGGTCGACGTCACGCCGCTTCGCGCGTCGCGCGACTTCCGGCGGCTGTGGCTCGGGCTGCTCGCGTCGACCTTCGGCTCGCAGTTCACGATCGTCGCGACGTTCCTGCAGGTGTACAGCCTGACCCGTTCGACGGTCGCCGTGGGGCTGATCGGCCTGGTCGGGTTCCTCGCGCTCGTGGCGGGGACGTTGGCGGGTGGGACGTTCCTGGACGCGTTCGACCGGCGGAAGATCCTGATCACCGCGCAGGTGGGCTACCTCGCCTCCTCGGGCCTGCTGTTCGCCGGGGCCGTCCACGGCGACCCGCCGCTCGCGCTGATCTACGTGGCCGTGGCCGGCATCGCCGCAACGAGCGCGATCGACAGCCCCACCCGCAGCGCGATGACCCCTCGGCTGCTGGACAAGAGTCAGCTCCCGGCCGCCGCGGCGCTCAACCAGATCATCTGGAACGGCGCCGGCCTGATCGGGCCGGCGCTCGCGGGGGTCGTCGTCGCGGGCTTCGGGTTCTCGTGGGCGTACGCGATCGACCTGATCTCGATCGGCTTCCTGCTGCTCGCCTCGATCTCGATCCGCCCGATGCCGCCCTCCGAGGGCGAACGAGCGGCGGTCGGGTGGCGCGCCGTCAAGGAGGGGTTCGCGTTCCTGCGCGGCCGACAGGTGCTGCAGTCGACGTTCGTGATCGACATCATCGCGATGGTGTTCGGCATGCCCCGGGCACTGTTCCCGGTGCTCGCGATCACGCAGTTCCATCGCGGTGCGACGGTGGCTCGGGCTCCTGTTCGCGGCCCCCGCCGTCGGTGCGTTCATCGGGGCGGCGACGAGCGGCTGGGTCGGCCGCATCCGTCACCAGGGGCTGGCGGTGATCTGGGCGGTCGTCGTGTGGGGCGCCGGCATCGCGGCGTTCGGGCTCGTCGGCACGAACCTGTGGCTCGGTCTGTTCTTCCTCGCGGTCGCGGGCGCGGCCGACGTGATCTCGGCGGTGTTCCGGAACACGATCCTGCAGGTCACCGTCCCCGAACACCTGCGCGGCCGGCTGTTCGGCATCCACATCCTGGTGGTGACCGGTGGGCCGAGGCTCGGTGACCTGGAAGCGGGTCTCGTCGCGGCGGCCTTCTCGACGACGGCGTCGGTCGTGTCCGGCGGGCTGCTCTGCATCGCCGGCGCGGGCATCGTCGCGTGGCGCGCTCCGGCGTTCCGCCGGTATCACGCGGGCGACCCCGGCTGACTAAGCTCGCGCTCGTGGCCCCACCGCGCGCCGACCTCGTCGAGCTCCGTGTGCTCGACGGCCCGAACCTGTACTTCCCTCGCCCCGCGGTGAAGCTGACGATCGGCGTCGGCGGGTGGCTGGGCGTCCCCGAGGAGCGCCTCTCGGCTGCGATGGAGCGAGCCGGGGTGAGCGGCCGACCGGGTCGCGCCGGATCGGATCAACGCAGGCGGACCGTCGCACGGCTGGCGGCCCGCCTCACGTCGCGGCTCGCCACCGCGAGCGGCGTACGGCTCGCCGTCCGGAGCCGACCCGGTCCCGAACCCGACCAGGTGGTCGTCGCGTTCCCGTGGCGGCGGCGAGGGGCGGCCGAGGCGCTGGGACACGAGGTGGCACCCCTCCTGGACGCGGCGGGCGGCCGCCGGTCGGTCGAACGCCTGCTCGCCGAGGCCGCAGGCCGGGTCGAGGCGGTCGAACCCGGCGACGAGCCGAACGTGCCCGATCCCGACACACCGGTGGTCTCGGTGACGGGCACGAACGGAAAGACCACCACCGTCCGGCTCCTGGCCCACATCGTCCGATCGGCGGACCGAAGCGTCGCGTACTCCTCGACCGACGGTGTCTATCGCGACGACGGCGACCTGATCGAGGAGGGCGACTACTCGGGGTTCGGCGGCGCGGCGAGGGCGCTGGCCGAGGAGCCCGACGTCGCCGTCCTCGAGACTGCGCGGGGCGGCATCCTGCTCCGCGGGATCGGCGTGCTCCACAACGACGTGGCGATCGTGACCAACGTCTCCGAGGACCACCTCGGCCTCCACGGCATCCAGACGATCGACCAGCTCGCCGAGGTGAAGGCGTCGATCACGCGCATCACCCGGCCGGACGGGTGGGACGTCTTGAACGCGGACGACCCGCGAGTGCTCTCGATGCGGAGGGTCGCGACGGGACGACCGTGGCTCTGCTCGCTCGATCCCTGGCATCCGGCGATCCGCGACGCCCTGGCCGAAGGGGGCCGCGCGACGGTCCCGCTCGACGGGTGGATGACCGTCCTCGACGGCTCGACGTCGCGACCGCTCTTGGAGCTGATCGACGTGCCGGTCACGATCGCCGGCATCTCGCGCCACAACGTGATGAACGCGATGCAGGCCGCCTCCGCCGCGATCGGCATCGGCCTGCCCGAACGAGCCGTCGTCAAGGGCCTGACGACGTTCGTGACCGATCCCGAACGCAACCCGGGGCGAGCGAACCTGTTCGAGCTCGACGGGCGCGTCGTCGTCGTGGACTACGCCCACAACGAGGCCGGGATGCTCGGGCTCACCGAGATCTGCGCGGGCCTCCGGCGTTCGAGGGGAGAGATCTGGCTCGTGATCTGCGCCGCCGGAGATCGAACCGACCAGATCCTGCACGCCTTCGCGTATCGAGCCGCGCGCGGCTCGGACCATGTCGCGATCGCCGAGCTGCTCCGGTACCTCCGGGGGCGGGCTCGTGAGGAGACGGTCCAACGACTGGTCGCGGGCGCCCGCGACGGCGGCGCCGAGGAGATCGACGTGTACGCGGACGAGCTCTCGGGGCTGCGCGGCGTCCTCGCGCGTTCGCGGAAGAGGGACGTGATCGGGGTGACGGCGCTCGGGATGCGGCCGGAGGTGTTCGCGTGGCTCGAAGGGGCGGGCGCGACACGGATGACGGCGGCCCGCGTCAGGCGTGTGGTGCGCTCGGCTCGTGGGTCATAGGGAGCCGTCCACCAACGCGAGAGGCTCCTGAGCAACCCTCGGTGCGCGGCTAAGGACCCACGGCGGGCGGAGTCACGACCCGGTTGGCCGCGATGTCCGCCAGTCGGATCCGGGAGCCGTTCGGGTAGCGGATGACGAGCGCGCGCACCTCCGTCGCAGCCCCGAGCCCGAAGTGGATGCGCGGATCTTCCGAGGAGAGGTAGCTGCCGCCTGCCCGGACTTCCCGGACAAGGGAGCGCCCATCCGGCAGCACCACCTTGACGCGGGCTCCGGGAGAGAAGCCGTCGAGCTCGATCTCGAGCCAGTTGCCGTCCGCGGCCGAGTTCTCGAGCAGGACGAGTGCGCCGCCGACCGTGTTGATGGCGATGTCGACGTCTCCGTCGTTGTCGTAGTCCGCCGCCGCGAGCCCCCGCCCATTGATCCGCATCGTGCCGGACGCGTCGGCGCGGGCTCCGACGTCGGCGAACCGGGGGGTCGTTCCCGAAGCCGCGACGTTCTCGAGCACCTGGATCGGTTCGGCATCCTCTGCGAGGCTCGCCACCGGGATGTCGCCGTTGACCAGCACGAAGTCGAGATCGGTGTCGAGGTCGAGATCGACCCACGAGGCGCCCCAGCCCGTGAAGGAGTTGCCGAACGCGGAGGCGAAGTCCGCGCTCGCCTCCGCGAACGCGGGCCCGCCGACCGCCCTGCGAGCGCGGTAGACGGCGTGGTCCTGGCCTCGCGCGTTCGAGACGAACACATCGGACAGGCCGTTCCCGTCGTAGTCGGCAACGGCGATGCCCATGCCGGCGTTCGGGTCGGCCACGCCCTCCTGCTCGGCGACGTCCCGCAGGCGGAAGCCGAGGCCGAGCGGATCCGCGGTCGCTCCCCCCGGCCACCGGACGTTCCGATAGAGCTGGTTCGGGTCCAGGTCGTTGGCCACGTACACGTCGAGGCGACCGTCGCCGTCGAGATCCGACAGGACCGCGCCGAGGCCATGATCCGGCTCGCCGGCATCGACCCCGGCGAGCTCCCCCACCTCACGGAACGTCGTCCGGCCCTGTCCATCGCGGCCCTGGTTGAGGTACAGGAGGTCGCGCACGCCTCGATGGTTCTGCGGGAAGCCCTCGAAGGAGTCCGGGATCGGAGCGTTTGGATCCGTGTATCCGGCGACGAACAGGTCGGGCAGCCCGTCGCCGTTCACGTCCCCGACCGCCGCGCCGGTGTGCCAGCCGTAGTGGTCGATCCCTGCAGCGCGCGCGCCCTCGGTGAAGGACCCACCTCCGCGGTTCCACAGGAGCGCGTCGTAGGTGTTCGTCGTGACATAGACATCGATACGGCCGTCCAGGTCGAAGTCGGCCGCCACGCATCCGTTCCCGCGGAGCGCGAGGTTGGCTCCCGAGGATCGGCTGACGTCGACGAACCGCCCGCCCTCGTTGTGGAACATGGCGCTCCGCGGCAGGTTGCCCTGCGCCTTCCAGCGTGCGACGTCATGTTCCGAGTACGAGTTGACGACGAACAGGTCGAGCCAGCCATCACCGTCGAAGTCCAACCAGCAGACGCCTCCGCCCATCATCGACACGTTGTCGCTCGAGTTGGCGGAGTAGCGGAAGGACCCTTGCCGGAAACGCAGCCCGACCTCCTGGGCAACGTCGCGCAGGCCGGGTGCGACGTCGCCGGTCGCAGCGGCGAAGACCCCGATGCCCTCGGCGGGCGCTGCTGGTTGTGCGGCCGGATCCCGCTCGCGCACGACCGTGAATGTCCCGTCCGCCGTCGTCACCTCGAACGTCCGCTCGAAGGCAAGCGGCTGAACGCCGATCAGCGTCACGACGGCGATGGGCGGGCCTTGTCCCGCGCCCGGCTCGAGCGTGACGCTCGCGCGATCGACCTCGCTGCCGGGGACGCCCAACTTCGCGAGGGCGACGCTCACGATCTCCCGCGCGGTGCCGGAGTCGAGCCGCGTCGCCACCCCTTCCGAGGCAAGGATGAGCGTCTCCGGCACGTCGCCCGTGGCGGACCCGGGCGCCTCCGCCGCCACGACGCTCGGAGCGGCGGCGAGGCTGACGGCGACGACCAGCACCGCGGCTGCGACCGCCCCCGAGAGCACCAGGGCCCCGACGATGGGGCGTCCGGCGGCTCCGATCTGCAGACGAGCACGCTCGACGATCGGTGCGGTCCGCCGGGCGGACCGAAGGACGTCGAGCAGCGGCCGGGCGGCGCACACGAGGGCGAGCGACGCGAGGACGGCGACCTTCGTCGCCCACTCCGTCGTCTGGGGCGCGATCAGGAGCACGGAGACCAGGCCGATCGCGACGCCGAAGACCCGGCGTGCCCTGGCCTCCTCGGGAACGGTCTTCGGATCGGTGATCATGAAGAACAGGAAGACGAGGATCTCCGGAGAGAACACGAGGACCCGCCACAGCTCTTCTCCGATGATCGGGCCGAGGTGCCAGCGCGCGGTCATCGCATGGTCGGTGGCGGCGAGCAGCGCGATGCCCGACGCGAAGACGAGCCAGAACCCGATCGCGATCCCCAACAGATGCAGTCGCCGTAAGATCGCGAACCCGCCGACGACGATCAGCGCGAGGGCGAGGGCGAGCCACGGTGACATCGGCCCCCACCAGAAGTCCAGCGGCTCAGCGCGAGCCGGGCCGAGGACGAGGAAACAGACAACGAGGCCGATATTGGAAGGGTTGAAGACGTGATGGCCGCGCCAGCGGATCGCATACTTGGAAAGCAGCGCGAAGGCGGCCGTACCGGCGAAGATCCACCACCCGTTCAGGCTCCACCAGTCGCCGTGCTCGGTCCCCGGGACGCGCAGGATGAAGGCGACGCCGTTCCCGGTCAAGAGCGCGCTCGCGGGCCACATGATCACGTGCTGCCATCGGAAGGTGATCACGACCTCCAGCACCGCGCAGGTGAGCAGGGAGATGAGGATCTGAGCGATCGAAAGCCGGAACTCGAACGCCACCTGCCCGAGGATCTGCAACGACACGATGATGGCCGCGAGGTGCAGGCGAGGATCGCGCAGCGTTGGCAGCAGCAACGGGTAGTCCGTGCCTCGGATGCGCAGGGTGCGGCTCGGCGCCGTCACGCCGCCAGTATGCCCCGCGTCCCGCGGCCCGTGGGATGCCGCGGGCGCACCCTCAGAGGTACCCGTGCTTCAGGAGGCGATCGGCGCTCTTGCCGTATCCCTCCGGGGTGACCGCAAGGAACCCGAGGGAGTCCGCGATCCGGTCGATCGTGTTGAACACGAAGCCGACGTGGAGCGCGTCGACCACGCCGGCCTCGCTCACGCCCGCCTCCAGGAGCGGGGTGACGTCCGTCGCCCCGAGATCGTCCGGCCGGAGCGTCATCGTCTCGAGCAGGGCGAGGGCCGCCCGAACCCGCGCGTCCACCGGGGCGGATCGCCAGTCCCGGAGGACGGCGGTCGTCTCCTCCGCTCCGAAGCTCTTCGACGCGACCGCGCCGTGAGCCCCCGTTCAGAACTCGCATCGGTTCCGTTCGGAGACGAAGGCGGCGAACAGCTCTCGCTCGCCCACCGTCCACTCCGACGGACCGCGCATGACCTCCTGGCTCAGCTCGTTGAACGGGGTGCCGAAGAACGCCGGCCTGAACGAGAGCGTCTTCACGACATCGAGGGTCGGAGCCCTCGAGATGAGGCGGATCATCGCGAACTTCGACTTGGCGCCGATACCCCGGCCGCGCGCGACCGCCTCGAGCCGCATCAGCCGTCTCCCCGAGCGTTTCGCACCGCGCGGAGCCCCGCCTCCAGGCGTTCTCGGGCGGCGCCGTAGGCGGCCGCCACGCTGATCTCGAACAACTCATCGTCGCTGGCGCCCTCCGCGATCTGGGCCACCATCCGATCGGTGACGCGGTACGCATGCCGGTGGATCGTGTCCACGTAGTCCGCGAAGGGTTCGGGGACCTGATCGTTACGGGCGGCGGCCTGCCGCGCCTCCGGCGGAAGGACAGCGCGCCCGCTCAGGATCGCGGCCCCCAGAGCCTCGAGGTTCGGCCGGTGACGGTCTGTCGGATCGTCGGCTGACATCGGTCGGAGTATGAAGGTGGCCCTCCGAGCTGGCAACGGCGGGACTCCGACCCGCGTCCAAGACAGGCGCGCCGCGGGCGCATTCACCTGCGCCTTTGGCCGGGGAGACACGACCAGCGATGCTGGGCCAACACGTGCGACGGCAGGAGGGAGTGGGCATGGGCAGGCTCGATGGCAAGGTGGCGCTCGTCACGGGGGCGAGCGGTGGGATCGGGGCCGCCGTGGCTCGGTCCCTCGCGAACGAAGGGGTTCGCCTGGGGTTGGCGTCCAGGAGCGGCTCGGATCTCGGGATCGAGGGGGTCGTCGCGCGCCCGTGCGACGTGCGCGATGCGGCAGCGATCCACGCCCTGACCGACGACGTCGTGGAGCGCTTCGGCGTGCTCGACGTCGTCGTGGTGAACGCGGGCGTCGGTTCGTACGGTCCTTTCCTGGAGCTCCCGGACGACGAGCTCGAGGAGATCATCGACGTCAACGTGAAGGGTGCCTTCTACACGCTTCGCGCGACGATCCCTCATCTGCTGCGCAGCGAGGGAGCGGATCTGATCACGATCGCCTCGGAGGCCGGCAGGCGCGGCTTGCCGTTCGAAGCCACGTACTGCGCATCGAAGTTCGCGCAGGTGGGTCTCACGCGGGCGCTCGACCACGAGCTTCGTCCACAGGGCGTTCGATGCACGAACGTGTGCCCCGGAGGGGTGGCGACCGGGTTCGCCATGGGCCGCGGACGCACGCCCGACATGCCCGAGCTCCGGGAGATGATGTCCCCGGAAGACGTGGCCGAAGCCGTGGTCTTCGTGCTCACCCGCCCGAGGACGCATCGGATCCTCGAGGTCGCGTTCCGGCCGATGTCGGAGGCATCGTGGGGATGAACGGGGGCGTCGTCCGTTGGGGGATCCTGTCGACCGCGAACATCGGCGTCCGCAAGGTGATCCCCGCGACCCAGAAGGCGGAGCGGTGCGAGGTCGTCGCGATCGCGTCGCGCGACGGCGAGCGCGCCGCCCGGACCGCGGCCGAGCTCGGGATCCCGCGAGCCCACGAGGGCTACGACTCGTTGCTCTCCGATCCCGACGTGGACGCCGTCTACATCCCCCTGCCGAACAGCGAGCACGCGGCGTGGACGATCGCCGCGGCTCGGGCCGGCAAGCACGTCCTGTGCGAGAAGCCGCTGGCGATGACCGCCGCCGAAGCCGAGGAGATGGTTCGAGCCTGTGCGAACGAAGGCGTCCTGCTGATGGAGGCGTTCATGTATCGGCTGCATCCGTCGTGGGAGGCCGTACGGGATCTCGTCGCATCGGGCCGCATCGGGAGGGTGCGCGCCGTCCAGAGCTGGTTCTCCTACTTCAACGACGACCCGGGCAACATCCGCAACGTGCCCGAGCTCGGCGGCGGCGCGCTCTACGACATCGGCTGCTACTGCATCAACCTGTCCCGCATGCTGTTCGGGGGCGAGCCGACCGGGATCGAGGCGTCGGTCACGCGCGACGCGACCGGCACCGACGTGCTCACCTCGGCGATCCTGGCGTTCGACGACGACGTCGCCGCGTTCACCTGCTCCACACGCGCCGAACCCGACCAGCGGGTGCACATCTACGGGACCGAGGGCCGGATCTCGATCGGCATCCCCTTCAACATCCCGCCCGATCGCCCGGCGGAGATCACCGTGACGGCGGGCGGCGATCCACCAGTCAGCCCCGACTCGGAGACACTGACCTTCGCCGCGGCGGACGAGTACACGATCCAGGCGGAACGGTTCGCGAACGCGGTGCTCGACGGCCGGCCGCTGCCGATCCCACCCGAGGACGCGATCGGCAACCTGCGCGTGATCGACGCGATCTTCCGAGCGGGAGGTCCGGGCTGAGGTCCCAGGCCGAGTCCGGGCGGCCGAACGGAACGCGCGGTTACGGGAGCGAGTGGAACACGGGTGCGAGGGCAGGGTAGAGCTCTCGGTATCGCGCGTACGCGTTCGCGTACACGTGCGCGTCCGGGGCAGGCTCGGCGACCTCGCGGAGCGTCACGAGCTCGCCGCAGGCTTGCTGCACGCTCGTGAACCATCCCAGACCCACGGCGGCCAGCATCGCCGCACCCTGCGCCGCGCCCTCCGAGGTCGAGGTGGTGGCGACCGGGGTCTCCAACACCTCCGCGAGGATCTGACGCCACAGGCGACTCTTGCTCCCGCCCCCGGTCGCTCGGATCGGCCCGGAGACCTGCGCACCGACGCTCCTCGTGAGCTCGAGCGAGTCACGCAGCCCGAACGCGACCCCTTCCAGGACCGCTCGCGTGAGCTGCGGGCGGCGGTGGTGGATGGTCAGACCCACGAACGCGCCGCGGGCCGCCGGGTCGGGGTGCGGCGTCCGCTCCCCGGTCAGGTACGGCAGGAAGAGCAGCCCGTCGCTGCCGGCCGGGACCCCCGCCGCCTCCTCGACGAGCTCGGGAAACCCCAGTTCCGGCGCGAAGGCATCCCGGAACCAGCGCAGGCTCCCGGCCGCCGAGAGCATCACCCCCATCACGTGCCAGCGATCCGGGCACGCAGTGACAGAACGCGTGCAGGCGACCTTCCGGGTCGGTGAGCGGTCCGTCCGTGGTGGTGAAGACGACGCCCGACGTCCCCAGCGAGAGCGAGACGATCCCGGGTTCGACGGCTCCGACGCCGACCGCGGCCGCCGACTGATCTCCGCCGCCCGCGACCACGGGTGTTCCCGCTCGGAGACCGGTCGACCGAGCGGCTTCTGGCGAGACCGAGCCGGTCACCTCCGGGCCCTCGTACGTTGGCGGCAGCCACGACGGGTCGATCCCCAGCGCGGCGACGACCTCGGCCGACCAGTCTCGCTTCACGAGCTCGAACAGGAGCGTCCCGGCGCCGTCGGCCCGGTCCACGGCGTGATCGCCGGTCAGCCGGAGCCGAACGAGGTCCTTCGGCAACAGGACGTGCCCGATCCGGGACCAGACGTCGGGCTCGTGTCGCCGGACCCACAGGAGCTTCGGCGCGGTGAAGCCGGGCAGCGCGTCGTTGCCCGTGACCCGGATCAGCCGGTCGCGACCGATCGCGTCGCGGATCTCGTCGCATTCGGCCTCGGTCCGTTGATCGTTCCACAGGATCGCGGGACGGAGGACCCGGTCCTCGGCGTCGAGCGCCACCAGCCCGTGCATCTGGCCGGTGAGCCCGACCGCCTCCACCTCGTCACCGCCGAGGTCGCCGAGCGCGGTCCGGATGGCACCCACGGCCGCGTCCCACCACACGTTCGGGTCCTGCTCGCTCCAGCGCGGATGCGGCGTCTCGAACGGATACTCGACGGCCGCGGACGCGCGAACGGCGCCCGTCTCGTCGAGGATCACCGCCTTCGTGGCCGTGGTCGACACGTCGAGCCCAAGGACCACGCTCACGGTCGGCGACCCCCCCGCCGAGGAACCGTGGATGCCTCGAGCGTCACCGAGCCCCGAGCAACAGGTCGACCGTGAGCTGATCGAGCCGCTCGTACGGCTGTCCGCGTGCGGCGAGCGCCCGCCGGTCGAGCTCGAGGCGGCGGAGCGCGTCGGCCCGTTGCTTCGAGTAGGGACCGAGGTACGTCGCCATCGTCCCGTCGTCCGCGCCGATCTGGGCCACGAGCGCCTGGATCTCGGGGTCGGAGTTCCAGCGTTCGGCCTTCTCCTTCAAGATCAGATAGGTGCGCATGCATCCGCGAGCGAACGCCTTCACGTCCTCGTAGTCCGAGGTCCGGTACGCGTGGGCGTCGAAGTGGCGGCTGCCCGCGTACCCGACATCCTCGAGCAACTTCACGAGGAAGAACGCGGCCTTCGGGTTCGCCGAGCCGAACCGAAGGTCCTGGTCGTACCGACCCGGTGTCTGGTCGTTCAGGTCGATGTGGAACAGCTTTCCCATCGACCAGGCCTGGGCGACGTGGTGCGTGGAGTTGAGCCCGGCCATGTGTTCGTGCGCGACCTCGGGGTTCACGCCGACCATCTCGGGGTGGTCGAGGGTCGTGATGAACGCGAGCATCGCGCCGGTCGTCGCGAGGTAGATGTCGCCCCGTGGTTCGTTCGGTTTGGACTCGAGCGCGAACCGCAGGTCGTAGCCCTGATCCAGGACGTACCCGCACAGGAAGTTCAGCGCGTCGGCGTACCACTCCAGGGCACGGAGGGGATCCTTTGACGAGTCGGTCTCCACGCCCTCGCGTCCGCCCCAGAAGACGTAGGTCGTCGCCCCGAGCTCGACGCCGAGGTCGATCGCGAGCATCGTCTTGCGGAGCGCGAGCGCTCGGACCCTCGGATCGTTCGCCGTGAAGGCGCCGTCCCGGAAGACCGGATCGCGGAACAGGTTCGTGGTGGCCATCGGAACGACCATTCCGGTCGCGTCCAGCGCCTTGCGGAAGTCGGAGACGATCTGCTCGCGCTCGTGCGCGCTCGCGTCGATCGGCACGAGGTCGTTGTCGTGCAGGTTGACGCCCCACGCGCCGACCTCGGCCAGCAGCTCCACGAGCTGCACCGGCGACAGGGCCTCGCGCACGGGCTCCCCGAACGGGTCGATGCCGACGTTCCCCACGGTCCACAAACCGAACGAGAACCGATGCTGCGGCCCGGGTTCGTACGTCATCGCGCCATCACCCTCCGATCGCGCGAGGGCCTCCCTACACGGCTCCCCGCGCCGCCCGCCGGCGCTTCGCGAGCGCATCCAGCAGGACCGCGCCGAGGAGCACCAGGCCGGTGATCACGAACTTGGTGCCCGAGGAGAGCCCGAGCAGCCCCAGGCCGTTGTCGATCGATGCGATGACGAGCGCTCCGAGCAGCGCCGCGACGACCCGCCCGACCCCGCCGAACAGGCTCGCGCCGCCGATCACGGCCGCCGCGATCACGTTGAGGAGCAGTTCACCCCCACCCGAGCCCGTCGCCACCGAACGGAGCCTGGAGGCCAGGATGATCCCGCCAACGCCGGCCATGAACCCGCCGATCATGAACACCGCGATCCGGACGCGATCGACGCTGATCCCGGCCCGGCGAGCGGCCTCGGCGCTGCCGCCGACGGCGTAGACATGGCGTCCGAAACGCGTGCGCGCCGCCACGAACGACCAGAACACGAGGAACACCAGGAGGATCACGGTGACCTTCGGGACGCCTCGGTCCTGGTTCGCGTACCCGATCGCCGCGAACGTCACCACGGCCAGGCCGACGGTCTGGGCGGCGATCACCACCCCGGGCTTCGCGTACAGACCTCCTCGGCGACGAGAGCGAGCGGTCTGGATCTGGGAGATCGCGTACCCCACCACCACGAGGACACCGACCGCCCACCCCCAGAACGTGGACAGGAAGTCGTTCGCGATCCCGATGACCGTGTCGTTCTGGATGCGGATCGTCCCGGACGTCGAGTACTGGGTCGTCATGATGAGGACGACGCCCGACCAGATCAGCAGGCCGGCCAGCGTCACCACGAAGGAGGGCACACCGAACTTCGTGATCACGATCGCGTGCAGGAACCCGATGATCGTCGTGACCGCGAGCGCGACGCCGATCGCCGCCCATGCCGGCCAGTTCGAGGCCTCGGGCCGAAGCAGGAGGGTCATCAGGACGCCCCCGACGGCGCTCACGAAGGCGACCGACAGGTCGATCTCCCCGATCAAGAGCACGAACACGATCCCGATCGCGATCGTCGCCACCGCCGCCATCTGCAGGAGCAGGTTGGTGAAGTTGCGAGGCGTGAAGAAGGTGTCGTCGAGCATCCCGAACACCACGGCGATCACGACCAGGCCGACCACGATGGGGATCGACCCGAGCTCGCCGCCCCGGATGGCTTCCCATCTCCGGCTCAGGTAGGCGGCGACGGACTCCTGGGCCGTCGACGGTCCCGTGCCGAGGGCGGGCAGCTCGGTGGCCGACACGCCCGTCCCGACCTCGACCTCCGGCGTGGTGTCGCGCGGTTCGGTCGTCATGCTTCCATCGGCGCGTCGGCCATCCCCGGTACGTGCGTCAGCTTCCCTGCCGTGATGGCGTGCACGACCTCCTCCTGGTTCGTCTGCGCCAGCTCGAAGAGCGCGACCCGCTGACCGAGTCTCAGCACCGTGATCCGGTTCGCGCACTCGAAGATGTCGTGCAGGTTGTGGGAGACGATGACCACGCCGAGGCCGCGCTCCGCCAGCCGGCGAACGAGATCCAGCACCTGGCGCGTCTGCGCGACCCCCAGGGCGGCGGTGGGCTCGTCGAGGATCACGAGCTTCGAGTTCCACATCACCGACTTGGCGACGGCCACCGCCTGCCGCTGACCCCCGGACAGACCGGCCACGATCTGGCGGACCGAGCGGAGCGAGGTGACGGAGAGGCTGTCGAGGGTCTCGCGCGAGGACTGCTCCATGCTCGGCTCGTCGAGCACGACCCCGGCACGGGTCCGTTCCCGGCCGAGGAACATGTTGGCCACCACGTCGAGGTTGTCCGCGAGCGCGAGGTCCTGGTAGACGACCTCGATGCCGAGCTTGGCCGCGTCGCGGGGACCGTGGATGGCGACGGGCCGACCCTCGAACCGCACCTCGCCCTCGTCGAACGGGTGGATCCCGACCACGCTCTTGATCAGCGTCGACTTTCCGGCGCCGTTGTCGCCGACGAGCGCCATCACCTCCCCACGCCTGACCTCGAAGTCGACGCGGTAGAGCGCGCGGACCGCGCCGAACGACTTCGAGACGCCGACGCACTCGAGCAGCGGGGTGTCAGCCACAGGCCCTCCTCGTCATCCTCCGGCAACGACCGGACCCTACGGGAGCGCCGTCTCCGGCGCTCCCGCCTGGCTCGTCTCCGTCTCCCGCTAGGCCGCGTTCTCCTGGCAGAAGTCGGTCTGCGCGACGTCCCCGGTGCAGATCTCCTCGATCGTCCGGAACCCGTCGGCGATCACCGTGTCCATGATGTTGTCGATCGTGACCGCCGATCGGGACCAGCGCGACGTAGGGAACGACGCCGTCGCCCGTGGCCGATTCGGCCGGCGTGCCGTCGGCGGCGTTGATGCCGACGATCGAGACCGCCGAGCCTCCCGACGCGAGCGGCGACTGGTAGCTGGTCGCGGCGTCCTCGTAGCTGCCGCCGTTCGCGCAGCGCGAGCGCGATCGCGGCCGTGACCCCCGCCTCGTCTGACGATCGGCTTGTAGACGCTCACCGTCTGGAGGCCGAGGGCGACGTTCTGGATCCCCTCGGCCGTCGCGTCCTGTCCGCTGATCGGGATCGGACCGAACCCTGCGGCCTCGACCGCGTTGATGGTCGATTGGGCGAGACCGTCGTTGGCGGCGAACACCGCGTCGACCTCGTTGTTCGCCGAGACGAGGATCTGCTCCATGATCGTCTGCGCCTCGGCGTTGTCCCACCCGGGCACGAACTGATCGTCGACGAGTGCCCAGTCGCCGGCCTCGACGCGCGCCTCGACGGTCTCGGCGTAGCCGTCGCGGAACAGGAACGAGTTGTTGTCCTCCTCGCCGCCGTTCAGCATCACGACCTGCGGCTGGTCGAGCCCGAGGGCATCGATCGCCGGCTCCATCGCGGTCGGCCATCGCCGCGCCCACCGCGACGTTGTCGAAGCTCACGTACGCCACGCCGCCGGAGCCGCCCGTGTTGAACCGGTCGTACTCGATGACCTGGACGCCGGCCTCCTTGGCCTGGTCGATGATCGTCGCGCCCGAACCGGTGTCGAGGCTCGTCAGCACGATCACGCTGGCGCCGTCGGCGATCGCCTGCTCCGCCTGCGCCTGCTGCGTCGCGGCATCGCCCTCGGCGTTCACGATGTTGAAGTCCTCGCCGTTGACGAGGCCCTCGGCCTCGAACGCCTCCGTGAAGAGCCGGCAGGTCGTCGCCCTCCCATCGGTCGGACGAGGCGGTGTCCGGGAGCAGCACCCAGATCGGCCCCCCTCCGTTGGCCGTCCCCGTCGTCCCCCCGGTCGTTCCCGTTTCCCCTCCGTCGTCGTCGCCGCACGCTGCCGCGACGAGCGCGAACACAGCCAGAAGCACCAGCATCGAACGGATGGCGCCCTTCATGGATCCCCCTTCTTGTCCCGGCGAGGCAGGACCGACGGCAGCGGACTCCCCGCGACTCCTTGGTTGGGGACCGAGCCTATGCCGTGGCGCTCCGCAGGCGCAAGTCAACCTCGACCACGCTCGCGGTGCACGTGTGCCGATCGCCTGCCAAGCTCGCTCGCATGCGAGCCGTGCGGATCGAGGCCCCCGGACGCGTCGAGACGATCGACCTCCCGGAGCCGGAGCCCGGACCGGGTGAGGTCTCGGTTCGCGTCGTCGCGTCGGCGATCTGCGCGACCGACCGGCGGCTGGCGAGCCTCGGGACACCCGTGCCGAGGATCCCCGGTCACGAGGTGGCCGGCACGCTCGAGGACGGGACCGCGGTCGGCGTGCAGCCGAACGTGGGGTGCGGCCGATGCGCCTCGTGCGCGCAGGGCCTGGAGAACCGATGCCCCGATCACGTCGACATCGGCATCCAGCGTGACGGCGGCCTGGCCGAATGGATCGTGGTGCCCGAGCGTCACGTGGTCGAGCTGGAAGCGTTTCCCTTTGACCTCGCACCCTCGATCGAGCCGCTCGCGTGCTGTCTCCACGCGGTGGAGATGCTCGATGTGGGCTCGGACGAACCCGCCGTCGTCGTCGGTGCGGGCACGCTCGGGGTCATCGGGATGTGGGCGCTGCAGGCGGCCGGCGCGCGCGTGGCGGTCGTGCAGCGGTCCGAGGCTCGGCGACGCCTCGCGGCCGAGCTCGGCGCCGACGCGGTGCTCGAACCCGGCGCCGACGTCGAAGCCGCGCTCGGATCGCGTCCGCGGGCGGCGCTCGTGACCGTCCCCAGCGTCGAGGCGCTGTCCTGGGCCCTCGAGAGCGTGGACGTCGGGGGTCGGGTCCATGCGTTCGCCGGCGTCCCCGGCGGCGCTCCGATCGACGCCAATGTGGTGCACTACCGCCACCTGCGGTTGGTGGGAAGCACGGGTTCCACGGTCGCCGACTACCGGCGGGCCCGCGACATGGCCGCTTCCGGATCGATCCCGCTCGAGCGACTGCCGTCGAGAGCGATCGCTCTGGAGGAGATCCCGCAGATCCTCCTCGACCGCCACCCCGACCCCCGAACGCTGCGGTTCGTGGCGAGACCGTAGGCTGGCGGCGCGAGGAGGTGGCTCCGTGGCTGATCGTTGGGGAAGGACCGATCAGGGTCGCGTTGATCGGCTACGGGCTCGCCGGCGCCGTCTTCCACGGACCACTCGTCTCGTCCACGCCGGGGATGGCGCTCACGACGATCGTGACCAGCGATCCCGAACGACGCGCGCGCGCCAGCGGAAACCACCCCGACGCGGTCGTGCTGACCGACGTGGAGGCGCTCTGGGAACGATCCGCCGAGCACGACCTGGTCGTCGTGGCCACGCCGAACCGGTTCCACGTGCCGCTCGGACTGGCCGCGCTCGAGGCCGGGCTCCCGGTCGTGATCGACAAGCCCATGGCACCGACCGCCGAGGAGGGCCGCCGCCTGAGGATCGCCGCGGCCGAACGGGATCTGTTCCTCACCGTCTTCCAGAACCGCCGATGGGACGGGGACCTGCTCACGGTGCGCCGGCTCATCGCCGACGAGGCGTTCGGGCCGATCGTCCGGTTCGAGTCGCGGTTCGAACGGTGGCGGCCGGCGGTCCGCGAGGGAGCGTGGCGTGAACGGGGAGATCCCGAGGAAGCCGGCGGCCTCCTGTTCGACCTCGGGAGCCATCTGATCGATCAGGCGGTCGGACTGTTCGGTCCGCCGCTCACCGTCTATGCCGAGGTCGACCGTCGACGGGCCGGCGCCGAGGTCGACGACGACACGTTCGTGGCGCTCGAGCACGGGGACGGTGTGCGGAGCCACCTCTGGATGAGCGTCCTGGCCGCCATCCGAGGACCGAGGATGCGGGTGCTCGGCTTGCGCGCCGCGTACGAGAAGTACGGTCTCGACGGCCAGGAGGAAGCGCTCGGCGAAGGGTCGTCGCCCGACGATCCGGCCTGGGGTCGTGAGCCCCCCGACCGGTGGGGACGGCTGTCCACCGGTGACGACGTCCGGACCGTCGAGACGGAGCCGGGCGACTACCCCGAGTTCTACCGGAGGGTCGTTGCGTCGCTGCGAGACGGCGAACCGCCGCCGGTGGATCCGGACGAAGCCATCGCGGTGCTCGAGATCATCGAGGCCGCGCTGGAGAGCGCCCGGACCAAGAGCGTGATCGCGGTCGGCTGACGAGCCGCCGGTTCACCGAGACCCCGCGGCGTGATCGATGCAGCGGACGGCCCAAGGGATCGCCTCGAGCCGCTCCCGGCCGATCGGCGCGCCGCACACGTCGCAGATGCCGTACGTGGCGTCGTCGAGCTTGTCGAGCGCCCGTGCGACGTCGCGGAGCTTCGCGTCGAGCTTCTTCGCGGCGTCCACCTGCGTGATGCGCTCGACCGCCTGGGACGTGCCCTCGCCGACACGCTTGCCGAACGACACGGCGCCCATCGGATCGCGGGGAGCGGCGGTGAGGCTCCGGAGCTCGTCCTCGAGCTCGCTCCGAACGCGTTCGAGCGCGCTGCGGACCCGTTCCGGCTCCATGCTGATCAGACCCCGAGCATGTCGGGATCGCCGCCCTGCTGCTCCACCTGGCCGTTGCCCTCGGTGAAGATCGACGGCGCCGCGAGCGAGCGGCGACGCTCGAGCTCCTTGTAGACCTCGGTGGCGTGGTCGACGCAGAGCACGACGAGATCGCCGGGCCGCGAGCGATCGAGAGCCTTGCGCGCGGCGTCCATCTCGTCGACGACGATCTCCGCGTTGCCCGCACGCGCGCCCGACGCGATCGCCTCCCGAACCCCCTCGAGGATCAGGGCGGCGGTCTCGCCCCGCCTCCGTCCGCGCGGGTTGCGGTCCTCCCGGATGATCACGTCGTCGAAGTAGCGCGCCGCGATGCGCCCGAGCTGACGCATGTCCTCGTCCCGCCGATCCCCCGCCGTCGCGACCACCGCGACGCGCAGGTTCGCGCTCCACGACGCCTGCCCCGGCCGGCCGCCGTTCGGCGCGTCGGTCGTGAGCCGTTCCACGAAGTCGCCGAGCGTCTCGAGCCCCGCCGCGTTGTGCGCGTAGTCGATCACCACCTTCACGCCGTCGAGGTCGAACACGTTCAGCCGCCCGGGCGCCTGGTAGATGGACGTCGTGAACGAACGCAGGCCTTGACGGATGTCGTGCAGGTGCGCGCCCGCGGCGTGCGCGGCGGCCGCGGCCGCCATCGCGTTCTGCACCATCATCCGAGCTCGCCCCTCGAACGTGGCGGGGAGCGTGTGCACCCATGCGATCGGCATCGTCCGGCGGCCTTCCTTGATGACCATCATCTCGCCGCGCGGTCCTTTCTCGAGCACGACCGCCTTGCCCCCACGCCGGACCCATCGGTCGACGAGCTCGTTGTGGTCCTGCATCGAGAACAGGATCACCGAACCGCTGCACGCCTTGCGCATGCCGGCGACGAGCTCGTCGTCCGCGTTCAGGACCGCGAAGCCCGTCCTCGGGACGGCCTCGACCACCACCTGCTTGACGGCCGCGAGCTGCTCGAGCGAGTCGATGCCCTTCAGCCCGAGGTGGTCCCCGGTCACGTTCAAGACGACCGCGACGTCGTTCTTGCCGTAGCCGAGCCCCTCGCGCAGGATCCCGCCGCGGGCGGTCTCGAACACCGCGAAATCGATCCGCGGGTTCTGCAGGACCATCTGAGCGGACTTGGGGCCGCTCGCGTCCGCCCGCTTGACCAAACGCTCATCGATGTAGATGCCGTCGGTCGTCGTCATGCCGACCGAACGGCCCATGCCCTTGAAGATGTACGAGATCATCCGCGTGGTGGTCGTCTTCCCGTTCGAGCCCGTGACGGCGACGATCGGGATCCGCGACGGCGTGCCGCTCGGGAACAGCAGGTCCACCACGTCCTTCGCCACGAACTGCGCCTCGCCTTCGGTGGGGTTGGTGTGCATCCGGAAACCTGGCGCTGCGTTCACCTCGACGATGGCGCCTCCGGTCTCGCGCACGGGTTGGGTGATGTCGGGTGCGAGGAAGTCGATGCCCGCGACATCGAGCCCGACGACGCGCGCGGCCTCCTCGGCGATCTCGACGTTGTCTTCGTGCGCCTCCCAGGTTCGGTCGATCGAGTTGCCGCCGGTGGACATGTTGCCGGTGGCGGCGAGCTTGACGAAGGCATCCTCGGGCGGCACGTCGTCGAGGCCGAAACCCTGCTTGCGGAGCAGCTCGATCGCGGCGTCGTCGACCTTGATCCGTGTCAGCACCTTCTCGTGCCCGATCCCGCGTCGCGGATCCGAGTTGGCGATCTCGACGAGGTCGGAGACCGTGTGCTTCCCGTCGCCGATCACGTGCGCGGGCACGCGCTCGGCGACCGCCACCATCCGTCCGCCGACCACGAGCACCCGGTAGTCGCTCCCCGAGACGAAGCCCTCGACGACGACCTGCCCTCGGCGGGCTTCGGGCACGGCTCGACGGAACCCCGTCCGGACGTCCTCCTCGCTGCCCAGGTCGAGGCCGACCCCGCGGCCGTGGTTGCCGTCCAGCGGCTTGGTGACGACGGGGAACCCGATCGCGGTGGCTGCGCGAACCGCGTCGTCCTCGTTCAGGACGAGCTCGCCGCGCGGCACCGGCAACCCGGCGGAAGCGAGTAGGCGGCGGGTCACGTCCTTGTCGCCGGCGATGTCGACGGCGAGGGCGCTCGTCTTCGACGTCATCGTGGCGCGCACCCTCTGCTGGTACTTGCCCCAGCCGAGCTGGACGAGGGACGCCTCGTTCAGGCGGATCCACGGGATGTCGCGGCTCGCCGCCTCGTCGACGATCGCCTGGGTCGAAGGACCGAACGCCCGCCGCTCGGCGAGCAGGATCAACCGTTCGAGCTCGACGAGGAAGTCGAAGTCCTTCGCCGGCTCGACGAGTTGGTTCACCAGGCGGACCGCCAGATCGCCGGCCGCGAGACCGACGCGTTCCTCCCAGTACCCGTAGATCACGTTGTAGCGGCCTGGTTCGCCGGCGCTCCTGGTCTTGCCGCGGTAGACGTGCGCCCCCGACTCGCGCTGAAGCTCCAGAGCGATGTGCTCGGCCACGTGACCGAGCCAGGTCCCCTCCTTGAGCCGCTCCCCGAAACCACCGCGCCGACCCAGGGAGCACGAATGTTCGGGGATGCCCGGGAGCATCTCGAGGAGGCCGTCCACGAACCCGGGGATCGTGTTCGACGGCCAGTCCTCGAGGGATCCGAGGTCGACGAGCAGCCGGATCGCCGGGTCGTACGACCAGTAGTTCGGGCCCCGGAACACCTGGGTCTCGACGACCTTGAGCTCCGGTCCGAGCGGGCGCTTCTCCGCGGGCGGCTCCTCCTTCGCCCGCCGCCGGTCCGCGCGCGAGCGGGTCCGGCTGTCGCTCACTCCGATGCCTCTCGTTCTTCTCCCGGCGCCTCGGCGAGGAGGGTCCGGGCGCGGAGGTCGAACCAGGAGCCGTCGGGGAGCGCGTGCACCACCGCGCCCGAGACCAAGATCGGGCGATGGCCCTTGGCCTGGTGGGCGTCGGTCTGGGCGCGCGAGCCGTCGAGCACCGTCACGGCGCCCTTGCCGACCACCTCCATCGAGCGATCCGCGTACACGATCGCGCTCGTGTCCTCGTCGAGACCGATGCCGAGCAGGGACGGCGACTGGGCGACGACGGCCAGAAGTCTCCCGAACCGCCCGCGCTGCTCGAAGTGCTGATCGATCACCACGCCGTGCAGCACGCCGAGCCCGGCCGCGAGCTGCGCCATCCGCTGCTTCGGGGTCTCCCCCGCGCGGCCGAACGCCATCATGTGCGTGGCCATCGCGCTCGCCCCCGCAGATGTCCCCGCGAGGACGGCCCCTCGGTCGTGTGCCCGGTGGATCGCGTCGGCGAGCCGGGTCCCGGCGACGACCGAGGACAGACGGAGCTGGTTGCCGCCGGTGAGGAAGACCGCCGTGGCGTCGCTCAGGGTCGCGGCGGCGCCGGGATCCTCCGCCTCGGATCGCTCCTCCGGTCGAAGTCCGGTGACTCGCCCGATGCCGAGATCGCCGAACAGCTCGCGGTACCGCTCGGTCGCGACGTCGCCGAGCGACGAGGCGGTCGCGATGACGACCACGTGACCGTCTGGGCCCCCGGCGAACGACGCGAACCGAGACAGGATGAGCTTGTCCCGGACCTTGTCCTCGGCTCCACCGATCAGCATGACCGGGCCGGCGCCGCCGAGGGCGCGGAGGGATCGGCCGGGTCCGACGACGTCGGGATCGGGAGCAGCAGTCACGGTGTGAGGAAAGTGTAGCCTTCGGGATGCTCCGGACATGGGAGAAGGCATCTCCTGCGCGGGGCGATCCGGTCAGTGCGGTTCCCGAACGCTCCGTTCGGGGTCGCCCGGTGGCCGCAGGATCAGCCGGTCGTGGGGCTCGACCACGTCGACGGTCCCTTGCAGACCGGCCTCCACCAGCAGCTCGAACCCGTGCTCGGCCAGGAGCTCGTCTCCGTCAAGGCGCTCGTCGGTCAGTTCGAACGCCACCCCGTCGCCGGTCCGGTGGAGCCGAACGACGGCGTCGGGGTTGAGGCGGCGCGCCGCCTCGTGCGACCGCTGCAGGATCTCGATCGCCCACCCCGTGAACTCGAGTGCCACCCGATCATCGTACGGACCGGCGTGCCGGGCGCCTCGCGACGGGCTCAGTCTCGCGGTCGAAAGGACCGATCGCGGAGGTTGCTTCCGGGCAGCCAGTCGCCGCCTTCACGCGAATCGCGGCCGAACACCACCGCCGCGACCCACAGCAGAGCGACAAGGAGCACGGTGACCACGATGCCGAGCGCGTCCATCAGGCGACCCCCCTCAGCATCCGGAGGCCGACGCTCACCAGTCGCGTCCCGACGGCGTGTCGAACCACACCACGTCGGCGGGCCCGTCCCCGCCCCGCGCCACCCCGGGCATCGTCGCGCAGCGACCGGGCGCGGATCCGGCCCATCTCCTGGAAGATCGCTGGTGTGAGCACCGTACCCTCCTCCTCGCTCGCTCGAAGCTCGCCGTGTGCAACGCGTAACCTGTCATGAACCCTAGGATGGTTAGTGTAACTTGTCAAGGGCTTTCGTCGGTGTACACTCCTTGTCGATGGTGACGTCCGACATCGCTTCGCACGACGACAGCCCCTCCGCGCCCGGGGAGCTCGAGCTCCTCCAGCGGTTCGTGAACCTGCACGTCCACGACGCCGAGGGAACCCACCTCGAACCTCCGGCGGAGCAGATCCGCGGGTTCCTCGTCGAACGAGGCCTGCTCCCGGACGAACAACGCTTCACCGAGGCGGACCGTGAGACCTACCTGGGTCTCCGGGATGCGATCCGGAACCTCATCCGCGCGAACGACGACGAGTCCATCTCGCCCTCGGACGCCGAGGCGATCGACCGGATCGGGCTCGCGGCGGGTCTGCACCCTCACTTCCACGCCGCCCACGCCCCCACCCTCGAGCCCAAGGGCGAGGGCGTGGCGGCCGCCTTCGGCAAGATCGTGGCGGTCGCGTTCGTGAGCGCGTTCGACGGGAGCTTCGACCACCTCAAGCTCTGCGCCGACGAGACCTGCCGCTCGGCCTTCTACGATCGTTCGAAGAACCACTCCGGGCGCTGGTGCTCGATGGCGACGTGCGGCAATCGAGCCAAGGTCCGAGCCTGGCGAGAGCGCCAACGGGTCGACGGGTGACCTCGGTCGACCTGCGCCTGCGGGGTCCCGGCGGGGAGCCCGTGGACCTCGTCCGAACCCTCAACTCGCACGGCTTCGTCGACCTGCCTCCCATGCGGCCCTCGGCCGACTACCGCTCGGTGGAGCTCACGCTGCGCACCCGCCGAGGGCGGCCCCGCACGGTTCGGATCGAGGCCGGGCGCAAGGGACACGCCACGGTCTCGGTGCTCGGGCCCGCGGTGTCGCCGGCCGCGGCTGCCGAGCTCGCCACGGTCGCACGCCACGTCCTTCGGCTGGACGCCGACCTCTCGGCGTTCTACGAGGCCGCGTCGGCCGACCCCGACCTCGCCTGGGTGACCACCGGTGCGGGGCGCATGGTCCAGAGCCCGACGGTCTTCGAGGACGTGGTGAAGACCATCTGCACCACCAACTGCACGTGGTCGGCGACGACGCGGATGGTGCACGCGATCGTCCAGCACCTCGGCGAACCCGCCCCCGGTGCGGAGCGGGACGGACCCTGGGGACGGGCGTTCCCGACGCCGGCCACGATGGCCGGAGCCGGCGAGAGGTTCTACCGCGACGTCGCCCGCACCGGGTATCGCGGCGCCTATCTGCTCCAGCTCGCGCGTTCGATCCACCACGGCGACCTCGACCTCGAAGCGTTCGCGACAGCGACGGCGGAGGAGCTTCCCGACGAGGAGCTCGAGGCGCGCCTGCTCGCGCTCCCGGGCGTCGGCCCGTACGCGGCGGCCCACATCATGATGACGCTCGGCCGGTACCACCGGCTGATCCTCGATTCGTGGACCCGGCCGACGTACGCGAAGAAGGTTGGCCGCGCGAGCGTCACGGACGCGGGGATCGAACGCCGGTTCCGTCGCTACGGCCCGTACGCCGGCCTGGCCTTCTGGCTCTTCCTCACCCGCGACTGGGTGGACTGAGCCTCTCGCGAGGCAACGCCGGGCGGGTTGTCCCGCAAGGACGCCGGGCGCATACTGCCTCGGGCTCCCGGAGCCCGGTGATCCGTGACCGACCACGAGCCGGCGTCCAGGCGGGCGTCGAGAAGCCAGGCATCGAGAAGCCAGGGATCGAGAAGAAGGACCCGATGAGCGAACCGTTATGGCGCTTCCACGTCGTGCGCAGCGTCTGTGGGCCTACTGGCGCGCAGAGCAACGGACCCTGCGACAGGGTCTGGTCGCGCTCGCCCTCAGCACGCTCGCGGGGTTCGTCGCCGGGCTCACGCTCGCGCACATCACCGGGACGCTCCAGGAACTGCCCGGCCTGATCGTCCTGATCCCGGCGGCGGTCGGGATGAAGGGGACGATCTTCGGGGCGATCGGCGCTCGGCTCGGCACCGCGAACGTCGCGGGTCTGCTCGAACCGACCCTTCGACCCGGCAGCGTCCTGCAGCGGAACGTCTACGTCGCGGTCGTCACGACCTTCTCGTCCGCCTTGTGGCTCGCCGTCCTGTCGGTGCTCGCCTCCGCGGCGTTCGGCGAGCCATCGATCTCGCTGTGGCGCCTCGCGACGATCTCGATCGTGGGCGGCGCGATCGGCTCGGGCCTGATCCTGATGATCACGCTCGCGCTCTCGGTCCTGTCCTACCGCCGCGGATGGGACCTCGACTCCGTGTCGACGCCGATGGTCACGGCGCTGGGCGACATGACGACGCTGCCGAGCCTGTTCCTCGCGACGTTCCTCCTCCGCTCGGACGTGATCGCCATCCCGGTCGCGGTGATCTCGATCGGGGTGGCGCTGTACGCCGCGGTCCGTTCCTACACCGTCGCCGATCGCGTGATCCGCCGGATCGTCCTGGAGATGACGGCGGTGATCCTCCTCACGCCGATCCTCGACGTGCTGGCGGGATCCCTGCTTCGGGCGCGACAGGATCAGCTCGTGGCCGTGCCCGTGCTGCTCGCCCTGATCCCGCCGTTCGTGTCGCAGGCGGGCGCCCTCGGCGGCATCTTCGCGTCGCGGACCGCCTCGAAGCTCCAGATCGGTGTCATCACGGCCCGCGGGCTGCCCGAGATCCCGGCGCTGGTCGACGCGTCGATCGTGTCCGCCCTCTCGCTCGCCGTCTTCGCGATGGTCGGGGTCGTGGCCTTCGTGCTCGGGGTGGCGACCGGCCTCGTGGGCATGCCCTCGTTCCAAGCTCTGGTCGGCGGGACGATCCTCTCGGGGCTGGTCGTCACCCCGATCACGCTGGTCGCCAGCTACTACCTCGCGATCGGAACGTTCCGCTTCGGCCTGGACCCCGACAACCAGAGCGTGCCGATCATCACGAGCGCGATGGACCTGGCCGGCGTGGCCACCGTTCTGTTCGTCATGACATCATTGGGAGTGCTCCCGAATGGATGACCAACCCAAGAGCGTGAAGGACCTGCTCGTCGAGGCGAAGGATGCCTCCGAGCTCATGGTCGACCTCGCGTACGCGGCCGTGTTCTTCGACGACGAGAAGCTCGCCCAGGAGGTCGAGCGCCTCGAGGAGCGGATGAACGGCCACCTGCGACGCCTGCGTGAGGTGGCGATGCTCGCCGCACGCAGCCCGGAGGACGCGGAGGCGATGGCCGGCGTCCTGTGGATCGCCGACGCGGTCGAGAAGATCGGCGACGCCGCCTCCGACATCGCGCGCGTCGTCGAGGCCCGGCTCGGCATCCCCGACGCCTTGCGCCGCGACCTCCGACACGCCGACGAGATGACGGCTCGGGTGAAGGTCGGAGCGACGGCAACCGTGATCGGGCGGGCGCTGCGCGAGCTCTCGCTCCCGACCGAGACGGGCATGTGGGTGATGGCGATCCGCAGCGGGATCGAGTGGCAGTTCGACCCCGGACCCGACGACGTGCTGTCCGAGGGCGACGTGCTCCTCGTCCGCGGCCCCGAGGAGGGCGTCACGCTGCTGCGCGAGCTCGCGGGCGCACCCGGCCGACCCGAACCACCGGACGACGACGCCCCGCCGCTCTCCGAGCTCGACCGAGCGGTGGACATCCTGGTCGAGCTGAAGGATCAGTCCGAGGCCGCCGTCGGTCTCGCCTACTCCTCGATCCTGTTCAACAACCGCGCGCTCGCGGCCGAGGTCGGAGCGCTCGAGGCGCAGAGCGACACCCTGCACGACGAGCTGGAGTCCTGGGTGCTCCGGGCGGCGCCGGAGGCCCGCAACCCCGACGACCTACGTGGGTTGCTCCGACTCGGGAGCGCCAGCGAGTCGATGTGCGATGCCGCACGGGACCTCACCTGGTACGTGGAGCACGGCGAGCCGCTGCACCCGGTCGTCCAGCTCGCGCTCGAGGAGACCGAGGAGACCTCCGCGGAGACCGTGGTCGAACCGGGGACCCCCGCCGACGGCCAAAGCCTGAAGGACCTCCGCCTGGAGACCGAGACCGGGATGTTCGTGCTCGCGGTGCAACGGGGGCCGCGTTGGATCTACCGTCCCCGCGGACCGTTCGTGCTACGGGCCGGGGACCGCCTGATCGCCGTCGGACCCGAGGAGGGTGCCGAGGCGCTCGACGCGCTCTGCCGGGTGGCCGCTCCCGCCGCGTCCTAGCTCCGTCCCCGGGGCCGTGGCCTCAGACGCGGACGTCGGAGAACCGAAGGTGCTCCTCCCTCAGCCGGAGCTCCTCGACCTCGGTCGCGCCCTGAGCGGCCAGCCACGCGAGGAGACGATCCACCAGGCGTTCGGGAGCCGACGCTCCGCTCGTGAGCCCGACCACGTCGGCGCCGTCGAGCCACGCCGGATCGACCTCGGACTCGTCGTCGACGAGGTACGCGGGCGTGCCGAGATCGCGCGCGACCTCGGCCAGGCGGTTGGAGTTCGACGAGTTGTCCGAACCGATGACGAGCACGACGTCGGAGCGGCGCGCCACCTCCTTGATCGCATCCTGGCGGTTCTGGGTCGCGTAGCAGATGTCCTCTCGGGGCGGCCCCTGGATCGTGGGGAACCGTTCGCGGAGGGCATCGACGATCTCGCCGGTCTCGTCGACCGACAGCGTGGTCTGCGTCAGGTAGGACAGGTTGCCGGTGTCGGCCACCTGCACCGATCGCGCCTCCTCGACGGTCTGGACCAGGATCGTCCCCCCGGGCGCTTGGCCCGTGGTCCCGACCACCTCCTCGTGCCCGGCGTGCCCGATCAGCACGATCGTCCGGCCTCGGTCGGCGAACCGCCTGGCCTCGAGGTGGACCTTGGTGACGAGCGGGCAGGTGGCGTCCAGGACCGTGAGTCCTCGCCGCTCGGCGTTGGCGTACACCTCGGGAGCGACGCCGTGAGCCGAGAGCACGACCACGGCGCCCTCGGGGACCTCGGTCTCCTCCTCGACGAAGATCGCGCCCTTTGCCTCGAGATCGCGGACGACGTGCGCGTTGTGGACGATCTGCTTGCGCACGTAGACCGGAGGCCCGTGGGTTCCGAGCGCGCGCTCGACGGCCTCCACGGCTCGCTCGACCCCGGCGCAGTACCCGCGAGGCGCGGCGAGCAGGACCCTGGTCGGCACGCCCTCATGCTACCCGGGAGCCTCGATGTGACCTCCGGTCCTCTCAACCCGGGCTGGTCCCGGGAGCCTAGGAGCGGACCGGACCGTCCGGACGCTTCACGGCGTCGCGGATCTCGCTCGGCCGAGCCGACGGCGACGGCTCCGGGGGTCTCGCGATCGGAGATCACCCGGACGGACGGGTACGCCTCGAGCGCGCGCTCCACCAGACGCGGGAAGGGCCCGAACACCACGACGACGTGTGGCCGCTCGGCATGGAGCTGCCGGATCGCTTCGTCCTCGTCGGTCGCACCGGGCGCGAGCTCCCACTCCGCCGAAACGGTCGCTCGCTTCAGGACACCAAGGGCCTCGGCGTCGTGCGCGACGCACATGACCTTCAGGGCTCGGCACACGTCAGAGCCATTCGCGCTTGCGGAAGCTCCGATACAGCAGGTACGCGGCGACGAGCATCGTGCCGATCGCCAACGGGTAGCCGTAGACCCAGTCGAGCTCGGGCATGTGCGTGAAGTTCATCCCGTAGATCCCCGCGACCAGCGTGGGGACCAGGATGATCGCGGCCCAGGCGGTGAGCTGCTTCATCACGACGTTCGTCCGGTTGGACACCTGGGCGAGCTGCAGCTCCCTCGCCGACGTGAGGAGGTCGCGCACGTTGTCGGTGAGCTCCATCGTTCGGATCACGTGATCCATGACGTCGCGGAAGTACGGGAGGAGCGGCGGCGTGACGATCGTCGGCGTCTCGAGCAGGAGGTCGAGGACCTCGCGCATGCGGCGAGCGCGAGGCGCCGGAAGCGAACGACCTGCTGGCGGAGACGGAAGATCCGTTGGGCGAGCAGGCGCGTGGCCTTGCCCTCGGCCCCCTCCTCCTCGACCGCGACCGCGTCCTCGATGTCGTCGGACAGGTCCTCGAAGAGCTCGATCACGTCCAGGTAGCCGTCGACGATCTCGTCGAGCATCAGGTACAGGAGGAAGCCGATCCCCTCCTTCGGCGAGGTCCGGAGCGCTCTCGAGCCGCGCCGCCACCTTGGCGAAGTCGAACCTCGGCTCACGGCGGATCGTGGCGACGAAGAACCCGCCGCCGGCGAACAGGTGGACCTCCCGGTCGACGATCTCGCCCTGCTCGTCGAGATCGATGCCGTGGGCGACCAGGAACAGGTGCTGCGGGTAGAAGTCGACCTTCGCGCGCTGTCCCCACGTCCGGCTGTCCTCGATCGCGAGGTCGTGCAGACCGAGCCGCGCCTGGAGCTCGCCGAGCTCGTCGTCGGTGGGATCGACGACGTCGATCCACACGTGCTGGTCGCCCTCGCGCGCCTCCTCGATGGTCCGCGCGTCGAACGGCATCTCGACCTTCAACGTTGCGTCGCTGGTAGACGCGGCAGGTGATCACGGCGGGGCGAGCCTATCGCAGCGCCGCCGCGACCCGCGAGGAGCGACCGCGTGGACAGGCGGTCCGACCCGAGCGCCGGCGGCTGCGAAGATGAGAGCCGTGATCGATCTCGAACCGCTCCTGGCGTTCTGGCGTGCACAGGACGCCCTGTTCGACCGTGTCGAGACCACGTGGTGGGGCGCCGTCGTCTCCGATGCCCGGTTCCCGGGGATCCAGGAGCCGAACTACGCGCGCGTCGAGACCCACCAGGCGGTCGGCCTGCCCGAGATCGAGGACGCGCTCCTGCCCGCCATGCGCGAGAGCGGCAGCGCCCGATCGCACGTGGTCGTCTTCTACCCGGAGGACCAGACGGACCTCGTCGCCGCCGCCAGCACCCGCGGCGACCGGATCGCGTGGGACCTGGTGATGGTCGCCTCCGGCAACGAGGTCGCGGCGCCCGAGCACGTCGAGGAGATCTCGGAGCTCGACGAGGGGTTCTGGGCCGACCATCGCGACTCGGCGCGGCTGTTCGACGTGTCCGAGGAGGACACGCTCGATCAGCTCCAGGCGTTGGAACGCGAGGTGCTGATCCCGGCCGGGCGGCGGTGGTTCGCGGTGGTCGACGGCGAACGCCGTGTCGCGTTGGCCGCGCTCCTGGTCCTCGAGCGAACGGCGTTCATCGATCACGTCGCGACGTTCCCGGACGCGCGACGACGCGGCCACGCGGAGGCGCTCACACGACGGCTCGTCTCCGAAGCGACGGCGTCGGGGGCGGAACGGACCTACCTGCTCGCCGATCCCGAGGGCGACGCGATCCGCATCTATGGTCGCGTCGGGTTCGACGGCATCGGCCACCTCGCGAGCTGGCTATCGCCGCTCGAGCGGTAGCGCCTCCACACCGGCGCGCCTCCCCTTGGCGGGGCCGACGTCGCCGGCCCCGATCTCGATCCGGCTCTCCAGCGTCCGGGCGAGCAGGTCCGCCGCGAGCCGAGCCTCCACGATCACCGCGTCGGGGTTGTCCGAGCCGGAGATCAGGACCCGGAGCGCTCCGCGTCGAGAGGCGACCCCGACCTCGAGCCGCTCGCCTTCGGGCCCGCGCGCGACCGCGTGGGCGAGCCGGAGCAGACCGACCAGCACGACGACCGACTCCTGCTCGGCAGCGGACAGAGCCGCGAACGGTGGGTAGACGGACCGCGGGTCCTTTCCGCGATGGAAGCGCACGAGGGAGGCGATCATCGCCACCTCGTCGGGGCTGAACCCGCGGAGTCCCGCGTTCTCGACGAGGTAGGCGCCGTGCTTGTGCAGCCGGGCGGGCGAGATCCGAGCGCCGATCTCGTGCAGGCTCGCGCCGTGGCCGAGCAGCTCACGGTCGGAGGCTCCCAGCCCGTGGAGCGCGGCGGTGTCGTCGAACAGCCGATGGGCGATCCGGGCGACCAGCTCGACGTGGCTCCGGTCCTCCCCCCATCCGCGGACGAGCCGATCGACCGAGAGGCGTCGGAGCTCGTCCGGGGGCGGGGCCGGTCGGTCCGCGAGACCGAGGGCGTCGAGCACGACCCCTTCGCGCAGTCCCCACTCGGAGTGGACGAGCCGTTTCGCGCCGAAGGCCGCCGCGGCGGCCGTCAGGATCCAGCCGCCGGCCGGCAGGAGCTCGGCCCTTCGTTCGTCCACCCCCGGGACGCGGAGGCGTTCGGCGAGAGGGATCCCGGCGAGCTCGCGGGTCAGCTCACGGAGCCCCGACACGGTCACCTCGTACTGGTTGAGCGATGCGGGAGGCGTGCTCCAACGGCGGGCGGCGATCACGCGCGCGAGCGCCCCCGCCGTGCCACCGCTCGCGATGCAGCGCGCTGGCTCGGCCAGGGCCACGTCCCCGACGAGCGGCGCTACGGCCTCCTCGACCGCGGCTCGGACCGCCTTGCGTTCATCCCGGGACGGAGGGTCGTGCTCGACGAGGAGACCCGTCATCCTGCCGGCGCCGATCGGGAGGCTCCTGCCCCAACGGAGGCCCTCGGGATCCGCGAGCGCGACCTCGAGGCTGCCACCGCCGAGGTCGAGCAGCAGCGTCGTCCCTTCCCCGAGCGCCACGCTCGCCGTCACGCCGGCGAACGTGAGACGCGCCTCCTCACGGCCGTCGATGAACCGCACCGGCGTGCCGATCGCTCCTTCGAACAGTGACTCCAGCGCCTCGCGATCGGGGCTGTCCCGGAGTGCGCTCGTCGCGATCGGGACGACGTGGTCGGCTCCCGTGCGGACCGCGAAGTCGGTCAGGCGTCGCGCGGTACCGGCGGCCCGCTCGGCGACCTCGTCGGGGATCCGTCCCTTTCCGGCGAGGACGCGCCCGAGGTTCAGCACCACTCGGTCGCGGAGCACGGGCGTGAGCGAACCCTCGGCGTCCGCGTCGGCGACGAGCAGCTGGAAGGTCGTGCTGCCGAGGTCGAGCACCGCGAACCGCGCGTGGGTGGCCACGAACCTAGCCGGACGGGGCCGGAAGATACTGCGCGGACACGACCCGGCCCCGTTCTCGGTCGAGCACCCAGACCGAGCCCTTGGCGATGCCTCGGGCGCCCTCGATCGTCGCGCCGTCGCGATGGAACCGGTCGATCATCGACTCGATCTCGGTCCCGTGGCTGCAGACGACGGTGGGCCGCTCGTCGAGCGACGCGATGGCACGGACCAGGTCGGTCACGCTCACGCCCTCGCGGAGCTCCGCCACCGGTTCGACGGCGAGCCCACGAGCCGCCGCGAGGGGCTCCACGGTCTGGACGCACCGCACGAAGGGACTCGACACGATCCGCCCGAGGTCCAGACCCTGGAACCGGTCGACGAGCCGGCGCGCCTGCTTGCGCCCCCGGCGCGTGAGCGGGCGCACCTGGTCCGGTCCCCGCCAGGCCGAACGGACCCCTGCCTTCGCGTGGCGAACCACGTAGACCGCCGACGCCGGAGCCCCCGTCAGGACGCGTCGGAGCAGGTCTCGATCGTGCACATAGCTCAGCACGTGGGTCGCCTCCTCCACCGGTACCCACCTGAGCTCGTCCACCTCCTGGTTCGGGGTGAAGGCGCCCCCGTTCGCGTCCATCTGGAAGTAGCGGACGACCTTCGGCCGACCTCGGCGGTCGGGATACGAGACGGCCCCGACGGACCGGCCGACCTTGCAACGCAGTCCGGTCTCCTCCTCGACCTCGCGAAGGGCGGCCGACGCCTCGTCCTCGTCCTGGTCGAGCTTGCCTTTGGGGAACGACCAGTCGTCGTATCGCGGGCGATGGACCAGCGCCACCGATCGGTCGCTCCCCTCGCCCCGCAGGATGATGCCTCCTGCCGCGCGAACGGGCTCGCTCACGTCCAGAAGCGTAGCCGCTTGCGCGACACGGCTTTCCGCGCCTTCGGCCAGGCGGCTCGAGCGTCGGCGGCGGCCCGCGCCTCGATCGCCGACAGCTCGCCCGCCACGAACGCGCTCGAACCTTCCTCCGCCACCTCCCGGAGCCACGCCCTCGCCACCACCGAATCCTGGTGCTCGCCCAGGACCTCTTGGAGGTCGGCGGCGGCCTTCGCGAGATTCGCGGCACGTTTGCCGAACACGGGTGTGACGGCCTCCGCGGCGTACCTGACCCTCTTCGCCCGGATGCGTGCCCCGTGCAGGGAGGCATCCGAAGGATCCTCGCTGGCCTGATCCAGGGCGCTCTTCAGGTGCTTCCAGGGAGCATCCAGGGTCGGGAGCAGGGCGGTCGCAGCCCGTTCGTCGGCGATCTCCTCGAGGACCCGCGGTTCGCGCGCGGCGGCCACGAGATCCTCCAGCAGGCTCACGTACCGAGGCGATCGCATCCCCTCGAGCAGACGCTCGCGAGCCTCGCTCTCTCGTGTCCTCGAGGGTCTTCAGGAGGTCCTCGAGGCTCTGGCGGTCGCTCTCGGGCAGCAGCGGCTCGCGCGAGCGGATGCGGTCGCGCAGCACCTCGGCGTCGCGAACGGCACCGAGGTCGTCGGCGAGCCACCGCAGGGCGTCTCGCAGCGAGGCAGCCCAGGACGGTTCGAGGACGTCGCGGAACGTCCGCAACGCCGAACGCAGACGTCGCGTGGCCACCCTCGCCTGATGGACGTCCTCGGGGTCGTCGCCTCGGCGAACGCCGGGGTCGTGATGGAACAGCCGGACGACGGAGGTCGCGAGCTCCAGCCGAACCACCTGGATCACGCTCGCCTCCTCCGTGACCTCGGGCACCTGGACGTCGGGTGGTGACGCGGCGCGCGGACCGAGCGCTCGCACGAGCTTCGGGACGTTGTCGACCGGGCCGGCGCCCGCCTCCTCGAGGCGCCGCACGAGCTCGTCCGCGACGTCGGCGTTCCCGGCCGGCTCGAGCTCGACCTCCAATTCTCGGAAGCGGCTCGCCACGCGACGTCCGTCCATCACGGACACCTCGTCGTCGGTGACCACGGCCAGGGGTGTGCCTCCCTCGTCGGTGATCTCGACCCCCCGACGGATCGTTCGGAGCCGAGCGACGGGACCGAGCTCTCCGTCGCGGACGTACGCGCGGAGGAGGTCGGCGGCGGCGGTCGGCAGCTTCCGCGCGTCCTCGCCTTCGAAGTTGACCTCCGTCCGAACGAGCTGCGAGCCGTTGCCTCCGGAGGGAAGCTTGACGGTCCAGCCCTCCCCCTGGCGGTGGCGCAGGCTGCACCCCCACCGCACGATCCGCAGGTCCGGCGTGTCGACGTACACGGTGACGAGTCGCTTGCGCTCCCGATCCCTCGCGACGAGCCCGTCGCCGCCGAGCTCGGGGAGCCGGAAGCCCGCGGGCGCCTGGAGCTTGGCCTCACGCTCGAGGTTCGAGGTCGCCGGTGAGCCGCTCACGGCTGCCCCGATCCCGCGCGCTCGACCGCGAGCTCCTGCAGGCGCAGGTGGGTGTTGAAACCGCGCTCCGTGGGGACCTTGGTCCACGTGCCGTCGGGTCCGAGCGTCCAGGCCAGGGTGTCGTCCTCGAGCAGGACCGAGAGGATCTGATCGAGTCGCTCCGCGAGCGGCGGAGCCGTCACCGGCACGAGGGCTTCGACGCGATGATCCAGGTTGCGCTGCATCAGGTCGGCGGAGCCGATGTAGTGACGACGCGAGTCGTGTTCGCCGAACCGGAAGATCCTCGAATGCTCGAGGTACCGTCCCACGATCGACCGAACGCGGATGTTCTCGGACAGACCCGGCACCTCAGGCCGGAGGCAGCAGATCCCCCGCACGATCAGGTCGATGTCGGCGCCCGCCGCGGAGGCCTCGTACAGGGCGTCCACCATCCCCGGGTCGACGAGCGCGTTCATCTTCAGCACGATCCGGCCGCGTTCGTGGGCCTGACCGAGGATCAGCTCGCGCATCCGCGGGCGGAGGTAGTTCGGAGCGACGAGCAGCTTGCGGTACTCACCCTGGCGGCTGTAGCCCGTCAGGAGGTTGAACAGATCCGTCAGGTCGGCGCCGATGTCCTGATCGGCGGTGAGCAGCCCGATGTCCTCGTAGAGCCTGGCGGTGACGGGGTTGTAGTTCCCGGTGCCGACGTGGGCGTAGCGGCGGACCCCGCTCCGCTCGCGGCGGACGACGAGCGAGATCTTCGCGTGCGTCTTCAACCCCACGACGCCGTACACGACGTGCACACCCGCCTGCTCGAGCTCGCGCGCATAGGTGATGTTCAGCTCCTCGTCGAACCGAGCCTTCAGCTCGACGAGGGCCACGACCTGCTTGCCGAGCTCGGCGGCGCGGATCAGCGACCGGATGATGCGGCTCTCCTGCGTCGAGGTCCGGTACATCGTCTGCTTGATCGCGAGCACGTCCGGGTCGAGCGCCGCCTGTTCGATGAACGCCTCGATCGACGACGTGAAGGAGTCGTAGGGGTGGTGGACGAGCACGTCGCCGTTCCGCAGCACGCCGAACAGGTCGGGCTCGCCGCCCCCGTTCGCGAGGCGAGGCTGCGTGACCGGCACCCACGGTTGCTGCTTCAGCTCCGGCCGGTCGAGCGCGTAGAGCGACCACAGCGCCGCGAGGTCGAGCGGCCCGGGGGTGACGTAGACCTCCGCCTCCTCGAGGTCGAGCTCACGCCGGAGCAGCGACAGGACCTCCGGTGTCATCGTCTCGTCGACCTCGAGCCGAACGGAGCTCGCGCCGCGCCTCCGCCGGCGAAGGACGCTCTGGATCGCTTCCAGCAGGTCGCCGGCCTCGTCCTCCTCGACCTCCACGTCGGCGTCGCGGGTCACGCGGAAGGCGTGGTTCGCCACGATCTCCATCCCGGGGAACAGGCGGTCGAGATGGGCCGCGATCACGTCCTCGAGCGGGACGAAGCGCTCCCCGTCGGGCAGCGCCACGAATCGCGGGAGCAGCGGCGGAACCTTGACGCGCGCGAACCGCCGCACGCCGGTCATCGGGTCGCGGGCGATCGCGGCGAGGTTCAGGGACAGACTCGAGATGTACGGGAAGGGGTGTGCCGGGTCGACCGAAAGGGGTGTGAGCACGGGGAAGATGTCCTCGGTGAACTCCTGCTCCAAGAACTCGAGGTCCGCCGATCCGAGCCCGTCGAGCGACCGGACGATCCGGATCCGCTCCTTCTCGAGCGCCGGCGCGAGCTCGGACGTGAACAGCTCCGCGGCCCGCGTGGCGAGCTCCTCGCGACCGAGCCCGGATCCCCTCGAGCTGTTCGGCGGGCGTACGCCCGTCCGGGGACGCCTTCTGGACCCCGGCCTCGACCTGCTCCTGCAGCCCCGCGACACGGACCTGGAAGAACTCGTCCAGGTTGTTCGCGAAGATCGCGACGAACTTCACACGCTCGAGCACGGGGAGCGACGCATCCTCGGCGATCGCCAGCACGCGGGCGTTGAACTCGAGCCAGGAGAGCTCCCGGTTGAGGTACCGGTCTCCGGGCACAAGATCGGAGGTCGGGGAAGCGTCCGTCTCGATGACTCCTCGGGGATGGGAACCGGGATTATCCCGCAGGGCGACCTGCGGTCCAACCTCCGAGGGTCAATCGACGAACTTGTACCCGAGCCCGCGCACGGTCAGGAGGTGATCGGGCTGATGAGGGTCGCCTTCGAGCTTGCGGCGCAGGCGCTTCACGTGCACGTCCAGCGTGCGGGTGTCACCGAAGTAGTCCGGCCCCCAGACCTCCTCGATCAGGAAGTCCCTCGTGAGGAGCCGGCCCTTGCGGCGGAGGAAGGCCTCGAGCAGCTCGAACTCCTTCGGAGGCAGGGAGACGGCCCCGTCCCGCACCGAGACCTCGTGCCGGGCCACGTCCATCCTGACCGGCCCCCCGACCAGGACCTCGTCGGCGGGCGACGGGGCGGCGTGCGGTCTGGTGCGCCGCAGGTTCGCCCGGACGCGAGAGACGAGCTCGCGCATCGAGAACGGCTTGGTCACGTAATCGTCGGCGCCGAGCTCGAGCCCCGTGACCTTGTCGGCCTCCGAGTCCTTCGCGGTGACCATGATGATGGGGACGTCGGATTCGGTCCTGATGGTCCGGCACACGTCGAGCCCCGAGACCTCGGGCAACATGAGGTCGAGGATCACGAGCGAGGGCGGATCGGCGCGGAACCGCTCGAGCGCCCGTCGCCCGTCGGTCGCCACCGACACGGCGAACCCCTCCCGCTCGAGGTTGTAGCGAACCGAATCGGCAAGGGACTCCTCGTCCTCGACGACCAGGATCCGGGCGCCGTCAGTCTGCATCGGCAGCGACGCCGCCCGGGTGGGAGGCGTCGGTGAACTCGCGGAACTCGCCCGACACGAGGAACGACACCTGCTCGCCGATGTCGACCGCGTTGTCGCCGACACGCTCGAGCGCGCGGGCGGCCAGGTTCATGTGCATCCCCCACTCGAGCGCCTTGGGGTCGTCGGCGAGCTTGGCGACCTCGAAGTGCATGTTGCGGTTGAGCCGGTCGACGGGGTCGTCCATCTTCGGCAGACGCATGCAGAGCTCCATGTCCCGGCGCCGGAGCGCGTCCATCGCGACGCGGACCATGTCGACGACGATGTGGCCCATCTCGCCGATCTGCTGGACGATCGTGGCGTTCCTCGGGAGGTCCGCGCTGAGCTGGTGGGCCTTCGCCACGTTCACGGCCTGATCACCGATGCGCTCCAGGTGCAGGCTCGAGTGCATGATCACCGAGACCAAACGCAGATCCGCCGCGACGGGAGCCTGCAGGGCGAGGAGCGAGAGCAACCGGTTGTCCAGCTCGAGGTAGATCTCGTCGATCTCGTCGTCGCCCGCGACGACCTTCTCGGCCCCGTCGTCGTCGTGCTCGATCACCGCCTCGACCGCGCGCTGGACGGCGTTGCCCGCCAGCTCCCCGAGCGTGAGCAGGCGCAGCTCCATCTTCTCGAGCTCCTCGTGGAAGTGCGGCCTGGTCATCCGAACCTCCCCGTGACGTAGTCCTCCGTCCGCGGGTCGCTGGGGTTGGTGAAGATCGTCTCGGTTCGGTCGTACTCCACGATCGTTCCCGTTCGCTGCCCGGTCTCGCCGAGCACCTCGACGGTGAAGAAGGCCGTCCGGTCGGAGACCCGTGCGGCCTGCTGCATGTTGTGGGTCACGATCACGATCGTGTAGTCGGTCAGGAGTTCCTGCATCAAGTCCTCGATCCGCTGCGTGGCGATCGGGTCCAGCGCCGAGCAGGGCTCGTCCATCAGGATCACGTCGGGCCTGGTCGCGATCGCCCGCGCGATGCACAGGCGCTGCTGCTGTCCGCCCGAGAGCGCGAGCCCGGACTCCTTCAGCTTGTCCTTCACTTCGTCCCACAGCGCCGCACGGCGCAGCGACTCCTCGACGAGGTCGTCCATGTTGCCCTTGAACCCAGCGATCTTCGGCCCGAACGAGATGTTGTCGTAGACCGACTTGGGGAACGGGTTCGGCTTCTGGAACACCATGCCGATCCGCCTGCGGACCTCGACGGGGTCGACGGACGCGTCGTACAGATCGACGCCGTGGTACAGGAGCGTGCCCTCCACGCGCGCGCCCTCGATGAGGTCGTTCATCCGATTCAGGCAGCGGATGAACGTCGTCTTGCCGCACCCCGAAGGCCCGATGAGCGCGGTGATCTGGTTGCGATAGATCGGGAGCGTGATGTTCCGAACCGCGCGGAAGTCGCCGTAATAGACGGACAGATCCTCCACGTCGAAGACGACCTCTTGCTCGGCCTCGGGGAGGCTGCGAGGCTCGCGATCGAACCGTACGGTCACGCGGTCGCCTTCGGCCCTGGATCCGGGCCGGTGGTCGGTCTCCGCGGATTCCGTGATTCGAGCATCCATCTGATCACCAGGTTCGCTCATAGCGGTTCCTCAACACGATAGCGAGGAAGTTGACCACGAGGATCGCCGTCAACAGGACGATGATGGCCGCCGCCGTGTTCGACTGCCATTCCGAAGCCGGGAGCTTCGACCACGCGAAGATCTGGGTCGGCAGCGCGGTGTAGGGGCCCTGCACGATCTCGAGCGGCGTTCGACCGGACGGCGTCGACAGGTAGCCGGTCACCGACCCCACGAGCAGGAGCGGGGCCGTCTCTCCGAACGCACGCGCCAGCGCCAGGATCGCGCCGGTGAAGATCCCGGGCGCCGCGTACGGGAGCACGTGCGAGCGCACGACTTCCCACCTCGTGGCCCCCACGCCGTACGCCCCCTCTCGGATCCCCCTCGGGACGGCCCGAAGGGCCTCCATCGTGATCAGGATCACGATCGGCATCACGAGAACGGCGAGGGTCAGGCCCCCCGAGATGTAGCTCCTGCCGGAGCTCTCGGGTCCGGTGACGGCTCGGAGAGCCTGCACGAAGACCACCAGGCCGAGGATCCCGTAGACGACGGACGGGACGCCGGCGAGGTTGCGGATGTTCGTGATGAGCAGTCGGTTCACCCTCGTGTCACGCGCGTACTCCTGCAGGTAGATCGCGGCCGAAATTCCGATCGGCAGCGCGAAGACGGCAACGAAGCCGACCAGGATCAGCGAACCGACCAACCCCTGCCACACGCCGGCTCGGCTGGCGAGGCTCGACGTGTCGCTCTTCACGAAGTCCAGCCCGCGTTCGGAGAGCGTAGGCCAGGCGTCGACCAGCATCGTCGACAGCAGGATCACCAGGATGGCCAGGGCGACGAGCAGCGTGGCGAGCAGGCCGAACCGGAAGAGCAGGCCCCCGAGGTCGCGCTTGCGGCCTCGGAGCGCGAGATCCACCGCCGCGCGGGTGTCCGCCGGAGCGACGAGCGCCATCAGTACTGACTCCGCACACGGCGAACGAACCGCTCGGACATGAGGTTGAGCGCGAACGTGATCACGAACAACAGCAGCCCGACGAAGTACAGGCTGTCGAACGCGAACCCCGACCCGCGCACCTGATCGGAGCCGATCGCGAGCGACGAGATCGCGCCGGTCATCGTCTGCCCGCGTTCGAGCGGGTTGAAGGTTCGCAACGCCCCGCCGGTCGCGCCCGCCGCGATCGCGACGACCATCGTCTCGCCGACCGCTCGGGAGAACCCCAGGATCAACGACGCCACGATCCCCGAGACCGCCGAAGGGAAGACCACCTTCGTCGTCACGGTCTTCCGCTTGGCGCCGATCCCGTACGCGGCCTCCCGCAGCGCACCCGGAACGGCATGCAACGCGTCCTCCGCCACCGAGGCGACGAGCGGGACCGTGAGGATCCCGACGGCGAGCCCCGCGGCGAGGAAGTTGAAGGTGCCTGCCGATGCGAAGAGCTTCTGCACGAGCGCGGGATTGATCCACTGCAAGCGCGAAGTACCCGAGGACCACGCTCGGGATGCTCGCGAGCGTCTCCAGGATCGGTTTCAGGACGCGTCGCGTACGCGGACTCGCGTACTCCGAGAGGTAGGCGGCGGCGCCGAGGCCGAGCGGCGTCGCGACGAGCATCGCGATGCCGGCGATCATGAGCGTCCCCGCGAAGATGGTCAGCAGGTCGAACTCGTCGGCGCGGGGGAACCAGCCCTCGGACCACAGCCACCCGAGGTCGATCGCCAGCAGCCATCGGATCGCCTGCCCGGCGAGCGCGAGGACGATGGCGACGCTGATCACCAGACCGAGCAGGGCGGCGGCCAGGAAGAGCCCACGGACCACGAGCTCCTTCCGGCGACGATGCGGGCTCCCCCGCATGAGCTCCAGGGTGATCGGCTGCCTGGTCGTCGAGTTCAGGGCCATGGCTGGCTGAGATTACTCCCCGACCGAACCGGAGACCGGGCGTCATGCGCCCGGTCTCCGTTCCGGGCGTTCGTCAGGCGGATTCGGATTCCCAGGTCGTCCGTGTGGCCTCGATCTGGTCCGCAGGTAGCTCCACGTAGCCGGTCCCGGTGACCGCCTCGACCAGCCCGGTGTCGGTCACGTAGTAGTCCACGTAACGCCTGCAGTGCCGGGCTCTCCGCGAGCTTGCCCTTGTTCACGTAGATGTACAGCGTGCGCGACAGCGGGTAGGAGCCGTCGGCGATCGTGTCGCGGCTGGGGGCGACACACCCGTCTCCGCCGTCGACCTCGAGGATCTTGACCTGGTCCGCCGGCGCTCTTCCGCGAACGCGAAGCCCACGAAGCCGAGCGGGGAGTCCGAGCCCTCCATCGCGGAGATGATCACGTTGTCGTCGGGAGAGGCCTGGTAGTCGGTGCGCAGGGCCGCGGCCTCGTCCTCCGGCACCCCCTGCTCGAGCGCGATGTCCTCGATCCCCGAGAGATCGATGAACGCGTCGTAGGTCCCCGACTCCTCGCCCGGGGCGGTGATCTCGAGCGGGGCGCTCGGGAACCCGTCCGTTCCGCCGACCTCGTTGGCCAGCGAGTCGGCGCCGTCCCAGGTGTCGATGCCGTTGGACTCGGGACCGAAGAGCGCGTAGAGGTCGCCGTTGTTCAGGCACGTCACGTCGGCGTTCGCCGGATTGGTCATGACCGTGATGCCGTCGAACGCCACCGCCAGCTCGATGTACTCGACGCCGTTCGCCGAACAGGCGTCGATCTCCTCCTGCTCGATCGGTCGGGAGGCATCCTGGATGTCGGTCTCGCCGTCGCAGAACAGGACGAAGCCGTCGCTCGTGCCCGGACCGTCGACGGTGAACGCGACGCCGTCCGACACGTCCTCGTTGAACAGCTCCGCGACCAGGCTCGTGATCGGCTGCACCGTCGAGGAGCCCGAGATCGTGATCGTGCCCTCCAGCGCGGTGGTGCCGGTCGCGCCGCCGCCTCCGCCGTCGTCGTCGCCACAGGCGGCCGCCACGAGCGACAACGCCGCGAGCGCCGCGAGGATCGTCAGCCAGTTCCTCCGGTTCCGCATCCATCTCCTCCTTCGTAGGCCGAACGGGGGCCTGTCGCGGGGACGCTATCGGCCATCGGTGAACGGCCCACCGGCGCCGATGTGAACGGCCGGTGAACGGGCCACGTCGTGTGAACGCTGCGTGACCACGCCGGGTCGGACGGTCCTACGCCTGCCTCTACACTGGCCGCGTATGAACGCGCTCCTCGTCGTCGTGGCGGTGGGCGCCGTCGTGCTCGCGGTCATCGCTCTCGCCTTCGCTCGGAGCCAGCGGGATCGCGCGCGCGCCGAGGGGACGGCTCGACACGCCACGACCGAGGAGCTGGGCGAGCGGCTCGAGGTCGCCGAGGGCGAACGCCGGTCGTCGATGACCGTCCTCTCCTCCATGGAGGAGGGCGTGCTCCTGTTCGGCCCCGACGGACGGACCGGGCTGGCCAACGCCGCCGCTGAGCTCCACCTGGGCGCCCGACCGGGATCGATCGACGCCCTGCTGCCGTTCGGCCTGCAGCAGCTCGTCCGCCGAGCCGGCGACGCCCACGAGGGACTCGTGACCGAGGCGGAGACGGGCGCGCCGTCGCGTGTGCTGCGAGGATCGGCCGTCCCGACCGAGGACGGGTCGGTGGTGCTGGTGATCCGCGACGTCACCGAGACGCGGCGACTCGACCAGGTGCGACGGGACTTCGTCGCCAACGCCTCACACGAGCTGAAGACACCCGCGGCCTCGATCCAGGCCGCGGCGGAGACGATCCGTACCGCGGCGCTCGAGGACCCTTCCGTCATCCCACGCTTCGCCGCCCAGCTCGAACGGGAATCGGGCCGGCTGTCCAGGATCGTCTCGGACCTGCTCGACCTGTCCCGGCTCGAATCCGGGAGCGAGCTCGACGAGGAGGTGGCGCTCGACGCGATCGTCCGTGACGAGGGCGAGCGCTTCGAGGAGTCCGCGTCCGAGGCCGGCGTCGGGCTCTCGATCTCGGCCGGACACGTGCCCAGGGTGCGCGGTTCCGGACGCGACCTGGCCCTGCTCGTCCGCAACCTGGTGGACAACGCGATCCGCTACACGCGGCCGGGCGGACGCGTGGACGTGGAGCTCGGTCTGCAGGACGGACAGGTGGTCCTGACGGTCGACGACACGGGCCTCGGGATCCCCGCACGCGACCTCCCCCGAGTCTTCGAACGCTTCTACCGCGTCGACCGGGCTCGGTCACGCGAGACGGGGGGGACGGGGCTGGGGCTGTCGATCGTTCGACACGTCGTCGAGAACCACGGCGGGCGCGTGGACGTGCGCAGCGAGCTCGGCCGGGGGACGCGGTTCGAGGTCCACCTGCCGGTCGCGCCGGCTGCCCCGCGCTGAGAGCGGCACGGCATCCGATCGTCCGAACCGCGCCTGTACGCTACGCCGCATGACGACGCTGCTGCTCGTGCGTCACGGACACACCGACGCGGCGGGCAAGCGGCTCACCGGCCGGGCTCCCGGCGTCCATCTGAACGAGCTCGGCCGCCGGCAGGCGGAACGGTTGGTCGAGCGGCTCGATGGCGTCCGCATCGACGCGATCGTGTCGAGCCCGCTCGAACGATGCCGCGAGACCGCGGCGCCGCTCGCGAAAGCACGCGGTCGCGCGGTCGACGTCGGGCGCGCGTGGATCGAGGTCGGCTACGGCGAGTGGACGGGTCGGTCGATCTCGCAGCTCCGACGCACCAAGCTCTGGCGCCGGGTGATGTTCGCGCCGTCGAACGTCCGGTTCCCGGGCGGCGAGAGCCTGCTCGAGGTGCAGGGGCGCGCCGTCGACGCGACCCTCGACATCGCAGATCGGCACGCGCGAGGGACCGTGCTGGTGGTCTCGCACGCCGACGTCATCCGGTTGCTCGTGGCGCACCTCGCCGGGATGCACCCCGACCACCTCCAACGGCTGTCGATCGACACCGCGTCGATCACGGCGGTGTCGATCTCCGACGGGTTCCCACGACTGCTGACGGTGAACGACACCGACGACCTCGGCGTCCTCCGGTCCGGACGCGGGAAGCTGGGAGGATAGGTCCGTGGAGCTCGAACACGTCGACAGGATCACGGCGGGCGCCGTCGGCGAGCCCGGTGAGCGAACCTTCTTCCTCCAGGCGCGCGAGGGCGACCGTCTGGTCACGATCCTCGTCGAGAAGGAGCAGGTCGAGCTTCTCGGGACCTCGATCCTCGAGATCCTCGCCACCGTCGGCCGCGAGACCGGAGAGGGCCCGCCGAGCGACGAGCTCGGGCTGGAACCGCCCCTCGAACCGCTCTGGCGGGCAGGTCGCCTGTCGATCGGCTACGCGGAGGAGCGCGATCGCATGCTGCTCGAGATCGAGGAGCTCGTCGAGGAGGACGAGACCGCCCCACAGGAGCAGCTCGGGGAGCAGCCGGAGGAGCCCGTCGAGGCTGCTGCACCGGCCGACGAGGGACTGGAGCCCGCGCGTCTTCGCCTGTGGGCCACGCGGGAGCAGATGCTGGCGCTCGCCAGGCACGGAGCCACCGTCGCCGCGCGCGGCCGGCCGAAGTGCCGGTACTGCGGCAACCCGATCGATCCGCAAGGGCACATGTGTCCCGCGATGAACGGCCACAGGGAGACCGCGGGCCGGTGACCCCCGGGGAGACCGAGCGGCGACCCTCGGCACGCCGGGCGGGCGACGCGGACACCCGGCCCCCCGACGACTCCGAGGTGATCGCGCTCCTCGAGCGCGGCGACCTCGAGGTGCTCGGCCTGCTCCCACGCGCCTCGAACTTCACGTTCCTCGCCCGCGTGCGCGACGGGAAGGAACAGACGCTCGCCGTCTACAAACCCCGTTCCGGCGAGGCGCCCCTGTGGGACTTCGAGGAGGGGACGCTCGCCGCCCGGGAGGTGGCCGCCTTCGTCGTGGCGGAGGCGCTGGGGTGGCCGTGGGTCCCCCCGACCGTCCTGCGGGACGGACCGCACGGGCCGGGTTCGGTGCAACGGTTCGTGGCGTTCGACCAGGACCAGCACTACCTCACGATGCGGAACGAGCGACCCGACGAGTTCCGAAGGATCGCGCTGTTCGACCTCGTCGCGAACAACGCGGACCGCAAGTCCGGTCACTGCCTCCTGGCGGAGGACGGAAGGATCTTCGTCGTGGACCACGGCGTCTGCTTCCACGAACAGCCCAAGCTCCGAACGGTGATCTGGGACTTCGTGGGCGAGCCGATCCCGGAGGATCTCCGGAACGATCTCGGAGCCCTCGAACGCAACCTGGCCGCCGAGCCGTTCCGGGGACGTCTCGAGCGACTCCTCACGTCCGCCGAGATCGACGCCATGGCTCGCCGTGTGTCCGACCTCGTGACGTCGGGAAGGTTCCCCGAACCGGGGCCCGGTCGTCCGTACCCCTGGCCGGTCGTGTGATCGGGCTCGGTCGCGTCTCACGCGGCGAGACCGCGGCTCGTTGTCTCACGAGATGAAGCTGCCGCCGTTCCAACGACTGCTCGAGGAGCAACGGACCGACGTGTATCGGTTCCTCGTGGCGTCCGTCGGCCGGCAGGCGGCGGACGACTGCTTCCAGGAGACGTTCCTGTCGGCGCTCCGCGCGTACCCGCGTCTGCGGGACGCGAGCAACCTCCGAGGATGGTTGTTCACGATCGCGACCCGCAAGGCGTTGGACCACTGGCGGGGCGAACGCCGCCGGCCGCTCCCGGTCGAGCAGCTGCCCGAACCGGTGGCGCCGGAGCACCCGGACGGCGACCCCGAGCTCTGGTCCGCGGTGGGGTCGCTGCCGCCGATGCAACGCGCGGCGGTGATCCACCGCTACGTGCTCGACCTGCCGTACGCGGAGATCGCCGATGCGCTCGGCATCTCCGAGGAGGCGGCGCGCGCCAACACGTACGAAGGACGAAGGAAGCTCCGATCGATGCAGGAGGTCACCGCATGAAGCCGAGGATCGGTTGGGACGAGGGGTTCGAGGAGGCTTCCCGTCGCGCGGCCGCGTCCACCCTGGCCCTGGCTCGCCGGCGCGGCCTCGTCGACGTCGGGTACACGATCGTCGACTCCCCGGTGGGACGGCTGCTCCTCGCGAGCACCCCGGCCGGGCTCGTACGTCTGGAGTTCCTCGACGGCGACCCCGACGACGTGCTGGAGGAGCTCGCCGAGACGCTCTCCCCCAGGGTCCTCGAGGACCCCAAGCGGTTGGATCCTGCTCGACGCCAGCTCGAGGCCTACTTCGAGGGGCGGGTGCACCGGTTCCGAACGGCGCTCGACTGGTCGCTCGCACGGGAGGGCTTCTCGCGCCGCGTGCTCGAGACGACGGCCGCGATCCCCTTCGGCTCGGTCTCGACCTACGGGGACGTCGCCAAACGCGCGGGGAGCCCTCGAGCGGCCCGCGCGGCCGGCAACGCCCTGCACGACAACCCGATCCCGATCGTCGTGCCCTGCCACCGGGTCGTGCCTTCGGGGGGCGGCGTTGGCAAGTACGGCGGCCAGGAGTGGCGGAAGGAGTACCTGCTCCGGCTGGAGGGGGCCCTCGCCGGTCCCTAGGTCCTTCGGTCGAGCCCCGGGGGCGCCGATACTCCTGCGGTGACCTCCCTCTTCGAACGTGCCGCGGAGGCGCTCGACCGGGCACGGAGCGGGGACGCGTTCGGCCCGACGCCGGGCGCCGAGCCGGAGCCCGAGCCCACAGCGCTCGCCGCCATCGCTCTGGACGACGAGCCCGCCCGCCGATGGCTCGCCGGCGCTCAGCGAGGCGACGGCTCGTTCGGGCTCACCGCGGGACCCGTCGAGAGCGATTCCGCCACCGGCCTCGCGGCGCTCGCATTACCGCCGGGTCCCGAACGCGAAAGCGCTCTCGACCACGTCGTCACCACACCCGCGCGGAAGGTGCCCGCCTACCCCGTCGTTCCGCACGATCCGAGCCTCGCGGGCTGGGGTTGGGCGTCCGGCACCGCCGGCTGGGTCGAACCGACGGCACGGGCGTTGCTCGCCCTGCGGCTGCTCCGCCCGCAGGCGACGGGAGCCATCGAGGACGCGGTCGCGTTCCTCGCGGATCGCGAGTCCGTGGACGGCGGTTGGAACTATGGCAACCGGTTCGTCTACGACGTGGCGCTGCCTCCGTTCGGGCAGACGACCGCCGTCGCGCTGATCGGACTCCACGGGATGCGAACCCCCGGCCCGTCCGCCGGGCTCGTTTCGCGAGGGGTGGGCGCGCTGCGCCGACTCTGGCCGGTCGAGCGCGGCCACCTCACCCTCGCGACGTCGCTGGCCGCGTTCCGTCTCCTCGAGCTCGCGGACACCGAGGAGGTCGAGGACGTCCTGGAGCGGTCGATGGACCGGCCGGTACCGGACGTGATCGCGCTCGGGTGGATCGCGCTCGCCTCCGGGCCGGGTCTGCTCGAGCTGGCGGTGACGTCGTGAAGCCGATCGATCGCCGGACGTTCCTCAAGCGAGCCGGCATCGTCGTCGCGGGCTCCGCGGCGGTCGGCGTCGCCACGGGGATCGGGGTCCAGAGCATCGTTCGGCGTCTGGACCGCCCGTGGGACGAGTCAGCCTTCGCGCCTCCGGGCCGGCCGCGGGTCCTGGTCGCGCGTGTCGCCTCGTACGAGAGCGACCTGGAGACCATCGTCGAGGACGGCCTGCGCGACGTCGGCGCGTCGCTGGGAGGCAGGTCCGTCCTGCTCAAGCCCAACTTGGTCGAGTACGACCCCGACACGGTCATCAACACGGACCCGCGGCTCGTCGCCGCCACCGTGCTCGCCGTGAGACGCCTCGGCGCGTCGTCGGTCGTGGTCGCCGAGGGTCCCGGGCACCGGCGCGACACCCCGTACGTCATCTCGGCCTCCGGTCTCGGCGAGCGCCTGAGCGACGTGGACGCGCGGTTCGTCGACCTGAACCTGGCACCCGTGACCCGCGTGCCGCTGCACTCGCGCTTCACCGAGCTCGGCGAGCTGTGGTTGCCCCGACCCGTCGTCGATGCCGACGTCGTGATCTCGATGCCCAAGATGAAGACACACCATTGGGCGGGGGCCACGCTATCGATGAAGAACTGCTTCGGCTGTGTCCCCGGCCGCATCTACGGCTGGCCGAAGAACGTCCTGCACTGGGCGGGCCTGCAGGAGGCGGTCATCGACGTGGCCTCCGCCGTCCGCCCCGACCTCCAGATCGTCGACGGGATCGTCGGGATGGAGGGCAACGGGCCCATCGACGGGACGCCCGTGGGCGCCGGTGTGCTCCTGTTCGGCACCGACCCCGTCGCGACCGACTCGACCGCGGCTCGCGTCATGGGTCTCGATCCCTCCGGGATCTGGCACGTGAACGAGGCGGGCAGGTTCCTGGGTCAGGCCGATCCGGAGCTGATCGCGCAGGTGGGCGAAGATCCCGAAGGCTCGATGACGTCGTTCGACGTCCTGCCGGTCTTCGAGGATCTGAAGATGGGGTCTGCGTCTGGAGGAAACGGAGCCGGCCCCGACGGCTTCGGCTGATCCGAACGCCTGACGCAAACGGCGGCCGCGCGGGAAGATGGTCCGCGTGCCTCACCTCCGAACCATCGCAGCCGGCCTCGCCCTCGGCCTGCTCGCCGGGGCGTGCACCTCGGACGACGGCGAGCCCCCGCCGCCGAGCGGGCCGACGGGCAACTCGTCGGGCATGGTCGCCGTCGCGGCGAGCACCGACCTGTATCGAGGCGACCCGCAGCGCCTGGCGTTCGGACTCATCATGCCGGACAACAGCCTCGTGAGCTTCGGCACGGTCGACGTGGCGTTCTCGCTCCTGGGGAGCGCCGGCGAGACCGCCGCCCCGGAAGCGGGACCGACCGCCACGGCGACGTTCGTGCCGACCTTCGGGATGCCCGACGCCTCCTCGGGCCCCGTGGTGACCTCGCCGACCGAGGGGCGCGGCGTGTACCAGGCCACGGACGTGGTGTTCGACACGGCCGGGTTCTGGGTGGCCGAGGTCACGGCGGACATCCAAGGGCTCGGCCCGCAGACGGCGGAAGCCTCCTTCACCGTCCTGGAGGAGCCGGCACTCCCCGCGCCCGGCGACGAGGCGCCGCCGACCGAGAACCTCACCGTCGACTCCAAAGGAGTTCCGCTCGCCGCGATCGACTCGAGAGCGGCCACCACGGGCGAGATCCCGGATCCGGAGCTGCACGAGTGGACGATCGCCCGAGCGATCCGGGAAGGCCGGCCGGCCTTGGCGGTGTTCGCGACCCCGGTGTTCTGCGTCAGTCGCTTCTGCGGACCGGTGACGAAGATGGTGGAAGAGCTCGCTCATCGGTACGACGACCGAGCGGTGTTCGTCCACGTCGAGATCTGGGAGGACCACGACACCCAGGTGCTGAACCAGGCGGCGATCGACTGGCTCCAGATGCCGAACGGCGAGCTCACCGAGCCCTGGCTGTTCCTGATCGGCGCCGACGGCAGGGTCGAGGACCGCTGGAGCTCGATGTGGAGCGAGGCCGAGGTCGAGGCCGAGCTCGAGGCGCTCCCGCCGATGAAGGCGAAGAGGTAGTCGCCCACCACCCATCCACGAACCCGCCCTGTCCTATCGGCGAAGCACCCGTAGGATGAGCGCCATGGCCGAGGACCACCTGCCCTCCCCCCCGCGCCCACGATCGAGGTGTGCTACCGGCATCCGGGCGTGCAGACGCGCGTGCATTGCACCCGTTGCGACCGCCCGATCTGTCCGGACTGCATGATCCCCGCGCCGGTCGGCCACCAGTGCCCCGAGTGCGTCGAGCAGGCGCGCCGCGACTTCCGTAGCGGCCCCGGGCGCGCGCTCCGGGGCGGCGTGAGCGCCACCAATGCGCTCCTGGTCGCGATCGCGATCCCGTTCGTGATCGAGGTGATCCTCGGAGGACCGCAGGCCCTGTTCAACCCGAGCGCCGAGATCCTGTTCGACATGGGTGCGATGCAGCCCATCGCGGTCGCCGACGGCCAGTTCTGGCGGTTGTTCACGGCGATGTTCCTGCACGCCGGCCTGCTGCACGTCGCGCTGAACGCGTACTTCTTCTGGTTGTTCGGCCGGATGGTCGAAGCCTCCTTCGGGAGGACGTGGATGGTGCTGATCTACGTCGTGGCCGGGTTCCTCGCGAGCGTGGCCTCCTATGCGTTCGGCCCGGTCACCACGCTCGCGGTCGGTGCCTCGGGAGCGATCTCGGGCGTGTTCGGCGCGTTCATCGCCTACAACTACCGGCGGCGACAGCACGCCATGAACGCCGCGAACCTCCGGTTGGCGCTGACCGTGATCGTCCTGAACGCGATCATCGCGATCGGCTACAGCTCGATCGACTGGCGTGCGCACGTGGGCGGCCTCGTGGCCGGCTTCGCGCTCGGGTACCTCGCGGACAGCTCGGGTCCGGCTCGTCAACGGGCGGTCGTGCGGTTCGCCGGCGTCGCGACCCTCGTCGTGATCGGGATCGCGCTCGTACTTTGGCGGACGGCCGAGATCCGATCGGCCCTCCCGCAGTTCTTCGGCTGATCACGACCGAACGAGGTTCGGATCAACCCTTGGGCCCCGCGATCGCGTAGACCCCGCCGCCGCGCGTTCCGACCCAGATCATCCCTTCGAGCACCGACGGCGTCGACTCGATGCACGAGCCCAGCGAGAGCGACCAGAGCTCGGGCGGCTCACGGAACGGTTTCGAGATGTCGAACGCGTGCAGGCTGCCCCCGCAATCTCCTTGCAGCAGCACGTCGTCGATCGGGACCGGCGACGACCAGGTGGGGCCGGCCAGGTGGATCCTCCAGCGCTCTCGCCCCGTCTCGCGTTCGACCCCGATCAGGTCGCCGTGGTTCGTCGCGACGTACACCATCTTCCCGTACAGCGCCGGCGTGGCCCAGACGCCACCCGATCCCTCGGATCCCTGTTCGCGGATGGCGAACGACCAGACGACAGGATCGTCGCGGCGCCGGGGATCGAGCTTCATGAGCTGCCCCACGTCCCGCCCACGAGCCGTGAACCGATCGACCTCGCTCGCGACGTACAGGAAGCCGTCCTCGTCGATGACGACGCTCGCGTCGGTGTCCTCGCCGGTCCAGAAACGGAAGACGCGTGTGGCCTTCGTCCCGCCGTTCAGCACACGTGAGATGTCCCAACCCTGCACGAGCCCGCCGGAGTTCGCGAAGTACGCGACGCCGTCGTCGAACGCGACCGAGCTCTCGATCGAGACGTTCGAGTCCGGCAGCGCCGCCAGCAGCTCGTCGTCGAACCCGGGGACCGTGAGCACGACCTCCGGGTCGACCTTGACCTTGCCGCGGGCGTCGTAGTCGCGGTGCAAGCGGATCACGTAGAACCAGGAGTTCTCCCCGCCTTCGAGCAGGTAGTCGCCGACGACGAGCGGTGCACCGTCCCAGTCGTCGTTCCAGACCGGGTTCGGAACGCTGGTCTCGGCGTTCAGCTCCCACAGGACGGCGGGCTCGGGACGGTCGAGCGCGACCACCCGGAACAGGTTGTCGCGAGAGCCCGCGTAGTACAGCGGGTACCCGTCGGGGTCGCTGGTGGCCGAACCCTTCGCGAGGTCGCCCGTCTGCAGCTCGGGGCGGATCGGCTCCCCGGTCCTGCCGTTCAGGAAGTGGTACGCGCCGTCGTACGCGTTGATCCGAACCTCGATCTTGCCGTTGTCCCCGACGATCACGTTCGGCTGGCCGGTCCAGCCGGTGCCGCACCACTCGCGGGGTCCGTCCTGGTCCGACGAGATCGAGCACAGGCTCCCGGTCGCCGGATACCGCCACAGGATCCGCGGATGCCTCGGGATGGGTCCGGCTCCGTAGTAGGAGCGCGTCTCGTTGCCTCGGAAGGTCGTGATGCCGGCGAAGTCGGTGTTCGCGGGCTCGGGGCTCGGAGCCGGGGTCGGCGGCTGGGGCGATGGGCTCGAGGTGACGGTGGGCGTCGGGCTCGGGCTCGGGGGCGCGGGCGAGCGCGAGGGCGCGGCGGTCACTTCTTCGGCCCGAGCGAACGGCCACAGGTCGAGGCGCCAGGCGAGAGCGCCGAGCATCGTCACCGCGAGGAGCGACGCGGCGAGCGCGAACGCGAAGCGCGGGCGCGCGGCGTGCCGGGCCCGGCGCCGCTCGGACGTCCGGCGCATCATCCCTCGCGCCGATGCGTCAGACCGGTCCCTTCGACGCGGGGTACGAGCCGAGCACCTTCAACATCGACGTGTGCACCTTGACCTCGTCCAGGGCCGCGGCCACGTTCTCGTCCTCGGCCGAGCCGTCGAGGTCGATGTAGAAGACGTACTCGAACGGAGCGCCGCGCCTCGGTCGGGACTCCAGCTTCGTCAGGTTCACCCCTCGGTCGGCCAGCGGCCGGAGGGAGCGGAACAGCGACCCCGGTCGGTCGTCGCCGGCCATCACGAGGGAGGTCTTGTTGGCCGGCCCGAGTCCCGCGTCGCGGGTTCCGATCACGCCGAACTTCGTGAAGTTGTCGGGATAGGTCTGGATGTGCTCCGCCAGCACCGTGAGGCCGAGCTTCGCGCCGGCCTCGACGCTCGCGATCGCGGCCTCGTCGAGCCGCCCGCCCTCGGCGACCGTGCGCGCGCCGCCCGCGGTGTCGTGCACGGGCACCGGGTCGATGTGGTGCGTCGTGAGGAACTCCTCGCACTGGGCGAGCGCCTGCCAGTGCGAGTATGCGCGACGCACGCTCTCGAGTCGCGCCCCGGGCGGTCCGAGCAGCGCGTGGTCCACGCGCAGGACGACCTCGCCCACGACACGGACCAGGCTCGAGCGTAGGAGCAGGTCGTAGGTCTCGTTCACCGAGCCCGCCTGCGAGTTCTCGACCGGGACCACGCCGACGTCGGCCTCACCGCTCGTCACCCGCGAGAACGCGAGGCGGATCGTCTCGCACGGAAGCGTCCGGGCGGTGGGGAACAGCACCTGGACGGCCCGCTCGCTGTACGCACCCGGTTCGCCCTGGTAGGCAACCTTCGGCATGCGCGAAGCGTAGCAGTGGGTCGGGCCCCGACCGGTGGGTGCAGACCTGCGCGAACAGACCTACACGGAACCGTGGGCAGGTTCGCTCAGTCGATCCGGATCAGCCCCAGCCCGGAGGCACGGGCCAGCGCCTGGACGCGGTTGCGGACACCGAGCTTGCGGTAGGCGGTGCCGAGATGGGTCTCGACCGTCCTCGGAGAGAGCGAGAGGCGCCTCGCGATCTGGCCGACCGTGAAGCCGCGAGCCGCGTGCTCGAGTACCTCGATCTCTCGCGCGGACAGTTCCGGTTGTGCGCCGGTCTCCCCACGCGCCTGCCTTGCTCGGCGGCTGAGCTCGACGACGGCTCCTCGCATCTGGGCCTGTGTGAAGATGCGCTCGCCCCGAGCGACCCGACTCAGAGCGTCGGAGATCACCCGAACCCCGGAGGTCTTCTCGAGGTACCCCTCCACGCCCGCGATGACGCTCTCGAACAGAGCCTCCTCGTCGGTTCGCGCCGTGAGGACGAGGATCCGGACGGGGAGCCCTTCACTGCGGATGGCGCGGGCCAGATCGAGCCCTTGGACCTCGCCCGGAAGCGAGAGATCCAGCAGGACCACGTCCGGCGCGAGCTCCCTGCACGCCTCGAGCGCGGACGACCCGTCGTCCAGCTCGCCCACCATCTCCAGACCGGGCGTCTGCTCACAGGCGATCCTGATGATGCTGCGGAGCAACGGGTGGTCCTCGATGACGAGGACCCGCGCGGGTGCGTGCGTCGTGGTCGGGTACGGGCGTTCGGCGGACGAAGGTACCGTGGCCATCACACCGGGGCGGTTGGCCGGGGCAAGGCCGTGACGCCAGGCCAGCGTGACGGCCTCCGTCTTCGAATGCACTCCGAGCTTGGCGAGGATGCTCTTGACGTGGCTCTGGACGGTGAATGCGCTGATGCCGAGGGACGCGGCGATCTGCCCGGCCGTCTCGCCGGCCGCGAGGGCCTGAAGCACCTGCGTCTCTCGCGGCGTCACGCGGGCAAGACCGTACTCACCCAAGCTCCCCCGGAGTTGTTCCAGGACGGACGCCGGGTCGCTCGCGGGCATGACGATCTCGCCGGCGGCCACCCGCCGGACGACGTCCATCACCTCTTCCACCGCCCGCGATTTCAGCACGTATCCGCACGCGCCGGCCGAAAGCGCCTCCGCGATGGCGTCGGATCGCTCGACGCCGGTGAGCAGCACCACCTTCGCGTCCGGCGCGGCGTCCCGGATCCTGCGGGTGGCCTCGATCCCGTTGGTCCCCGGCATGTCGAGATCCATCAGCACGACGTTCGGCTCCTTCCCGAGGAGCGCCATCGCCTCATCGGCATCGCGCGCGGAGCCCACCAGCCGGACGTCGGACTGACGCCCGAGGAACAGCTCGAGCGCTTCCGAGAAGACCTCGTGGTCGTCGACCACGAGGACACGGGTGATCCGTGAGGGCTGTTCCATGTGCCTCGCCCTATCCATCGGCCGCAAGGCGACCGGGTTTGAGCATCAACCGGCTACGGCCCGAGGCGCGCGCTGCTCCGACTCGGAGAAGGTGAGTCGGAACTTCGCCTACGAGCGAGAGCCTCCCTCCACGGGGCGGGCGGTGCTCAGCCCGAACCGTGAGGGAGGCTCCCGCCGTTTCGACAACGCTGGTAGGAACTACTCCTCGCTCGCGTCCGTCACGGTCACGTCCTCGCCAGACTCCGTGTCTTCGACGGGCGGCGTGCCGTCGACGGCCTGACTGGCTGCTGCCGTGGCGACCTCCGTCACGTCCGGCAGGAACACGCGGAACGAGGCGCCACCACCCTCACGCTCCTCGACCCAGGCCCTGCCGCCGTGGACCTCCGCAACCCTTTGCAGGAGGGCCAAGCCGGTCGACGCCCGCCCACGGCCCGCACCGCCCTGCTGCTCTTCCGGTAGGGCCGAGAGGCTCTTGCGCAGCTCCTCGGGAACGTCGGGGCCCGTATCGGCGACGGCGATGACGGCGCCCTCGGGGTCGCTCGACACGGTGATCCACAAAGACCCGTCGGAAGACGTTCGCCCGCCCGCGTTGGCCAGCAGGGTCTCGACCATCTGCTCGACCATGAACGGGTCGACCGGCACGACGACCTTCTCAGCCGATACGTGGATGTTCCGGCTCGCCAGATCCGGCGACCCCTCGACCACCCGGCGCACCAGAGCCTGGAGGTCGGAACGGCGGCGATTCAGCCTCAGGGTCCCGTCGGCCAGCCTGTCGAGCTCCAGGAGCACGCTGACCATGCGATCGAGCTTGCGGGCACTGGCCTCGAGCTGTCGCACCAACTCACGACCATCACGGGAATCCGGATCGCTGTGCCGAAGCGCCAGGCTGACGCCCAGGATCGACGTCAGCGGTCGGCGAACCTCCGTCGCCAACGCGTCCTTGAGGGCGCTCCGGTCCTTGTCTGCGACGGCACCAACCGGCATGTCGGTCTTCGCCACCGTCAGTCGCACCTTGAGCTCCTTGATCTGCCCTTCAACGACCTCGACCCGCTCGCTGGCGGCTCGGAACCGTTCCTCGCTCAGGCGCGCTCGTTCCTCGGTACCGACCATCTCTCCTCGTGCCTGTTGCAGCTGCTCGAGAAGCTCCGCGTTCCTCGCGGCTGTCTGGGCCGTCTCATCCTCCACCGCTTGCGAGCGCACCTCGGCCTGCTTGACCTTGGTCTCGGCGATCAGCGCCGCAGCCGTGGCCTGGTTGGCCTCGTCCTCCGCGGTCCGCATACGCTTGGTGGCCTCCTCGGCCTTCTCCTCGGCGTCCCGCTTCCGGAGCTCCGCCTGCTGCGCATCAGCCTGAACGGTCTGTAGGCGTGCGGTGGCCTCGGCGAGTCGCTCCTCCGCGGCGTGAACGCGCGGGGTGAGCTTTCCGACCTGCTCCTCGGCGCCCTGTGCACGGATCTCGTTCTGCTTGCCTTCGGTCTCGGCGGCGAGCAACCGCGCAGCGGTCGCCGTCGCCTCCTCCTCCTCAGCCTCGAGGCGCTGGGTGAGTCGCGAGACATCCTCCTCCGCGGCCCGGAGCCGCTCGGTGAGCTGTCCGATCTGCTCCTCGGCGACCCCTGCTCGCTCGTCGGCCTTCCTGGCCTGGTCCTCGGCGACCTCGATGAGCTGGTTGGCCTGCAGGGCCTGGTCGTCGGCGGCCTGGGTGAGCCGAGCGACCTCTTCCTCCGCGGCCCGGAGCCGCTCGGTAACCTGCGAGACCTCCTCGTCCGAGGCCTCGAGCCGACTGGTGAGCCGTTCGATCTGCTCCTCGGCGTCCCCTGCCCGCTCGTCGGCCGTTCCTGGCCTGGTCCTCGGCGACCTGGATGAGCTGGTTGGCCTGCAGGGCTTGCTCGTCCGCGGCCTCGACGAGCTGGGTGAGCTGTGACACCTCTTCCTCCGCGGCGCGGAGCCGCTCGGTGAGCTGTCCGATCTGCTCCGCGGCGTCCTCCGCCCGCTCGTCGGCCTTCCTGGCCTGGTCCTCGGCGACCTGGATGAGCTGGTTGGCCTGCACGGCTTGCTCGTCGGCGGCCTCGACGAGCTGGGTGAGCTGTCCGATCTGCTCCTCGGCGGCGCTCGCCCGCTCGTCGGCCTTCCTGGCCTGGTCCTCGGCGACCTGGATGATCTGGTTCGCCTGCAGGGCCTGCTCGTCGGCGGCCTGGGTCAGCTGTCCGATCTGCTCCTCGGCGTCCCGGGTGCGCTCGTCGGCCTTCCTGGCCTGGTCCTCGGCGACCTGGATGAGCTCGTTGGCCTGCGAGACCTCCGCCTGCGCGGCTTGCAGACGCTCGGTGAGCGACCCGATCTGCTCCTCGACGGCCCGGGTTCGCTCGTCGGCCTTCCTGGCCTGGTCCTCGGCGATCTGGATGAGCTCGTTGGCCTGCAGAGCTTGCTCGTCCGCGGCCTGGGTGAGACGAGCGACCTCTTCCTCCTCGGCCCGGAGCCGCTCGTTGGCCTGCGAGACCTCCGCCTGCGCGGCTTGCAGGCGCTCGGTGAGCGACCCGATCTGCTCCTCGACGGCCCGAGTTCGCTCGTCGGCCTTCCTGGCCTGGTCCTCGGCGATCTGGATGAGCTCGTTGGCCTGCAGAGCTTGCTCGTCCGCGGCCTGGGTGAGACGAGCGACCTCTTCCTCCTCGGCCCGGAGCCGCTCGTTGGCCTGCGAGACCTCCGCCTGCGCGGCTTGCAGGCGCTCGGTGAGCGACCCGATCTGCTCCTCGACGGCCCGAGTTCGCTCGTCGGCCTTCCTGGCCTGGTCCTCGGCGATCTGGATGAGCTCGTTGGCCTGCAGAGCTTGCTCGTCCGCGGCCTGGGTGAGCTGTTCGATCTGCTTCTTTGCGTCCTTGGCTCGCCGGTCGGCCTTCCTGGCCTGGTCCTCGGCTGCCTGGATGAGCTCGTTGGCCTGCAGGGCTTGCTCGTCGGCGGCCTGGGTGAGCTGTCCGATCTGCTCCTCGGCGTCGCGGGTGCGCTCGTCGGCCTTCCTGGCCTGGTCCTCCGCGATCTGGATGAGCTCGTTGGCCTGCGAGACCTCCGCCTCCGCGGCCTGAAGGCGTTCGGACGAGCTGTCCGATCTGCTCCTCGGCGTCGCGGGTGCGCTCGTCGGCCTTCCTGGCCTGGTCCTCGGCGACCTGGATGAGCTCGTTGGCCTGCAGGGCTTGCTCGTCGGCGGCCTGAAGGCGCTCGGTGAGCTGTCCGATCTGCTCCTCGGCGGCCCGCGCGCGCTCGTCGGCCATCCTCGCCTGGTGCTCGGCGGCCTGGATGAGCTCGTTGGCCTGGACGGCTTGCTCCTCCGCCTGTGTCGTTCGGAGCTCCGACTGCCTGACCCGCTCCTCGGCTGCGTTCGCGTCATCCTCCGCCGCCTCGAGAAGCTCGGCGGCGTGCCTCGCTTGTTCCTCGGCGGCCTGGATGCGTACCTCGGCCTGCCTCGCTTGTTCCTCGGCGGCCCGGGCCCGCCCGTCGGACTTCCTGATCTGGTCCTCGGTGCTCTGGATGAGCTCGTTGGCCTGCAGGGCTTGTTCCTCGGCGACCTGGGCGCGATGGGCGAGCTGTTCCACCTGCTCCTCGGCGGCCTGGGTGCGATGAGTGAGCTGTTCCACCTGCTCTTCGGCGGCCCGGGCGCGCTCGTCGGCCACCCTGGCCTGGTCCTCGGCGACCTGGATGAGCTGGTTGGCCTGCAGGGCTTGCTCGTCCAACCCCTGCGCGTGAAGCTCCGCTTGCGTTGCCCGCTCCTCGGCGGTCTGCACCCGGTTCTCGGCCGCTCTGACCTGCTCCGTGGCTCGTTCCTCGGCCTGCCTGAGCTGCTCGGCTTGCTCTTGCGCCGCCTCCAGACGCCCGACGGCCTCCCTGGCCTGGTCCTCCGCCGTCTGCGCGCGGACCTCGGCCATCCTGATCTTGTCGTCAGCCAGCTTGGTGTGTTCCTCCGCGGCCTGGATCAGCTTGGCGGCTTCCCTCAACTGCTCCTCGGCGGCCATCGCTCGAAGCTCGGCCTTCTTGGCCCGCTCCACCGCATCCCGCGCTCGCAGCTCAGCCTGCTTGGCCTGTTCGTCCTCTCTCGCCAAGAGCCGCTCGGCGGCTCGCTTCAACTCCCCGGCGGCGTGTGAAACTGCGGCTCCGGCGGGCACGGTGGGAGCGTCCGTCTGACCGTCCGTCTCGATCTCAGTCATGTCGCCCATCGTCTCCTCGCCTATCGCTCTGAATTCGGGGCGGACGGAGCCTCGTGAAGCTCGGCGTCCTGCTTCTTGAGCCGAAGCTCGGCCTGCTTGGCCCTGTTCTTGAACTCCTCGCGCCGCTCCCGCATCTCCTGCGTCGGCGCATCGCCCTCACGGGCCATGTCTCGGAACATGTCTTGGAATTCCTCAGGCCACTGCCCCATCGACTCCTGGGACTTGCCATCGGCGTCGGGCTTGCCATCGACGTGGGACTCGCCATCGGCGTCGGACTCGCCATCGGCGTCGAGGGCCGCCTTGACTTGATCGACCGCTTCGTCGAGATCAGCGTGGAGAGACTGAACATCCTCTTCGGAGGTGGGAGCGGGTTCCTCCGCCGGCAACTGCTCCGCCGACGGCTGCCCTTCGGCCTCCATCTCCGGCCCTTCGTCGCCCGGCCATTCCTCTTCTTCAGGCGCGCCGGAAGGACTTCCCGCGTCGAGATCGCTTTCGCGACCGAAGACCTCTTCATAGGTGGGAGCGCGTTGCCCGGTGGGCGGCTGCTCCGTGCCTTCGGCCTGCTGTTGCCCTTCGGCCTGCTGTTGCCCTTCGGCCTGCTCCGCGCCTTCGTCGCCCTCCTGCCGCTCGTCGAGCCTTGCCCGTTCATCGTCGTCCGACGCGCGCACGGGGGCTTTCGATGAGACGAACGTGAGGCCGAGCAGCAGCAACGAGATCGCCAGTCCGATAACCGATCCCAACCGAAGCATGCTCCAGAGGTCGCTGGTCTGGGCCTCCACGACGGCGAGCGATTGGTCGACCTCCACGACCGCGACCGGGCCATCGGGGCGCTTGGAGACCGGCGTGAACGTCTGCACGGTGTCGTCGAGGACACGGGTCGAGCCCGACCCGTTCGCGATCCCCGTGATCAGGGACCGCATCTCCCGAGGGGCGCTCCCCACGAGCGACTCGTCCAACGAAAAGAGGATCCGGCCCCGTGAGGACCACACGGTCACGCCGGCGATGGATCCGTTCGACGGGACAGACCTCCAGATCTTGGCAGCGACCTTGTCGTAGCTCGAACCTGTGACCGGTTTGGTGAGTTGGTCGCCGGTCAAGGTGTCCGTCGCAAGCTGCGCCTCGTCGTGCGCCCGCTCGACCGCGCTATCGAGGGCCTTGCTCCGTTCGGACTGGGCCATGATCGTGGATACGGCGAAGCCCAGGACGAACAGGAACGACAGGATCGCCCACAGCCATCGTCGCCCACGCGCGCTAGCCACCAAGTCCCGCATCCCCCGCTCGCCTATCGCTCTGCATCCGAAGCGGAGGCGGCCTCGTGGAGCTCGGCCTCTCGCAGCTTGACCCGGAGCGCGGCCTCCTCGGCCCTGGCCTTGAACTCCTCGCGTATCCGCCGGAGGTTCTCCTGGGAGTCGCCATCGGCGCCGGCGGCCTCGACCTGATCGACCCCGTCGTCGAGGTCAGCGTGGAGAGCCTGAACGTCCTCGTCGGAGGTCGGCGCGCCTTCCTCCGTCAACTGCTCCGCCGACGGTTGCCCTCCGTCTTCAGGGGCGCCGGGAAGACTTCCCGCGTCGAGATCGGATTCGAGACCGAAGACCTCTTCATAGGTGGGCCCGCGTTCTTGCCCTTCGGCCCCCATCTCCATCGCTTCGTCGCCCTCCGACCGCCGTCCATCGTCCTTCTGCGCGCGCCGAAGGCGTCGAGACGAGATGAACGCGCGGACGAGAAGCAGTAGAGAGATGCCCAATCCAACCGCCGAGACGATGCGGAGGACGCTCCAGACGTCGTCGGCCCGCTCATCCACGACGGCGAACGACCAAGCGAAGGCCAGCGCAAACAGCAAAGACAAGATCGCCCATGGCCACCTTCGCAGACGCTTAGCACCGTGTCCCGACATCGTTCCCCCCAAATGGTTGGGCTCGTTCGACGGTGATATCGGCGCGAGGATGGGCCGCGCGTATCCGCCCTAATGACTATTTATCGGTCGTGATGAGTCCGTCGGACCAGGGCGCTGCAGTCACCTGGTCGGCCTACACCGCGGACCGTCCTGCCGGTAAACCGATCAACACCGGCTACGGGCGGTGATCTACCTCTGCTGTGGCGGGATCACCGTTCAGCCATCCACGGAGAGTAGGAGAGAACCAGATCTTCTTGTCGTCGATCGTCCGACGTAGGTCGTGACCGCGAACGAGGGAACGTGGCGCCGTGGCGGAGCTCACGGAAAAGAGCCCTTCTCGGGTCAGGTTGGACAGACATCGAGCCGAGAGTAATAGGGGTCAGAAGAGAGAGAGGAACAGGGAGGGGCCACCCGATGAGCTTGCGTTTGGACGTCGCGACGATCGCCAAGATAGAGGCGGATCGGATCTACGACCTGATACTCCCGGAGATGGAGGGCAAGGAGACGGTCACCGTGCCCCTCGCGTTCCTCGAGAACGTGCAGACCACGGGGCAGAAGCTGGAACGTTTCGCACCGGCCTATATCCCGAGAGCGCTGGATAGGCTCGCAGGGACGGCGAAGATCCACCGGTTCAGGAAAAAGGCGGTCATCCCGAAGCAGAGTCTCGCAGACGTCGCGGCCGCGTTTCGGATCGCGGCGGAGTCGGCGCAGGGACGGCTTCCATGAGTCGGGCGACGCCGGCGCCAACATCGCCGGGTCCGGCTGAAAAGCCCGGGCCAAGGTCGAGTGACGAAGATCGCGAGCTCGAAGGTCGGCCGGACGCCGACCGAGATGGTCGAGATGGCGGGGACAGCCCCGTCGTCAACGAGACCCCGCCGCGGATGCCGGTCCGATCCGAGGCAACCGGCTGGGCGCCCAGAGGGTCGTCGCCGGCCGACATCCTCACCCGGGGGTGGGGCACGGGGCTGATCCGGGGTGGGCTGGCCTTCGTGGTGATGGCCGCCCTCGGTCAGGCGGTGGCGTTCGCCGTGACCCTCGCCCAGGCAACCGGAGTGTCGGCCGGGACGGCCGCCAAGCTGGGCTGGCTCTATTTCGGGTGGTTCCATCACGCGGCCGTCACGACTCGCCTGACCTCGGTCGAAGGCGGCGAAGCCGTCACGGCGAACGTAGCCCTCGCGATGATGCTGGGGACGTTCCTCGCCATCGCGATCCTGTACCGGGGGGGCCGCGCCGTCGCGGACCGGGCAGGGGGCGGTGTGGGGGCCCGAGTCCTCCACGGGATCAAGGTGGCGCCCGCGTACGCGATCCCTGCATTCGTGGTGTCCGGGCTGGTGAGCATCGACATCCCCATCCCGCGGAACGGGCTGGTGGCGGGCAGCCTCCAGTTGGGACCGTGGGACCTCTCGTGGTTCGTGTTCCCCTTGCTGATCGCGGCCGCGGCGGGGGCCGCCGGCGGGCTGCGCTCGGGGCGCTACGAGCTGCTCTCGCACGATCCGTGGGGGCGCCGGGTGGCGGGGTCCATCGCCGGGGGGCTGCGGATGTTCGTCCTCGGCCTGGTGCTGTCGTTCGTCGGGCTCCTGGTGCTGGCGGCGATCCGCCCCGGCGCGACCGGGACCTACTTCGAGACGGTCTCCGGCCCACCCACGGAGCAGACGACCATGAACATCGCGCACCACGTGTTGCTGCTGCCCAACCAGTCGCTGTGGGTGCTGGTCCCGGCGATGGGTGGCTGCGACGGTCTCTCCGGAGGAGGCGTCTCCGCGACCTTCCTCTGCTACTCGAAGGTCCCGACGACGGTATCGGTGAACCCCGAGGGACTGACCTCCGGCACGGCGGTCGTCCAGGCGGACTTCGCGAAGGCGCCATCCGGCTACTACCTGTTCCTCCTGGTGCCCGCGCTGTCGGTCGTGCTGGGAGGCAGATACGCCGCCAAGAGGCGTGCCCAGCTCAGGTGGGAGGCCGTCGGCATGGGAGCCGCGTCGGGCGTGGTCTTCGCGGCCCTGGTGGCGGTGGGCTCGTGGCTGGCCTCGGTGTCGGCGGGGCTCTCCTCGCCGATGGGGGGCCTCCCCGCAAACGCCTCGGTCCTGATCGGACCCGGTGTGCTTGCCGCCGGGCTCCTGGCGCTCGTGTGGGGGGTCGTCGGCGGTGCACTCGGGGCGTGGCTGGCGGGCAGGAAGTTCCCACCCAGGGCACGGCTGTCGGGGCCCTCGAGCCTCTCCAAGTGGAGGACCGAGGATGCCGCCCGGCCGGGCCCGGGTCCTGGCTAGATACCCTGCGTCCCGCAGGGTCCCGAGCGACCGCGCAAGTCCACGGAGGAAGCCGCCGATACATCAGGGAGATGGCGAAGACCGCGGGATCCTCGAAGGCGAGCAGCCGGGAGGACGTGCGACCGCGTCTGGGTGTGGTGGTCGTGGATCCGCTCGCCGTCGTGCGCGCCGGCCTGGGGATGCTGATCGGCGACCTCCCGGATATGCAGGTCTTGGCCGAGGTGGGCTCAGCCGACGAATGCCTCAAGGCCGTGAGGCGGATCCGGCGCTCCCGGCTGGTCGTCCTCGTGGGGCTGGATCTCCCCGGGGAGCGCGATTCGCTGTGGCTGATCGGGGCCCTGCGTGAGCGCTACCCGCTCGCCACGATCCTGGCGTCGGGGGCCGGGGCCGATGCCACGACCATCTCGCGTGGGCTGTTCATGGGAGCCGATGGGTACCTGGACAAGGATGTCGATCCCGAGGAGTTCCTCCAGGCGATCCGCCAGGCCGCTCGGGGCGAGGTCGTTCTGGCCGGCGCCCCGGTTGACTGGGTGGACTCCTTCGCCGCCGGCTTCGACAGGAGGCAGCACATCGAGTCCCGGCTGACTCGACGCGAGCAAGAGGTGTTGAAGGTCGCAGCCGAGGGTCTGACGGCGCGGGAGATCGCACATCATCTCGGCGTTCGTGAGAGGACCGTGACGACGCACCTGGGTCGCATCTACGGCAAGCTGGGCGTCAACAGCCGGGTGGGCGCCGTGATCGAGGCGGCGCGATCGGGTCTCGTCACGGTTGGCTCCTCGGAAGGCGCGTGAAGATCCCGATCGACCCGACGAGAGGCGGCGGGCTCGGAGCACCGGTCGTGATCGCCTGCGGGCATGGACCCGGAGGCTGGTGCCGATCCCGGTCAGGCACGGTCGGCCGGCGACGGGGACATCCTCGTGGCCGAGGGTGGATCCCCGATCGTGGCAGGGGAAGTGCCGTCCGTCGGTACCCTCCAGCCTGGATCTCCGGTTCCGGGGGACGGGACCTCGCTCTATGAGGTCGGGCTGGCCCTTCTTCGGGACACTGAGCTCGAAGGCCGCGCAACCTTTCTCCCCCGCCGTCGTTATCAAGAGAGGAAGGTTGCGCCCCGCATACGAGATAGCGGCCTTCCGTGTGCTCGTGGACGAGGAGGAGAGTGCCTGGCGTGGTGGCCCCGGGAAGTTTGACTCGCAGGGAGGCGGGGTATAGAGTCTGGCCCACTTCCCCCCTCGGCTTTGTGCTTTGTGCTGGGCGCCCGGGGGGAAGGGGGTGAGTGAGGAAGGGGGGAGAAAGTAGAGAGTTGAGTCTCCTCGGTCGGAAGCAGAGTAGGGAAGATGTCGATGCGAAAAGAGAGGAAGATGCTATGAGTTTGGTTAAACGGAACATCGGCCGACGCGTAGCCGGAGTGGGGGTGGCGGTGGCCTTGATGGTGCTCGGCCTCCAGGCCCCGGCGTCCGCGGCCGTGACGATCACGGCGCTGTCCCCGACCAGTGGGCCGGCCGACTGCGTCGTGGTTGCCACCGGAACGGGCTTCAAGGATTTCCCGGCGGCCCAGATGGATGTCGAGTTCGTAACCGGCGGGGTCGCGTACGGCGGCGGCGGATTTCTTCCCCATTGACGACACTACGCTTTGGGTCACGACGCCCGCTTTGGCCCCGGGAGCCAGCTACACCCTCCGCGTCACGAACCCCGGCCAACGCGCCTACCGGCGTCAGCAGCACGGCAACCTTCCTCGCGACGACGGGAGCAGGGGGATGCGCGCCGACCATCACCTCGTTCACGCCGACGTGTGCATCGGCGGGCGACACCGTGGTGATCACCGGGACGAACCTGATTGCCGCAGACCTCCTCGGTGGTGAAGTGCGGTTCAGCCCGTACGCCGCCGCTCAGATCGCGACCCACACCGTTCCCGATGTCGAT
>CAVSXK010000014.1:0-191354 GCA_963731925.1 uncultured Actinomycetes bacterium
CTGGCAGATCGTGCCCACGGTGCTGACTGAACTGCTCGACGACCCCAACCCCGAACGGTCACAGCGGGTGATGAGGGCGATGCTGGAGATGGACAAGCTCGACATCGCACGGCTGCGTCGAGCGGCCGAGGCCGCGTAGGAGGTAGCGGCAGCCGACACCGGCGGGGAGCGATCACAGGCGGCAGGGTCGATACCGATTTCGATATCGCCCCGGTCACCGAACTCCGACATGGTCGTGCCCCGAGGCGATCGAGGGGCATCCTAGGATGCGGCTCGGACGAAGACCCATACCATCAGGTGGTGAGCGACCGCAGGACTCGATCCCTCCTCGAAACTCCAGCAGTCGGCGTGTTCGATGTCCGGTGCTTCTCACCGGTTGGAGCACCCGGATCCGAGGAGCGAGCGGACGTCACGCAGGTCGTCCTGCCCATGGACGGCCTCTTCGCGGTGCATCGTGGCCATGATGAGGTGATCGCCGACGTCGCTTCCGCGGTGATCTTGGCCGCGGGCCGCGACTACCGCGTCGGACATCCCGTGGAGGGCGGAGATCGTTCGACCGTCCTGGTCTTCCCGCCCGAGGTCATCGAGGACTCACTCGGCGCCGATCCCGTCGGTGGGGGCGTGGTGGGACCTCGCGTCCGGTTGGGCGTCCACGCTCTCAGGTCGACGCTTCGGCCGGGCTCGAACGGGGTGCCGGAGGCGGAGGAGTTGGCGCTGCTGTTGCTCGATCGCATCTGCCGCGACCTCGGCCCCCAAGGCCCGAGTCGGCCGCCCGGCAGACACCAGTGGCGCCGCGTTCAGGAGGTCAGGGCCATCCTCGCGGCCGGACCGGGACATCGGTGGCGGCTGGAGGAAATCGCCCGTCTCGTCCACTGCTCGCCGTTCCATCTCGCGCGACAGTTCCGAGCGATGACCGGCGAGTCCGTGGCAAGGTACCTCCTCCGGCTTCGGCTCGCGCTCGCCCTGGAGCGCCTCGCAGACGGCGAAACCGATCTGGCCGCGATGGCCGCCGACCTGGGGTTCGCGAGCCACAGCCACTTCAGCGCGCGGTTCCGATCCGTACTTGGTGTCTCGCCGACCTCGGTCCGTGGCTCGCTCGCCCGTGGCCGGCTCGCCGAACTGCGCACGATCGTGACAGCGCAGGACCGAGCCGCGTCGTAGCGTCGGCTCGTGAGTCATTCGAACGCGATGATCAAGCTGCTGGCCGCCTCGAGACCCGACGATGACCGAGTCGCCGGCCTGAACCTGTTCGGGCAGTTCATTGGGTCGTGGGACATCGAGGCGACGTTCTGGGACCACGATGGCAACGTGACCGCCGAGCGGGCAGGCGAGTGGCATTTCGGGTGGGTCCTGCAGGGTCGCGCGATCCAGGACGTGCTGATCAGCCCGCCGCTCGATGAGCAGGGCCGAGGGACCCCGGCTCACGAATACGGCTCATCCTTCCGTCTGTACGACCCGCGGACTGACACCTGGCGAGTCACCTGGTTCGCCCCTGTCTCGGGCGTCATCGTGGATCTCGTCGCGAGACGGGATGGCGACGAGATCGTCCTCGACGGAAGCGAACCGAACGGCACGCTCGATCGGTGGGTCTTCTCCGACATCAAGCCCGACACGTGCACGTGGACCGGGTACGAGTCGACGGACGAGGGCCGAACGTGGCCGCTGGTCGAGCGCATGACGCTTCGCCGACGAGGATCTCGCTGAGCTCGCTCGCCTCGCCGGACGCCTCAGCACTCGGCGGGGACGGCCTCCGCCACGACGACGTCGCTCGCGATGTCTCGTTCCGAGGCCGCCTCGCGCTCCGCGTCGGCTTCGCGGTCGGCGCCCGAGCGCACGTGGCGCAGCATCGACACGGCCAGCACCGCCACCGCGACCGCCACGATCGTCGCGATCGCGGAGCTCACGCGCATCCCCTGGATGAACGCGTCCTGGGCGGCTTCCACCAGCGACGACCCCAGCTGTCCGGGCAGTCCCTCGGCCGCACCGACCGCCCCGCCGAGGGTGTCCCGAGCGGCTCCAGCCGCTTCCGCGGGGACACCGGTGGGCAGGAGGTCCGCGAGCTCGCTCCGGTAGACGGCCGCGCCGATGCTCCCCAAGATCGCGATGCCGAGCGCCCCACCGAGCTCCGACCCGGTCTCCGAGATCCCGGAGGCGGCCCCCGCCTGCTCGAGCGGTGCCGATCCGACGATCAGCTCGGTCGTCGCCGTGAACACGGGAGCCAACCCGAGCGAGGCGATCACCGAGGCGGTGATCACGAGCGTGAGGTCGTCGGTTCCCTCGACCCCCGTGAGCATCGCGAGGCCGACGGATGCCATCGCGAGGCCGACGCCGATCACGTACGCCGGTCGGACCCGGCGCAGGATCCAGGGCGCCGCCTGCGATCCCACGATGAAGCCCAACGCCGACGGCAACGACCACAGGCCCGCCTCCAGCGGCGACAGCCCGAGCACCAGTTGGAGGTATTGCGCGACGAACAGGAAGTACCCGAACGCGATGAAGATGCCGAGGACGTTCGTGGCCAACGATGCGTTGAAGGCCCGGACCCGGAACAGCGACAGGTCGATCATCGGGTCGTCGAGCGTCAGCTGACGCCGAACGAACACGACGCCGACCGCGATCCCGAACGCGATCGAGGAGATCGCGAGCGGTCCGAGCCCGTCCTGCGCGATCTCCTTCAGTCCGAAGATGATCGCCAGGATCGCGAACAACGACAGGGCGGCGCTCACGAGGTCGAGCCGGCCCGCGTTCGGATCGCGGTACTCGGGGAGCAGCCTCGGCCCCAGCACGAGGAGCAGCGCCATCACCGGCAGCGCCAGCAGGAAGACCGACCCCCACCAGAACTGTTCGAGCAGCACGCCGCCGAGCACGGGGCCGATCGCGGCGCCCGCCGAGAACCCGGCGATCCACACACCGATCGCGATCGTCCGCTGCCGAGGGTCGAGGAACATGGCGAAGATCAGGGACAGCGTCCCCGGCGCCAGCGTCGCGCCGGCGACCCCTTGCAGCGCTCGGGCTCCGATCAGCATCTCGGCGCTGGTGGAGAAGGCGGCGAGCAGCGAGATCGCACCGAACGCGGCCGCGCCGATCATCAGCAGCCGGCGGCGGCCGATCCGGTCGCCCAGCGTGCCCATCGTGATCAGGCAGCCGGCGACCATGAACCCGTAGATGTCCACGATCCACAGGAGCTGGGCGCTCGTGGGTTCGAGGTCCGCGCTCAGGGACGGCACCGCGAGGTGCAGCACGGTCAGGTCCATCGCGTACAGCACGCACGCGAGGGCGAGCACGGCGAGCCCGATCCACTCCTTCGTGCCTGCCTTCGGCTGCTCCACGCTCTCGGTCTCGTTCTGCACGACCATCCGTCCACCTCCGTCCGTTCGGGTCCCTCGAGGTAGGGACACCGCGATGCGCCGGAACTCATCGCTCCGGTTGACCCCGTCGTTCAGCGCAGCTATAGTAAACCGAATGGTTAAGTCTGACACCCTCGATCGCACCTTCTCGGCGCTCGCCGACCCCACCCGCCGCGACATCCTCGTTCACCTGTCGCGCGGACCCGCCTCGATCAGCCAGCTGGCGGAACCCTTCGACATCTCGCTCCCCGGGGTGTCTGAAGCACGTCCGTATCCTCGAGGAGGCGAACCTCGTGACCAGTGAGAAGAACGGACGGACCCGGGAGTGCCGCCTCGGCCCGGAGCACATGGACGACGTGACGCGGTGGATCGAGGTGCAGCGGCAACGGTGGGAACGCCGGCTCGACCGCCTGGAAGCCGCCATCGAGCGGAGGAAGGGAGAGGCGACATGACGTACGAGCTGAAGATCGAGCGTCTGTTCGACGCACCGCCCGAGGTCGTGTTCGACACGCTCGTCGATCCGGACGCCCAGGAAGAGGTGTTCAACGACCAGGTGGAGGGCTGGAAGCTGTGGGAGTTCGAGATCGATCTCCGTGTCGGAGGCACCTGGACGATCGTCTTCGGGCGCGAGGACGAGCAAGGCGAGCCCGACCGGATCACGAACGTGTTCACCGAGATCGACCGGCCGCGACGGCTCTCCTACGACGTGTCCATGTACGTCAGCGAATGGGGCCGAACGGTCGATTTCGTCGAGTCCTTCACGTTCGACGAGCGGGACGGCAAGACCCTGCTCACGCTCGTGGAGAGCGGGTTCGAGACCGAGGCGGACCGCGATGCCTTCATGAGCGGCACGCCGGGCTTCGTGGACTCGCTCGAGCGCGTCGTCGCCTCGAGGGTCACCGGCACAGCGGGTCGGTGATGGTGGTCACGGACGCCGCGGGAACAGCCGGCAGCCGTGCCGGGTTCCTTCGTCTCGTGGAATCGTAGGGTGGAAGCCTTCGTGAAAGGAGCGACCCGGGTTGGCTGAGCTCACGGCGAACGAGGCGCGGACCACGGAGGCGGGCGGATCCGAGGAGCTCGAGCTCCAGCTGGAGCAGCACCGGACCGAGCTCACCGCGTACGCCTATCGGATGTTGGGGTCCTCGTTCGAGGCGGAGGACGCGGTGCAGGAGTCCTTCCTTCGCGCGTGGAAGAGCTTCGACGCGTTCGAGGGCCGGTCCACCCTGCGCTCGTGGCTGTACAGCATCGTGACCAACGTGTGCCTCGACATGCTCGGTGGCAAGGAGCGCCGGGCGCGCCCGATGGATCTCGCGCCGGCGAGATCCGCCGACATCCCGCTCTCTGAAGCGCTGCCCGAAAGCGCGTGGATCCTGCCGGTGCCCGACGGCCGCGTGGTGCCCGAGGGCGGCGATCCCGCCGAGGTGGTCGAGTCGCGCGAGTCGATCCGACTGGCCTTCGTCGCGGCGTTGCAACACCTGCCGCCGCGCCAGCGCGCGGTGCTGATCCTGCGAGAGGTCCTGCGCTGGAAAGCCTCCGAGGTGGCCGAGCTGCTCGACACGTCCGTCGCGTCGGTCAACAGCGCGCTCCAGCGGGCGCGTGCGACCCTCGAGGCCGTCGGGACCGACGAGGCCGAGACCCTGCAACCGGCGGACGGCGAGCAGCGCGCGCTCCTCGACCGGTACGTCGACGCGTTCGAGCGCTACGACATGGATCGGCTCACGTCCCTGCTGCGCGAGGACGCCACGTGGTCGATGCCGCCCTACGACATGTGGCTGCAGACCCACGACGACATCCGCGCGTGGTGCCTCGGGCCGGGGATCGGCTGCCGAGGATCGCGCCTGATCCCGACAGAGGCGAACGGCTTGCCGGCGTTCGGGCAGTACAAGCCGGGCCCCGACGGCGGGCTCGAGCCGTGGTCGCTTCAGGTGCTCGAGATCTCCAACGGCGAGATCGCCGGGATCAGCTTCTTCCTCGACACCCAGCACCTGTTCCCGCTGTTCGGGCTACCACCCCGGCTCGACCCCTGACGCATCCTCGCGCCGCCCTGCGCAGGGCAGGACGTCGCCCAGACCCGTCAGCACGAGCAGGTCCTCCAGCTCCCCACATGCCCGCTGCAGCTCGACCCGATACCCCAGGCGCCTTGCCGTCAGCTGCAACCGGGCGAGGCCGTCGATCGTGACCACGTCCGGTTCGGCGAGCGCACCGACGTCGCACGCGACCCGACCGGCGTCGCAGCCCTCGAGCAGCACCCGCGCGCGTTCGCAGAGCGCCGGGATGCCTTCGCTGGTGATCGGGCCGACCATGACCAGCACGGTGCCTCCCGGCCCAGGGCGCCAGCGCCGCGCGAGAGGCTGCGTCGCCGGCGACGCCCGCTGAGCGGGCGACGGCGACCGTTCGTTCGCAGGCATCTCTGGGTGAGACGGGTCAGTTTCCCGAAACTCATCGACGGGACCGTTCGTACTCAGCCCGGGAGCGCGCCGCCGGGCCGATAGCCCGTCGGGTCGACCCGCACCTGGTCCCAGCCGAGCGCTGCGATCGCGCCGAGCATGCCGCCGAGCGCGGGATGCTCGAGGATCCGATCCACCTCGCCGGGAGGAACCTCGATCGTCGCGACCCGGCCGCGGTGGCGAACGCGGACCACGTCGAACCCGAGCGCGCGCACGATCCTTTCGGCCTCATCGATCCGAGCCAACAGCTCCGGCGTGACGCGGATCCCGAGCTCCACCCGCGAGGACAGGCATGCGAGCGCGGGCTTCTCGGTGACGCGGAGCCCGAGCGTTCGAGCGATCTCCCGAACGGCGCTCTTCCCGACCGCGCACTCGAGCAGCGGGTTGCGGATGCCGGCGCGTTCGCCCGCCCAGATCCCCGGTCGGAACTCGTCGAGGTCGTCGGCGTTCGCGCCCGCGAGCACCGCCGTGTCCGGGACCCCGCTCCGCGCGATCTGACCGAGGACCGCGTACAGCTCCGCCTTGCAGTGGTAGCAGCGCAGCTCGTCGTTGCGCGCGTACGCCTCGCGCTCGACTTCGTGCGTCTCGACCGATCGGTGCGCGACGCCGAGCTCCGACGCGGTCTCCGCCGCCACCCGCAGCTCGCCCAGCGGATAGCTCGGCGAGATCGCGGTCACGGCCTCCACCTTCGCCGGGCCGAGAGCGCGCGCGGCGAGCGCCAGTACCACGGAGGAGTCGACGCCACCGGAGAACGCCACGAGCGCCCGCTCGCCGTATCCCCGGATGCGACCTTCGAGCCGCTCGATGAGCGTTCGGACGCCGTCGGCTGCGCGTTCGGCGGCCGGCGCACTCATGCAGACCACGTTTCGATGAGGTGCTGCGCGAGGGTGGAGGCCTGCGCGTGGACCGAACGGACCGGACGTCCGAGCTTGCGTGCGGCCTCGACGACGTCGGCGTGCTCGGGCTTGGCGTTGACGGCCCGGCCATCGAGGATCCCGATCTTCACCCTGACCCTCGGACCGCCGTCGGCGAGATCGATCTCGACGACCCGCCGCTCGAGCTCGGGCCGCGCCACCTCGTGGACCCGGACCCCGAGCGTGGTGGTCGCCTCGAAGAACGCTCGGCGGACCTCGCTCAGCGCGTCGCGCTCGCACAGGGCCGAGATCGTGACCGCCGGACGGCCTGCCTTCATCACGATGGGCGTCGTCCATGCATCGAGCGCGCCCGCGGCGAGCAGCGCGTCGATCGCATCCGGCACGAGCTCGGGACTGAGGTCGTCGACGTTCGCATCGAGCGCGAGCAGGCGGCGAGCGCCGTCCGCGTCCGATGCGACGGTCCCGAGCAGCAGCCGGACGACGTTCGCGACCGAGGACGGGTCGCGGGTTCCCCCGCCCATGCCGACGCGGCGGAGCTCGAGCTCGGGGATCTCGGGGGCGGTTCGGGCGAGCGCCGAGAAGATCGCGGCGGCCGTCGGCGTGACCGTCTCGGCCAGCTCCGCTCCCGCGACGGAGGGCCGCAGCACGAAGCCCGACAGGAGCTCGAGCGTGACCGGCGCGGGCGACCCGTGAGATCCGTCAGCCGAGGGTGGTGGCATCGGGATCGGCGAGACCTCGATGCGCTCGACCCTCAGGGAGTCGAGCGCAGCGGCGATCCCGACGACGTCGAGCAACGTGTCGTCCTCACCGAGCTCCTCGAGCTCGAGCGCCTCGACCTCGACCCCATGGACCCTCCCCTCGGCGTCGAACAGCCGTGTCAAGACGGCGACCGCGCGCGTCCGGACGCCGTCGCTGAGCGAGGCGCGTTCGATCGCCTCCAGCAGCTCATGCGGGCGCCGCACCCGGCTCGCGAGATCGGCCGGGACCGAGAGCGCGAGCGCTCGGAGACCGTGCCGGCGCACCACCGTGGTCGTGCACTCGACGCGGCGACCGAGCACGGCCGAGACGGACTCGGAGACCAGCGTTCGCGATGCGCCGGCGTCGAGCAACGCGGCCAGGAGCATGTCGCCCGCGGCGCCGCCGACGACATCGACGTACAGGACGTTCATCGCGACCGGTTCGGCCGGACGATCATCGCGGCGATGGTGCCGGCCCCGACCCCGTCGTCGACGTTGACGCACGCGACACCCGGCGCGCACGAGGAGAGCATCGACAGGAGCGCGGCCAGTCCACCGAGCGACGCCCCGTAGCCGACGCTCGTCGGGCAGGCGATCACCGGACACGAGGCGATCCCACCCACGACGCTGGCGAGCGCACCTTCCATCCCGGCGACCACGACGATCGCGTCGGCATCGGCGAGCAGCGGTTGCACCGCCGTCAGACGGTGCAGGCCGGCGACACCGACGTCCGCCACGATCTGGGTCCGGGCGCCGAGCAACGAGGCCGTGAGCTCTGCCTCCTCGGCGACCCCCAGATCCGCCGTCCCCGCGGTCACGATGAGCACGGTACCCGTCGTGGGCACCGGATTCCGACGGAGCGCGATGCACCGAGCCCTCGGGCGTTCGACGACCTCGACCGGCGCGCCCACCGCGGCCGCGCGGACCGCGTCGACGTGCTGGGGCGAGGTCCGCGAGACGAGGATCGGTCCCTCGTTCCCCGACAGCAGCCGCTCGACGATCGAACGGACCTCGTCGGGCGTCTTGCCCTCGGCGTAGACGATCTCGCACGCACCCTGTCGGAGCTCGCGGTGGTGGTCGACCTTGGCGAACCCCAGGTCGCTGAACGGGAGGTCTCGGAGCTGGTGCGCCGCTTCGTCCGGCGTCACCTCGCCGACGGACACACGGCGGAGCAGTTCGGCGAGACGCGCCTCGTAGGCGGTCGGTGCGAGCACGACACCGCACCCTATCGGCAATCGGCCCGATCCGTGCGGATCGACGACGCCGCCGGGGCACCTGCCGTCCCGCTCGAACGCTCGCGATGGTCGCCTAGTGCCGTCCGGAGGCGGACTCGGTAGGCTCGGACGTCCCAGCCACCCGAAGGAGGAGCCGTGAAGAAGATGCTCCCGATCCTTGCGGCCGCGACGCTGTTCGTGCTGATGCCGACCTCGGCGAGCGCGATCACGGACGGCACTCCGGACACCACCAACAAGTACCCGTTCGTCGGGCTGCTCGCTTTCCGTGACGCGGACAACGATTACGTGCACCGCTGTTCGGGCACGCTGCTGTCACCGACGATCGTGCTGACGGCCAGCCACTGCACGGACGGCATGTCCATCGTTCACGCGTACTTCTCGTACCAGGTCCCGGACAACTTCCGGACGAACCCCACCGGGGTGGTCGGCACGCCTTTCACGCACCCCGACTACAACCCCCTCACCATCAACAACGACGTTGGCGTGGTGGAGCTCGCCGCGCCGGGCGTGGTCCTCGGTACGTATCCGCAACTCCCGGACGAGGGGTTCCTGACGGATCTGAAAGCGGCACACGAGATCCAGGACGATACCTTCGTGAACGTCGGCTACGGCCTGCTGAACGGGTCGCCGCCTCCCGTCCTCGTGGACAACGAGGACCGCTGGTACTCCACGTCCCCGTACGGGGGGCTCACCCAGAACAACCTGCACCTCCAGAGCAACCCCAACGCCACCGGTCAGGGCGGGACGTGCTTCGGCGACTCGGGTGGTCCGCACTTCTGGAAGGACTCGCTCGTGCTCGTATCGGTCACGAGTTGGGGCGACGCGATCTGCCGCTCGCTCGACATGTCCCAGCGGACCGATCTCGGGTCGGTGCTGGACTGGCTCGAGGACGAGTTCGGAGTGACCCCGCCGGCCTGATCTCGGCAGAGCCCAACAGGTATCGCGACCTTCCGAGGCCTCATCGAGGCTCTCGAGCCGGTTCGCGTTCGCCCTCGCCACCTACCATGGTGTCCATGCCCACCCGCGACGACATCCGCAACGTGGCGATCGTGGCCCACGTGGACCACGGCAAGACCACGCTGGTCGACGCGATGCTCTGGCAGTCCGGCGCCTTCCGAGCGAACCAGGACGTGGCCGAACGCGTCATGGACTCGACCGATCTCGAGCGCGAGAAGGGCATCACGATCCTGGCGAAGAACACCGCCGTCCGCCACGGCGACCTGAAGATCAACATCGTCGACACGCCGGGACACGCGGACTTCGGCGGCGAGGTCGAACGCGGGCTCACGATGGTGGACGGCGTCCTGCTGCTGGTCGACGCCTCCGAGGGGCCGCTGCCGCAGACGCGGTTCGTCCTGCGCAAGTCGCTCGAATCGCGCCTGCCGGTGATCCTGGTCGTGAACAAGATCGACCGCCCCGACGCGCGCACGATGGACGTCGTCGACGAGGTCTACCAGCTGTTCCTGGATCTCGACGCCGACGAGCACCAGATCGAGTTCCCGATCCTGTACGCCGACGCACGCGCCGGCCGATGCGGTCCGAACCCATCCGAGCTCCCCGAGGATCTCGAGCCGTTGTTCGACGCGCTCCGCAGCCACATCCCCGCGCCCTCCTACGAGGCGGACCACCCCCTGCAGGCGCTCGTGACCAACCTCGACGCGTCGCCCTACGTCGGACGGCTCGCGCTCTGCCGCGTCCGCAACGGCACGATCCGCCGGGGTCAGGAGGTCGCGTGGTGCCGGGCCGACGGCTCCATCGAGCCCGCCAAGGTCGCCGAGCTCTACGTGACCGAGGCGCTGGATCGCGTCGAGGCCGAGGAGGCCGGGCCCGGCGAGATCGTCGCGGTCGCCGGCATCGAGGAGATCACGATCGGCGAGACGCTCGCCGACCCCGACGACCCGCGCCCGCTCCCGGTCACCCGCGTGGACGAGCCGTCCCTGTCGATGACGATCGGCATCAACACCTCGCCGCTGTCGGGCAAGGACGGGACCAAGCTCACCGCGCGCCAGGTGAAGTCGCGGCTGGATCAGGAGGTGGTCGGCAACGTGTCGATCCGCGTCCTCGACGCCGACCGCCCCGACCGTTGGGAGGTCCAGGGCCGCGGCGAGCTGCAGCTCGCGGTGCTGGTCGAGGTGATGCGCCGGGAGGGGTTCGAGCTCACGGTCGGCAAGCCGCAGGTCGTCACGCGCGAGATCGACGGCGCGCTGCACGAACCCGTCGAGCGCGTGGCGATCGACGCGCCCGAGGAGTACCTCGGCGTGATCACGCAGCTGCTCGCCCTCCGAAAGGGGCGGCTGGAGAACATGGTGAACCACGGCACCGGGTGGATCCGCATGGAGCACCTGGTCCCCGCGCGCGGTCTGATCGGGTTCCGGACCGAGTTCCTCACCGAGACGCGCGGCACGGGGCAGCTCCACCACGTGTTCGAGGGGTACGAGCCGTGGCACGGAGACCTCCGAACACGGCCGACCGGTTCCCTCGTCGCCGACCGGGAGGGCGTCTCCACGACGTTCACCCTGCTCACGCTCCAGGAGCGCGGATCGATGTTCGTCGGGCCCGGCGAGGACGTGTACGAAGGGATGATCGTCGGGGAGAACGCCCGCGCCGAGGACATCGACGTGAACCCGACGAAGGAGAAGAAGCTCACCAACATGCGGCAGGCGAACTCGGAGGAGTTCACGCGCCTGATCCCCAAACGGGCCCTCGTCCTGGAGCAGGCGCTCGAGTTCATCCGTGAGGACGAGTGCGTCGAGGTGACGCCCCACAACGTCCGCCTTCGCAAGGTCGCGCTCCCGCAGCAGGAGCGCGCGAAGGCCGCTCGCCGGGGCCGCCCGGCCGCGTCGTAACCGGCCGGGGTAGACCGGCGCCCGGGCGCCGGCCCCGCCGGTCTCACCCCCCGAGCGACGACGCCGACCGATCGTCGGCGGGCGGCGGTCCGTAGTGATCCGCGAGCTCGGACCCGACGCGCGCGAGGTGTTCCCGAACCTCCGTCGGTTGCAAGACCTCGACCCATCGGCCGAACCCCGCCAGCTCACCCGCGAGCGTCCGGGCCGACCAGCTGCGGATCTCGACGTCCACCCATCCGTCCGGTTCCGTCTCGCGGACCGACAGACGGGTCCCGAACGCCGACCGAAGCCACGGGAGCGCCTCGGCCTCGACGCGGGCCGAGGCTCGGAAGGTCACCCGGCGCTCGTCGAGCTCGGCGACGACCGAGCGCCAGTGCGTCTCGAGGTCGAAGCCGTCCGGCCGCTCGACCGGATCCTCGGTGAGCGTGGCCGACCGGACGCGACTGAGGCGGAACGTGCGCATCCCGGCATCGGTGCCCGCGATCAGGTACCAGACCGACGCCTTCGCCACCAGGCCGAGCGGGTGCACCGTCCGCTCGGTCTCCGGGCGGTCCGGAGCCGCGTAGACGATCCGGGCCTGCACCCCCTCGACGACCGCCCGCTGCAGGACGTCCAGCTGCGCGGGCGGTGGCACGTGCGTACGGTCCCAGCTCGTGGGGTCGATCACCACGGCGGAGGCGGCCGCCTCAGCCTCGGCGCGGAACGGCTCGGGCAGGGCGCGCACGAGCTTGCGGAGCGCCGCCTTGATCTGCGGCGTCGCCGAGGCCGACGGTCCCGCCACCAGGAACAGGGTCCGAGCCTCGGCCGCGGTCAGCCCGCTCAGGTCCGTTCGCGCACCGCCGAGCAGCGACCAGCCACCGCCCCGACCGGCCTGCGAGTAGACGGGGATGCCGGCCATCGCCAGGCCCTCGAGGTCGCGTCGCGCGGTGCGCTCGGAGATCTCGAGCTCCTCGGCGAGCTCGGCCGCGGTGACCCGCCCCCGGGCCTGGAGGATCAGCAGGACGGCGACGAGACGGTCGGCTCGCACGGTCCCAGATTGCCACAGAAAGCGGCCAGAGGATGGCCACTTTGACCGCGATGATCGAAGGCACCGATGAGTGTTGTCCGGTCTTTCGGTCAGCACTCCGACGACGAAGCGAGGGAGGTGTTCGATGACGACGTCAGCGATCGAGACCGAGGGTCTCGTGAGGACGTTCGGGGAGGTCCGGGCGCTCGACGGGATCGACATGGTGGCCCGGGAGGGCACCGTGTTCGGCCTGCTCGGGCCGAACGGGGCGGGCAAGACGACCGCGATCCGGGTGCTCTCGACCCTGCTGCGACCCGACTCGGGCCGAGCCGTGGTCGGGGGCTACGACGTGGTGCGCGAACCCGCCAAGGTCCGAAGCATGATCGGGCTCACCGGTCAGTACGCGGCCGTCGACGAGCTGCTCTCGGGCCAGGAGAACCTGTACATGATCGGACGGCTGCTGGGCATGCCCGGGTCGGCGGCGACCGCCCGGGCCAAGGAGCTGCTCGCGTCCTTCGACCTCACCGAGGCCGCGACGAAGTACGTCAAGACGTACTCCGGCGGGATGCGGCGCCGGCTCGACCTGGCCGCGAGCCTCGTCGGGCGTCCGCGGTTCCTGTACCTGGACGAGCCGACGACCGGCCTGGACCCGCGAAGCCGGGTCGAGCTCTGGGGGATGATCCGCGCCCTCGTCGCCCAGGGAACGACCGTGCTGCTCACGACCCAGTACCTCGAGGAGGCCGACCGGCTGGCCGACGAGATCGTCGTGATCGACCACGGCAAGGTGATCGCCGCCGGGACGCCCCAGGAGCTGAAGACCCGCGTCGGCGGGCAGGTGCTCCAGGCCCAGCCCGCCGATCCTGCGGATCTGCCGGAGACCCAGAAGATCCTCGCCGACTTCGCGGAGGGCGAGGAGGGCACGCACAGCGACGGACAGCTCGTCTCGGTGCGGATCAACGATCGATCCGCGCTCGGACAGGCCGTCCGGCGACTCGACGACGCGGGCATCGCCGTGGACGACCTCTCGATGCGGCGCCCGAGCCTGGACGAGGTGTTCCTCGCCGTCACCGGGCACGCGGCCGACGACGACCTCGACGACGACACGACCGAAAGGAGGAGCGCATGAGCACGGCCACCCTCGAACCGATCGGACGCCCCAACCTCGTCTCCAACACGCTCACGATCGCCAGGCGATACCTGCTGCACATCAAGGCGACGCCCGAGCAACTGGTCGAGATGACGATCCAGCCGATCATGTTCCTCGTCCTGTTCGTGTTCGTGTTCGGCGGCGCCATCGCCGGCTCGTGGCAGGACTACCTGCAGTTCGCCCTGCCGGGGATCCTCGTCCAGAGCGTCTGCTTCCTCCCGTTCACGACCGCGCTCGCGCTGAACGCGGACTTCCAGCGTGGCGTGATCGACCGGTTCCGCTCGCTGCCGATCGCGCGCTCCGCCGTCATCAGCGGGCGGATCACCGCGGACGGTGTGCGGATCGCCTGGAGCATCCTGATCATCACCGGGTTCGCGATGGTCCTCGGGTTCAGCTTCGGCGGCGGGGCGGGCGGCGCGCTGGGAGCCTTCGTCCTCGTCCTGGCCTTCGGCCTCGTGATGTGCTGGCCGATGGCGTTCCTCGGCATCACGGCTCGCACACCCGAGTCGGTGAACACGTGGGCCTTCATGATCATCCTGCCGCTCACGTTCGCGAGCTCGGCCTACGCGCCCGTCGACACGATGCCGGGATGGTTGCAGGCGTTCGTGAAGGCGAACCCCGTCAACTCGGTGATCGAGGCGGCCCGCGGGCTGATGCTCGGAGGGCCGGTGGCCGAGCCCGTGATCGAATCGGTGATCTGGATGATCGCGATCACGGCGGTGTTCGCACCCCTCGCGATCCTCCGGTACCGCCGCAGGATCTGACGAGTCGTCATCGTAGGGGTGACCAGAGGATGGAGAAGGGACTCGACATGGCACAGGCGCAGACGACCGAGGACGGCCGCCACGACTTCGACTTCCTGTTCGGACGTCGGCTGATCCGCAACCGCAAGCTCGTCGACACGCTGGATCCCGACTGCACCGAATGGGTCGAGTTCGAGGCCGTCGGCGAGGCGCAGCCGATCCTCGGCGGGCTCGGCAACGTGGACACCTTCTCGGTTCCGGCGATGCCGCCGACCGGGGACCCGTTCGAGGGGTTCACGCTCCGGCTCTTCGATCCACAGACCGGGCTCTGGCGGATCTGGTGGGCGTCGACCCGCTTCCCGGGCGAGCTCGACCACCCGGTGGAAGGCCGCTTCAGCGGCGACCGGGGCGAGTTCCTGTGCGACGACGTGATCGGGGGCCGGCCGGTCAAGGTTCGCTACGAGTGGCGGGTCCTGTCGGAGACGGCCAACCGCTGGGAACAGGCGTTCTCGTACGACGGCGGCGAGACCTGGCGCGCGAACTGGGTCAGCGAAGGGACGCAGACCACCTGACGCAGGCCGGCCCTCGCGTGCTCGGACGCCGAGCCCTGAACCGAGCCCTGCTCGAACGGCAGATGCTGCTCCGCAGGCGCAGGATGGAGGCGCTCGACGCCGTCGAGCGGCTGGTCGCGATGCAGGCGCAGGTGCCGCGAGACCCGTACGTCGCGCTGTGGTCGCGGCTGGATCGGTTCCGTCCCGAGGCCCTGGCGGAGCCGATCGCCGAGCGACGCGCGGTCCGCATGGGGCTCCTGCGGGCCACGCTTCATCTCGTGACAGCGCGGGACGCGTTGACGTTACGACCGATCATCGAACCCGTGGCACAGCGAACCCTCTACAGCCAGAGTCCGTTCGGTCGAGCGCTGGCCGGGCTCGACGTCGACGAGCTGAAGGCGTTCGCCAGTCGGTTGCTCGAGGAGCAGCCGCGCACCCGAGCCGAGCTCATACCCTTCCTCGGCGAACGATGGCCCGATCACGATGCCGGTCAGCTCTCCTACGCGACGATGTACCTGCTGCCGCTGGTCCAGGTCACGCCTCGCGGCCTCTGGGGCCAGACGGGTCGATCCGCGTTCACGACCGTGGAGCACTGGCTCGGCCGATCGTTCGAGCCGGTGACCCAGCCGGACGAGATGGTCGTGCGGTACCTCGCGGCGTTCGGACCGGCCACGCCCGCGGACGTTCGGGCGTGGTCGGGGCTGGCCGGCATGCGCGAGGTCCTCGAACGGCTCCGTCCGCGACTCCGCACGTTCGGCGACGACCGCGGCCGCGAGCTGTTCGACGTCCCGGGTGCGCCACTCCCGGATCCGGACATCGCCGCCCCGGTCCGCTTCCTGCCCGAGTACGACAACATCCTGCTGGGCCACGACGATCGCGGCCGCATCGTCTCGCCGGGCGTCTCGCCGTGGACCGAGGTCGGATGGGGTTCGGTGCTCGTCGACGGATTCGGCTCGGCCAGGTGGAAGATGGAGCGGGACCGGGAGGCCGCCACCCTGCTGGTGGAACCGTTCGGGAAGCTGCCCCGCGCCGCAAAGGCCGAGGTGGCCGAGGAGGGCGCGAAGCTGTTGACGTTCCTTGCCCCCGACGCGGGCTCACGGGACGTGCGCGTCCGCCCGTACCTACGCGGGTGACCACGCGCATCGGAGCGAAGGAGCGTCGCGCGCGTCTCGGCGTGCTTCACCACCTCGCGGGCCCCGCTCCCTCCGTGGAGGAGGCCGCAGCGTCGATGGTGGGTCTGCACTCGAGCGACCCGGCGTCCGTCTACCTCTCGGCGTGGGCGAGGGTCGAAGGCTTCGAGCCCGCCGACCTGGAGGACGCGCTCTATCACCGTCGGGCATTGGTCCGGATGCTCGGGATGCGGCGAACGCTGTTCGTCGTGCCCGTCGACCTCGCGTCGGTCATGCACGAGGCGTGCACCAAGGCTCGTGTGCCTGCCGAACGCCGACGCCTCGTCCGGATGCTCGAGGAGCAAGGGGTCGTCGCGGCCGGTCGCGGCGAGCGGTGGTTGGATCGCGTCGCTTCGGCCACGTTCGAGGCACTGGGGGCACGCGGTGAGGCGTCCGCCCGAGAGCTGACGGCGGACGTCCCCGAGCTCGGTACGAAGCTCAGCTTCGGGCAGGGAGCGACCTGGGCCGCCACCGTCGGCGTCTCGACCAGGGTGCTGTTCCTGCTCGCGACCGAGGGCCTGATCGTTCGCGCGCGCCCGCTCGGCTCCTGGACGTCCGGCCAGTACCGCTGGACGACGATCGAGAGCTGGCTGGGCGGCTCGCTCGTCGAGATCGACCACGCCGAGGCGTGCGCCGAGCTGCTCGCCAGGTACCTGCGGACGTTCGGCCCCGCGACGATGACGGACCTCCGATGGTGGACCGGGTGGTCGGCGAAACTCTCCGCGACGACCCTCGGAGCCGTAGGAGCCGTGGAGGTGGCGCTCGACGATGGCGTCGGGTACGTGCTGCCCGGCGACCTGGGCCCGGTGGACGAGGCCGACCCGTGGGTCGCGTTGCTCCCGGGGCTCGATCCCACGGTCATGGGGTGGAAAGAGCGTGCGTGGTACCTCGGGGACCACGCCTCCGACCTGTTCGACAGGAACGGGAACGCCGGCCCGACGGTGTGGGCCAACGGCAGGGTGGTCGGAGCGTGGGGGCAGACCGAGGAGGGCGAGATCGCGGTCGAGCTCTTCGGCCGGCTCGGCGCCGCGACCCGCAAGCTCGTGGACGCCGAACGTGAGAGCCTCCGGAGCTGGCTCGGCGACGTCCGGATCCGGACGCGGTTCGCGACGCCCCTGGGGAGGAAGCTCGCCGGCCGCTGAGCACCGAGTCCGCGAGCCGATCCCTCGTTCGAGCGCTCAGGCCGCGGTCGTCATCTCCGCTCTGTTCGGCCGAGTGCCCGCCTGTGCGACGAGGTGCTTCACGACGTACCTCGCGTCCCGGCCCACGCCGGGGATCACGTCCGAGCCCGCCGAGTACTGGAAGAACAGCCCGACGAAGTACAAGCCGGGCTCGGTGGTCACCACGCCGCGCTCGTGCAGGAGCTCGCCGTCCTCGCCGAAGATGGGGAGGTCGATCCACGACAGATCGTGGCGGAAGCCCGTGCACCAGATCACGTTCGCGACGTCGAGGACCCGCCCGTCTTCGAGCACCGGCTTCCCTCCCCGAACGCCCACGGTCTTCGGCACGCGTTGGACGCCTCCGGCGAGGATCTGCTTCGGCTTGACCCGGACCAACATGTCACCCTGGGACGCGTACTTCCTCTTTGCCTTGCGACCGATCGGCGTCCGGATCGTCATCACGTGCAGCCCCAAGAACCTGATGATCCGGAACGCCACGTTCTGCGCGAACCACTTGTCGACGTCGACGGGCACGTGCCCACGATCCGGACCCGAGAGCCAGGTGGGATGCGAGCCGACAACGTCGAGCGAGACGTCGGCGCCCGAGTTGCCCGCGCCAACCACGAGCACGCCGCCCTCGCGCAGCTGCGACGGGTTGCGGTACTCGCTCGAATGGAACTGCACGATCCCGGGATCGAGCTCCCGAGAGAACGAAGGGATCCTCGGGTCCCGATCGGCTCCCGAGGCCACGATGACGTTGTCCGCCTCGATCCGATCCCCGCCGACGGACAGGACGTACCCGTCGCTCTCTCGAGAGATCCGATCGACGTGCAGGCCCGTTCGCACGGGAAGATCGAACCTCGAGGCGTACGCCCGGAGGTAGTCGATCATCTCGTCCTTCGTCGGGCAGAGCCCGCCCTTCCGGGGGAAACGCCAACCAGGGAGCTTGATCGCCCAGGGCGGTGTGAACAGCTTGAGCGAGTCATACCGCGATAGCCACGAGCCACCGACCCGGTCGTGCGCGTCCACGATCACGAACGACCTACCCGCCTCCTTGAGGTAGTACCCGGTCGACAGACCCGCCTGCCCCGATCCGATGACCACCGTCTCGAACCGCTCCACACCGTTGCCGTCCATCGCAGCCTCCTCGTCGTTGCTTTGCAAGGTAGGCGTTCGGAGGCGATCGGCTCATCGCCGGAATCAGCCATCTCGAAGAGCGGCGATATGGTGAGAACGGACCATCTCGTGCCCGGGTCCTGCGTGACGTGGTCGGTCAGGCGAGACCGTGCTCGAACGCGAAGGCGGTCGCGGCCGAGCGCGATGGGACGTCGAGCTTGGCGAAGATGTTCTGCAGATGCCGGGCGACCGTGTGCTCGCTGATCACGAGCTCGACGGCGATGTCGCGGTTGGTCTTCCCCGACGCGACGAGGCGCAAGACCTCGACCTCGCGCACCGTGAGCCCTCGCGGGCGCTCGTCGCCCCCGAGGAGCGCGGCCGTGGCCGCCGCCTCCGGCGCGGCCCCCAGGCGTTCGAACGCCGAGATCGCGGAACGCAGCTCGAGGTCCGCGTCCTCGTGCACGCCGGCAGCGCGCAGGGCGATCCCGTACAGGACCCGTGCCCGGGCGCTCTCGTACGGCAGCCTCAGCTCGTGCCAGATCCGGCACGCGCTCCCTGAGGTTCTCCAGCGCGGTGGGGCCGTCACCCTCGGCGAGCGCCAGGGCTCCCCGTGCCGTCATGGCCGAGGCGTCCAACGCCGGCGTGCCGAACCCCGCGGCGATCGTCCCGAGGTCCTCGCCGGCCGCCTTCGCGATCTCCAGGTCGCCCGCCGCGATCGCGATCTCCACCAGCGCGGCCAGCAGGCGCGCGAGCCGCGGCCGGTTCTGCGTCTCTCCGTCGACCGCGAGGCGGAGGGCCGTGAGCGCGGGCTCCGCCTTCCCCTGGCCGAGGCGAAGGAGCGCGAGCCCGGGCTGCGGCTCGAGACCCAGCTCGCGGGCACGGCCGAAGGCTTGCTCGGCGGCCCCGAGGTTGCCGAGCCGGCGCAGGATCTCCCCCGTCTCGTAGAAGCCCCTCGCCGCGGCGGCCGGGTCGATCGTCTGATCTTCGGAGACGCGGCGGGCCTCGGTCTCGGCTTCCGACCACGCGCCGCGAAGGGTCGCCAGCTGAGCTCGATTGATGCGGCACAGGGCGGTGAACGGGGCATCCGGCGGCAACGTGTCGCACCACGCGAGCGCCGCCTCGTTCCATTCGCCCGCTCGTCCCAGGTCCGTCAGATCGAGACAGGCGTCCAGGACGCTGCAGTAGATCACCCCGGTGAAGAGCGAGCTCACCTCTCCGGCGATGACCGAGGCCATCGCCTCGTCCAGGAGCGCCATGCCCTCCCGCACCCTCCCTCGGGAGACGAGCACGAGTCCCTGGACGTGGATCCCCATCGCGACCAGATCGAGGTTGCCGAAACGCTCGACCGATCCGGGTGGCTTCCTCGGCGAGCGCCATCGATCCATCCGAGATCACCCTGGAAGCGCGCGACGTTGGCCTGGATCAGCGCGAGGAAGCCGTGCTCGACGGACTCCGGTCGATCGCCGAGATGCCGTTGCGCCTTCATGAGCCAGCCCATCGCCACCGCCGGTTCGCCGCGGTCGAAGTGCTCGACGGCGAGACGACCGGCCATGAACGCCGGCCCTCGGATCGTTCCCTTCGGCCGCGTATCCCGCGTAGGCCTTCTGCCGCGCCGCGATCGACTCGTCGACCTTCGAGAGCCACCAGGTCGCGTCGGCGAGACCCTCGAGGTCTGCCGGAGCGAGGTCCGACGGCTCGATGTCTCGAAGCATCGCGTAGGCCTCGACCCACGACTCTCGAGCGACGGCGTCGCGGGCCTGCTCGATACCGTCGACGTCGTGGGCCACGCTCAGCCCGCCCGACTCCTCGGGGGTTCCACGGCGAGATGGGCGTACGCCTCGGCGAGACGAAGGACCACCTGCGCGAGGTCCTCGTCGTCCAGGCCGGGCACGAGCTTCGTGATCCTCTGCGCGAGCACTTCACGAGCCTTGGCTGCCGCGGCGGCGGCCTTCATCTCCGAGTCCTGTGCGGTCATCTGCGAGATCACCCCCGGAGGCGATGCTACGCCCGCAGAGGGTCGAGCCGCGTCCACCGTCGTGAGCGGCGAACGGCGTTCAGACCGAAGGCGACGGCTGGATGTTCTGGTTCAGATGGAACAGGTTGCCCGGGTCGTAGGCCTGCTTGATCTGGGCCAGGCGCTCGTAGTTGCCGCGGTAGTTGGCCCTGACCCGGTCCTGGTCGTCGCCCGCCATGAAGTTGACGTACCCGCCCTCCTCCGAGTGCGGCGCGATCGCCTCGTAGTACCGGCGCACCCAGGCGATGTTTTCCTCGGTCCGGCCGGGCTCGGGCCAGGCGCCCACGATCACGGTGGCGAAGTTCGCGTCCCGGTAGGCGAACGCCGTGTCGCCCGGCACCGGTCCGATGCACCGCACCGTCGATCGGGTAGATGTGCATCGTCGAGCTGACGGTCGGCACCTCGGGTCCGTGAGCCACGTGCGCCGCGATCGCGTCGTCGGTGAGCTCCTTCACGAAGCTCGCCTTCCAATAGTGGTGCAACCCCGAGGGCAACAGCCCGTCGAACGCACTGTTCAGCGCGGGGTACGGCATCGGACCGACGAACTCCGCGACCACGGGCGCGACCTCGTGGAACGGTTGAAGCGCCTTCTCGCCCTCCTCCAGCGGCCCCGCCCAGCACGCCACGATCGCGATGAACGTGTCGCCGTGGCGGTCCTCCGGGATGAACGGCAAGCGGTGGCGCGATCTGGAACGCGGGGAACGCACCCATCTGCTCGGGCGCATCGGCGATGTACCCGCGGTAGAAGTTCAGGATGTTCTCGACCTCGCTCAGCTCGAAGAACATCGGCCCGCCGTAGATCTCCTTCACCGGATGCAGGCGGAACTCGAGCGAGGTCGCGACGCCGAAGTTGCCGCCCCCGCCGCGGATCGCCCAGAACAGGTCCTCGTTCTCGTGCTCGCTCGCCTGGACCAGCCGTCCGTCGGCCGTGACGACGTCGACCGAGAGGAGGTTGTCGATCGAGAGCCCGAACCCGCGTGCGAGGTACCCGATCCCACCGCCGAGCGTCAGGCCGGCGACGCCGGTCGACGAGATGATCCCGCCCGTCGTCGCCAGACCGAACGGATACGTCGCGGCGTTGAAGTCGCCCCACGTCGCCCCGCCCTCCGCCCGCGCCGTCGAGGTCGCGGGATCCACCCGGACGCCGCGCATCCCAGACAGATCGATCACCACGCCGTCGTCGCACGTGCCGAAGCCCGGCACGCTGTGCCCGCCACCACGCACCGCCAGGTCGAGCCCGTTCTCGCGCGCGAAGTCCACCGCGGCCATCACGTCGCCGGCGTTCGCGGCCCGAACGACCACGGCGGGGCGCCGGTCGATCATCGCGTTGTAGACGCGTCGCGCAGTCCTCGTACCCCTCGTCCTCGGACGAGATCACGTCGCCTCGCGCCTGCGCCCGCAGCTCGTCGATCGCGAGCGTCCTCATGGAACCACCTCCGAGTCGTTCGGATGCGCGGACGCTACCCAGTCAGCGTGTGAGCAGGAGTGAGAGAGCTCGACCTTGTCGGGAGCGGGTCGTGCGCGCAGGATGAACCGCATGCCGATCGCCGCCCACCTGCTCGGGCCTCCCCTGATGATCCGCGACAGCGTGGTCTACGCCCCGCCGAAGGGCAAAAAGGTCTGGGCGCTGTTCGCGTACCTCGTGCTCTCCGATCGTCCACCCACGCGTTCCCAGCTGGTCGAGCTCCTGTTCCCCGACGCCGAGGACCCCGCCGGCGCCTTGCGTTGGAACCTCTCCGAGCTCCGTCGCCTGCTCGGCGACTCGGAGACCGTGGGCAGCGCTCGCGTGGTGCAGCTCCGACTGCCCGAGGGCTCGACGATCGACGTCGACGTGCTCATGGCTGGGACCTCCCTGGAGGCGGTCGAGCTCCCCGGCCTCGGCCGCGAGCTCCTCGAGGGCGTGGACGTCGACGCGAGCGCCGGGTTCACGGCGTGGCTGCTCGGAGAACGGCGGCGGCTCCAGGCGCTCGGCGGGTCGGTGCTGCGCGAAGGCGCGCTCCGAGCGCTCGCCTCCGGTAACGCCCGGAAGGCGGTCGAGCTCGCCACGCGGATGGTCGCGGCCGATGCGTTGAACGAGGACGCCCACGTGCTGCTCATCCGAGCGTTCGCGGGGACCGGCGATCGGGTCGCCGTCGAGCGACAGCTCTCGGCATCGGTCGACCTGTTCCGGCGCGAGCTCGGCGTCGAGCCGGGCCCCGAGCTGGCCGAAGCGGCCGTCGTCGAGCCCGAACGCACGACTCCGGTCGTCGCCGCAGGGCGTCCGGCGTTGCAGGCGCTCGTGGAATCGGGAGAGGCCGCGGTGAACGCGGGCGCGATCGAGGCGGGGCTCGAGAGCCTCCGGAGCGCCGTCTCAGGCAGCCGTGACGCGGGGCAGACCGAGGTGGAAGCGGCGGCCCTGCTCGCCCTCGGATCCGCGCTCGTGCATTCGACCAAGGGCAAGGACGAGGAGGGTGCCGCCGCGCTCCACCGCTGCATCACGGCGGCCGAGACCACGGGACAACGCGCCCTCGCCGCCTCGGCCCATCGCGAGCTCGGGTACGTGGAAGTGCTCCGGGGCGACTACCCGAGAGCCTGGACCTGGCTCCGAGCGGCGGACGACCTCGCCGGCGGCGACGCGCTCGAGCTCGCCAGCATCCGCGCGGTGACCGGAGCCGGGCTCGCCGACATCGGCGCGCACGAACAAGCCGAGACCGCGTTCCGGGAGGCGATCGAGCTCGCGGCGTCGGTCGGCCAAACGAAGCAGGAGGCATGGCCCCAGGCGGTCCTGGGACGAACGCAGCTGCTGCGCAACGAGCTCGATCTCGCGGAGGCGTCGCTCGAACGTGGGCGCGAGCTCAGCCGGAGCGAGCGGTGGACGGCATTCCTCGCGTACCCGGAGGCGCTCCTGGCCGAGGTGTGGGTCCGGCGAGGCGACGTGGACCGAGCGTCGGAGGCCTTCGAGCACGCGTTCGCCCTCGGCGCGCAGGTCGGCGACGTCTGCTGGGAAGCCTACGCGGTCCGGGGTTTCGGGCTCCTGCACGCGGCCCGCGGCGATCTCGACGCGGCGGTCGAGGCGATGGAGCTCTCGCTCGCCACCTGCGCGCGCCGGCGAGACACGCATCTGTGGGTTCGCGCATACGTGCTGGACGCGCTCTGCGCGGTGGCCGTCGCGGCGCGCCACCCGACGGCGGCGAGGTGGGTGACGGACCTCGCGTCGCTCACCGGACGATCGGGGATGCGCGAGCTCTCGGTCCGCGGGTACCTGCATCGTCGCGACCTCGGTGACGGCTCAGCGCTAGGCGCGGCGCGTGTGCTCTCGATCGGTGTGGAGAACCCGCATCTCCACGAGCTCCTCGAGCCGGACGGTCCATCGTTGCTCGACGACCTGCTCGGCAAGGTCGGGCAACCATAGGAACACGCGACGTCGCGGGCGATCGGCCGCATCGTCGGCCGGACGGCGAGGTCCGGCTCCGCGGCGTGACCGAGGACGACCTCCCGGTCTTCTTCGAGCACCAGCGGGACCCGGAGGCGAACCGGATGGCCGCGTTCCCGCCGCGGGATCGCGACGCCTTCATGGCGCACTGGACGACGATCCTGCGCGACGCGAGCGTCGTCGCTCGCACCGTCCTCCTCGACGGGGAGGTGGCCGGCAACGTGGTCGCGTTCGACTACGAGGGCCGCCGAGAGGTGGGCTACTGGATCGGCCGAACGTTCTGGGGCAAGGGCGTGGCGACCGGTGCGCTCCGAGCCTTCCTCGATGAGGTGACGGAACGCCCGCTCTACGCCGGCGTCGCCGAAGCCAACGTCGCCTCGATACGGGTGCTCGAGAAGTGCGGCTTCACGATCTCGGAAGCCCCGGCCGGCGATGACGACGGCCACGTCCTCATGCGTCTGGGGTGATCGCCCGGGAAGCGGATGGCACCGGAGGGACCGATCGCGGCACGTCGAAGCGGGTGCCGGGCGGGAACACGAGGGTGAATCGTTCCGCCAGCACGCCGAGTAGCTCGTCCTCGCCGACCTCGCTCACGCTCTCGCCCAGCGGCGTCTCCTCGATCAGCTTGCGGCCGCGAAGGATCAGCGAGCGATCCGGAGCGGAGAGCTGGGCGGTGAGCGTTCGGGTGAAGGGCGAGCTCGGATGCGTCGACGTGTAGTGGTTCGCCAGTTCGTAGTCGACCGCGTGCTGCGGTTCGAACGTGAACGCGTAGAGATCCGCCCAGCCGGTCGGGCGCCGAGCCTGGAGTACGCGGTTCTCACCGTCGTCGACCAGTCGGAACCTCCAACCGAAGTGGTCGACCTCCCGACCCGGCTCGATCGGCATCGACCGCAGGATCGAACCCGCGCCGAACCCGACGTCGGCGAGCCGTGCTTCTCCGTCGGCCTCGACCCGGAGCGTCATGTGCGTTCGAGCGGTCACGCCCCTGGTCCCGAAGCGGACGCGCGCAGCGAGCCGCGTCACGCCGAACCCGATCTCCTCGAGCGCGGCGGCGAACAGCGCGTTGTGCTCGAAGCAGTAGCCGCCGCGGCGACCCTGGACGAGCTTGCGCTGCAGGCTCTCGAGGTCGAGGCGGATCGGCAGCCCCAGCAGGATGTCGAGGTTCTCGAACGGGATCCTCGTCACGTGCCCGAGGTGCAGCTCGTCGAGGACGTCACGCGTCGGCTCGACCGGACCGCGGTAGCCGATGCGTTCGAGATACGCGTCGAGATCGAGGATCACCGAACCATCATCCCCGAGTCCGGGGCGAGTGTGCCTACAGGCGCAGCGCTTGCGGTCTGGACATCAGCACCTCGGGGTCGTTCCAATCGACCCCTTCGACGTCGATGTAGAGCTCGATCTCGTTCCCATCGGGATCGGCGAGGTACAGGCTGTGCGTCATGCCATGGTCTGCGGTGCCCATGAGCGGCACACCCGATTCCTGCAGGCGCGCGAGCGCGGCCCGGAGATCGTCGTCCGTGTCCCCCACCTTCAGACCGAAGTGATAGAGGCCCACGCGCCGGCCGGCGGGGATCGGAGTGGCGTCCGCGCCGACCTCGATCAGCAGCAGCTCGTGGTGCGTTCGCCCACCCGAGAACATCGCGGCAGGGAACGGCAACTCTCCCGGTCCCACCTGCCGCCACCCGAGCACGTCCCGGTAGAAGCGGACCGATCGCTCGAGGTCGCGCACGTAGAGCACGATGTGCCCCAGCTCCTGCACGCCACCGGGCTCGGTTTCGTTCGTCGCCACGTCGTCCTCCATCAGGTCTGTTGGCTCTCGGCTCCGCCCAACGGGCAACGCCCTCGTCCGCGGGACTATGCCCGCCGTCGCATGACCCAGGGGGACGAGGGAGCCCCCACGCCGAGGGGCGTGAACCGGGACGTCCACCGTTTCGAGTTCGAAGACAGGAGCTCAAGCTCGTCCACGACGAGCGAACACCCCTGACGATCGTCAGCGTTGTGACTCGACGATGACGGGACGATCGTCCGAGTGAGCCTCCTGGTCGGATTCGGACACACGCCGTTGCTTGAGCGCTGCGTTCTCGCGCTCGAGGTCGGCGACCCGCCGTCGCACGTTCCGCCGTCGGCCACGGCTCCCGCGGAGCAGGCCCGCACCGACGATGCAGAGCGCGACGGCCACCGCACCGAGCACGGCTGCGCCGAGGACGACCTGCATCTGGGTGAGCGTGAACGAGCCCCCGAACAGCTCGAACGTCAGATCGGCCGTGCCGGCGGACCAGTTCTCCGCCGCGAAGTCGACGACGATCCCGGCTGCGAGGAGCCCGAGCAGGATGAGCGCGATGCCCATCGGTCACCTCCCGTCTCAGAGAGAGGTCCCTACCCACCTCGGGCGCTCGCTATGCACATCCCACCGGCGCGGGCGAACTGGCACGAGGGTGGCGTGACCACCTAGGCTCCGCTCTGAGATGCCGGCCTACGCGACGCCCGAAGAGGAATGGGGGGCGTTCCTCGGTGGGACCCATCCCCACCTGCAGGACAAGAGCCCGCTCCGCTTCATCCCCTCGAACCCCAGGTGCAAGCTGTGCTCGGCGCCCTTCGGCAGACCGGGCGCGTTCGTGCTCCGGCGCTACGGTTACTCGCCCTGGGAGAAGAACCCGAGGATCTGCGGCCGGTGCTTCAAGAACATCGGCACGACCGCGAAGATGTGCCCGATCTCGGAGGACGATCCCGGCGTCAACGGCGCCGAGGTGGAGCTCACGATGCTGTTCGCCGACGTCCGTGGCTCGAGCAAGCTGGCTCGACAGATGCCGACGCGGGAGTTCACGCAGCTCATGAACCGCTTCTACTCGGTCTCCAAGGACGTGCTCGTCGAGGCCGACGCGATCATCGAGAAGTTCGTCGGGGACGCGGTGGTCGCCCTCTTCCTCCCGTTCATGACCGGTCCGGAACACGCTCGGAGGGGGGTCGACGCGGCCGAGGCCCTGCTGCTCGCGACGGGTCACGGCGAGGGCGAGCCGTGGGTGCCCCTGGGTGCGGGCGTGCACACGGGGACCGCGTTCGTCGGGATCGTGGGCTCGAAGTCTTCGAGCGACTTCACCGCGCTCGGCGACCCGGTCAACATCGCGGCGCACCTCGCGTCGCAGGCGGCCGCGGGCGAGATCCTCGTCACCGACGCCACGGCGGAGGCGGCGGGGATGACACACGACGCCCTCGAACGCCGGCACGTCTCCCTCAAGGGTCACCCGGTCGACGCGCTGGTGCTGCCGGTCGGACACCCTGCCGAGGGTCAGCCGGCCCGCTGATCGGGTGAGGACGCGCGGGCCCGCACCGACCCGAACCGCCGAGCGCGTGTGATGAGCGCGATCCAGCGAACGCTCAAGATCCGCCCGGACGAGTCGCGGCTCGTCCTGTGGATGACCGCCCTGTCCTTCGTCGGCATGGCCGGCCTCGCGATCGGCCAGAGCGGCGCGAACGCGCTCTTCTTCGATCGGATCGGGACCGACGCACTCCCGCTGATGTACCTCGCGCAGGGCACGACCGCGTTCGTGTTCATGATGGGCCTCGCCGCGTTGCTCGGCCGCGTCGACCGTCGCCGCGCCTACCTCGCGATCCCGGCGGGACTCTGCGGCGTCGTCGTCGCCGAACGCCTCGCGCTCCTCACCGATGGTCGGTGGATCTTCCCGGTGCTGTGGCTGACCGTCGCGCTCGCCGTCCTGCTGCAGAACGTGTTCGTCTGGGGCACCGCCGGCGTCGTCACCGACACGCGCCGCGCGAAGCGCCTGTTCCCGCTGTTCGCGGCCGGCGAGATCCTCGGGTCGGTGGTCGGCGGGTTGATCACGGATCCGCTCGTGCGCGTGATCGGGACGGAGAACCTGCTCCTGGTCTGGGCGGCCGCGCTCGCGATCTCGGTCGCGCTGTGCCGGGTGGTGCTGTCCGCGGCCGGGACGCTCGCGCGGCCGAGGGTCCGCAAGGCCCGACGCCCGACGTCGTCGCCGTGGCGGGACCTGACCGTCGCGTTCGGGTACGTGCGGCGCTCGCGCCTGCTCGTGTGGATGACGCTGGCCGCCGTGCTGTTCTCGGTCCTGTTCTTCTCGCTGTACCTGCCGTGGGCGACCGCCGCCACCGAGCGGTTCCCGGACGCGGACGACCTCGCCGGGTTCTTCGGTCTGTTCTGGGCCGCGATGACGGGAGCCGCATTCCTCGTCTCGGTTCTCGTCACCAACCGTCTCTTCGCCCGGTTCGGCATCGCGACGATGATGCTCGTCCTCCCCCTGCTGTACGTCGGGTCGTTCGGCATCCTGCTCGTGAGCGCCGGGTTCGTGACGCTGGTGGTCCTGCGGTTCGTCGACGGCGTCTGGCTGCAGGGCGTCGCCTCCCCCGCCTGGGAGACGCTGACGAACGTCATCCCGGACGCGAGACGCGACCAGGTGCGGACGTTCCTGAACGGCGGGCCCGCCCAGGCCGGGACCGTGATCGCGGGGATCATCGCGCTCGTCGGTCAGGACGTGCTCTCGTCGCGTCAGTTCGCCGCGATCGGGCTCGCCACCGCCGCGATCACGGTGTTCGTGACGTGGCGCGTTCGCGCCTCGTACGCCTCGGCGCTCGTCGATGCGCTGCGCGAGGGACGGCCGGAGGTGTTCCCCGAGGTCGCCGTGGCGGGGGTCCCGTTCGCGTTCGCACCCGATGCGCAGGCGCTCGACAGCCTGCTCGTCGCGATGGACGACGATCGGTCCTCCGTGCGACGGCTCTCGGTGCAGCTGCTCGCCGATGCCGACGACCCGCGAGCCACCACGGCCCTCGAACGCGCCCTGCGCGACGCCGACCCGTCCGTCCGCGCGCAGGCCCTCGATGCCCTCGCGTCGGCACCGGGACGGGTCGACGCCGAGCGACTCCTGCCCCTGCTGGAAGATCCCGACCCGGCGGTGGCCGCCTCGGCCGCGGCCGCGGTCGGGACGGGACCGAACGCAGCCGCCGCCGCACGCGTGCTGCTGCGACTCGCCGCCGCCCCCGATCCCGGCGTGCGATCGACCGCCCTGCGCCATCTCGCGGCGGCGCCGCCCGACGCCGCCGCCGGGCTCGCGACGCCCGCGCTCGACGACCAGGATCCGGGCGTCCGGACCGCCGCGCTGACGACCCTCGCCGGGGTACGGCCCGACGACGCGGTCGGACCGGCGATCCGCGGGTTCGAGGACCCGAGCCCGAGGGTGCGCCAGGCCGCGGTGGCCGTGGCCGCGCGGCTCGGCGATCGTTCGGTGGACGCGGTGCTCGACGCGCTGGGCCGGCCGGCCGCCCGGGACGCCGCGCTGCGGACCCTCGCGCGCACGGGTCTCGGCGGACGGACCGAACGCGTTCGCACCTTCGTCGCCGAACGCTCGCGCGACGCCGCCGGCGACGATGCGCTCGCGGCCGCGGTCCCGTCCGACGGCGATACCGAGCAGCTGCTGAAGGACGCGCTCGTCGAACGCGCACGGGCGAACGGTCGCTCGGCGCTGCGAGCGCTCTCATTGATCTCGACCGACGGCGCCGCGGTCCGCTCCGCGGTCGAAAGCCTCGACGCGAGGGACCCCGCGCAGGCCGCGAACGCGCTCGAGACGCTCGAGGCGACCACCGACGCCACCCTGGCCGCGCCGATCCTGGCGCTGTGGGAGCCGAGCGCAGGACCGCGACGGGACGTGCCGGCCGATTGGCTCGAACGGGTGTCGGCGGACGATGATGCGTTCGTCGCGGCGTGCGCCAACGCCGTGATCGCCCAACGTGACGGAGGGGACGCGATTATGGCTCGGACGGATGCCTCGATGCCCGTGATCGAACGCGTGCTGTTCCTGCGACACGTCCCGCTGTTCGACGAGCTGTCGCCCGCGGACCTCGGGGCGATCGCGGAGGTGGCGCATGAGCGTTCGTTCGCGGACGGGGAGCTCCTCGCATCCGAGGGCGAGCTCGGCGACGAGCTCCTGATCGTCGCGAGCGGCACGGTCCGCGTGGAGACCGGCGGCACCGAGATCGCGCGGCGAGGCCCGGGCGAGGTCGTCGGGGAGATGTCCCTGATCACGCGAGAACCACGGATGGCCTCGCTCGTGGCCGACGGCGACGTGCGCGCGATCCGCATCGGGCGCCGCGAGTTCGAGAGCATGATCCACGACCGCCCCGACATCGGGATCGGCGTGATGCGGGTGCTCGCGCAGCGGCTCGCCGAGGCCTGGCGATCGGCCACGCGAGCCGAAGGCCTGAGCGCCTAGGGGGCGGGCGGCGGTGCGGGCACCGGAGGGGTCGCAACGGGCGTGGTCGCGACCGGCATCGAACCGCGAGCCGCCACCACGATCGCGCCCAGACCCGCGATCGCGGCCAGCACCCAGACGACCGTACCCACGATCGGGATCAGGCCGAACCCTCGCACGATCCCCCATCCGACGAGGAACGCCGCGAACCGCGAGCTCTCCGGCCTGAGGATCCACCGCCCGAGCACGTGCGCTCCCGCGACGTAGCCGACGGTGTACAGCAGGGCGAGCGCGAGCAGGAGGAACAGGCCGAGCGGGATCGCGACCACCACGACGAGCAGCAGCACCGCGGCGAGCGGGAGCAGGAAGAAGATCGCGGCTCCGAACCCGAAGGACGCGCCCGTCCGCCTTCGGAACGCCTGGGCCAGCGGGCGGTCGACGCCGCGAGCGAACAGGAGGACGACCAGGCCGAGGATCAGCGTCGAGACCGAATACCCGACCCACCACGCGATCCGCCCCACGGACTGGAGCCAATCCAGATCGATCCGGCCCGAGATCCCCTCGAGGTCACCCCCGACGGTCGCACCGTCCTCGATGACGGGGCGCTGCCGGCTGGCGATGTCGCCGTTCACCACCGCACCCGACCGGACGACGACCCGGCCGTTGAAGACCACGAGGTCGTCCCCCACCGTCCCGGCGATCTCCACGTCGCCGTTGAAGACCACCACGCTCTTGGTGACGGTGCCCTCGATCGTCGCGTCGCCGTTGAAGATCACGGCGGTCCCGACCGTCTCGCCCTCGGGAACGAGGAGTTCGCCCGTCAGCACGATCTGATCGTCCCCGGCCGGCCCGGTGCTTTCGTCCTGCGCGAACGCCGAGGGCGCGGCCACGAGCGCGAGCGACGCAGCAGCGATCGCCGCGCCTAGGAGCCTCCGGTAGGTCGTTCGTGCTCGGACCTTCATGCGTCGAACCCCGATCGGCCGAGTATCGGAAACGACCTTCCCCTGGTGCGCCGGCCCGAAACCATCAGGCGCGCTCGCCGTTCGACCGCGCAGGAGGGCTGTTGCCGGCGGTTGACGAAATGGTACCGTTGTCGCGAGGGCAACGATCGCGGTTTACAGCTACGAGCAGTTCCCTCACCCGGCTGCTACGGCCGGCGCCGTGAAGGGCAGCAACCAGGCCCCGACGGCGAAAGAAAGGAGGGATCGCACGTGGCAATCGGAACCGTGAAGTGGTTCAGCCCCGAAAAGGGCTTCGGATTCATCACTCCGGACGACGGTACCGCCGACGTGTTCGTGCATTTCAGCGCGATCGCCGGTGAGGGTTTCCGCAACCTGGAGGAGAACCAGAAGGTGGAGTACGACGTGACCCAGGGCCAGAAGGGCCCGCAGGCCGCGAACGTTCGCGCCGTCTAGGTTCGTTCGGAACGCGACGAGGACCCGGCGCTTGCGCCGGGTCCTCCGCTTTCCCCGGCGCTTTCCCCGGCGCTTTCCTGGGTCTGCTCCCTGGCGCCGTTCCCGTCCTCGGACTTCGGCCGCGCTTCGGGCTTCGGGCTGGGCTTGTCCTCCGAGCTCTGTGCGTCGGCGGCGTCGGCTTCGGGCTCGACGACGAGGAACTCGCTCTGCTCCGCCGGGCCGATCGGAGGACCCGGCTCGATGAGCCCCGCCTCACGATCCTTCTTGCGGCCCGCGCGGGCGACCCGTCGCTCTTCCCGAGCGGCGTGCTTGCGCGCGGTCACGTCCCGGCGTTTGCGCTTGCCGACGCTATCGGGCATCCGTTCCTCCTCGGTGCGTGGTGCATCTCCTGTCTCGGTGGTGCGTCCTACCCCCGGGTCGAGCCGATCCCCTTCGCTCGGGGTCGCTCGCCCTCAGGAGCCCTCGAGCGGTGGCCGGCGCGTCGGGGACGTGTGCACGAAGCACGTCGCCGAACGGTTGTACGTCGAGAGCACCGTCTCGCAGCCCAGCGCGGCGCAACGCCGCCCCTTCTCCTCGCGCATGACGGATCGCTTCCCGCGCTCGGGGCTTCCCAACAGGACGTCGCTGCTACCTCGTGCCATCTCGCCTCCGTGTGTTCGGCGATCCACTCGATCCGTAGGCGAGAGGCGAGTCGGTCCGCAGGCCAGGTCCGTTCGATCGCTCGTCGAGGATCCCCGGGCGGCGCCCGAGATACATACCCTACTATCCGAGGGCGGTCGTGCGCTCTGGACGATGTGCGACCTCTCGAACCGCATCGAGCGCGCAGACCACGTTCGGATCGACGGAGGAAACGTGCAGGACCGCCCGCGAGCTTGGCTCCTCGGCGTGTTGTTGGCGCTGCCGCTCGCCGGGCTGGTCCTGCTCCTCGCCGTCCCGAGCATCGACGTCGAGTGGGAACACCATCCATCGCACTTCCTCCTCGTGTTGGTCGTCGCGCTGATCAACGTCGCGCTCGCCCTCGTCGCGAGCGAGGCGGCACGTCGGCGAGCGGACGCGCGTCTGTTCCTGGTCTCGCTCGCGCTGATCGCGAGCTCCGGGTTCCTCGCGCTGCACGCGCTCGCGACGCCGGAGGTCCTGCTCGACCATCCGAACTCCGGCTTCGTGATCGCGACGCCGATCGGTCTGCTCCTCGCGTCGGCCTTCGCCGCGGCCTCCGCCGTCGAGCTCGGTCCCGACCGAGCCTCTGCGATCCTTCGACGACGGACGCTCATCAGGGGTGCGCTCGTGTTCCTCCTGATCGCGTGGGCGATCGCGTCGCTCGCCGGGGTGGGATTCCTCGATCGACCCCCCGAAGAGGAAGCACCGCTCGCCATCCGTCTCCTCGCCCCCGTCGGCATCGCCCTGTACGCGTTCGCGGCCTGGCGGTACCTGCTGATCTACCGCACCAGGCGGCGAACCCTCCCACTCTCGGTGGCTGTCGCGTTCGTGCTGCTCGCGGAGGCCCTGACCGCGGTCGCCTTCGCCAGGAGCTGGCACGCCTCCTGGTGGGAGTGGCACGTGCTGATGGCCATCGCGTTCGGGGTCGTGACCGTGTCGGTCCGCAACGAGTACCGGCGCGAGGGTTCGGTGACGGGGGCGTTCGGCAGCCTGTACCTCGAGCAGACCCTCGAACGCATCGACCGGCGGTCGTCCGAGGCGATCGCACAGCTGATGCCGTCGGTCCGCTCGCAGCAACCGATCGCCCCGGCGCTCGAGCAGCTGCGGCGCGACGGGTTCGGGTCCGATGAGGTCGTGCTCCTCGAACGCGCCGCGCGAGAGATGGCCAAGGTGGACGAGCTGTTCCGTCCGTACGTCGGCCCCGCGCTCGCCGAGCGTCTCCAGCGCGAGCCGTCGCTCGCCGAGCTCGGTGGTCACGAGGCCGAGGTGACGGCGCTCTTCGCCGATCTCGCCGGCTTCACCCGTTTCTCCGACGGACGATCGCCGATGGACGTGGTCCAGATGCTGAACGCGTACTGGGCGACCGCGGTCCCGATCGTCACCGAGCGCGAAGGGGGCTTGATCGAGCGCTTCGCGGGAGACTCGATCCTCGTCGTGTTCAACGCGCTCGACGACCAACCCGATCATCCGCTCCGAGGCGTCCGGGCGGCGCGGTCGATGCAGCTGGCCGTGACCGAGACCTCGGACGACCACCCCGAGTGGCCTCGGTTCCGGATCGGTGTCAACTCCGGACCCGCCGTGCTCGGCAACGTCGGCGCGGGCGCGCATCGGAGCTTCACCGCGATCGGCGACACCACCAACGTCGCGGCGCGGCTCCAGGCGGCGGCACGTCCGGGCGGGATCCTGATCGGCCAGGCCACGTACGACGCCGTCCGCGACGAGGTCGCGGTCGAGCCGTTCGGCGAGCTCGACCTCAAGGGGAAGGCCTCGCCGGTGCCGACGTACGAGGTCCGCGTGGACCGAACCGCGTCGGCCTAGGATCCGTGCGTACGACGCCGTCCTTCGTGCGGATCGTCGAGATTCAGAGAGAATGTCCTCGTGGCTGTTCCCTCGACGATGCTGGAGCTCGGCACCAAGGCGCCCGACTTCGAGCTCCCCGACGTGACGACCGGCGAGCTCGTGAGCCTGTCCGACTTCGAGGCCAAGCGCGCGCTCCTCGTGATGTTCATCTGCCGGCACTGCCCCTACGTGCGACACGTTCGCGAGGAGCTCGGCCGATTGGGTCGCGACTTCGCCGACTCCGAGCTCGGGGTCGTGGCGATCAGCGCCAACGACCCGGATGCCTATCCGGAGGATGCACCGGAGGGACTGGCGCAAGACTCTCGCGAGGCCGGATACGTCTTCCCCTACCTGTTCGACGAGACCCAGGAGGTCGCGAAGGCATACACCGCGGCCTGCACGCCCGACTTCTTCCTGTTCGACGCCGACCGGGCGCTCGTGTACCGCGGCCAGCTCGACGCCAGCCGCCCGAGCAACGGCCTCCCGGTGACCGGTGCGGACCTCCGCGCCGCGATCGACGCGGTCCTGTCCGGTGCTCCGGTCGCTGATGACCAACGCGCGAGCATCGGCTGCAGCATCAAGTGGCGAGCGGGCAACGAGCCCGCGTACGCGTAGCCTCAGGTTCCCCCGCGGAGCGACGCGAGCGACGGGCGGGCGTCCGGAGGGGAACCGAGCCACCGTTCGAGCGCCTGCTTGGCCGCCGGCCACTCGTCGTCGAGCAACGAGAACCACGCGCTGTCGCGGCTGCGACCCCTGACGATCATGTGCTTGCGGAACACGCCCTCGAACGTGAACCCCAGCCGGAGGGCCGCCGCGCGCGAACGTTCGTTGAGCGCGTCGCACTTCCACTCGACCCGGCGGTAGCCGAGCTCGTCGAACGCCTCTCGCATCATGAGGTACGCGGTCTCGGTGTTCGCCTCGGTACGCTGCGCCGACGGCGCGTACCAGATGTGACCGATCTCGAGTCGCCGATGGGCCGGCTCGACGTTCAGGAAGGCCGCCATCCCAACAGGGCCGGCCTGGTGAGCGACCACGGTCAGGAACAGCGGATCTTCCGAACGGGCACACTCCTCCAGCCACGCCAGCATCTCGCCGGCGTCGGCGAAGGGCTCGTACATGTAGGTCCACAACCGGGAGGCCTCCTCGCTCCCGTCGTGGGATGCACTCCAGAGAGGTTCGACATCTCGCGCCGGGTCGAGCGGGCGGACCGAGACGTAGCGCCCTTCGAGCGAGCGGCGCTCGGGGGCGCGCGCTGGACCACCGCCGACCGGCTCGCCGACCGGAAGCTCCTCGTCCACGGCCGCAGTCTCGCACGCCGGTTGCGGGAGGCTCGATGCTGTGGGGAGGATGGACCGACCCCAAGAAGAACAGGAGCTTCGATGCTCGCGATCGAGACGTATGAGGTGCTGAAGTTCTTCCACGTCCTCTTCGCGATCGTCGCGGTGGGGTTCAACGCCTCGTACGGGATCTGGCTCGCCAAAGCCGCGAGGGAGCGCGACCACGAGGCGTTCGCGCTGCGAGGCGTGAAGCTCCTCGACGACCGGTTCGCGAACCCCGCGTACGGGCTGCTGCTCGTGACCGGCCTGCTGATGGTCTGGGTCGGCGACCTGGATCTGACCCAGTTCTGGCTGCTCACCGCGCTCGTGCTGTACGCGGTCGCCGTCGGGCTCGGCCTGTTCCTCTACACCCCGACCCTGCGGGACCAGATCCGCGTGCTCGGGACCAGCGGGCCCGACTCGGCCGAGTTCGCGTCGCTGTCCAAAAGGGGGACGACCGTGGGGATCGTGCTCGCCGTCGACGTCATCGTGATCGTGTTCCTCATGGTGACCAAGCCCACCCTCTGATGGGATCGAACGAGGCGCGTGCGCCGGACCCGTGGAGGTGGTTCGAGCACGGCCGCGGTGGGTAACCACCGAGGGTCCGCCTATCTAGGGAGGTCACCATGGGCATGACCGGCACGATGAAGGGCTACGGCACCGCGGCTCGGTTCAGAGCCGAGGCCGTGAGCCACCGCATGAAGGACCGGGTGCTCGAGAAGCGTCTGGACCGCACGGCCCATGAGGCCGAGCGCCTCCGGCTCGAGAACCAGCTGCTCCGCGAAGAGGTGGAGGATTCGCGCACCGAGCACCACCGGATCCTCGATCTGCTCGAGGAGCGGATCTCGGAGAACGGGAACGGGAACGGCAACGGCAGGTCGCACAAGGGCCGCTGGATGCTGATCCTGCTCGCGCTCGGCGGCGGCGCGTTCGCGATCGTCCGTCGGATGCGCGACAGCGGCACCGAGTGGAGCACGGGTTCGAGCACCACGGATTCGGGCGTCACCGCCTGAGCGCCCCCACTCGTACGGCCTTCGCCGGTATCCCGCCGTAGCCCGACGCCGCTACAGTCGGGACGATGGACTTCGCCCCGACCGACCTCGACTTCATCGCCGACCCGTACCCCCTGTACGCCGAACTCCGGGCCGAGGAGCCCGTCCGGTACGACGAAGCGACCGATCACTGGCTCATCTCGCGGTACGAAGACGTGAACGCGCTCCTTCGCGACCGGCGGTTCGGTCGGACGTATCGACACCTCGCCGGCCACGCCGAGATGGGCCGTCCCGACCCACCGGAATGGCACGCGCCGTTCTGGGACCTGATCAACGCGGGCATCCTGGACATGGAGCCGCCCAACCACACGAGGGTGCGACGGCTCGTCTCGAAGGCCTTCACGCCGCGGTTCGTCGAGGGCCTTCGGCCTCGCGTGCAGGCGATCATGGACGACCTCGTCGACGCGGTCGCGGGCGCCGGCGAGTTCGACCTGTTGCAGGTCGCCGAACCGCTGCCGGTCACCGTCATCGCCGAGATGCTGGGGGTGCCCGAGACCGATCGGCAGCACCTGCGACCGTGGTCCGCCGACATCTGCAAGATGTACGAGCTGAACCCCTCGATCGAGATGCAGCACGATGCGGTCCGCGCGAGCAACGAGTTCTCGGCCTACCTCCGCGAGCTTGCGCGCGAACGCAGACGCGAGCCCGGCGACGACCTGATCTCACAGCTCGCATCGGTGCTGGACGAGGGCGAACGGCTCACCGAGGACGAGCTCGTCGGAACGTGCGTGCTCCTGCTGAACGCCGGCCACGAGGCCACCGTGAACTCGACGCTGCTCGGCTGGTGGTCGCTGTTCCGCAACCCCGATCGCCTGAAGGAGCTCCGGGCGGACCGCTCGTTGCTGCCGAACGCGATCGAGGAGCTCCTGCGGTTCGACACGCCGCTCCAGATGTTCGAACGCTGGGTGCTCGAGCCCTTCGAGATCCACGGCGCTCGGATCCCCCGGGGTGCGGAGCTGGGCCTGCTCTTCGGCTCGGCGAACCGCGATCCGTCGGTCTTCGACCGGCCCGACGAGCTCGACCTCTCCCGCGAGCCGAACCCGCACCTGTCGTTCGGAGCGGGCATCCACTTCTGTCTCGGAGCGCCGCTCGGCCGACAGGAGCTCCAGATCTCGTTCGCGACGCTGATGGACCGGTTCCCGAACCTGGAGCTGGCCGACGAGCCCCGCTGGAAGCCGAACTACGTCATCCGCGGTCTCGAGGGCTTGCGGGTCCACGCCTGAGCGACCGGGTAGCGGAGGCGTCGTCCGTGCGAGCGCGGACTATCCTCGGACCGTGCCCCTCTATCTGTTGAGCGAACCCGGCGAACCGCTCGTCGCACCGGCGATCGTCGCCGCCCTGGACGGGTGGATCGACGCGGCGGGTGCCTCCACCGCGGCGGCCGAACGCGTGGCCGACGACGCGCCGCCGATCGCGACGTTCGACGCCGACCTGCTGTTCGACTTCCGCTCGCGCAGACCGGTGCTCGACGTCGTCGACGGCCGGCTCAGCGAGCTCACGTGGCCCGAGCTCTCGATGCGCCGAACCCGGATCGGCGAACGGGACGTGCTCGTGCTGACGGGTGCCGAGCCCGACTTCCGCTGGCAGGAGCTGGGTCGCGACGTGCTCGCGGTTGCCCGGCGCCTCGGCGTGACCCAGTGGATCAGCCTGGGCGCGATCCCGACCGCGGTTCCGCACACGCGCCCCGTCCCGGTGCTCGCGACGGCTTCGCGTGACGGCCTCCTCAACGAGGACGAACAGGTCGGCCCGGCGGGCCTGCTCCGCGTCCCCTCGGCCGCCCTCTCGGCGCTCGAGAAGGCGGTCGCGGACGACGGCGTCCCGACGGTGGGCTTCTACGCGCAGGTCCCGCACTACGTCGGCGGACCCTACGCGGCCGCGTCGATCGCGATCCTCGAGCACCTCGGGCGGCATCTCGGCGTCGATCTGCCTCTCGCCGGCCTCCCCGACGAGGCGATGGCGCAACGCCAGCGGCTGGACCAGATCGTGCAGGCCGACGACGACTCCCGCACCTACGTCGAGCGCCTCGAGTCGGTCGTCGACAACCAGGAGCTGCCGACCGGGGACGAGCTCGTGAGCGAGATCGAGCGCTTCCTGCAACAGCGGGGCGACGGAGGGTCGTCCGGCGGCCCGATGGCGTAACCACCGTTCGGTCGGAGACCGGTGGACGCGCCCGGTAGCATCCGGGGCATGGCCGAGCGAACCGAGGAACGAGCGCCCGGGCCGCGGGCTGAACCACCCTCCGAACGGACGCGGGTCCGCCGCCTGCCCGAACGCGGCGTCTACGAACGCTCGGAGATCGACACCATCCTGGATGAGGCGTTGATCTGCCATCTCGCCTACGTGAAGGACGGCGAGCCGCGAGTCATCCCCACGATCCACGCGCGGGTCGGCGACACCCTCTACGTCCACGGCTCGAACGCGAGCCGGACGCTCCGCTCGACCAAGGGCGGCGCGCCGGTGGCCGCGGAAGTGACGCTCCTCGACGGGTTGGTCCTGGCTCGGAGCGCGTTCCACCATTCGATGAACTACCGCTCGGTGGTCGTCTACGGCCGAGCCCGAGAGGTGACCGACCCGACAGAGAAGTTCGACGCGCAGCGCGCGCTCGTCGAACACGTCGTTCGCGGCCGAGCCGCCGACGCGCGCCTTCCCAACCAGCGCGAGCTCGACCAGACGACGATCCTCGCGATCTCCCTCGACGAGGCGTCGGCCAAGGTACGCACCGGTCCGCCGAAGGACGAGGAGGAAGACCTCGCCCTTCCCGTGTGGGCCGGCGTGCTTCCGCTGAGGACGGTTCCCGGCGAACCCGAACCCGATCCGCTGTTGCCGAGCGGCATCGCCACCCCCGGCTACGTGAGCGACTACCGCCGCTGATCGGCGTCGGCACACCCTCGTAGGCTGAGCCGATCGATGGAGACACCTCGCCCCAGCCTCCGAGAGAACCTGCGCTCGCTGCCGCCCGCCACGTGGGTGCTGTTCGGCGGGACGTTCGTCAACCGGCTCGGGACCTTCGTCATGCCCTTCATCACGCTGTACCTGACCCAGCCCGAGCAAGGCTATTCGGTCCCGCAGGCGGGGCTGGCCCTCGCGATGTACGGGATCGGGGGCGTGGCGGCCCAGTTCCTCGGTGGGTGGCTGGCCGACCGGATCGGTCGTCGGAACGCGATCGGGTTCTCGATGCTCGGTGCGTCGGTGATCACGCTGGCGCTGTGGCAGGCCTCGAGCCTGCTCGTGATCTACGCGCTGATGCTGCTCCTCGCGCTGGTCGCCGAGATGCACCGTCCGGCCGCCTCGGCGCTGATCGCCGACCTGGTTCCCAGCAAGCAGCGTGTCACCGCATTCGCCGTGTTCCGACTCGCGATCAACGTCGGGTGGGCGTTCGGTCTGACGCTCGGCGGGCTGTTGGCCGACGCTTCGTTCAGCTACCTGTTCGTCGGTGACGCGGCGACCTCGGCCGCGTTCGGTGTGATCTCGCTCATCGCGTTGCCGCACGGGACCCGCACGTCACGCCACGAGGAACGCCATCTGCAAGGCGCGACACGGGCGATCCTCGCCGATCGCGGGTTCCTGTTGTTCCTCGCCTCGGTCCTGATCGGCGCGGCCATCTACATGCAGAACGTGTCCACCTTCCCGCTCCACGTCACGGAGGCCGGCTTCTCGACCTCCGTCTACGGCGGGCTGCAGGCCCTGAACGGGGTGATCGTCGTCCTGCTCGAGCTGCCCATCACCTCGTGGACGGGGCGGCGGTCGCGGACGCGGATGATCGCCCTCGGCTCCCTCCTGATCGGCCTGTCGTTCGCGTCCCTGATCGTGGCACGGTCGATCCCGGCGCTCGCCGCGATGGTCCTCGTGTGGACGCTCGGGGAGATCATCGCGTCGCCCGTGAGCAGCGCCTTCGTTGCCGATCGCTCCCCCGAGCACACCCGCGGTCGCTACCAGGCCTCGCTCGGGGTGATGTTCGCGCTCGGGGCCGTCGTCGGCCCCACGCTCGGAACCCTCACCTACGCCTACAACCCCGACGTCCTGTGGATCGGCTGCGGCGTCGCGGGGGTGCTCTCCGCCGGGCTCGCCCTGGCCGCCGGCCGTCACCCGGCCCCCGCCCGCGAGATCGACACCTCCCGGGTTGACACATCGAGGACGTAGCGGGTAGATATATCGAAGCGATATACTCAAGCGATATATCGAAGCGCAACTCGTAGGCAAGGGATCGGAGGTAGGAACCGGATGCTGGAGCTCGCGATCTTGGGGCTGCTCAAGGAGCGGTCCATGCACGGCTACCAGCTGTCGAAGCGCCTCACCGACTCCCTCGGGGGGTTCTGGCGCGTCTCGTACGGCTCGCTCTACCCGTCGCTGAAGCGCCTGGAACGCCAGGGCGCGGTGGAGCAGATCTTCGACAAGCAGGAGGTCGGCCGTCGCAAGAACGTCTACCGGATCACCGAGAAGGGCGAGACGCTCTTCCGCGAGCTGCTCGAGGAGTCCGGCCCGGAGTCCTCGGGGGAGGACAACCGGTTCCGCGTCCGCATGGCGTTCTTCAAGTACCTGTCGCCCGAGACGAGGATCCGCCTGCTCGAACGCCGGCGAGCCTTCCTCGAGGAGCGCCTCTCCACCATCAGGTCGTCGCTCGCGACCACCGGTGGTGACATGTACACGATGTCCCTCATGCAGCACGGTCGCGAGACCACCGAGCAGGACATCGCGTGGCTGAACGGCCTCATCGCGGCCGAGCGCCGCGCCACCGAAACGATGTCAGGGGGCTCGAAGCGCCGGAGCACCGCCCGGTCGCTTCGCAGGAAGGAGCGCGCAACATGAGCAAGGTCCGACTCGCGATCGTCGGTACGGGCAACTGCGCATCGTCGCTCGTCCAGGGGCTCGAGTACTACAAGGACGCCGATCCGACCGAGGCCGTGCCGGGCCTGATGCACGTCGACCTGGGCGGGTACCACATCCGCGACGTCGAGATCGTCGCGGCGTTCGACGTCGACGCCAAGAAGGTCGGCACCGACGTCGCGGAGGCCATCCTCTCCGAACCCAACAACACGATCCGCTTCGCCGAGGTTCCTCCCACCGGTGTGACGGTGCAGCGGGGACCGACGTTCGACGGTCTCGGCCGGTACTACCGGGAGACGATCGCCGAGTCCGAGCTGCCCCCCGTGGACGTCGCCAAGGCGCTCCGCAACGTGCAGGCCGACGTCGTCGTGTCGTACCTGCCGGTCGGCTCCGAGCAGGCCGCCAAGCACTACGCGCAGGCGGCGCTCGACGCGCACGTCGCGTTCGTCAACTGCCTGCCGGTCTTCATCGCCTCGGACAAGTCGTGGGCGCAGAAGTTCGTCACGGCGGGGGTGCCCATCGTCGGAGACGACATCAAGAGCCAGGTCGGAGCGACGATCATCCACCGGGTGCTCACCAAGCTGTTCGAGGACCGCGGCGTGAAGCTGAACCGCACCTACCAGCTGAACTTCGGCGGCAACATGGACTTCATGAACATGCTCGAGCGCGAGCGGCTGACGTCGAAGAAGGTCTCGAAGACGCAATCCGTCCAGTCGCAGATGCGCAAGAAGCTCGACAAGCAGAACATCCACATCGGTCCCAGCGACCACGTGCCGTGGCTCGAGGACCGCAAGTGGGCGCAGATCCGGCTCGAGGGCCAGGCGTTCGGCGACGTGCCGCTGAACGTCGAGCTCAAGCTCGAGGTCTGGGACAGCCCGAACTCGGCCGGCATCGTGATCGACGCGATCCGGTGCGCGAAGCTCGCGCTCGATCGCGGCCAGGCAGGCCCGCTGATCGGCCCGAGCGCCTACTTCATGAAGTCGCCGCCGGTGCAGTTCAGCGACGAGGCCGCCCGCGAGATGGTCGAGCAGTTCATCCTCGGCAACGGCGCGAGCAAGGAAGCGGACTGGACGGCGTTCTTCGACATCGAGCCCGCGGAGGCGTAGGCCCGACCGTCGTCGATCGCCGAACGCCTCGACGCCGAGAACCTCCCGGGTAGCTTCGTCGCCTGCACGCCGGTGCCGTAGCGTGTCTGGACGCGCGAGCCTGGGGAGGAGACATGCGAACCACCCGTTCGAATCCCGACACGGTTGCCGCCCCGATCGGCAGCTATTCGCAGTCGGTCCGCGTCGAGACCGCCGACGCGACCTGGATCTACGTGTCCGGGCAGATCGCGATCGACGTCGGGGGCAACCTCGTCGGGCCAGGCGACGTCCGAGCCCAGACCCGGCAGGTGTTCGAGAATCTGAAGGCGATCCTTGAAGCGAACGGCGCGACGTTCGCGGACGTGGTGAAGATCGGGACCTACCTCACCACGCTAGGCGACCTCGCCGGCATGCGCGAGGTCCGCGGCGAGTACCTAACGTCCGAACCACCGGCGAGCACCGCGGTCCAGGTGGTCGCGCTCGTCGTGCCCGAGGCCGTGATCGAGGTCGACGTGGTGGCGGTGGTGGCGTCGTGAGCACGATCGCCGTCCTGGGACTCGGCGCGATGGGGAGCGCGATGGCGGCCCGACTCCTGAACGCCGGCCACGACCTCACCGTGTGGAACCGGACGCCGGGACGCGACGAGGACCTCGTGTCGGCCGGCGCGACCCGGGCCGACACCCCCGCCGGCGCCGTTCGAGGCGCGGAGGTCGTCGTCACGATGCTCACCGATCCGCCGGCACTTGAAGCGGTGCTGTTCGGACCCGACGGCGCGGCGGCGGCGATCCCCGAGACCGCCACGCTCATCGACATGTCGACCGTGGGTCCGACCGCGATCGCCTCCGTCGTCGAGCGGCTGGGGCCGGTCGCCGTCCTCGACGCCCCCGTGCTGGGCAGCGTCCCGTCGGTCGAGACCGGCAAGCTCGTGATCCTCGCGGGCGGGGATCGAGCGGTGTTCGACCGTCACACCGAGCTCCTGTCGATCCTCGGGACGCCGATCTACCTCGGACCGTCGGGCTCGGGCGCGTGGTTGAAGCTCGTCAACAACGCGGCGTCGACCGCGACGCTGGTGGCCCTCGGCGAGCTGCTGGCGCTCACCGACCGCGCGGGTCTGGGGATCGACTCCGTCCTTCAGGGCCTGGAGGCCGGACCGCTCGCCTCGCTGATCGAACGGTGGCGGCCGCGTCTCAAGGGCGAGGACCAGGCGTCCTACTTCCGGCTTGCGCTCGCGCGCAAGGACCTCGCGCTCGTGTTCGACGAGGCCGAACGCGAGGGTGTCGACCTCAGTGTCGCCGAGACGGCCGCGGCTCGGTGCGACGAGGCGATCGGGGCCGGGCTGGGCGACGAGGACTTCGGCGCGATCGTTCCGTTCCTGCGGAGGTAGCGACCGGCAAGAGGCCCTGCGCCTACCATCCTCGGCGTGAAGTCCACCAGGCAACGCGCCCGCGAGGCGCTCCGCAGCGACGATTTCCGGCGTCTGTTCGCGATCCGGCTGATCACGCAATCGGGAGACGGCCTGTTCCAGGCCGCACTCGTCTCCTCGATCGTGTTCAACCCCGAGGAGCAGAACACCATCCTCGGCTTCGCCATCGCGACGCTCGTCGTGTCGCTGCCCTTCTCGATCCTCGGACCGTTCACGGGCGTCTTCATCGACCGCTGGTCCCGACGGAGGATCCTCGTCGTCGCTCCCTGGCTCCGAGCCGCGGCGGTCTGGTTGGTGCTGTTCAACCCCAAGACGGCGCCGGTGCTGTTCTTCGGCGGCGCGCTCTGGGTCCTGTCGGTGAACCGCTTCTACCTCGCGACGGCCCAGGCGGTCGTCCCGCGCCTGGTCCCGTACGAGGACCTGCTGATGGCCAACTCGATGGCCACGGTCGGCGGAACGGTGGCCCTTCTCCTCGGCGTGTTCGTCGGCGGGTGGATCGCCGATCTGATGGACGACAACACGCTCGTGATCGCGATCGCAGGCGGCGAATGGCTCGTCGCGTCGCTGGTGGCGACGAGGATCCGGAGCCCGCTCTTGCCTCACCACGTGCCCGAGGCGCCGGTTCGGGACGAGCTCGGGCGCGTCGCCCGGGAGTTCGCCGACGGCATCACGCGGCTGGCGCGAACGCCGCGAGCCCTCGGGCCGATCACGTCGATCACGCTCGACCAGGTGGGACAGGGCATGGTGCTCGTGCTCTCGCTGTTCGTGTTCCGAGACCGGTTCGAGGAGGGCGTGGGGTCGTTCTCGAACCTGATCGGCGCGGGCGGGCTCGGGGTGCTCCTCGGCATCCTGACGGTCGGCAAGCTCGAGGAGCGCCTGCCGAAGGAGCGCATCGTCGCTCGCGCCTTCTTCTTCGGCGGCCTCGTGCTGATCGCGGTCTCGACGTACGTCACCGGCTGGAGCGTCCTCGTCGCGAGCTTCGCCGTGGGGCTCACGTTCGCCTGGAAGAAGATCCCGGTCGACACGATGGTCCAGGAGGCGATCCCCGACGGGTACCGGGGCCGGGTGTTCGCGGTGTACGACGTCGCGTACAACCTGTCGAGGGTCGCCGCGGCGTTCCTGGCGATCCCGCTGCTGAACGCGTTCGGCGAGGCGTGGGCCGTGGCGATCGTGGGTGTCGTGTTCATCGTGTGGAGCCCGGTGCTCCCTCGGTGGATCGGGCAGATCCCGGAGCTCTCGCTCCGCTTCTACGAGGGTGCCCGAGCCGAGGAGGACCCACGAGCCGTCGTCTGGGGCGGCGTCGAGGAGACCGTCGAGGTCGAGCGCCGCTCGCTGGAGGAAACCGACGGCGTGCGCAGGACGCGCTTCCGCCTGCGGATGCTGGACGGGACGACGATCGAGGTCTCCAAGGTCGAGCCCGACGGCACCTGGACGCTCGAGCGCGAGCTCGGCTGAACGAGGACGGCCGGCAGGATCCGTTGCTGTCGAACCCAACGATCAACGAGCCCGGTGGTAGAACAGTCGTCTCGTGTCCAACGACCCCACCGAGCCGCCGGTCCCGCCCCAGCCGCCAGACCCGACGGCCCCGATCCCCGCGCGACCCCCGAGCGAACCGCCGCCGAGCCGGGGCAGCAGTCGCCGAACGTGGATCGTCGTCGCCGGGATCGTCGTGGTGGTGGCCGTCGTAGGCACGCTCGCCGCGATCGCGCTCAGCGGCGACGACGACACCCAAGCCGGACCAGGCCCAACGGGCGAGCCCAGCGTCACGCTCCCGTCGTCGCCGACCGAGACGACGGGTCCCTCGCCCCAGCCGACGGGTTCGACGGGTTCGACGGGCTCGGCGAACCCCGGCTGCTCCGGTGCGCCCGCGCCGGCGACGCTCGCGGACGGCACGTACTTCGGGTACGTCGAGAGCGTCGACGTCGACTCGGGCACGATGGGGTTCGACCTCGCCTGCTTCTACACGGGGGAGGAAGCGAACGAACAGGCCGCCCAGCGCGGTGACGAGGTCCCCGTCCCCAACGACGTCTACATCGTGAACGACAACACGACGATCCGAGACGTCCCCGTCGACCCATCGACGGAGTTGCTGCTGATCGACTGGAACGAGTGCTGCGAGACATCGCCGGGGGCCGAGCTCGACGCGTTCGCCTCCGCGATCGGTGGACGCGACTTCGTCGAGATCGGCGGCCGACGGTATGCGGGGAGCCTCTCGCCGTACTGGGTGACGATCGAGAACGGTCAGGTGGTCCTGATCGAGGAGCAGTTCCTGCCGTGAGGTGGCCGCGAGGCCTGGCCCTCGCCGTCGTGCTCGTCACGGCGGCGGCCGGGTGTGCGTCGTCCGGCGACGAGCGTCCGGAGGCGCCGGCGAAGCCCGCGCAGGGTTCGCCCGTTGCGCCAACCCAAGCCTCGCCGAGCCCGGCGACCGAACCGGACGAGTCCGATCCCGTCGAGGAGCCCGCCGAGCGAGCGGGGTTCCACGGCAAGATCGACGCGCTCCCGGCAGCCCTCGCCGACGAGATGCGCGGGACGACCTGGAAACCCGGATGCCCGGTGCCCCTGGACGGCCTGCGGATCCTCCACTTCAACTATTGGGGGTTCGGCGCCGCGGTACAGCGAGGCCCGATGGTCGTGAACGCCGCGGTCGCAGAGGACGTGCTCTGGGTGTTCGAGCAGCTGTTCGACGCCGGGTTCCCCATCAAACGGGTCGCGCTCGCGACCGAGTTCCACCCGGCTCGGTTCGAGCAGCATCGGCGGATCACCAGCCATCGGAGCGTGACCGCGTCGTTCAACTGCCGTCCGGTGGTGACCCCGCTCGGCCCGGGCGACGACTACTCCCAGCATGCGTACGGTCTCGCGGTCGACGTCAACCCGCTCCAGAACCCGTACGTGACCACCGACGGCTTCGTACGCAATCGCGTGGCCGAGCCGTACACGGTCCGGAGCCGGACCCTCGAAGGGATGATCCACGAGGGCGACGTCGTCGTCCGCTCCTTCGCCGCGATCGGCTGGGAATGGGGCGGGAACTGGAGCGGCGACAAGGACTACATGCACTTCTCGCTGCTCGGCCGCTGAGCGCGAGGTCGCTCGCGCGAGGCGTCGGCCATCGGGCCCGAGCCCGCTCACAACACGGAACCGGCTCCCGGATACCATCCGCACGTGACGGACGCTGGGGTGAAGCAGAAGACCGGACTGGTGCTCCTGACGCTGGCGTCCGGTCAGTTCCTCATGACGCTCGACAGCTCCGTCATGAACGTGTCGATCGCGACCGTCGCCAAGGACGTCGGCACGACCGTGACCGGGATCCAGACCGCGATCACGCTCTACACGCTCGTGATGGCGATGCTCATGATCCCGGGTGGGAAGGTGGGCTCGCTGATCGGGCGCAAGCGGGCCTTCTCGATCGGGTGCGTGATCTACGGCGCGGGCTCCCTGACGACGGCGCTCGCGCAGAACCTCACCGTCCTCATCCTCGGGTGGTCGTTGCTCGAGGGGATCGGCGCCGCGCTGATCCTCCCGGCGATCGTCGCGCTCGTCGCCGGCAACTTCCCCCGGCGGGCCGCCCTCGCGCATACGGCCTGGTGATGGCGGCCGGGGCGATCGCGGTGGCGGTGGGTCCGCTGATCGGAGGGATCGCGACCACCTACTTCTCGTGGCGATGGGTCTTCGTCGGGGAGGTCCTGATCGTGCTCGTGATCCTCGTGCTGGCGCGCCGAGTCGAGGACGCGCCGGTGGAGGGACGGCCGGATCTCGACCTGGTCGGCGCGGTGCTCTCGGCCACCGGGCTCGGGCTCGCGGTCTTCGGCGTGCTCCGGTCGAGCGTCTGGGGATGGGTGCTGCCCAAGCCCGGCGGCCCCGAGATCCTCGGCCTGTCGCCGACCATCTGTTGATCTTCGGCGGGCTGCTCGTGCTGTGGCTGTTCGCCGCTTGGGAGCGTCGCGTGGAGCAGCGGGGCCGCGAGCCGCTGGTGCAGCTGTCGATGTTCGAGAACCGGCAGTTCACCGGCGGCCTCCTGATGTTCTTCTTCCAGTTCCTGGTCCAGGCGGGGCTCTTCTTCACGATCCCGCTGTACCTCTCCGTGGCCCTCGGGCTCTCCGCGATCGGCACGGGCATCAGGATCATGCCGCTGTCCATCACGCTCCTGATCGCTGCCGCAGGCATCCCACGGTTCTTCCCGAACGTCTCGCCGCGTCTCGTCGTCCAAGGCGGACTCCTGGCGATGTTCGCGGGGACCCTGTGGCTGTTCCTGAGCATCGACGCGGACGCCGGCGCCGAGATCGTGACGGTGCCGCTGCTGCTCGCGGGCCTGGGTATCGGAGCGCTCGCCTCGCAGCTGGGCAGCGTGACGGTCTCGGCGGTTCCGGACGAGCAGAGCCCCGAGGTCGGCGGGCTCCAGAACACCGCGACCAACCTGGGAGCCTCGATCGGCACGGCACTCGCCGGCTCCCTCCTGATCGCGGCGCTCACCGCGTCGTTCCTGAGCGGGATCCAGCAGAACCCCGACGTCCCATCCGAGGTGACCGCCCAGGCGAACGTCGAGCTCGCCGACGGGATCCCGTTCATCTCCGACGCCGATCTCGAGAACGGCGCTCGAAGAGGCGGGAGCCAGCGCCGATGTCACGAGGGCCGTCCTGGACGAGAACGAGCAGGCGCGCCTGGACGGGCTCCGGACCGCGCTCGCGGCCCTCGCCCTGATCGCGTTGATCGGCCTGTTCTTCGCATCCCGGATCCCGACCGAGCAGCCCGGAGCGACGCAGCAGCGAGCTGCTCCGCAGCAGGCGTGATCGGTCACGGTGCCGCGCGACTGGGACGCCGAAACCTACGACCGGATCTCCGATCCGCAGTTCCGCTGGGGTGCGAGCGTCGTCGGGTGGCTCGACCTCGACGGCGGCGAGACCGTCCTGGACGCCGGGTGCGGCTCGGGACGCGTCACCGAGCTCCTCGCGGAGCGGCTCCCCCGCGGCCGGGTCGTCGCGCTCGACGGCTCGGCGTCGATGATCGAGCAGGCGGGGCGGAGGCTGCAGCGCTTCGGCGACCGGATCCGGTTCGTGGTCGCCGACCTGCTGCATCCGCTCCCGCTCGCCGAACCCGTCGACGCGGTCCTTTCGACCGCGACCTTCCACTGGATCCCCGACCACGACGCGCTGTTCGCGAATCTCGCGGCGGCCCTCCGCCCAGAAGGACGGCTCGCCGCCCAGTGCGGCGGCGCGGGGAACCTCGAGTCCGTGGTGCGGGCGTTGGAGGAGCTCGGCGCGGAGGCGTTCACGGAGAAGGTGTTCGCGACGGCCGAGCGCACGTCCGAGCGTCTGCGGTTGGCTGGGTTCGCGGACATCGAGTGCTGGCTGCATGCCGAGCCCACGCCGTTCGAGACCCTCGAGGTGCTCGAGACGTTCCTGCGGACGGTCGCCCTCGGCGACCACGTCGCGACGATGGGCGACGACGAGGCCGAGGCCTTCGTGCACGCCGTCGCTGAACGGCTGCCGCGGCTCGAGCTCGACTACGTGCGGCTCAACATCGACGCCCGGCGCGCGGGCTAGCGCAAGCCGAAACTCAGGCCGCTTCGACGCGCCCGATCCCGGCCGGGTCGAGCTCGAGCCGCCCGGCAGTCGCGCGCCGCGAGAGGACCCACAGGCCGACCAGCCCGGTCGCGAGCGCGACCAGCCCCCCGCCGGCGAAGGCGACCCGCGGGCCGAGGTGCTCGCCGATCCACCCGGCAACCGGGGCTCCGAACGGCGTCGTCCCGAGGAACACGATCCCGTACAGCGCCATCACACGGCCGCGCATGTCGGGCCGCGAGGTCAGCTGCAGTGTCGAGTTCGCGGTCACGAAGAACACGATCGAGGCCACCCCGAGCGGCAGCATCGAGATCACGGCCACGTCGAGGGTCGGCGCGAGCGCGACCAGCATCGTCACGACGCCCACGCCGACGGCCGCGAGGGCGAGCATGCGTTCGCCCGGTCGCGGGCGGCTGGCCATGACGAGCGCACCGGCCAGTGAGCCGACGCCGGCCACCGAGAACAACAAGGCGAGCGTCCCGGCGTCGCCGTCGAACGTCCGCTCGGCGAACAGCGGCATCAGCACGGAATAGTTGAAGCTGAACAGGTACAAGACCGACATCAGCACGAGCGGCCGTCGGAGCTCGCCGGTCCGCCAGGCGTAGCGGAGCCCCTCACGGATCGCGCCCGCCTCGTGGGGCGCCCGCTGGGGGCGGAGCTGGTCGGCGTGCATCGAGAGCAGCGCGACGATCACGGCGACGTACGAGAACGCATTGATGAAGAAGCACCATTGCAGGCCGATGCCGGCGATCAGGGCGCCGGCCAACGCGGGGCCGACGATCCGGGTGCCGGTCATCACCGCGCTGTTCAGGCTCACGGCGTTCGGCAGATCACGATCCTCGACCATCTCGGCGAAGAAGCTCTGCCGCGTTGGCTGGTCGATCGAGGTCGTGACGCCCTGTAGGAACGAGAGCGCGTAGACCATCCAGAGCTCGACGACGCCGGTCGCGACGATCCCCCACAGCACGAACGCGAGCGCGCCGAACGTCACCTGCGTCGCGAGCAGGATGCGTCGCTTGTCGTAGCGATCCGCGAGCGAGCCGCCGAGGGGTCCGAACAGGAGGATCGGGCCGAAGGCGAGGGCGGTATCGATCCCCAGCGCGACCCCGCTGCCGGTGAGCTGGAGTACCAGCCAGGCGGCGGCCACCATCTGCATCCACGTCCCGGTGACCGAGATCGCCTGTCCGATGAAGAACCGGCGGAAGTTCTCCGAATGCCCCAGCGAATGGAACGTGCGATGGAAGGTCAGACGGACGCGGGTCAAGTCCGGGCCCCCGATCGCGGTGTGGAAGGCACGTCGGTGAGGCGCTCGAGGATCTGCGCCGCGGCCTCGAGGGTCCGGAGCTCCTCCGGCTCGAGCGAGCGGAGTGCCTTGGCGAGGTAGGCCTCCTTGCGGCGACGGCTCCGCTCGAGGAGGCGGCGTCCCTCGGGCGTGACTCTCACCCACGCCACCCGTCCGTCCGAAGGGTCGGCCTCGCGGACGACCAGATCGGCCTCGACGAGGGCGGCCACGATCCGCGTCATCGTGGGCGGCTGGACCTGCTCGGCGTTGCAGAGGTCGCGCATCGTGAGCGAACCCTGGCGTTCGGCCGACGAGAGCGCCGAGAGCATCGAGGGCGTGACGCCTGCCTCGGCCTCCTGTCGCAGACGCCGGGCGAGCCGCGTCACGCCGAGGCGGAGCCGGGCGGCGAGGGCGGGAGCGTCGACGGGCGCGATCGTGGGCACGATCCAATGATACTACGCATCGCTAATTAGCGTCGCGAAGCATCTCACGGGTCCCCGGACGGTGGTCGCCCGCCCGTCCCCCGACCGCTCGGTTGCGGCTAGATGAAGAGCTGGATCGCGCTCTCCTTCATCTCGAGCAGCGCGGTCGCAGCCCCGATCGGCTCCTCCAACCCGTCGATCAGGTCGTCGGGGCCGATCCCCATGAGGTCCATCGTCATCTGACACGGGATCAGTCGGACGCCCATGTCGCGCGCGAGCTCGAGCAGCTCGGTGGGGTGCGGGGTCTTGTAGTCCTCGGCCACCTTCCCGAGCATCCACGGTCCCATGCCGCCGAAGTTGTATCGGGAGAGCTTCGCCTTTGCGGTCGAACCGGGGTTCATCTGCCCGAGCGCCCTCGTCATCCAGTCCTTCCCGGTCTTGCGGCGCCGCTCCGGCTTCACGAGCGCGAACAGACCCCAGAAGGTGAAGAAGACGCTCACCTGCATCCCGGAGGCGGCCGCCGTGGTCGACAGGATCAGCGTCGGCCACACCCGGTCGAGATGTCCGTCCCAGGCGACGATCGTGATCTTGTTCTGCTTGTTGATGCCCTGGTCGACCTCGCGCTCGGAGAGCGCCCGATCGATCAGCTCGCGGATCGCCGTCTCGTCGAGCGTGCGGTCGGCGTCGTCGGTCTCATCGTGCGCGGTCTGGACCATCTCCCTCACACCTTCCGGATGACGTAACGGTAGACGCCCGAGGTCTCGCCGGCCTCGAGGAGCTCGTTGCCCGAGAGCTTCGCCCAAGAGGGCACGTCCGACTTCGACCCGGGATCGGTCGCGAGGAGCTCGAACAGGTCACCCGCACGAGCATCCTTCAACACCTTGTGCAGGGCGACGAGCGGCCCGGGACAGGACTGGCCGCGAGCGTCGACGGTGGCGGTGATGACGTCCATCGGACGAACCTCCTTGGGAGCGATCCGGGTGGAGCGGGTGGGAGAGCGGTGCCGGGCGTAAGGGTCGGTGCCGGTGCGAGGCCTATCGGCCGTCGCCGGGCACCCCGGGACAGCAGCATCGGTCGGGGATCATCGCCCCGACGAGACCACGGCAGCGTGTCCGGATCATTGCAACTGCAAATGCTACCCGGGTGATCGGAAATGCCGCAACCCGGGCGACCTGGGATGCATCACACCAGCCGGACCCGTTCGGGCGGCCACCACACCAGCCTCACCCGCCCCCGCACGCGATCGATCGCGACCGGTCCGAACCGTCGGCTGTCGGTGGAGCTCTCCGGCTCGTCCCCCTCGACCCAGACCTGGTCGACCAGAGCGAACCCATCGGGCGCCACGTCGCCGGAAACGTTGACCACGCGCTTGACGATCTCGAGGCCCGGGCGCTCCGGATGCTCGACCACCACGATGTCGCCGCGGCGCACGCGCGCGGGAACGATGGCGATCGCCCAATCACCCGGTTCGAGCGCCGGTCGCATCGACGGCCCCTCCACCTCCATCCGGAAAGGCCTCCAGCGCAGGAACCCGTACGCTGCAGCGAGACCGGCGGTGAGCGCGACGAGGGCCACCTTCCGCGCATGCGCACCCCGGTGGTAGGTTCGAGTCGCGGAGCCAACCGTCCGAAGGAGGGAACGCATGCTGAGAGCTTTGCTCAGACCTCGCCGAGTCGTCCATGCGCACTGCGACCTGCCGTGCGGGATCTACGACCCGGCGCAGGCACGCGTGGAGGCCGAGTCCGTCAAGGCGATCCAGACGCGCTACCAGGACGCGGAGAAGTTCAAGTCGGCCGCCGAGAGCGTCGAGGACTACCGGATCCGTGCGCTCGCGATCAAGGAGGCCCGAGCCGACCTGGTCAAGGACCACCTTTGGGTGCTGTGGACCGACTACTTCAAGCCCGAGCACGTCGAGAAGTACCCGCAGCTCCACGAGCTGTTCTGGAACGCCACCAAGGAAGCGGGACTCGCCAAGAAGGCGGTGGACCCTGCGCAGGGCCAGAAGCTGCTCGACTCGATCGACGAGATCGGCAAGATCTTCTGGGAGACCAAGGCGTAAGCACGGTTCTCCGATCCACGGGAGGGCGGGGCCGTCGGCTCCGCCCTTCATCGCGTCTGGAGCGGTTCGGCCCGGTCGGCTCCCTAGACTGACCGCGTGAAGGACATCGGTCTGGTCGGCGTCCCGTTCAGCGGGAAGTCGACCCTGTTCACGGCCCTCACGCGGACCGGCGGGCACGGGGGTCAGGCCAACCACGCGGTCGTGCCCGTCCCCGACCCTCGCGTCGAGGTCCTGACCGAGATGGAGCGCTCGCGCAAGACCGTCCACGCGCAGGTCGGGTTCGTCGACGTCCCGGGCGGGACCTCGTCCTCGCAGGGGATCGCGAAGCTGCGCGAGGCGGACGCGCTCGCGATCGTCGTTCGGTGTTTCGGACCCGACGCCGAACCGGCGTCCGAGGTCGCGGAGGTCCGAGCGGATCTGCTCCTCGCGGACCAGGCCGTGATCGAGCCGGCCTTGGAGAAGGCCGAGAAGCGGGCGAAAGGCAAGCGCACCGTCCGAGGTCGAAGCGCTCGCCGCGGCGAACGCCGCCCTCGACGCCGAGACGCCGCTCTCGGATGCCGGGTTGTCGGAGGAGCACCGACGCGAGCTGAAGCCGATCGCGCCGCTCACGATCAAGCCCTGGGTGGTGGTCGCGAACCTCGAGGAGGGGACGGACGTTCCGGACGGGCTGCCCGACGGAACCGTCGGCGTCTACGCCTCGATCGAAGCGGAGACGGCCGAGATGGACGCCGCGGAAGCTCGTGCGCTCCTGGACGAGTTCGGCGTGCACGAACCCGGTCTCGAGACCGTGATCCGGGCCGGCTACCGGGCGATCGACCTGATCACGTTCCTCACGACCGGGGACGACGAGACCCGCGCGTGGGAGGTTCGGAGCGGCGCGAAGGCCCCCGAGGCGGCAGGCGTGATCCACTCCGATCTCGAACGGGGCTTCATCCGTGCCGAGGTGATCTCGTACGACGACCTGGTGGCGGCCGGCTCGATGGACGCGGCCAAGCAGCAGGGGAAGGTGCGCGTCGAGGGAAAGGACTACGAGGTCCGCGAGGGCGACATCCTCCACGTCCGCTTCGCGGTCTGACCTTGGGTCGCTCTCCGGCACCAGGGTCATGGTTCGATATCACCAGCTATCCCTGGCGACGGCTCACCGTAACCGCGTAGACTCCACGCTGCATGGCGGAGGAGTCGTACCGGATCGGCGAGGCGGCCTCGATGCTCGGTGTCCGTGTCGAGACCCTGCGACGCTGGGAGCGCGAGGGGAAGCTCAGCACGACCCGGACGTCAGGAGGCCAGCGCATGGTCGCGGCCGCGGAGGTGGCCCGCCTCCTCGCCGAGGGTCGCGAGCGCCCGAAGATCACCTCCGCCAGCGTTCGGAACCGGTTCCCCGGCACGGTGATCGAGGTCAAGCGCGACAAGCTCGCGGCGACCGTCGAGATCCTCGCGGGTCCGCACCGGATCCTCGCGTTCGTCACGCGGGAGGCGGTCGACGAGATGGGTCTCGAACCCGGGATGCGCGCCGTCGCCACGGTCAAAGCGACCAACGTGATGCTCGAGCTCCCCGGTTGAGCGCGGCCGCTCCCCTCGTAGATCGAGCTCCCCGAACCCGGCTCGGCGATGTAACCGGCGCCCTGGCCGACCTCGGCGTCTTCGTGCCGCTCGCGGCGGCGCTCATCCTCGTCAACGGACTGGGCGCCGGAGCCCTCTTCGTCTGCGCAGGCCTGCTGGTGATGGGTGCGGGCCTGGCGTTCAGGATCCCCTTCCCCGTCCAGCCGCTGAAGGCACTCACGGCCGTCGCGATCGCACGCGAGCTGTCGCCCGACGTGATCCACGCCGCGGGCCTGGAGCTCGCGGCGTTCCTACTCGTGCTGTCGATCGGCCACGTCGCCGACGTCGTCGCCCGGGTCTTCGTCAAACCGGTCATCCGAGCGTTGCAGCTGGGCGTCGGGGTGCTGCTCGTGATCACCGCCGTGAAGCTCGTGGCGGACCCGCCGGAGGTCTTCTCCGCACCCCCCTCACCCTGGCCGTTGATCCTGGCGCTGGTCGCGTTCGTCGGCGTCGCGGTGGCGGCCCACCGCCGTTCGTACGTCGTGGCGCTCGTCCTGTTCGCCGGGGGCCTGATCGCGACGCTCGCCGGCGCCCAACCGGACCTGTCGTCGCCCTCGCTGAGCCTGCCGAGCGTGCACCTGCCACCGGCATCAGCGTTCGGAACCGCGTTCGTCCTACTGGTGGTGCCGCAGCTACCGCTCACGTTCGGGAACGCGGTCGTGGCGGTCAATGATCTCGCGCACGAGTACTTCGGACCGGCGGCTCGTCGCGTCACCCCGTCGCGCGTGTGCCTGTCCGCCGGCATCGGGAACACCCTTTCCGCACTGCTCGGCGGGATGCCAATGTGCCACGGCGCGGGCGGACTGACCGCGCATGTTCGCCTGGGGGCGCGAACGGCACGCATGAATCTCTGGCTCGGGGGCGTGTTCCTCGCACTCGGACTCTTCTTCGCGGCACAGATCCCGGTGATCTTGGGCGTGCTCCCCGTGTCCGTCCTCGCGGCCTTCCTCGCCTACGCGGGACTCCGCCATGCATGGCTGGTCTCGGACCTGCGGGGTCTCCCGCTCGCGATCGCCGTCGTCGCCGGAGCCCTGGGCGCCTGGTACGGCAACCTCGCGATCACGGCCGCGCTCGCGCTCTTGCTCGAACACGGTCGCCAGGTCCTCAGCCGCAAGGCCGAAACCCATCCTGACGGTATCCTGGGGAGCCATGGCCGAGATCAAGCGCGCGAACGACGCCGCCCCCGAGCTACCCCAGGACCCGACGACGCAAGGCGAACCAGGCGGCGACGCGCGGACCGACGATGCCGAGGAGGCATCGGATCAGGCCGAGAGGGATTCGGCGGGACGACGGTTCGTCGGATCCACGCCGTTCCTGATCTTCGTCGCGCTCGCCGTGGCGATCCTGGTCAAGACCTTCGTGATCCAGGCGTTCTACATCCCGTCCGAGTCGATGGTTCCGACCCTCGAGGTCGGCGACCGCGTGTTCGTCAGCAAGTTCATGTTCGACGGCGGCGACGTTGCGCGCGGCGACGTGATCGTGTTCGAGAACCCCAACCCGGGCGAGCTCCCCGACCGCAGCGGGGTCAGCAGCGTCCTCCACTGGCTCGGCGAGGGGATCGGTCTCGCGCAGCCCGAGAACGAGGACTTCATCAAACGCGTGATCGGGCTGCCGGGGGAGACGATCGAGATCAAGGAGAACGTCGTCTACATCGACGGCGAAACCGCTCGACGAGCCGTACCTCACCGAGGAGGCGAGGAGCAGCAACGGCGACCTGGAGCCTACGACCGTTCCCGACGGTGAGGTGTTCGTGATGGGCGACAACCGGGGGAACTCGGCGGACAGCCGGTACGGGCTCGGGACGGTGCCGCTCGACCGCGTGATCGGCAAGGCGTTCGTGCTGATCTGGCCGCCGTCACACGTCGGCGGCATCGGCTGAAGCACTGAGGTCGGAGCCCGGGCTCAGCCGGGTGCCGGTGGCGCGCCCGGACCCACGGGTCGTTCCGGCGGCAGGAACAACCGGGCGAACGACCACACCAGGGCCGCGATCCCGAACGCCGCGAGCCACACGATCAGCGGCGGCGGATACAGGGCGAAGAACTCCCGTGTCGCGGGGAACGCCATCGTGAGCGCGAACAGCGCGGGCATCGACCACACGAGAACGAGCCGCCACATCGTGAGCGGCGCCGCGATGATCGTCAGCACGAGGAACCCGATGTAGAGCAACACCATCGTGGCGGCCGTCCGGGCCTCGGCGAGCGTGACGCCCGGCTCCTGCTTCGCGAGCACGTAACCCAGGAAGGTGGCGATCGCGGCGAGCGACCCCGCCGGGATCGTGAACCGGAGAACCCGCGGGAGGAACCCGGGCCGCACGCGCTCGTCGTTCGGGGCGAGCGCGAGGAAGAACGACGGGATCCCGATCGTGAGCGCGCCGATCAGCGTCAGCTGGCGCGGAAGGAACGGGAACTGCAACCCGACGACGCCGACGGCGAGCGCGATCAGCATCGCGTAGACCGTCTTGGTCACGTAGAGGTTCGAGGTCCGCTCGATGTTGCCGAGCACCCGGCGACCCTCGCCCACCACCGACGGCATCGCATCGAACGTCGAGTCCAGCAGCACGAGCTGGGCGACCGCGCGCGTGGCCGAGCTCCCCGAACCCATCGCGATCCCGATGTCCGCGTCCTTCAGGGCCAGGACGTCGTTCACGCCGTCACCGGTCATCGCCACCACGTGCCCCTGCGACTGCAGGGCCTCGACCATCGAGCGCTTCTGGTGCGGGGTGACGCGTCCGAAGATCGAGTGCGTGTCGAGCACCTCGGCGAGCTGCTCACGGTCCTCGGGCAGCGCCTTCGCATCGAACGGCGTCTCGGCGCCGGAGAGTCCGACCCGGCGAGCGACGGCGGCGACCGTCTCGGGATGGTCGCCGCTGATGACCTTGACCTCGACCCCCTGCTTCTCGAAGTACGCGAGCGTCGTCGACGCCGTCTCGCGCACGCGGTCCGTGAGGATCACGTAGGCGACCGGAACGAGCCCGGCCGGTGGGCCTCCGCCGTCGAGCGCGGCCTCGGTCCGCCCGAGGAGCACGACGCGGCGTCCCGCCTCGGCGTGCTCACGCGCCTTCCGCAGATAAGCGTCGTCGCCCCCCGCGGATCCGAGCAGGACGTCGGGCGCCCCGAGGACCCAGGTTCCCTTCGTGCCGAACTCCACGCCGCTCCACTTCCGGGCCGACGAGAACGGGATCGATCGCGACGCGAGCCAGCCGGCGGGACGATCGGCGAAGCTCTCGCCGATCGCGCGGAGGGTGGCGTTCGGGTACGGGTCGGCGGCCGCCAACGCGGCGAGCGCCTCCCGGTGCGACCCGTCCCCGCCGAGGAGCTCGACCTCGTCGACGACGAGCCGGCCCTCGGTGAGCGTTCCCGTCTTGTCGATGCACAGCACGTCCACGCGCGCGAGCGCCTCGACGGCCGGCAGCTCTTGCACCAGCACCCTCCGCCGTGCGAGCCGAACCACGCCCACCGCGAACGCCACGCTCGTCAGCAGAACGAGACCCTCGGGGACCATCGCGACGGTCCCGGCCACCGACCCTCGGAGCGCCTCGCGCACGCTCGCGTTCGAGTTGAGCTGGCTGATCACCAGCAGCGTCGCGGTCGGGACGATCAGCCACGTCACGATCCGCAGGATCTGGTCGATCCCGGTCCGGAGCTCCGAACGCGTCAGGCTGAACCGCCTGCCCTGCTCGGCGAGCCGTGCCGCGTAGGCCTCGGCGCCGACGCGCGTGGCCCGGAACCGTCCGCTCCCCGCCGCGACGAACGAACCCGAGAGCACCTCCTGCCCCGCCGACTTGACCACGGGCTCGGATTCGCCGGTCAGCAGCGACTCGTCGACCTCGAGCGCCGCCGCCTCGAGCACCTCGCCGTCGACCACGATCTGATCCCCGGGTTGCAGCTCGAGCACGTCGTCGAGCACGACCTCGGTCACCGGCGCTTCGTGAACCTCGCCGTCGCGGACGATCCGCCCCTGCGGCGAGGTCAGCACCGCGAGGCCGTCGAGCGTCCGCTTCGCCCGCAGCTCCTGGAAGATCCCGACGCTCGAGTTCGCGATCAGGACGAAGCCGAACAGCGCGTCCTGGATCGGCCCGACGATGAGGATCACGACGAGGAGCGACCCGAGGAGGGCAGTTGAACCGGGTGAAGACGTTGGCCCGGACGATCTGGCCGACGGTTCGCGACGGCACGGCCGGCACGTCGTTGACCTGACCGCGTGCGACGCGTTCGGCGACCTCTTGCTGCGTGAGACCTTCGGTGGCGGTCGGCACGTCCGCGGCGTCAGTCGCCGGACGTGTCTCGCTCGGCCGCCCACCACTCGTCGAGGAGCCGGTAGGCGTCGTCCTCGTCGATCGGGCCGCGTTCGAGACGGAGCTCCATCAGGTGATCGAGGGCGCGACCGACGGTGGGTCCGGGCTCGATCCCGAGATGCTCCATCACCTGCCCCCCGTCGAGCGGGGGTCGCATGGCGCCGAGGTTCTCCTCCTCCGCGAGGCGCGCGATCCGCTCCTCGAGATCGTCCTGGAGCGCCTCGAGCTTCTTGGCCTTGAACGGGTTCTGGGTCGTGCAGTCGGCCCGGGTGAGCTGGTTGAGCTGATCGAGCAGCGGACCGGCGTCCCGCACATACCGCCGAACGGCACTGTCGCTCCACTCGGAGTAACCGTGGAACCGCAGGTGCAACTCGACCAGCTTCGCGACGTCGTCGATGAGATGGGATGGGTACCGGAGTGCCTGGAGCCGCTCGCGCGCCATCCGGGCACCGACCACCTCGTGGTGATGGAACGACACCCCGTCGGATGTGATCTCACGGGTCTTCGGTTTGCCTACGTCGTGGAGCAGCGCCGCGAGGCGCAGCGTGAGATCGGCCTCGCACTTCTCGACGACCGCGAAGGTGTGATGCAGGACGTCTTTGTGCTTGTGCACGGGATCCTGCTCGAGCTGCAGCGCCGACAGCTCGGGGAGGAACTCCTCCGCCAGCCCGGTCTCGACCACCAGCTCGAGCCCGCGCGAGGGAGCGTCGCTGAGGAGCAGCTTCGACAGCTCATCGCTGATCCGCTCGGCGGAGACGATCGCGAGGCGGCCGTGCATCTGCTCGATCGCTCGGACCACACGGGGTGTGGGATCGAGCTCGAGCTGAGCGGCGAACCTCGCCGCCCGGAGCATCCGCAGCGGGTCGTCGGAGAACGCGATCTCGGGGTCGAGCGGTGTGTCGAGCCGTTTGGCCGCGAGGTCCTTCACGCCGCCGAACGGATCCACGAGATCACCCTCGGGCAGTCGGACCGCCATCGCGTTCACGGTGAAGTCGCGCCGAGACAGGTCGGTCCGCAGGTCCCGGCCGAACGTGACGGACGGCTTGCGATGCTCCTCGGCGTAGACCTCTTCACGGAACGTCGTGATCTCGAGCACCTGATCGTGGCGGCGGGCTCCCACCGTCCCGAACTTCACGCCGACCAGGTAGAGGCGTTCGGCCCAGCCGCGGAGCACCACCGTGGTCTCCCGCGGCACGGCGTCGGTCGCGAAGTCCAGGTCCCCGTGGTCGCGGCCGAGCAACAGGTCCCGGACCACCCCGCCGACCAGGTAGAGCTCGTGACCGGCCAGGCGGAATCGCTCGCCGAGTTCCGTGGCGATCGGGGGGATCTCGAGGCGCGCGCCGCCGTTCGGACGCGACCGGTCGGCCATAGCGGGGCCAGGATACCCCTGCCCTCGCGGCCGACCCCCCACCTTCGGGCTTCCGAGCCCCTCGTCGCCTGCGGTAGCGTCCCACGCGTGCGCCCGGTCGAGCTCCTCGGGTTCTTCTGGACCGTGCCGAACACGTTCCTCGGGATCCTGCTCGGGCTCCTCACCTTCCAGGCGCCTCGGATGCACGGCGGAGCGATCGTGTTCGACCGCGCGCCCCGGGGCCTGACCAGGCTGCTCCGTGCGATGCACCGCACCGCCATGACCGTGGGGTTCGTGATCGTCGCAGCCGTCCCGGTGGAGGGACGCCTGCTCGCCCACGAACGCCACCACATCCGTCAGTACACGCAGTGGGGCCCGTTCTTCATCCCGGTCTACCTCGTGCTCGCGATCGGGTTCGGCTACCGCCGGCATCCGATGGAGCGCGCCGCGCGGCGGGCCGCGGGCGAGGGCGAGTCGGTGGAACGGGTGCGGTGATCAGCCGCGCGTGAATGTTCCGCGATGCCTATCCGCCATCTCGGTCGTGCTCGGGCCCCGTCTCCGCCTCCTGGAGCTCCTCCCTCACTCTTCGGCGCGCCGCGAGCAACTTCGATCCCCCGATCAGAAGCAGCAGGACGGCCAGCAGACCGATACCGATCGGGGTCACGTACGGCTCCCAGCGCTGGTAGCTGGCCCCGAGCGCGTAGCCGAGCACGGAATGGCCGATCCCCCAGATGACCGCCCCGGCGACGTCGTACACGATGAAGCGCCGCCATTCCATGTGCGCGACGCCGGCCACGATGAACCCGACGCTGCGCACGACCGGGATGAACCGGCCGAGGAAGACGGTCCTGCCCCCGTAGCGCCGGTAGTACCCCTCGGCCGCCTCGAGCCGTTCGGGCGTGACGAAGAGCCTTCGCCCGTGGCGTTCGAGGAAGCCCCGGCCGTAGCGCCGCCCGATCCAATACCCGAGGTTGTCTCCGAGCACGGCACCGACGATCGCGACCGTCGCGACGCCGGGGAGCCAGAGGTCGCCGATGCGCGCATAGAATCCGCCGATGATGACCAGGGTCTCCCCCGGAACGATGACGCCCGCGCCCACCGAGTTCTCCAGGAACGTCGCCGCGAAGACGATGGCGTATCCCCAGGGAGGTTCGAGGTACGGTCGGAGGAAGTCGATGATCTGGTCGAGCACGGCGGCCCAGTATAGGAAGGCACCTTCGCTCACCGGGCGCTGATGGAGTCTCGGAGCGAGGTGTCCGCCGGAGGGGTGGTCTATCGACGCGAGGGCGACGCGACCCAGCTCGCGCTCGCTGCGCGCCGAACGCGGCGAGGCGACCTGGCGTGGGGGCTCGCCAAGGGAGCGATCGAGCCCGGCGAGTCCGAGGAACAAGCGGCGGTGCGCGAGGTGCTCGAGGAGACGGGGCTCGAGGTGGAGGTCGAGTCCGACCTCGGCGACATCCGATACTTCTACGTCTGGGAAGGGGTGCGCGTCCGCAAGCGCGTGCACTTCTTCCTCATGCGTGCCACCGGCGGCGACGTCACCAACCACGACGCCGAGATGGAGGACGTCCGCTGGTTCCCCCTGCGCGCCGCGATCAAGCGCGCGGCGTACAAGGGCGAACGTGAGGTCATCGAGCGCGCCGTAGCTCGGCTCTCGTGACGCCGCTGCAGGTCGGCCTCGGCGTGCTGGTGGGGTTCGCCGCCGGGATCCTGTCTGGGCTGTTCGGGGTCGGTGGGGGGATCGTGACGACCCCGGCGGTGAACACGCTCCTCGGCGGGACCGCGATCCAGGCGATCGCGACGCCCTTGCCGGTCATCCTTCCGACCTCCCTCGTCGGCTCGTACACGTACGCGAAGGCGGGCGAGGTGAGCTTCCGCGCCGCCCGTTGGGCGGCCGTCCCTGGGATCGGCGGTGCCGTCGCGGGCGCGCTGCTCACGGAGGTCGTGAACGTCCACCTGCTGCTGCTCGTCACCTCGGGCCTGATCGCGTTCACCGCGGTGCAGGTGATCGTGGGGCGGGTGCCCAAGACGCCCTGGGAACGAGGCCGAACCCCCGGCTGGAAGTACGGGGCGATCGGCCTCGTCGCCGGGTTCGTCTCGGGGCTGCTCGGCGTCGGAGGCGGGATCGTGATGGTGCCGGCCCTCACGCTTTGGATCGGCATGCCGCTGCGGCGCGCGCTCGGCACCTCGCTGCTCGTGATCGCGGTGCTGGTGATCCCGGGCACGATCGTCCACGCGCTCCTCGGGAACATCGATTGGGCGATCTTCCTCGTCCTGGTGCTCGGCGTCGTGCCGGGAGCGCGGATCGGGGCTCGCATCGCGCTCGGCGTCCGTGAGCGGACGCTGCGCATCGCGGTCGGAACCTTCCTGCTCGTCGTGGCGCTCGCGTACGCAGCGTCGCAGGTCGCCTCCCTGGCCGAGAGGCGAGGGTAGGATGGCTCGACCGATCATGCGACGGCTCTCGCCGCTCGTCCTCGCGCTCCTGTTCGTTCTCGTATTCGTTCTCTGGGCGCCGCCGCCGTCCCCGAACGCGCAGGAGAGCCCGGCGGTCCGACTCACGCTCCTGTCGCAGACGTCGTGGAACTGCCCGACCGCCACGGCGGACCTGGCCCTCGGAGCGGGCGGGCTGGAGCTGCCTCCCGGGGCGCGAGCTCGACCTGCGTTTCCGGGCCGAGAACCTGGGGACCGAACCCCTCACCGACCTCGCGATCGGGGTCACGCTGTACTCGCGGGTCCTGACGAGGAGCGCGTACGAGGACTCACTGGTGTCCGACCCCTCGATCGTCATCGACGCCAGCACGCTGCCGAGGGAAGATGCGATCGAACCGGGCAAGACGCGCGACTTCGAGATCTCGCTCTCACTCGAGCAGGGGATCGATCCCGAGCAGTCCGGCGTCTACCCGGTCAAGCTCGACCTGCGGAGCGGGATCGCCTCGGTCGCCGAGCTGCGAACGCCGGCCATCTTCCTCGTCCGAGAGCCCGAGATCCCGCTCGGCCTGTCCTGGACGTTCGTGCTCGCTCACCCGATCGCGTTCGCGCCGGACGGCACCTTCACCGATCCTTCCCTCGAGATCGCGCTCGGCCCGGGCGGCCGGTTGAACGGCGAGATCCGCGCGCTGCTCGAGCTCGCGTCGGATCCCACGGCGGCACCGGTCGACGTCGCCGTGTCGCCGGTGTTGCTGACGCAGCTCGGCCGGATGCGGCAGGGGTACGAGGTCTCCGTAGGCGGCGAGACACGACGGGTCCCCGCCGGTGAGGGCGGAGCCGCGCTCGCCGGACAGGCGCTCGAGAACCTCCGTACCATCGCCGCCGCGCCGAACGTGGAGGTCACCGCCCTCCCCTTCTCCGCGCCCGAGATCCCCTCGCTCTACGGCGGCGGCCTCGGCCGGGACGTCGTCGTGCAGCTCGAGCGCGGCCGGGAGGTGGCGTCGACGTTCGTCGGGACCGAGATGGTGGAGCAGATCCTCCGGCCACCCGGTGCGATCCTGGACGAACCGACGCTTCGGGGCCTGTTCGCCGCCGGCATCCGAACGCTGCTCGTCGGACCGTCGACGGTCGAGCTCCCCGAGCAACCGCTCGGCTTCGCCGGCCCGGCTACGACCTCGCTGGGTGACGGATCGCTCGCGGCGATCGTCCCCGACCCATCGAGCGATGCGGTGCTGGCCTCGGTGGTCGGCGAGGATCCCGTCCTGGCGGCGCAGGTCCTGCTCGGCGAGCTCACCACGATCTGGCAGCAGGCACCGGGCGAAGAGCGAGGCATCGCCCTCGTGATGAGCGAGGACGCTCCGCTCCCGGGACCGTTCTTCCCGCCACTGGTCCGCGACGTCGCGACGGCACCCTGGCTCGCCCCCGCAGCCGCCGAGGCGTTCGTGGAGACGTTCCCACCCACCGATACCTCGGTCTTGGCGAACCCGTCGTTCCGTCGCTTCCCGACCACCTACGTGACGTCCATCAGGCAGGCGCGCCGGCGGATCGACATGCTGCGCTCGATGTTGCGGCCCGGCAGCCTCGAGCCCGACCGCCTCGAGTCCATGCTGCTGCTCGCCGAGGCGCGCCAGTTCCTGATCTCGACGAGCGACGGGCTCGCGTTCATCGACGCGGTCAAGCGGAGCGTCCGCGACACCGTCGATGACCTGGCACTCGACACGGTGTCCTCCGTGACACTCTCGTCGGGGTCGGGCGGGGTCCCGGTCACGATCTCGAACGAGGGCCCGCGTCCGCTCCGGTTCTCGGTTCGGCTGGACTCGCCGTGGCTCCTCGACGAGCCGACGGCCGCGCTCGAGCTCGCGCCGGGCGATTCCCAGACGGTCCGGCTGCAGGCGCAGCTGCGGTCGACCGGCCGGTTCCCGGTCCAGGTGCAGATGGTCTCGCGGAGCGGCCGGCTGATCGCCCAGCAGACGATCGCCGTGCGTTCGACCGCGTACAACCGCATCGCGTTGCTCATCACGATCGGAGCGGCGCTCGTGCTGGTCGCGGTCTGGGCCAGGAGGTTCCTGCCGAGCCGAACGGCACGACGGACGACATGACGGACGACAAGGTGGACGACATGGCGGAGGCTTCGACATCCGGCGCCGGGGAGGCACCCCCGCCCAACGCCGCCCCACCGCGAGCCGAGCCGCCGAGCGAGGATTCGACGCGCGCGTTCGTCCGGAACACGGTCGTGATGTCGACCGGCACGGCTCTTTCGCGCCTGACCGGCTTCCTGCGCCTGTCGGCGATGGCCTTCGCGCTCGGGATCACCGAGTCTCGCCTGCCCGACGCCTACAACATCGCGAACATCACGCCGAACATCCTGTACGAGCTCGCGCTCGGCGGGATCCTGACGTCGGTCGTCGTCCCCGTCGTGGTCGAGTGGATGCAGACGCACGGTCGCGACGCGGCGTGGGACGTGGTCCGGCGGCTGTTCACGATCACCCTGGTCGTGCTCTCGGCGATCGCGGTCCTCGGCATCGTGCTGGCACCGTGGATCATCGACCTCTACACCGTCGGCTATCCCGAGGCGCAGCGCGTGGCCGTGCACGACCTCGCGACGTTCTTCCTTCGCTTCTTCATGCCACAGGTCGTGTTCTACGGGATCGGCGCCGTGGCCGCCGGCCTGTTGAATTCGCATCGGCGGTTCGCCGCGCCGATGTTCGCGCCGATCGCGAACAACCTGATCGTCATCGCGACGTTCCTCGTCTTCGCCGCGATGCCGGGCCCGCCGGAGGGATCGCACGAGCTCGTCACCGGAGCGCAGCAGCTCGTCCTCGCGGTCGGGACGACGCTCGGCGTGGTGGCGATGACCGTGGCGCTGTGGCCGTCGGTCCGCGCGACGGGGTTCCGGTTCCGGTGGATCGGCGGCGTCCGCGACGAGGCGATCGTGAGGATCGGCAGGCTCGCGACGTGGGTGGTCGTCTACGTCGTCGCGAACCAGCTCGGGTACCTGATCGTGCTGATCCTCGCGGGTGAGATCCGGGGTGGGTATTCGTCCTACGCGGCTGCGTTCATCCTGTTCCAGCTCCCCCACGCGATCTTCGCCGTCTCGATCCTGACCGCGCTGCTGCCGGCGATGTCCTCGCGATGGGCGGCCGACGATCTCGACGGGTACCGGGCGCTCCTGTCGCAGGGGATCCGCGCGACGGCGACGGTCCTGATCCCGGCCGCCCTCGGCTACCTGGTGCTCGCGAGACCGATCGTCCGTCTCCTGCTCGAGCACGGGGTCACCACGCCGAAGAGCGCCGACCTGGTCGCCGAGGTGCTGTTCGCGTTCGCGATCGGGCTCTTCGCGTTCTCGGCGTTCCAGTTCCTGCTCCGAGCCTCGTACGCGATGCAGGACACGCGGACACCCGCGCTCGTGAACGTGGCGGCGCTGTTCCTGAACGTGATCGTCAACCTCCTGTTCTTCCTCGTGCTCGACCTCGGGATCCCCGGGCTGGCGCTCGGCCACGCCGTCTCCTACGTGTTCGCGTCGAGCGTCCTGCTCGTGCTGATCCGCCGCCGCATCGGAAGGATCGACGGGCGGCGGATCCTCTCGTCGCTCGGTCGGATCCTCGTGGCGGGCGTCGCGACCGCGGCGGTGGCCTGGCTCGTCGCCGAAGGTTTCGAGCAGTGGCTCGGCACGAAGACGCTCGGTGAGCAGGCCGCCCAGGTGCTTGGCGCGGTGGTGGCGGGGCTCGCGGTGTTCGTCGCGTCGGCGGCCGCGCTCCGGATCGAGGAGGTCGGCATGGTTCGTCGGCAGGTGACCGCGAGATGGCGATGACGAGGACCGTCATCCGGCAGGAGGCGGGGCTCGTCGGCAAGATCCTGCTCCTGTGGCTGCTCCTGCTCGCCGTCGTCGTCGTCGTCGCGATCGACGCGGGCTCGATCCTGCTGACGCGTTCCCGGGCGGCCGACCTGGCGGAGGACGCGTCGGTCTCGGCGGCGGAGGCGTTCGGGCAGACCGGTGACGAACAGCAGGCCAAGCTCGCCGCCCTGGACACGATCGCCGACGCCGACGAGGCGGTGCGCCTCAAGCGGATCGACGTCGGGCGCCGCGAGGTGACGGTCGTGCTCGTCGTTCGAGCCGACACGCTGGTCGTCGGGCGCATCCCCTTCGTCGACGACCTCGAGAAGCTGACCGTCAGCGGTTCCACCGCCGCCCCGCGTGACTGATGGATCGCGCTCGCGCGTTGGAAGCCGAGCCACCGGGCATAGACTTCGAAGCGTGAAGCAGACGACCGAGCCGGCCCCCGTCCTCGTCGGCCGCTACGCCCTGGAGGAGAAGCTCGGCAGGAGCCGGACCGGGATGGTGTGGCGTTCGCAGGATCCGCTCCTGCGCCGCTCGGTGGCGGTGAAGCTCATCCATCCGCGCCTGGCGGACGATCCCGGCTTCGCGCAGGCCTTCCGGGACGAGGCGCGGAACGTGGCGGTCCTGTCGGCGCCGGGGGTCGCGCGCCTGCTCGACACGGGCGAGCAGGATGGCGTGATCTACCTCGTCCGCGAGTACGCGGCGGGCTCGAGCCTCCGCGTGCGACTCGACGAGGGGGGTCCGGCGTCAGCGGCCGAGACCGTCCGGATCGGCGCGGCAAGTCTCCGCGCGCTCGCCGAGGCGCACGATCGCGGCGTGCTCCATCTGGCGCTCGACGCCGACGACGTGATCGTCGGCGACGACGGGCGAGTGTGTCTGATCGATTTCGGGATCGGCGCCGCGATCGCCGCGAGCCGACCCCGGGACGCGGCGGAACTGCTCGGGGACGAGAACCTGGCGCCCGAGCAGATCGCCGGTGAGGGAACCGATGCCCGCACCGACCTCTACGCCGTCGCCTCCCTACTCTTCGGATCGCTGACGGGGGAGGCGCCCCGGGGAAGGACCTCGGCTCGCGGCATCCGTCCCGACGTCCCGAGGGCGCTCGACCGTGTGCTGGCCCGAGCGCTCGACCCCGATCCCGAGCGACGCTTCCCGAGCGCCCGCTCCTTCGCCGATGCGCTCGAGCGTTCGCGTCGATGCCGAGCTCGTCGACGTACCCGATACAGGACGGATCGCGGACGTGTTCACCTGGATCGGCGTCCCGCTCGTCGTCGTGGGGATCGCCGTGATCGCGATCACGCTTGGGCTGTGGCTGGGTGAGCTCGAGGTCGGCGGCCCGCTCGGGATCCGCGCGGCACCGGACGAACCCGCATCGGCCGAGCCCTCACCGATCCCCGTGCTGCCCGTAACGGTGGACGTGCTCGACCCCTTCGGCGACGGGGAGGAACTCTCGTCGAACGCGGGACTCGCGAACGACGGCGACGTCCAGACCGCGTGGCGATCGGAGAACTACTTCGACGGCGAGCTCGGCAAGCCGGGGATGGGGCTCCTGCTCGACCTCGGCGAACGCAACGAGGTCCTCGGGCTCCGTCTGTGGACCCCGCATCCCGGCTTCCGGTTCGGCGTCGCCGTCGGCGACGACCCCGATGCGCTCGTCGACGAGGTCGGCGAACGAGGTCACCTCGACGTCGCTGTCCCGCGTCCCGTTGCGCGGCACCGGGCGGTACGTGCTCGTCTGGATCACCTCGGTCGTTCCGGTCGACGACGGCATCCGCGCGGAGGTCGGTGAGGTGCGCGTGCTGGTCCAGGACGCGGACGCCGAGACGGTCGGTGCCTGACCCGCCCGCTCGGGACGAGGACCTCGTTCGCCGGTACCTCTCGGGAGACCGAGCCGCGTTCGCCGCACTCGTCGAACGACACGAGCGACGCGTGTACAACCTTGCCCTGCGCATGACCGGCCGCGAGGAGGACGCGAGGGACGCGACGCAGGACGCGTTCCTCACCGTCCTCCGGAAGCTGTCGTCGTTCCGCGGCGAGGCGGCGTTCACGACCTGGCTCCATCGCGTGACGGTCAACGCCTGTTACGACCTGCTCCGCAAGCGACAGCGCGGGCCGGTCCTCGAACGCGGGGAGGATGACCTTCCCGCGCTCGAGCCACCGCCGGTGCCCGACCACGCCGACGCGTCGAGCCTGTCGATCGACGTGCAGCAGGCGTTGATGCAGGTGCCCGAGGACTTCCGCGTCGTGATGATCCTGCACGACGTGCAGGACCTCCGCCAGGAGGAGGTCGCCGCGATCGTGGGCGTCCCGGTCGGCACCGTGAAGTCACGGCTGCATCGCGGGCGCATCGCCCTCGCGAAGGCGATGGGCATCACGCGCGAGGCTCCCAGATCGGGAGGGAGTTCGGACAGCGGGACCACGAAGTCCGGGGAACGGGCGGACGCCGCCGGGCCGTCAGAAGGGACGGTATCCCCGTGAGTCATCCCGACGACCTCCTCGCCGACTACGTCGACGGCACGCTGGACGAACGCGCCCGTGCCGATGTCGACACGCACCTGCTCGGGTGCGCGCGCTGCCGTGACGAGGTTCGGCTGGCCGCAACCGCGAAGGCCGCGCTCGTCGAGCTCGAGGATCGGCCGGTGCCGTTCGGCGTCACCGGACCGGTGCTGACGGAGGCGGGACGTCGGTTCGAGCGCCGTCGCGGCGTCACCTGGGAACGCTTCCAGTGGGCGGCGGGCCTCGCGGCGGCGGCGGCGCTGGTCGTGGTGGTGGCCCTGAACGTCGGGGACGGCGGTTCGGAGAACACCCCGAGCCCCGCGGCGGCCGGCACGGCCGCGACCGGCGCGGCGGGCGCGGAGGCTAGCGACGCGACCGCATCGGCCCCCCTCCCCTTCTTCGGCCTCGAACAGCAGCTCGACGTGAACTACGACGTCGAGGGGATCAGAGCGGTCGCGTCGGAGGCCGCCGGCGCGGTCGAGGCGGCCGTAGGGGGCGAGGCGGCGGGCCCGCTCGCGAGCGGCGCCGAGGGCTCGGCGCAACGCACCGGCGATGCCAAGGGATGCGTCAGGCAGAGCGGGCTCCAGGGTCCCCGGGACGTCCTCATCCGCCTCATCGAGGCCGAGTTCGAGGGGACACCCGCCTACATCGCCGTGTTCGCCGAGGGTCCCGGCGCAGGCCAGCCCCCCGACCACATCGTCGTGTGGGTCGTGGCGACCGACGACTGCCGCGTCCTGACCAGCGCTTCCCAGAGGATCCCGCCGGGCTGACCCGGCGCGGGGCGGGTGAAGGTTCGAGCAACCACTCGTAGAGTTACCGGTCGTGAGGTATCGCGTCGAGCAGCTCGCGGCCGCTTGTGACGTCTCGGTCGACACGATCCGCTATTACCAGACCCGAGGTCTCGTTCCCGCTCCCACGCGGGAGGGCCGGCTCGCCTGGTACGACGAGCGCCACGTCGAGCGGATCGGTGAGGTTCGCGAGCTGCGACGCCGTGGTCTCACGCTCGCGGCCATCGAGCGCGTGCTGGGTGACGGGCTGGACCCGGCCGACGCCGATCTCGCGGTCGCGGTCGCGGCGGCACGTGGCGAGGCGCACGAGGACGAGCTCCTCTCACTGGAGGGATTCGCGAACCGCAGCGGGGTCCCGGCCTCGTTGATCCAAGCCGTCGAGCGCGAAGGCATCGAGCTCGGGCGGACCGTCGACGGGGAGGTCCGGTACACGGCCGCCGACATCGGCATGGTGCGCGGCGCGCTCCGCCTCCTCGAGTACGGGCTGCCGCTCGGCGAGCTGCTGTCGCTCGCCCGGGATACGAACGCCGCGATGGTCGCCCTGGCGACGCGCGCGGTGGAGCTGTTCGACGAGCACGTTCGCAAGCCGATCCGGGATACCGCGGGGTCGGACGACGCGGCGGCCGCACAGCTGGTGGAGGCGTTCGACGCGTTGCTGCCGGCCGTCACCAACCTGGTCGCGAACCACTTCCGTCGCGTGCTGCTGGCCGCGGCCGAGGAGCGGCTGGAATGAGCGAGCCCCCTCTCGAGCCCGAAGGCCTCCCGGACCCCAGCCGGAAGGCGCAGGTCGTCCGTGGGATGTTCGACCGCATCTCGACCCGCTACGACCTCGTGAACCGCGTCATGACCTTCGGGATGGACGTCGGGTGGCGCCGTCGTGCCGTTCGGGAGCTCCGGCTGCCGGGGGGCGCGCTCGTCGCCGATCTCGCGTGCGGCACCGGTGACCTCTGCGACGAGCTGCTGACCGGTGGCTATCGGGCCGTGGGCTTCGACTTCTCGCACGGGATGCTGCGCAACGCCGGGACGAGCGCGCCGCTCGTCGAGGCCGACGCGCTCCGGCTCCCGCTCGCCGACGGCGGCGTGGACGGCGCGACCTGCGGCTTCGCGCTCCGCAACGTGACCGAGGTGACCGCCCTGTTCGCCGAGACCGCACGGGTGCTCCGGCCTGGAGGCCGCGTCGCGTTCCTCGAGACGAGCGAACCCGACGGCCGCCTGCTGCGCGCCGGCCACGCCGTCTACTTCAAGCGGATCGTCCCGTTGATCGGCGGAGCGCTCTCCGACAGGGACGCCTACCGGTACCTGCCGCGATCGATGGCGTACCTGCCCGAACCCGCCCGGCTGCTCTCGATGCTCGCCGACGCAGGCTTCGCGGGGGTCGAGCGGATCGCGCTCGGCGGCGGGGTGGCGCAGCTGCTGGTCGGGACACGCCGATGATGATCGGCCGGCCATCCCCGTGACCGACCTCGCGGCGCGGGCGACGCGGCTGGGTCCGGCGTTCGACCTCCTCGCCGGGTACCGGGAGGGAGGGTTCTTCCTCGAACGAGCCGGCCTGGGCCTGTCGACGATCGGGGAGGCCGACCGCGTGACGGCCGAACCCGGGCCCGAGCGCATCCTGCGGCTCTCGCGAGCGCTGATCGACATCCTGGCGCCGATCCAGACCGACCCGACCGCACCGGCGCCGGTGGCCGTCGCCTCGATCCCGTTCGACGACCGTGAGCCCGCGGTGGCGATCGTCCCGCGGCGCACCGCGATCCGCCTGGACCCCGGCGAGACCTGGCAGCTCGAGATCTCGCCGGGGGGCGAGGCCCAGCGAGCCGGCGAGCGGGAGCGGTGGGCGGGCCGAACGCTTCCGCACGACGCCTTCGAGGAGATGCAGCTCCGGCCGGATCCCGAACCCGACGAGTACGCGGCCGCGGTGGCTCGAGCCAGCGAAAAGATCCGCTCCGGCGAGCTCCGCAAGATCGTGCTCGCCCGGACGATGCTCGTGAACGCCGGCCGGGCGCTCGACCCCAAGCAGCTCCTGTGGCGCCTGCGCGCCGTCGACGCGGACTGCTACGCCTTCGCGGCTCCGCAGCCCAACGCGGTGACGGGATCGGTGCTCGTCGGTGCCACGCCGGAGCTCTTGCTCCGCCGCCTCGGGCGGCTGATCGAGGCGACCCCGCTGGCTGGCTCGTCGCAGCGGTTCGGCGATGCGGGACGGGACCGCGCATCCGCCGACCGGCTGTTCGATTCGGACAAGGATCGCGAGGAGCACGCCGTCGTGGTCGAGGACGTCCACCACGTGCTCGACTCGTTCTGCGAGGACCTCGTGCATCCCCACGAGCCGGAGCTCCTCGGCACCGCGAACGTGTGGCACCTGGCCACCCCGTTCCGCGGCCGGTTGCACGACCCGTCGGTCACGGCGCTCGAGCTCGTCGCCGCCCTCCACCCCACGCCCGCCGTCTGCGGTTCGCCGCGCGAGACCGCTCTCGAAGCGCTCGAGCACCTCGAGCCGATCGAGCGGGGCGGGTACGCCGGACCCGTCGGATGGATGAACGCGAACGGCGACGGCGAGTGGGCGATCGCGCTCCGATGCGCGGAGATCACCGGCTCGACCGCGAGGCTGTACGCGGGGGCGGGCATCGTCGCCGACTCGGAGCCCGAGGCGGAGCTCGACGAGACCGAGCGCAAGTTCCGGGCGCTGCTCGACGCGCTCCGCTGGGGCTAGATCAGTCCCCCGCCAGCTCCATGCCGAGCGGGGCCGATCCGGTGCCGAACCCGGCGCGCCGGTAGAACGACACGGACCTCTTCGTAGGCCAGACGATGGCCTCGGCCACCTCGCGCTCGCGCGCGAACCCCATCGCGGCGTCGAGCAGCCGAGCGCCCAGCCCAGCGCCGCGCAGGTCGGGCTCGACGTACATGTTCGTCACGTACGCGATCGGCCGTTCCCACCGAGCTCGGTTCGGGTGCGGGACCATCTCGACGAGCTGAAGCCAGACGCAGCCGACCAGCCGGCCATCGGCGTGCGCGACCCACGCCCGCCAGCGTGCTCCGCCCGCCAACGCGTCCGTCACGAACGCACGGAACTCCGTGGCGAACTCCTCGAACGTGCGCGTGACCGGCGTGCCGTGTTCGACGCGAAAGTCCCACCGGAGACGGGCGAGCTCATCGGTGTCGTCGGTGGTCGCCGGCCGGACCCCGATCGTCACGTCGCCCTGCCTGCGCGCAGTCAACGGGTCCACGGTCACATCGTAGGCCGTCACAATGCGGCGGCGACCGCTGCGTGCACCTCGGCGTGCAGCTCGACGTTGCGTGCTCGGTCGATCGGCACCTCGACGACGTGGACGCCGCGGGCTTCGTGGGCCCGCTCGACGGCCGGGATCAGGTCGGCGGCGCGATCGACCCGGACGTGGCCGGCGCCGGCGGCCACACAGACCGCTCCGAGATCGAGCCCGTGCGGCGTCGTGAACAGCTCCTCGAACTCGGGCAGCTCGCGTTGAGGGAGGAACGAGAAGATGACGCCGCCGTCGTTGTTCGGCACGACGAAGACACAGTCGTAGCCGCGGCTCGCGCTCCAGATCAGCGACCCGACGTCGTGCAGCAGCGTGAGATCGCCGCAGAGTGCGGTCGTCGGAGCGCCAGCCGCCGAGACGCCGAGCGCGGTCGAGACGAACCCGTCGATCCCGCTCGCCCCGCGGTTGGCGAGGACCCGAAGCCCCTGGCGCGGAAGCATGTACGCATCCAGATCGCGCACGGGCATGCTCGAACCCACGACGAGCGAGGAGCCTTCGGGGAGCGACGCGGCCACGTCGCGGGCGATGCGGCCCTCGTACGGTTCATCCCACGCATCGATCGTCGCGTCGACGGCGTCGCGGCCCAGTTCGTCTGCCTCGAGCCACGTCTCGAGCCAGGCACCACGAGAGCGTTCCGGGAGCCGATCGACCGCGCCGTGGGCCAGCTGGCCCGCATGGACCGCGAAGCGGTGTTCGGCACGTCCATGAGGATCCGCCACCAGGTCGTCGGGATCGACGATCAGCAATCGCGACGCGGCGCCGACCAGACCGAGACCGGCGCGAGACGTCGGCGCGGCGCCGAACTGCACGACGACCTCCGGGCGGTGGGTTTCGAGGAAGGCCTCGCTGGACAGGAGGAACTGCGCCGCTCTCAGCGTGCCAGGGATCCGCAGCCCCGACGTCGGCTCCGCGATGACCGGCCATCCGAGCCGCGTCGCAAGGTCGAGGATGAAGGGCGACGGCGTTCGCAACGACCCGAGATAAAGGAGGCCGCGCTCCACTCCAGCGACCGCGTCGACGAACCCTCCGATGTCCTGCTCGCCGGCGCTCGGTCCCTCGCCGAGAGACACGCCGGCGAAGGCCGTGGCCACGCTCCCGAGGCGGACGGGGTCACCGCCGGGAACGAGCGGCTCGCGATAGGGCAGGTTCACGTGCACGGGCCCCGGCGAACACGCCTGCCGGTAGGCCTCGTGACCCAGGATCACCCAGGTACGCATCGAGTCCGGACCTTCCGCGGGGAGCGGCGCATCCGTGAACCACCGCGCGTAGCGTCCGTAGAGCTCGAGCTGGTCGATCGTCTGGTTCGCCCCGACCCCTCGGAGCTCGGGCGGACGATCGGCCGTCAGGAGGATCAACGGGACCCGCGCCGTCCAGGCTTCGACCACCGCGGGGAAGAGGTTGGCGGCGGCGGTCCCGCTCGTGCAGGCGACGACGACCGGGCGGTCCGATGCCTTCGCGAGGCCGAGGGCGAAGAAGGCGCTCGCGCGCTCGTCCAGATGGACGTGCAGGCGGATCCGTTCGTTGCGCGCGAGCGCGAGCGCGATCGGGGTCGAACGCGATCCCGGCGAGATGCACGCATCCGTCAACCCGCTCCGCTCGAGCTCTCCGACGAACGCCCTCGCGCACCCGAACGCGACGTCGCCCTCGCTCACGACGTGGCCTCCGCGATCCACAGTCCGAGCGCGAAGGCTGCACCGAAGGCCACCTGCAATCTTGCCGTCGCGACGAGCACCGGTATCAGGTCACGGCCCTGAGCCTGCCCGACCCGTTGGAATGGCCCGACCGCCGCGACCGCCGCGGCGAGGGCGAGCAGCGACCACGGCGAGAGTCCGCTCCCCTCGTCCAGCACGTCGACCAGGGTGCCGAGCACGATCGCGGCGAACGCCCCGACGATGCAGACGCGGTAGAGCGTCCGCGTTCGGCGGTCGCCGAGCCGAACCGCGAGCGTTCGCTTGCCGGCGACCGCGTCGGTGGGGATGTCTCGGAGGTTGTTCGCGACCAGGATCGCGACGGCGAGCAGGCCCATCGGGACCGAGGCCCACCATGCCGCTGCCGGCACGGTTTCGGCCTGGACGTACGCGCTTCCCGCCGTCGCCATCACGCCGAAGAACAGGAACACCATCACCTCACCCAGACCGAGCTCCGCGTATGGTCTCGGGCCCCCGCTGTAGAGCCAGAGCGCGAGCATCGCGAGCGCACCGATCGGCACCAGCCACCAGGTGGTAGCCGCAGCCAGCGCGAGACCGGACACGCCGGCGACGAGGACGCACCCGAGTGAGGCGATCAGGACCGAGCGCGCCGGGGCAAGCCCCGACGACGTGAGGCGGGGGGGTCCGAGCCGTTCGCGCGTGTCGACGCCACGGACGCCGTCGTGGTAGTCGTTGGCCAGGTTCACGCCGACCTGCAGCCCGAGACCCACGAGCAACGCCGCGACGAATCTCCAGGGCACGAACACCCCGGCGGCCGCGGTCCCGACCACGACGGGGGTGATGCTCGCGCCGAGCGTCCGAGGGCGGGCACCCTGCACCCAGACGGCGAGGCGGGTCACGGTCGCTTCGGGAACCGCCTGAAGTCCGGATCGCGCTTGTCGACGAACGCGTCCCGGCCCTCCTGCGCCTCCTCCGTCATGTAGTAGAGGAGCGTCGCATCACCGGCGAGCTGCTGGACGCCCGCGAGCCCGTCCGATCCCGGCGTTCGATCCGGCCTTCAGCAACCGGAGGGCGAGGGGGCTCATCAGCAGCATCTCTCGGCACCAGCCGACGGTCTCTCGTTCGAGGTCCTCGAGCGGCACGACCGTGTTGACCAACCCCCACGCGAGCGCGGTCTGGGCGTCGTACTGCCGGCAGAGGAACCAGACCTCCTTCGCGCGCTTCTCGCCGATCTGGCGCGCGAGCAGGTTGATCCCGTACCCCGCGTCGAACGAACCCACCCTCGGCCCGGTCTGCCCGAACCGCGCGTTCTCGGCCGCGATCGTGAGGTCGCAGCACAGGTGCAGCACGTGGCCGCCGCCGATCGCGAAGCCGGCCACCATGGCGACGACGGGCTTGGGCAGCCGCCGGATCTGGATCTGCAGGTCGAGGACGTTCAGGCGGCCGATCCCGTGCTCGTCGACGTAGCCGTCGTCTCCGCGGATCTTCTGATCTCCGCCGCTCGAGAATGCCTCTGTTCCCTGGCCGGTGAGGATCACGACGCCGATCTCGGGGTCGTCCCGCGCCACGTCGAACGCGCCGATCAGCTCTCTGACCGTGAGCGGCCGGAACGCGTTGCGGACCTCGGGACGGTCGATCGTGATCTTGGCGATCCCCTCCGCCGTCTCGTACCGGATGTCGGTGTGATCGCCGGAGCTCGACCAGGGGGGCACCGATGAACTCGACATCATGACCGCGCACTCCTAGAGCGAACACTCGAATGGTCTGGGCTAGCCTATCCGATGTGCGGGCCCTGGAACACGTCTCGATCGCCGCGGGCGACCTGGTGGCGGTGTCGATCCCTCCTTCGCCCGCGTGGCTCGAGCTCGTGACCGAGACCTGGGCCGCCGGAGCGGCGGTCCTGCCGGTCGACCACCGGTTGCCGCCCGCCGAGGCGGGTGCGCTGCTCGAGCGCGCTCGGCCGACCGTCGTGCTCGACGCGGGCGGCTCACACCGGGTGGACGGCCGACCGACCGAGCCGGACATCGCCCTGGTCGTCCACACGAGCGGCACCGAAGGCTCGCCCAAGCTCGCACAGTTCCACCGGCGGGCGATCGACGCGGCCGTCGCGTCCTCGGCGCTCGCGCTCGAGGCGTCCGACGAGGACAGGTGGCTCTGTTGCCTGCCGCTCTCCCACGTCGGCGGCCTGCTCGTCCTGCTCCGCTCGATCCTGCTCGGTGCGCCGGTCGCCGTGCATGCGCGCTTCGACCCCGAGGCGGTCATGGCGGAGCACGGCGTCCAGTTCACGTCTGTCGTTCCGACCATGCTCGGCAGGCTCGTGGAGACCGGAGCGGATCTCTCGTCCTTCCGGGCGATCCTCGTCGGCGGCGCCCACCTCTCCCCCGATCTCCGCACCCGCGCCGAACGAGCCGGTGCCAATGTCGTGGAGACGTACGGCCTGACCGAGACCTGCGGAGGCGTCGTCTACGAGGGGTTTCCGCTGCCCGGGACCGAGATGCGCATCGACGCCGAGGGCGGTATCCAGCTCCGGGGTCCGACCCTGATGCAGGGGTACCGATTCGACGAGGCGGGATCCGCGGCCGCGTTCACGGACGGGGGATGGTTGCGGCCGGGGGACGCGGGCGAGATCGACCGAGACGGGCGATTGCACGTCGTGGGTCGGATCGACGACCTCATCAACACGGGCGGCGAGCGGGTGTGGCCGGATCAGGTCGAGGCAGCGCTGCGAGACCACCCGGGCGTCCGCGACGTCGCCGCCGGAGGACGGCTGGACCGCGAATGGGGCCAGCACGTCGCGGTCTGGGTCGTGCCGGCCGATCCCGCCGACCCGCCTTCGCTCGAGGAGCTGCGCGCGTTCGCCGCACGGACCCTCCCCCGCTACGCCGCGCCTCGGGAGCTCACCCTGGCCGACCGGCTGCCAAGAACGCTCTCGGGCAAGCTGCGGCGGGCTGCGCTGCCGCGGGATTGAACGGGAATACGCTGCGGTTATGCTCGGTGGAGGAGCAGCGCGCATGGTTGAAGGAATGGTTGAAGAACTGGTGGAGGAACGGAACACCGTCATCCTGGGTTCGGGACCGGCCGGGTACACGGCCGCGCTCTACGCTGCCCGGGCGAACCTGCGACCGCTGCTCCTGAAGGGGCTCGAGGCCGGTGGGCAGCTGATGCTCACGACCGACGTCGAGAACTACCCCGGTTTCCCCGACGGGATCCTCGGTCCGGAGATGATGGACGCGTTCGAGAAGCAGGCCGCCCGGTTCGAGACCGACATCGTCGCCCAGTCGGTCACCCGGGTCGACCTGTCCGAGCGCCCCTTCGGCGTCTGGGCTGGCGACCTCGAATGGCGCGCGAAGACGTTGATCCTGGCGACCGGCGCGAGCGCGAGATGGCTCGGCGTCCCGGGCGAGGAGAAGCTGCGCGGTCGCGGGGTCAGCGCGTGCGCCACCTGCGACGGCTTCTTCTTCCGCGACCGGGAGCTCGTGGTCGTCGGCGGCGGCGACACCGCGATGGAGGAGGCGACGTTCCTCACGAAGTTCGCGAGCGCCGTCACGCTCGTCCACCGGCGCGACGAGTTCCGCGCCTCGAAGATCATGCAGGAGCGCGTGCACTCCAACCCCAAGGTCAAGGTCGTGTGGGACACCGTCGTCGAGGAGGTCCTGGGTGAGGGAGCCGTGACGGGTGTTCGGCTGCGGAACGTGAAGTCGGACGAGGCGACCGAGTTCGCGACCGACGGCGTCTTCGTCGCGATCGGCCACGACCCGAATACCGATCTCGTGAAAGGTCAGGTCGATCTCACCGATGCCGGCTACGTCATCGTGCGCGAACCGACGACCGCGACCAGCGTCCCGGGTGTGTTCGCCGCCGGGGACGTCACCGACGTGACCTACCGTCAGGCGGTGACGGCTGCCGGGCAGGGATGCAAAGCCGCGATCGACGCCGAGCGCTACCTCGAGGAGCAGGCGCATGCGAACGGCGGATGACCGAGTAGGGAACCACGAGATGGATCCAACAGGCCAGTGGAAAGAGAGGAACGAACGTGGCGATGATGGGTGACGTGACGGATGGCGACTTCGAGGAGCGCGTGCTCGGTTCCGAGATCCCGGTCTTGGTGGACTTCTGGGCGGAGTGGTGCGTCCCCTGCCACATGGTCTCCCCCGTGGTCGAGGAGATCGGTCGTGACAAGGGCGAGACGCTTCAGGTCGCCAAGCTGAACATCGACGACAACCCCGAGGTGACACGGCGCTTCGGCGTGATGAGCATCCCGACGCTGATGCTGTTCAAGGGTGGTCAGGAGATCGCCCGCGTGGTCGGCGCCCGCGGCAAAGACGCCCTGCTGAAAGAGATCGACCCGCACGTCCCCGCCGCGTAGCCGCGCACCGTAGGCCGGACATCCGGTTGCCGGACGGAGCCCGTTCCGCGGAGACTCCCACGGTGGACCTCATCCGCCGTGGAACGCGAGGAGAAGACGTCCGAGACGTGCAGCATCGGCTGCTCGCCGCCGGCCTGCGCATCGATCCGGACGAGCTCGATGGGGCGTTCGGGGCGTCCACCGAAGAGGCGGTCCGGGGGTTCCAGCGGGCCCGCGGGCTGCCTCCGGACGGGATCATGGGCCCGGACACGTGGGGCCAGCTCGTCGAGGCCGGTTATCGGCTCAGCGATCGGACGCTCTACCTCCGTTCTCCGGCGTTCCGCGGAGACGACGTACGCGCGCTCCAACGGATGTTGAACGCGCTCGGGTTCGACGCGGGCAAGGAGGACGGGATCCTCGGTCCGCGCACGGACCGGGCCGTGCGCGAGTTCCAGCGCAACGTCGCTTCCAGGGTCGACGGGATCGTCGGGCTCGACACGGTCCACGCGATCAGCAGGTATCGCCCGCCGGTGGATGCCCCGAGCCGTGCGGTCGTGCGCGAAGGCGAGGCCGCGCGCGGGCCGGGCCTCGCCCTCTCCGGTTCGGTCATCGCCATCGAACCCGACCGGGTCGACGAGGACGCGGCCGACGTGTCACTCGCGATCGCCCGGGAGCTCTCCGAGGCGCTCATCCACCTGGGTGCTCGCCCGTTGCTGCTGCGTGAGGGGACCGAGGCCCCACCCGTCGACGAGCGGATCCGGCGCGCGAACGCCGGTGACGCCGCCGCCCTGATCTCGATCGCCGTCGGAACCGGCGAACAGGTGGAGCGGGGGTCGGCCTGCTTCCATTACGGAACGCCGACCACACATTCCCCCATGGGTCGCCGGCTGGCCGAGTCGATCCAGCCCGAGCTCGTTCGGCGGCTCGGGCTTCCCGATGCCGGCCTGCACCCGAGGTCGATCGCGATCCTGCGCGAGACGCGGATGCCGGCGGTGCGCATCGAGCCTGCGGTGGCGATCGACCGTGACGACGCGACTCGGATCGTGGAACCGAACTTCGTCCGAGATGTCGCTCTCGCTATCGCGGACGGCGTCGTCGCGTTCTCGCGGCCCGCCCCGGCCGATCTCGCGCGCTCGACGTAGCGGATCGCCTATCGGCGCGCGCGTCGCGAGAGCACCAGGAGCACGATCCCGAGCGCCAACCCGAGCAGGAGGGCCTTCCCCGCGCGTCGAACCTCGTCTGCGGAGGGTGATCGCATGGTCGTTCTTGTGCTCCTCAGGCCTTGCAGCGCAAGAGTTTCCAGCTGGCTAGGCTACTCGGGCGCCCGACCCGGTCCCGAGCCGATGATCTCGGACACGATGCGCTCGAGGTCGTCCGCCGATCCGAACTCCACCACGATCTTGCCGCGCCGCTTGCTCATCTGGATCGTGACGCGGGTCGCGAGCTGTTCGGAGAGCAGCTCCTCCACCTCGGCGAGTGGGTGTTCGTGTGGTTCGGGCACCGCGGCGAGCCGAGCGGGGCGCTCGACGTGCGAGGGATGATCGAGGTAGTTGCGCACGAGCTCCTCGACCTCGCGAACGGACACGTCTTCGGCCGCGATGCGAACCGCCAGCGTCCGTTGGGCTTCCGCGTCCCCCAACGAGAGCAACGCGCGACCGTGGCCCGCCTGGATCCTGCCCTCTCCGAGCAGCTGCTGCACCTCGGCCGGGAGTTGCAACAACCGGATCGTGTTCGCGATGTGCGATCGCGACATGCCCAGCCGCTCGGCGAGCGTCTCCTGCTTGAGGCCCAGCTCCTCGAGGAGCTCTCGGAAGGCCTCTGCGAGCTCGATCGGGTTGAGGTCCTCACGATGGATGTTCTCGATGAGGGCCTCACGGAGCGACTCCGCATCGTCGCTCTCCCGGATCACCGCGGGCACGGTCGCGAGACCGGCCAGCTTGGCGGCCCGCAGCCGCCGCTCGCCCGCGATCAGCTCGAAGCTGTTCCCGGCCCTGCGCACGACGATCGGCTGGAGCACCCCTACCTCGCGGATCGACATCGCCAGTGCCTCGAGGGCGTCGTCCTCGAAGGTGGTACGCGGCTGACGCGGGTTCGGAGCAACCGCCTCCACCGGGATCTCGAGCAGCCCGAAACCCTCCTCGACCGCACCGGGGAGCAGCGCCGAAAGCCCACGACCTAGCCCTCCTCGTTTCATCAAGATCCTCCTCTACGGAACAGGCCCCGCCGGCGCTTCCTCCCGGCCTCGACTCCTCCTTGATCGAGCCGCGTCTCGTCCTCTCGTTCAGACTGCGTCTCATCTCCGTTCATGTCCGCGACGGTCGGCTCCCCATATCTCGACCCTTCGTCGAGCGTTGGCTCCGCTTCAGGCGCACGCTCGTGCTGGCCCTGCCCCGACCCGGGTACCTCGACCTCCAGTCGCGGCTGGCCGACCTCGCCGTCGGGTTCGGATCCAGGGTCCGCGCGCTCGGTGCGTGGTGCAGGTTGCTTCTCGATCGGATCTCCGGCGACGACGCGATCCTCCTGTTCGCGTGCAGGCCGAGGGGTCGCCTGCTCGATGCCTGCGGCCGCTGGGGGCTCGGACTCGGCTTCCTCCGGCGGAACCAACGGCTCCGAGGCTTCCTCGGGAGGCACTGCTTCCGGCTCGACGGAAGAGGCGCGCGGCTCGCTCTTCTCGGCAGGTGCCTCGGGCTCGGGTTCCACCAACGGACGTGGCGCCCGGCTCGGTGGCTGCTCGGGGCGAGGGATCGTGACGCTCGGCACGTCGTCCACGTTCGGGAGCGGTCGCTCGTCGGGGAGGCGTGCAGCCACCTCCCGGGCGAGATCGCGATAGCTCCTGGCGCCCTTCGAGGTCGGGTCGTAGACGTTGATCGGCTGCCCGAATCCCGGCGCCTCGGAAAGCCTGACGGTACGCGGGATGACCGTCTGATAGACGCGATCGCCGAAGTAGCGCCGGACCTCGGCAACCACCTGCTCGGACAGCTTGGTTCTCGGGTCGTACATCGTCATCACGATGCCGGTCAGGCGCAGGCCCGTGTTGACGTTCTGCTGCACGAGGCGGACGTTGCGCAGGAGCTGTCCCAGACCTTCGAGGGCGTAGTACTCGCACTGGATCGGCACGATGAGCTCTTCCGCGGCGGCGAGGGCGTTGACCGTGAGGAGCCCGAGCGACGGCGGACAATCGAGGAAGACGTAGTCGTAGGCGTCGTGCTTCAGGGGCTCGATGGCCTTCTTGAGCCGGAGCTCGCGTGAGAACTGGCTCACCAGCTCGATCTCGGCGCCCGCAAGGTCGATGGTCGAGGGGATCGCGAACAGGTTGTCGATCGGCGTGGGGACGATCGCCTGCTCGATCGGAGCCTCGTCGGCGAGCACGTCGTACACGGTGACCTCGCGCTGCTCGTGTCGGATGCCGAGCCCCGTGGAGGCGTTCCCCTGCGGGTCCAGATCGACGACCAAGACCCGGTGGCCGAGCTCCGCGAGCGACGCTCCCAGACTCACGGCCGTCGTGCTCTTGCCGACACCGCCCTTCTGGTTCGCGACCGCGATGATCCGCGCCGCTCGAGAGGCCGCTGGAGCGGAGCCCGAAGTCTCCGGCGCGTCGCGGGGCGCCTTCGAAGAACGTTGCACGGCAGTCGGTTGCGTCCCCGAAGCCTCGCTTGCTCGTTTGGAGACCGGCTTGGGCTTGGAGGACGAACGAGCTGCCCGGGAAGAGGAGGGCTTCGTCACTGACGAGTCATGATAACCAGGGGACCAGCGCTTTCAAGCACGGCCGTGCGTACGACCGCTTCCAGCGCGGCCCCGTCGGGGACCGCGGGGTCCCCGAGCTCGGCGCCGGCGAAGTAGATGAGGCGACCCCCCGGCCGAAGGATGCCCCGAGCCACCGACCAGGCCAGCGGAAGGGGGGCGAACGCCCGGGCGAGGCAGGCATCGACCCCCAGACGCAACTCCTCGGCTCGTCCCACCACCACCTCAGCGTTCGACAGTCGCAGCTCCTGGACGGCGAACTCGAGGAAGGCGGCTCGCTTGGCCCTGCTCTCGACGAGCAGGACCCGGACCAAAGGCTCCGCGACGGCGACGACGATCCCCGGCAGCCCTGCTCCGGACCCGAGATCGCAGGCGACATCGTCCCCGTGCAGCAGCGGCGCTGCGCGGAGGCAATCGAGGATGTGGCGATCCCGGATCCGAGTAGCGTCCGAACGCGAGACGGCGCCGAGCGGGACCGCTCGACGGGCCAGGAGATCCTCGTACCGGAGGAGGGTAGCGGCCTGCGAGGCGTCGAGCGTGACTCCGAGCTCCGCGGCTTGCCCCAGCAGGATCTCCGCTTCGCTCATCGATGTTTCACGTGAAACGACACCTTGACGGCCGGTCACTCCGTGCGGCTACCTCGCTCGGCTGATGACGACGCGTCGCTCGGCTCCTTCGCCCTCGCTCGAGCTGTCGACCCCATCGACCTCGGCCACGGCCGTATGGACCATCTTCCGCAGGAACGGGTTCATCGGCTCGAGCGTCTCCGCTCGGCCCGTCCGGGAGACGCGCACGGCGATCTCGCGCACACGTGCCGAAAGCCGTTCGATCTGTCGCTTCCGGTAGTCCTCGATGTCGACCACTACCCGGGAGGGGAGGCCCGTGCGTTGGCCGATCACGACCCTGGTCAGCTCCTGGATCGCCTCGAGCGTCTGCCCGTGTCGACCGATGAGGAGCCCCATGTCTTCGTCATCGGGTTCTGGGCCGATCACGTCCACGTACATCGTCCCGTCCTCGATCGCCGGTTCGACCGTCGCCGTGATGCCCATCCGTTCGAGCATGCCCTCCAGGAACTCCGCGGCGATCTCGGCCTGCTCGTCGAGATCTTCTTCGCCGAGGTCCCCCGCGGGTTTCGCTCGCGAGCGGACGACTACGATGGCGTCCTGCGCTCCGACCCCGAAGACCCCGGGACGAGGCTCCTGAACGACGTCGACGTCGACCTCCTGCTCGGTCAGGCCGAGCTCGCCGAGGGCGGCCTCGACGGCCTCCTCAACGCTTGGGGCGCTTCTTCGGATCTCCTCCACTGCCGTTGCCTCCGGACCCTGACTGCTTCGGATTCGACCCCGGCTTCGGGTTCGACCCCGGCTTGGGGTTGGACCCCGGCTTGGGGTTGGACCCCGGCTTGGGGTTGGACCCCGGCTTCTTGGCAACGGGCTTGGTCGCCGAGCCCCGTTGCTGGCGCTGTTGCTCCGCGCGCTCCATCATCGAAGCCATGAAGCCCTTCTTCTCGACCTTCTGAGGCTTCGCCTTCGCTCGTTCGGCCATCTGCTCCGCCGTCGGACGGCTCTTGAGCATGAAGTACTGCTGTCCGATCTGCCAAGCGTTCGAGGTCGTCCAGTACAGGACCAGTCCGGCTGGGAAGAAGATGCCGAACACGCCGAACAGGATCGGCATCAACTTGAGCACCGCCTGCTGCTGCGACGAGGCGCCCGGCGGGCTGGCGTTCTGCATCTGCCGCTGCTGGAAGAAGGTGGTGGCGAACATCAGCACGGCGAACACGTAGTAGGGGATCCGATCCACCACGTCGCTGCCGCAGTTGACCGGATACTCGAGCTGCTGCCCGGTGGGGCTCTGCGCGGCGAGCGTGGCGTCCGTGTTCCCTGCGTGAACGGCGGAGCAGAGCAAGTTCATCCCGAGGAAGGAGGTTCCCGACGTGGGACCCGGCAGGTCCAGCGCGTCGATCTGCGCCTGCGTCTCGATCGGCGGCGAGTCTGGCTGCCCGTCGAGAGTCTCGGGGATCTGCTGGGACACGGCGGCGTACAGGCCGCTGTCGGTGGGGACGTGGATCGGGTGCTGCGGCCAGCGCAGCACCGAGTACATGGCGATGAGGATGGGGAACTGCAGCAGCACGGGCCAGCACCCGGAGAACGGGTTGACCCCGTACTCCTTGTAGAGCTTCATGATCTCTTCCTGTTGACGCTGCTTGTTGCCCTTGAACTTCTGCTGCACCTGCTTGATCCTCGGCTGCACGATCTGCATGTGCTGCATCGACCTGACCTGCTTGATACCGAGCGGCAGCAGGACCAGCCGGATCACGATGGTCAGCAGGATGATGGTCACGCCGTAGTTCGGGATGAGCTCGTAGATCTCTGCGACCACCCAGCCGAGCGCGTCCAGGAGCGCCTGCCACGGGGCGAGGGCGATCATCGGCCGAGCTCCGCATGTATGACGCCATCATACGCACGAGGCCGCGTCGCCGGAGGGACGGGGTCCACACCGCCCGGGGTGAACGGGCCACACCGCACGATCCGCCATGCGGCCATGAGCGACCCGCGGATCGCGCCATGCGTCCGGATCGCTCCCTCGGCGTAGTGCGAGCACGAAGGGTAGAAGCGACACTGGCCGCCGATCCAACCCGACAGCGTGAGCGCGATACAGGCGGATGCAAGCGACCAGCGCGAGCCGCGCGGGCGCCCCCGCCATCCACACGACGCGGCGCACACGCATCACGTCACGATCACCTGCGCGCGCGAGAGCAACTCTTCAACCTCCGCCACCAGATCCTGGCTCCGGGCTCCGACGATCGCGGCCCTGGCGACCACGACGACGTCGTATCCATCCTCGACCTTGTCCTCGACCTCTCGCCACGCGGCCCGCAGGATGCGCCGGGCTCGGTTGCGGAGCACCGCGCCACCGATCCGCCGGCCGGCGACGAAGGCCGCCGACCCGGTCCCGGGGGCGACAAACACTACCACCCGCTCTCCGTGAAATGCCCTGCCGGACGAGAGGGTCCGCGAGACCCGACCGGCGTTCGTCGGCTACCTACGCGGACAGGCGAGAGCGGCCCTTGGCGCGGCGCCGCGCGAGGATCGACCGGCCCGCTCGAGTCCGCATCCGAACGCGGAAACCATGCCGCTTGTGACGGCGGCGGTTGTTGGGTTGGTAGGTTCGCTTCGACATCCGGGGTCTCTCGTCGTCGGATCGAGTGACGGCCGGTAGGCCGGTCGTCGCGCAGTATAGCGGAGCGCTTCCGAGGGCGGCCGTCCGCGTCGCGAAGGTCGACACACCAGAAAGTGTGACAAGAGCCCCGCTCGGACGAGCGATGGGGAAAACCGCGGTGCTATAGTCCGGCGCGTTCCCTCACGGCGTCGGGTCTCCCCACGAGGCGTCACCTCTTCCCCAAGGGTTTCCACAACTGTGGAAAGGCGCTGTGGATAGTTATGGCCATCACATCGTTCGAGGAGGCCGCCGAGAGGACGTGGGCGCACGTCGTCGAGCGTGCGCACGAGGAGCTCACCGAGAGCTCGTTCTCGATGTGGTTCGGCGGCGTTCGTGCCACGAGCCTTCACGACGGCGTGCTCGAGGTGGTCGCCCCGTCCGACTACGTCCGCGACTGGCTCGCCAAGCACTACGTCGGGCTGATCCAGGACGCGGCGGCCGAGGCCGTCGGACTTCCCGTGACGATCGAGCTCGGTGCGGTACCGCCCGAAGAGGTTACGCCGCAACGAGATCCGGCGGACCCCCCCGAACACAAGCCGATCGCTGAACGTGCGGCCATCGGCGCTCCGGGCCTGCCGTTCCCGAACTACACGTTCGAGACGTTCGTCGCGGGGCCGTCCAACCGCTTCGCGCACGCCGCCGCGATGGCGGTCGCCGACACGCCACCGTCGAAGGCGTACAACCCGCTGTTCATCTACGGCGGCGTGGGTCTGGGCAAGACCCACCTGCTCGTCGCGATCGGACACCAGATGTTCGGGCTGTCCCCCCGCCTGCGTGTCAAGTACGTCACGAGCGAGAGCTTCATGGCCGAGTTCATCAAGGCCGTCCGCGAACGACAGGGCTATCAGTTCGCGGCGCGCTACCGCGACATCGACGTGCTCCTGGTGGACGACATCCAGTTCCTCGCCAAGCGCGAGGAGACGCAGACCGAGTTCTTCCACACGTTCAACGCGCTGCATCAGAAGGATCGTCAGATCGTGATCGCGTCGGATCGCCCGCCGCAGGAGCTCGGCATGGAGGAACGCCTCCAGTCGAGGTTCCGGCTCGGCCTGTGCGTGGACGTGCAGCCCCCCGACCTCGAGACGCGCATCGCGATCCTGCAGCTGAAGGCCCAGCGTGACGAGCTCCACGTCCCCGACGACGTGATCGAGTTCATCGCCGACACCTTCGACCAGAACATCCGGGAGCTCGAGGGGGCGCTCGTCCGGGTGGTGGCGTGGGGTGATCTCACGGGGCAGCCGATCACCAGCGAGCTCGCGGAGCAGGCGCTCGAGGACCTGCTCCCGCAGGCGGAGGCGGAGATCCCGCCCGACCTGATCCTGGAGGAGAGCGCCCGGTACTTCGGGCTGTCGGTCCAGGACCTGATCTCGCCCAACCGCTCGAGGCCGCTCACCACCGCCCGCCACGTCGCGATGTACCTGATGCGCGAGTGCAGCGGCCAGTCGCTGGTCAAGATCGGCGACACGTTCGGCGGTCGCGACCACACGACGGCTCGCCACGGCATCCTCAAGGTCGAGAAGGACATGCGGGCCCGGACCGCCACCTATCGGCAGGTCCAGGACCTCTCCCGGATCATCCGCGGAAGGGCCCGCGCCGGATGATCGGCGTGCACGGACAACATGTGCGGAACCCGGGAGGTGACGGGGACGCCGGCCGAGGCCCGTCGACCCGGTGCACCGATTCCCCCAACGGGTCCACATGTCAGACCGGCCCACTACGCTCGGAAGACGGGGTGGTTTCCCCCTTTTCCACAGCCCCTACTACTACTGAAAGAGATATGAGATGAATCAAGAAGCAGCGAGGGGGTGGACACGTGAAGTTCCGGTGTGACCGAGACGCCCTGTCCGAGGCGCTCCAGACCGTCCAGCGCGGGGTCTCGTCGAGGCCGGGGATCCCCGCCCTGACGGGGGTCCTGATCGAGGCGTCGGCAGAGGGCGCGTTGACGCTGACGACGACCGACCTCGAGGTCTCCGCCCGCCTGTCGATCGACGTGCAGGTGAGCGAGCCGGGGATCTCGCTGGTCCCCGCTCGGCTGCTCGCGGACACGGTGAAGAGCCTGTCGGACGCCCCGGTCGAGTTCGAGAGCGACCAGTCGCAGGCCCGGATCCGGTGCGCGGCCTACGAGGGCTCGCTGCGGCTGCTTCCTGCCGAGGACTTCCCGGCGTTGCAGCCGCCTTCGGGCACACGGATCGTGGCCGAGACGCCGCGTTTCGCGGAGGCGGTCGGACAGGTGGCCCGTGCCGCGTCGCGCGACGAAGCGAGACCGGTGCTCACCGGCATCCTGCTCGAGGTGAGCCGGGAGGGCGTGACGATGGTGGCGACCGACTCGTACCGCCTCGCCGTGCGGGATCTGGTGGCGACCGCCGCCGGCGAGGCGAGGGCCATCGTCCCCGAACGGGCTCTGTCGGAGGCGGGACGCGCCGCCCAGGCGGTCGACAAGGGCGAGGTCGAGGTGTTCGTCGACGAGAGCCAGGTCTCGTTCCAGGTGGGCCCGCTGATGCTGACGTCACGGCTGATCGAGGGCGAGTTCCCGAATTATCGGCAGCTGTTGCCGGAGCAGTACGAGAGTCGGCTCACGGTCTCGCGCCAGCAACTGATCGACGCGGTGCGACGGGTCGGGCTCCTCGCTCGCGACACATCGCCGGTCAGGCTCGAGTTCAACGCGCTCGGGGTGAAGCTGTCCTCCTCCTCGCCGGACCTCGGCCAGGCTGTCGAGGCGGTGGAGGCGAGGTACGAGGGCGACGACATCACGGCCGCGTTCAACCCCAACTACCTTGCGGACGGCCTCGCGGCCGCGTCGGGCGAGTCGGTTCGGCTCGAGGTTCGGGATGGCCTCAAGCCCGGGATCGTTCGGGGTGACTCGGACGAGTTCACGTACCTCGTGATGCCGGTGAGGCTGCCGACGCCGGTGGGTTGATGCCGCGTTGCGGCTCGCGTGGGTCGAGCTCCGGGATCTCCGCAACCACGTCGAGACGCGACTGGACGAGCTGCCCGAGGGGTTGATCACGGTCGCCGGTCCGAACGGCGAGGGCAAGACCAACCTGCTCGAAGGGATCGCGTTCCTGTTCTTCCTCCAGTCTCCGCGAACGTCCTCGACCGAGCCGGTCGTGCGACGCGACGCGGACGGCCCGGCCTATGCCCGCGGCGAGATCCTCACCGAGGAGGCCGGGAAGGTGCTGGTCGAGGTCGAGATCCCCGGCCGAGGAGCCAACCGCGTCCAGGTGAACCGTTCGACGGTTCGGCGCAAGCGCGATCTGCGCCGTCAGGTGCGGGCGGTGTACTTCGGACCCGACGACCTCGTCATCGTGATCGGCGACCCGTCCAAGCGGCGCGAGTTCCTCGACGACGCCATCCGCTCGCTCTGGCCGCTCAAGGAATCGGCCATGACGGCGTACGAGCGGACCCTGCGCCAGCGGAACCGGTTGTTCAAGGAGTGGGAGGGGCGTGGAGCTCCCACCGGGCTCGAGGCCTGGGACGCCGAGCTCGTCAAGAACGGCAGCGCGCTGATCCGCCTCCGAGCCCAGGCCGCCGCACGGCTCGGACCACCGGCGGGGGAGGAGTACCTGCACCTCGCCGGGTACGGGCTCGCGTGCGACTACGCTCCGAACGTCATGGGCGAGCCGCTCGAGCAGGCTTTCGAGACCCGTCTGGCCGAACGCCGGGCGGACGAGCTCGTCCGACGCACGAGCTTGGTCGGGCCGCACCGAGACGACCTGACGCTCGCGGTCCGGGACCTCGGCGCTCGGAGCTTCGCGAGCCACGGTGAGGCCTGGGCGGCAGCCCTGTGTCTGCGGCTCGGGCTCGCGAGCGCGGTCGCCGACGAGGTCCGGGAACGCCCGGTCCTGCTGCTGGACGATCCGTTCTCCGCACTCGACCCCCGCCGCCAACGGCTCGTCGGCGAGCGGCTCCGCGATCGGGGGCAGGTGTTCGTGAGCGTCGCGGACGATGCCCACGTCCCCGACGGGTCGTCGCTCGTCCTCGATGTGGCCGGCGGCAGCGTGACGCCGCGGGGGGCGTGACCGTGCCGCACTCGAAGGGCTTCGGGCATCGCAAGGACGAACGGACCCTCAAGGCCACCCGGATCGGCGACGTCGTCGACGGCCTGTTGCAGGAGCGGATGTTCGCTCGCGGCATGCCGATCGGAGCGCTCGCGTCCGACTGGGCGGCGGTGGTCGGGCCTCGGATCGCCGCGGAGTCGGCTCCGGTGAGCCTGGAGCGAGGTGTCCTGGTGGTGGCCGCGACCACCGGCCCGTGGGGCGCCCAGGTCCGATTCCTCGCCGAACAGATCCGCGAGCGAGCCGAGACGGCGCTCGGCACCGGGAGCGTCGCGAAGGTCCAGGTGGTCGTTCGGGCCGATCCACGGAAAGGCTTGTAACGCAACCCCTTCGAGGGTCCTCCGATGGCCTGGAACAAGACGCGGAACGACGTTCGGCGTCACCCCCGATTGATAGAATCTAGGGAGAAAGACCGCGGTTCCGTCGGCCCCCGAGACGCGTCGTCTCGAGTCCGGCGTGTCCGCGTTCCATGACGGAGGTGCAGTGGCAAGCACGGTAACCAAGCGATCAACCGGATCCAAGCCCGGACAGTACGGATCGGCGGACATCCAGGTCCTCGAGGGCGTGGAGCACGTTCGGCTCCGCCCGGGGATGTACATCGGCACCACGTCGAGCAGGGGTCTGCACCATCTCGTCTACGAGGTGGTGGACAACTCGATCGACGAGGCGATGGCCGGCCATTGCGACCGGATCACGGTGCGCCTGCTCAAGGGCGGGGGCGTCCAGGTCGAGGACAACGGCCGCGGCATCCCGATCAAGCCGATCCCCAAGGCCAAGGACCGGCGGCCGGCGGTGGAGGTCGTCCTCACGACCCTGAACGCGGGTGGCAAGTTCGGCGGCGGCGGATACCGGATCTCGGGTGGGCTGCACGGCGTCGGGGTCTCCGTGGTGAACGCGCTCTCCGAGAAGCTCGTCGTGCAGGTGATGCGCGAGGGCGCCTCGTGGACGCAGACCTTCGCGCGAGGCAAGGCCACCTCGAAGCTCACCAAGGGCAAGCCGACGAGGAAGACCGGGACGATCATCACGTTCTGGCCCGATCCGGAGATCTTCGTGGAGGGGGTCGAGTTCGACAGCCGGCTGCTCGCCGAGCGGCTCCAGGAACACGCGTTCCTCACCAAGGGCGTCGAGATCCAGCTGATCGACGAACGCGAGGCCAAGCCCGTCAAACAGGTCTTCAAGGCCTCGGGCGGGATCGCGGACTTCGTGAAGCACCTGGCGACCGGCAAGGACACGATCCACACCAAGGTCATCTCGATGGAGGCGCGCGCGTCGGACGCCGAGGCGGACATCGCCCTCCAGTGGACGAACGGGTACTCCGAGTCGATCCATTCCTTCGCGAACACGATCAATACGCACGAGGGCGGCATGCACGAGGAGGGCCTCAAGAAGGCGCTCACCAACGTGATCAATCGATACGCGCGTAACAAGGGTCTGTTGAAGGAGAAGGAGGAGAACCTCCTCGGTGAGGACGTCCGCGAGGGCCTGATCGCGATCGCGAGCGTCCGCTTGCGCGAGCCGCAGTTCGAAGGCCAGACGAAGACCAAGCTCGGCAACACGACCATGCGCTCGCTGGTCGAGACCACCGTCAACGAGCACCTGATGACCTGGCTGGAGGAGCACCCGGGCGACGCCAAGCGGATCGTGACCAAGTCGTCCCAGGCGGCCAAGGCCCGCCTCGCGGCCAAGCAGGCGCGCGACCTCACGCGGCGCAAGTCGTTCCTGGAGGGCGGCGGGCTCCCCGGCAAGCTCGCCGACTGCCAGCTCACGGATCCGAGCGCGACCGAGCTCTTCATCGTCGAGGGCGATTCGGCCGGCGGCTCGGCCAAGCAGGCACGTGACCCGGCCACGCAGGCGATCCTGCCGATCCGCGGCAAGATCTTGAACGTCGAGAAGTCGCGGCTGCACAAGATCCTCGAGAACGCCGAGATCCAGGCGCTCATCACGGCGATCGGGACGGGCGTGGGCGACGAGGAATTCGACGTGGCGAAGACCCGGTACCACAAGATCGTGCTGATGGCCGACGCCGACGTGGACGGCGCGCACATCCAGACGCTGTTGCTGACCTTCCTGTTCCGGTACATGCGCGAGCTGATCGACGCGGGGTACGTGTACCTCGCGAAGCCGCCGTTGTACCTGCTCAAGGAGGGCAAGCAGGAGCTGTACTTCTACACCGAGCGCGAGTGGGATCTGTACCGCAAGGAGGTCGACGGCCACCGCAAGCTCGAGCCGCAGCGGTTCAAGGGGCTCGGCGAGATGGATGCGTCGCAGCTGTGGGAGACGACGATGAACCCCGAGCAACGCACGCTCCTTCGGGTGACGCTGGAGGACGCGGCCACGGCCGACCGGTTGTTCAGCATCCTCATGGGCGAGGACGTCGCCTCGCGCAAGGAGTGGATCGAGGACAACGCCGCCGACGTCCAGAACCTGGACGTGTAGGCGGAGGGTAAGGAGAGCTCGGTGGCGCAGGAGTCCATGCTCGGCGGCCGGATCGAGGACGTCCAGCTCGAGGACCAGATCCAGACCTCGTACCTGGACTACTCGATGTCCGTCATCGTCGGCCGTGCGTTGCCCGACGTCCGCGACGGCCTGAAGCCGGTCCACCGGCGGATCTTGTGGTCGATGTTCGAGGCCGGCCTCCGGCCCGACCGACCGTACCGCAAGTCCGCCGCCGCGGTCGGCGATGTGATGCGGAAGTACCACCCGCACGGCGACGTCGCGATCTACGACGCATTGGTTCGGATGGCACAGGACTTCTCGCTCCGCGCGCCGCTCGTCGACGGTCACGGGAACTTCGGGTCGGTCGACGGCGACCCGCCGGCCGCGCAGCGTTACACCGAGGCTCGGCTGGCGCCGATCGCGCTCGAGCTGCTCCGCGACATCGAAGCCGAGACCGTCGACTTCGTCCCGAACTACGACGGCTACGAGCAGCAGCCGGTGGTGCTCCCGTCCCGCTTCCCGAACCTGCTCGTGAACGGGTCGGGCGGGATCGCGGTGGGCATGGCGACGAACATCCCGCCGCACAACCTGGGCGAGGTGATCGATGCGGTCGTGCACTTCATCGACCACCCTGAGTCCAAGTCGAAGGACCTGATGAAGTTCGTCAAGGGTCCGGACTTCCCGACGGGCGCGATCGTGTTGGGCCGAGACGGCTTCAGGGACGCGTACGAGACCGGCAGGGGCTCGATCAAGGTTCGGGCCGTGTGCTCGATCGAGGAGGCGTCGAACGGGCGCCAGCGCATCGTGGTCACCGAGCTCCCGTACCAGGTGAACAAGGCTCGCCTGGCCGAGAAGATCGCGGACCTGGTTCGCACCGGGCGTCTGAAAGACGTCGCGGACGTGAAGGACCACTCGAGCGGTCGCGAAGGCATGCGCCTGGTCATCGAGCTCAAGCGGGGCGCCAACCCGCAGGTCGTGCTGAACCAGCTCTACAAGCACACGCAGCTCCAGGACAGCTTCGGCGTGATCATGCTCTCGCTGGTCGACGGCGTGCCCCGAACCCTGAACCTCGCAGAGATGATCGGCTACTACGTCGATCACCAGATCGACGTCGTGACCCGCCGAACGCGCTACGAGCTGAAGAAGGCCGAGGACCGCGACCACATCGTCAAGGGACTGCTGATCGCGCTCGACAACCTCGATGCGGTGATCAAGGTGATCCGGGGATCGCAGGACGCCGAGGAGGCCCGCGGCAAGCTGATGACGCAGTTCAAGCTCAGCGAGGTGCAGGCGAACCACATCCTGGACATGCCGCTCCGCCGGCTGACCAGGCTGGCCCGTGCGGAGCTCGAGCAGGAGCACAAGGAGCTGCTCGCGCGGATCCGGTACCTGAAGGGCCTGCTCAAGGATCCCAAGAAGATCCGAGCCGTGATCTCCGAGGAGATCCTCGAGATCAAGAAGAAGTTCGCGACCCCGCGACGCACGCAGCTCAAGGCCGACGAGGGCGACCTCGACGTCCAGGATCTGATCGCCGAGGAGGACGTGGTCATCACGGTGTCGCGCGCCGGCTACGTCAAGCGCCAGCCGATCGAGAACTTCCGGCGGCAGGGCCGGGGCGGCAAGGGCATCCGCGGCGCGAACCTGAAGGAAGAGGACGTCATCAACGACGTCTTCACGACGACGACGCACAACTGGCTGTTGTTCCTCACCAGCCGGGGCAAGGTCTATCGCGTCAAGGTCCACGAGGTACCGGAGTCGGGACGTACCGCGCGAGGCACGTACGCCGCCAACCTGCCGGGCGTCTCGATCAGCGGCGACGAGAAGGTCCAGGCCGTCATCGACCTGAAGGAATACTCGGAAGGGCGGTACCTCCTGTTCGCGACGCGCAAGGGCATGGTGAAGAAGACGGCTCTGCCCGAGTACGACTCGCCGCGGACCGGTCTCGCCGCGATCAATCTGAGGCCCGGGGACGAGCTGATCGACGTGCGCCTGACCGACGGCAAGGACGACGTGATCCTGGTCTCTCGCAAGGGACAGGCGATCCGGTTCCGGGAGAGCCTCGTGCGCCCGATGGGCCGGCAGACCGCCGGCGTGATCGGGATGCGCCTGGCCGCCGACGACGAGGTGATCGTCCTCGGCGTGGCGTCGCAGGGTGAGGAGCTGATCAGCGTCACGCACCAGGGGTACGGCAAGCGCACGCCGCTCAAGGACTACCCGGTGAAGGGCCGCGGCGGCAAGGGCGTGATCGGGCACACCCTCACGAAGAAGACCGGTCTGCTCGCCGGCGCGTTCGTCGGCTCCAAGGACCAGGACATGTTCGTGATCTCGTCGTCGGGCATCGTGATCAGGGTCGCCGCGGCGGATATCCGCCGCGTCGGCCGAGCGTCCCAGGGGGTTCGGACGATGCGCGTCGAAGAGGGCGCGACCGTCGTCGCGCTCGCGCCGGTCATCGCCGCCGCCGAGCTCGAGTAGCTACCGCCCCGCCGGCGGCCCCGGGGACGTCCCCGGCCCCGAACGGCCGCTCCGGTGCTCCTCGGGGAGTGGCACCCGTCGGAACCGCGCGAACAACAGCACGTCGTACACGCTTTTCAAGACCCCGGCCACCACGAACGGCGCACCCATCGCGACGGACTGCATCAGCAGGCCGGCGCTCGCGGCGCCGAGGGGTCGCACGACGTAGCGCGCGGTGTTGGTGAACGCCGCCGCGGCGGTGCGTTCCTCGGGATCGACCAGCGCGGTGACGTAGGCCTGTCGCGCGGGCACGTCCATCTGCGACAGGGTCGACCGCAGCAACAGCATCGCGGTCGCCGAGCCGAGCGTGGGCATCACCGGGATCAGGATCAGCAGGACGTTCGACGGCAGGTGCGTGAACACCATCGTGGTGAGCAGGCCGATCCGGGTAGCGATCCACCCCGACGCGATCGACGAGAGAGCTTGGAGCAGACCCGAACAGAACAGCACGAGACCCATGAGCTCCGCGCTCGCGCCGAACCGGCGGCCGAACCAGAACACCAGGAAGGTCGAGACGACGAATCCACCGGCGAACGCGTCCAGACCGAACAACAGCGCGAGTCGGCTCACCTCCTTGCGCGATCGGCGCAGCGGCGCCGTCGAGCGTCCGGCACGAGCGTCGATCGCGGGCGAGAGCCGGCGGGTGAGGGCGACGCACGCGGCTCCCGCGATCGTCAGCACCAGGAGCCAGCGCTGGTCGGTCGGGAGGTTCGGGATCCGTTCGCGGATCAACGCCGGACCGCCGCCGGCGAGCGCGCCGACGGCTCCGGCGAGGTAGGCGACCGCGTTGTATCGGCCGAAGACGCGGGCTCGGACCTCGGGCGCGGCGCCACCCATCATCGCCTGCTCGAGCGAGGTGAGCGGCCCCGATTCGTTCGCATCGGTCGACAGGGTGCCGGTGAGCGCCACGAGTACCAGCACCACCACGGAGTCGGAGAGCGCGTACGCGACGCCGGCCGCGCTCATCACGAGCAGGAGCAGGACGTACGCGCGACGCCGACCGATGCGATCGCCTGCAAGGCCGATCGCGATCGACACCAGGGCGTTGCCGGCGAGGATCGCCGCGAAGACCAGTCCGACCTGGCTATCCGAGAGACCGCCGTCCGCGAGCGCCGCCCCGAGCACCACGCTCGCGAACCCGTAGCCGAACGCGCGCAGGGACTGGATCGCGAGGATGATCCGCAGGTCGTGCTCGAGCTGGATCGTGGGGTCCACGGTCGTCGTCCTCGTTGGATAATCCCATCGTGTGGAGGGGAGTCGGTGTCGCGACGATCGCCGTGGCGACCGCCTGTGGTCTCGTCATCGTCTTCTTCCTGTGGCGACGGTTGCCACCGGTGACGGCGCTCGCCCTCATGGCCGCATGCGGGATGGCGATCGGGGCGGGTGGACTCCTCGTGCAGGAGGACGTCGGTCCCGCGTCGTGGGCGGTCGCTCTCGTCGTGCTCGGGGTGGTCACACCCGTGCACGCGCGCCTGGTGTTCGGCGAGCCTGGATGAGGCGACGTGGTTGCCGAGGGGCCTGCCGCCGCGTAGAAAGAGCCCGAAGCCTTGAGCGATCCCGCCGACCAGGCCACCGTCGTACCGCCCGCGCCCGCACCCGCGGGGGCTGCCGTTCGCACGGAGCGAGGTCGTCCGGGGCCCTCCTCACCCGCCCGATCGCGCCAGGCGAGGGTCGTGGTACGGAAGGTCGGCCCCTGGTCGGTTCTGAAGATCTCGTTCCTGTTCTACCTGTGCGTGATGGTCGTGATCCTCGGCGCGATGATGATCCTGTACGCGATCCTGGGGGCCATCGGGGTGCTCGACAACTTCACGAATTTCCTCGTCGAGCTGGGGTTCGGCGATGACTTCAAGATCCACGGGGACTGGCTGTTCAGCCGCGGCCTCGCGATCGGGCTCGGCCTGGTCGTGCTCTGGACGCTCATCAACGTGTTCATCGTGCTCATGTACAACTTGCTCTCTGACATCGTCGGCGGCATCGAGGTCACGTTGTCCGAACGCCGGTAGCCCGCGCTCGGGTCACGAACACCGTCGGGCTCTCGCGCACGATTGACACCCTTTCGAGGCCACGCGTACGCTTGCCACGGGCCGGGTGAAGGCCCCCGAACAGCGTCCCCCGGGCCTGTAGCTCAGCTCGGTTAGAGCGCATCCCTGATAAGGATGAGGTCGTTGGTTCAAGTCCAACCAGGCCCACCCGGCGAGGAGGAGGCGGCGATGTCCGACGGAACCGAGGAGACGAAGAAGAGCGGCTTCTTCGGCAAGCTCATGAAGATCGCGTTCATCGCGGCGATCGTCGCGGCGGTCGTGGCCATCTTCAAGCGCCGGCGGGGCAAGGATCTGGATGAGGACGAGTGGCAGGAGCTCCCGCCCCCTTCGGGCGGATAGGTCCCGCCGGAACCGCTCTTCGAAGGGCCCGCGCTCGGTGGCGGGCCCTTCCGCGTTCCCCGGCGCGTTCCGGGCTCGCTAGACTCCCGCGCCGTGGTGCGCGACGCGTGGCGGCTGGCATTCGAGGCGGCTCGCGCGGCCGGCGTCGAGCTCCGACCGCTCCTCGAGCTCGAGGACGCGGACCGCATCCTCCACGTCATGAGCGCGACGTGGCCGGGTCACGAGCCCGTCCCTCGCGAGATGCTCCGCGCGCTCGCCGACAGCGGGAACGTCCCGTTCGGCGCGTTCGACGGTGAGGACGCGATCGGCTTCGTGCTCGGATGGGTCGGCGTCGATCCCGAGGACGGGCTCCACACCCATTCGCACATGCTGGCCGTGCTGCCGGATCGGCGGCACGCGGGCGTCGGGTACACGCTCAAGCTCGCCCAGCGGGCGCAGGCACTCGAGCAGGGCGTCGCCGAGATCCGCTGGACGTTCGACCCGCTCGTCGCTCGCAACGCCTACTTCAACCTGCACAAGCTGGGAGCCGTCGCCGACCGTTTCGATCGGAACCACTACGGCGCGATGCTCGACGAGGTGAACCTCGGGGAGCGGAGCGACCGGTTCACCGTGCGTTGGGCACTCGAGCGCGAGCCGGGCCCCCGCGACGTTGGGGCGGCGGCGTCGGCGCTCGAGGACGACGATGGGTGGCCGGGGGCGGTCCGCGGACCCTCGGCGCGTGCGGCGCTCGTTTCCGTTCCGAGGGACTACGCCGAAGTGCGATCGGCCGACCCAGAATGCGCCTCGGCCTGGCGCGACGCCTCCGCCCAGGCGATCGAGGCCTGTCTCACGGCCGGGATGATCGCTGCGGGGTTCGACCGAGCCACGTCGAGCTACGTGTTCGCGCTGGGGGAGGACGTGCCCGGGTGACCCGCGTCCGCTCGCTCGAGCTGCGGCTGGTCGCGATCCCGCTGGTGCGTCCGTTCCGCACGAGCTTCGGGGAGTCCACCGAGAAGGTCTGCGTCATCGCCCGGGTAGAGACCGACGACGCCCTCGGGTGGGGGGAGTGCGTGAGCGACGTCGAGCCCAACTTCTCCGAGGAATGGAACGACGGAGCTTGGAACGTCATCCGCGACTTCCTCGCGCCCGCGATGTTCGCCGCGGGAGACGTCGACGTCGAGCGCCTCGCGTCGGTGTTCGCGTTCGTCCGCGGCAACCCGATGGCCAAGGCCACGCTCGAGAACGCGGTGCTCGACGCGGAGCTGCGAGCACAGGGCCGCTCGCTCGCGTCGTACCTCGGCGCCGTCCGCGATCGGGTCGGATGCGGCGTGTCGGTCGGGATCGCGCCCTCGACCGACGTGCTGCTCGAGCAGGTCGGGGGCTACCTCGCGGAGGGGTACCTGCGGATCAAGCTGAAGATCGAACCGGGGACCGACGTCGAGCGCGTCCGCGCGGTCCGCGAGGCGTATCCCGAGATCCTCCTTTCCGTGGACGCGAACGCTGCGTACCGCCTCACCGACGTCGAGGTGTTCCGCGCCCTCGACGACTTCGGCCTCCTCATGATCGAGCAGCCACTGCACCACGAGGACCTTTGGGAGCACTCGCTCCTCCAACGGGAGATCCGCACCGACGTGTGTCTGGACGAGTCGATCCGCTCGGCCGCGGACGCTCGCGCCGCGATCGAGCTCGGGTCGTGCCGGATCGTGAACATCAAGCAGGGCCGGGTCGGCGGGCTCCTCGAAGCCAAACGGGTGCACGACGTCGCCGCCGAGCTCGGGGTGCCCGTGTGGTGCGGGGGGATGCTCGAGACGGGCATCGGGCGCTCGACGAACCTCGGGCTCGCCGCGCTCCCGAACTTCCGGTTGCCCGGTGACACGAGCGCGACGTCTCGGTACTTCGCGGAGGACCTCACCGAGCCGCTCGTCCTCGAGGCCGACGGCACCCTCCCCGTCCCGAACGGTCCCGGGATCGGCGTCGACCCCGACCAGGCGCGGCTCGAGGCCGCCACGCGTCGGACGGAGCGGTTCGAGAAAGAGTGACAAAACCGTGCGCTCCGGGTTGACCGCTTCAAGGAGCGTCCGTAGGGTTCGCGGTGAGAGACCGCTGTGACCTTCGGGTCGCGGCGGTTTCTCACATCCGGGGTCTTCCGGCGGCCACTGCAGATCTCGAGATTCCGCGATCCGGCGTTTCCGAACGCGTGTGACCCGCGTTCCCGGGTTCCGGGGCGCAAGGCGCACATCGCGCCTCCTGCTCGTCCTAGACTCAGGTTCGAGCTCCGATCGGCGAGAGGCTGCGAGATGCGCAAACGGGTCATCAGGGCTGGCGAGATCGAGATCGAGGACTCGGAGGGACGGGTCCGAGCGCGCTTCGGGGTCTCGAACGAGGATCTCCCGTTCATGTCCTTCTACGGTGCGGACGACAAGCTCCGAGCGCGTTTCGGCGTCCAGCCCGACGGCTCGGCCGGCCTGGCGGTCGCCGACGAGGAAGGGAAGGTCCGAGCGACGTTCGGTCTGTTCGCCGACGGGTCCGCCAGCATGGCGATGGTGGACCGGAACGGGAAGGTCCGAGCCAAGTTCGGCCTGGGCACCGAGGGCTCTCCCACGCTCGCGCTCCGGAACAAGGACGGACAGCTCGGGTTCGTGTACTCGCTGGCGCAGCAGGGCTCGCCGACGATCTCGTTGCAGGACGAGGACGGGAAGGTCCGCGCTCGGATCGGTCTCGCGGCCGAGGGTTCGCCGATCCTGCGGCTGCTGAACAAGGAGGGGGAGCTGCGAGCGATCCTCGGTCTCACGGCCGACGGGACGCCGGTGATGCAGTTCCTCGACGACAAGGGCGAGCCCGAGTGGACGGCGCCGAGCTCGTTCTCGCCGACCATGGACGCTCCCCACGGAGCGTCGGAACCCGCCGGGCCGGAGGCTCGGGAGCGGAGCTGACCGGCGTGTCGGGCTGGTGGGCAGCCGCCTTCATCGTCCAATGGGTGCTGCTCGCGGTGCTCGCGATCGTCGTGGTCGCGCTTGCGCGGCAGATCGGCGTCCTGCAGCTGCGCCTTGCCCCCCTCGGCGCGCTCGAGGTCGACGACGAAGGGCCACCGCTCGGTGAGGCACCCGAGGCCCGGTCGGCGAGCACGCGAGACGGGTCCACGGTCGTCGTCGGCGGGCCGGGGCCCGGCAGGCTGCTCGCGTTCGTCTCGGGTTCCTGTCCGATCTGCGAACAGGTGCTGCCGTCGCTCCCGGCCGCCGCGGGCGCGAGCCGGCTCGAGTTGCAGGTCGTGTCCGACCCCGAGCTCGAGACGGCGTACCGGATCCCGGGGGTCCCGTTCGTCGTCGTCTTCGACCGGCTCGGCGTCGTCCGATCGAAGGGGACCGTGAACTCGCTCGAGCAGGTCGAGGGGCTGGTCGACTCGGCGCGTCGCCGAGCGGCGGAGGCCGAGGAGGTCCGGGCCGGCTGATGGGGGCCGTCGAGCGAGCCGGGAACGAGCTCGCGCGCCGGACGAGCAGGCGCTCGTTCCTCGGCAGGCTCGGCAGGGCGGTCGTCGCCATCGCCGGAGGCTCGATGGTCGCCGTCGCCCTCGACCCCGATCGCGCCGAGGCGCACCACATCTGCGGCCACCTCTTCACGACCGGCTCCTGTCCGCATCCCTACGAGCCACTCTCGAGGACGGACGTGTACGGCTTCCCGGTCCACCCTCATCACGGGTACCCGGTCGACGACGACGGCTCGATCTACCTCTCGAACCGCCAGTCGAGGCGGAAGGTGTGCCAGACCGTCGTGCCCGAGGAGTACCCGTTCGTCCCGAACCCGCGGTACGGCGGAGGGTGGAGCCGGTGCTGCAACGGCCGGGTGCGTCACATCCAGGATTGCTGTTCCACGTCCGACATCCGGATCAACGGTGACGGCGGGGTGCGCGGCTACTGCCCGCGCGGTCGAAAGGTCTTCTGCATCACCTACCGCGAGCTGAACGTCCGGTGCTGAGCGAACCGGCCGGCCTCGCGCTCGTGGTGGCCTCGGTCGTCGCCGGGATCTCGAGCCTGTTCGGTCCCTGAGGCCTCTCGATGGTGGAGACCATCACCCCCGTGGTCCACGGGGGCAACCGGAACCGGTGGGTCGTGTCGGTCCTCGTGCACGCCGCCGGGGCGACCGCCGCCGCCGCCGTGTTCGGCTCGTTGCTCGCGGCCGCGGGTGCGCTGCTCGGTGCCCCGTGGGGCGTTCCCGGGGTCGCGCTCGTCGCGGCGTCCGCGGGCCTGTACGTCGCGCGCGAGCTCGGGGTCGCGGTGCCGGTGCCGCAGCTCCGCAGGCAGGTGCCGGATTGGTGGCGCACGTTCTTCCCGCCCCACGTCGCGGCGTTCCTGTACGGGGTCGGCCTCGGACCCGGGATCCTCACCTATCTCGGTCACGGGACGCTCGTCGTCGTGTCGGTGGCCGCGGTGGCGAGCGGGCATCCGCTCCTGGGGGCGGCACTGCTGGCACCGTTCGGCTTGGCGCGAGGTCTCGGGCCGGTGCTCGCGTTCGGCGTGCGCTCGCCGAGCGACGGTGCGGCGTTGGTCGACCGGCTGGGGCGATCGGCGTCGCGGGGCCGCTGGCGCCTCGCGAACGGGGTCGCGCTCGTCGCGGTGCTGGTCGCCACCCTTTCGACGATCGGAACGGTCGACGGCCGGTCGGACGTCGGCGCGCTCGCGGGCGCCGCGCTGGCGCTGACGTTCGGAGCGGCCGCGATCGCCAAGATCGCCCACCGGCGGACGTGGCGACGAGCCCTCGCGACGTATCGACCGCCTCCGGGCATCGTCGGGCCGGTCGCGATCGGCGTGCCGGTGGTGGAGATCGCGATCGCGACGATGCCGGTCCTCGGCCTCGCCTCGACCGCGGGGCTCGTGGCGCTCTGGGTGTTGTTGGCGTTCTCCGCGGCGATCATCTTCGGCCGGCTCCGTGTGGGACGCCGCCTGGGGTGCGGGTGCTTCGGCTCGTCGGCGACCCGCGACTACCGGCTGCTGCTGGTCCGCAACCTCGCGCTCGCCGCCGTCGCGATCGTGGCGTGGCGCGCGAGCGACGACACCCCGGCCCTGCGCTCGCTCGGGTCGCCGGGGGGATCCGAGCTGGTGCCCGTGGTGCTCGTCGTCCTCGGTCTCGCGCTCGCGACCTGGGTCGGGACCGCCGCGTTCGCGGCGTCCGGCCGGAGGTACGGCCGGTGAGACGCGTTGGGAACTGGCTCGTCGCGGTCACCGTCGTCGCGGTCGTGGCACTCGCCGTGCCCGCCGGCGCTGACCACACCGACCAGACGGATCCGAACGACACCGCGGGCCCACTTGACCTCGAGGCGGTGGGGTTCGACCACTCGGGAGCGCCGAGCTGGCGACTCGTCACGTTCCCGGCGTGGACCATCCGCGCGATCTGGGATCGCGGGTACCTCATGGTGCAGCTGGACACGAAGGGCGACGCGGCGCTCGACTTCGTCGCCGTGGTGCGTTCGGATGGGCGCCGGTTGGTCGCAACGTTGTTCCGACTGCGGCGCAGCGGCGGGCAGGCCGAGGTCGCCTCGCTCCGAACCAACAAGAGCGGCTCGAACGCCGTCTGGGTATCGGTCCCGCTCAGGGAGGTCTCGATCGGACCGAACCGAACCTCGTACTTCTGGTCCGCGCTCTCGAGCTTCACGGGAGGAGGCTGCGCGCGCACCTGCCTGGACGCGATCCCGGACGAGGGGATGATCGAACAGCCCCTCCCGGGTGTGACGCCGACGCCGACTCCCACGCCGACCCCGACGCCGACTCCCACGCCGACCCCGACTCCGACCCCGACCACGACCACGACGTCCGTCGCGCCGTCCGGCTGACTCCGGCGAGCGAGGACCGGATCTATGATGGGAGCCTCGGGGACGTAGCTCAGTTGGTAGAGCACCTGCTTTGCAAGCAGGGGGTCGGCGGTTCGAGTCCGCTCGTCTCCACGGATAGATCACAAGGTTCTCTCCGCGGAATTGACTACGCGCCCCAACGAAGATGCAGGCGAAGCGGGCGGCCCGGGATGCGGGCCGCCCGTCTCGCGGATCACCGTTCAGGATCTGGGAAACGACCGAACGAGCAGATGGAGCTACCCGGCGAGCACACGGCCCTGCATGGCTTCGAGCTTGCCCGCGTCCCACAGCGGTGCGGACCCTTCGGACCCGAACGGTCTCGGCGAGCACACGGCCCTGCATGGCTTCGAGCTTGCCCGCGTCCCACAGCGGTGCGGACCCTGGACCCGAACGGTCTCGGCGAGCACACGGCCCTGCATGGCTTCGAGCTTGCCCGCGTCCCACAGCGGCGACCGGATACTGGCCGCCTCGCGGGTACCGCTGCCCTCCACGCTCGTCACGGATCGATCGCCTCGACCCGCCACGTTGAGTGCCACCGCGCTCAGGATCAGCGCCGCGGCCGCAAGAGCGGACACGGCCACGGTCCAGAACGTGAACAGCGCCGGTCGAGCGGAGAACCCCATCGTTCCCGCTTTCGTGCTCATGATCCCTCCCTTCACTCGGGTACCGATCTCTGATCCCGAGGCTAGAGAGAGCACCGACCCGAGGAATCCCCGAAATCCGTACCGATCGAGACCGTGACCGGTAGGTCTTGCTCACGACCCGGAGGGCCGGGATGGCAACGCTCGAGGCCAGTTCGGTTCGGGAGCGGATGCCCAGCTTGCGGTAGATCCGCTTGAGATTGGCCTCCACGGTGTGGACGCTGACGAACAGGGCGTCGGCCACCTCCCGGTTGGTGCTCCCGGCGGCGACCAGCTCCGCCACCCTGGCCTCGGTCGGGGTCAGGTCCAGCGACGAGGCGGCCCGTCCGCCGATCCGCGCCAGCTCCGCACGTGTCCGTGTCCGCCCACGCCGCGGCGCCGAGCCCCTCGAAGATCTCCAGGGCCTGCGTGAGCGTGTCCCGAGCCTCACGCTTCCTCTTCGCCCGGCGCTGCACCGCTCCGCTCACCAAGAGCGTCCGCCCCAGCTCGAAGGGAAGGGGCAGGCGATCGTGCTGACGGACGGCCTCATCGGCTGCGGCCGATGCAGCCTGGGAGATCACCCCGGGCCGCGAACACGAGCGCCCGGCATCTGGCTCCCGTCGCCATGGCCCACGCCCGATCGAGGTTCCGGCCGGCCTCCTCGAAGGGCGCGAGGAGCGCCTCGGCCTCGTCGAGCCGCCCGAGGGCCACGAGCGCCTCGACCTCATCCGGGACGATCCGGAAGTACGCGGGCTCCCGAACGCCCATCGCTTGCTCGAGCTCGACGGCCCTGGACAGGAACGCATCGGCCTCGGCGGGTCGGCCCAGGGAAAGCTCGAGGAACCCCAGGACCGCCAGGTTCGGGATCAGGAGGAGGATCTCGCCGGCCGCCTCGGCGACCCGAAGCCCCTCGAGGGCTGCCAGCCTCGCCGGCTCGGCCCGCCCCAGATGGGCTTCCACCAGGCCCACCGCGAAGTGGCCCTCCGACGACATGGCCCCCATGCGGATCCGCTGGGCGCCCGCCCTGCTCTCCCGGGCGTGCTCCATGGCTGCATCCCAGTTGCCCGCCCGGCACTCCAGCTCGGCGAGGTGGTACCGGATCTGCGGGATCGGGCTCTCAGCGCCGTGCACCGCGGCATCACCCAGGAGCTCGGTGAACGTCCGCCGGGCCTCGTCCAGGCGATCGGTGAACTTGAGGAGCTGAGCCACGACGAAGCTCGCACGCAGGACGTGGGATTTGAATTCGCCCTCCATGTGCCCTTCCAGGGAGATCCCGCGATCGAGCAGCTCCTGATCGACCCCGCGTCCGAGGAGGAACTCGACGAATGGATACGCCGTGAACGCCTCGGCCATCACCCGTGGTTCCTGCAGCTCCTCGGCCAACTGCAGCGCTGCGCGAGCGTGCCGTTCCGATGCCGCGAGGTCTCCCCGGAACAGCCAGGCGTACCCGAGGTTCTGCTCGATCCGTGCCCTGAGCGCGAGATCGTCCCCCGCCTCGCCCCGAGCAGCCTCGAACACGGCCCAGGCCCCCCGCCACCCTTCGTTCTCGGCGAGGGCCATCCCCAGGTCCAGCAGCACGCGGGCCCGAGCCGGCCCGGCCATCGAGAGGTCCACCGCTTGCTCCAGGACGCTCCGCGCCAGCGAGGTGTCCCCGCACTCGTGGTGAGCCAGGCCCGCCTGGTGGGTCCGACGCACCTGATCCTCACCTCGGTCCGGCGGCGTGGCGCGGCGGGCCATCTCCCAGAGCTCGGCCGCAGATTGCGGCGCTCCCCGGGAGAAGGCCAGTGCGGCGGCCTCCTCCAGGGCGGCGGCGACGGCGACGTCCGGGCCCTCGACGGACAGGGCCAGGTGGCGGGCTCGTTCCTCCGGATCGCGGACGATCGTCGCGAGCCGCGCGTGCAGCTCGCGACGCCGAGCCGGCGGGATCCTCTGATAGACGGCGGACGCAAGGAGGGGGTGGGTGAACCGAAGGCGGTCGCCGACGACCTCGACGACCCCGTTCTCGATGGCCGGACCAAGGCGACGGTCGACCTCGGAAGGATCGGTCGCGGCAGCGATCGCATCGAGCGTCGGTGTCGACAGGGCCGAGACGACCTCGAGCGCTTCGAGGGTCTGGGCGGGAAGCCCCTCGAGGCGGTCCTCGATGAGCTCCTGAAGGCGGTCCGGGATCGGAGGTCGTTCTCCGGCCGCCACGTCACCTCCACGGCGAAGGAGCGCGAATCCGATCTCCTGTGCGAAGAAGGGATTGCCTCCCGACATCTCGTGGAGGTTCAAGAGTGTGGTCCGGGAGAACCCTTCCCCCACCTTGGTCCGAAGGACCCGTTCGAGGGCGTCAAGCGACAGCGGTCCGACGTGGACGGCGTGCACGCGATCCTCGGCGACGGCCGACACGACGCCGAGGGGGTCGTCATCGGCACGGGCGCCTCGAGCGGCCGTCATCAACCCAACCTGCTCGTCCTTCAGGCGCCGCACGACGAACTGGAGCACCCGGACCGAAGGGGGGTCCATCCATTGGATGTCATCGACGGCCATCACGACCGGAGAGGTGGAGGCCACCGATCGGAGGCATCCAAGCACCGCCAGGGAAACGGCCCGCTGGTCGGCTCGGGCGCCCGATCTCGGGGAGCGCAAGAGGGCCACCTCGAGGGCCTGGCGCTGTGGCTCCGGCACGGTGGGGAGCGCCTCCTCGAGGATGGGCTCGAGGAGGTCACCGAGTGCAGCGTAGGACAGGCGTGTCTCGGCCTCGACCGGACCGCATGAGAGGGTGCGGTAGCGCCGGAGCTGAGCATCCGCCAGCCCCTCCTTCCACACGGTGGTCTTCCCGATGCCGGGATCACCCGACAGGAGCAACGCGCTCGGCCCGGTCGGGATCGAGTCCAGGAAGCTATGGAGGATCGCGAGCTCGGACTCGCGCCCGATGACGTCACCGGCCAAAGGCGCTCCCCGCGTCGGTGGACGCCAGGATTCTAAGGATGGCGGGTCCGAACCTTGCAGACCCGTCGAGGCCCAGGAGCCATGTACTCGGCCGATGTAGCGCAAAGTCGCGCTCGCTACGCGGGGTCGAGACTGTCGGTAGTCTGCTGAACTCTGCGTCTCTCTCGACCGTTCCGCCGGAGTCGTGCTCCATGACCTGCGGAAGAGGCAAAGCCGCTGGTCAGAGCGTCGCCCGCTCCCGTGCTTTGCAAGCAGGGGGGTCGGCGATTCGCAGGTGCCGCTCGTCTCCACCGAAGTACCTGGTAGATGCCCTGGCATCGAGCGACGCGAACCGCGTCGGCGACCGATAGCTTCATGGCAGAGGGCGCTATCCCTTAGAGCGGGTACGCTGAGACGGCATCTGGTACTCCGCCCAGAGGTTGACCGCCGGTCCGTCAACGGCGTAGCTGACTCGAAGTGGCCGTGCGGGCTCTCTCGAGTGAGCACGTCAGATTCCGCACATGATGCGACGTCGTCTTCGAGCTGTCTGACCGGTTGCAGGCTGCAACGAGCAGTGGACAGGTGCGCGTTGTATACGAAGCGATATTCGCCGTGGACGTAGACGCCGAGCCAGCCCAGCGTCGCTGTGGGAGACGGACGCGATCGCCGTCGAATGGCGCCAGGATCGGCGTCTCGCATTGCCGCCATGATGTCGTCGCCTTGGTGGATCAGTGGGTCCCACCTCCGGGCTCGTGACGCAGGTCGCCGAAGTTGTCGGAGATCGCGTGAACGGGCCTCCGAGGGGACACAAGGCGAGTAGTCGCATGAGCGAGATCTCGATCTGGATCTGCTCGATCCGACCGCGTTGAGCTTGGCGACGAGGCGTCGAGACTGCGCCATCTTGCGTTGGAGTTCCTTGCGGTCGATCTCCAGGCTTCGCTTCCTGAGCTCGACGATCTGGCGGGCCCGCACGACCTCGGCCTCGATCTGCGCGATGCGATCGGTCGTCTCCTGTGACCTTCCTGGCGAGCACGGCGTCCCGACGATTCAACTCGCTGAGGAACGACATCCGGGAGGCGGCATCCGCCGCGGACGTCGCCGTGAGCACGTAGAGGATCGGCACGCCGCCGGACATGTAGGCCTCGCGGCTTCGCTCGTCGAGCTTGGCCTGTAGCAGCGCGGCCCGGACCTGCAACTTCATCATCTGCCGCTGGAGCTTGTCGAGGCGTGTCTCGATCCGCAGGATCACCTGCTCGGCTCGCGAGATACGCGTGGCCAAACGGTTCATCACCCTCTGCAGAGCGCGGATCTTCCTCGACTGTGCACGGTACTCGGTCCTTGGCCTCCTGCAGTTCGTGCTTGCTGTGCTTCAGCTCGTGCTTGGTCTGCTCGAGCACATCCTGGTTGGCCGAGGCGAACGGCTCGTAAGACCGACCGCCGGAATGGAGGCAAACACGAGAACCGCGGTGAATCCGGCCACGATCTGGCGCACGCGCGATGCCCGTGCCTCGATGGCGTGCGGACTCGCCATCTCGGCAGGGTCATCGCTGCCGTTGGTCCGGGGACGTTCTTCGAATTCGGGCATGTCCGCGGACCATCGGCAGACAGAGAGGCGGCCTGTAGCCAAGGCGCGCTCGGCTACCACGGACTTGTCCTTACGCGCGGCGGTCCGTCGAGCGGATTCGGGTCGGACCAGAGGCCTCATTAAGTACGGGTGTCCGTGCTCGCACGTGCACAGACCCGTCTCTCGAACCCGAGCAGCGAGAGGAACAGGCAGCGCTATTCTGAGCGTCGCACCAGTACGCGGGAATCGGCGCCCGTGAGCACATGGAGCTTTCTGTTCACCGGCATCTGGCCCGTGACGATCGGTGTCGGTGTCACGCAAGGAAAGGCGTTGGCCCCCCAGTTCATCCGTCTGCGGCGCGGCCATGAGGAGCGGCAGGCTGACGGAGAACGTGGATCCTTCACCCGGCCGCGAGCTCAGAACCAGACCCCCACCCATCGCTTCAGCCAGTCGGCGGGCTATGAACAGGCCCAGGCCGAAACCACCTGCGGTCTGAGTCAATCCTGTGTCCACGCGGTAGAAGCGCTCGAACACGCGATCCTGGTCGTCGATCGCGATCCCCTCGCCCCGATCCTGCACCGAGACCAGGGCGAAATCCTCGAGCTTGGTCAGCCCCACGATCACCGGGGCTCCCTCCGGCGAGTACTTGAACGCATTCGACAGCAGGTTGGTGACGATCTGGCCGAGGCGGAGCGGGTCGGCGACGACCCAGACCGGGCGTTCCGGACGCTCGAACCGAACCTCGCGGACTGCCGTCAACTGGCTCGCGTCCGCGATCTCGCGCTCCAAGAGCGCACCGACCTCCACCGGAACCGCGTCCATCGGCAGGTGCCCGGCATCGAAGCGTGAGACATCGAGGAGATCGGAAATGAGCCGCTCCAGCCGTTCGGTCTGGCGCAGCATGATCGCGTGGTACTCGTGGCGTGCCTGAGGCGAGTCCTCGACCAGCCCCTTGTTCAGCGACTGGAGCAAGCCCTTGAGGGGCGTGAGCGGTGTCCTGAGCTCGTGGGACACGGTGGCGACGAAGTCGCGTTTCATCTGTTCGGCCTCGAGCTCGGCCGTCACGTCGCGAGCGGTCACGACGAGACTCGTTCCGCTTCCCTGTCGCTCGGGCATCGTGCTGCTCGAGTAGCGGATCCACCGATCCGATCCGTCGCGCCGCAGGATCAGCGCGTCCTGGGGCTCCTCGACCCCGAGCGCGAGCTCCGTCGGGGGCGATCCATCCACTCTCGGCTCGCCGGGGATCCGGAGAACGTCACCGGAACGACGACCCACCACCTCGTCCGCGAGGTAGCCGGTGATCCTCTCCATCGCCGGGTTCCAGGAGAGCACCGTGCCCCCTCCAGAGACGACGAAGATGCCGTCCGAGCTGCTGCCGACCACGTCCGCCAGGTGGCCACGTTGCTCGACGGTCTCGTCGAAGAGCTGCTGGTTCCGGTGCCTCGCGGAGACCTGGGAAGCCAGCGAGTCGACCAGCGCGCATTCCGACGGAGACAGCTGGGTGGCGCGGTGGACGGCGAGGATCCCGACCTCGTTCGCCTCGTCGCGGACGGCGGCGACGTACGTGGCGAGCCCCGGGCGCGCACTCACGTACGTCGCCGGGTCAGCCGGACCCATCTCGGTCTGGACGGCCTGGTACAGACCGCTCTCGGAGTTGTAGACGCGCAGCCCCGCTTCGTCCCGCACGGCCAGTTCGGTTCCGGCCGCGTCAACGAGTTGCTGGACGAACCCGAGGAACGGTTGGAAGTCGAAGTTCGCGTCGAGCGGACCGTCGAGGGCCCTTCCGGCCTCGTAGAGGGTCCGCATACGGTCACCTTCCCGTCGCTGCTCCTCTTCCCGTTTGTTCTGCAGCCATCCTCGGTAGGCGAAGAAGGACAGGACGACGGGTGCGATCAGCAGGGGGAGGCCCATCGGGCCCCCGTGCCACACGAGGGCGGCGAGCATGCCGATCGTGAGGTTCCCCCCGGCATGGAGGAGGTTCAGACCCCCGGGGAGGACCACGACCTCGCGGAGAGGGATCTGCTCTACGCGGGAGATGATCAGCGCAACCGAGATCTCGTTGATGACGAAATAGCACGACATGGCGACGGCGCACGCCACGCAGGTCATGAGGCTGAACGACGACGGAAGATCGAACAGCCGGTAGACGAACTCCGCCACGGTGATGGCGACGACGAACTGGCCGGCGTTGAAGGCGACCTTGTACCAGGCCCAGCGCCGGTACGCATGTCCCGCCAGGCTCCCGAGGAGCACGCTGAGCGTGAGGACGCTCGGCGACACGAGGATGAGCGCCGGAACCCACACCGCGTCCGTGACCGAGAAGTTCTCGACCTCTGTGCGGTGCCTCATCGCGACCGTGAACTGCTCGCTCAGCGCGGCCGCGAGCGCCAGCCCCACGGTCGCGGCGACGTCCTCCCAGGACCAGGTCCGCATCTCCGGGACCCGCAGGAGGACTCCGAACGCGCCCAGCGCCACGTAGCCCAAGATGACCCGTCGGGCGGATGGCGGCAGCTCGCGGAAACTCACACCATCAGCTCCAGGATTCCGTCGCCCACACGCCACCGCTCCACGTGGCGCCACTCCACGAGTCGCCGCTCCAGGTCTTGGCGCTCCAGGTCTTGGCCTCCCAGGAGTTGCTCGAGAAGGTGCAGGAGGACCAGGTCTTGGCGCTCCAGGAATCCCCGCTCCAGCTCTTGGCCTCCCAAGAGTCCCCGCTCCAAGCGTCGCCGCTCCAGGTCTTGGCGTTCCAGTCGCCGCCCGACCAGGACTTCGCCTGTGCCTCGAGCGAGGCCATCTCGGCAGCGTTGAACGTCGAACCCATGATGTCCCGCTCGCCATCCAGCACCACCCCGTCCATCGAGATGTGGTCCTGGCCGCGGGCGAGCTCCAGCGAGCCGATTCCCATCGAGGGGGCCCAGAGCTGCGTGAACGTCGGAAGCGGCGCGGCCAGGGCGGCCGAGAGCTGGAGCTCACCTCCGCCGATCGCCTGAGACTTCCCGCTGATCGGATACGCGGTGGTGGTGATCAACTGCTTGACCTGATCCGGGGTCGCGGACGGGTACTTCTGGAGAACGAGCGCTGCCGCCCCCGACACGATCGCCGCTGCTTGCGACGTCCCGCTCCCCCGGAAGTACCGGTCGCCGAGGAGCCCTTCGGGGTGGTTCGCGTCGATGTACGAGTTCGGCACGCGCAGCCCCTGCAGATGGGTTCCGGGTGCGACGAGGTCGACTCCCCTCGTCGCTCCGCGCTTGGGCCACGGTGAGAACGCCGGCACGAGATCGTCGGCGAGCGTGTCCGTTCCCTGCGAGTCCGAGGCACCGACGGCGAGCAGGAGCGGATCGAACGCGGGGTTGGAGAGCGCCGGCGCGTTGTTCATGTGGCGCTGGAAGCCGCTGTTGCCGCCCGACGCGACCACGACGATGCCGTGCTTCCACGCCTGCTCGGCCGCGAAGGCAAGTGGATCCATGGTGTACAACTGCGTGCTGTTGGTCCCGTAGGAGAGGTTCAGGACCCGGATGTTCAGACCGGGGTCTTGGGCGTGCTGGACGACCCAATCGATGGCAGCGATCACCTGGGAGACATCGGTGCCGCCGTCTGCCGTCCCGACCTTGACGCTGACGATCCGGGCATCGGGGGCGATGCCCCGATAGGCCGAGGGCGGAGCGTCCGCGTAGGGAACGGTGAGCTCGGAATCGTGCCCGGCGATGAGTCCGGCCATGAACGTCCCGTGGCCGAACGTGTCGAGGTACCTGAGGTTCGGCGCCTGCGACTCGATCGAGAGGTCCGGCCCGTTGAGAACCTTGCCGGGCGTTGCGAGGCCCTCGACCGGGGAGACGCCGGTGTCGATCACCGCCACATCGACGCCGGCTCCCGTGTAGCCGGTGTTCCACCAGTCGACCGCGCCCGTGTAGCGGGTCACGGCGTTCATCGAGTCGACGTCGGTCGCCGGATCGTACGTGGCGTCCTGGGGCTGCATCTCTGAGTCCGCGCTGACGGAGACGACGCCGGGAAGGCCGCGAAGGGTCAGGAGGACGTCGGTGGGAACAGCCGCCGAGAACCCGCCGATGATCGACAGGCGCCGCTCGACCACGCCGCCGACGTGCTCGACGGCGCTCTCGATCGAGGCGGTCGCACCCGGCTCCGCCATGACGATGACCTGTGCGCGCGGGGCCGAACCCCGGGAGGCGGCCAAGGTGCTCGGCGCGACGACCGCGACCGCGAGCCCCAGGATCAATGCGATCGTGCGCGCTCGACGCCACGCAGCGGTGGCCCGCTTCCGTCCTCTGCCGCGCCGGGTCCTCACGTCGGGAGCCTTCCTCGACCTCGCACGGGCGACTCCATCCATCGGTCGCCCGACGTACACGGGTAGTGTCGCCTCACCGACCGACCGCCGCATCGACCTTTCGGGCCCATCCTGCGGTAGGAACTGAGTGGTCACCTCGCTCGGGCGGGGGAGGCCAAAAGGCCTAGCAAAGGCTGGAAAGTTCCTACGAACGTCGTTTCCTAGACCGCGAGTCGGAGATTCGATTCCACTCGACGGCTCTCCCGTAGTCGACTGAGCCCCTTTCAGGTTTCCCGCAGTGAGCTCATCTCATCGAAGCCTTATCCATCGCGTTCAAGCCTGAGGGCCGCAGGGCCGACAAGGGGGAGGGGACTGCCCGACGCGTGAGCGGGCAGCCGTTGGGCTGCACATGACCGATCAGAGGATGGGGATCATCGACCGCTACGGTCGCTTCGTATGGGGCGGGGCCGCCCTGCTGCTACTGCTCGTCCTCGTCGGGTCCGTCGTCCTGTCGGGATCCTCCGTCGCCGGCGCCGAGCAGGACGCGCAGGTACGAGCCGAGGGCCTCTCGGGGTCGGTCGTCGAGGAGGAGCTCACCCCGGACCTGCTCGCGAGGGACATCGGCGGCACCGACCATCGCGACCTCACGGTCCGCGTCCAGGCCGGCATCCTGTCCGACGACCGGTTCACGGTGGTCCGCATCTGGCGTCTGGACGGCGCCCTCATCTACTCGACCGCGCAGAGAGACGACGCCGGCGTCATCGCCGGCGATGACCAGTGGATCGCGCAGGCCCTCGAGGGCCAGACCGTCAGTGTGCTCTCGAGCGCCGGCACCTACCACGACGGCCTCAAGCGACCGAACGAGGAGATGTTCCAGACCTTCGTCCCCATCCGCTCGTCGAGCGACTCCCTGATCGATGGCGTGGTGCAGATCGACCAGCGGTATTCGGCGATCCGCAACCAGGCGTACCGCGTGTGGCGACCCGTGCAGTTCATCGCGCTCGCCCTCCTGGTCGCGATCGGGGTCCTGTTCGTCAGGTGGTTGCGGAATGCTGCGGTGACCGCCGAGCCCGCCGCCCAGGGCGAGCGCCGAGTGACCCCGGGACGCCGAGCCGACGACGTGCAGGTGCGAGACGCCGTGGAGCGTGCGGACCGTGCCGAGCGCCTGGCCCGAGAGTCCGAGAAGCGGTTGGAGGAGCTCGAAGCCATGGTGGCGGCCGCGCCGAGCACCGCGACGGCGACCGCCGCCCTCGAGGAGCTCGACCTGAAGCTCCGGGCCTCGGAGGCCGAACGCGAGGAACTCGTCGCCACGGTTCACCGGCTCCAGGCGACGCTCGCCGAACGAGACGCCGAGGTCGCCCTGGCGCGAGACGGATCCACCGGCACACGTGGGGACATCAAGCGGGTGAACAAGCTGATCGCGGACGCGGAGAGCCGGGCCGTCATGGCGGAGAGGAAGGCTGCCGCTGCAGAGAAGAAGACCCAGGAGGCGGCCAGGCGCGCGACCGCCACGGCCGAGCGTGCGCTCGAGATGGAGGCGCAGCTCAGCGAGGCCGAGCAGCGGGCGCCCAGAACGGAGACGGAGCTCGCCGAGGCCTAATCGAGCTCCCGCAGCAGATCCACGGCGTATGTCGCCAAGAGAGCGGATCGGACCGGCCGCGCGGGCAGGACCCTCGGCACCCGGTACCCGTACCGGCGGCTGAGCTCGAGGTGCGGTTCGCACAGCGGGACCATGCGTCCGCCGCGATGCCGAACGACGACCTCACAGTCCCCCGGCGCTCGCCGCCCCCACAACGAGAAGCACAGGTAGCACACCAGTCGCAGGCGTTGCGGGTACGCGAAGGAAGCGCGGAACCCGTGCTCGTGCTCCACGACCCGACCCCACAGGCCGACGGTCCCGAGGACCGCCGGGTCGCGGGTCCGCCTGAGCGCGTCGGGGCTCGAGGCGGCATGGAGGCCGCACGTGCAATGGAGCTCGGGTCCGACGTGCGATCGGTGGCGGGTGCAGGAGGCGGCTGCGGGCCGTCTGGGCGGCCATGGCTTGCCGTCGCCGGCGATCGGAGCGAGCCGAACCTCCGATCCGTCCCGGGAGCCCACCAGGGTCCACGTTCGCCAGGCCTGGATCGGTTCGATCAGTCGCGCGACCGGGGTCTCGAGCCGGACGGATGCCATCGGTTATCGGGCCGGATCGGGTTCGGAACGAGCGGGCTCGGCGGGCGCCGGTTCGAGCTCGGGAAGCTCTTCGGGCAGGGGGAGCGAGACGGGCTCGACCTCGATGATCCGCTGCGGTCGACCGATGTCCATGGGTGCGCTCCTCGGGGTGGTCTCCTCGAACCCGAGTTCCAGTCCCGAGCGTACTCCCGTGGTCCGACGTCTGGCCAGCGCCTCCCGAAACCTCAGACGCGGACGAGCTTGTTGATCCCGTTGAAGTCGCTGAAGAAGATCCGCCCCCCGGGTCCGATCTCGAACGAAAGCGTGCTCCCTCCGTGGTTGTACACCACCGAGCGGCCCGCGATCGCGTCACGCTGGCCGTTGAACACGATGCGGGTGACCTCCCCGTTGTTCACGGCGCCGGCGAACGCCGCACCGTCGCTCGCCTGCCCGAGGCGGCATCCTTCGCAGAACGCGATGCCGGTGATCCCGATCGCGTTCTCGTAGAAGAGCTCGGGCAGGACGGGGCTCGGACCGTCCTGGTTCGTGTTGCCGGGGGAGGAGCCGTCGCAGGTCTCGTTGGGTCCCCAGCCGTAGTTCTCGCCCCGCTCGATCAGGTTGATCTCGTCGTTGCAGGACGGGCCGTTCTCCGTCTCCCACAGATCGTCGGTCTGCGGGTCGAAGGCGAAGCCGAACGAGTTCCGGATCCCGAACACCCACACGCGGTCGCCGAACGGGTTGTCGGGGGGGACGTCGCCGTTGGGCTCGATGCGGATGATCTTCCCGCGGTCCTCGTTCGTCGTGTCCTGCGCGTTGCCCGAGTCGTGCGCGTCGCCGACGATCGCGTACAGCATGCCGTCGGGCCCGAACGCGATCCGCCCGCCGTTGTGGTACGGGCTCCCGCCCGCGATGCTCGAGAAGACCACCTTGCGACCGACCCCCGAGCCGTGATCGTCCCGGTAGCGCAGGATCTGGTTCCTGAGCTGCCCCTCGGCCGAGCGCGTCGCGTACACGTACACCAACGGCTTGTTCGGGTACCTCGGGTGGAGCGCGATGCCGAGCATCCCGCGCTCGCCGGCGCCGTTGACGCCGGGGACCGTGACGAACAGCCGGTCCGAGTCCGTGTCGAGATCGTGCACGCGGACCTGGCCGGTCCCCTTCTCGACGTACCAGACCTTCTTGCCCGGTCCGAACGTGAACGCGACCGGCTGGTCGAGGTCACCCACCACTTCGCGCGCGCGGATCGGCGACCCCGCCGACGCCGGTGTGGCCGCGAGCACGACCTGCGCCACGAGGCAGGCCCCGATGAAGGCGGCGGTCCGTCTACGCATGACAGCTCCTCTACAGTTCGTCCCGCATGACCACATCGATCTTCGGGCGTCGGTCCTTTCCATCATGGCGCGGGCGCGGGTTCTGGGAATCGCCACGATACGTCGCCGCGGGATGCCGGGGCGGCGGATGACGATCGTCGTGGCCGTCGTCGTGCTCGGCCTCGCGGCGACCGGCTGCACGGGGGCCGATCGCGCGACGGAAGCGTTATCGCCGTCGCCCCCGGCCTCGGTGGGATCGCCCGCACCCGTGACGTCTTCGTCACCTACCGGCGAACCCTCGATCGTCATCGAGACCCCGTTCGTGAACGGGGAGATCGCGAATCGAGTCTCGATCACCGGCACGGCCGATGTGCTCGATGCATCACTCGTCGTCCGCGTGCTCGACGAACGCGGGTTCGAGCTCGCGGCGACGGTGGTCGAGGCCAGCTGCGGGGACGGATGCCTCGGGACCTTCGCCGCGGAGCTGTTCTTCTTCGTCGAGCGTCGTCAGCGGGGGACGGTCGAAGTGAGCGGCGTCTCCGGAGACGGCGGCCCCGCCGTCGCGAGGGTTCCCGTGCTCCTCGTCCCGGCCTGAGCCCCTGCTAGGGTGCCGACCATGCCCGACCTGCCCGTGTGGGAGCAGCGGTTCCGCGCACCGACCCGGACGCTCCCCGTCTGGAGCCCGGCGATGCCCGAACGCTTCGTCCTGCGCTCCGACGAGAGCGGTTCGTTCCAGGCGTACGCGTGGGAGCACGGGGCCGAGCCTCGGCGGCTGACCGACGAGCGCGTCGGGGTCACCCTCGCGACGGTCTCGGGAGACGGTTCGAGCCTCGTTTGGTTCTCCGACCCGACCGGGGACGAGTCGGGCCGCTGGCTCGCCGTGCCGTTCGAGGGCGGGGAGCCCCGCGAGCTGCTCCCGGGCGCCCCGGTCGGTTGGCCCGAGGGTCTCTCCATCGGCCGTGAGCTCGTCGTTGCCGTGCTCGCCGACCGGGACGGTTTCGCCGTTCACGTGTCGGAGGACGGCGGCGCGGCCAAGGAGATCCACCGGCACCCGGACGTGATCGGTTTCTCGGATTCCGAGCTGCATCTGGAGGGGTTCGACCACGTGGGCCTCTCCGCGGACGAGGCGTTCGTCTGCGTGGAGGTGGCGCAGGACGGGGACAACATCCACCGCAAGCTCCTCGTGCTCGACCCGCGCTCGGGTGCCACCGTCGGCGAGCTCGCGGACGGGCCGGGGCTGGGCGTGAGCGCGTTCGGGTGGTCGCCGGTTCCCGGCGATCGGCGCTTGTTGATCGGCCACGAGCGCGAGGACCTGTTGCGGCCGGCCCTGTGGGATCCGACGACCGGCGAACGGACGGACCTCGACCTCGACCTTCCCGGGGAGGCGGTGCCGATCGACTGGTGGCCGGACGCCCGATCACTCCTGCTCGCGCACCTGTTCCGCGGCCGCGACCGGCTCTACCGCCTCGATCTGGACCGGGGCTCGCTCACCGAGATCGGCCATCCGAACGGCGAGATCCTCGGGGCTCGTGTCCGCCCCGACGGCCGCGTGTGGTTCCGCCTGTCGACGGGAGCCCGGGCGCCGGTGCTGCTCGACGACACGGGTGTGGAGGTCCTCACTCAGGCCCCAGGCGGCGTCCGCGAGGGGAGGCCGTACCGCGAGTGGCTGTTCCGGAACCCCGCCGGCGACCTCGTCCAGGGTTGGCTCGTCACGCCGCCGGGTGAGGGTCCGTTCCCGCTGTACCTGAAGGTCCATGGCGGGCCGAACTGGCTCTACCTCGACACCTGGTGGCCGGACGTGCAGTCGCTGGTGGACGAGGGCTTCGCCGTCGCGATGGTGAACTACCGCGGCTCGATCGGGTACGGCAGGGCGTGGCGCGATCACATCATCGGCGACATCGGGTTCCCCGAGGTCGAGGATGTCGTAGCCGGTCGCGACGACCTCGTCGAACGTGGGATCGCCGATCCCGAACGGGTCGTGATCGGTGGATGGTCGTGGGGCGGCTACATCACGCTGCTCGCGCTCGGGATGCATCCGGAACGCTTCGCCGCGGGCGTGGCCGGTGTGCCGGTCGGGGACTACCTGGACTCGTACGACGACTCTGCCCCCTCGCTGCAGGCCTACGACCGAACACTCGCCGGTGGCGTCGTACACGACATCCCCGAGTTCATCGCCGAGCGATCACCGATCACGTACGTGCACGACGTTCGAGCGCCGGTCTTCGTGCTGGTGGGCGAGAACGACACCCGCTGCGTGCCCGGACAGGTCTACCGATACGTCCGGGCGTTGAGGAAGGCGGGCGGTGACGTCGAGCTCTATTCGTACGCCGAGGGCCACAGCTCCTACATCGTGGACGAAGAGGTTCGCGAGTGGGCCGCCGTGCTGGACTTCCTCCGCGCCCGCATCCGTCTCCCCTGACCGCGGCGGGCGCGGCTCACTCGCCTACGGTGATGAAGTTCCGCCACAGGCCCGTCTCGTCGATGGCAAGACGCGGTCCCTGGTAGCCGTGCCCGCCGTCGATCATGAGCTGGATGTCCTCCTCGGTGTACCCCAATGAGGCGAGGTCGGCGCGCTCGCGTTCGGTGAGCGCGTCGAAGTCGCTGTCGATGAGGTAGGGCCAGATGGTGAAGGTGCCGTATCCCTCGATGACTCGAGGATCCGCGGCCGGTAGCTCGAGCACGGCGACCATGAGATCCAGGACCGAAGGGTCTCGGCCGCCAGGCCGGGATCGGGTCGGAGCCGTCGTCGAAGTTGTAGACGAACGTGTTGGGGTCGAGGAGCTGCGCGAGCGCGTCGAAGTCGCGGGCGCGGGCTCCGTCGTAGATCCGCTGCGCGGTGACGGAGACGTCGGGCGGCACGCCTGTCACGTCGACCCCGGTCGACGGGCGATCGCCGGTGGGGGTCGGGACCGACGTCATGAGCGCTCCGAGGCTCGCGCCGGTAGCGTCCGGCATCGTCAGCAACAGGCTCGCGCGGCCGTCGGGGGTCGCCGAAACCTCGAACCTGAGCTCGACCGTCGGGTCGGTGAGTGCGACCGAGAAACCACCCCCCAAGGCGGGGTCGATCGCCGGACCATCGAGAAGGTGGACCTCGAGCACCGGGGCGCCGTCGAAGATCTCGGTCACACGTCCGGATGCTCGAATGGTTCCTTCTGGATCCGAAGAACGAAGCGGATCGAGCTCGATCAGGGGGGTCGAGACGCCGACGACGCTCCAGGCGCCGTTCGGACCGGTGTCGCCGAGCTGTCGAACTTCGACCCTGATCGGGGGCACGGAGTCGCTGAAGACGCGGTTGCCGATCACCACCGACGCCTCGTCGCCGTCAGTCGCCGAAGACGCGATCAGGACGTCGGGCTCCTGCCAACCGAGCAAGTTCACCGCCAGCAGGCGCGCCGTGCCGTCCGGGGTGGTCCGAAGGGGCTGGTGCCCATCATCGATGGCCTCCTGCGTCACCGCCAGCGCCTCGGCGTCGGTCTCGGGCCACAGGCCCTCGAAGCCCACCGGCTGCTGGTTCGAACCGGTCACCGCGGGCGTGATGGTCGGCTCGCCACCGAACCGGAGCGCCGATACGCTCACCACGACGAGGGCGAGCACGATGGCCACGCCCGCTCCGGCCGTCAGGATGCGCCGGCCTCTCGCCTTGCGGAGCGTCCGAGGCGCCGAGCCCTCGATGTCGACCGGCATCTCCGTCGCGAGGTCGTGCAGGAGGTTCCGTAGCTTGGTGTCCATCACTCGTCCGCCCCTTCGTTCTCCGGGAGCTCGTGGCGCAGGCGTTCCAGGGCGCGGGAGACCGTCGACTTGACCGTGCCGAGGGGGATGCCGAGCGCCTCCGCCGTGTCGGCTTCGCTGAGGTCTTCGTAGAACCGCAGGACGATCGCGGCGCGCTGCTCGGGTCGCAGCTTCATGAGCGCCTGCCGCAGCCGGTCGCGCTCGCCGAGGTCGTGGGGGGCCGGGGCTGCTTCGGCCGGGCGCTGGCGGGCGAGCCAGGCGCGCTCGACGCCGCGCCTGCGGAAGTACGACGTCGACAGGTTCACGATCGTTCGCCGCAGGTACCACCAGAACGCGTCCCGGTTCCGCAGGTCGTGGAACCGACCGAGGACCCTGACGAACGCGTCCTGCACGAGGTCCTCGGCCAGCGTGCGGTCACCGGTCAGGAGGTAGCCCAGACGCAGGGCCTCGGCCGCGTGCGCCCGGTACAGGGCGTCCAGGCTGCCTTCGGCCGTCGCGCGCTTCCGCCGTTCCACCGAGAGGACCATCTCACCCGAAGACGCGGAACCCCATCGGGAAGGTTCCAGCGGGAGGCAAGGGTGTTCGCGGCTTAGACCAGCCCCTGGTCGAGCATCGCGTCGGCGACCTTGACGAATCCCGCGATGTTGGCGCCGTTCACGTAGTTCCCCGGCGTGCCGAACTCCTCTGCGGTCTGACGGCACTGCTTGTGGATCGACTTCATGATCTCCTTCAGCCGTGCGTCGACCTCCTCCCGCGGCCAGGCCATCCGGAGGGAGTCCTGCGCCATCTCCAGGCCGGACACGGCCACGCCGCCGGCGTTGGCGGCCTTGCCCGGGCCGTACAGGATCCCCGCCTGCACGAACTGCTCCACACCCTCGGGTGAGGTGGGCATGTTGGCCCCCTCGCTCACGACGTAGACGCCGCCGGCGAGCAGGTTCGCCGCGTCCTTCGCGTTGATCTCGTTCTGCGTGGCGCTCGGGAAGGCGCAGTCGGCCGGCACGCTCCACAGCGGATTGGCGTCGGCGGTCGGATCGTAGGGCGTGAAGGTCACGCCCGGGAAACGCTCCGCGTATTCGGAGATGCGACCCCGTCGCTCGTTCTTGAGCTCCATGATCCAGGTGAGCTTCTCGTTGTCGATCCCGGCCGGGTCCAGGACGAACCCCTCCGAGTCGGAGAGCGTTACCACCTTCGCGCCCATGTCCATCAGCTTCTCGACGGTGTACTGCGCGACGTTGCCGCTCCCGGAGACCAGGCAGGTCTTCGCCTCGAGGCTGTCCTCGCGCGTCAGCAGCATCTCGTGCGCGAAGTACACGGCCCCGTAACCGGTCGCCTCGGGGCGGATCAGCGAGCCGCCCCATTCGAGCCCCTTGCCCGTCAGGACGCCGGTGAACTCGTTCTTGATCCGCTTGTACTGGCCGAACAGGTAGCCGATCTCGCGCCCTCCGACGCCGATGTCACCGGCCGGGACGTCCGTGTTCGGGCCGATGTGACGCTGGAGCTCGGTCATGAACGACTGGCAGAAGCGCATGACCTCGGCGTCGCTCTTCCCCTTGGGGTCGAAGTCGGCGCCCCCCTTGCCCCCGCCCATCGGGAGCGTCGTGAGGGCGTTCTTGAGCACCTGCTCGAACGCGAGGAACTTCAGCAGGCCGAGGTCGACGGTGGGGTGGAACCGCAGCCCGCCCTTGTAGGGACCGATCGCGCTGCTCATCTCGACGCGGAAGCCCCGGTTGACGTGGATCTCGCCCCGGTCGTCCACCCACGGGACGCGGAACATGAGCACGCGCTCGGGCTCGATCATCCGCTCCAAGATCTTGGCCTCCCGGTACACGGGCTCGCGTTCGAGGAGGAGCTCGATCGACGTGGCGACCTCGCGGACCGCCTGATGGAACTCGAGCTCTCCGGGGTTCTTCGCTTCGACGGCGGCCATCAACCGGTCGACGTTCGTGCTCACGGTGCCTCCTGGGACTGGGGCCTCTCGGATCGGAAGCGTACCGGAGCGTGATGCTCCGGGCGGGGCCCCCGGGGTCCCGTACCCGAGCCGCGTGCGTACACTCGGTCATCCATGGAGCGAACGGCGACGGGCCGCGTCGGAAGGGTCCGATGAGCGTGTGGATGGTGATCGGTGCGATCGCGATCGCCCTGGTCATCGCCTGGCTCGGGCTCACCGCCCTTCGCGCCGCCTCCGGCGTCGGCGTGGATCGCGAGACCGCCGAGCCCGAGGACGTGGACGAGCTCGAGGTCTACCTCGTGTGCCGTGAGTGCGGGACCGAGTTCCGGGTCACCCGGATCGGCGAGCTCCAGATCCCGAGGCACTGCGGGGAGCCGATGGGGGTCGTTCGGCGCTCCGCGGGGGCGGGCGCCTAGCCGCGGGAACCACACACCTCCGTCATCCCCATCGCGGACCGGGTTCTGCGCAGGTTCCCCCAGAGATATCCACGGGATGCCGGCGGTTTTCCACATCCCGTGACCCGACCCGGAGCAACGTTCCACACCTGTGGATGCGATTGTGGGGAATCACAACGATGTGATCCGAGCGCGAGCAGCCGTCGAGTCGACCGGTTCAGCGCCAGCGCGTCGCCGCGATGAACCCGAGGCCGATGACCCCGAGGCCGACCCAGAGCCAATGCTGCTGTGTCCCGCCGGGCAAGAGGAAGTTCGCGTAGTTCAGGACGATGATCAGCACGCCGAGCAGGATCAACCCGAGCACCAGGAAGCCGTACCAGCGGGGGCTCGGTTTGGGCTTCGGCTTGGTGGGAGGCGCGACGTAGGACCGTGAGGTCTTCTTCTGTCGCTGTCGGGACTTGGGCATCGCGCCGACGATGTTACCCGGGGACGAGCAGCATCGAGCGTTCGGATGCGGCTTCGACGGCGGGGCGCGAGAAGGGGCATTCGCGGAGCTCCCCGGCGGCCCAGAGCGCCGACTGATCGTTCCAGTGCGGCGAGGAGGGGTTGCCCGACTGCCCGGTGGTGAGCACGGCCCGCGACGCATCGAGGTCGGCCAGGTCCACCACCACCCGCCACGACGGGATCACCAGGGCGTCGAAGCCGAGGTGGGCGTCGAAGCCCGCTTGCAGGACGGTCTGCTCGTCACCGCCGAGTTCGTGCTCGCCCGCGACGAACATCGGCCCGAGCCCCGGCATCCGAGCGAGGGGATGGGCGAACCGGACCCGATGGAGCGCGCCCCAGCGCCAGGCGTTGCGTTCGTCACCGAGCCGTTCCTCGAGGACGCGGAGGGCCGCGACCAGCCCTCCGGCGAGGATCTCGTTCCAAGATCCGCCGACCGGTGGAGGCCTCCGGCTCTCGAGCATCGCCGGGAGCGCCGAGCACACGAACGCCTCCCGGGACGAGAAGTAGGCGGCGAACGTCTCCGGATCGTCTTCGGCGCCGAGCGCGCGCGCGGCGATCTCGCCCAACCAGACCTCGTACACCGCCGCCTCCCACGAGTCGGCGCGCAGGTCACCGTCCCATCGCCGCAGCCGGTCGAGTGCCTCCGCGCCTTCGTCGTTCGTCGAGTCGATGCTCACCAGGTGCGGGAGCAGCCGTTGCGCCGGGAGCGAGACGGTGTCGACCTGGATCGATCCGCAGTCGGCGACCGACACCGCGTCGTTCGACGAGAGCAGGTGCGCGATCCGGCGGGCTCGATAGGGAGTGTGGAAGTCGAGGCCGATCAGGTGCGGGTAGTCCTCGTCGTGGATCCGGTTGTTCGCCGTCACGATGAAGCCCGAGCCCGGGTCCTTCGACCAGGGGAGCTCGTCGAAGGGCAGGTACCCGTCCCACTCGTGCTCCGAGGTCCACCCGGGGACGGGCGCCGAGCCCTCCCCGGTGCGGCGGATCGGGAACCGCCCCGTGCACTGGTAGCCGATCGTCCCCTCGACGTCCGCGTACACGACGTTCTGTCCGGGGCACGAGAGTCCCCGGAGAGCCTGGCGGAACTCCTCGAAGGACGTGGCGCGGACGAGGTCGACGAGCGAGGAGGGCTCGAGCAGCCCGTCGGCCGCCGCCCATTGCAGCGCGAAGGTTCCGTCGATCGGAACGAACTCGGTGCCCCCGACGCCCACCGTCGCGGTCTCGAGGATCGGTCCGTGCCGCGACTCGCGCACGTCGAACGTCACGGCCCGCCCACCCCGGACCTCGATCGTCTCCGAACGAACCTCGAGGGGTTCCCAGGTTCCGTCGAACTCGGCCGCCGTCCCCGTGTCGTTCAGGCGCTCGACGTACAGGTCCTGGATGTCACCGCTCACGTTGGTGACGCCCCACGCATGGTGCGACGTCGTACCGACGACGATCCCGGGCGCGAACGGGAACGCCACGCCACGCGCCTCGTACCCGGGGGCTCGCAGGTGGAGCTCGAACCACGCGGCCGGCTGTTGCGCGAGCAGGTGGGGATCGTTCGCCAGCAGCGGTCGCCCGCTCGCCGTCCGCGAGCCCGCGACCACCCAGTTGTTGGAGCCCCGGCCACTTGAGCGCGGGAGCCCCTCGAGCAGCCGCCCCGCGAGCGAGCCGGCCGCCGGCCCCGGATCCACCGGCGCGGGGGGTAGCAACGCCTCCGCGGCCGATGCCCCCAGCCGCTCGGAAAGCCGGAGGCGGAGCAGCTCGTCGTCCCAGTTCCCCGACAGGCCCCAGGCGACGTACGCGAACGCCGCCGCCCATCCTTCGAGGTCCTCGGGGAGCTCGGGAGGCATGCCGAGCAGCGCGTACTCGAGCGGCGGGGCGGGCATGGAGGCGACCCATGCGCGGGCCCCCTCGACGAACCGGCGCATCATCGATCGCGATGGGTCCGTCCACCGATCGGCCTCGAGCGCGCCGATCCGATGGAAGCCGACCGTCCGCGCGAACCGGTCGGACGGAAGCGTGAGATCGGAGAACCACTCGGACAGGCGGCCGTTCGCGGCTCGGAGCGCGAGCTCGATCTGGAAGAGCCGTTCGGACGCCTGCACGAACCCCTGCGCGAACCAGAGGTCGTCCTGGGAGGCGGCGGACAGGTAGGGGATCCCCCAGCGGTCCCGGAGCACCTCGACGGGCTCGCGGAGTCCGGCGACGGCGACCTCGCCCTCCACGGGGGGCAGGGCCGCCCGCGCGGCCTCCCTGAGCTCCTCGAGCGGATCGGCCATGGAGGCGGAGCCTACCGGTTGAGCACGTCGCCCCCCGTCTGGAATGATGCCCGTGATGACCGACCACCAGCCGTGGTTCACGACCTACCCGTCCGGCGTCCCGCACTCCCTCGAGCCCTACCCGAACCTGTCGGTGTTCGGCATGCTCGAGGCCTCGGCTCGCAACCACCCCGACGCCCCGGCGCTCGCGTGGTTCGGCCGGAAGATCTCCTACGCCGAGCTCCTGAAGGAGGTCGAACGCTGCTCGGCCGCGCTGGCCGGTCTGGGGATCGGCAAGGGGGATCGGGTTGCGCTGATCATGCCGAACTGCCCCCAGTACCCGATCGCCTTCTACGCGACCGCGAGGCTCGGAGCGGTCGTGGTCGGGAACAACCCGCTCTACACCACGCGCGAGATGGAGCACCAGCTCCGCGACTGCGAGCCGGCAGTCGTCGTCGTGCTCGACCTCCTGTACTCGGACTTCGCCGAGGTGTTCCCGACGGTGGGCCTCGACCACGTCGTCGTCGCGAGGCTGAACGACTACATGTCGTTCCCGAAGAAGCAGCTCGCGCCGGCGCTCAAGTTCAAGAAGCGACAGCTCGAGCAGGGCAAGCCGTGGCCGCCCGTGCCGAAAGGCGCACCCGTCACGTGGTGGGAGGGATGGCTCGCCGCCGCCGGCCCGGCGCCTTCGGTCGCACCCGTCGAGCCCGAGAAGGACCCGGCCGGCTTCATCTACACGGGCGGCACCACGGGCATCTCGAAGGGCGCGATGCTCTCGCACCGGAACATGGTGGCCAACGCGATGCAGGCCGCCGCGTACCTCTCGCTGGAGGAAGGCAAGGAAGCGCTCCTCGGTCCGCTCCCGTTCTTCCACTCGTTCGGGATGCTGACGATGAACGTCGCGGTGCGGATCGCGGGGAAGATGGTGCCGATCCCGAACCCGCGTGACCTGCACCTGGTCCTGGACGAGATGGCGAAGGAGAAGCCGACGTTCGTGCCAGGTGTGCCGCGGCTGTTCGATGCGCTCAACGAGTCGCCGCTCACGGCCAAGTTCGACCTGCGTTCCGTCAAAGCCTGCATCTCCGGTGCGGCGCCGCTCCCCACGGCCGTGGCGGAACGGTTCGCCGAGATCACGGGCGGCGCCAAGCTCGTCGAGGGCTACGGGCTCACCGAGTGCTCACCGGTCACGCACGCGAACCCCTTGGACGCCCCCCGATCCGGGTCGATCGGCCTGCCGATGCCCGACACCGACTGCAAGATCGTGGATCTGGAGGACGCGGACAAGACCGTCGCTCCGGGTGAACGGGGGGAGCTGTGCGTCCGGGGACCGCAGGTGATGCTCGGGTACTGGAACCGGCCGGAGGAGACCGCGCTGGTGATCCGCAACGGGTGGTTCCACACGGGGGACGTCGCCGTGATGGATCCGGACGGGTACTTCCGGATCGTCGACCGGCTGAAGGAGATGATCCTCGTCTCCGGTTTCAACGTGTATCCGAACGAGATCGAGGACGCCATGTATCGGAATCCGAAGATCGCGAAGGTCGCCGTGATCGGGGTTCCGGACGACAAGACCGGGGAAGCGGTGAAGGCGTTCGTCGTCCTTCGGGAGGGTGAGTCGGCGACGGTCGAGGAGCTGGTGACTTGGGCTCGCGACCCCGCGAACGGCCTCACCGCGTACCGGACCCCCAAGCAGATCGAGCTCCGGGACTCGCTCCCCGAGACGATGGTCGGCAAGGTCCTGCGCCGCGTGCTCGCCGAGGAGGAGCGACAGAAGTCGGTATCGGGCGCGACCGCGTCTCCGTGAGCCCGCTGCCCGCCGATCTGGGCGACGGCGCGGTCCTGCGCCGGCTCACGATGGACGACCTGGACGAGATCTGGGCCCTCGTGGACGTCGAACGGCCTCGCCTCGAGCCCTGGATGCCGTGGACCGAGGGCACCCGAACGATCGACGACCAGCGGCAGTGGCTCGAGAGCGTCGTACGCGACGAGCGGACGCTCGACGGGTGCGGGATCTTCGTGGACGGGCGGTACGTCGGGGGGGTCGGTCTGCGCTGGGATCCGTTCGACGTGCGTGGCGAGATCGGCTACTGGATCGCCGCCGCCTACGAGGGACGGGGCCTGGTCAGCCGTGCGGTGCGCGCACTCGTCGAGGTGGGGTTCCGCGACCTCGGTCTCCATCGGATCGAGATCCGCGCGGGGGTGGGAAACACGAGGAGCCGTGCGATCCCCGAGCGACTCGGGTTCGTCCCCGAGGGGATCGAGCGCGGAGGCGAACGCGGTTCGAACGGCTTCTACGACCTCGTCGTGTACGCGATCCTCGACGACGAGTGGCCACCCGCTTCGTGACGGGCATCGAGGCGGTCGTGTTCGACCTGTTCGGGACCCTCGTGTTCGAGTTCCCCCGAGCCGATTGGGACGCATGGCTCGAGACGAGCGCCGCGATGCTCGAGGCCGACATCGACGCGTTCCGAGCCGGGTGGGAGGCCACGGCGATCGAACGGCAGACGGGCCGGCTCGGGGACATCGAGGCGTGCTTGCGAACCGTCGCGGCTCGTGCCGGCGCGTGGCCGACCGATGCCCAGATCGCCGAGGCGCTCGAGGAGCGGGCCGCGATGTACCGGACCTGGTTCGTGCCGCGGCCCGGCGCCGAGGAGGTCCTCGTTCGGTTGCGCTCGGACGGATACCCGCTGGCTTTGGTCAGCATGTGCACGCCCGATACCCCGGCGATGTGGCGGAGCTCGCCGCTCAACGGCACCGTCGACGTCGAGATCTTCTCGAGTGAGGTGGCGCTCCGGAAGCCGGACCCCGCGATCTACCTGCTCGCGGCCGAGCGCCTGGCCGTCGCGCCCGCGGCCTGCCTCTACGTGGGGGACGGTTCGTACCACGAGCTCTCGGGCGCGGCCGCTGTCGGGATGCAGCCGGTGCTGATCCGCGATCTGCAGGAGGAGGCCGAGATGCTCCGACCCGAGATCGATGAGTGGGACGGCGCCTCGATCGACGACCTTCGCCTCATCCCGGGTCTGCTGGACGGCTAGAGCGCGCCCACGCGGCGAGCGGCGTCGAGCGCGACCTCCCGTTCGTTGGGCGTGAGACCTCTCAGCGGGGGCCGCACGGCGGGATCCACCGGGACGCCGCGAGCCACGAGGACCTCTTTGAGGGCCGCGTGGATGGGGAGCGGCCCGAGGAGCGTCCGAAGCGCGGCCACGTGCTCGCCCGCCGCCGCGTCTCGATCGTGCACGAGCGACGCCACGATCTCGGGGAACGCCGTCGCAAGGCCCGAGACCGCGCCATCGGCCCCGTGCTGGAGGGCCTCGAGCACGAGCGGCTCCGAACCGACGAACAGGTCGAGCCCCTCGAGCACGTAGGGTTCGACCGCGCTCCACGGGGTGTCCGAGACCTTCATGCCGGCGAGGTTCGGCGACGTCTCCCGCAGGCGTTCGATCACGGTGACCGGGATCGCGTACCCCGACCGCCCGGCGAACTCGTAGACGTAGAACGGGAGCGGGCCGCAGGCCTCGGCCGCGGAGGTCAGGTGCGCGAGTAGCGCCGACCCGTCGAGGGGGAAGTACGGCGGCGCGATCACCGCGACGGCGTCCGCGCCGATCTCCTTGGCGTGCGTGGCGAGCGAGACGGTGTCGGCCGTGGTCTGGGCGCCGGCGTGGACCGCCACCTGGAAGCCGTCGGGGCGAGCCTCGAGGAACCGTTCGGCCACGCGCCGGCGTTCGTCGATCGTCAGCAGGATCCCCTCGCCGGTGGTGCCGCACGCCAGCACGCCGTCGATGCCGCGCTCGGCGAGGAAGCGGGCGAGCGGGCCGATCGCGCCCTCGTCGAGCTCGCTCCCGCCGGCCGTGAGCGGCGTCACGGCGGCGGCGATCGCTCCACGGAGCATGGCGTGATGCTAACGGGACGAGGGTTCCGGGAGCTGCCGGACGGGTACAGCACCAGCATGCCGGAGGGCACGGATCAGCAGCGCTGCCCGGTCTGCGGCACGGGCGTCTTCACGGACGTGATGTACGAGGATCCGAAGCCCGGTGGGCCCGAGCTGCGGCAGGCCGGCGACAGCTACGAGGTCCTGCTGTTCTCCTGCGGTCACGAGGTCAAAGGAGGCGCGCTCGCGGCGGCCGACCCCGACCGGATGACCGTCGAGCGGCGCGAGAGCGAGGAGACGACCGAGCCGGTGGAACCCGAGCCGAGCCGGCCGACGGACGATACGCAAGAGGAGGAATGATGAGCCGTTCCGAGATCCCCGACCCCGAACCCCCACCGTCGCCCGGCCCGGTGCCCACCCCACAGCCCGAGCCCGGCCCGGTTCCCCAGCCGGAACCCCCGACGCCGGCGCCGTCTCCGGGACCGGAACCCCCGCCGGACTCGGAGCCGCCGATCCGCGCCTGACTTCAGGCGTCGCGAGCGGGTTCGCGTCGCCGTCGGCCGTTGGCACCGTTGCTGGTGCCGTCCGGCGTTCGGAACTGCGCGCGCTCGGTCGAACCGGCGAGCGCGAGTGTCGACGCGGTGCCGCGGCTCACGACCTCCGAGACGCGGTCGAAGTAGCTCGTCCCGACCTCGGCCTGGTGGCGGGTGGCGGAGTACCCGAGCGACTCGAGCTCGAGCTCGCGCTCTTGGAGCCGAACGTACGCGCTCATCCCCTCGCCGGCGTAGGCGTGGGCGAGATCGAACATCGACGCATTCAACGCGTGGAAGCCGGCGAGAGTGATGAACTGGAACCGGTACCCCATCGCCCCGAGCTCGCGCTGGAAGCCCGCGATCGTCTCGTCGTCAAGGTGCTTGCGCCAGTTGAAGCTCGGCGAGCAGTTGTAGGCGAGGAGCTTGCCGGGGAAGGCATCGTGGATCGCCTCGGCGAACGTGCGCGCGTCGTCCAGGTCGGGGGTCGAGGTTTCGCACCAGATCACGTCCGCGAACGGCGCGTACGCGATCCCCCGGGCGATCGCGGTCTCGACGCCGCTCCGGATGCGGAAGAAGCCCTCCGGGGTTCGGTCGCCCGTGATGAACCGGCGGTCGGCCTCGTCGACGTCGCTGGTGAGCAACGTCGCCGATTCGGCGTCGGTCCGAGCCACGAGCACGGTCGGCACCCCCAGGACGTCGGCCGCCAACCGCGCCGCGCTCAGCGTCTTGACGAACTGGGACGTCGGAACGAGCACCTTGCCTCCGAGGTGTCCGCATTTCTTCTCGCTCGCGAGCTGGTCCTCGAGGTGCACGCCTGCGGCGCCGCTCTCGATCAGCGACTTCATGAGCTCGAACGTGTTCAAGGCCCCGCCGAACCCGGCCTCGGCGTCCGCGACCACCGGCGCCATCCACGACGTGCCGGTGTCGCCGTCGGCCCAGGCGATCTGATCCGCGCGCTGCAGCGCGTTGTTGATCCTGCGGACGAGGTTCGGGACGCTGTTGACGGGATACAGCGACTGATCCGGATAGGTCTGGCCGGCGAGGTTCGCGTCCGCGGCCACCTGCCACCCGGAGACGTAGATCGCGTCGAGCCCGGCCTTGACCATCTCGACCGCCTGGCCACCGGTCAGCGCGCCGAGTGCGGGGACGTACTCCTTGGTGGTCAACAGCCACCAGAGCCGTTCGGCGCCGAGTCGGCCCAGGGTGTGCTCGACCGTGATCGAGCCCCGAAGCCCGATCACGTCCTCGGCGTCATGGGTCCTCTCGATCCCGCTCCACCGCGGGCTCGAGTCCCAGTGCGTGCGGAGGTTGTCGGCCTCTCGCCGGATGCGCTCTTCGTACGTGAGATCGATCATCGCCTTGCCTCCATACCCCGTCTACCTGCACGGATAACAACGAAGACCCCCGCGGGCGCGGGGGTCGAGGGAGGCGCGTGAACAGGCCGGCTCGGGCCGGGCGCCTCCTTAAGGGCCTGCTACGAGGAAGCCGGCGACGAAATTGAACGACGATTCAAACACGTGGTCAGTGTGCCACAGTCTCGTCGGTGGGCGCAAGAGGTCGGTTCTACGGCGAGTACTTCACACGCCTCAAGATCGTGGATCCGTCGACGAGCTGACCTCGGCTTCCCGGTGGTCGTCGCGACCGGCGCGACGATCGCGGACGAACAGGATCCATCCGCTGACGGACACGGTCGCGGCCGCAAGGATCAACAGCCCGAGTGCCCACAGGAACGCCGTCTGTCGATCCACGAGGCGAGGGTACCCGAAGCAGGCGCCAGGCTGGAACCCGCCTCAGCGCGAGGCCAACTCCCGCTCTCGTTCGGGCTCTTCGACGGGGTCGAGCACGAGCGGTCCGAAGCGTCGTCTCGAACGCGTCACGATCGAGACCGCCACCATGAGCAGGCCGAGGGTCAGGATCACCGCACCCCAGGCCGGGATCAACGGACGACGGTCCGAGGTCGGTGAAGGCGATCTGCCTGCCGCGATCAGCTTCCTTACCTCGATCGCGAGCTCGGAACGTGCGACCTCGGCGTCAAGGAGTTGGGCCTGCACCTCGTCCGTCCCGCGCTCGGCCTTGCGAACCTGACGACGCACCATCCACGTCCGGTTCTGCTGGCGATGCAGCTTCGTGAGCAGCTCTCCTTCACGGGCCGTGGCAACGATCGAGATCTCCCCCGTGAGCGGCTCTCGGAACCCGGAGATCGTGCACGGGTCGTTGCAGACCGAGATCCCATACGAGTCGCCGGCGAGGTCCGGGACGGCGAACGAGGCGTGCAGCTCGAACGACGTTCCCCGCTCCTCGGTGATCGAGATCGTGGCGACGCGGACGGCTCCGTCGGGGATCGGTCTGCCCTCGACGACCGAGGATCGCTTCGGCACGACGTAGAGGTAGAACGGTCCGCGATCGAACAGATCCTGCTTCGTGGCGGGCACGGACACGTATCCCTCGGCGCGCGCCGTCTGGCCCGGGAGGTAGTGGGTTCGCTCGAGGACGAGGTAGGCGCCGCCGTCGGCAGAGGCGGCGGTGGGCCCGGCCAGCGTCATCCCCACGATCGTCGCGGCTCCGATCCATCGGCGTCTGCGCATGCGGTGCCTCCTCGGTCCGGTCAGGCCACCGAGCAGACCGGTAGGCGAGTCGCGCGGTTCCGGGAACCTTCGGGCATCGAAGGGGGTAGTTGTGACGAAGGTGCACGAACTGGACGTGCTCGCTCCGAGCGGAGCGCCGAACGGGAGGTCGCGGATGCGGAAGAGGCTGGTCGTGGGTCTGTCCCTGGTGGCCCTCGCGGGCGCCGCGTGCACGGACGGCGCGCTAGGGAGACGGCGCCGACATCGATCCGGTGCCTCGGGAGACCCTGCTGCTGGGCACGCAGGCGGGCCCGATCGTCGTCGAGATCCCGAGCGGGTCGATGTTGTTCGAGCGTCCCGGAACCGTGGCGAGCCTCGGTGGCTCCTGGCTGTCCTCGGCGACCCGCGCCGAGGGCTCCACGCTGCTCGAAGCCGTCGACGGCTCGACCGCAGAGCCCACCTCCGCCCTGCGGCTGGACGGTTCCCTGGACGTCCGTGTGGTGTCCGAGAGCGGTGGGTCGGTCGCCCTGATGGATCCGCTGCCCGACGGCTGGGATCCCGCCGTGCCGCTGCCTCGCTCGAGGACGCAGATCGTGGTGGCCGATCCGACGGGATCGACCGAGACCCGCACCTACGACCTGCGCGGGAACTTCGAGCCCGAGGCCTTCTCGACCGACGACCGGCAACTGTTCCTGATCCAGCACCTGCCGGCCGAGGCGCCGACGGTCTACCGGGTCACGATGCTCAACCTTGGCAGCGGCAGGGTGCGGCCCGTGTTCGGGCCGTTCAAGGGGCCGGCCGAGCGGATGCCGGGCATCCGGCTGCAGCAGGTGCTCTCACCGAACGCCGACCAGCTGTACACGCTGTACTCGAGCGCGCAGCCCGGGTACGCGCCGCACCAGGCACCCGTCGCGAACAGCGCGACGGTGTCGTTCGTGCACGTGCTGAGCCTGCAGGACGGGTGGGCGCACTGCGTCGGCCTGCCGAAGCAGCTGTGGGACCGTCCGGCGGGCGAGCAGGCGATGGCCACCTCGCCGAACGGCCGTCTCCTCTACATCGTGGACGCGACGCTCGGGCTCGTGACCGTCATGGACACGGCGTCGCTCGAGATCCGGACTGCCTCGATCGACCTCGCCGTGACGGGCGTCCGCCACACCTCGGCCGTCGTGAGCTCGGACGGCTCGTCGCTGTTCGTCGGGACCGCCGGCGACCGGGGCGGGATCACGCGGATCGACACGGACACGTTCGACGTGGTTCGCAGCTGGACCAGCGATGACGTCTCGGGCCTGGGGCTCTCATCCGACGGGCGCCGCCTGTACGTGGCGTTCGACGACCGCGTCGAGGTGCTGGACGCGAAGACCGGATCGCAGCTCGCCGGGGTCGCCGTCGCGAGCCCCGCCCCGATCGATCGGGTGAGCGTGGCCATCGCCTCCTGATCGCTCGGGGAGCCGGGCGACGGGCGGGTCGTGCAAGATGGGTGTGTGCGCCTGCCCGTCATGCCGCCCGTGGCCCCGATGCTCGCGAAGTCGATCAAGGACATCCCGACCGGGCCGTTCTCGTACGAGCCGAAGTGGGACGGGTTCCGGTCCATCGTCTTCCGCGACCACGACGACGTCGAGATCGGGAGCCGCAACGAGCGCCCGATGACCCGGTACTTCCCGGAGGTCGTCGAGGCGATCGAGGCGAACCTGCCCGAACGGTGCGTCATCGACGGCGAGATCGTGGTGCCCGACAAGGAGGTGCGCCGTCTGGAGTTCGAGACCCTCCAGCAGCGGATCCACCCCGCCGCCAGCAGGGTGAAGCTCCTCGCGGAGACCACGCCGGCGCACTTCGTCGCGTTCGACCTGCTGGCGCTCGGCGACGATGACCTCATGCAACGGCCGTTCGCCGAGCGACGGGCCGCACTCGAGGCGGCGCTCGTGGACGCGAGGTCGCCGATCCACGTCACGCCGGCCACGACCGACGCCGAGCTCGCGCGTCGGTGGTTCGACGAGTTCGAGGGAGCCGGGCTCGACGGGCTCGTCGCCAAGCCGCTCGAAGGGACGTACCAACCCGACAAACGCGTGATGTTCAAGATCAAGCACGAGCGAACGGCCGACTGCGTCGTCGCCGGCTACCGGCTGCACAAGAGCGGCCCCGACGCGATCGGATCGCTCCTGCTCGGGCTCTACGACGACTCGGGTGTGCTCGTCAACGTCGGCGTGATCGGTGCCTTCCCGATGGATCGTCGCCGCGCGCTCCTGGCGGAGCTACAGCCGTGGGTCACGACGTTCGACGGGCATCCCTGGGATTGGGAAGCGGAGATGGCCGACGCGCGGACGCCGCGGAGCGCCGAGGGCAGCCGTTGGAACCCGAAGAAGGACCTCTCGTTCGTGCCGCTGCGGCCCGAGCGCGTGGTCGAGGTGCGGTACGACCACATGGAAGGCAACCGGTTCCGGCACACGGGCCAGTTCGTGCGGTGGCGACCCGATCGCGATCCGCGTTCGTGCACGTTCGAGCAGCTCGACGAGCCCGTCGGTTTCGATCTCACCGAGATCCTCGGTGCCGGTCGCTCGAACTAGTCGGCCGAGCCGGCGCGGGCCGCCTTGCGTTTGGCCTCGGCTCGCCGCTCGGCTTCGAGGCGCTCGAGATCCACGTCGCTCGTGTCGAGGTACGTCATCGTTCGGGCGATCGCTCGGTGGCCGGCGTTCTTCTCGATCAGGTCGTGCATCTGCTGCGCGACCCTGCGGTAGGTCGGATGCCCCTGGGGTGACGAGCGGAGCTCGATCAGGTGCATCGCCTCCCGCGCGCTCATCTGCATCACGAACCGGATCCGGTACGCCATCGCGACCGAGTACTGCGCGACGTCCTCGCCGGCGTGTTCGGATAGCGTGGCCCACGTCGCCGCAGAGTCCTCCATCACACGGTTCCACTCCTCGGTCATGCCGGCGTCGGCGATGACGTCCGGCGTGTCGAACCCGTGCTCGGGCGAGAGCCGCTGCCACTCGAGCGTGAGCAGGCGGTGGCGCTGCAGGTCACGGAACGCGCCGTAGTCGCACAGCACGTCGAAGCGGTACCCGGTGCGTTCGAACGCGCGACCGGGTTTGTGCCGCCGGTTGCCGCGCTCCCCGACGTACGCACTGAGCACCGCGTCGCGCTCGTCGGGACTCATCGTGTGCGCGAGCGACTGCAGGCGATCGTCCGGCAGGTTCGAGGAGGCGTACATCGCCGCCGCGACCACCTTCTCCTCACCCAGCGGGTCGTAGTCGGTGAGCGTGACGGTCTCGCGGTGTCCCGGCTCGGCGCCCTCCGTGAACTTCGCCGTGACCTCGGCCGTCGCCTCGCGCGTCTCGGCCAGGTATCGGGACCACGCGACGCCGCGGTCGTCGAGGTCGACGCGCTTGAGGAACGCGGGGATCACCTTGCGGAGCTCGACGAGCATCAGGTCGGCGTACTCGCGCACCTCGGCGAGCGGGTGCGCCCGCATGCGGAGCAGCATCTGCTCGTACGCCTGGCCGGTGGCGAACACCCCGAGGTTCGAGCGCGTCCCGGCCGGCAGGAGCACCCGCAGGGTGTCGCAGGTCTTCGCGGTGATCGTCGAGCGGTAGAGGAAGTCCGAGTCGCTCGGGTCCTTCGGGAAGCGCTCGGCGAACAGGTCGAAGAGCGGCTGGAACATCCGTCCGTACGCTTCGAACGTCCGCGTCGCATAGGACTCGTACGACTCGCCGGCCGGGCCACCCTCGATCTCGGGCGGCGTCGTCAGCCGCCAGCGACCGCCTGGCCTGTCGTCGTAGCGCATGTACCGCGTCGACTGCTCGAGGTACGCCGCGAGGCGGCCCCATTCGATCGCCTTCGCGAGCAGCTGCGAGGCCTGCTCGCACGCGAGGTGCACGCCACCGAGCTGCGCCACGGAGTCGTCGCCGAACTCGAAGAAGACGCGATCGAACAGCTGCTCGGCCTTCTCGACCTTGACGCCTTCGAGGCCTGCGACGGCGCCGCCCTCGAGCGGCCCGGCGAACTCGTCGAGGAAGAGCCGGCGGAGCGACTTCGGTGTACGCGAGTAGCGCGCGAACAGCGCGCCCTTGACGACCTCGGGCAGGTTCGTGAGCGCGAAGACCGGACCGTCGAGGTTCGTGAAGTGGGGTTCGAGCCGGGCGCGCTCCTCGGCCGTGAACTCCTCGTGGACGAACCAGGCCGACACGCTACTCGCCGGTCTCGCCCGTCGGACCGGTCGGACCGGTCGAGATCGGCTCCTCCCCGGCGAACAGGAACACCTGCGATCCAACCTCGGCCTCGGTCCCGCCAGCCGGCTCCTGGGCGGCGACCTTCGAGCCCTGGGTGCACACGGGGTTCTCGGGGCGGGTCTCGCTCGACCGGATGGGCTCGAACCCGGCGCTCCGCAGATCGCTCTGGGCCGAGCCGAAGCTCTGACAGGTCACATCCGGCACCACCACGGTCCCCGGCCCGGACGACACGAAGATCGTCACGGTAGACCCGGGCTCGACTTCCTCGCCCGATGCAGGATCGGAACGCGTTACAAGGCCTTCGTCCACCGTGTCGCTCGGCTCCTCCTGGGGACCGGCGGGTTCGAGCTCGAGTTCGAGAAGCGCGGCCTGCGCCTCCTCAACCGACGACCCCTCGAGATCCGGGATCGCCACGAGCGCGGGCGACTCGACGATCGTGAGGTCGACCGCCGTCCCGCGTTCGACCTCGTCTCCCGCCGCCGGGTCCTGCTCGACGACCGTTCCGGGCTCCTGCGTCTCGTCGGCCGCGGCGACGGGGGTGATGGTGCCCACCTCGAGTCCGGCCTCCTCGATCTCGCTGATCGCCTGAGCCCGCTTGTCGCCCACGACGTTCGGCACCTCGACCGACACCGGCGTCTGCGGGTCGTCGTCGAGCAAGGTCGAGGCGAGGAACCAGAGCAACGCACCGAGGAGCGCGATCAGCACCAGCGTCACGGCGATCGGCACCCAGTTGTTTCGGCGTTCGGGCTCGGGGGGCGGGAGCACCTGGGTCGCCTGCGCGGGAGGGCGATCCAGCACCTGCGTCGCCCCGGCGGCGAGCAGCGGCGTCGCGTCCACCGGCAGCCCGCGCTTGGCGCGCTCGAGATCGGCCCGCATCTCCTCGGCCGACTGGTAGCGGTTCGCCGGGTTCTTCGCGAGTGCACGCAGGATCACGGCGTCGAGATCGGGGGTCACGTCCGAGTTGAGCTTCGACGGGGGCACGGGCTGCTCGAGCACCTGCTTGGAGGCGACCGCGACGGGCGAGTCGCCGAGGAACGGAGGCCGGCCGGTCACCATCTCGTACACCACGCACCCGAGCGAGTAGAGGTCCGAACGCGCGTCGACCGGCTGGCCCTGCGCCTGCTCCGGCGACAGGTACGACGCGGTGCCGAGGATCGCGGCCGTCTGCGCGACCGTGTCGGCGGTCGTCGTGACCCGAGCGATGCCGAAGTCCGTGACCTTCACCTCGCCACGCGGGTTCAGCATGATGTTGCCGGGCTTGATGTCGCGATGGATCACGCCCCGGGCGTGTGCGGCCTCGAGCGCCTGGCACACATCCATCGCGATGTCGATCGCGCGGTCGGGCAGGATGCGGCCGCCGCCGGCCAGGAACTCGGCGAGCGTGCGACCCTCCACGTACTCCATCACGATGTAGTGCACGCCGTCGTCCGAGCCGGTGTCGAACACCGAGACGATGTGCGGGTGTCCGATGCTCGCGGCGGCCTGCGCTTCGCGGCGGAAGCGCTGCACGAACCCGTCGTCGTCGGCGAACTGCGGTGCGAGGACCTTCACGGCGACGGTTCGACCCAGCACCGTGTCCGTGCCGAGGAAGACCTTGGCCATGCCGCCCCGGCCGAGCTCGCGCTCGACGCGGTAACGCCCTCCGAGGGTCACCGGTAGGTCGATCTTCGGAACCTCCTGCTCACACGCCCAATGCGGCCTCCAGGACCGCCCTCGCGATCGGGGCGGCGAGTTGTCCGCCCGTCGCCTCGCTGCTCAGGCTACCGCCGTCGAGCACGATAACCGCCACGGCGACCTCGGGAGCTTCGGCCGGGGCGAACGAGACGAACCATGCGTGAGGGTTGGCACCCTCGCCGTGCTGGGCGGTCCCGGTCTTGCCCGCGACGGTCACGCCCGGGATCTGTGCCGCGGTGCCGGTCCCGCTCTCGACCACGCCGACCATCATCTGGGTGAGCGCGGCGGCGTTCGCGGCGGAGAGCGGCTGGGAGAACTCCTGCGGGGCGAACTCCGCGATCACCTGCCCGGTCGGGTCACGGGCCTCGGTGACCAGACGCGGCTGCATCTCGACGCCGCCGTTGCCGATCGCGGCCGCCACGAGCGCCATCTGCAGGGGATTCGCCGCGACGTCCTGCTGTCCGATCGCCGAGATCGCGACGGCGGGCTCGCGCTCGGCGAACGTCTCCGGCGCCGGGAACACGCCCGAGGTCCAGGGGATGTCGAACGGCACGAGGTCTTCGCCCGGTTCGGCCGTGAATCCGTACTCGCGAGCCTGCTCGGCGAGCGCGTCCGCCCCGAGCTCGAGGCCGACCTCGCCGAACACGACGTTGCACGACTGGCGGAGCGCGTCGGCCAGCGTGATCTGCGAGCCGCCCGAACACGTCGAGCCGCCGAAGTTCTCGATGGTCGCATCCGTGAGCGGGAGGTCGAGCTCGTTCGGGTTGGGCCACAGGCTGTCCGGGCCGAACCCGTTCTCGAGCGCCGCCGACGCGGTCACGAGCTTGAACGTCGAGCCCGGCGGGAAGAGCTCGTCGCTCGCGCGCGAGAGCAGCGGCTTGTCGGGATCCTCGTTCAGCACCTCCCACGAATCCCGAACGACCTTCGGATCCTGGGAGGCGAGCAGGTTCGGGTCGTAGGTCGGCTCGGAAACGAGGGCGAGGACGTCGCCCGTCGCGGGGTCGATCGCCGCGATCGCGACGTCGCCGGCCTCGGCCGCCGCCGCCGCCGCCGCCGCCTCCTGGATCTCGGGCACGAGGGTGGTGACGATCGTCGCACCCTGCTTGGGCCGGCCGAGGATCAGGTCGGTGAGCGTCTGCTGCAGGAGCTCGGGCGCGTCCCCGGCGAGGAAGTCGTTGAAGGCCTGCTCGAGCTCGGTGCGGCCGAACACGAACGAGTAGAAGCCGGTCTCGTGCGCGTACAGCTCCCCGTGGGGGTAGCGGCGCTGGAACCGGAGGTCGCCGGGGCTCTTGCGGCTGGACGCGAGCACCGTCGTCCCGTCCGCGGCCAGGATGCTGCCCCGGTCCACCTTGTACTCCGCGATCAGCTGTCGCTGGGCGTTCGCCGGGTCGTCGGCGATCCGGTCGGCGGCGAACACCTGCAGGTAGTTCACCTGCGCGAACGCGATCACGAAGAGCACCATCAGGGCCACGCCGAGGCGACGGATCTGCCGCTCCATCTAGGCCGCACCTCCCCGCGAGGTCCGCTCCCTCGGCGCGAGTGGCCCGCTCGAGACGCGCACGAGGAGCCCGAGCAGGACGAAGTTCGACACGAGGCTCGAACCCCCGTAGCTCACGAACGGCAGCGTGACGCCGGTGAGCGGGATGATGCGCGTGACGCCTCCGACGATCACGAACGCCTGCAGCGCGACGAGCGTCGACAGACCGACCGCGAGCAGCGTCGAGAAGGCGTCGGGCGCTCGGAGCCCGACGCGCAGACCCTTGCCGACGAGCACGAGGTACAGGAGCAGGATCGCCGTGGAGCCGAGCAGGCCGAGCTCTTCGCCGATCGCCGCGAAGATGAAGTCGGTCGAGGCGAACGGGATCAGGCCCGGCGAGCCCTGGCCGAGGCCCGTGCCGACGAGACCGCCGCTCGCCATCCCGAACTGCGCCTGCGCGAGCTGCCCGAAGCCCTGGTCGAAGACCTTGGCCGGGTCGAGCGCGTGGAGCCAGATGTCGACGCGGAGCTGGACGTGGTCGAACAGCAGCCACCCGATGTACGCGCCGGCGACGAACAGGATCAGGCCGATCACCAGGTACGCGGCCCGTCCCGTGGCGACCCACAGCATCACGACGAAGATCCCGAAGTACAGGAGCGACGCCCCGAGGTCACGCTGCAGGAACAGGATCGCGAGGGACGCTCCCCACGCGAGCAGCACGGGCCCGAGGTGCTTGGCCGGCGGGAGCCGGAGCGGGCCGATGCGCGAGGTCGCGACCTGGAGCAGCTCGCGCTTCTGGGTCAGGTACGAGGCGAGGAAGATCACGACGAGGACCTTGCCGATCTCGGCGGGCTGGAACCCGAGCGGACCGATCTGAACCCAGAGCCTGGCGCCGTTGATGGTCTGCCCGATGCCGGGCACGACCGGTAGGAGCAGCAGCACCAGACCGAGGAGCCCGATCGTGTAGGTGTAGGCGTCGAGCATCCGCGCGTCGCGCACGACGATCACGGTGAGCGCGAAGGCGATCAGGCCGACCACGATCCACGTCGCCTGTTCGGCCGCGAGACCGCCCGAGAGCCGGAAGATCATCGCGAAGCCGAGCCCCACCAGCACGGCGGCCGTGGGGAACAGCGCGGGGTCGGCCCTCGGCGCGAACGCGCGGATCGCGAGCAGAGCGCCGGCGTAGCCCGCCGCGAAGATCGTGGCGTAGAGAACGAACGTCGCGGGGAGCTGCCCGCGCTTGCCGTAGCCGGCGATGACGTAGGCGCCGATCGACAGGACCAACGCGAGAACCGTGAACGCGATCGAGGGTGCGAGCGATGTGCGGCTCCTGGGCGCCGCGACGCGACTCACGACGTTGGCTGCTCGAAGCGGGCGACGTCGTCTCGGATGCTCTCCACGATCGTCTCCGCGCCCGTCCGATCGTCGGCCGTGATCCCTTCGGGGAGGTCCCGGTACAACGCGAGAGCCTGGGCCTCTTTCGCCGGGATCGAGGTCTCGACCACCACCGAGTGGAGTTCGAACCCGCCGACCTCGGTGGGCACGCCGCGGAAGATCGCGACCCGGCCGTTGGAGACGCCGACGAACCACTGCGTGTCGAGGTAGAGGCGGAGCCCCACCATCGCGAGCGCGACGATCGCGAGCGTCACGCCCGCCCAGATCCCGACCTTCCTGCCGACACTCGGTGAGGAACGGCGCAGAGCTTCCGGCCGTGTTCCCGCCGCCGGCCGAGCGGCGGGTGACGACGTGCTCGGTCCTCGGGCCGTCGAGGCTTCGGCGAGTGGTTCGGGGATCGGCGCGCCGACGACCGTGATGTCGGACCGTTTCGTCTCGCCCGGAGCGCTGCCGTCCTCGGAGAAGTCGAGGATCACCGCCGTGATGTTGTCGATACCACCGGCTCGGTTCGCGACCTTGACGAGCTTCTCGACGGCCTCCTGCGGGTCGGCGGACTCGAGCAGGATCTCCCGGATCTGCCCCTCGGGCACCATGCCGGTGAGCCCGTCGGTGCAGAGCAAGAGCCGATCGCCGGCGGCCGTCTCGACGTCGCTCTCGTCCACCTGGACGCTCTGGTCGACGCCGAGCGCGCGCGTGAGGATGCTGCGGTGCGGGTGGGTCTCGGCCTCCTCCTGGCTGATCTCGCCCTCCATGACCATGCGGTGGACGAGCGTGTGATCTTCGGTCAGCTGGGCGAGCTCGCCGCCGCGCAGCAGGTAGGCACGGGAGTCGCCGACGTGCACCAGATGCACGCGGCTGCCGTCGACGAGGGCCGCGGTGAGGGTGGTTCCCATCCCCGACACGCTCCGGTCGTTCTGCGAGCGATCGAAGACCGCGCGGTTCGCCTCCACGACCTGGTCCGCGAGGGATCCCTCCTTGCGTTCGAACATCCCCTGGACGGTCTCCAGCGCGAGGCTCGACGCCACCTCACCGCCCCGGTGCCCGCCCATCCCATCCGCGACCGCGTACAGCGGCGCGACGACGAGGAAGGAGTCCTCGTTGCCCTCGCGGACCTGGCCGATGTCCGTCGCGGCGCCGACACTGACCTTCATCGCTTGAGCTCCAGGACGGTCTTGCCGACCTTCACCACGTCGCCGGCGTGGACCTCGAGGGGCGCATCGACGCGGCGGTCGTTGAGGAGCGTCCCGTTCGTGGATCCGAGGTCCTCCACGTACCAGGCACCGTCCTTGGGGTACAGGCGTGCGTGCACCTGTGAAACGTACGTGTCCTGAAGACGAATCGCACATCCGTCCCCCCGGCCGATCTCGGCGGAGTCCCGCAGCTTGGTCGTGATGGGTTTGGCGCCCCCCGGGTCGTGCACGACGACCTGGGTGGGCGGCTTGCCGCCCCGGGTGGGCTTGGACGCGCTCGCGGGCGCCGGCGTCCGCGTCTGGGTCGTCGCCCCTCGTTTGCGACCTCCTACATCGACGGCCACCGAGCGGATCGCTCGGAACACGAAGAAGTACAGGAGGACGAGCAGGGAGTACTTGAGCACCGACAGGACGAACGGCGACACGTCAGCCGCTCCGGAACTCGAGCTCGGTCTCGCCGATCGTGATGCGGTCGCCGTGCTCCAGCACGTGCTCCTGGATCGGTTCGCCGTTCACCATGGTCCCGTTGGTCGAGCCGAGATCGGTGAGGACGAACCCGGACTCGGTTCGGCGGATGCGGGCGTGCTGCCGGGATGCGCCCGCGTCGTCCACCACCACGTCGCATTCTGGGAGCCGGCCGATCGTGACCGAGGGTTTGGCGAGCGCGTAGGTCCGGCCGTCGGCGAGGTGCACGAGCGAGCCGCGCTCTCCGACCGAGGGCTGCGGCGCGAGCTCCTCCTCCCCCTCGACGAACGATGCCACGCACCGGAACCGACCCTTGCCGAGCTCGGCGTCGATCTCGAACTCCACCTCGGGCGGCCCGACGAGCCCCCAACCGCGTTCGGCCGCGGCCTCGCGCACGACCTGCTTCAGCTCGTTCACCAGGGCCTGCTCGGCCTGCTCGAACCGCTGCCCGTCCGACTCGGACAGCGTGAAGACGTACCGGTTCGGCGCCCAGACCTCCTTGACCCCGACGGTCTTGCTGGTGTCCATCTCGCGCATCATCCGCTTGGCGAGCTCGACCGGCTGCAGGCCCGACCGGAAGGTGGTCGCGAAGAAGCCCTCGACGAGGCCGCCGAGACGTCGCTCGAAGTCACGAAGGATGGGCACAGACGCTGTTTCCGCTGGTCGGAAGGTGGGTCGCGCGGATTCTACCCCGCGAGGCCGCGCCCGGAACCTCCCCGGGAACCAAGAAGGACGACTGCTACGATTCGTTCCCCCTCGGGCGAGTGGCGGAATTGGCAGACGCGCAGGATTCAGGTTCCTGTGTCCGCAAGGACGTGGGGGTTCAACTCCCCCCTCGCCCACCTGGATGCGGGTGGCGGGCGCGATGCCGCCAGTCGCGCGGCGAAGTGGCCGGCCCTGGAGGGCCGTCCACTTCGGCCTGATGCAGGGTGAGGTAGTCGCCGAAGCGCCTCGGTCCATGATCTCGTTCCGGCTGCGGCGCCATCGACGTCTCTCGAAGCCGAACCCGAAGTACAGCGTCGGAAGTCGGCGTCGTACGGATCATCGAGGTCATGGCCCCCTCCGTCGAAGCCGACGTCCGGTGTCGGATCCAGTCGAGCGGGTTGATCGCGACCCCGCTCGGCCGGGTCCGCCCACGGTCCACGCTCCTCGTCCGTCTCGAAGTCGATGTCGACGGCCGTCACCGGGGCATCTGATGTCGTCGATCCAGACGCCCGAGCCCCTGGGCTGGCCCAGTCGCTCGCGTAGGAGATCGAGACCTCGATCACCTCATCGGGTTGCGCGAAGCCGACGAGGTCGATCGTCCACTCCTCCCAGCCGTGCGAACGGCCCGAGGCGGCGTTCCAGCCGGCGCCGGAGCAGTCGGCGCCTTGGTACTGCTCCAGCCAGGGATGCAGCTCGTACCAGCCCTCGGGGCACGACTCGCCGGTGTCGTCGCTCGTGTGGCCGTTCTGGTCTGGCAGCGGTCACCACAGTCGTCTGTGGCCCGAGGTGTGCGACCTCCACGAACACGAAGTCCCAGTTGGGCTCGGTGTCGTAGGAGATCCAGAACGACAGGTCGCCTCCACCCGCCGACAGGTGAACGTGTTCATGTAGCCGCTGGTATCGGATGTCGGCCCGCTGCGAGTACACGTACTGCAGTCCGCTATGCGGCTCGTAGGGACCGGCGATGCCCCCATCCGCAACCCCTCGGCGCAGTGGCCCTGGCGTGCTCGTGAACTGCGGGTAGTGCGCCGGTCTTGAGGATGCTGCTCGTCGTGATGAACGACTGCGTCGTCGCACCGCGTCTGCGCGCTGTCGGGCCTGGTTGATCGTCCACGGCTCGATGGCCGCCCCGGTGACGGGACGTCGGTGCCGTCCACCGGGAAGGCCGTGTCGTCGTCGGTGTTCGGGTCGCCTCGGTCGGTCCCGCCGTCCTCGACGAACAGGTACGCGCCCAGCCAGTACTGGAGGAAGTCGTCGCGACAGGAAGCAGGCAGCCCGTCGTTAGGACGCCTCCAGGTCGACGGCGTCGCAGAGGCGGCGGGCGTGCTGACGGGTTGTAGTCGAACGCGTTCGCGAACTGCCAGCCGGCGTGACGCCCCGTGTACAGGAGCTTCCCGCCCTCGTTCAGGAATGCCCGGACCTCCAGCATCATCGTGTTGGCCTGCGTCTCCGCGCCGCGTGCCGCCCGGCTGTCCGGCGACCGTGAGAGCAGGTCGTTCGCCGTGTACCAGATCACGGCGTCGTAGTGAGGAGCACGCCGAGGTGGTCCGGGCCGCGGCCCATCGCGTCCACGTCGTAGACGTCGTACCTCCGTCCGGACGCGGTCACGGCGTCGGTGTAGGCGGACAGGAAGTGGGCGTGTCCGGCACAGTACTCGCGTACGCGGGGAAGTTCGACGGGCCCGTGTAGTCGGTGTCGGCCAGGATCAGCACGTCGTTCGCGTTGCGTTGTCCTCGACGTGGAACGTGAACGAGTCGCTCGTCTCGCCGCCGCCCGTGAACCAGACCTCCACGTCGCTGTCCACCGGCCTCCGGTCACGGGATCTCGCGCACGGATACTGGTAGTAGACGTCGTAGCCGGGCCCGCCGTAACGATCGCCGCCGTGGTCCACTCGGTGGTCGTCGCTCGTCTGCGTGGCCCTCGCCGTTGATCGAGTAGTTGAGCGTGACGTCGTCCTGGTCCCGTCGTTGTCGAGGTCTCGTTCGCCAGGACCTGCACGGGTTGGCTGGCGCCGATTGTACGAGTGCGCGAACGTGAAGTCGCTCATCGGGTTGAACGACTTCTGCGGGTCCACCGTCGCCGTGTTCAGGTAGAGGGGTGGTGTCCGATCTTGACCGGCGACACCGGGTTGTCGGGGTCCGTCGCCGACCTGGCCGACGCCACCGCGAAGTCGCGGTTGATCAGAACTCGTGCTGGACTCAGCCCTCGCTGTCCGGGAACTCGAACCCGAAGTCGCAGTCCGGGTCTGGTTGCCCTCGCCGAGCTCGGGCGTGATGGCGAGCGCGCCCTGCGCACCGCGGCCGCGTAGTCGGTCTGCTCGCCGTTGGTCGTGTACAGGTCGGCGCCGACGCCGGGGTTGAAGCCCTGGACCGCCGGCTTCTTGTCGGTGCCGGCCCACGCGACGTAGATCGGGTCGTCGGCCGACGGCGTGTTGACCTGGAAGCCGAACGGGTACAGCAGCAGCTGCCCGAACGAGTGGTAGCTGATGTGGTACTCGGAGTCGGCATGTCGCTCAACCAGGCCGATGATCGCCTGGGTCTCGGGCTCCGAGGCCGCGTCTGGCCCCCGATAGGTCTCGCTCGAGAAGATCGATGCCCGAACCCTCGTCATCGTAGTTCCAGTGCTCGCGGGTAGTTCCGGTTGCCGTCGACGCCGTCCCGGTTGGTGATCTCGGCCGTCGCCGTCGTTGTCGCGGAGGTTCTTCCGCCACAGGCGCTCGACGTCGAACGTGTACTGGTAGCCGTCGGGGTTCTGACCACGGGACGAACCACAGCTCGGTCGTGTTCAGGATGTTGACGACGTCGGGCTTCTCCTCGCGCCAGCCCTTGATGAACCACTCGAGCAGCCGGCGGTTGACCTCGGTCGCGATCCACTCGCGCGCGTGGATCGTCGAGGAGTACAGGACGGCCGGCGCGGCTGCCCAGCGGTCGTCCTCGGCACCTTGCGGTCAGGCGGACCGCCCAGATGTCGCGGCCCTCGATCGTGTCGCCGACGTCGTACAGCTTCACGAGGTCCCGGTACTGAGGGTTGCTGCCGATCTCGAGTGAGCTTGTCCTCGATGCGCTCCCGGCTCGTCGTACTGAGCGAGACCGTCGGGGCCGTAGATCGACTGGGTCAGACCTCCGCCCGCTGAGCCTCCCTGCTCCTGAGGGGCGCTCTGGAGGGTGAGCTCCAGTCCTTTGGCCTGCAGCAAGCGCTGCTCTCCGGGCGAAAGCACCAGCGCGATCTGGATCCCCTCCAGGGAGTCGTCGACGGGGGTGACGTCATAGCCCTGATCGACCAGCTCCTGAAGCGTGGCCGTGTCCGCCGTGGCTCCGAACACCTTGAGGTTGCCTGGTTTGCCGGTGGCGACGACGCCGGCGGGCGGAAGCTGGCTCCGCTCAAGGTGGCTCGTTGGTCGGTGCCGCGCTGGCGCTGATCGTCCTCTTGCGCGCCGGCCGACCCGATCAGCGAGGGAAGCAGGAAGATGGCGGCGAGGGCGGCGAGACGCGCCCGGCGATTGTTCATCTCGGAGCCTCCTTCTGGTGACGTGTTCCGTCCAGGCAGGCATCGGTGGCACGCCGATCGGCGTGGGACGCGACTGTTTGGCGAGATCGGTGCCGATGGCCGGAGGCGCGAGCGCGTCCGGCACCCGCGCTCCATGTAGGCGGCCACCAAAACGAGCGTGGCGATCATGGACGCAAGCACCCGCGGTCATCCTGATCCTCCTCGAGACGCGGTGCGTGTTCGTACGGCGACGGTATGACAGGTACTGGAGCTCCCGCAACTGTGCGGCAACCGCTGCGTTGGACGGCCATGTGACAACGATGACTGACCAGGCCTGAAGAGGGAGGACGGCATGCGCTGGGTCAGCCTGCGTCGCCGGGATCCTCCGGCTCTCGCGGCTCCGGAACCAGCCGGAGCTCCGGCGTTCCGGGCACGCTCGGCAGCGAGCTTGCCGGCTCCTCGGTCCCGATGAGCACGCGCGTGACGTTCGGGAAGTCCAGCCGAGCGGTGCCCGCCCCGTAGCCCACCTCCTCGACCCGAAGGGCCGGGAGCTCCCCGTACCCCTCGACGGTCGCGGCCAGGATCGCCGCTCCCGTCGCGGTCGTGAGCTCGGCCGAGACGCCGCGCGAGAAAACGGGCGCCCCCCGCAGGAGCTCGATGACCGTGGCGCTCGGGATCGGCGTCGCGCCGTGCTCGGTCCGGGCCATACCGAGCCCCGTCGGCACGGCCGACGAGAAGACCCGCTCCACCCCCAGCATGGTCAGCCCGAGCGCCGTCCCCGTGACGTCGACGATGGCGTCCAGCCCCGCCAGCTCGTGGAACGTGACGGTCTCGATGTCACGGCGCTGAACGCGAGCCTCCGCCTCGGCGTATCGGTGGAAGATCCGGTGCGCGAGGTGCAGCGCGTCGGGAGGCAGATCGGAGGCGTCGAGCAGCGCCCGAACGCTCGCGTAGGTTCGGATCACTCCCGCCGTTCGAGAGGTCCGTACCTCGGCGCGGATCGCGCCGACCCCGTGTTCGTCGACCTCCTCGAACTCCAGCTCGAACGGTTCGAGGGGGAGCGTGGACAGATGCGCTCGGAGCTCCGCCCTGTCGACCCCGGCGTCGACCAGTGCGCCCAAGGCCGAGTCGCCCGAGATCCCGGCGATGCAATCGAAGTAGGCGAGTCGCATACGGTCGGCTCCCAGGCGAGCGATCCGTTCGACCGCGAGGGGGTTGATTGTATACTTCGGCCCTCGCAGAAAGCCCCAGGTCAGTGGCCCTTTCGAGCGGATCCCGACGATGACCTTCTCAGCAGAAACCCTCAGCCGGCTCGTCCTGGTCGCGATCGGACTGGCCGCACTGGCGATGGTGCTGTCGGCGCTGGCGCCGGGCCGGCGTCGCCACCGCGAGCCGGTCGAGATGGATGAGGTGCTGCACGGGATCCTCGAAGGCCAGTCGACCCGTCTCTCGCGGCTGGAATCGGCGGTTCGGGCGCTCGCCGGCACGGATCGGAGGCAGCAGACCGACATCGAGGGCGCGGTCCGCAACGTCGGGCTGGTGCGCTACGACGCGTTCGAGGACGTCGGCGGCCGACTGTCGTTCTCCTGCGCCCTGCTGGACGACAACGGGACGGGCGTCGTCATGACGTCGATCAACGGGCGACACGACACGAGGGTGTACGCGAAACCGGTCTCGGAGGGCCACAGCCCCTACAGTCTGTCGATCGAAGAAGAGGAGGCGATCCGGCAGGCGCTCGAGCCTGGTGCGGACAGGGCGGTGACGGCGACGTGATCTGGCGACGGGACGACCCGGATCGGACGGCGGACGGCCTGCCCGCCGCGCCGGAGCACGCGCCTTCGGACGAGCACGGCGAGACGACGACCGAGAAGGTTCCGGTGCGGACGGAGGTGCGAGGGATGGCAGATCAAGGCGGACAGGGTGGAGAGGTCACCATCGTCGGACAGGGGGCCAAGCTCGAGGGCACGGTCGTCTCGGCGGGGTCGCTCCGGATCGACGGGCAGGTCAAGGGGCAGATCAACGCCGAGGGTGACGTGCTGCTCTCGCCGCAGAGCCAGGTGGAGGCGGACATCCGGGCTCAGAACGTGGTGGTCGCCGGTAGGTTCAAGGGCACGATCACGGTGAAGGGACGCGCGGAGCTGGCTCGCGGCGGCCGCGTCGACGGCGACATCACGTCGAAGACGCTCGTCGTCGAGGACGGCGGGATCTTCCAGGGGCAGTCGATCATGGACCAGCAGCCGGCACAGGCTCCGCCGCAGAAGGCCGCTGCTCCGGCGAAGGGGGCCACTGCCGAGGCCGAGGAGGCCAAGGTCTAGGTGCTCGACGTTCGGGCGATCCGGGAGGATCCGGACCGCTTCCGCAAAGGCCTCGCCCGACGCAACCTCGCGGACGCCGTCGACCGGATCCTCACCCTCGACGAGCGACGGCGTCAGCTCACCGTTCGCGTCGAGGAGCTCCGCGCGGAGCAGAACCGGTCGAGCAAGGCGATCGGCCGCGCCGAGGGCGAGGACAAGCAGCGGCTGATCGGCGAGGTGGCTCGGGTCTCCGCGGAGGTGAAGGAGCTCGAGCCACAGCTCGAGCAGGTCGAGGCCGAGCTGTCGGATCTGCTCGCGAGGACGCCGAACCTGCCGCACGAGTCGGCGCCCGACGGGTTCACCGACGAGGACGCCGTCGAGGTTCGGCGTCACGGCGAGCCACCGGCGTTCGACTTCGAGCCGCGAGACCACGCCGTGCTCGGTGAGCTCCTCGGCATGCTCGACACCGAACGGGGCGCGCGGACCAGCGGGTCGCGGTTCGTCTACCTGCTCGGCGACATCGTGCAGGTGCAGTTCGCGCTCGTCCGGCACGCGCTCGACATCCTCACGGTCCGCGGGTTCGTGCCGGTGATCCCGCCGGTGCTGGTTCGCGAGGAGGCGATGTTCGGAAGCGGGTTCCTGCCCACGGACGAGGTCAACATCTACGTGACGAGCCCCGACGAGCTGTACCTCGTGGGGACGTCGGAGGTGTCGCTCGCGGCGTTCCACGCGGGCGAGATCCTCGACGAGGCCGACCTGCCGATCCGGTACGCGGGCTACTCCACGTGCTTCCGCCGCGAGGCCGGCACCTACGGCAAGGACATGGGCGGGATGTTCCGCGTCCACCAGTTCGACAAGGTCGAGATGTTCTCGTTCGCGCGACCCGAGGACTCTTGGGACGAGCACGAGTTCATGGTCGGGATCGAGGAGGAGATCGTCGGCAACCTCGATGCTTCCCTACCGCGTCGTGAACGTCGCGGCGGGGGACCTGGGGGGCGCCGCGGCCAAGAAGTACGACCTCGAGGTGTGGTTGCCCGGGCAGGACCGGTACCGGGAGCTCACCTCGTGCTCGAACTACACCGACTACGGCGCGCGACGTGGGCAGACCAGGATCCGGCGGACGCTCGGGGGAGGTCGAGGTTCTGCACACGCTGAACGGCACGGCCACGGCGATCGGGCGGACGCTGATCGCGATCCTCGAGAACAACCAACGTGCCGATGGCAGCGTCGCCCTGCCCACCGCGCTCCACGCGTACCTGCCCGAGAGCCTCCGCGAGCTCCGACCGAAGGGCTAGTCGGCGTCGACGCCGATCTCGCCGAACACCATCCCCGCGAGGTCGCGGAAGCGGCTCTCGAGCTCCCGGTGGGCGGTGACGTCCATCGCCACTCCCTGCCAGAACCGCGGGTTGCCCTCGTCGTCGCGCACGAGCACGGCGCGGCTGTCGAGCCACACGACGCGGCCATCGGCTCGGACGATCCGGAACTCCTCGTTGAAGGGCTCGCCGGTCTCCTCCGAATACGTGTTGGCCGCGTACACGCGTTCGCGGTCCTCGGGGTGCACGAACTCGCCGAAGTGGTTGGGGTTGGCGAGCAGCTCCTCGGCGCTGAACCCGAAGATCTGCTCGGCCTGCGGGCTGAGGTAGGTGAACCAGGTCTCGTCGGGTGGCCCACCCGGCGTCTCGATGAACGTGACGGCGGGGATCTGCTCGACGAGCGAGCGGTACCGCTCCTCGAGCAGGCGAAGGCTACGCTCCGCCTCCTTCCGGGCGGTGATGTCGATCGTCACGCCGTGCCAGAAGCTCGGCGCGCCGTCGTCGTCGCGGACCAGGACCGAGCGGTCGTGCATCCACCGGATCTCGCCGTCCTTGGTGATCTGACGGAACTCCTCGTCGAACGGCTCACCGGTCGACTCCGCCCGGATGTTCGCGGCCCGGATGCGCTCCAGGTCGTCCGGATGCAGGGTCCGATCGAAGAAGCGGGGGTCGCTCGTCGCCTCCTCGGGCGTGTACCCGAGGATCTCCTCGATCTGCGGGCTGACGAACGCGTACAGCGACTCCTGGGGCGCGTCCGGGGTCGCGTGCTCGACGTAGGTGATCGCCGGGATCGCCTCGACGAGCGATCGGTAGCGGATCCGGGCTTCGCGGCGTTCCCGAACGATCTGTCGGGCCTCCGTGACGTCGACGACGAGTCCCTGGATCTCGTTCGGGCGGCCCAGCGCGTCGCGCCCGAGCACGTGCGCCTGATCGCGCACCCACCGGATGGTGCCGTCGCGGTGGAAGATCCGGTACTCCATCTCGAACCCGTCCGTCTCGGCGACGTTCTCGTCGATCTCGCGCACGCGTTCGCGATCCTCCGGGTGCACGGTCGTGAGCCAGTCTCCCGTGGTCGCCCAGTCCTCGGGCACGTAGCCGAAGAGCTCGGTGAGCTGCGGGCTCACGTAGCGCAGGCGGTAGCCGCGTTCGGCCGGGTCCAGCTCGGCCGTGTAGATCACGCCGGGGATCTGCTCGGTGAGGTCGCGGTACCGGAGCTCGGACTCAGCCGCCGCGTGCTCGGCTTCCTTGCGCGCGGTGACGTCGATCATCACGCCCTGGAAGAGCCGGGGCCGTCCGTCGTCGCGCGAGATCAAGATCGCCTGGTCGGCCACCCAGACGATGCGGCCGTCCTTGTGCAGGTAGCGGAACTCCATCGCGAACGGCTCGCCGGTCGTCTCGGAGCGGAGCGTCGCCGCGAGCACGCCGTTGCGGTCGTCCGGGTGCAGGCGTGACATCCAGAAGTCTTCGGTCGCGTGCCACTCGTCGACCGTGTAGCCGAGCAGCTGCTCGATCCGTGGACTCGTGTAGTACTGCGGCGGTCTGCGCCATCGGGGCGATTCGACTCCCAGATGTAGGTGACGGCCGGGATCTGTTCGGCGAGGAGCCGATAGCGGTGCTCGGCCGTGCGGAGATCGGCTTCGGCGCGCCGGCGCTCGCCGATCTCGAGCGACATCAAGGCGTTCGCCTCCTCGAGCTCGGCGGTGCGCTCGGCGACGCGTTGCTCGAGCTCGTCCCTGGCGGTGCGGAGCTCCCCCTCGACGGCCTTCAGCTCCGTGATGTCGAGCTGGACGCCGAGCCAGTGCTCCGGATGGCCGTCGTCGTCCCGGACCAGCGTCGCGACGTCGCGGAACCAGACGACCCGGCCGTCGTTCGCGATCAGCCGGTACTCGCGGCTCCAGGGCCGGCCCGTCTCGTTGTGCAGGTCGTGCGCGGCCAGGATCTGCTCCCGGTCGTCCGGGTGCAGGAGCTCCATCCAGATGTCCGGCTGACCGAGCCACTCCTCGCGCGAGTAGCCGAGGGCCGTTTCGACGTGGGGGCTCACGTACATCGTCCGGCGGTCGTCGTCGGGCGCCACCTGGTAGATCACCGCGGGCAGGTTCTCGACGAGCGCGCGGTACCTCGCCTCGTCGGTGCTCGGCTCGAGCCGGTCGCCCCACGGCCCGGTGCTCTCGCGTCGGTTGCGCTCGGTCATCGCTCGAACCATGGTGGCAGAAACGGGTGGTGCTCGGCCTCGGCTACCCTTGCGGCGGGAGGGTGGCCGAGCGGACGAAGGCGGCGGTCTTGAAAACCGCTTACGGGGCGACCCGTACGTGGGTTCGAATCCCACCCCTCCCGCCACCCGCGTTCGCTCGGTCAGAGGTCGAGGCCGGAGAGGCCGTGGCTCCCGAGGATGAGCGAGATCTCGCCGCCGTGGTGGAGGTCGTGCTCGATCAGGTGCCAGATCACCCACTGTCGGCTGAGCGTCTGGGTGCCCGTGCGGCGCAGGCGCGTGAACTCGACCGCGAGGTCGTCCGGCGTCCAGCGCTGGAGGCAGTCGTCGATCATCGTCCAGGTCAGTTCGAACGCCTCGACGACCTCCTTCGGCCCGCGAGGGTGGTCCTCGTCGTCCTCCCAGCCCGCGTCTTCGATTGGTAGCTCGGGAACCGTCGTGCTGGTCACGCGGAACATGTCACGGGTGGCCGGGTCACCCTCGCCGAGGACGTCGTGGAACCAGTAGGCCCGCGATCCAGCCATGTGACCGGCGAGCTGCCAGACGGCCCACAGGCGCGGAGCGGGCCGAAGCCCGAGCTGTTCCGGCGTCAGCTCGCGGATCGCGGTGAGGAGAAGGCGCTGGTAGTTCGCCCAGCCGTCGTAGAAGGTCTGCATCGCCGGCGCCGATGACACGCCGTGCATGGTAGCGCCCGATCACTCGCCCCTCCCGACGCCGCGGCTATCCCGTTGCGTCGTCCGGCGCCGCCGACGGATGGAGCAGCGGGACGTTCGGACGCCAGCCGGCGCGCAGTACCTCCACCAGCGATGGGGGTGTGATGAGCGTCGTTCGGGCGCGAGCGGGTCTCGGTGTGTGCTCGACGTACCCCGCGGTCGTCCACCGCAGAAGCTCGTCGCCCACCACGAGGAACGGCACATCGCCTCGCAGGACGAACGCGCCGTCGGGGAGCTCGTCGAGCGCCGCCTCGTGCAGACGATGCGTGCGCGACCCCGCATCGATCCGCTCCGAGTGGAGCTCAGCGTCGATCGCGTCGGCGCCGACCTGGTCCGGATGCAGCTCGCGCCAGATCTCCCCGAACCGCACGTAGTCCTCGCGGCGGCAGAGCGCGCACGGACGATGCCCCGCGGCGAACGCGGTCGCCTCGTCGAGGAAGAACAGCTCGGTGAAGCGGCCCGGTTGCAGCAGCGGCTCGCGATGCCAGCCGCGGAACCGGAGCCGGCACGCGATCCAACGCTTGCCGTTGAACCGCCGGCGGATGCGACCCCGTTCGTCGTGCAGGCACCCACGGTTCCCGTACACGAGCCCGCGTCCGGGTTCGGCGACGAGGTCGCCGAGCGGCGTCACGCGGTTCTGCAGCGGCATGTCGACGCGTTCAGGGCCAGCAGCCGGCGGGCGCGTTCGGCCAGGTCTCGGCGGAGCGCGCCTTCGTCCGCCCCGAGGAGCACCCCGTCGCGGACGACGGGCTCCCCCTCGACCAGGACGTGGCGGGCTCGCCGATCGGGACCGAGGACCAGTCCCGCGAGCGGGTCGGGGACGTCGCCCGAGATCGTCGCCGGGCCAGACGACCAGGTCGGCCCGGTAGCCGGGTTCGAGCACGCCGATGTCGTCCCGCCCGAGGCACCGAGCGCCGCCCTCGGTCGCCAGGCGGAGCGCATCCGGAGGCATGAACACGTCCGCGCGGCCGGCACGCTGTCGAGCCGTGTAGAGCGCCTGCCGGAGCTCGGGCTGCAGGCCGCCGACCTCGTTGGACGCCGCCCCGTCCACGCCGAGCCCTACGGGCACGCCCGCGGCCTCGAGGTCGACCACGCGGCACATCCCGGCGCCGAGCCGCGCGTTGCTCGAAGGGCAGTGCGCCACCCCGGTCCCGGCGGCCCCGAGCCGAGCCACCTCGGCGTCGTCGAAGTGGATCCCGTGCGCCACCCACACGTCGCCGTCGATCCACCCGAGGTCGTCGAGCAGATCCACGGGACGCCGGCCGAATCGCTCGAGCACGTCGCGTTCCTCATCGACCGTCTCGGCCAGGTGGGTGTGCAGCCGGAGGCCGTGGCGGCGGGCGAGCGCCGCCGACTCGCGCATGAGCTCGGGCGTGACGCTGAACGGGCTGCACGGCGCGACCGTCACGACGACGCGCTCGCCGTCGTGGTGCCGCGCGATCACCGACTCGGTCGATGCGAGGATCGCGTCGATGTCCTCGACGACGTGGTCCGGGGGCAGGCCTCCCCGAGACTCGCCGAGGTCCATCGAGCCGCGCGCCAGGTGGAGGCGGATGCCGACCGTCCTCGCGGCGTCCACGATCGCGTCGAACACCGTGTCGTCGCCGCGCGGCACCAGGTAGTGATGGTCGGCCGCGGTCGTGCAGCCGGTGAGCGCGAGCTCGGCGAGCCCGACCAGTGCGGCCGCCCGAACGTCCGCGACGTCGAGGCGTCCCCAGACCGGGTAGAGCTCGACGAGCCAGCCGAACAGGTCGCACCCCACGCACCGGCCCCGCGTCATCCACTGGTCGAGGTGGTGATGGGTGTTCACGAGCCCCGCGGTGACCAGGTCCCCGTCGCATCGGATCACCTCGTCGCCCGGCTCCTCGGCCATCGACCCGACGGCCTCGATCCGGCCGTCGCGGACCGCGACGTCACCGGGCCACCGCGCACCGCGAAGGACGGTCCTCACGGCGGTTAGCGTAGGCGTTCGGGCGCGTGCCACGATGCGGTCGTGCACGGAGCCGAACTCGTGATCCGCGGCCGCCGGGTGGTGACGCTGGATCGCGCAGTTCCGTCGAATGAGCAATTCGACGACCAACAGCAGACAACACCCCGCCGGACCAGCGGCGAGGCCCTCGATCGGAGAAACGACATGTACCTCATCATCGAAGACCTGGCTCGCGACCGGATACGTGAGATCCGGCGCGACGCGGAACAGGCGCGCCAGGTGCGCGCCCGCCGCACGGGGTCGTCGTCCACAGCAGCCAGTGACCCATCGAGACCACGACATCACCGAAATCACCGCATCACCGCACACGACACACCGCTCCCGCGGTGCCGGTCGGGCCCCCGTCCTGTTCGCGGCGGGGGCCTGACCGTGTCCGCACCCGGTTGTCCGTCGCACTGCGCGGCGGCGCCGACGGCCGGGCCGACGACCCCTGCGCCGTACGATTCCTGCCGCGCCGACAATGTCGACGTAGCTGCCGTCGGACGACCCCGGTGTCGTGTTCGGTGTGCGGGCGCACCGAGGGTGCCGGACCTGACCTGGATGATCGAGCGGGAGGAGCGCCGCGGCCCGCGCTGGGTCTGCCCGACCTGCGTGCGGCAGCACGCGCGGTCGATCGAGGCCAAGCTCGACCAGGAATGGTGGTCGTGACGCGGTCGAGCGGCGAGGCCGCGCGCGGATCAGTCTCGTGGTAACCCGGCGAGGTTCTCCGACGACGATCGCGCGGAACGGCGCGGCGGCGTCCAGCTGGCACAGCACGCCGATCGACCCGAACGTCACCCGGTGGATCAGCAGGTAGGACGGCGGCAGGTTGAGCCGCCGCGCCATCTTCGACTCCTCGCTGGAGAAGTTCGACATCCGCGCCGCCTGGTCCTGCATCCAGCTGCCGGGTGAAGTGAAAGGTCTCGTGCCGCAACGGTTCGATGAACGGCACGACGTAGTCCATCAGCAGCTCGGGGTCGGGGTGGTAGTCGGCCGGGCACGAAGCCCGCGTCGCGCAGCGCGGCCGAGCACGTCCGTCGGCGCGGCCGTCCAGGGCGAGCCGGGTGACCCGGCCGATGATCGGCGGGGCGCCGTCCGGCAGCCGCGCGACCGAACCGAAATCGATGACGGCGAGCCGGTCGTCGGCGGTCAGCATGTAGTTGCCCGGGTGCGGGTCGGCGTGCAGCAGGCCGACCCGGTTCGGCGCGGCGAAATGCAGTTCGGTCAGCAGCGTGCCGGCCCGGTCGCGCTGCTCGGCGCGTGCCCGAGCGCGATGATCCTGCTCAGCGGGGTGCCTTCCACCCACTCGGACACGATCACCTTCGGCGGCGCTGGCGACGACCCGCGGCACCAGGAAGTCGGGGTCGCCGGCGTAGCCGGCGGCGAACGCCCGCTGGTTGTCCGCCTCCTGCGGCGTAGTCGAGCTCCTCGAGGATGCGCTCGCGCAGCTCGGCCATCAGCGGCCGGAGTCTGCACGCCGGGGATGACCACGCCGATCAGCGGCGCCACCCGGGACAGCTGGTCCAGGTCGGCCTTGAGCGCGGCCTCCGCGCCCGGGTACTGGAGCTTGACGGCGACCTCGCGGCCGTCCCGCCAGACCCCGCGGTGCACCTGGCCGATGCTCGCCGCGGCCGCGGCGGTGTCGTCGAAGTCGCGGAACCGGCCGCGCCAGCCGGTGCCGAACTGCTCGGCCAGCAGCCGGTGCACGGTCGCGGCCGGCATCGGCGGCGCCGCGTTCTGCAGCTTGGTCAGGGCCTCCCGGTACGGCGCCGCGTACTCGTCGGGGATCGCGGCCTCGTAGACGCTCAGCGCCTGGCCGAACTTCATCGCGCCGCCCTTGAGCGTGCCGAGCACCTCGAAGAGCTGCTCGGCGGTGCGGCGCTGCAGTCGCGGTCGAGATCTCGGTCGCGATCCCGCCCGACCAGCCGCTGGCCGAGCCCGAGCGTCGCGCGCCCGGCCGCGGACAGCGGCAGGCTGGCCAGCCGCGCCGTTCGGCTCAGAGCGCTCGCGCGGGATGTCTGCCACCCGACCATTGTGACAAAGCGCGCGCGGCCGGCGCCGACCGGCGCGGATGCAGCGCGCCGCACGCGCGCCGCTCGGCCGCGGCGCGCAGATCGGGCGCGGCGGCAGCCGCATCGGGGTGCCGTCCAGGTCGGCGGCGCGGCGCGTCGCCCGGACTCCATTCCAGGGTGCCGTCCACGTCCCGGGGCGCGCCAGCCCGTCGATGTGCGTCGAGCACCTGGTGCGCGGCCAGGCTGGCCGCGGTCGACCGCGACGACGGCCGACGCCGGCGGCGCTGCGGCCGCCGCGGTCGCCGGCGCCACCGCCGGCCAGTCCGGGTCGGCGTCGACGCCGGTGCCGGTGCAGGCACCACAGGCAGCTCGATCGGCCCGGCAGCACCAGCGGACCGACGACCGCGCGGCGGCCGGCGGCCGTCACCGCGAGGTGCGGGACACGGGCCAGCGTCAGCGTGGCCGCCAGCGCGAGGTCGCGGCGGCGGCGTCCGGCCAGCACCGCGATGGTCGGGTAGCTGCTGGCCGGCCGGGCCGGCTGCGCCGCGGCTGCGGTCGCGCGCCGCGCTCGGCCTCGACGCGGCCGCCGCGACCGCGGCGCCGTCGCGGCGGCACCGGGCGCGGCGGGCGCGCGCTGCGGCGCGCTGGCGCCGGCATCGCGGCCTGGCCGATCCCGGCCGCGCGAGATGCGACGTGCCCGACCCCGGCGCCGCCAGCGATGTCCTGCGACGGCATCGGCGACGCGGCGCGGTCGCCGTGGACGACGACGAGCGCGTCCCGGCGGGCGATCGCGATCCGGCGGGCGCGATCACGGCCGAAGCGCTGGATCAGCTGCGCCGCGTCCGCTGCCGGAACCGCGGGACGCACGATCGCGTCAGCCGGCGCCGCGGCACCGGCTGGGCGACCGCGTCCGCGGGCGTCGCCGCGCACGGCCGCACGAGCCCCGCGCGCTCGAGAACGGCGAGCGACGTCGATCCAGTCAGCATCGCAGCCGGTCGGCGTCGGCAGCGGACGGGTCAGCAGCGCACGAGTCGGCGGCGTACGAGTCGCGACCGGCGAGGATCTCCGCGACCGGTCGGCCGGCCGTCGAGCTGCGCGCAGCACCGACGCGCGCGTCCGGCGGCGCGTCGCCGCAGCACAGTCGACTCCGCGAGGTCCGTCCCGATCTGCACGGTGGTCGGATCGCGCTCGACGAGCACCGGGCGGTCGCACCCACGCATACGCGCGAGGCAGCTCGACACAGGCGTGCTCATCGCGAGCCAGCGTGCCCGATCGGGTCCGGCGCGGTGCGGACGCTGTCCACACCGGGTCACCCGACGGGCGGCGTCAGGCCTTGCCGAGGATCCGGTTCATCTTGGTGCCGCAGACCGGGCAGATGCCCTTGGCCATCCGGCGACCGTTCGGTCTCGTGACCTCGCCCTCGAAGTCGCGCTTCTCCTTGCACTTGACGCAGTAGCCGTTGTAGGTCTCGGCCATCGGCCTTCCTTTCGTCCAGGGCCGCGGTGCCGTAGGAGGCCGGCGTCCCAGCGAGCCGAGATCCGCTGACCGGCGCCCACCGTACCGCGCGGTAACCGTACAGGGACTCACGCGGTCCGCGCGCCGCGACGCAGGCTGGCGCACCGCGGCCGGCGGGTCGCCGCGCGGGTGCGCCGCTGCGGGCCGGTTGCCAGGACTGAGCCCATGAGCTATCTCGGCGGCTCGAGACCGGTACGACGACATGCCCTACCGCAGGGTGGGCCGCAGCGGGCTGCATGCTGCCCGCCGTCTCCCTCGGGCTGTGGCAGAACTTCGGTGACGTCGACCCGCTGGCCAACGCAGCGCGAGATCCTGCGCCGCGCCTTCGACCTCGGCGTCACCCACTTCGACCTGGCCAACAACTACGGGCCGCCGTACGGCTCGGCCGAGATCAACTTCGGCCGGCTGCTTCGCCGAGGACTTCCGGCCGTACCGCGACGAACTGGTGATCTCCACCAAGGCCGGGTACGACATGTGGCCGGGTCCGTACGGCGACTGGGGCTCGCGCAAGTACCTGCTGGCCTCGCTCGACGCGTCGCTGGCCGGATGGGCCTGGACTACGTCGACATCTTCTACTCGCACCGAGCCGACCCGGAGACCCCGCTCGAGGAGACGATGGGCGCGCTGCACACGGCGGTCGATCTCGGGGCGGGCGCTGTACGCCGGGCATCTCGTCCTACTCGCCGGAGCGCACCGAGCGCGGCGGCCGCGATCCTCGCCGACCTCGGCACGCCGCTGCTGATCCACCAGCCGTCGTACTCGATGCTGAACCGCTGGGTCGAGGACGGGCTGCTGGACACCCTCGGCGCGCTCGGGCGTCGGGCTGCATCGCGTTCTCGCCGCTGGCCCAGGGCATGCTCACCGACCGCTACCTGAACGGCGTGCCGGCGGGGTCGCGGGCGGCCCGCGGCGGCTCGCTGTCCACCGACCTGCTCACCGAGGACGCGCTCGGCCACATCCGCGCGCTGAACGAGATCGCGAAGCGGCCGCGGCCAGTCGCTGGCGCAGCTGGCGCTGTCCTGGGTGCTGCGCGACGAGCGGGTGACGTCGGCGCTGGTCGGCGCGTCGTCGGTGCGTCAGCTGGAGGACAACCTCGCCGCCGTGCGGAACCTGGGGTTCGCCGACGACGAACTGGCCGACGATCGAGCGGCACGCGGTCGACTCCGGGATCAACCTGTGGAGCCCGTCCAGCTCGGTCTGACCGCCCGGCGGCGTCGGACGGCTCAGACCGGCCGCGCGGGCCGCGGCGCCTAGCCCCGGTCGGGTCCGTCTCGGTCGCCGGCGCGCTCGGGCCGCCGTCGTCGCGCCCGGTCTCGGCTCGGTGCCCGCGCCGTCGGTGCGGCTCGGTCGTGTCGGGCTGCGCTCCGCGTCGGCTGCGGCTCGTCGTCGGGCTCGGCGGCCTCGTCGGGCTCGTCGAGCAGCTGGTGTCGACGTCGTCGAGACCCGGCGAGCAGCTCGGCGAACTGCTTGTCCCGGTCGACGAACCCCTGCCGGGTCGTCGAGATCCGGCAGCGACGGCAGCAGATCGGGGTGCGCCCAGAGCGCGTCCCGGCCCTCGATGCCGCGGGACTGCGCCGACCGCCTCCCAGAGGTCCGCGGCGGCGCGCAGCCGGCGCGGCCGCAGCTCCAGGCCGATCAGCGTCGCGAAGGTCTGCTCGGCCGGCCCGCCGGTGGCGCGGCGGCGGCGCAGCGTCTCGCGCAGCGCGGACGCGCCGGGCAGCCGGTCGCCGACCGCCGTCGGCGACCACCGTGTCGACCCAGCCCTCGACCAGCGCGAGCAGCGTCTCGAGCTGCGCCATCGCGTGCCTGCTGGCCCGGGGTGATGGTCGGCTCGAACATGCCCTGGCCGAGGGCGGCCTCGATGCGAGGCCGGGTCGTTCGGGTCGATCGACGACGCCAGCTTCTCGACCGCGGAGAAGTCGACCGAGATCGCCTGCGCGTAGTCGTCGATCAGCGCGAGCACCCGGTCGCGGAGCCACGGGACGCCGCGCGTACAGCCGGTGGTGCGCGGCCTCGCGGGTGGCCAGGTACAGCCGGACCTGGTCCTCCGGCAGGTTCGAGACCGGAGCCGAACTCGGCGATCGACCGCGGCATCAGCGCGGCCGTGCCCACCGGGCCGAGCGGCAGGCCGACATCGGTGGAGGTGAGCACCTCGGTCGCCAGCTGCGCGAGGCCCTGGCCGAGCTGCGAGCCGAAGGCCATCCCGCCCATCGAGCCCATCATCGCGAGCAGCGGACCCGCCTGCTCCTTGGCCTGCTCCGGGCAGCCCCTCGACCCAGGCCTTCGAGACCTGCTCGGCGATGGGCGAGCAGAGCTTCTCCCAGGTCGGCATCGTCGCGTCGACCCACTGCCGCGGCGTCCAGGCCGTGGTGGTCCGGACGCCGGCGGGCAGCGACGTCGCGCCGTCCAGCCAGACCTCGGCGAGCGCGACCGCCTCGGTCGACCTTGTTCACGTCGACGGACGACGCCGGGTGGCTCGCCGGGATCTGCGAGGTGGCGAGCTGCCGGGCGAGGTCGTAGTTCACCGGCCCGGTCTGCGCGCCGGACGGCGCCGGCCTGGGACATCATCTGGCCGAGCTGGGAGAGCATCGAGCCCAGCTGGCTCAGGTCGAATCCGCCCGGACCCGGGCCCTGTCCGGGCCGCGACCCCTCGGGGTCGTCGTCGCCCGAAGGGGAGAAGCCGAACGGCAGATTCGTCATGCGTCCACCGTACTGAACGTTGTTGATCCCGACCCGGTGGGTCCGACCGCCGGTCCGCCCTCAACACACCGGCGCCTGACCTGGGCTGATCGCTGAGGGCTGAACCGCCAGCGGACCACGAGCTCGTGGCCAGTGCCTCATCCGGCGGAGCCGCGCCGGGCCGGAATCCGGTGCGGAGCCCAGCCACAGGCCGTGAACCGACGTCGTCCGGCACGGGCGGAACCGCGCGGACCGCCTAGTCTCGGAAGCCATGTCCTGGTACTCGCGGCTGAGCCTGCGCGGGCGCACGGTGCTGGTCGGGTCGCTGATCACCGCCGTGCTGCTCGCGGTCGGCGCGGCGGTGCCCGATCCCGTACGTCGCGGTCGGGCCCGGCGTCACCTACGACACCCTCGGCTCCGTCGACGGCGTCGAGGTCATCAGCTTCCGCGGCGACGACATCCCGCCGTCGGCCGAGCGAGGACGTCCCGGACGCCGGGCACCTGAACATGACGACCATCTCGGTGATCGAGAAGGTCCCGCTGTTCGGTGCGCTCGGCATGTGGGCGACCGGGCGGTACGCGCTGGCGCCGCGCGAGGAGTACTTCCCGCCGGACAAGACGGTCGAGGAGGTGCAGCGAGCAGGACGCGCAGGCGTTCCGGGACTCGCAGTCGTCCGCCGAGATCGCCGCGCTGCGCTACCTCGACTACCCGAAGGTGGTCTACGTCGGCGCGATCCCGGACGGCTCGCCGAGCGCCGGCGTGCTGGAGCCGCAGGACCAGATCGTCGAGGTCGACGGCACGCCGGTCACGGACTTCGCCTCGCTGCAGGCCGCGCTCGCCAGACGCACGCCGGGCCAGACGGTGGCACGTCACCGTGCTGCGCGAGGGCGAGCGAACCGGTCGAGCGAGAAGGTGACCCTCGGCGCCAACCCGGAGGTCGGCGGCCAGGGGTTCCTGGGCATCGGCGCGGTGGAGCGGCCGGTGGCGCCGTTCACCATCTCGATCGCGCTGGCAGGACATCGGCGGCCCGTCGGCCGGACTGATGTTCACCCTCGGCATCATCGACAAGCTGACCGACGGCGACCTGACCGGCGGCACGTTCGTCGCCGGCACCGGCACGATCGACCCGGACGGCGGCGGTCGGGCCCGATCGGCGGGGTGCTGCTCAAGCTGGTCACCGCGCGCGAGGCCGGCGCGACCGTCTTCCTGGTGCCCGCGGACAACTGCGCCGAGGCGGTCACCGACGTGCCCGACGGCCTGCAGCTGGTCAAGGTCGCCACGCTGGCCGACGCGACGGCGGCGCTGCAGACGCTCGCGCGACGGGCGGCACCCCGCCGAGCTGCTGAGGCTCGGCGGACTGCCGGCGCAGTCGCACCGTCGGTCCGCGCCGCCAGTGTCGAGCGTCAGTCCTCGAAGGTCAGCCGCAGCGCCGCGAGCAGGTTCGGCGCGAGGTCGGCGCCGCGCAGCGGCGCGTCGTCGTGCTCGCCGCGCAGCCGCAGCAGGCAGGCCGCCCCGCGCCCGTCCCGCAGCACGCCGGCGGCCAGCCGGGCCTCGGCGCGGTCGGGATGCGCGGCGGCCTCCGCGGCGGCCGCGTCGGGATCGGCGGACAGGCGCGCTCCCGGCTCCGGCGGCAGCACGACGATCTCCTGCACGAGCACGCAGCCGGCCACCTCGGCGCGGCCAGGAGATCTGCGCGAGGGCGTCGGACAAGCTCGCCCGCCGGCAGCGCCTCCTGCGCGATCGGGGTGTAACGGGCGGCCGGCGCCAGCGACGCGGCGAGAGACGGCTCGGCCGCGATCAGGTCCGCGGTGGTCGACCAGCGCGAACAGCTGCGGCGGCGCGTCCCAGCCGGCGGCCGCGGCGAACTCCTCGACCTCGGCCACCGCGACGGCGAGGTCGGTGTCCTCCCACCAGTCCGGGCGTGCCGGGGGTCCGTCGCGCTCACAGCGCGATCTTCGCACGGCGCCGGCATCGGCACCGGATCACGGTCGTGCGCCGTGCGTCCATTCGGCCTCGCGCGATCGGACTGCGGGGAACCATCGGCCCGTGCCTACAGTTGACGATGCGGGTCGGCACCGGGCGTCGCTGACGGACGTACCGTCGACGGACGTGCGGTACGGCAGCTCCGACGCGGTCCCGCACCACCAGCTGACGGAGCGCGTCCGGGATCCCGACCGGCGCGTGCCGGTGCAGCCACCCGCGGCGACCGACGCCGCCTCGGGACGCGTCAGCAGTCCCGACCCGAGGAGTTCCCGCCGTGGCCATGCGGCCCCCCGTCGGCTTCCCGACGATGTCCAAGCGCGCCAAGCGGGTGCTGATCGCGCTGGTCGTGCTCGCCGTGCTGGCGATCCTGTGGTTCCAGTTCGTCGGCATCTACGTCGACTGGCTCTGGTTCGGCGAGGTCGGATTCCGCGAGGTCTTCACCACCCAGGCGATCAGCCGGGTCGTCCTGTTCCTGATCGCCGGCGTCGGCGGCGGCGGGCTGGTCTTCCTCGCGCTGTACCTGGCGTACCGGTCCCGGCCGGTGTTCGTGCCGACGCAACGAGGTCGACCCGCTGGCGCCGTACCGGACGATCGTCACCACCCGGCCGAAGCTGTTCGCGTTCGGCATCTCCGGCGTGGTCGCCCTGATCTGCGGCCTGTCGGCGCAGTCGGACTGGGCGATCGTGCAGCTGTGGTGCACGGCGGCGACTTCGGCACGGTCGATCCCGAGTTCGGCAACTGGACGTCGGCTTCTACGTCTTCACCCTGCCGATGATCGAGCTGGTCCTCGGCTGGCTGTTCGTCATCATCGCGATCTGCTTCGTCGCGGTGCTCGTCGTGCAGTACCTGTTCGGCGGCATCCGGCTGTCCGGCCCGGGCCGCAAGATCACCTCGCAGGCCACCCTGCAGCTGTCGCTCCTGGTCGCCGCGTTCGTGCTGCGTCAAGGCCGTGCAGTACTGGTTCGACCGGTACCAGCTGCTGTTCTCCAACCGCGGCGGCACGTTCACCGGCGCGTCCTACACCGACGTCAACGCGGTGCTGCCGGCGAAGCTCATCCTGATGTGCATCGCCGCGATCTGCGCGATCGGCTTCATCGTCGGGGCGTTCACCCGGTCCATCAAGCTGCCCGCGATCGCGCTCGGCCTGCTGGTGCTCTCCAGCGTGCTGATCGGCGGCGTGTGGCCGCTGGTGCTGCAGCAGGTCGTGGTCAACCCGAACGGCATCAACCGGGAGCCCGCAGTACATCGCGCGCAACATCGAAGCGACGCGCACCGCCTACAGCATCCGCGACGACCAGATCAACTACATCGAGTACCCGGGCGTGCTGGCCGGCGACCCGCGGGACATCATCTCGGACCAGGACACGCTGCCGAACGCCCGCCTGCTCGACCCGAACGTGCTGTCGCCGACGTTCACCCAGCAGCAGCAGCTGCGGAACTTCTACGGCTTCCCCGATCAGCTGGCCATGGACCGCTACACCGTCAACGGCCGCACCCAGGACTACGTGGTCGCCGTGCGCGAGCTCAACGCCGAGCGGGCTCAACGACGCGCAGAAGAACTGGATCAACGAGCACATGGTGTTCACCCACGGCGACGGCTTCGTCGCCGCGCCGGCGAACACGGTCGTCCAACGGCTATCCGCGACTACACGATGTCGGACATCGCCAACATCGGCAACGAGAACAGCCCGATTCCGGTCGACGCAGCCGCGGACCTACTACGGCCAGCTGACCACGGACTACGCGATCGTCGGCTCCGAGGGCGGCGCGCCGCGCGAGTACGACACGGAGACCTCCCGCTACACCTACACCGGCCTGGGCGGCGTCGATGTCGGAAACCTGTTCCAGCGGCTGGTCTTCGCCACCGCAGTACGGCGAGGCGAACTTCCTGTTCTCGTCGGAGATCAACGCCAACTCCAAGATCATGTACAACCGCGACCCGCGGACGCGCGTGCAGAAGGCGGCGCCGTTCCTGACCACCGACACCAAGGCGTACCCGGCGGTGGTCAACGGCCGCATCGTCTGGATCGTGGACGCCTACACCACGGCGACGAACTACCCGTACGCGCAGGCGGTGACGCTGTCCGACGCGACCAACAACTCGCTGGCCGCGCGCGGCGCCGCGGGCCAGGTCGACCAACAGGTCTCGTACATCCGAAACTCCGTGAAGGCGACCGTCGACGCCTACGACGGCACCGTGACCCTGTACGCCGTCGACGAGACGGATCCCGGTGCTGCAAGGCGTGGAAGGGCGTCTTCCCGGATCTGATCAAGCCGGCGAGCGACGTGTCGGCGGATCTGCAGGTCGCACTTCCGCTACCCGCAGGACCTGTTCGAGGTGCAGCGGTCGCTGCTCGTGCGCTACCACGTCGACGACCCGGTCGACTTCTTCCAGAGCTCCGGCTTCTGGAAGGTGCCGAACGACCCGACCGTCAGCGAGGCCGTGCAGGCGCCGCAGCCGCCGTACTACCTGCAGGTGAAGCTGCCCGGCCAGGAGACGTCCAACTTCGAACTGACCAGCGTGCTGACCGGATTCCAGCGTGAGTTCATGAGCGCCTACTTCACGGCCTCGTCCGACCCGGACAACTACGGCCAGCTCACCGTGCTACGACTACCCACGTCCACGCAGACGCCGGGTCCGGCGCAGGTGCAGCAGCTGTTCCGCACCACGCAAGAGATCTCCAGCCTCGTCACGCTGTCCACCCAGCAGGGCGGTGCCCGGGTGATCTTCGGCAATCTGCTGACGCTGCCGGTGAACGACGGCCTGCTCTACGTCGAGCCGTTCTACATCCAGGGCCAGGCGTCGTCCTCTACCTCGTTCCCGCAGCTGAACCGGGTGCTTGGTGTGGTACGCGGGCAGGGTCGGAGTCGGCGAGACGCTCGCCCAGGCGCTCACCAGGGCCGCCGAGAGTGCGCCCGTGCAGGCGCCGACGGTCGAGGGCGGTGGCGAACAAGCGCCGCCGACGACCGCCGTCGGCTCCGTGCCCGCGGGCGAGACGGCGACGTCGGCGCCGCCGGGCACCGGCACAGCGCCCCCGCCGGCCGACGAGGCCGCGGCGCTAGTCGCGATGGACGAGGCGGCGCAGGCACTCGACGCCGCGAAGGCGTCCGGCGACCTGGCCGCGATCGGCGCGGCGAGCCAGCAACTCGAGAACGCGGTCAACGACTTCCTGACTCTGCGGGGACAGTCGTTGAACGGCGCGAACGGCGGCGAGGCTGTGCCCACGTCCCCGGCGCCGACATCCGGCGGGGGTTGACGCCCTTGACGTTGGTTGGACGGGCCGCCCGCTCGGAACCGCACCGGTAGCTGGCTTCTGCGCGGTCCATGCGCCGTCTGCGGTCGCCCCGGCCGGTGGGGTCACCGGTGCGCGGCGCGGAAGGCGTCGTTGGTGCGCGTCATACCCGTTGGGGCGTCAAGGATTTGGTCGGCACTCGCGGCGTTGTTACACTGGACGGTGCGCCTTGTGGCGTGCACGACACCCGACGCGGGGTGGAGCAGCTCGGTAGCTCGCTGGGCTCATAACCCAGAGGTCGCAGGTTCGAATCCTGCCCCCGCTACCATGACATAGCCTCTGACCAGGAAGAACACTGGTCAGAGGCTTCTGTCCTATTCGGGTTAGGAGCCCGGGACCCACCGGAAACCCACCGATTTGGGGGACCGACATGCCGCACGACGATCGATACGAGTCACCTGGGCTCGTGGGACTCGAACTCACAGGGGGGTGCCGGCATCGAGGGTCGTCGCGGTTCATTGATGACCTCCGACCTGCAATGAACCAATCGGCAAGGTCCATCCGTCGACGTTTCCGCGCTTTGAAATACCGGCGCGGCATCACATTGCCCGTCACATGGATCGTGGCTGGGCCGAACCACCACGGCAGGTCCCGAGGACTCCGACGTGCGGCGTCAACTCCGTCACCACTGGGTGCCGCCGTTGCTGCCGCCTGTCGAGTAGGGCCCGTGCCCGAAGCGGCGCCGTGTGACCTCCATGGGACTGGGCGGTCGGGCGGTGGCGGTGATCAGGTTGGTGTCGTAGGCCAGGTCCCGGGTGTCGGGGCGGCGGTGGGGTCGAGATCGGCGTCCCGGGCGGTGCGGTCATGCCCGCCGCCGACGAGCAGCTGCAGCAGGTAGCGCAGCGCGTCCGCCGGGTGGTCGTCCTGCTTGGGGGAGGTGATGATGTCCTCGGGGTGGGTCGCCGAGCGTTGCAGCGCGGGCAGGGTGCGGATCAGGTTGCGGCACGTGGAGTAGACGAGTAGCCGGGGCAGCCCGTCGCCGCGCGGCCGCAGGTGCCGGTCGACCAGCGCCCACCCGCCGAGCCGGTCGTTGTGCGCCTTGCGCACCGCGCCGCCCAGTTCGCGGCGGTACCACCAGGCGATGGACCCCTCGGCCGGTGCGTCCGGTTCGATCGGCTTGGTGATGGTGGTGGCGGGGCGTTGCCAGCAGGACGGGTCGAGCGCGACCGGTAGGGGTCGGCCCGGAGTGCGTTCCCCGGGCCGCTCCGACGCCTTGACCAGTTTCGCCTGCTGCTCGGGGGTGAGGTCCGCCTGGTACAGCTCCCGGTAGATGACGACGAGGTTGTCGGGGAACACGGCGCCCCAGAGCGCGCAGAACGGCGCGGCCAGGCCGTAGTCCACGCCGACGCCGAGCGGGACGCCGGTCATCGGGATGGGTAGCTGTTCGGGGTCGATGACGTGTACGGCGCGGCGGAACTGGTTGAACCGGACCCCTTCCAGGATGTCCCAGTCGCCGTCCCGCAGGGCGCGGGCGAGCAGCGGGTCGAGGGCGTTCAGGGCCCGGTTGTAGGCCTCGACGTCCAGGTGTGGGTTGTCGGTGGCCTCGCCGGCACGTACGCCAGCACTCGGCGCGCCGCCGGGTCCTGCCGGGCAGGGTGCCGCCTTCAATCCCGGTCCGGGCCGGGGGACGGGTGGACGAACATGTCCTTGACCCAGTGGTGCCCGATGCCGCCCGGGTTGGTGGAAGAAGGAATTCGGGGTGTCCAGTGCTGGGCGCGCATGGCGGCGGCCACATCGCCCGCCATGCGCAGCCGGGACCGCATGTAGGTGTACTGGTGCCGGGTGAAATGCGTGAGTTCGTCGAACATGATCAATGCGTATTCCGGGCCCTGGTAGCGGGTCACGTCGGCATCCCGCTGGAGATATCCGAGCCGGAACGTCGCCCCGTTGAGAAACGTGAAGACGTGCCGGCTGCTGTTGTAGCTGGCCACCCGGTCCGGGATCTGCGCGAGCATCCGCGGGATGATCTCCTGCTCCAGCTCGGGAAGGTGCGGCGGAACAGGATCACCTTCGCGTTCGGGATCTCGGAGCACAGCCCGATCCCGGCGGCGATCAGCGCCTGCGTCTTCCCGGGCCTGGCGGCGCCGCCGAACAGCACCTCCTCGGCCCGCGACTGGTGGAACGCCCGCTGCTGCGGATGGGGGTCGTACTGGGACAGGTAGTCCCAGGTGCGGTCAGTCGTCGCCGACGTCATCGCCGGCTTGCCTTGCGCGCAACTGCTGCGGGGTCAACGTCGCGCCGGGCAGCAGGTGCTGGCTCAAGACAACGTTGATCGCCGCCCCGGTGGACGACCGTTCCGGTTGCCAGAAGAGCCCTTCCACCCGGGAAAGCACTCGGCGGCGCGCAGGATCACATTCGCGTGTGCCGGGATGTGCGCGTTCGCCGCATTCGCCCGGTGTACGTGGCCGACCCCGCTCCAGGACGATCGACCGGTAGTCCCGGACCGCAACGCTCGGCGCCTCGCGGATCGCCGACGTCATCAGCCGGCCGACGGTCGCCGCCGAACAGTGCAGCGCGGCCCCGATCTCCCGATACGTCGACCCGGTGGCGTGCATGTGCACGGCCTGAGCCTGCCGATCCGTCCGCTGGACCTGTCTCACGGTTTCTGCGGCGTGTTTCATCCGTTGTTTCATTCCAGCTCCTTGTTTCATTCCAGCTCCTTGCACGTCGTTCAGGCGGGCGCCGCCCGCGATGTCGAACCGCGACTGTTGCGTGCCGCAAGTGCACCCAACCCGCTACGGCGATGGTGGGATCGGGACCGTGTCGCCGGCTAACTGGCGGACCGTCAGGAGGCGATGATGCGTTGACCTCCCTACTCGGGTGGTCAGGTTGCGTCGAACGCTGCACCTAGCGGCGAATTTCGCGCCCTGTTTGGGCTAGGGCGTCCTATCAGTGCGCTGGCAGCCCGGCGGCGGCGGCGCCCTGGACCACAGGGCTCGAGATGTCGTGCCTGCTTCCTTTCGATTATTACTTTTGCTGGATGAGCCAGATCAGGGCTGCAGCCACCGAAGCGACCGACATTGTCCGGCGAGCCCAGAAAAGCTCGGCGAAGAACCCAACCGGCGACACGATCGACGAACTCTGCGCGGCAATTGAGCTGCTTGCCATCGCAGTGAAGTACCTCGACAAGCGTCTCGACAAGTCCGGGATGGAGTGACTGTGGTGCTGCTCGACGCCCTCCACCTGGATCGCGACCCCTACGATGAAGTGACGAACCGTGGCACCACGGTGGTGGATCCCCTGAGGGGTCACCGCGGTGCCACGGTCGAGCAAAAGATGCCCGTGGACGTGACCTGCGCCGGGTTGTCACGGGCGGCACGTCGTCGACTACGCCGACGCGTTGACCGGCGACCCGATCACTGTGCCGTGCGGCGGTTGGGTGAGGCTGTCCGAGCCGGCGCCGCCCAGGTTCCCGTTCTGATCGAGGCAGGCACGTTGTGCCGCAACAACAACGACGCTGCGCAATGCTCGACGAGCCGCCGCGGAGGAGCTCGACGCGCATGCGTTGCGGTTGGGCTGACGGGCCGACCCGTCGAGCGTGTTGCACGTGCTCGCCGCTTCGCCGTCACGCGGGTTGCGGCCCGCGATCGTCAGCTTGCTCCACTCGGACGACGCCTGCCGGGTGAGGTCCCGATGACCGACCCGATCCCGAGCGACATCGGAGGGTGCGCCCGGAGAACCAGCCCCAGTCGCTGCCCTCGCTCAGTGCCAGCACCAACGGGGCGAGGATGACCGCGATCAACACGGTGCCGGCGATGTCGATTGACCGGGGACGGTTCGGATCCCGCGATTCGGCGACGGTGAGCACGGTCAGCGGGATACACGCGGCGGCGATCGCCGCGTCGATCCAGAACAGTCCCTGCCAACCCGTGGTGTCCACGAGGACACCGCCAACCAACGGGCCGACCGCCGCCCCGGCGGCCGATGCCGCGCCCCACTGGGTGATGGCGCGTAACTGTCGGGCGCCGGCTGAGCTCACCGACAGCAGGCTCATCCCGCAGGCCAGGATGGTGGAACGCGCCGCACCGTGGATCATCCGGCCCCCGATCACCCCGCGGCGCCACGGGACAGGGCGATCAGCACGCACGACGCCACGAACAGGACCAGGCCGGCCAGGAAGACCCGGCGCCGGCCGAAGACGTCCCCGAGCGCACCTGCCGTCACGATCACCGCTGCTCCGACGAGCATTTTGCCGGTCACCGCCCACTGCAGTTGCTCCATCGGGACATCCAGATCCGCGCTGATTGCGGGCAGCAGGATCGTGACCGCCGACGTGTTCGCGTTCACCACCAACGCGGACACGCACGCCGGAAATCGCGTCGTGAATGGAGTTCGCTACGACGGGGTCGGCGGCGAGCGAATCTGGTGCGGGATCCCGGTGGGGGCGGAGAATCGAGGGTGCAGGCTGTGCGATGACGTCGGTGGATCCTGTCGCCCGGCGCATCGTCGTGCTGCTCACCGGCAGCCGGTGAAACCGTCAGGGTTGTCCATGATCGCGACGGCGAAGACAGATGGCCGCAATAACAGAAGACCGCAGTCAGTTTCGACCTGCTCACACGGTCACCTCTTCTTCGTCGCTGACGCCGTAGTACAGCTGGCGTCCGGCGTCGGACAGGCCGCCGCCGCCGCCGCTGGAACTCGAGGCCGCACCGGTGGCTGACACCGCGCTGGGGGTCGTCGACGAACCGGAGACTGCGCCGCCGGTGATCATCCCGACGGCCCCTGCCCGGCTGTCGTTGCGCCGCAAGGGACCCAGGCTGCGCCGGACCAGCTCGGACAAGCGGCGGCGATCCCGGGCGAGGGATCACTACCCTCAAACAGAACTCTCGCGTCGCTACCACTGACTGACGAAGACACCGCAAAAAGCCGGAAAACAGCCGCTTGACCGCGTGTCCGTCGATCTGGTGTAGCCCTCAAGGTGCTAATTTGCGTTCCGCTCCGGTCCTGCGGCGGGCCCAAGCTCCGGGGTTCGCGCGTTGTGGTTCTGGACGGAAGGGGACGCCATCGAGAACCCTTTCAAATTTCGCCGTGCACGTGTGGTCATAGGTCCTCCAGCAGGCACGGACCTGAAACTCCAGCATGCCGACGTGCGTCATCGCTCGGCGAAAGGAGCAGTTCGAATGAATTCTCGGAATGTTTTGCGCCTACCAGGGCGCCGTCCGACGCTGCGCGTGTCTTTGGTATTTGGACTACTAGTCTCCGTGTTCGCCCTGCTCGTCGGCGTCGGCATCGGTCAGTCAAGCGCAGCGCCGAACGCTTTGCGCGCGGCGGCGCTGATCAAGACCATCTCCGCCCAGGCCCTCACCGACCACGAGTGCAATGCGGAGGAATGGCACTTCGTCATCAACCAGGTGGATAGTGAAGCCAACGCACCGGCAACGATCCACGTCAGCTGGGCCAGCGGCCCGACCGAGGATGTCCCCCTCGACAGGGTGACCGGTGGCGTTGCGCATTACAGCACGACCGCCAACCTCACCAGCACCGTCGTATCCGCCACCGCCATGATCTATGACGCGTGGAGCGGCCAGTTCAACTTGTCGCACGGGCCCTGCGTCCCTCCCCCCACCACTCCGCCCGTCGACTCCGCCGTCGACTCCGCCGTCGACTCCGCCGTCGACTCCGCCGTCGACGACGGTGACATCCACGACAGCGACGGAAACCACGACGTCCGGGTCGACATCGACTCAATCAACCTCCACGACGGCGAGCGAGACGAGCGCAACCTCAAGCGACAGCTCATCCGAATACCCGACGACGACGACGACCCATTACGGCCCCTCCTCGACCGGGTACCCCGATCAGACCACCGGTGAGAAGCACTTCTACGGTGACAAGGGACCGAAGCCGACCCCCGATTCCTTCGGCACGGGCGAAGGCGACAGTAGCCAGGGCGGCACTTTCGGCCTGGCTATCACAGCCCTCGTTTTGATCGTCGGTGCGAGCGGTCTTGGTGTCGTAGCCTTCCGCACCCGGCGGCGACAGCACTCGTAGGACGGCGCCACTCCTACCTGGCACGGAAGCCCTGCACGGATCTCTGTGCGGGGCTTCCGCGCCCAGGTCAGCGACGTAGCATCCGATGTGCGGGCTCGTCGAGGTCCCACGCGCCGACGTCGATGGTCCGACATTGGATGATCAACGGGAGGAGCAGCCGCGAAGCATCGATCCGCATCGCCGCGGCGGGTTCTCGGCGCTGTCGTGGGAGTTGCCGTTCTTCTGCTGGCCGTCATGATCGCCAGGTGGGTCGCAGTTTCCAGCGAGAACGACGAGAAAAGCACGATGCCCGGGGTGACAGCCGCCGGACCGGAAACGCCCGACATTCAGCCCCCGAGCAACCCGCTCACGCCAACACCCGGGACCGCAACGACGGAGCCCGGTTTGGCCACATCCCCAGCCGTTCCGGTGAGCCGCCCCTTGATGATGTCGGCTGACTCGCCGCTGCTGGCCGGGTTCAATCTCGACGTCGATTTGATGCCCTACGAACCCCACCTCGAACCACCCAAAGGACACCCGACGACCGCCTACGTCGTCGACGACGCCCAGTACGGGTCATTGCCCGGCTCGGACGCGGACGATTCGGTGTACATGTTGTGCCACTCATGGTCGGAGGAATATCGGGTGTGCAATCCCATCGCCGAGCTGGCGGTGACCAGTCCCAAGACAGAGCGAGCCGTCCCGTCGCTGCCGGACCGGGAGGGAAACCCCCAACCGGATGTCGTCATACAGGACTTCACATCGCTGGATGCCAGCACGTTGTCGGTGCAGACCGAGATGGGCAACCTGAGGTACACAATCACCGGCGCCTTCACGGTCGCCAAGAACGACACCTGGCGCGTGGAGTCGGTGCAGCAGACTCGAGCCCAGGCACATTGCTTCTGATTACCTGCGCCACCGACGGAGATGTTGACCTCGATTTCAACGTCGTGGTCGTCGCCGAGCTGGCCCAAGCCACCGCGACGGAGTAGATCGCCGGCGACTTGTTCCTCCAACTGCCCGACGAAGAACTAGTGGCGATCCTCACCGAGGCCGCCGGGTTCTCGCCCGACTTCGCCGCCGTGTTCGTCGAGTTCAACCAGGCGTTGAGCGAAGGCCGACTCCACTCGCTGGAGGGTCGCAGCGAGAACAACACGACGCAGATCTAGTTCGAGGAATTCGCCGCCGAGCTCGCACACGCCTACGCGCCGACGGCGTGACCCCATCACGGAAGGCCGTTTCTGCGCTGGCCTCCCCCTGAGGGTGCCGCACCTGCCAAATGGTCCCCATGCGGTGTCCTGCCGGTGCGCTGGAGCCGGAAAGCCAGCCAGTTAGGTGACGTCTCGTACCGAGGGCCAGACAGTATGTGGCCTAGGAACGCGGTTCCTGATACAGCGCCAGCAGGTTGCCGTATGGGTCGAGGATCCGGGCGGTGAGCTCGCCGGGGTCACCACCCAGGTTCTGCACGACCCTTCCCCCGCCGCAGAAACGGCGTCGATGGCGCCAGCGACGTTATCCACGGCGACGTACACCAGGATCCCGGCGTCGTCCTGCGGTGGGCGGCCGAGGCGCCAAGCGCCGCTGACCGCACCCGTTGCGTCATCGAACGCCAAGGCACCGTCGCCGCGTTGACGGGTGGACCACCCGAACACGTCGAGGTAGAACGCGGCGGAGGCCTCAACGTCCGCCGCAGGGATCTCCAGGTAGCAGACCTGCCCGTGCAAAGCCATGTCGTTCACTCTTCCGAATTGGCTAGGGTGTAGCCAGAACCAATGCGAGATTGTGCAGGAGGACCACCTGGCGGGCAAGACCCGTCGCTACCACGCTCCCACCCGAGCAGCGCAGGCGCGGGCGACTCGAGCGCGGGTGCTAGCGGCCGCACACGACCTCTTCGTCCGACGCGGCTTCGCGACCACAGTCGCGGAGATCGCCAACGAGGCCGGCGTTTCGCAGGCCACGGTCGAGTTCCTCTTCGGCACCAAGGCGATCCTGCTCAACGCCGTGATCGATGTCACCCTGGCCGGAGACGACGAACCGGTACCGATGCTTGAGCGGCCCTGGGTGGCCGAGGTAGCCGGCCTGAACGCCCCGGAGTTTCTGACCCAGGCTGCCGCCGCCTTCGCTGCCGGCGCCGGCCGAGTGTCGCCGCTGTTGCGCGCTCTCGACGAGGGCGCGTCCGCGCACGCAGATCTGGCCGAGCTGGACGAGCGGCTCGAGCGGCAGCGCGCGGTAATGGCGGCTTGGGTGATCACCGAGGTCACCGCACGCAGCAGCCTGGCCGAGGACCTCGACGTCGAGCAGGCCACCCAGATCGTCCTGGTGCTCCTGGACCCACTCGTCCACCGCCGGCTCCTCGTCGAACGCGGCTGGACAGTCGACGACCTGGCCCACTGGTTCGCCCGCGCGTGGCGCCGGTTGCTCCTCGACCCGGTCACCAGCTGACCCCGATGTGGCAGGAGGACGCATCGCCCCGCCCGGATCAGTTGCGGCACATCTTGTCGAGCCGCCGGTCGAGGTCCTTGACCGCGCCCTGTTTCTGCTCTCCCCGGGGGCCGATCCGGACCGCAAGCAAACCAACGGATCTCGTCAGCTCGCGCCAAGGTCAATGCGGAACTTCTCGAACTGGCGAATGGACTGCCCACCATCGTGATCAGCGGCACGGTCGTGCGCGTCAAGGGGCACGGTCTGACGATCCAGGATCATCCGAAGTCGGCTGCCAGTCGCCGGCGCCTCAGGATTCCACCGTTCCTCGTGGAGATCCTGCTGCGGCGCCAGGTCGACCAGGCGCAGGGCACCGCGTTCAACGTCGTGTTTCCCTCGGCGACCGGTACTCTTCGCGACCCCACGAACTTCCGGGACCAGTGGCGCCAGGCGCGAGACCGGCTACGGATGACGTGGGTGGTTCCGCACACCTTCCGCAAGTCGGTCGCGACGGTGCTGGGGGTGGCCGAGAGCAGTCGGACCGCCGCCGGCCAGCTCGGTCACGCCGGTACGTCCGTCACCGAGCGGCATTATGTGCAGCGCACTCATGAGGGCCCGGACGCCCGCGCGCACCTCAGCGCGTTTGGCGAGCCCGAGGGCTGATCCACTCACCGTTTACCCGGCGGAATCAACGGAACCCATCGGAAACCAACGGAACCATTGCACGAGCCGCGGAGGGTCGAAACCGCTGGTCAAGCCAGCCATCCGCACCCACCGGAAACCAATGGAAACACGGATCTGCTAACCCAGGTCGCAGGTTCGAATCCTGCCCCCGCTACTGCGATGATCGGCCCTCGGAGATGTCTCTGGGGGCCGTCGTCGTCCCGGGGCCCAACGTTGGACTCGCGTTAGCGAGGCGCCGAGCGACGTCTCCGCTCGCGCGGCCGCCGGTACCGGAGGCGCGAGCCGGCGATGATCGCGCGGTGCGGATCGTGTCTCGGGCAGCACCCGATGGGCGGCTCCACGCTGGTCGAGCATGTTGCGGAGGCCCTCCCCCAGTACAAGTGCGTGGACGAGCCGTACCACCTGCTCGGAGAGGACGGCACGAGTCCGCGGACCCGCCTGCGGCGGAGGACTTCGAGGCGCAACTCGAGCGATCGATCGACGAGATCGAGGGGTCGGGCGAGCACGCGCTCTTCGACCGTTGTCCGGCGGATCTGCTCGCGTACCTCATCGTGGACGGATACGACGTCGAGCCGTGGTTCGAGCGGGTGAGGGACGCGATGAGGTTGCTGGATCTTGTCGTCTTCGTGCCGATCGAGGACCCCGACCGCGTCGCGGTGTCGTCGCACGAGGACCGCGAGCAACGGCCGCCTGGTCGACGAGGCGCCCTACCAGCTCCTCGTCGACGACGAGCTGGGCGAAGGCGTGGTCATCGTGCGGGGCGATGTGCCCGCGCGCGTCGCGCAGGTGCTGGCGCGGGTGTCCCGTTCGGCGTCGTGATCCTGGAATTCAGGCCGAGAGCCGCGACGGACATCGCGTCGTGCACCGGCCAGAACTGTCCAGTCCGCGCCGGCGTTTTCGCGGTCGGTCGTGCCGATTCACGTCGGTCGCGTCCGTCGCTCCGGTGCACATGGAATCTCGGCTACTCGCCCGTCGCGCCGTCGATCCGCTCGCGCAGGAGGTCCGCGTGCCCGTTGTGTCGGGCGTACTCCTCGATCATGTGTGTGGTTGCCCAGCGCAGGGTGCGGGGGTCGCCGGTGGAGTCGGTCTCGCCGAGATCGTGCGCGGCCAGCGTCGCCCTGGACAGGTCGCACTCGTTCCGGAATGTGGCGAAAACGGTTGCCACGTCGATAGACTCGAGTTTCTCGAAGTCGCCCTCCGGGTCATCGTCCGAGTAGTACCGCGGCGGCTGGCGGCGGCCGTCGAAGGCGGCGAACCAGCCGTGCTCGACATCGGTCAGGTGCCGGACGAGTCCGAGCAGCGTGAGCCGGGACGGCTCGCAGGAGCGGACCTTCAGCTGTTCGTCCGTGAGCCCGGAGCATTTGTACAGCAAGGTCGCACGGTGGTAGTCGAGCCAGCCGGCCAGCATGTCCTTCTCCCCGAGCGCGGGGCCGGGTTCGGAGCGTTCGGCGGGAGCTGAGGCGGCGTCGGGCACGACGGGAGCATAGGCAGCGTCGGGCGAGGCCGTCGATCGATGGTCGGTCTTTCGGCATCGCTACGGTGACCGGATGTCCGCAACGAACGGATGGTCGGACGATTTCGACGGACCGTCGCTCGACGAGTCCGTCTGGCTGCCGCACTATTTGCCGGCGTGGAGCTCCCGCTCGGCGACCGCGGCGTCGTGGCGCCTGGCGAGTTCGTGCCTCCTGCTGGACATCCCGCGCGACCACCCGGTCTGGTGCGCCGGTGATCACTCGCCACCGCTGCGCGTCTGCGGCATCCAGTCCGGAAACTTCTCCGGACCCGCGGGCAGCACCGCGGGCCAGCAGCCGTTCCGGGACGGCCTGACCGTTCGGGAGGAGCAGCCGCGCTTCGAGGGACTCTTGCTCGCTCGAGGGCATCTCGAGATCCGTTGCCGGATGGACATTTCCGCGCGGTCGATGGCTGCGCTCTGGCTCGCTGGATTCGAGGATGAGCCGGAGAGGTGCGGCGAGATCTGCGTCGTCGAGATCTTCGGCAAGTCGGTGCTGGCCGGGGAGTCCGCCGAGGTCGGCATGGGAGTGCACGCCTTTCGCGACCCTGAGCTCACCGAGGACTGGGCGGCGCCGCGGGTGCCGATCGACGTGTCGGAGTTCCACACCTACGCCGTGGACTGGGATGCCGCGCACGCGGCCTTCTCGGTCGACGGAGTTCCGGTCCGCACTGCGGCGCGCCCCCCGACGTACCCGATGCAGCTCATGCTGGCGGTGTTCGACTTCCCTGAGTGGTCAAGCGGATCCGATGCGGATCTCGTGCCGTCGCTCGCGGTCGACTGGATCCTCTTCCGCCCCACCCGCACTCCCTGACCCGCTTCCTGACCCCGCCCCCGGTTCCCCGCGCCCATCCCGCCCCGGGTTCCCCCCGCCCGCGCGGATGCCCCGCGGCCACCCCGCTGGCGCGGATCAACTTCTCCCTGCGCGGCTCAACGTCGCGAGTTTGGGACTGGAGTGACGGACGTCGTCATTTTCGTCCGCGCGGGTGGCCGTTCGGCGCCGGTGCGAGCGCGTCGAGCGGGTGGGCTGACGGCCATGCCGGGCACTCGCGAGACGACGGAACATCGCGCGGGTCGGATCTACAGGACGTTCCCGCGTCTTGGATCCCGGCGTCCTGCATGATCGCCCGCCGCCCGCCGAACTCATACGAGCCCGCGCGCACGAAAGTGATGACTCCTGTCCCGCCAGTCACAAATCCGCAACTTTCGTCCGCGCCGAGGGAAGTTGATCCGCGCCAGATCGGATACGCGGCATGGGGGCGCGGGGGAGGACGCGCGGGGGAGAGGACGCGCGGGACGGCCCCGGGGCGGATGACGATCGCCCCGGGGCCGGCAAGCGCCGACGCGCTCAGGTCAGCGACACCGCCACCTCTTCGAGGTGATCGAGTGCCTCCTGCATGCCGCCCTCCATGCCGGTGGCGATGATCGCGTCCCGCACCTCCTGGCTCGAGACCTCCGTCAGCACGGTCAACGTCGTGCGACCCTCGCGCTCGTTGAAGGTGTACGTGCACACCGCGGGATCGGCGTCCCCGTCGGGGATGCCCTCGAACACCTCGGTGTTGACGAGCCGCTCGTTGGGCTCGATCTCGCGGTACTCGCCGTGGAAGGCCACCTCGAATCCCTCGTTCGCCTGCATGACGTAGCGCCAGCTGCCGCCGACCCGCAGGTCGACCTCGACGCTCGTCACCTCGCCCCGGTCACCGCTCCACCAGCGCTTGATCAGTTCGGGCGTCACGTGCGCCTTGTAGACCAAGCGCTTGGGCGCGTTGAAGTCTCGCGTCACCAGGATTTGATTGTCTGCCGGGAAGGTCACCACAGCGGTCCCGGTGGTCGTCGTCGCAGTCATCTCAGTTCTCCTCTTCTCGTAGGTCTTCCAACACCGAATCCAGCAAGTCGAACCGCGCGGACCATGTCCGTTCGTAGCGCCGCACCCAGTCGTAGATGGGCTTCAGCGGCTGGCCGTTGAGCCGGTAGATGCGTTGTCGCCCTTCGTCTTGCACATCCACCAGACCCACCTCACGCAACACCCGCAGATGCTTGGACACCACGGGTTGGGGTAGCTCGAGCGCCGCCACCAGATCGTTCACGGGACGTCCTCCGCCGGCGAGGACGTCCAGGATCTGCCGGCGCCGCGGCTCGGCGACCGCGTTGAACGCGTCTGTTGTCGTCGATGCCCGGGCCATGCACATCAACATATACCCATATCGGCATATGTCAAGGCGTTCGTCCGCACGGGTTTCTGCGGTCCGCACGGGTATACCGGACCCCGCGCGCACCCGAGAACCCGGTGCAGAGGAAGGCGGCCATGCCGGGTGACTGCCGGTTCGCCGGAGCCGACCTGCGCAGCATGCGTCGGCGGGCCGCCGGCGCGTGACAAGGCTGGGCTACGCGATGTGACCCGAAAAAGGTGACAGCGCCGGCGCGCCGAGCGGGCCTCCGCCCGAAGTGCGGCCGCCGCAGCGCCTGAGGGTGATCCACTCCATGACGAGACACATTGCGGTGCAATTCGATCAACGCGTATCGGTGGCGAGGCCGATGGATCGCTGCCCAGGCGAACAAGGGCGAAGTCGCTTACCGTGATCGAGGCGCGGGAGGACCTGCTGGCCAGGGTCCGACCAGAAGGCGGGAGGACCTGCTGGCAGGGCGACCAGAAGGCGGGGAGACCTGCTGGCAGGGTCCCAGCGAGGGAGGACCTGCCCGGGTTGACCAGGGGGAGGACCGCTGACAGGTCCGTCGATCAAGGGCAGCGGGAGGTAAATGCATGCCGGACCTGGGGCACGAGCCGACGTTCGGCATCTTCCTGCCCAATCCGGTGTCGCAGTCCGCCACGGTCGTCCGGCTCGCCCACCTCGCCGAGCAGCACGGGCTCGACCTGCTCGGCGTGCAGGACCACCCGTACAGCGCCGACCTCCTGGAAACGTGGACGCTGCTGGCGCACCTCGCCGGGTCGACCGGCAGCATCCGCCTGTTCCCGGACGTCGCGTGCGTACCGCTGCGTCCCCCGGCCATGCTCGCGAGGGCGGCCGCGACGCTCGACGTGCTGTCGGGCGGCCGGGTCGAGCTGGGAGTGGGCGCGGGCGCCTTCACCGAGCCGATCGTCGCGATGGGCGGGCCCACGCTGACCCCCGGCGAGTCCGTCGACGCGCTGGCCGAGGCGATCCGCATCATCCGCATGCTGTGGTCGGCCGACGATGAGGTGTCCTTCGACGGCCGCTTCCACCGGGTCGCGGACCTTGCACCCGGGCCGCGTCCCGCGCACGACATCGGCGTGTGGATCGGCGGACACCGGCCGCGCATGTTGCGGCTGGTCGCGCAGTTGGGCGACGGGTGGGTGCCGTCCCAGGCCTACGTGCCCCGGCACCGCGCGACCGCGCTGGCCGCTGGAGCTCGACCGGCTCGCGGAGGATGCCGGGCGATCGCCGAGCGACATCGTCCGCATCTACAACGTCAACGGCCGTTTCGCGCAGGAGCGGCGCGGTTTCCTGAACGGGCCGTCGCGGACGTGGGCCGAGCAGCTCGCGGAACTGGCACTGACGGCGGGGTTCTCCACCTTCGTGCTGTCGATCTCGGGGGACATCGTCTCTGCCATTGCACGTTTCGCCGATGAGGTGGTGCCGGATGTGCGCGAGCGCATCGCTTCCGACCGGCGCGGATCCTCGTCCGTACCGGGAGCTCCGCAGCGTCGAACCGGTGCAGATCGCTCGACCCAGCAACGGGTTCAACGCTGCGGCCGGTCGAGCGCGACGGCAGCTGGGGCAATGCGGGTGGCCTCGCGGTGCACGAGCGTCCGCGCGCGCCGGAGCTGCCCGACATCGAGGGCAACCCCGACGTGGCGGCGGACGCGAGCTTCAGCGATCTCGTGGCGGTGCACGATCACCTCCGGGCCGAGTTGGTCCAGATCAAGGAGGCGGTGTCCCGCGTCGCAACCGGCGAAATCGAACCCGCGCAGGCACGGTCGCTGATCAGCCGGATGACGGTGCGGCAGAATCACTGGACGCTCGGCTCGTTCTGCGCGTCGTACTGCCGGCTCGTGACGATCCACCACACCGTCGAGGACGCACACCTGTTCCCGACCTTGGCCGAGGCCGTCGACGGGTTCGACGCGGTGCTGGCCCGGCTCGGAGGCGGAGCACCAGGTGATCGCCATCGTGCTCGAGCGCTTCGACCGGGCCCTCGTCGACCTCGTCCGCGAGGAGCAGGGCGCGCCGATTCCGGGACAGTCCGGGCCCGAGGAGATCGCTCAGCTCGCCGACGAACTGAGCGACATCTTGTTGTCCCACCTCGCGTATGAGGAGGACGAGCTGGCGCAGGCCATGCAGCGAATGCCAGCGGGCTCCTGAACTCTCTCAATCGGCGCCAACCGTCAGGCCACTGCCTCAGGCGGACCGGCGCCAGCGGATGCCGGCCTCGATGAACCCGTCGATGTCGCCGTCGAACACCGCGTTCGGGTTGCCCACCTCGTAGTTCGTGCGCAGGTCTTTCACCATCTGATACGGATGCAGGACGTAGGAGCGCATCTGGTTACCCCAGGAATTGCCGGCGTCCTTGAGCGCGTCCATCGCGGCCTTCTCCTCCTGCCGGCGCCGCTGCAGGAGCTTCGCCTGGAGCACCGCCATGGCAGAGGCCTTGTTCTGGATCTGGGACCGCTCGTTCTGGCAGGACACCACGATCCCCGTCGGGAGATGCGTGATGCGGACGGCCGAGTCGGTGGTGTTGACGCCCTGTCCGCCCGGTCCGGACGACCGGTACACGTCCACCCGCAGGTCCTTCTCGTCGATCTCGACGTGGTCGCTGGTCTCGACCACGGGCGCGACCTCGACGCCGGCGAACGACGTCTGCCGGCGGCCCTGGTTGTCGAACGGCGAGATCCGCACCAGGCGATGGGTGCCCTGCTCGACGGACAGAGTGCCGTATGCGTACGGCGCCTTGACCTGGAACGTCGCGGACTTGATTCCGGCCTCCTCGGCGTAGGACGTGTCGTAGACCTCCGTGGCGTAGCCGTGGCGTTCCGACCACCGTAGATACATCCGCATCAGCATCTCCGCGAAGTCCGCGGCGTCGACGCCGCCCGCCTCGGAGCGAATGGTGACCAGCGCCTCTCGCGCGTCGTACTCGCCGGCGAGCAGCGTCCGGACCTCCATCTGCGTCGATCTCCTTGCGCAGGTCGGCCAGCTCCTGCTGGGCCTCGGCCAGCGTGTCCGGGTCCTCGTCGGCCAGCTCGAACAGCACCTCGAGGTCGTCGAGCCGCTGCCGCAGGTCCTGCAGGCGCTTCAGCTCGGCCTGCGCGTGGGACAGCCGGCTGGTGACTTTCTGCGCCTGTTCCTGGTCGTTCCACAGGTCCGGGGCGCTGGCCGCGGTCGAGAGCTCGTCGATGCGTGGCACGCAGCCGGTCCACGTCCACCACGGCCTCGATGCTCCCGAACGTGGTGTCGAGTGCCTTGAGCGCGGCCGCGTCGTCGAGATTCACGAGCCATCGAGCCTACGCGGGCGGCGGGCTCACGCGTCGGGTGCGCCCGGACCGGTCGATTCGATCGCTGGGCGACCGGGTACCGGCCCAGCATGGCCGAGTTCAAGAAGGGCGACCACGTCACCTGGCAGAGTCACGGGAGCACCGCCGAGGGCAAGGTCGAGAAGAAGATCACCGAGGACACGAAGGCGTCGGGCCGCCAGGTCCGGGCTTCCGAGGACGAGCCGCAGTACGAGGTCCGCAGTAACAAGAGCGGACGCACGGCCGTGCACAAACCCGAGGCGCTGAAGAAGAAGTCGAGTTGATGCGCGCGGGAGCGGCCCGCTCATCGCCCCAGGACGACGTCGATGAGCAGGGCCTGGAACTGCTCGGGCTGATCCAGATGCGGGCTGTGCGCGGCATCGTCGAGCACCACTTCGCGGTACATGCCGCCCGCTGCGGCGAAGCCGTCCAGGACATGGCGCATCTGGGCCACCATCGGCTGCGCGGGCCAGGTTTCGGCACCGGGCCATCCGGGCACGACGCCGATCGAGCCGAGGTAACCCATGTCGTAGTACGACGTATCTGACACGATCAGGTCGTGCGCGCCGCGGATCCACAGGATGGGTGGCTTGGGTTGCACCCCCGACAGGTCGGCGATGCGGAAGTGGTTCGGAGCCAGCGAGTTGAGCACTCCGCGGTCGCCCGGAGCCATGCCCGGCCACGACGAGCTGACCGTCGACGTGCCGGGGTAGTGGTCGTCCCCCACGCGTGTCGACAGCATCGAGTCGACGAGCACTTCGACCTGCGGCGGCACGTGCGGCGGATGCATGTAGTGAGCGAGCAGCACCTGCCGCGGGGACAGCGGCGAGTCGCTGCCGCTATCCCGCTCGGCCAGTCGCGACACGAAGTCGGGATTCGCGACGCCGCCGCCCGATCCGGCGCCGTCGGGGGCGCAGAGCTCGCCAGTGACACCGCGCGTGCCGCCGAACCCGAAGGGTGACACCGGGTTCACGAGCACGACGGAGGCGGGCGGATGCGCCGCGTCGAGCAGGTACTGCAGGACGACGCCGCCGCCGAGACTCCACCCCACGATGTGCGCGCCCGTGAGCCCCTCCATGTCGATCAGCGCGAGGAGGTCGTCGGCGTAGTCGCGCACGCCCCGGGTGGCGTCCACGGGCGCGGGATCCGTGTCGCCGAAACCGCGCAGGTCGACCGCCAGCGGCCGGATGTCCGGCGGCAGGGCCAGCATCGTCGACAGCCAGAACAGGCTCGACGAGACGTTGCCGTGCACGAAGACCATGGGCACGCCCCCGGCACGGCCGTCGACCTCGAGCACGTTCATCGTGAGACGGGGAGTGGGCACGCGTCGCGCGGTGATTCCGTCCGGCAGGGTCTGCACCGTCTCATCTTCGGCTGCGGGTCCGGTGTTCCGTCAAGATCCCGTGCGAGATGCGCCGTGCGGCAGGGACCGAGCCTCGGCGTCCGTGGCGTCGCTGTCTCGGCCGCCGCTAGATCGCCGGACACCCGGGTGCTTGCGATCAATGCGCCAGGACCTCGGCCCAGTCGAGCCGGTCGGCGTCCCGGCGATCGATGATCAGAACTCGGTCGGCGCCGTCGACGGGACCGCATCGGGTCGCGCGCTGCAGCAGGTTCGCCCACCGCACGGAATGACGGGTCATCCGTCGATCCGAGAGGGATCGGCCCCGCGCCCGCTGCCCGCTTCTCGCTTCGGCCGCCGTCGTGTCGATCAGCACCAGGCGCACCGATCGCCCGGCGGATCGGGCCGCCTGGAGCACCGCGGCCCGCCACCACCCACTCGTCCAGGGATCGGTGAGGACGACGACCGGCGCACCACCGAGGACAGTTCGAACGACGCGCCCCCGGTGCCAGCCGTGCACCACGGGCCGCAGGAGTCGGTACGGCAGGCGGATGCCGGCCCGCCGCAGCCGGAGGGTGATCTGCTCGGAGTCGACTCCGCGAGCGTGCGGCGCCTGAAGCGTCGAGCAGCCGCCGGAGCAGCGTCGTCTTGCCGCTGCCCGGCAGGCCGCCGATCACCACGAGAACCGCCGGTCGATCGGAAGGTCCGGTCGTGAGGGCACGATCCAGAGGTTGCGCGAGCACGTTTCGTCCTCCCGACCGCTTTCCGAAAATGATCGGAGCAGCGGGCGCTGCGGCGGTCACCAGTCGACCGTGCCGGGTGCAGCTGAGCGGCGGCTTAGTCGACGTTCGGAAGTTCTTGAGCGCCGTTCCGCGTGGCCTCGCGCGTGCCGCTCGGCCTGCCGACCGGCATCGGCGGCTCCGACAACCCCTCAGCCGTCCGCTGGCGGCCACGGCCGTGGACGACGGGGATCCGCCGCCTCGTGGACGCAGCCGGCCGCGGCCCGCGTAGGTTGAAAGCTCATGGAGATCGGCATCGGCCTACCCAACCCCGTCCCGGAGCTCGATGGCCGCCGCATTCCCGCGTGGGCCGCGCAGGCCGAGGCGCGCGGCTTCTCGAGCCTCGCGACCATCGACCGACTGAGCTTCCCGAACCACGACTCGATGATCACGCTCGCCGCGGCGGCGGGCGTCACCGAACGCATCAGGCTGTTCACCAACATCCTGCTGCTGCCGACTCGGCAACCCGTGCTGCTGGCCAAGGAAGCCGCCAGCCTTGCGTCGGTTTCGGGCGGGCGGTTCGTTCTCGGGGTCGGCGTCGGCGGCCGCGAGGACGACTACGTCGTGTCCGAGACGTCGTTCGCGAGTCGTGGCAGGCGGGCCGACCGGATGCTGGAGCAGATGACGCAGGCCTGGCGCGGGGGACCGATCGACGGCAGCTCCGAGCCCGTGGTGCCCGCGATCCCTGGTGGGACAGTCCCGTTGATGATCGGCGGCAGCGGACCGGCCGCCGTGCGCCGGACCGTCACCTACGGCATCGGCTGGACCGGGGGCGGCGCGCCGCCCGAGCACACGGCGCCCGTCGTGCAGAAGGTTCGCGCCGCCTGGGCCGCGGCGGGCCGCCAGGGCGAGCCGAGAATCGCGGCGCTGGCGTACTTCTCGCTCGGCGACCACGTCCGCGAGCGATCCACAGCTACCTGCGCCGGTACTACGCGCAGTTCGGGCAGTTCGCCGAGAGCATCGCCACGGGCGCGTTGCGGTCACCGGAGGCGATTCGAAGGACGGTCGCGGCGTTCGCGGATGCCGGCGTCGACGAGCTCATTCTGGACCCGACCGTCGCGGAGCTGGACCAGATCGACCGGCTCGCCGACGTGGTGCTGTAGCCGGCATCACTCCGAGCTGGCGAACGCCGCGTCGAACGCGGCGGACGGCGGGTCGAACGCGAGCGACCGGACGAACTCGAGCGCCTCGGGGGCGCCGACGAGCCGATCCATCCCGGCGTCCTCCCACTCGATCGAGATCGGGCCGGCATAGCCGATCGTGTTCAGCATCCGGAAGCAGTCCTCCCACGGGACGTCGCCGTGGCCGGTGGACACGAAATCCCAACCGCGCCGCGGATCCGCCCACGGCAGGTGGGAGCCGAGCACGCCGCGCCGGCCGTTGCCGGTGCGGAGTTTCGCGTCCTTGCAGTCGACGTGGTAGATCCTGTCCCGGAAGTCCCACAGGAACATCACGGGATCGAGCCCCTGCCAGACGAAGTGGCTCGGATCCCAGTTCAGCCCGAACGCGGGGCGGTGGCCGAGCGCCGCCAGCGCGCGCTCGGTCGTGTAGTAGTCATAGGCGATCTCGCTCGGGATGCACCTCGTGCGCGAACCGGACGCCGACCTCGTCGAACACGTCCAGGATCGGGTTCCAGCGGTCCGCGAAGTCCCGGTAGCCGGCGTCGATCGCCTCCTGCGAGACCGGCGGGAACATCGCGACGTACTTCCACACGGCCGATCCCGTGAAGCCGACGACCGTGTCGACGCCCAGCCGTGCCGCGGTCCGGGCGGTCGCCTTGAGGTCGTCGGCGGCCCGCTGCCGCACGCCCTCGGGATCGCCGTCGCCCCAGACCCGGGCCGGCAGCATGTCTTTGTGCCGGTTGTCGATCGGGTCGTCGCAGACCGCCTGGCCCGTCAGGTGATTCGAGATCGCGTACACGGACGAGCCCGTGACGATCGAGAATCTCGCGCCGGCTCGCGATGTACGTCGTCGTCCACCGCGCCCCTCGCCACATCCAGATGATCGCCCCAGCAGGCGATCTCGAGCCCCTGGTAGCCCCACCCGGCGGCGAGCCGGGCGACCTCCTCGAAGGGGAGGTCGGCCCACTGCCCGGTGAACAGCGTGATCGGTCGCGCCATCGCGCGTGCTCCTTCGTCGCTCAGCCGTGGAGGTCAGCCGTGGAGGTCGAATTCGAGGTCAGCCGTCGCTCGGAATCGACTGCCAGCGGCTGTCGTTCGCCGAACTGCTCTCCACGGCGGCCAGCACCCGCTGCACGTGCAGGCCGTCGGCGAACGTGGGCCGCGCGGTGCCGCCGGCGCCGATAGCGTTCACCAGATCGATCACCTGGTGCGTGAATCCGTGCTCATAGCCGAGCCCGTGACCCGGCGGCCACCACGGGCAAGGTACGGGTGCTCGGGCTCGGTGACGAGAATCCGCGCGAACCCCGTCCCTGCGGCGGGCCGGGTGCCGTCGTAGAAGTGCAGGGCGTTCATGTCCTCGAAGTCGAAGGCGAGACTGCCGGCGGTGCCGTTGATCTCGAAGCGAAAGGCGTTCTTCCGGCCGACTGCGAACCGGCTCGCCTCGAACGATGCGGTTGCCCCGGACTCCAGGCGACCGAAGAACAGCGCAGCGTCGTCCACGGTGACCGGCCCGAAGCCCTCGCCCGCGGAGCCGGCGATCGAGGATGCGCCACCGCCGGATGCGGCGGCGGGTAGCGGCCGCTCCTTCACGAACGTCTCCAGCAACCCAGAGACCCCCGACAGGCGCTGCCCGGTCACGAACTCGACTGCATCCACGATGTGCGCGCCGATGTCGCCGAGCGCGCCCGATCCGGCCAGCTCCTTGTCCAGACGCCAGGTCAGAGGGGAGTTCTCGTCGGCCAGCCAGTCCTGCAGGTACTGCGCGCGAACCTGCCGGACCGTGCCGACCGCGCCGTCCGCGACCATCGCCTGGGCCAGGGCAACCGCCGGCGTGCGGCGGTAGGTGAACCCCACCATGGCCTGCTGGCCGGGCGCGGACCGGGCGGCGGCGACCATCTGCTCCGCCTGGTGAACCGTGTTGGCGAGCGGTTTCTCGCAGAGCACATGCTTGCCGGCGGCGAGGGCCACCGTGGCGATCTCCGCATGCGTATTGCCTGGGGTGCAGATGTCGACGACGTCGATGTCGTCGCGCTCCACCACGCGCCGCCAGTCGGTGTCGCTGTCCCGCCAACCCATCCGCGCGGCCGCCGCAGCCACCGCGTCGGCGGATCTGCCGACGACCACCGACATGTCCGGCTGCAGCGGCAGGTCCGCGACCCGGCCAGCGGTGCGCCACGCCTGCGAGTGGGCGGCGCCCATGAACGAATATCCGATCATGGCCACGCGCAGGACGTCTGCGCCGCCGGGCGGCGCAGCAGTTGAAGCTCGGTCCGACATGTTGCCCTCTCTCGTCCCTGGAGGATCGGCCGGTCAGGACTCGAACGCGGTCGGCAGATAGTCCGCGACGTTCTCCTTGGTGACCACCGGGGCGTACAGCATGATCTCGCGGGGCACCTCGACCTCGACCAGGTCGCCCAGCGCCTCTTCCAGGACGATCAGCCGCGCGAGCCGAATCCCGTCGGCGGCCTGGGTCGACGGGTAGATGACCGTGGCCTTCAGCACCGTGTTGTCGGCCTCGATGTCGCGCATGACGTTCGCCGAGCCGGCGCCGCCGACCATCAGGAACTCGCTGCGACCGGCGTTGTTGATCGCCGCCATCACGCCGACGCCCTGGTCGTCGTCGTGGTTCCACAGGGCATCGATCTGCGGCGCAGCCTGCAGCAGGTTCGAGGCCGCCGCCTCACCGGACTCCACGGTGAACTCCGCCGACACGCGGTTCGACACCTCGAGTCCGCAGTCGCCGAGGGCGTCCGCGAAGCCGCGCGAGCGGTCCTGCGTGAGCGGCAGGGAGTCGATGCCGGCGATCTCGGCGACGATCGCGTCTGGCTGGTCGCCGAGCTGCTCGCAGATGTAGGTGCCGGCCGAGACACCCATGCCGTAGTTGTCGCCGAGGATCGTCGCCCTGGCGGCGAACGGGCTCGAGAATTCGCGGTCCACGTTCACCACCGGGATGCCTGCGTCCATCGCCTGAGTGGCGACGTCGGTCATCGCCGCACCGTCGAAGGGCAGCAACACGATCGCGTCGACGCCGTCGTTGATGAAGGTCTCCACCTGGCTGATCTGCAGGCTGACGTCGTTCGTGCCCTCCGCCGTGATCAGCTCGACGTCACCCAGGCTCTCCGCCTCGGCGATCGCGGACTTGGTGATCGAACCCATCCAGCCGTGGTCCGCCGCGGGGGCGGAGAAGCCGATGCGGATCGGCTCGCCCGACGCGGCGCCGCCACTCGAGGTGCCGGCCGCGCCGCTCTCCGCGGCAGCGCTGGCCTCGGCGCTCGGCGCCGACGTCTGCGAGCTCGTGGAGGTATTGGTACAGGCGCTCAGCGCGAGCGCGGCGGCGGCCGCGACGCCGAGGGTGCGCAGGGCGGGATGGATGCGGTGGGGCGGGGGTGGGATCGACGGGCCATGGTGGAACTCCTTCGCGACGGAACGGGACTGGTGAGCGAGGTTTGCCGGAACCGCTGCACGGCTCGACTGGTTCGGAAAACGTACTGCGATGGCGAGGTTCGGCCGGATCAGGTGCTGCGCGAGCGAGCCGCCACCCGCTGCTGCAGCAGCACCGCGATCACGATGATCACGCCCTTGGCGATGGCCTGCGCCGAGATCGACAGGTTGTTGAGCGTGAAGACATTCGTCAGCGTGGTGAAGATCAACACACCGAAGATCGTGCCGACGATCGTGCCCCGGCCGCCGGACAACAGGGTGCCGCCGATCACCACGGCCGCGATCGCGTCCAGCTCGTACAGCGTGCCGTGCGTCGACGACCCCGCCGTGGTGCGCGCCATGATCATCACCGCGGCGATCCCGGCGGCGAACCCGACGAGGCCGTAGAGCAGCAGGGTGTGCCGCTTGACCCGGATGCCGGCCAGCCGCGCTGCCTCGGGATTGCCGCCCACCGCGAAGGTGCGCCGGCCGAAGGTGGTGCGGTTCAGCAGCACCCAGCCGGCGACGGCGACGACGGCGAAAAGCCAGACGATGTACCGGAATGCCGAGCAGGTCAGCGGTGAAGAAGTCGAGGAAGCCGCGGACGCGGATGATCTGGGTCTGCCGGTTCGCGATGATCTCGGCGAGGCCGCGGGCGGCCGCCAGCATGGCGAGGGTCGCGATGAACGGCACGACTTGGCCGTAGGCGACGAGCACCCCGTTGATCAGCCCCGCCGCTGTGCCGACCAGGAGCGCCGTGGTGACGATGACGAACCAGTGCACGTCGGTGGCGAGCAACTGGGTGCCGGTCGTCGTCGCCCAGACCGACGCCAGCCCCACCACCGCGCCGACGGACAGGTCGATTCCGCCGCCGGTGATCACGAAGGTCATGCCGATGGAGACCACGCCGATCACCGACGCGAGCCGCAGGATGGTCAACAGATTGTCCGTGCTGGCGAACCGATCGCCGGCAGTGACGATGCCCACGACGCACAGCAGGACGAGCGCGATCACCAGGCCGAGGTTGCGCATCAGCCCGGGCGGCAGGGCCCGACGTGGTCGCTCGCCGGTGACGGTCGGCGCAACCTCCACGGGAGTCGCCCGCGCCGGGAGTCCGCCACCACCGGATTGCGTGACCTTCGCGCCCTCGTTCTCGCTCATGCGGCGGTCCCCGACATGATCAGATCGAGCACCCCGTTCTCGTCGATGTCGTGCGCACTGCCGTCGTGCAGCACGCGGCCGCCCGCCACCACCAGCACCCGATCGGACAATCCGAGAACCTCCTCGACCTCGCTGGACACCACGACGACCGCAACTCCGGAGTCGGCGAGCTTCCTGATCAGCAGGTAGATCTCGCTGCGAGCGCCGACGTCCACGCCGCGCGTCGGCTCGTCCAGCAGCAGGATGCGGCACTGCTGCAGCAGCCAGCGCGCCAGCACGACCTTTTGCTGGTTGCCGCCCGAGAGGGTGCGCACGAGCCGGTCCGGATCGGCGGGCCGCACGTCGACGGTGGCGGCCACCTGCATGGCTGCGGCCTTCTCGACGGGCTCCCGGGTGAATCCGGCGGCCGTGAAGCGGCTCATCGAGGCGAGCGAGATGTTCTGGTACACCGCCTGATCCAGAACCAGGCCCTGCGACTTCCGCTCCTCGGGCGCGAGTCCCACGCCCGCGCGCACCGCAGCCCGGACCGATCCGTGGCGCAGCGGAACGCCGTCGACGACGACTTGCCCTCGATCGGCGCGCCGGGCGCCGAAGATCGTCTCGACGATCTCGCTCCGGCCGGCGCCGACGAGGCCTGCCAGGCCGACGATCTCGCCCGATCGCACGTCGAAGGACACGTCCTCGAACTCGTCGCGACGGGACAGGCCGGTCACCGACAGCAGCGGGGAAACGTCTTCGCCGGGGGCCGTGTGCAGGCGCGGCGGGAAGACGTATTCGATCGAACGGCCCGTCATCAGCCGGATCAGCTCGGCGGTGGGCGTCGTCCGTGCGTCGAGCCCGGCCGCCACGGTGCGTCCGTCCTTCAGCACGGTGATCCGGTCCCCGATGCGGCGGATCTCCTCCAGTCGGTGCGAGATGTACACGACGGCAACGCCTGCAGCGGCGAGATCGCCGACAACGGTGAAGAGGCGCTCCACCTCCTCGCCGTCCAAAACCGCGGACGGCTCGTCCATGACGATCAGGCGGGCATCTCGGGACAGCGCCCTGGCCATCGAGACGATCTGCTTGCCCG
>CAVSXK010000015.1:0-38270 GCA_963731925.1 uncultured Actinomycetes bacterium
GCGAGGCCTCCGTGACGACCGAACGATCGTGGAACGTGCCGTTGTCCGCGGCACCACTCGAGGTGAACGTCGTGCCCACGGTCGCCGTCCCCGCCGGTGCGTCGAGTTCGAGCAGCTTGAAGGTGTCGCTGCTCGCGCGCTCACCGGACCACTCGAGGTGCGCTCGCAGGTCGGCGATCGTGTCGTAGACGACCTCCGGCGACGCCTTCGAGGTTGCGGACGTCTGGGTTCGGAGCGGACGGAAACGCTGTGCCATCGCCGGTTCAGCTCGCGTGGCGGTCGAGATGAGCGTCGAGGCGCGCGGCGAGTGCGTCGAACCGCTCGTCCATGTGATCGAAGCGCGAGTCCATGCGGGCGGAGAGCGCATCGATCCGTGAGCCAAGCCCATCGATCCGTGCGCCGAGCCCATCGATCCGTGAGCCGAGCCCATCGAGCCGTGCACCGAGATAGAAGAGCGTCCCGAGCGACGTGGCGGCGAGGAGGCCGATCGCGGTCCAAACGGCGGCGTCCATCTCGCTCGCGAGCGTAGCACTCGGCTACGACGCGGAGGGTCGCGCATGTCTCGGCGAGGACCCATCCCGAAATCGATATCGGATCGTTCCGAGAGATCGGTCTCTCGACGGAGCCGATCGAGCGTCGACGAGATGTCCCATCTTCCAGGTTCCACTCGGACAAGCAGAACGACGGATAATGCCGCGTGGCAAACACGCTCCCACCCGACGGTCCGAGCCCGGAGAGGGCAGCGCAGGACGTTCAGATCAGGACGTTCCTGATCGCCGATGTCCGCGGCTACACGCTCTTCACCCAGGAGCGCGGCGACGAGGCCGCCGCGAAGCTCGCGGCGAAGTTCGCCGACATCGCGCGAGAGGTCATCGAGGGACGCGGGGGCACGCTCCTCGAGCTCCGCGGCGACGAGGCCCTCTGCGTCTTCTCATCTACCCGGGAAGCCATCCGTGCCGCGGTCGATCTCCAGCAACGGTTCGTTGAAGAGACGCTCGAACAACCGGAGCTGCCGCTCACCGTGGGTATCGGGCTCGATGCCGGCGAGGCGGTCGCCGTCCAGGGTGGCTACCGCGGAGGCGCGCTGAACCTCGCCGCCCGCCTGTGCGGCCAAGCAAGAGCCGGCGAGATCCTCGCCTCCCGCGAGGTCACCCACCTCGCCCGACGGCTCGACGGTATCCGGTACGAGGACCGCGGTCCGCTGACGTTCAAGGGGATCGCCGACCCTGTGGTGGTCGTCCGCGTCGTGCCCGAAGGCGAGGACCCGGTCGAGCGGCTGAACCCCTTCGCGCCAGCCGGCGCCGGCGGTGGCGCAGACGGTCTCCCGGCGGTGGGCGTTGATCGGCGGGATCGTGTTGGTCCTCGCGCTCATCGCGATCTCGATCCCGGTGCTCACGTCCGGCGGCGGTGCGGGCGTCGACATCGGCGCGAACTCGGTCGCGCGCATGGACCCGGCCGACGGCACCGTGGAGCTCGCCGAGGAGCTCGGCCAGCGACCCGGCGCGAGCGCGGTCGGGTTCGGGAGCCTGTGGGTCGCGCAGCCGGACCGCGGTGTCGTGACCCGTCTCGACCTGGACGACGGCTCGGTCTCGGACACGATCCCCGTCGGGAACGCTCCGGCCGGCCTCGCGGTCGACGAGGAGTCGGTCTGGGTGACGAACGCGGTCGACGGCACCGTCGATCGGATCACCGAGTCGGGGGAGGTCACGCAGACGATCCCGGCGGGTTCGGCCCCGAACGGGATCGCGGTGGGCGACGGCTTCCTGTGGATCGCCGACTCGAACGGCGCCGCCCTGCTCCGCGTCGATCCGAGCTCGGGAGACGCCGAGACGGTGCCGCTCGCCGGTCTTCCCTCCGGCGTCGCCTTCACGCCGGACGGCGTGTGGGTGTCGATCGCGCCGGACAGCGTCGCCCGGATCGACCCTGCCGGTCCGGAGGTGGTCCTCACCCAACGGGTGGGGAACGGTCCCACGGCGGTGGCCGCGGCGTTCGGCTCGATCTGGGTCGCCAACCATCTGGACGGGACCGTGACCCGGCTCGAGCCTTCCACGGGGGACATCGAGGCGTCGATCGAGGTCGGCAGGGGCCCGAACGCGCTCGTCCCCGCCGCGGGCTCCCTGTGGGTCGCGAACGAGTTCGACGACGCGGTCGTCTCGATCGACCCCGGGACGAACGACGTGAGCGAGCCCGTTCCCGTCGGAGGCGCGGCCGCCTCGCTCGCCGGCGACGACGAGGGTCTGTGGGTGGCCGTCGGTGCCTCGGCCACCCAGCATCGCGGCGGCACCCTCCGGCTCTCCTCCCCGCTCCCGACGCCGAAGTCGCTCGATCCCGCGGTCGCCTACGACATCGACGTGTGGCGCATCCTGACGATCACGAACGACGGGCTGCTCGCGTACCGGAAGGTCGGCGGTCCGGACGGAGCGATGCTCGTCCCGGACCTCGCGTCCGCGCTCCCCGACGTCTCGGCCGACGGTCTGACGTATCGGTTCCCGCTCCGAGAAGGGATCCGTTACTCCAACGGCGAACCCGTCCGACCCGAGGACTTCCGGCGTGGGATCGAACGGAGCCTCGGACTGCACGTGGCCGGGTCCCTCCTGAGTGCGATCGAAGGCGCGGAAGCCTGCATCCCCGTGGATCCCGAGGCCCCAACGCCGGACTGCGACCTGCAGGACTCGATCGTCGTCGATGAGGAGGCGGTGACGTTCCACCTCGCGACCCCCGACCCGGAACTGCCGCTCAAGCTCGCGATGCCGTTCGCCTTCCCGGTGCCGGCCGACACGCCGGCCGAGGATCAGGGCATGGACCCGGTCCCGGCGACGGGGCCGTACGTGGTCGCGGAGACCGGCACGAAGTTCATCGAGCTGGCGAGGAATCCGGAGTTCCGCGAGTGGTCGGCCGCGGCGCAACCGGATGGGTTCGTCGACACGATCTCGTTGCGGTTCGGGGAGAAGAACCTCGCGGAGACGTTCGACGGGCTCGAGGGCGGGGACGTCGACGTGATGCTCGACACCCCGATCCCCGAGGACCTCGCGACCCTCCGCTCGGAGCATCCGGATCGGATCGTGTACTGGCCGGGTGCCTTCACGCTGTTCGTGGGCTTCGACGTCCAGAAGCCGCCGTTCGACGACGAACGGGTCCGGCAGGCGCTCAACTACGCGATCGATCGCCAGCATGTGGTCGACATCCTCGGGGACCCCACGACCCAGCGCCTGACCTGTCAGATCCTGCCGCCGAACCTGCCGGGCTACGCGCCGTTCTGCCCCTACACCGCCGACCCTGACGTGGGCGCCTGGTCGGCCCCGGACATGGAGCGAGCCCAGGCCTTGATCGAGGAAGCCGGCGCCGCCGGTCAGGTGATCGCGGTCTCGGCCGCGGAGGTGCAGCCCGGCGCCATCAAGGTGATGCGCTACATCGTCGAGGTGCTCGAGGACCTCGGCCTGCGGCCGAAGCTCGATGTCGTCCGCGGCTTCGGAGCATATTTCGACGCCATCAACCCGCCCTCGCCGGATGGACCGGGAACCCCGGCGGGATCGCCGGAGCATCCTCACGTGTACATCAGTGGTTGGCTCTCGGATTACCTGGGGGCCGGGAACTTCATCGAGCCGCAGTTTGCCTGCGGGCCCGCCGGATTCTCCAACACATCGGGATGGTGCGACGACGCGCTCGAGGGCGAGATCGACGAGGCGCTGCTCCTGACGACTACGGACCGCGGCGCTTCGAACCGGACATGGGCCGAGATCGACCGCCGTTTGGTCGAGGACTCTGCGCAGGCGCCCGTGACGAACCCGGTGTTCACGCACGCGGTCGCGGATCGCGTCGAGAACGTCCAGGTCCATCCTCAATGGGGACTGATGCTGAGCCTCATGTGGGTGCAGTAGCCGAGTTCCTACTCAGCCCGGGTCGCCGAACGCCCGTCGGTTCTGCTGGGACGTGTCAGCTTGCGTGGTGATCGAGGTGTGCCTCGAGGGCTGTCAGGTACCTCTTCCAACAGATCCGGAGGCCACTCGGTCGCTGACGTTCCCACCAGGCCGCTCGTAGGGCATCCTTCGTCGGATGAACGCCTCAAGGACGTCTGAACGTCCTCGGCCTTCGGGGCCTTCTTCCTTCAGATGGCAGCGGAGCTGCGACTCGTGACCGAAGCCGAGCCGGCTACGGTCGATCCAGTCCTGACGTTCGACGACTTCTTCGCGGAGGAGAGCCGAACGCTGTTCCGGCGGCTGTGGCTGGTGACGCGCGACCGAGCGGAGGCGGATGACCTCGTCCAGGAAGCCTTCATCGTGCTTCTCGAACGATGGGAACGCGTACAGGCGATGGAGGATCCCACCGGTTACCTGTACCGGGTTGCGTTCAATGCTTGGCGAAAGCGCTCTCGCCGAGCGGCCCGAACGCTTCAGCGCATGATCGCGCATCAGACCGACCCGCCGGATCCCTTCGCGAGCGTCGAAGCGCGAACGATGATCGGCTCGGGGCTGGCCGCGCTCACGCCGAGACAGCGCGCCGCGCTCGTGCTCACGGAACTGCTCGGGATGAGCTCCCAGGAAGCGGCCAGCGTCCTGGGGATCCGGCCGGTCACGGTCCGGTCGCTCTCCTCCCAGGCCCGGGCTTCGCTCCGCGAACGGATCGGAGAGACCGATGGCTGACTTGCGGTCGCGGCTGGAGCGAGAGGGCGAGCGCGTCGATCAAGCCCCCGACACCCTCGAGCGCGTGTACGCCGGTCGCCGTCGCCGGGAGATCCGGCGGCGAGTAACGGCCGGGCTGACCGCCGGCGCCGTTTCGATCGCCGTGCTCGTTTGGCTCGGCGCAAGCCTGATCGGCGGCGACTCGAACGGCCGCCCGGCCGTGCCTTCGCCGGTTCAGATCGCCGGCACGTACCGGACGACCCTCGAGGACGCCGACGCTCGCGTGGCCGACCTCGGCGTGGCCGGCACCTACACGCTGACCCTCACGCCGAACGGCGTGATCCAGCTCGAAACACCAAGGGGGTTCGAGCAGACCTACGAGTCCGCATCGGGAGATGCGTACCGTGTCACCGGCAACGTCGTCACGATCGGTTCGTTCACGACGTTCTCGTGCCCGGGGACGGTGGGCACGTACCGGATCGAGCTCACATCGACCGAGCTCCGTCTCACGCCCGTCGACGAGCCCTGCGCCCTTCGCGAGACCATCTTCGGGAGTCGTCCGTGGGCGATCGTCTGAACGTTCGGCCGCGGCCCTGCCTTCTCCTCTCGACGAAGGGAGAGCAGGATGGACCGGATGCGATGGATGCTCCCGGTGACACTGGCCCTCACGGCATCGCTCGCCGCATGCAGCGGTGCTGATCCTCAGGATGAAGGGGCGTCAGCGACCGGGGGCGGCGAGGCGACCGGCGTGGCTGCGGCGGACGACCCGCTCGAGGGGACGTGGACCGCAGTCCTCACACCCGAGCTCGAGCATCAAGCCGCGCTCGCGGCCGGCCTCGAGCCCAACACCGTCTCGCACGAGGAGATCTTCTACGGGAAGGGCCCGGTCACGGTCGTTCTCACCTTGCAGGACGGGCAACTCCTCATCTCGTCGTACCTCGTGGAAGGCGAGCCCCTTGACGATCAATGGGCCGGCGCGTACGAGATCGTGGACGAGGACACGTTCGTCGCCGGTGACACGGGCGAGTTGTACATCGAGTACACGTACTCGATCGACGGCGACCAGCTCGCGATCGACATGGTTCGAGACGACTACCCGACCGTGTCCGAGGAAGAGCTGGCGGGAGAGATCTACGCACAAACCGTGATCTACGAGAGCGTGCCCTTCACCAGGGAGGCGTGAGGATGCGACGAGCCCTCGTCGCCTTGATCGCTGCCCTCGTGGGCGTGGCGAGCGCGTGCACCGGTGATGCAAACACCCGCACGGACACTGAGCCTTCGATCCGCACGATCGACTGTCCAAACGAGATCGCGGCGGTCGTCCTGACCGAGCTCGAATGCGGCTACCTCACCGTCCCCGAGGATCGATCCGATCCCGGCTCGAGCCCGATCGACGTGTTCTACATGCGCGTCCAGCCCGCCGGCCGAGCGGTCGGCGAACCGTATTTCTCGTTCGGCTACGAGATGGCCCAGGTCCCGAGCTACGCGAGCATCTCGCCACCCGGTTCGAGCGCGCAGGGCAACGGACCCGAGCTGATCCTGATGGATCAGCGAGGCGTCGGGCACTCGGCGCCCTCGCTCGCGTGTCCCGAGGTCGAGGCCGTCGCCCCCGAGCTCGTCGCTTCGTCATCGGACGATCGGGAGCCCTTCCTGGACGCCGTAACAGAGTGCCATCGACGGCTCGCCGGATCGGGCATCGACCTGTCCGCGTACACGACCCAGGCGGCCGCGGATGACGCCGACGACCTCCGGCGGCTCCTCGAGATCCCGAGCTGGAACCTGATCTCGTTCGGCACGAGCTCGCGGCTCCTGCTCGAGACGGTGCGCCGCCACCCGGACGGCATCCGCGCGCTGGTGATGGACTCGCCGCAGTTCCCGCAGGTGGACGACGCGACCAGCGCGGCCGACGCGATCCGGAGTTCGCTCTCGAACCTCGAGAGGACCTGCCGGCAGGACAAGGCATGCGATCGTGCCTACCCGGACCTCGTGAGTACCTTCGACGAGGCGCTCGCACGCCTCGACGACTCGCCCGAGACCGTGAGCGTGGAGCTCGGTGGGGAACGACGGTCGGTCGTGGTCGATGGGGGTGCGCTGGTACGGGTGATCCGACATCTGCTCTCGTTCAACGATGCCGGGGCACACGGTGCCATCCCCTCGATCGTGTACGCGGCGCGGGACGGCCACGTCGACGCGATCGCCGGCGTCCTGGCGCGCGACCCCGGCATGTGCGTCGGATACCTCCCCCGCTGCATCTTCCCGACGAGCCTCGGCGCGTACCTCTCGTTCACGTGTTCCGGACAGGTGCCGTTCATCGATGCCGCGATGCTCGAGCGGTCGACGTCGCAACCGGGGTTCGCCGCGGCGTACGGGGAGAACCCGTACCTTGCGGCATGTCAGATCTGGGACGTGGAGCCCGTCGCTCCGACGGCCCACGAGCCGGTCAGCTCCGATGTCCCAGCGCTCATCATGTGGGGCGAGTACGACGCGTTCGCACCCTTCGACCCGATCGAGCGTGCGCCCGAGACGCTCACGAACGCCAACGTCCTCGCTGTGCCATACCTCGGCCAGGATGTGTTCGGTACGTACGACTGCACGCGCGAGATCAGGAACGCGTGGCTGCCGACGCTCGACCCATCACTGAACACGGCGTGCCTGTCGACGATCCCGGCGCCCGTCTTCGAGATCGCGAACTAGCCCCGCTACTCGAGGTAGCCGAGGCCGCGGAGGTGCTCCTCCATCTCGTCGGCCTCGGTGTCGCTCACGTTCGACTCCTCGGAGCCCGTCGGCATGCCGGGGATCTGCACGGCCGGCTTCGAAGGCTCGGCCTGCGAGACCTTCGCGTCCGAGCCCACGACCTCGTGCAGCACGCGGCCGGTGTGCTCGATCGAGGCGGGCGCGTCGAGCGCGGCCAGGATCGTCGGGGCCATGTCGACCAGCAGCGGCGGCTGCTCGAACGGCTTCACGTTCGGCCCGGCCGCGACGATCACGCCCTCGATCCGGTGGTCGCCGCTGATCCAGTCGGCGTCCTCGAGCGCGGACTTCGCGTGCGTGAGCGAGTACTGCTCGGCCGGCTCCATCAGGATGTCGGGCGCGGTGTCGGCGTGCTTGCCCTTGAAGATCTCCTCGCGCCGGTAGATCGCCTTGACGGGCTTTCGGCCGGTCTTGGGGTCGACGAAGCTCGAGAGCGCGTCCATCACCTGGTCGCGCACCTTCTCGAAATCGGCCGGGTCGACGATGCCGTCGGGCTCGCGCCCGGCGAGGTTGATCGAGACGCCCTCGCCCGTCGAGCGGATCGTCGTGAACGCCTTGGTCTTGGACCAGTTCACCGACTGCGGCAGCGCGACCTTCCCGTGCAGGCCGAGGAAGTCGTAGGCCTTGCGCGCGACCTTGCGCACCGGCCCCCACTGCATCGGCCCGAAGACCACGTTCGACGCGCTGAACTCGAGGAAGCCGAACTTCTTCAGCAGGTGGTCCATCTGGATCGTGCGCGTGACCGACTGGAACCCGTGGTCCGAGATGAACAGGACGAGGTCGTCGGGCCGCGTGCGCGAGACGAACGAGCCGATCGCGTCGTCGAGCTGCGCGTAGACGTCCCGAACCTTCCACCCGATCGGCGTCTTCACGTTCGCCTCGTAGTCGGGATGGTCGGGCGCGACGTAGTTCGAGAGCGCGTGCTGCGTCCGGTCGACCGAGACCCACACCGATGCCATCAGGTCCCAGTCCGAGTTGTCCATCAGCCACTCGGTCGCGCGGATCCGCTTGCCGGTGATCTCGAGCGCCTCGTCCAGGTACTGCTCGGGCCGGTTGCGGTAGGTGGTCCAGGACATGCCGTTGATCACCCACGGCACGCCGGCCTTCTCGAGCTGCTCGGCCAGGTCGGCCGGCTGCGTGTAGGTGCGCCCCTTCGGCAGCACGCCGCCGGCGGCGATCTTCCCGTTGATGTCCGGCGGCGGGAACAGCAGCGGCACGTCGGCGTACACCCCGACCTTGCCGGCCGCCGAGAGGTCCTCGACGAACGTCCGCTCCTTGATCGACTTGTACGTGACCGGGTACTGCTTGTGGGTCCCCGGCACGGTCTCGAGGATGTCGTAGACCCCGTGATCGGCCGGGTCGACCCCCGTCAGGAACGACGGCCACGCCGCCCACGAATGGGTCGGCACCGTCGAACGCAGGACGCCCTTCTGCCCCCGATCGATCAGGGCCTGCAGGTTCGGCAGGGCGCCCCGCTCGAGCAGGGGTTCGAGGATGCGCCAGTCGGCGCCATCCCATCCGATGAGGAGTATCCGTGACATGCGAAACCTGTCTATGGAGGTTGTGTAGGCGACGGGAGTCTAGCGAAAACCGTTCAAGCGGCTATGCCATTCTTCCGGCATGACCGACGAGCAGGACCAAATACTCCGACGTCCTCCGAGTGAGCATGGTCGTGTGCTCGATGGAGCGCTTCTCGTTCGCCTGACGGTCGCCTCGATGGTGATCGGGAGCTCGGCGAGCCCCCGATCGCCGAGGCCCTCGGATCACGGTGCCGCGGTTCAGATGAATCCCGGCTGTCCAAAGGCGGGATCCGGATAGCGGTAGAAGCCCTCACCGCTCGCGACCCCGAGGTGACCCATCTGGATGAAGTGCTCGTCGAGGTACCGAGCCGACTCGAGCGCCTGGGTGTTGGGGGTGGTCTCGCCGAGGAGCTTCGCGACGTGGTACACGACACCTAACCCCATGCGATCCATCATCCCGAATGGACCCATCCCGGTCCCGAGGGTGATCATCCAGGTGCGATCGATGCTCTCGAAGTCGCTCACGCCGCCGACCAGCAGCTCGAGCGCGGCGGTGCACCAGGGCACGAGCAAGCTGTTGATGATGTAGCCACTCTGCTCCTTGCGGATGGGGATAGGCACCAGTCCGATCTCCTCGGCGAACGTCAGCACTTGCTCGAACACGTCCTTGTCGGTTTCGGGGTGGCCCATGACTTCGCCGATGTTCGCGTCCCACACACCGATCGCGAAGTGGAGGGCGAGGAACTTCTGCGGCCGGTCGACGAAGTCCGCCAACGCGCTCGGCGCCAGCGTCGACGTGTTGGTCGTGAACACGGTCCGAGCCGGAGCATGACTTGACGCCTCGCGCCAGAACGATTCCTTGATCGATGGGGACTCCGGAACCGACTCACTGACCAGATCGGCATCGTGGACCGCCTCCTCGAGGTCGGTCGTGTACGTGAGCCGGGCGAACGTCTCGTCCACCTGTTCCTGCGAGGCGCCTCGGCGCTCGATGAAGTGCGCGGCATACTGCCGGTGCAAGGCCTTCCCCTTCTGCAACCCCTCGGCGATGGCGTCGTACACGGTGACGTCCTTGCCGTGAAAGGCCATCTGCCATGCGACCTGCGAACCCATCGTGCCGGCGCCCGCGGTGGTGATCTTGGCGAACGTCATCACGAACCTCCCTTCATCGTCCTGGACGTTTCGGATACGGGCGCGAACCCTCGGTAGATGTCGCTGCCTCCGACGGACTCGACGGTGAACGCCCGTTGGTTGCGCGAGCGGCCGATGAAGGCCCAGCTCCACGCGATCAGCGCCCCGAAGCGATTCCGGAAGCCCGTGAGGAACGCCATGTGGAGGAAGAGCCAGGAGAGGAAGGCGGGGACCCCCCCGTAACGCAGGCCGTGGAAGCTCACGATCGCGCGGCCCCGGCCGATCGTGGCCGTGCTCCCGAGATCGCGGTACCGGAAGGGTTGCCTCTGCTCCTTGCCTGCGAGCCGTCGCTTGATCGTCCCCGCGACGTAGATCCCCTGCTGGAGGGCAACCTCGGCCACGCCGGGGAGTCCGGAGAGCGACATCGCGTCGCCGATGACGAAGATCTCGGGATGGTTCCGGAGCGAGCAATCGGGTTCGACGGCGATCCTGCCGGCTCGATCCCACTCGACTCCCGCGGCCACCGCCAGGACGCGCGCGAGTGGGGAGGCTTGCACGCCGGCCGCCCACACCACCGTGTGCGTCGGGATGCGCTCTCGGCCCGCTTGCGACTCGACGTCGATCCCGTCGCCATCGACAGCCATCACCCGCGTTCGGCTACGGATCTCGACCCCCATCCGCTCGAGCGCGGCCGTGGCCTTGTGGGACAGCCGATCGCCGAACGTCGCCAGGATGTCCTCGCCGGCATCGAAGATGAGAACCTCGGCGCTCGCGGGGTCCGTCCCACGGAAGTCCTCCTTGAGCGTCCGATGCGCGAGCTCGGCGATCTGCCCGGCGACCTCGCAGCCGGTGGGTCCGCCACCCACGACGACGAACGTGAGCCACCGGCGGCGCTCGGCCTCCGTCGGCGCCGTCTCGGCGAGCTCGAACGCCGCGAGGATCCGGCGTCGCAGGTTGAGGGCGTCGTCGATCGTCTTCATCGGGAGCGTGTGTTCGGCGAGCGCCTCGTCGCCGAAGTAGGAGGTCGCGGATCCCGGGGCGACGACCAGGTCGTCGTAGGGGAACGAGATCTCGGACCCGCCGGGCCGGACGGCGAGGACGTTCCGCCTCTCCAGATCGAAGCCCGTGACCTCGGCGAGCTCGACGTGGACGTTCTTCCGCCTGCGGAAGATCCCTCTGAGCGGCGGCGCGATCTGGCCCTCCGACAGGATCCCGGTCGCGACCTGGTAGAGCAGGGGCTGGAAGAGGTGGTGGTTCGTGCGGTCGACGAGCGTGACGACGAGGTTGCCCTTCCGAAGGAACCTCGTGGCGAACAGGCCGGCGAACCCGGCGCCGACAACCACGACACGATGCGGCCGACCACTTGCGTCTGGCTTCTTCTTGAGCCACTTGTTCGTCATGAAGACGCTCTCCTCGGCGAGGAGTCTCCATCTTGGGGGGAACGCGGTAAGAGGCAGGGGGCCGACGCGAGATGGCGCGCGTCGTCGACGATGCGTCGCAAGCTGGCGTCTATCAGACGCGTTTCGGCATCGAACCTCCGGAACCGTGGAACGACGCTCTCCACGAGCCAATCCCAGCGATCGTCGAAGCAGGTGATCCTCGGCCACGCCCGCACGCGTATGGCGTGCGGGATGCCTCGTGTGAGCGAGTGGATGTAGAACGCCGTGAAATAGGGAGCTTCGCGCCGCACTCCCCTGACCTCGAAGCTGGTGGCCGAGCCCATCGAGACGAGCCTGGCGAACGCGCACGAGAGGCGATCGAAGTTCGGTTGCACCAAGGCGCGCTGCTCGTGCTCGAGGAGCTGGACATTGCCTTCCCAGATGCGGTCATTGGCCACCTGCCGACGCTCGGCGGACGCCGTGCCGCTCTCCAAGGAACGGCGTCCCTGTTCGATCGCCTCGAAGCCGGCAAGGATCGGTGCATAGTGGCTGTCCGCTTGAAGGAGCGCGCGTAGACGTTCTACCCCGTTCTCGGCGGTGACGTACGCGAGATGAACCCAGAAGATGTCGTTGAAGATCGCGTTGTTCGTCTCTCGGATCGTGTTCACATCCTTCGTCAGCGGCACTCGCCGGCGTCCCAGACTGTGCGAGATGTCGACGTAGCCGTTGCGATCGGCGTCCAGGCGAAGTGGGAAGAGTGCGAGACGAACGTGGTGTGATGCGATCGCAGCCATCGCGGTCCACTTGAAGCACGCAGGAAGGAGCTTGTAGACCCAGGCATACCGTGCAGAGATCTCCAGATTGCGGTGGAACGCACAACACTCATCGCTCAGGAGACCGTCGGCGACGGTCTGCCACTCCGCGATCGTGTCCGGGGTCCCGTTCCGGCGGAAGAGCGCATGAAGGGTGTCGACGCCGGTGTCGCCGCTCGGGATGACCACGCGGCGAGCATGTGGGACACGAGGAGGCGCTCGCGTCAGGGAGTCCCCAGCGAGACTCCCTAGTCTGCGTGCCTCGGGAAGCCCGCCGACACGCCAGCCTGAGCTTTCAGCGCCGTCGGGCTGCGTGACCAGCCCCGGATCGAATCAGTCCTTTGCCTCGGGACCGGCCGGTAGTCTCGTTGGTTCACCGACGCTCTCGCCGGGTTGCAGCGCCGTGTTGAAGTGGGCATCCGGAAGATGGCCGAGTTCGTTTCGAGAGTTGATGTCCAGCTTGACGAAGACTTTGCGTAGGTGGTACTCGACCGTTCGAGGGCTGATGAAGAGTCGCCCGCCGATCTCGGGGTTCGAGAGCCCGTCGCGGGCGAGATGTGCGATCAGCGCCTCCTGGGGGGTGAGGTCGCCGCCGGTGTCGACGGTGCGCGTGCGCGCGGTCTCGCCGGTTGCCCGCAGCTCGCGACGGGCGCGCTCGGCGAACGCCTCGAGCCCCATCTCCGTGAACAGGTCGTGGGCGGCCCGGAGCTGCGTGCGTGCATCCACCCGGCGCCGCTCGCGACGCAGCCATTCCCCGTACACGAGGTGCGCGCGGGCGACCTCGGCGCGGATGTGGGTGCGGCCGAGCCGTTCGATCGCCTCCTTGTAGTAGCTCTCCGCGGCCCGGCCCTCGCTCAACAGGGCTCGTGAGCGGGCCTCGATCCCCAGCCCCCAGTCGGAGCCGCTGGCACTCGTCGATGCCGCCAGCCGTTCGAGTGCGTTCGCGCCGAGGTCAGCTTCGCCGGTTCGGGACGTGGCCTCGACGAGCTCGGCGAGCACCCAGCCCGACATGGCGAGCACGCGGCTGTCGCCGCCGGCCTCTCCGGCCGCGCGTCGCGCGTCGTCGTATCGGCCGAGGCCGTTGTAGAGCACCGCGCGCGCCCACTGAACGACGATCACCCCGATGCCCTCACCGCGGGCAACGACCTCCGGGGTCACGGCCTCGGTCAACGCCTCGAGCGTCGCCTCGCGACCCTGCCAGGCGGCAACCGCGAGGGAGCCGTACGGCGCGAGCCGACTCCCGGTCGCGCTGGTGACCGACTCCTGCTCCGCGGCCAGCGTGGCGGCGGCCGCGAGCTCGCCCTCGAAGACGTGCACGACGGCCCGCGATGTCAGGGCGAGCGGGAGCACGGCGAGCGCCCCCGCATCGCGCGCCAGTTGAAGACCGCGACTCGCGATCGTCTCCCAGCTCTGGTCGTCCCAGCGATCGACGGCGGTGGTCCAGGCCAGGTAGAGCCAACGCAGGCCTTCCTCGGGAGGGAGGGTCTGGCTGCGGAACTCGCCCATCGCAGCCTTCAGGCTCGGAGCCGCCGCGGCGTACCCGTCGGTCAGGCGCGCGGCGAGACCGTCGAGGAGAAGATCTGAGGCGCGCGGCTCAGGCGAGGCCGGCGCCGAGCGCGCGGCCTCGGCGATGCGCTCGACCTCGTCGTCGTCACCGAGCCCAGCGGCGAACTGCGATGCCCACACGGCGCGTAGGTAGGTCTCGCGCGCACGTGCGACGTCGAGCGGCTCGAGGCGTTTGGCGGCCCGCAGCAGCAGCGCGGGCGCGTCACGCCCGTGATCCATCCCGAACGCCATGTCCGCTTCCAGCACGTCCGCCCGCGCGCGTTGCAGTTCGTCCAACGATCCCGCCCGCGCGGTCGCCAGCTCTCGGAGCGCGGCATCGAACGCGCCGGCCGCCAGCTTCGCGTTCGCGGCCGCGAGGGCGCGCTCCGCTCGAGCCGCCGGCTCGGGTGTCAGCGTCGCCGCTCGCTCGAGGAAGGCGGCCGCCGCGGCCATCCCCCCGCGCGTCTGCGCACGGATCGCCGAACGTTCGAGCTCGGCGGCAACGTCCTCGTCGGGCGCCCATGTCGCCTCGGCGAGGTGCCAGACGTGTCGATCCGGGTCGATGGTCGGATCGGTGACGTCCGCGAGGGCGCGATGGACCTCCCTTCGCTCTTCCGGCGACGCCGACCAGTAGATGGCAGAGCGGACGAGCGGATGCCGGAACCGCACCCGGGCACCGACCTCGATCAGCCCCGCGCCCTCGGCCGCAGCGAACGCGTCGATCCCGAGACCGAGCCGTTCGAGCGCGCGCAGCAGAAGGGCGGCATCGCCGAGCGGTTCGGCCGCCGCCGCGAGTAGCAGCTGTTGCGATGAGGGCGGAAGCGAGCGCGATCGACGGAGGAAGACCTCCTCGATGCGGTCCGCGAGCGGCTGCGCTTCGGGGATCCCGAACCCCCCCGCGAGCTCGGCTGCCGACGAGCCGGTGGGCAGCTCCAAGAGCGCGAGTGGGTTCCCACGGGTCTCGGCGACGATGCGATCCCTGACGCGCTCGTCGAGCCGTTCGTGCATCGCCTCGTCCAACAGGGCGCGTGCGTCGGCTTCGGGTAGGCCCTCGATGACCAGTTCTGTCAGCCCTTGGAACTCCCGGCCGATCTCGCGCGCCGCGAACAGGATCGCGACCGACTCGGCCGCGAGCCGGCGAGCGACGAACGCGAGGGCGACCGCGGAGGCATCGTCGAGCCACTGCGCGTCGTCGACGACGCACACGAGTGGCCGCTCCTCTGCTGCTTCCGAGAGCAGACCGAGCGCCGCCAAGGCGACCAGGAAGCGCGTCGCTCCCGTGTCGCTGAGCCCGAACGCTCCTTCTAGTGCTTCGCGCTGCGGATCGGGCAACCGCTCGAGCCCGCCGAGCACCGGCGCACACAGCTGATGCAGACCCGCGAACGGGAGCTCCATCTCCGACTCGACACCGGAGACGCGGATGACCTGGCAGTCCTGGGCCGACCGGATCGCGTGTTCCAACAGCGCCGTCTTGCCGACGCCCGGCTCGCCACGGACGATGAGGGCGCGTCCCTCACCCGTGCGCGCCGCGTCGAGGAGCTCGTCGAGCACCGCGCACTGCGCGTGGCGTCCTCGGAGAGGGGTGTGTCCATCCATCGCGCGAGCAACCTACAACGAAGGCCTGAGGGCCTTCTGAGCCTGGCTCCGCCCGGGGGGACGTGGCACCATGCCGCCATGTCGAGCTCGACCGAGAATCGCGCCGCGCCGGTGAGCTCGCCTCGACTGCGTTTGCTCGCCCGCCTCATCTTCGGTCTGACGATCCTGGGCATCGCGGCCGGCGTCTGGTTCTCGATCATCGATGCCGGGAAGTTCGAGTTCGACCTCGGCTTCTTCCTCAGCTTCTGCCTGTTCCCGATCATCGGGTACATCCTGGCGATCCGCCGGCCGGACAACGCGATCAGCTGGCTGATGCTGGGCATCGGCGCCGCCCTCGGCCTGAGTGCGTTCGTGGGGTCCTACGCAAGCTACGCGATCCACGGCGGGGTCGGCGGGTACCGCCTGGGCGCGATCGCCCTCGCGTTCGACCAGCCGATGTGGATCCCGATCGTCGGCCTGCCGGCGACGTTCCTGCTCCTGCTGTTCCCCGACGGGCACCTGCCGTCGCCGCGCTGGCGGTGGTTCGCCTGGGTCCTGGGGGCCAGCATGGCGATCACCTTCCTGGCGGTCCTGTTCGGCCCGGGTCGGTTCGAGGAGAGCGCGTTCCCGAACGTGGAGAACCCGCTCGGTGCCGAGGCGCTGCGGCCGGTGGTGGCGGGCGCCACGGCCGCGATCGTCATGCTGCCGATCGGCGTGATCGGCTCGCTGGTGAGCCTCGTCATGCGCTTCCGCCGGTCCACCGGGATCGAACGGCTGCAGCTGCGGTGGCTCGTGACCGCGGCGGGCACGGTCGCGATCCTCTACGCCTCCGCCCTCGTCCTCTCGTTCAACAGCGCCTGGGGGACCGAAGCCACGCCCGGGTGGCTGGGAATCATCCAGTCACTCGCGATCGTGTCCTTCGGCCTGATCCCGATCGCGATCGGGATCTCGGTGCTCCGGTACCACCTGTTCGACATCGACCTCGTGATCAACCGAGCGCTGCTGCTCGCGGCGATGGTGGTCTTCATCACGATCGTGTACGTGGCGATCGTCGTCGGCGTCGGGGCCCTCGTCGGGAGTCAGTCGACCCCCGTCCTGTCCGCGGTGGCCGCCGCGGTCGTCGCCCTGGCGTTCCAACCGGCGCGGAGACGCGCCCAGCGGTTCGCCGACCGCCTCGTCTACGGGAAGCGGGCGACGCCGTACGAGGTGCTCTCGCAGTTCTCCGATCGGCTCGGGAACGCGTACGCGAACGAGGAGCTGTTGCCGAGGATGGCCCGGGCGCTCGCCGAGGGCACGGGTGCGTCCCGCGCCGACGTGTGGGTCCGCGTCGGCGACGAGCTCCGAGCGGAGGCCGTGTGGCCGCAGGACGCCGATCGGCCCGAACCCCTCGTCGCCTCGGCGAACACCGAAGGGACCCTCTCCTCGTCGTCGATGCGCGAGCCCGTCCGCCACCGGGGTGAGCTCCTCGGAGCGCTGTCGATCACGAAGAAGCCGGGAGAGTCGATCACCGCGACCGAGGAGAAGCTCGTCCGCGATCTGGCCGCCCAGGCGGGTCTGGTGATGCGCAACGTCGCGCTCGCGGAGCAGCTGATGGACACGATCGAGGAGCTCCGCGCGTCGCGCCAGCGCCTGGTGACCGCGCAGGACGAACGCGCCAAGCAGCTCGAGCGCAACCTGCACGACGGCGCGCAGCAGCAGATCGTCGCGCTCACGGTGAAGCTGCGACTGCTCGGCCAGCTGATGGATCGTGACGTGGAGAAGGCCAAGTCGATGGCGTCGGATCTCCAGGCCGATGCGACCGACGCGCTGGAGCAGCTCCGAGACCTGGCGCGCGGCATCTATCCGCCGCTGCTCGCGGACCAGGGGCTCGTCGCCGCGCTCGAGGCGCAGGCGCGCAAGGCATCCGTCCCGACCGAGGTTCGATCCGACGGGATCGGCCGCTACCCGCAGGACATCGAGTCGGCCGTCTACTTCTGCGTCCTCGAGGCCCTGAACAACGTGGCCAAGTACGCCGAGGCGACCAGGGCGGAGGTGAGCCTGGCGCAGACGACGGGCATCTCCGTTTCGCCGTCGTCGACGACGGGACGGGTTTCGACACGGCGGAGACGAGCTACGGAACGGGGGTGCAGGGGATGGCCGACCGCTTGGACGCGATCGGCGGCGCCCTCCAGGTGGTCTCCCGCAAAGGCGCCGGCACGACCATCGAAGGCCAGATCCCGACGCCCACGAGCTCAGGCGCCTGACCGACTCGGCGAGGAATCAGGACTCGAGGGAACACGACGCGGTAGGTATCGTGACCTGGGTGGCCTCGCCTCGCGTGCTACGAAGCGGGCGTTGAACCGTGCGCTGCTCGACCGCCAGCTGCTGCTGCGGCGGCGACGGATGCCGGTGCTCGAGGCGGTGGAGCGCCTGGTCGCACTCCAGTCGCAGGTTCCGCGGGATCCCTATGTCGCGCTCTGGTCTCGGGTCGATCGTTCCGCGCCGAGACCTGTCCGACGCGCTGGAGGAGCGACGTGCCGTTCGGATGACCTGCTCCGCGGGACGTTGCACCTCGTGACGGCGCGCGACGCGGTCGGTCTGCGCGCGCTCGTCCAACCTGGGATCGAGCGGGTGATCTATGGCTCGAGCCCGCTGCGGAAGGCCGTCGACAGCGTGGACATGGACGTACTGTTCGCGGCGCTCGCGCCGTGGCTCGAGGAGCGGCCGCGCAAGCGCGCCGAGCTGGTGAGGGAGATCGCGGCGCGATGGCCGGACGCCGACGCCGACTCGCTCGGCTACGCGATGTATGCCCTGCCGACCGTGCAGGTGACGCCGCGGGGGCTCTGGCGGCGGAGCGGCGGCTCGGCCTTCACGACGATGGAGGCGTGGCTCGGCGCGTCGCCGGATCCCGCGACCGAGGTCGACACGCTGGTACTGCGGTACCTGGCGACGTTCGGACCCGCGACACCTGCCGACTTCCAATACTGGTCGGGCTTCCCGGTCCCGGGCGAGCTCGTCGAGCGGCTCCGACCTCGTCTCCGGACCGTGCGCGACGAAGACGATCGAGAGCTCTTCGACGTCCCACGCGCGCCGCTCCCCGGCCCGGACGTCCCTGCGCCGGTCCGCTTCTCCCCGAGTACGACAACGTGACGATCGGCCACAAGGACCGGACCCGCATCGTCCCCGAGGGCATCCCGCGCTTCACCGAGGTCGGATGGGGGTCGGTGCTCGTCGACGGGATGGTCGCCGCGCGGTGGCGGCTCGTCGACACGAAGACGGACGCGAGGCTGCGCATCGAACCGTTCCACCGCCTGACGCGCGAGGAGCGTGCCGACACTCGGGAGGAGGCCGGCCGGCTTGCGACGTTCCTCGCACCCGAGACGGAGGTACGGGTCGAGCTCAGGGCCTAGCCGGACCGAACCCCTCGCGCCGCGGTTCTCGAGGATGCCCATCGGAACCAGGCCCACGGACCGGGATCAGTGGTATGGAGTTCGCGACCGATGAGGGTGCGCAGATCTACGCCGAGCTCACCGAGGCGATCTGCCTCGAACGCCGAAGAACACGCGCCATCTGCGTAGATGTCGGCCCGATCCTGAATGGACCAACGCTCGACGAGCCGGTGGATGAGAACTCCCCGTAATCGATGCAGGCGGTCGCGGATGCGCTGCTCGCGACGGGCCTTCCGGAGCTGGACTGACGCGATCAGCGGACCGCCGCTGACAGGACGTCGGCGACCTTGCGGAGCGACTCGCGCAGCTCGTCCGGCGCTCGAACGGTGAACGGCCAGCCGAGCGACGCGAGCATCCTGGCCGCGGCGTCGAGGTCGTCGGAGTGCGCTCGGAGGAGCACGCCCTCCTCGATCTGCTCCGGCTCGCCGATCCACCGCGGGATCCGGCGCCTCGCCTCCTCCAGCGTGGTGTCGAACACGATCTCGAGCCGCCATCCCCACGGCGTCGCCGCGATCGACCGCATCGACGTGCTCCGATCGGCGTCGAAGCCCTCCGGCGGGCGTCGCGCGTTCGCGCCGGAGCTCCGCGGAACGCACACGGTCCACCCGGAACGTCCGGATCTCACCGGAGCGCTCGTCGTCGGCCGCCAGGTACCACTCGGCCGGCGTGGAACACGAGGCCGTACGGCGCCACGATCCGATCGGCCTCCGCCCGGCCGGGCGTCGCGTAGCGGATCAGGGCGCGACGCTTCCGAACGGATCGCGGCCGCGAGCGTGAGGACGACCTCGGTCGCCGGCGGCTGCGGCTCCCTCGGCGTCCATGTCCAACCCAGGCTCCCCTCGAGCGCGCCGACGCGATCGCGCGAGCTCGGTCGGCAGCACTCGCAGGATCTTCGCGAGCGCCTCGTCCGACGGCCGAGTCCGCGGTCGCGATGCCGGTCTGCCGGCTCACGATCAGGCCGAGCACCACGGCCGCCGCTTCGTCGTCGGTCAGCATCAGCGGCGGCAGCTTGAAGCCCGGCCGCAGCCGGTAGCCGCCGTAGGGACCTCGCTCGGTCTCGACGGGGATGCCGAGCTCCTCGAGCTTGACCGCGTAGCGACGGACGGTGCGCGGGTCGACCTCGAGCCGTTCGGCGAGCTCGCGCCCGCTCACCGTGCCTCGGGCCTGGAGGACCTCGAGCATCGTCAAGAGGCGTGTCGCCGGCCTGGACGCTCCGGATCCGTCCACGTCGCGAGGATATCTCCGGATCAGGACCGAAACCGTCCGCATCCGCCTCTAGCGTGAGCGAGGTGGCCGCGATAGACGTGGTCTGAGAGGAGAAGGAGGGAGAGGCCATGACCGACGTCACGAACGCCGAGGAGATCCGGCCGTTCCGGATCGACGTCTCGGACGCCGAGCTCGAGGACCTGCGCGACCGGCTCGCCAGGACCCGCTGGCCCGACGAGCTGCCGGGCGTCGGCTGGAGCTACGGGGTCTCGCGCGACTTCGTGAACGAGATGACCGAGCACTGGCGGACCTCGTTCGACTGGCGCAAGCAGGAGGCCGTGCTCAACGAGTTCCCGCAGTTCACCACGACGATCGACGGCACCAACGTGCACTTCCTGCACGTGCGCTCGCCCGAGCCGAACGCGATGCCGCTGATCCTCACGCATGGGTGGCCGGGCTCGGTCGCCGAGTTCCTCGACGTGATCGGGCCGCTGACCGATCCGGTCTCGCACGGCGGCGACGCGGCCGAGGCGTTCGACCTGGTGATCCCGTCGATCCCCGGCTACGGCTTCTCGGGGCCGACCAACGACACCGGCTGGGACAGCGCGCGCGTCGCGAAGGCGTGGGACACGCTCATGAAGCGGCTCGGGTACGAGCGGTACGGCGCGCACGGCGGCGACGCCGGCGCCCTGATCACGCGCGAGCTCGGCATCCTGAAGCCGGAGGGACTCGTCGGCGTGCACGTGCTCCAGATCTTCGCGTTCCCCTCGGGCGACCCCGAGGAGATGGCGAGGATGGACGACTACGAGAAGGAGGGATGAAGAACCTCGAGAACTTCGAGGCGAGCTCCGGCTACCTGAAGATCCAGCAGACGCGGCCGCAGACGCTCGCGTACGGGCTCACGGATTCGCCCGCCGGTCAGCTCGCGTGGAACACCGAGCTGTTCGCGGGGTTCGGCGGCGAGAACGCGGGCAACGTGGATCGCGACCGGTTCCTCACGCACGTGTCGATCTTCTGGTTCACGGCGACCGCCGGCTCGTCGGCACGCGAGTACTACGAGGACGCGAAGTCGGGGGCCGGCTACCGCGAGGTGCCGAACGAGACGCCGACCGGCGTGTCGGTGTTCCCCTACGACTTCCGCTCCGTGCGGGTGTTCGCCGAGCGCTCGAACAACATCGTCCACTGGTCGCAGTTCGATCGGGGCGGGCACTTCGCGGCCTCGGACGCGCCGGACCTGCTGGTCGAGGACCTGCGGACGTTCTTCCGCCGGTTCCGATAGGTGCATCGCCGCGCCCATCGGAACGGCCTGCGACCCGTTCAGACCCTTCGATCTCCCTAGAAAGGAGTGACGGTGAGAGAGGACGAAGAGTACGAACGGGCCCGAGAGGAGGCAGAGGAGGCGGGGCGGACGGCCGAGGAGCGGGCGAGAGCGGAGGCGGAGCGGCTGAAGCAGGATGTACTCACCGGATCGATGAAGCAGGAAGTGGTCAGGCAGCAGGGATTGATCTATGGCGGATTGATCCTCATCGGCCTGTACATGGTGCAGCCGTTCCTCACGGCACCATCGCTCGACGTCTCCGCCAAGGTCTCCATCATCGCGTTCTCGGTGGCGATCCCGCTCCTTGCCGCGCTCGTGGTGGTCAACCGGCAGGAGGCCTTCCGCGGCCGGCTGACCCCGTCCGTCACGGTCACCGTCGCGCGGGTGGTCGCCCAGGGGGCGGCCTTCGTCGGGATCGTCGCCGGGTTCTGGCATATCACGTGGGTCGCCGGGGTGACGTTCCTCGCCGCCGGGTTCGTCGCGGTGGGGATCCACTCGGCCGGCTACATCCGCCTGGAGGGGACGCAAGAGCCGACGTCCTAGGATCGAGGACGCGGTTAGGCTGACGCGCGTCGGCCGAAGAAGCGAGAGGCTCCTTCTCGAGGGAGGTACCGGCATGGGCATCGTGATCTACGACAAGAGCTCGTCCCTCGACGGCTTCATCGCCGGGGCCAACATGCGACTCGAGGCCGGGCTCGGGGACGACGGGGAGCGTCTCCACGAATGGGCCTTCGAGGACGCAGCCGGCAGGGAGATGCTGGAGCGCGAGGTCGCCCAGCTCGGCGCGGTGATCTGCGGCCGCCGCACGTACGACATGTCGATCCAGTACTGGGGCGACGGCGGTCCGACCGGGGAGGCTCGCGTCCCGCTGTTCGTGCTGTCGCACGGCGTGCCGGACGAGGTCCCCGAGGGCGGCGTGTACACGTTCGTCGACGACCTCGAGACCGCGCTCGCGCGGGCGCGAGAGACGGCGGGCGACAAGAACATCAGCGTCATGGGCGCCGACGTCGGACGCCAGCTCATGAACGCCGGCGCGATCGACGAGATCTCGGTGCATGTCGTGCCCGTGCTGTTCGGGAGCGGGACGCCGTTGTTCGGCGAGGGCGTGGACGAGCACGTCACGCTCGAGTTCGTCGGGGCGAGCGAGAGCCCGCACGCAACGCATTTGCGCTACCGCGTCGTCCGCGACGGCTGATACCCGCGCGGCCCGCCACCGGGGGATAACCCGACGCCGAACAGGCCGGGTGGCGGGATTGGGCTGCTGCCTACCCGGACCTACGCTGCAAGCATGGATACCTCGATGACCCTCCCACCCCCTCCCGTCCGGGTCCGGACCCCGAACCCGCTGGTCCGCGCGCTGCGGGCGCCGTTCGAACTCCGGACGTGGAAGGAGACGATCCACCTCCTGCTCAACATGCCGATCGGCATCGCGACGTTCACGATCGTCGTGACCGGCTTCTCGTTGGGGTTCGGCCTGCTGATCACGCTGGTCGGCATCCCGATCCTGATCGCCATGCTCTACGTCTCGCGCGGGATGGGCTGGTTCGAGCGAGGTCGGGCGAAGCTGCTGCTCGACGTCGACGTCCCCCGCCCCTACCGGCCCGATCCGACCAGCGATCGTTGGTGGCGCGTGCCGGTGTCCCGCATGACCGACCCGGCCACCTGGACCGAGATCGTGTACCACCTCCTGCTGCTGCCGATCGGCGTCCTCACGGTCACGATCACGTTCACGCTCTGGCTGCTCGGGGCCTCGCTCCTGTTCCTCCCCGTGTACGCGTGGGCACTGCCGCAGCCCGTGCACGCGTTCGGTTCCTGGGGCGAGGTCACGTTCGATGCCCAGCCGCACGTCGGTGTGGTGGGCGGCGGGAATGGCTGGCTGATCGACACGCCGATCGAGTACGCGGCGCTGGTCCTCATCGGGGCCGCGATCGTCCTGGCAACACCGTGGATCGTCCACGGGCTAGCGAGCGCGAACCGCTACCTCGTCCGCGGCCTCCTCGGTGGCAACGTGTTCGAGCGCGTGCAGACGTTGACCGACTCGCGAGCCGCCGCCGTCGACCTCGCCGCCGAGGACCGCCGCCGGATCGAGCGCGACCTGCACGACGGGGTGCAGCAGCGGCTCGTCTCGCTGGCGATGGAGCTCGGGCGCGCGAAGGAGAAGCTCGACACGGACACCGACCCCGAGGGCGCCAAGGAGCTCGTCGGCGAGGCGCACGAAGAGGCCAAGCGCGCGATCACCGAGGTCCGCGACCTCGCCCGCGGGATCCACCCGGCCGTGCTCACCGACCGGGGGCTCGATGCCGCCCTCTCTTCGCTCGCGGCACGTTCCCCGATCCCGGCGGACGTCCGCGTCGACGTCGACGAGCGTCCACCGGCATCGGTCGAGGCCGCCGCCTACTTCGTCGTCAGCGAGGCCCTCGCCAACATCGCCAAGCACGCGAACGCGACCCGCGCGGACGTGACCGTCCGTCGAAGCGGCGACCGCCTGACCGTCAAGGTGGAGGACGACGGCGCGGGCGGGGCGTCCCTCGTGGAAGGCTCGGGCCTCGCCGGCCTGCGCGATCGCGTGGGCGCGCTCGACGGCGAGCTCCATCTGCTCTCGCCCCAGGGCGGACCCACGGTCCTGATGGTGGAGATCCCGTGCGGATCGTGATCGCCGAGGACGGCGTCCTCCTCCGCGAGGGGCTCGCGCACCTGCTGGCCGACGAGGGGCACGAGGTGGTGGCCTCCGTGGGCGACGCGCTTGGACTGGTCGAGGTCGTGGAGCGTGAGCAGCCCGACGTCTGCATCGTCGACGTGCGGATGCCTCCGACGTTCACGGACGAGGGCCTGCGGGCGGCGATCGAGATCCGGTCGCGATGGCCCGACACCCCGGTCCTCGTGCTCTCGCAGTACGTGGAGGAGCGGTACGCGGTCGAGCTGCTCTCGAGCCAGACGAGCGGCGTCGGCTACCTGCTGAAGCAGCGGGTCGCCGACGTGCGCGACTTCCTGGATGCGCTCGAGCGCGTCGCGGAAGGCGGGACGGCGCTCGACCCCGAGGTGGTGGCCCAGCTCCTCGCCCGCGCCCGCCGCCACCCGCACGACGAGCTCACCCCGCGCGAGCGCGAGGTCCTGGCACTCATGGCCGAGGGGCTCTCGAACGCCGGGATCGCGCAGCGGCTCGTCGTGACCGAGGGCGCGGTCGAGAAACACGTCACCAGCATCTTCACCAAACTCGGGCTGGAGTTCGCCGAGACCGACCATCGACGGGTCCTCGCCGTCCTCCGCTACCTCGAGGATCGCGACCCCTAGATCCTCACCGAATGAAGGAGGTATCTCATGAGGCTCTGGTTGCGCGCGACCATCGTCACGCTCGCGGTGCCCGTGGTGGCGCTCACCGCTTGCGCACGAGAACGCTCGGGCGATGTGCACGAAGGCGCCGCAGGTTCGGACGCGGTCGAGGTCGTGGTGCAGGACGACGCCTTCCTTCCCGACGACCTGAGCCTCAAGGCCGGGACCGAGGTGGACGTCGAGGTTCGGAACGAGGGAAGCGACGGACACAACTTCACGATCGACGCGTTGGATCTGTCGACCGGTACCGTCGAGCCCGGGCAGGTGGTCACGGCGACCTTCACGGTCCCGAACGGGACGACGGAGTACCACTGCACGTTCCATCCGGGCATGCGCGGCGAGATCGTCGCCGGGTGATCGCCGGCACGGCGACGTAGTTACCCGCGGGTCACGTCGAGGACCGCTCGGGTCGGTCGGCGAACCGGTCGGTCGCGCGGACGATCTCCTGCTCGATCACCGGTGCGCCCGCGTCGTGCCCGGCGTCGTCGACGACGACCAGTTCCGAGCTCGGCCACGCGCGGTGCACCGCCCACGCCGAGCCGAGCGGCGACTGGAAGTCGAACCGCCCCTGCACGAGCACCGCGGGGATCCCGTCGAGGGCGCCGATCCCGCGGAGCAGCTCGTCCTCCTCGAACCACGCGTCGTGACGCACGTAGTGCGTGACCAGGCGGGCGAACGCGAGCGCGAACGCGGGATCCTCGAAACGCTCGGCCAGACCTGCGATCGGAGGCCACGAAGGTGTGGCCGATTCCCAGAGACACCATTCATAGGCCGCTTGCCCGCGGACCTCTGGGTCGGGATCGAACAGCATGCGGTGGTACGCATCGACGACGTCGCCGTTTCGAAGTTCGTTCGGCACCGCGTTCCGCAGCCGCTCCCACTGCTCGGGGAAGAAGGCGCCGACGCCGCCCCGGAACAACCAGTCGAACTCGGAGCGTCTCGCCGAGGCCACCCCCCACAGGACCATGCCGGTCACGCGGTCCGGATGCCGCTCGGCGTACGCGAGCCCGAGCGCGCTCCCCCACGAGCCTCCGGTCACGAGCCAACGGTCCACACCGAGGTGCTCGCGTAGCCGTTCGATGTCTGCGATCAGGTTCGGCGTCGTGTTGTTCGACAGGTCGATGTCGGGTTCGCTCGCGTGAGGCGTGCTCCGGCCGCAGTTCCGCTGGTCGAACAGGACGATCCGGTACGCATCCGGGTCGAACAGCCGCGGCTGCCACGACGTGCAGCCCGAGCCCGGACCGCCGTGCAGCACGACGGCCGGCCTGCCGAGCGGGTTCCCGCAAGCCTCCCAGTACACGAGCTCGCCGTCGCCCACATCGAGCATCCCTTGCTCGTACGGCTGGATCTCGGGGTACGTGCCGCCGACCGGCCTGCTCACGCGAGCACGATGACAGACCGACCTGCGTGACGGTGGCGGTAGGGAAAGGCCGCCGAGATCGTCAGTCCTCGGCCAGGAGCGCGTACAGCTTCTTCCGGGCCTCCGCCAGAACCTCCGCGGCCTGCTTGCGCTGGGCCTCCGTCCCGGTCCTCGCGACCTGCATGGCCGCGGACGCGAGCTGGAACCCGGACTCCCGAAGCTGGCCGAGCCCCTCGCCGAGCGGTCCGAACTCCCACGGCTCCTGCGAGCCGCCGCGAGCCCGGCGCTCTTCGAGCTCGGCGCGACCGGCGTCGGTGATCGTGTAGACGCGTTTGCCGTCCTGCTCCTCGCTGGTCACGAGCCCCTCGTCCTCGAGCAACTGGAGCGTCGGATAGATCGAGCCGGGACTCGGCCTCCATGCGCCCCCGCTCCGCTCCTCCAGCTCGCGGATCAGGTCGTACCCGTGCATCGGCTTGTCCGAGAGCAATGAGAGCAGCCCCGTTCGAACGTCGCCGCGCCGGGCTCGACGTCCCCCGGCCCAGGGGGGACCTCCGAACCAGGCCTTCTCCCAGTGCCCACGGTGACCCCACGCGTCGTGGTGGTACCGGTGCCTCGATCGATGTGAAGCGTGACCCATCGCCGCCTCCTCGTTCCGTGACTATCGCGATGTATCGTAACACGTCGTCGATACTACGGGGCCGCGGCTCAGTCGAGATCGACCGTGTTCGGCTCGGGGTGCTTCAGCCACACCACCGTGCCCGCCGCGACCGGGGCGAGGAGCAGCACCACCATCGCGGTCAGGCTCGCCTTGGCTCCCCAGTCGGTGAGGCCGACACCCAGGCACAGGAGCGCGCTGAGGGGCAGGGCGATCTCGGCCGTGCGGTAGAGCTCCGGCTGCGTGCGTCGCAGCTCGAGCGCCCAGGCGATGACTGCGATCGAGAGCACCGCGCCGGCGAGCGAGCCCACCAGGAGCCAGCGCACGGCATCGGGCAACGGCTCGGCCACGTGTTCGACGGTGTTGAGGACCGCCGCTCCGCCCGCGCCGATCGCGGCCACGAGTGGGAAGTGCAGGTTGAGCCAGAGCTGCGTCCTTCGCGGCACCGGAGCTCGGTACGAGATGAGGTCGAAGTAGATCCACCACAGACCGATGGCCACCACCACCCCCAGCAAGCCGATGACGATGCCGTCGACCTCGAGCGGGTGAACGTCGGCCATGCCGTTGACCGCCCCGACGATGACCTCGCCGAGGACGATGATGACGAACAGCCCCATCCGTTCGATCAGCGACGGGGTCGTCGAGATGCGCGCGTCGCCGCCCTGGGTGGCGGGCGGCTTCCATCGATACATGCCGACGACCCATCCCGCCACCTCGGCGGCCAGCGCGACCGCCCACAGCCAGTACCGCAGCGGCCCGTCGAACGCGACGCTGACCACGAACAGGACGGCCGCGATCAGATAGCCGGTGGAGTACGGGAACGACCCGGGGCGGTGGTGCGGGTCGTGCAGCCCGGTCCGGAACCACAGGATCACCAGCACGAAGGTGTTCGCCGCGTAGGCGAGCGCGAACCCCGTCGAGCCCTCCCCGGGGATGTCCCCGATGAACACCGCCATGACCGAGACGGCGAGCATCTGGGCGAACGTGAAGACCCGGACGCTCACGTCGTTGGTCGTGTGGAGGTCGTGGTACAGGGTCCCGTTCAGCCACGAGGACCAGACCGCATAGAACAGGAACACGAACCAGCCGACCCCGGACCACGACGGGTGTGTTGCCAGGTGATGGGCGAGCTGCGAGATGACCACGACGAAGACGAGGTCGAAGAACAGCTCCAGGAAGGTCACCCGCCGGTCGGTCGCCCGGTCCTCGTACCGACCCGGCAGCTGCCACAGACGACGGAAGGTCGACGGCTCCGCCACGGGGTCGAATGTAGCCCGCTCCGGCGATTGAGGGTACGCCGCAACGCCTTCGAGATCCCGAGCCTCCGGAGCCTCCCTGCCTCGATTGCCGCAGCCCCCGCGGGCGTGGAACACTCCTTCGCCGCCCGTGGCGGGCTTCCTGCCGGTCCCGGGTGAGCGGGTAGCCAGGAGGAACGGGTGCAGCGTCGAACCGGGCACGTCCTCGTCGTCGACGACGACGCGCTGAACCGTCGATTGGTCACCGCGACCCTCGCTCGAGAGGGGCTCCGAACCACATCGGCGAAGGACGGGGCCGAAGCCCTGAAGGCGATCCGCGAGGAGCCGCCCGACGTGATCCTGCTCGACATCGAGATGCCCGGGATCGACGGGTTCGAGGTCCTCGGGCAGATCAAGGCCGACGAGAAGCTCCGGCATCTGCCCGTGATCATGATCTCGGGCCTGGACGACACCGAGAGCGTGGTCCGCTGCCTCGAGATCGGCGCCGACGACTTCCTGCCCAAACCGTTCGACGCCGCGATCCTGCGCGCCCGCATCAACGCGGGGCTCGACCGTAAGGCGCTCCACGACCTCGAACACGAGCGCGTGCGCGACATCTTCATGCGCTTCCTGCCGGAGCCGATGGTGGACGAGGTGCTCGCGAGGACCGACGGCGATGCGCGGATCCGGCCGGAGCTGCTGACCGGCACGGTCCTGTTCGGGGACCTGCGCAGGTTCACGAGCTTCGCGGAGGGTCGTCCCGTCGATGAGATCATCGAGGCGATCAACACGTACCTCACGCTGATGACCGACGCGGTGCTCGACCACGGCGGCACGATCGTCGACTACATGGGCGACGGCATCATGGCTGCGTTCGGCGCCCCGGTCCCGAACGAGGAGCACGCGGATCTGGCGCTCGCGGCCGCGCGCGATATGGCCGGTGAACAGCTGGCGACCTTCAACGCGTGGCTGAGCGCGACCGGTGTCGAGGAGCCGCTCCGGATGGGGATCGGGATCAACTCGGGACCGGTGCTGTCCGGGAGCGTCGGCTCCCCGCGACGCCTCGACTACGCGGTGATCGGCGACACGACGAACACCGCGTCGCGCATCGAAGCGATGACGAAGGAGCTGGATCACGCCGTGCTGTTCTCGGAACAGACGAAGGATGCACTGCACGAGCTCCCGGAGGGCGCGGTGACGCTCGGTGAGTTCGAGGTTCGGGGGCGGAGCGCGACCATCAAGCTCTGGGCGCTCGATATCGAGGAACCGGCATGACCACGCTCGACGACGAGATCAAGGCCCTCCGCTACCGCATCGCCGAGCTCGAGGCGTCCGAGGCCGGCCGCGAACGCGCCGCGCGGGTTCAGGACGCCCTGTACCGGATCGCGGAGACAGCGAGCACCGCCGAGGACATGCAGGCGTTCTACGCCGAGATGCACCGCATCGTCGGCGAGCTGATGTACGCGGGCAACTTCTACATCGCCCTGTACGACGACGAACGCCAGGCGATCAACTGGCCGTTCCACGTCGACGAGCTCGACGAGAGCTGGCCCGATTCCCATGTTTGGGAACCCATGGGCACCGGAGAAGCGCGCGGAGCCACCGCCTACCTCCTCCGAGCGGGTCGACCGATGCTGCTGATGGCCGAGGACTGGCGGCGATTGGTCGCCCGAGGCGAGATCGACCAGCTCGGACTCGAAGCGGCGAGCTGGCTCGGGGTCCCACTCCAATCCGAGGGCAAGACCCTCGGCGCCCTCGTCGTGCAGAGCTACCGAGAGGGCAAGATGCACACCGAGGCGGACAAGGAGTTGTTGACCTTCGTGGGCCGCCACATCGCCTCCGCGCTCGAGCGCACGCGGCTGATCGACGAGACCCGCCAGCGCAACGCCGAGCTCTCGCTGATCAACGACGTCCAGCGCGGTCTCGCGATGAAGCTCGACATGCAGGCGATGTACGACCTCGTCGGCGACCGGCTGCAAGAGATCTTCGACGCGCAGGTCGTGGACATCGGCGTCCTGGACGAATCGGCCGGCCTCATCCACTTCCCGTACACGATCGAGAAGGGGGTCCGGTACCCCGACGAGCCCATCGGGGTGATCGGCTTCCGGAAGCGGGTCCTCGAGACGCGCGAGCCCCTCCTACTGGACAGCGTCACGAGGGAGATGCTCGCCGAGTACGGCCAGCCCGAGGCAATCCAGGGCGAGCCCGCGAAGTCCTCCGTGTTCGTGCCGCTGGTGGTCGCAGGCAGGGCGACCGGGGTGATCTCGCTCCAGAACGTCGACCGCGAGCACGCCTTCAACGAAGCCGACTTACGGCTCTTGACGACCCTCGCGGGGAGCCTGAGCGTCGCGCTCGAGAACGCGCGGCTGTTCGAGGAGACCCGACAGCGCAACGCCGAGCTCGCTCTGATCAACGACGTCCAGCGCGGGCTCGCCAAGAACCTCGAGATGCAGGCGATGTACGACCTGGTCGGCGACCGGATCCAGGAGATCTTCGACGCGCAGGTCGTAGACATCGGCATCGTGGATCGCGAAGACGGCCTCCTCCACTTCCCGTACGCGATCGAACGAGGCGAGCGCTTCCCGGACGAGCCGGGGCGAGATCGCGGGGTTCGGCGGCCTCGCCATGCGAGACGCGCGAGCCGCTCCTAGTCAACGAAGACATGGCGAAGAAGGCAGCCGAGGTCGGCAGCCGACGTGATCCAGGGAGAGCTGCCGAAGTCCGGCCTGTTCGTGCCCCTCGTGGTTGGCGGCGTGGCGACCGGCAGGATCTCGCTCCAGAACCTGGACCACGAGCACGCCTTCAGCGAGAGCGACGTGCGGCTCCTCACGACGCTCGCCGGGAGCCTGAGCGTCGCGCTCGAGAACGCGCGGCTGTTCGAGGAGACCCGGCCAGCGAGCGGCCGAGCTCGCGATCGTGAACAACGTCGGGCAGGCGCTGGCGGAGCAGCTCGACCTGGACGCGCTGATCGAGGCGCTCGGCGACCAGCTCCGGGAGGTCTTCGCCGCCGACCTCGTGTATGTCGCGCTGCACGACAGCGCGACCGACATGATCGAGTTCGCCTACTACAGCGAGGGCGGGCGAGCGACAAGTGAACCCGCCTATGCGGTACGGCGAGGGACTCACCTCCAAGATCCTCCAGACGCGCGGGCCGATGCTCCTGAACCGGGCGACGGCGTTCGAGGAGGTCGGCGTCCAGGTGGTCGGGACGCCCGCGAAGTCGTACCTGGGTGTCCCGATCGTCGCGGGAACCGACGCGATCGGTGTGATCAGCGTCCAGAGCACCGAACAGGCAGGGCGCTTCGGGGAGGCCGACTCCCGACTGCTAACCACGATCGCGGCCAACGTCGGGATCGCGATCCAGAACGCCCGCCTCTACCAGGAGACCCAACGCCGGGCGAGCGAGATGGCGGCCCTGGCCGAGCTCGGACGGGATGTGGGCGGACTGCTCGAGCTCGACCCGATCCTCGGCCGGATGGCGGAGCGAGCGCGCGAGCTCCTCGACGCCGACACGAGCGCGGTGTTCCTCGAAGAGACCGGCGGGGAGCGATTCGTCCCGGTGGTCGCGCTCGGGGAGCTGGGCGAGTTGATCCTGCAAGACGCGATCCAGCCGGGCGAAGGGCATCATCGGAGACCTCGCGGTCCGCGGCGCGGCCGAGGTCGTGAACGATATGGCGAACGACCCCCGAGCTGTACACATCCCGGGGTCCGGGGAGGTCGAGGAGGAGCGATTGATGGCTGCCCCGCTCCTCGCCCGCGGCCGCGTCACCGGCATGATGGCCGTCTGGCGGACCGCGCCCGCGCCGCTGTTCACCGAGGACGACCTCAACTTCCTCGTCGGGTCTCTCGCAGCAGGCGGCGATCGCGATCGAGAACGCCCGCCTGTTCGCCGAGGTGAAGGAGGCACAGGAGGTGGCCGACGCGGCCAACGAGTCCAAGAGCGCGTTCCTCGCGACGATGAGCCACGAGATCCGCACGCCGATGAACGCGATCATCGGGATGAGCGGCCTGCTCGGCGAGACCGAGCTCGACGCCGAGCAGCGCGAGTACGCCTCGACGATCTCGCGCAGCGGTGAGGCGCTCCTCGCGATCATCAACGACATCCTCGACTTCTCCAAGATCGAGGCCGGACGGATGGAGCTCGAGCTCGCGCCGTTCGACCTGCGCGAGTGCATCGAAGTGGTGGTGGACCTGATCGGACCGATCGCGCAGCGAAAGGGTCTCGAGATCACGTACGGGATCGAGCCCGGGACGCCCGAGACCGCGGTGGGCGACGCGAGCAGGCTGCGCCAGATCCTGCTGAACTTGCTGAACAACGCCGTGAAGTTCACCGAGGAGGGCGAGATCGCCGTCCACGTCGGGGCGGCGCAGGCCCCGAGTGCCGATCGCATCGCCTTCCAAGTGGCGATCCGCGACACCGGGATCGGGATCCCGCCGGAACGCATCGACCGTTTGTTCCAGTCGTTCACCCAGGTCGATGCCTCGACCAGCCGCCGGTTCGGCGGCACCGGGCTCGGCCTCGCGATCAGCCGCCGCCTCGCCGAGCTGATGGACGGGACGGTCACGGCGGAGAGCAGTGGCGTTCCCGGCCAGGGCAGCACCTTCCACGTGACGTTCGAGGCGGGTGTCACGGACATGACGCCGACCGCGCTCCGGCGTGACGGATCGTACGAGGGCCGCCGGGCACTCATCGCGGACGACAACGCGACGAACCTGCTGCTGATGACCGCGCTCCTGTCGGCCTGGGGCGTCGAGACGACGACCGCGTCGTCCGGCGACGAAGCGCTCGTCGCGATCGATCGAGGCCGGTTCGACGTCGCGATCCTCGACATGCTGATGCCGGAGATGGATGGGCTCGAGCTCGCGACGCGGTTGCACGAGCGCGTGCCCGAACTGGCGACGATCCTCGCGTCGTCGGTCCCGCGGCACGACGTGGCGAACGATCCCCGGTGGGAGGGCGCCGGCATCGGCGCGGTCATCGTCAAGCCCATCAGAGCCTCAGGCCTCCACGGCGCCCTCGCGATCGTCTTGGACCAGCAGGCAGGCGCCGAGGAGACGCCCGGCGAAGCCGGCGCGCTCCTCGATCCCCAGCTCGCGGAACGGCATCCGCTACGGATCCTGGTGACGGAGGACAACGTCGTGAACCAACGGCTCGCGCTGCGGCTGCTAGAGAAGCTGGGCTACCGGGCCGATGTCGCCGCCAACGGGCTCGAGGCGCTCGAAGCACTCGATCGCCAGCGCTACGACCTCGTTCTGATGGACGTGCAGATGCCCGAGATGGACGGGGTCGAGGCGACCCGTCGCATCCTCGAGCGGTCGACGGACGGTGAGTGTCCGTGGATCGTCGCGATGACCGCCGAGGTCATGCGCGGTGATCGCGAGGGCTTCCTCGCCGCCGGGATGAACGACTACGTCGCGAAACCGATCCGGCCCCAGGAGCTCGTCGCCGCGATCACGCGCACCCCCAGCCCAGGCCGGGTGGACGAGGCGGCAGGTGCGGAGACGGCACGGCCGGCCGTCGACGCGTCGGTCCTCGCGCGGCTCGCCGAGAGCATGGGAGGCGATGACGCCTTCGTGGCCGAGCTGATCGAGCAGTTCGTGACGGACTCGCCGGCGCTGGTGAAGGCGGCGCGTCACGGCGTCGAGGCGGGCGACGCCGACGAGGTCCGCCGGGCGGCCCACACGCTCAAGTCGAACGCCGCGACGTTCGGCGCGAACGAGCTCGCCGATCGCAGCAGCCGGCTCGAGGCCACGGCGAAGGACGGCACCCTCGATGACGGGCTGGCTCGGATCGAGGCCATCGCCGACGAGCTCGAGCGGGTGCACGCCGCGCTCCGCTCGAGCTAGGCGCCGACGCCTCCGCGACGCTCCGCGTCTCGATGGGTCAGGCGGTGCGCCCGGGCTGGTCGCCGCCCGCCGCGATCTGGCGCAGCACCTCAGCCCGAACGCGTTCGCGGTCGGCGCCGCGCGCTCCCAGGATCCTCGCCGCCGAACATCTCTCGTCCCGCATGAGGCCGAGCAGGAGGTGCTCGGTCCCGATGGACCGGTGCCCTAGGTGGATCGCCTCGCGGAGCGCGAGCTCGAGCGCCTTCTTCGCCTCCGCCGTGAAGGGGATATGGCCGCCCCCGAGGCGACGGCCGTACGACGTGCTTCGCTCGAGCGCGCCGGGGCCGAAGGATTCCTCGACCGTCCGGCGGACCTCGTCCAGATCGATGCCGACGCTCCGGAGCGCGTCCGCATCCTGTTCGGAGAAGGCGGCCCTATCCTGCTCGAACCGCCGGACGTGCGTCGCGCACCTCGTTCCTATCGATCCCGAGTGCGGCCAGGGCCCGCCCGCCGGCCGTGTCGGGTTCGTCCAGGATCCCGAGGAGGAGGTGGTGCGTCCCGACGTTGGGATGGCCGAGCTCGCGCGCCTCGTCTTGGGCCAGGGTGACGACCGATCGAGCCTGCGTCGTGAACCGCTCGAACACGGCTACCTCCTCCGCGAGAGGAGCCGACCCCTCGCATGCTTCTTGTGCACGGCCTGCCGGCTGACACCGAGCTCGTTCGCGATGTCCTGCCACGACCAGCCGACGCCGCGCGCGTTCCGCACCTGGAGCGACTCGAGCTGCTCCACCAGCTTCCTGAGCGCCGCGACGGCCCGAAGGCCGACTTCGGGATCGGCATCCCCCGCTGCTCCCGCGAGCTTCGTGGCCTGGCTCATGGGTTGTCAATCTACGTTGACGGGTGGGTCGATGTCAACCCCGATTGACGCGCCCGACATCGCCGGGTCAGTTCCCGTACTGGAGGGTCTCGGGTCGTTCGAGCATCAGGATGACGGCTCGTCGCTCGGCGACCGGCCGGTGCTCGATCCCTCGCGGGACGACGTAGATATCCCCCGCGGTCAACTCGACCGGGTCACCGTCTTGGGTCTCGATCCGGAAGGCGCCCTCCCAGCACAGGAACAGCTCGTCCTCGTCGTGGTGGTGCCAGGAGAACTCGCCGTCGATCGCCGCGATGCGGACGATGGCATCGTTCACGGTCACGAGGTCTCTCGGCTCGAAGGGCAGTTCCAGCCCGCGCGCCGCCTCAGGGATCGATACCACCGCTGGTTTGACGTCGTCTCCGCTCATGTCTGATCGCCCCACGCATGTCTGAGCGCGGCCCGCGCGTCCTCCGGGATCGACGCGAGGTACCCGTCGACATCCTTGGCCGAGACGCCTCCCATCGCATGCTCCTTCCATCCGACGGATTCGTTCTCACCTACTCGGATCGCATCCGTCAAGTGAGACCGATCCCGCGCGCGAAACCCATCGCTGACGTCACGACAACGCGGCGACGATCTCGAGATCGAGGAGTGTGGGATTGGATGCTCAGCCGGATCGCGGCATCAGCAGCTCGACGCCGATCATCACCATCGGGGCGCCGATGAACAGGAACAGCAGCGACGCCGCGAGCGCCACGCCGACGGCGATGAACACGAGCGCGATCGCCACGTCCCATACGTCCGGGTGCCCTGTCGGAGCACTCATGCGGCAAACACCTCCTCTCGCCACCAGCCCTTGATCGCGCGGGCCACGAGGTCGGGGGCGTCCGCCATCGGGAAGTGGTGGCTGCCCTCGACGAGCAGGAGCCCGGCGTCGGGGAACCGCTCCCTCCATCGTTCGGGGAACCCGGCTTTCACCGTCGGGCTCTCCTGTCCGAAGACGAGCAGCACCGGACGGTCTCTCAGCACCGTTCGGAGCGTCCGGTCCACCTCGCGCAGGTAGTCGTCGGACGAGCCTGGGGCCCGGAGCCCGCGGATCCGGCCGCGGGCGAGTCCCGGCATCCGTGCGAGCCCGGGAGCGCCTCGCGCGAGAGGCCAGCCGAACGACTCGGTGACGATGAGCGCTCGGATCCGGTCGTGCAGGCTCGGGGCGATCCCGAGCGCGACCGGCCCGCCCAGGTCGTGCACGACCAGAGTGATGTCGCTGAGGTCCAGTGCGCGGACGAACGATCCGAGGATCCGCGAGAGGGCACCGAGGTCGAGCGGTTCGCCCTCGGTGACCCGCGGCGGGCCGGCGCCCAGAACGTCCAGTCCAACGCAGCGGAACCGTTCGCGGAGACGGACGATCACGTCGCGCCATGGGAACGACCCCGTTCCCGTATGGACGAACAGGAGCGGCGGCCCCTCACCCTCGTCGACGTAGTGGATCGGGCGGCCCTCGATCTCGATCCGGCGGCCTTCACGGGGAACCACTTCGAACGCGACCCGCTCCGGGAACGCACCCCGACTGGGGGCGCTCGAGCTCGACTCCATCGACGGGGCGACCAGCTCATCGGTCTGCATCCCAGGCCTCCTTCTCGCTCCACCCAACGAGACGAGACACGGGACGGCGCCGTGACAGCTTCAACCCCATCCAGAAGAGATGTCTCGATGGGTGTCACAGGGGGGCGCGCCATCTCGTCTTGAGGGACGATGAGGGTCGATCCGGCGCGGGAGACGCACGTGGGCGAGCTGTACGAGGATCTGCGGCCGCTGATGTTCTCGATCGCCTACCGGATGGTGGGCAGCGTCGGCGATGCGGAGGACATCGTCCAGGAGGCGTTCCTTCGCTTCCACCGGGCTTCCGGCGAGGGGGAAGAGATCGAGTCACCCAAGGCCTACCTTTCGGCGATCACGACCCGGTTGGGCATCGACCACCTGCGTTCGGCGCGCGTGCGTCGCGAGCAGTACGTGGGGACCTGGCTCCCCGAGCCGGTCCTGACCGATCCGGAGTCCGACGTCGAGCTGCACGCGGAGACGGCCGACTCGCTCTCGATGGCGTTCCTCGTGCTGCTCGAGAGCCTGTCGCCGGTCGAGCGGGCGGTCTTCCTGCTCCGAGAGGTGTTCGAGTACGGGTACGACGAGATCGCGCGCGTGATCGGCAAGACCGAAGACAACTGCCGGCAGATCGCCGTGCGCGCCCGTCGGCAGGTCGACGCGAAGCGGCCACGGTTCGAAGCGTCGCGGAAGCGGCGCGAGGAGCTCGCCCGTCGGTTCTTCGATGCGGTCGGCGAGGGAGACACGGAGGGCCTGATCGGCCTGTTGGCCGCGGACGTGGTCGCGTACGGCGATGGAGGAGGCAAGGCTCCGGCGTTCCCGCGCCCCATCTACGGGCGGGACCGGGTCGCACGCCTGCTGCTCGGCCGGGCGGCTCAAGGTGCGCAGCTCGGCGTGACCGAAACGAAGCACGTCGAGATCAACGGACAGCCCGGGGCCCTATTCTCCGACGCCGATGGCCGGCTGATCGCGGCCGTCGTGCTCGACATCGCCGACGACCTCGTGCAGACCGTGCGTGCGATCGCCAACCCGGACAAGCTGCGCCACCTCGACCCGACGGTGGATGACCCTCGGCTAGCCCGTCCGAGCTGACACGCAGGCGCAGGGTGTGAGACTCAGAACATCGTGTTGTCGTTCGCGGCCTCTTCGGGGACGGGCTGCAGGACGTCCCAATGCTCGACGACCTTCCCGTCCTCCACCCGGAAGATGTCCGCCGCGGCCGTGCCGCGGTCCTCGGGGGCGGTCTTGAGGACGCTGTGGGTCACGACGAGATCGCCCTCGGCGATCATCCGCTTGATCTCCAAGCGGAGCTCGGGGAACTCTCCCCGGTACCACCGCACGAACCCGATGAACGCCTCCGGGCCGTCCGCCGCCTGAGGGTTGTGCTGGACGTACCGGTCGCCCAGGTAACGCTGGACGGCGCCCTCGGGATCGCCGTCGTTGAACGCCTCCTCGTAGAACGCTCGAACCGTCTGCTTGTTCTGCTCCAGATCCGCCATGACCCGCCTCCCGTCCTCCCGTCGGTGAACACGCCCGGTCAACCGTGCGACGGCCAGGCGCATTCCCCCACCACCTGCGCTTCCGCGTCGTTCGCCTCGGCGACCCGAACCTCGTCCGCCGAGGCGACCCGAAACTTGTCACTCCGGGATTCACGCGTCGCCGGACCGGGAAGGGAGGCCTTGAAGGACCGACGATCGCTCGGATCTCGGTCTCATCTGGACGCTCCTCGCGCCAGCGAGGGGAGGAGGGGGAGCGATGGGTGTCGATCACGTGTCGAAGATCGAGCCGTGCCTGTGGTTCGATGACCGGGCCGAGGAGGCGGCGAACTTCTACGTCTCGGTGTTCTCCGCCAGGCGAGCGACGATGCCGGACGGTGGCGAGTCCAAGATCCTGGGCGTCTCTCGCTACGGCGAGGCGGGGCCGGGTCCTGCGGGTTCGGTGATGACCGTGGAGTTCCTGCTCGAAGGTCAAGAGTTCCTGGCGCTCAACGGCGGCCCCGAGTTCACGTTCACGCCGGCGATCTCGCTCATCGTGAACTGCGAGACACAGGAGGAAGTGGACCAGCTGTGGGAGACGCTCTCCGAGGGTGGACGAAAGGGAGAGTGCGGCTGGCTGGAAGACCGGT
>CAVSXK010000016.1:0-330092 GCA_963731925.1 uncultured Actinomycetes bacterium
GATGCCGCCGTCTGGACTGTGCTCGCGATCCTCGCCGCCGTGTCGCTCGGCACGCTGTTCTACTTGGGAGCACGCATCGACTCCCTCGCCGCGAGGACCGACGCCAGGTTCGACCGAATGGATGCTCGTTTCGATCACGTCGATGCTCGATTCGATCACGTCGATGCTCGGTTCGACACGCTGATCGGTCGGATGGATTCGCGATTCGACGCGCTCGATGCGCGGTTCGACGCCCTCGCGGCACGACTCGACGCTCACCTCGACCGTCACACCACCTGACGGCCCTACTGGACCCAGAGGCGGCTGAGCAGCAGTCCCCACTGCGGGTGGACCTGGACGTTCTCCACGCGCGCCGAGACGGCGTGCGTGGTCACCGGGTTCGTCACAGGCGCCTGCGCCGCCTCCTCGACCAACTGGTGCTCGATCTCGGCCCAGGCGCGGTTCGCGGCGCCGGGGTCGGTCGTCGTACAGCAGGAGCGCCTCGTCGATCTCGGGCGTCGAGGTCTCGTCGCACCATCCCGAGGGGTTGGCGAATCCGGCGAGCGCCGCAGGCGAACTGCGGCTCGATCCAGTTCCCGGCTCCCAGGTAGTCGGAGAGCCATCCGCTGATGAAGACGTGCGGATGTCGGGCGATCCCGCCGGGGTCCCGGCGATCCATCCGGCAGGGCGGGTTGATCGCGTCGAAGTACGTCCGAATCTGCCGACGATCTCGAGTCGGCTCGAGGCCGAGATCGTCGAGGACGTCGATGACGTACGCGCATCACCTCGACCGCGCCGGGCTGCACCTCCGCGTCCGAGACCGTGATCACTCTGGCCGGCGGCGCCGGCTTCCTCGATCAGGGCCTGCGCTCGATCGAGGTCCGGGGCCGACCACACGCCGCTCGTCCGGTTCGAGCGTGTAGGGGCAGAAGGGCGCGTAGCCCTGGAAGTTCGGCGGCAGGATCTGACAGGTCGGGCGCTGGATCGTCGGGTCCCCGAGGAGGTCGACCACATGCTGGCGGTCGATCGCGTAGTTGAGAGCCTGCGGACCCGCTCGTCGTCGAACGGCGGCTTGTGGACGTCGAACCCCACGAAGAGCGTGAAGGGGCCCGGCCAGTGCGACGACCTGATCGGGGTGTGCCGAGCGGAGGGTCGCGAGGTCCTCGGGCACGGGGTGTCGATCATCACGTCGAGCTCGCCCGCCCTCGAGCCCGTCGAACGCATCCGCGAGGCCCTCCCCGAACCGCCACGAGATCGCGTCCACGAACCCATCGGGCTGCGCGGCGGCCGACCACTCCTCGAACTCCGGGTTCCGCACCAGCTCGATGCACTTCGTGCCGGCCTCCGCGACCATGTACGGCCCCGTCGCCGGGAGCGGGTGCATGCCCTGGTCCTCGGCCGGGGTGTCGGCCGGGACCGGGAAGGCGAACGGCATCGCGAGCTTGAAGCGGCAGTTCCGGGTCGGGGGTCGCGAGGTGGAACGTCACGGCCTCCTCGTCGACGACGATCGAGTCCGAGAGGTCGCAGCGGCGTCGGGGCCTCGGTCCACGTGGATGCAGGCGTCCGCGCCTTCGATCGCGCTCAGCAGGTACCCGGCCGGGTGCAGGACGAGGCTCCGTTCGATCGCGCGGCGGAAGTCCTCGGGTCGGACGGGCTCGCCGGTCGAGTAGCGGATCCCGTCGCGGAGCGGGAACCGGTACGTCAGACCGTCGGCCGACACGTCGGGCAGCGCGGACGCGAGGTCGGGGACGAGCGTGGCGCCGTCCGGGCCTCCGACCTTCTTGTAGGCGAGCAGCCCGTCGTTCGTGATCGTCAGGATCCGCCAGCCCTCGGTGTCGTACACGACGGCGGGATCGAGCGACGCCGGCGCCGCGAGCGTCGGAGGAGAGCCGGAGGGTCCCGCCGCGATGCTCGGTGGCGGAGGCACCGACGGCCAGCCAGAGACCCTCCTCGTCGCTCGGCGAGCGATGCGGCCGCGCCGCCGACGGGAACGGTCTGCTCGACGGTGTTCGTCGTCCGGGTCGATCGCGACGACCGCGTCGTCGAACTCGTTCGCGACCCACAGCGAGCCCGCGGCGGGGACGAGCGCGTTCGGGCCCTGGCCGACCGGGATCGTCGCCTCGGCGTCCGCCCGTGGAAGGCTCGAGCCGCGTCACCGTGCCGTCGAGGTGGTTCGCGACCCAGATCGAGCCGAACGCCGCGACCACCGCCGTCGGGCCGTTGCCCACCGGTTGGGTGAGGACGACGTCCGGCCCGTCAGGGTCGATCCGCGCGACGCTGTTCGGCGCGATCGAGACCCACACGCCGTCGGGCGTGAAGGCCACGCCCGACGGCAGGCCGGCGAGCGGCACGGACTCGAGTCTCCTCGGAGCTCGGATCGACGCGGAGCAGGGCGCCGCCGATCGAGTCGGCGATCCACAGGACGCCGTCGCCCACCGCGATCCCGTTCGGGGCCGAGCCCGCCGGGAGCGTCTGGCTGACCTCGTTCGTCTCGACGTTGATCCGGCTCGACGGTGCCGTCGACCGGCGTTCGTCACCCAGACCGATCCCTCGCCGACCGCGATGCCGGCCGGAGCGTTCCCGACGCGGATCGTGTCGGTGACCGAGCCGTCGTCGAGGTCGAGGCGGGTCACGACACCGCGGTCGGGCTGCGCGACCCACAGGCTCCCGAACCCGATCGCGCTCGCGCCGGGGCGCTGGCCGAGCTCCGCGGCGAGCTCGACGGCTGCCGTCGTCCGCGTTCATGCGCGCGACCGAGTTCGTCCCGATGTCCACCCCCGCGCCGTCGCCGGACGAGAGCAGCGGGATCGAGATCGCGACGAGCGCGAGGACCAGCAGCGATCGCGCCGACAGCGACCCACCGCCGGGAGGCGTCTCGGCGGCGCCGGCGGCGCCGGCGGCGCGAACGGCCGGCAGCCGTTCGGCCGGGTCCTCGCCTTCGGGGACGACGCGGACGACCACGACCGGGTCGGCGATCCCCTTGAACGTCAGCGAACCGCGATCCTCGTACCGGACGCCGTCGATCCGGCGCGCGAGATGCGTGACCTCGCGGGAGGCGAGGATCTCGCCGGCTCGTGCCTGGCCGCAGAGGCGGGCGGCGAGGTTCAGCGCGCCTCCCCGGTAGCCACCCTGGACCGGCGACCGCCTCGCCGGCGTCGAGCCCGATCCCGACCGTGAGCGGGAGCTCCGGCTGTTCGAGCGTCTCCTCGACGAACCGCTGCTGGAGGTCGACCGCGGCACGGATCGCCTCGCGGGTCGAGCGAGAAGACGCAGAGGGCCTCGTCGCCGCGAAGCTCGAGGAGCGTCCCGCCGCGTCCCTCGACGATCTCTCGCGCGATGTCGGCGAACTTCGCGGCGAGCTTCGCGGCGGCCTCGTCGCCGCGCTCCTGCGTGAACAGGGTGTAGCCGCGCACATCCGCGATCAGGAACGTCCTGATCTGGGTCATCGGCCTCCCAGCATGCCCGCCGGTGCGGGTCACCCGGCCGATCGGTCGTCCGCCACGCGCGGATTATGCTGCGATCGATGCGCCTGAACGCGAGGGACTTGCACGACCTGGCGCCCTGTCGGGTAAGTACCGCCCGATGGCCGACCGCCCGTTCGATGTCTCCGAACCCAGACCCTCCGTGACGTCACGGCGTCGCCGGAGGCGGTCTACGACTGATCGCCGACCTGCCGGAACCACTCGATGTGGTCGGGCGAGCGCGCGCGAGGAGCGACAGGTTCAAGATGCTCGACACTCGAGGCACCGGATCGGCGGGACCGCGACCGTGGGCACGACGTTCACCTCGTCGGGTGACCGCGGGCAAGGACACGTTCCACGACCGGTCGGTCGTCACGGAGGCGTCGCCGCCGCACGGTTCGTCATCGAGACCGACTCGCGCCTGGATCGCAAGAGCGCCGAGACGTGGGAGGCGCACTTCTCGCATCGGTACGACATCGAGCCGGACGGGGCCGGCTCGCAGGATCGTGTACACGGAGACGATCGAGCGCGCGAACTACGTGCCCTACTGGCTCAAGCCTGGCATCCGAACCTCTTCCGCCCGCTGGTCAACCGAGCCGACCGCAAGCAGCTCCGGAACCTCGCGCGGCTCGCCGAGGAGCGCGCCGACGAGCTGATCGACAGCTCACCACACCCCGCCTGACCCGCCGTGCGCGCGCCTGCAAGCCGTTCCGCATAGAGTCCTTCTCCAACGGTCCGGGCCCGGAGGGAGGGGCGTGTCCGAGCAGCCGCGAACCGCAGGATGGCCGACGACCATCGTCGCCGGCGTGATCATCGGTGCGGTCGAGGCGTTCCTCGCGGTCTCGTTCGCCGCCCTCGTGTTCGGCGGCTACCTCGAGGATTTCATCCCCGACGGCATCGCTCTGTATCTCGGAGCGGCCGCGTTGACGCTCGCGATCTTCGCCTGGAGGGCGGGCACGCGCGGCGTGGTCGGCGGGATGCAGGCAGCGACCGCGGCCGTGCTCGCGGTCGTCGCCGCGACGACGGCGGTCGGCACGTTCGGAAGCCCCGAACGCGCCTTCCTCACCGTCGTCGCCGCCACCCTGGCGGTGACGGTCCTCAGCGGCGCCATCTTCCTCGTGCTCGGGATGCTCCGGCGGGGCAACCTGATCCGCTTCGTGCCGTACCCGGTCGTCGGGGGGTTCCTCGCGGGGGCGGGGTGGCTGCTCCTGAAGGGCGGCATCTACGTCGCGTCGGGTGAGTCGCCGTCCCAGACTCCGATCTGGGACCTGACGGACTCCTCCGTGCTGCAGCTCTGGCTTCCGGCCCTCGCCTTCGGCTCGATCCTGCTCATCACGACACGGCTCGTGAAGCGGCCGCTCGTGATCCCGGCGGTCCTCGGGATCGGGCTCGTGCTGTTCGTGATCGGCATGCTCGTCACCGGCTCCTCGATCGAGAGCGCGCGAGGGGGCAACTGGCTCCTGCTCACCGTGTTCGACGAGGCCCAACCGTGGGAGCCGTGGACCCTGCGAGCGGTGACCGGCGCCGACTGGCTGGCGGTGCTCGAACAGTGGGCGGGGATCGCCGCCGCGGTGTTCATCGCCGTGGTCGTGATCCTGTTCAACATCAGCGAGACCGAGCTCGTCCTGCACCGGGACCTCGACACGAACCAGGAGCTCCGCGACGCCGGCGTCCTCAACGTCGTCTCCGGCGCCGTCGGCGGGATCCCCGCGTACCACGCGCTCAGCATGAGCGCGCTCGGCGAAGGCATGAAGGTCAACGCGCGCCGGGCGGGGCTCATCGCCGCGCTCGTCCCGCTCGCCGCGGTCGTGTTCGGCGCGTCCGTCATCGAGCTGATCCCGCGCATGATCGTCGGCGGGGTGCTGGTGTTCCTCGGGCTCGCCTTCATCGTCGAGTGGGTGTGGGACCGGCGGCGGTCCCTGCCGCCCGTCGAGTTCGGGGTCGTCCTCGTGATCCTCGCGGCGTTCATCGGTCGTGGGCTCCTGCCCGGCGTCGTGATCGGCCTGGTGCTCGCGGTCGTCCTGTTCGCGGTCAGCTACGGCCGGATCGAGCTGGTGCGCGAGGTTGCGTTCGGGGAGACGTACCACAGCAACGTCGACCGCCCGCCCGGTCGAGCGAACGGTGCTGCGGGCGTTGGGCGATCGCGTCCAGATCCTCCGCGTGAACGGGTTCGTGTTCTTCGGATCGGCCAACAGCCTGCTCGAGCGGATCCGCAAGCGCGTGGAGGCCGAACCGCCGCGGTTCCTGGTCGTCGACCTCCGCCGCGTGACGGGCGTGGACTCCTCCGCGGTGGTGTCGTTCGTCAAGGTGGTGCACCTGGCGGAGGCGACCGGGTTCGAGCTCGTGTTCACGGGTGCGTCGGATCCGGTCCGCAAACAACTGGAGCGCGGCGGGGTCGTCGAGTCCGAGGGGGTCGTCCGGTTCGAGCCGGACCTGGACCGCGGGCTCCAGTGGTCCGAGGAAGGTCTGCTCCGGGTCGCGAGGGCCCGACGGGACCGTAGGTCGACAGGGGTACCGGTCGGGGAGGCGTCCGTCCGAAGCGGGTGCCGAACGGGTGACGTCCCCCGACGGGCCGGGCGCCGCGCTCGCCGGCATGCCGGCGGGTCTGGCGGACCTACCTCGAGCGCGTGACGCTCCCGGAGGGAGCCGTGCTGATCCGACAGGACGAGCCGCCGGACGACGTGTTCGTCTTGGAAGTCGGGTCGGCTGAGCGTGGAGATGGTGACGGCCGAGGGGACCCGGCTGCGCCTGCGGTCGGTGAACCCCGGCGTCGTCGTCGGCGAGGTCTCGATGTACACGGGGCTCCCGCGCACGGCCGACGTGGTGGCCGAGACCCCGAGCGTGGTCCTGCGGCTCAGGGGAGCGACGATCCGGCGGATGGAGGCCGACGAGCCCGAGCTGGCCGCGGCGCTGCACCGGTGGCTCGCGAGGACCCTGTCGGAACGGTTGACGCGACACCTTGAGGGAGTTCGACGCCCTGCTCGACTAGGCCAGGTGGAGGGAGGAGCGTGTCCGAGCAACGACGATCCGGGGGCTGGCTGTTCTCGCTCGCCGCCGGGCTTGATCATCGGCGCCGTCGAGGTGGTGCTCGCGGTCGCGTTCGCCGCCTTCGTGTTCGGCGGCGCTGACTCGTCGCGTCGCCTGGGCGACGGCATCGGCCTGTACCTCGTCGCGGCCGCGCTCTGACGCTCGGGATCCTCGCGTGGAGGGCGGGCATCGCGCGGCGTCGTGGGCAGCGTGCAGGACGCGGCGGTCGGCCGTGCTCGTCGATCGTGGCGCTGAGCACGGCGGCAAGGCCGCGAACATCGATGAGGATCTGCCAGACCGCGTCCGTCGGCAGCGTGCGAGGTTCCCGACGTCTTCCTCACCGTCGATCGCCGCGACTCTGGTCGTGACGGTCCTCGTGCGGCGCCGTCTTCCTCGCTGCTCGGGACGTTCCGGCTCGGCAACCTGGTCCGGTTCGTCCCGTATCCGGTCGTCGGGGGGTTCCTCGCGGGCACCGGATGGCTGCTCTTCAAGGGCGGCATCTACGTCGCCTCGGGTGTGTAGCTCGCGACCTGTCGCACGATCGGGCTCCTGCGTGACGCCCTGGTGACGCTCAAGCGATGGGTGCCCGCGCTCGCCTTCGGCGTGATCCTGCTCCTCGCCGTCCGGCGGGTGAAGAGGCCCTTGGTGATCCCGATCGTGCTCGGGATCGGGCTCGTGCTGTTCGCGATCGGCATGCTGGTGACGGGCTCCTCGATCGATGCCGCGCAGGCAGGGGCGATGGCTGCTCGGGCCGTTCGAGTCGGCCCGGCTGTGGCAGCCGTGGACGCTCCGAGCGCTCACCGGCGCCGACTGGTCGGCGGTGCTCGGCCAGTGGGCGGGGATCGCTACTGCCGTGTTCGTCGCAGTGATCGCGATCTTGTTCAACATCTGCGGGACCGAGGTCGTGCTTGCACCGGGACCTGGACACGAACCGGGAGCTGCGCGACGCCGGTGTGCTCAACGTGGTCTCCGGCGCGGTCGGTGGGATCCCCGGGTACCACGCGCTCAGCCTGACCGCGCTCGCCGAACGCATGAGCGTGAACGCGCGGGCCGCCGGGCTCATCGCCGCGCTCGTCCCGCTCGCGGCGGTCGTGTTCGGGGCCGCGTTCATCGAGCTGATCCCGCGGATGATCGTCGGCGGCGTGCTGGTCTTCCTCGGCCTCGCCTTCATCGTCGAGTGGGTATGGGACAAGCGGCAAGGCCCTGCCGCCGCTCGAGTACGCGATCGTCCTCGTGATCCTCGCGACGATCATCGGCCGCGGGACTTCCTGCCCGGCGTCGTGGTCGGGCTCGTGCTCGCGGTCGTCCTGTTCGCGGTCAACTACGGGCGGATCGAGCTGGTGCGCGAGGTCGCGTTCGGGGAGACCTACCACAGCAACGTCGACCGTCCTCCGGCAGAGCGAGCGGTGCTCAGGACGATGGGCGACCTGGTCCAGATCCTGCGCGTGAACGGGTTCGTGTTCTTCGGATCGGCCAACGGCCTTCTCGAGCGGATCCGCAAGCGTGTGGAGGCGGCGCCGCTTCGGTTCCTGGTGATCGACCTCCGACGTGTGACGGGCGTGGACTCGTCGGGGGTGGTGGCGTTCGTGAAGGTGATGCACCTGGCCGAGGCGAACGGGTTCGAGCTCGTGTTCACGGGCGCGTCCGATCAGGTGCGGAAGCAACTCGGGCAGGGCGGGGTCGTCGAGTCCGAGGGGATCGTCCGGTTCGAGCCGGACCTGGACCGCGGCCTGCAGCGGTGCGAGGAGGGTCTGCTCGAGGGCGCCACCGCCGAACCCCTCGTCGTCGCGGACGGGTCGAGCGATGGGCTCGCCGGCATGCCGCCCGGCCTGCGGACGTACCTCGAGCGCCGGGAGCTCCCCGAGGGGACCGTCCTGATCCGTCAGGACGAGTCGCCCGACGACGTGTTCGTGTTGGAATCGGGCCGGCTGAGCGTCGAGACCGTGACACCCGAGGGGACGAGGATGCGCCTGCGGACGCTGCGCCCCGGTGTGGTCGTCGGCGAGATGGCGATGTACACGGGGGTCCCGCGCAGCGCGGACGTCGTGGCCGAGACGCCGAGCGTGGTCCTGCGGCTCAGCAGGGAGTCCATCGAACGGGTGGAGGCCGCGGATCCCGCGCTCGCTGCGGCGCTGCACCGGTGGCTCGCGACGACGCTGTCGGAGCGGTTGGGCGAGTCGTTGAGGGCCTTCGACGCCTTGTTCGACTAGGACTCGCTATCCTCACCGCTCATCCGAGAGGAGCGCGAGCATGGGTGGTGTCCGGGTTGGATCGGTCGTCATCGACTGCAACGACTTCGACCGCATGTTCGCGTTCTGGCGGGACGCGCTCGGCTACGCCCCGCGTGACGAGCCGGAGGACGACTGGGTCGTGCTGCGCGACCCCTCGGGTTCGAACGTGAACGTCTCGCTCCAGGTCGTTCCCGAGCCCAGGGTCGGGAAGAACCGGCTCCATCTCGATCTCTACGCGGAGGAGCGGGACGCCGAGATCGAGCGGATCGTGGGGCTCGGTGCGACGATCCACCCGAGGACCCCCGAGCCCGACGAGGACTTCGTCGTGCTCGCGGATCCCGAGGGCAACCTGTTCTGCGTCATCCAGAAGGACGGCTGAGGCAGCGTTCGCGATGAGGGCTCGATAGGACCGCCGAGGTGGTCGCGGAGCGAACCCGCGACCACCTCGAACGGGGCTACATCACGTCGAAGGCCTCGTACACGGTCACGCTGCCGCCGCCCTGCAGGACGGGGGAGCCCTTCGCCAGGCCGGTTGCGGCCTTGAGCGAGTCGGCCTGGACGATCGTGTAGCCGGTGAACAGCGGAGCCGACGCGTCGCTCACGTTGCCATCGGCGCCGATGGTCTTGGCCGCCGGTGCGAACGGGTTGCCCCCGTCCTTGATGGCCCCGCCGAGCTCGGTGTACCAGCCGTCCCATGCCTTCATGACGCGAGCCTTCTCCTCGTCCGTCTCGGGCATGTTCCCGCCGCTGTAGAGCAGCACGAAGTCCGACATCGACACCCTCCTTCCGGCCTCTCGGCCTGTCCGTCCGTCACCCCTACGACGAACGGGGGCGGCCGCTTTCGACAACCGAGGGTTCGGTATCGTCATGAGCCATGACCGTGCGGCGGATCATCGTCGACCACGTGCTCTTCGTGGTCGGAGACCTCGACGCCAGCCGGCGGCTCTACTCGGCGGCCCTGGCTCCGCTCGGTTTCGAGGAGTTGCACGTCCAGGAGGACGGGGTGAGCTACGGCGCCGACGGGCTCGACGACTTCACGATCGCCCGCGGCACCCCGGTCACGACGGCGGCACACGTGGCGTTCGACGCCGAGGGCCGAGCTGCGGTGGATGCGTTCTTCGAGGCGGCCCTGGCGAACGGCGCGACGATCCGTGGCGAGCCCGGCGTCTGGCCCCAGTATTCCGAGCGCTACTACGGGGCGTTCGTGAACGACCTCCACGGCAACAACGTCGAGGCCGTGTGGCATGCGCCCGAACCGGTCACCGACGCACCGAGGCGGCCCGGCGTTCCCTGAGCACGAGGGGCCCGCGTCGTGCTCGGCGACGCGGGCTCGATCAGCTGCCCTCGAACCCGTCGCAGACCATCGCGAGGGCGTCGTCGACGAGCAGGTGCAGATCGTCCTTGCCTTCGCTCGTGAGGGACGGAGGAAGAGAAAGAGAGAGAGAAAGAGAAAGAGAAAGAAGGAAAGAAAAAAGGAAAGAGAGAGAGGAAAAGAAAGAGAGAGGAGGAGGAGAAGAAAAGGAAAAGGAGAAAGAAATGAGAAGAGAGAAGGGAGAGGAAAAGAAGGGGGTGGAGGAGAAAGAGAAGGTGATGGAACTGGCCGAGAGAACGGGTGCGAGCTAGTGAGCACGGGCGAGTCTGATCTGGTGCGCAAGCAACTAGAGCAGCGGCGGGGCGTTGAGTCGGGGATTGTGAGGTACGAGCCAGACTTGGACGGAGGACTGCAGCGGGCGAGGAGGATCTGCCGAGGGCGCAGCCGCCGAACCCGTAGTCGTCGCGACGGGTAGAGCGATGGGCTCGCCGGCATGCCGCCCGGCCTGCGGACGTACCTCGAGCGCCGGGAGCTCCCCGAGGGGACCGTCCTGATCCGTCAGGACGAGCAGCCCGACGACGTGTTCGTGTTGGAATCGGGCCGGCTGAGCGTCGAGACCGTGACACCCGAGGGGACGCGGATGCGCCTGCGGACGCTGCGCCGCGGTGTGGTAGTCGGCGAGATGGCGATGTACACGGGCGTCCCGCGCAGCGCGGACGTCGTGGCCGAGACGCCGAGCGTGGTCCTGCGGCTCAGCAGGGAGACCATCGAACGGGTGGAGACAGAGGAAACCGAGCTGGCTGCGGCGCTGCACCGGTGGCTCGCGACGACGCTGTCGGAGCGGTTGGGTGAGAAGATGAGAGCGTTCGACGCGCTGTTCGACTAGGACTCGCTATACTCAGTGCTCATCCGAGAGCAGCGCGAGCATAGATGGTGTGCGGGTCGGATCGGTCGTCATCGACTGCAACGACTTCGACCGCATGTTCGCGTTCTGGCGGGACGCGCTCGGCTACGTGCCGCGTGACGAGCCGGAGGACGACTGGGTCGTGCTGCACGACCCCTCGGGTTCGAACGTGAACGTCTCGCTGCAGGTCGTTCCCGAGCCCAGGGTCGGGAAGAACCGGCTCCATCTCGATCTCTACGCGGAGGACCGGGACGCCGAGATCGAGCGGATCGTGGGGCTCGGTGCGACGATCCACCCGAGGACGCCCGAGCCGGACGAGGACTTCGTCGTCCTCGCCGATCCCGAGGGCAACCTGTTCTGCGTCATCCAGAAGGACGGCTGAAGTATGTGTTTGAATTGAGGGATAGGTCAGGCTGGGTGTCTGCGAACGGGACGATATAAGATTTCGATACGGCCGTCTGTCGAGGAATGCTCGGCCTCGCCGAGCTCGAGCACAACTACCGCGGAACAACAGTATGAGGGCTCGATAGGACCGCGGAGGTGGTCGCGGGAGCGAACCCCGCGACCACCTCGAACGGGCTACATCGCGTCGAAGGCCTCGTACACGGTCACGCTGCCGCCGCCCTGCAGGACGGGGGAGCTCTTCGCCAGCGCCGGTCGCCGCCTGGAGCGAGTCTGCCTGGACGATCGTGTAGCCGGTGAACAGCGGCGCCGACGCGTCGCTCACCTTGCCATCGGCTCCCGATGGTCTTGGCCGCCGGTGCGAACGGGTTGCCCCCGTCCTTGATGGCCCCGCCGAGCTCGCGTGTACCAGCCGTCCCACGCCTTCATGACGCGAGCCTTCTCGTCGTCGGTCTCGGGCATGTTCCCGCCGCTGTAGAGCAGCACGAAGTCCGCCATCGATACCTCCTTCCGGCCTCTCGGCCTGTCCGTCCGTCACCCCTACGACGAACGGGGGCAGCCGCTTTCGACAGCCATTGGGTGCGGGTCTCGAAAGGCTCAGCTGCCGTCGAACCCGTCGCAGACCATCGCGAGGGCGTCGTCGACGAGCAGCGTGCAGATCGTCCTTGCCTTCGCTCGAGCACCACGCGGTGACGGCCGTCGAGTACGCGGCGAGCCCGACGGCGGCGATCAACCTCGGTCGCCGATCCTCGGAGGGATCCACACCGAGGCGGGCGGAGAGCTCCTCGGTCACCCCGTTCTCCCACCGGGCGTGCTTGTCCAACAGGCGAGCCCGGATCGCCGGGGTGTCGTGCGCGAGTCGCTTCGCAGCCACGACGCGATCCTGCTGTTCCTCGTACAGGTCGATCAACGATCCGAGTGCGCCCCGCAGCGCCGTGAACGGCGGCTCGTCCGGGGGTCGTTCCGCCAGCATCGCGCGGAGCTCCAGCCCCATGTCGTCGAAGAAGCCGATCACCACGTCTTCCTTGGAGTCGAAGTACCGGAAGAACGTCCGGGGTGATACCTCGACCTGCTCGACGATGTCCTCGATCGTGGTTTCGTCGAAGCCACGCTCCGCGAAGAGCCGGAACGCGGCGTCGGAGAGCTCCGCCCTCGTCCGCAGCTTCTTGCGTTCCCTGAGGCCTACCGTCGTATCCACGGGCACAGCATAGCACTTGGCGACCACTGCAATCTGGCAGGGGTTGCCAAATGGCACGGAACCACGTAGGGTGGCGCCACGATGGGCCAGAGGCCAGAAGACGAGCAGGACGGCAGAGGGAAGGAGCTCGAGGGTCATGACGGCATACGTGCTCGTGCAGACCGCCACACAGGACGGCGGGATCGCCCGCCGGCTTCGGGAGGTCCCGGGGATCGTGTTCGCCGAGGACGTCCGCGGGCCCTACGACGCCCTCGCGCTCGCGCGTTCGGACGTCATGGGGGACGCGTTCAAGACGATCCTCGATCAGATCCGCGGGCTGCCGGGTGTGATCCACGCGCTCGCGGCTCCGGTCGCGCGTGAGCCGGCCGGCATGTCGAGCGGCAACGCGGCCTGAGATCCGCTTCCTCCGCGTTCACGCAGGGTTCGGCAGTCGCTCGGACGCGCGTCGATGAGAAGCGTCTCATCGGACATGCGCCGTTTCCTGTAGCCCTCGCGACCCTGGGCAGCGCTCACGTCGCCGGGTACGGTGCTGGCCTACCCCGCATGGAGGAACGGTGCACGAGCATCGGAACATCGCGATGATCCGTCGCGCGCTCGAGGTCTACAACTCCGGCGATGACGACGCGATGCGCGGATTCCTGGCCGACGACATCTTGTGGCACGTGGGCGGCAACCACGAGATGAGCGGCGACTACGTCGGGATCGAAGCGGTGGTCGACTACTTCCGCAGGGTTCGCCGCGAGACGGCCGGGACGTTGCAGGTCGAGCCCGCGGAGATCCTCGCCAACGACCGGCACGCCTCGATCTTCATGAGGGTGTCGGCCTACCGGGACGTGCGATGGATGGACGTCCTGCTCGCCGAGGCGCTCACCCTCGACCCCAACGGGCGCTGGACGGAGTACTGGGCCCTCGCCAACGATCAGGACGCGGTCGACGCGTTCTGGTCCTGAGGACGACGATGGAGCACCCGAACGCGACTCGGATGCGGCAGACGGTCGGCGCGTTCATGGCCGGCGACATCCCGCTCCTGCTCGATGGCTTCGCGGAGAACGTTGTCTGGTACGCCCCCGGGGACACGCCGGCGAGCGGCAGATTCCGGGGGCGCGAGGGCGTCCGGCGGTTCTTCACGATGATGGACGAGGCGTCCGGCGGGACCCTGCGGATCGAGGTGGATGACGTCCTCGCCGGCGACCGCTACGTGACGATCTTCCTCACCATCACGGCGCGCCGTCACGGCGAGCGGATGAGCGTGGTCGTCGCGCAGCTCGCGGAGGTCGACGAACACGGCAGGTGGTCCCGGTGCTGGTTCCTGCCGGACAAGCTCGACGAGTGGAACCGTTTCTTCGCCGGAGCGAACTCCGAGAGCCACTAACCCCGGTGCTCGTCCGGAGTTGCGACGAGCTCATCAGGACGATCTAGCATGGCCGGTGGATGCGGCGACGTTCTGGAAGTTCCTGCACATCGCCTGCATGTTCCTGGCGGTGTCGATCTTCGTCGGGCAGGGGATGCTGTCCGGGACCGTAGCGCGCTCCGGCGACGTCCGGGCGATCCGCCGCGTACTGGCGGCCGAGGATCGCTTCGCCCCCGTCGGAGGTGGCGTCTTCCTGCTCGGCATCGTGTTCGGGTTCGTCACGGCCATCGTCGGGGACTTCGACCTGACACAGACGTGGCTGGTGATCGGCTACGTCCTCGCCGCACTCATCCTGGTGACCGCGTTCGTGTATCACGTACCGACCGCGACCAAGCTGAAAGCGCTCGCGGACGCGAGCCCGGACGATGAGCCCTCGGCCGAGCTGAGAGCGTTCGTCGACGCCCCGATCGGCCGCGTGGTGAACGTGATCGACGGTGTCCTGTGGCTCGCGCTCATCTACGTGATGGTCGCGAAGCCGTTCAGCTAGGCACCGAACCAGGTCCCGCCGTTTCTCGGACAGTCCGCGTCTCTCATCCGGCTCTCATCGGCGAGGCCTACGCTGTGGGCGATGCGCGTGCTCGTGGTGGAGGACGAGGTCAAGATGGCCGGCCTGCTCAAGCGCGCGCTCGAGGAGGAGGGCTACGCGGTCGACGTCGCCGGGCGCGGCCAGGACGCCGTGTGGCTCGGGACCGAGAACCCCTACGACGCCATCGTCTTGGATCTGATGCTGCCCGACCTCGACGGCTTCGAGGTGAGCCGGCAGCTGCGCGAAGCGGGGCGATGGAGCCCCGTCCTGATGCTCACCGCGCGGGACGCGGTCGCCGATCGCGTCGCGGGTCTGGACGCCGGCGCCGACGACTACCTGACCAAGCCGTTCTCGTTCGCCGAGCTGCTGGCTCGCCTCCGCGCGCTGATGCGACGCGGGGCCGCCGAGCGCCCCCCGGTCCTTCGCGCCGGCGACCTCGAGCTCGACCCGGCGGCGAGGAGCGTCGCTCGAGACGGGACGCCGATCGCCCTCACGGCGCGGGAGTTCTCGCTCCTCGAGTACCTCATGCGTCACCCGGGGGAGGTCCTGACGCGGACGCAGCTGATCGAGCACGTCTGGGATTTCGCGTACGACGGCGACTCCAACGTCGTCGACGTCTACGTCCGGTACCTGAGGAACAAGGTCGACCGTCCGTTCGGGCGCGATCAGATCGAGACCGTGCGCGGAGCCGGGTACCGGCTGAGGGACGAGCCGGTCTGATGCGACTGCGGACGCGGGTGACCCTGGTCTCGGCGGCGCTCATGGCCGTCGTGCTCGCGGCGACCGGTGCGTTCGTGTACCTGCGGCTCCAGACCGAGCTGCGGCAGGCGATGGACGAGACGCTGCGCTCGAGGGCGGAGGCCGAACGCCTCGTGGTGGAACGCTCGGGCGTGCTCCCGAGCGATCAGCCGGACGACGCGTTCGCGCAGCTGATCGGTTCGGACGGCTCGCTGATCGAGTCCTCGGGCAGCATCGCCGGCGAGCCCCCGCTCGTGGAGTCGGCCGACGTCACCGCCCCGGCCCTGTCCGAACGCGACGCCGTGACGATCGAGGGCGAGGTCGTCCCGGCGCGGATGCTCGCCGTCCCCATCTCGCAGGGGCGGGTCCTCGTGGTCGGTGCATCGCTCGACGACCAGCGGCAGACCTTGGGCCGGCTCGCCACGTCGCTCGCGGTGGGTGGCCCGCTCGCGCTCGTGCTGGCCGTCGGCGTGACGTGGCTCCTCGTCGGCTGGACGCTCCGCCCCGTCGAGTCGATGCGCGGAGAGGCGGCTGCGATCTCGGCGAGCGATCCGGGGCGCCGCCTCCCGGTCCCCGGAACCGGCGACGAGCTGGCTCGGCTGGCCGAGACGCTGAACGCCATGCTCGAACGCCTGGAGGAGGCGATCGAGCGCGAGCGCCGGTTCGTGGACGACGCGAGCCACGAGCTCCGCACGCCGCTCGCGAACCTGAAGGCCGAGCTGGATCTGGCGCTGCGGCGTTCGCGGACGGCGGACGAGCTCGAGCGGGCCCTCCGCAGCGCCGCCGAGGAGACGGACCGCCTGGCGAGGCTGGCCGACGACCTGCTCGTCCTTGCTCGATCCGATCGAGGGCGGCTCCCGATCAGGCGCGAGCCGGTGGACGTCGCTCGGATGGTGGGCGGGACCGTCGACACCTTCGCCGCTCGCGCGTCCGAACGCGGCGTGGGCATCGACGTCCGTGTGCCCGAGGAGCTCCGCGCGGACGTGGACGAGCTGCGGATGCGACAGGCGCTCGGCAACCTCCTGGACAACGGCCTCCGGTACGTCCCGTCCGGCGGTCGGATGCGCGTCGCCGCGGAGCGGCACGACGGCTCGCTACGGCTCGAGGTCCGCGACACGGGCCCCGGCTTCCCACCCGAGTTCCTCCCCGTCGCGTTCGAGGCGTTCGCCCGTCCGGACGTGTCGCGTTCGAGGCCGGGAGGCGGAACCGGCCTCGGTCTCGCGATCGTGGCGGCGGTGGCGGAGGCGCACGGCGGAACCGTGGAGGCCGACAACCTGCCGGGTGGCGGCGCCGTGGTGGTCCTGTCCATCCCGGCTTGAGCCGCGGACGGTCGAGGACGGGGTCGCGAGGATAGCCTGAGGGCCGTCCGTCTCGGGGGGGTGCGCCGATGAACACCGCTGAAGCGCTCACGCGACTGCGGGCGGCACGCGTCGGACGTCTCGCGACCGTCACGCCCGACGCGCGGCCGCACGTCGTACCGTTCGTGTTCGCGCTCGTCGAGCGCGGTGACGAGGTGCGCGCGTACTGGGCGGTGGACCGCAAGCCCAAACGCACGGATCGGCTCCGACGGCTGCGGAACCTCGAAGGCAACCCGGCGGTGGAGTTCGTGGTGGACGGCTACGACGAGGACTGGCGCGACCTCTGGTGGGTCCGAGCCTCGGGGACGGGCCGCGTGGTGGAGGCGCCGGACGAACGCGTGACGGCGCTCGAGGCCCTCACGGCGAAGTACCCGCAGTACGCGAGCGAACCTCCGAGCGGACCGGTCGTGGCGATCGACGTGGAGCGGATCTCGGGCTGGGAGGCGTCGGTCGGGGTCACCGAGGGGGAGCCGTGAGCACGGGTCGCCTGGAGACGTTCGCCGACGGCGTGTTCGCGATCGCGGCGACGCTCCTGATCCTCAACGTCGACACCCGGGTGGGAGAGCACGAAGCCGACCTGGGGAGGAAACTGTTCGAGATCTGGCCGTCCTACGTCGGCTACGTCGTGAGCTTCGTGACGATCGGCATCATCTGGATCAACCACCACACGTTCATGGCGCAGATCGGGAAGGTCGACCGGCTGTTCCTGCTCTTGAACGTCGGTCTCCTGCTGTGCGTGGCGTTCATCCCCTTCCCGACCCGGCTGGTGACCGAGCAGTTCCGTTCGGAGGGAGCCCGGGCGGCGGCGCTCGTGTACGGCGTCACGCTGACGGCGACCGCGGTGTTCTTCAACGCGATCTGGTTCTACGCGTCGGCCGGCGGCCGCCTGCTCCGAGACGACCACGACCCGAGGACGGTGAAGGGCATCACGCGGAGCTACCTCCCGGGGCCGTGGATCTACCTCGCGGCGACCCTGGTCGCGTTCGTGAGCCCGACGGCGAGCGTCGTCCTGTTCGGCGCGGTCGCGGTGTTCTACGTCGTGGAGAGCTCGTGGTTCGGCAGGTCTCGGACGAAGGGCTGAGCAGGGTCCGCTACATCACCTCGAAGGCCTCGTAGACCGTGATGTGGGCGCCGCCCTCCAAGACCGGGCAGCCCTTGGCCTTGTCGACCGCCTCGTCGAGCGAATCCGCCGTGACGATGGAGTAGCCGCTCGCCGGGCCCTTGCCGGGTCCCGGGGTCACCGAGCCATCGGGGCCGACGCTCTTGACCGCAGGCGTGAACGGGTTGCCCTGGTCCTTGATGGACGAACCCATCTCTTGGAACCACGCGTTCCACGCCGCCATCACGGCGTCTTGCTCTTCCTTGGTCTCCGGCATCTTGCCGCCTCCGAACAGGAGCAGATAGTCGGACATCGCGATCCCCCTCTCGTGTGGGCGTCCGGTGTGGACGCTTCGCGCAGCATCGCACGCTGTCGGTTCCGGCGTGAAGCGCGGGCTACGAGGACCCGGTGGCGGGGATCGGCGTCGGCTGGCTCTCGGACTGCGGAGGGTTGAGGTTCGCGGTCGCACCGGCCCACGGCTGGATGTCGCCGCACGCGATCTGGCTCAGCGGGTCGTCAAGGACGAGCTCCCAGTCGGTGAGCAGACCGATGTACACGGCCCCGACCGCCCACTCGCCCTTCTCCATCGTCAGCTCGTAGGTTCCGAGGAAGCGGTCGGCGGGCAGCGTGCTCTCGGGGTCCCCGAGACCCACCAGGTACACGACGTGGTACGAGGCATCGGGCCCCTCGCCGCACGACGAGACGCCGAGGATCTGCAGCTGCGGACCCCCGAGCTCGTCCGAGTACTCCTCGTCGACCGCCTCCACGAAGAACCCCAGCGCGTCCCGATAGTCGGCGGGCGTGTCGACGAAGAACTCACCTCGATGGTTCGCGATCACGTAGCCCGCCAGCCGGTCCCGGTCCTCGCATTGGGGGAACAGCTCGCGTTCGAGCTCGGCGCACATCCACGAGACACGCCGGCTCAGGTCGAAGACCGCGTCGCCATCCGAGAGCACCAGGGCGTTGGCGAGGAACGCCGCCTGTTCGCACATCGCGGGATCGTCCACCGGGCAACCGTCCGGTGTGAAGGTCGGCGTGCTCGAGACGGGACCGGTGCTCGCGGCCGGCGCGGGTGGGGCCGAGTCGCCCGAGGCCGCGCCCGGCCGTTCGATCTCGGGCTCGTACCCGCAGCCCGCGAGCACGATCGCGGCCGACAACGCGAGCACCACGGGGACCGGTCGACGCACCGCTGGAACATACGGGTTCGCCGGCGCGCCGGGCTCTGCGTCCTCAGCCCTCGGGCTCGGCCACGATCGTCTTCAGCGTCGACCACGCGTTCATCGCGGGCGGGAAGCCGGCGATCGTCGCGGTCTGGATGATCACTTCCTGCAGCTCCTCGGGGGTCAGCCCCGCCTTGAGGGACGAGCGCAGGTGCACCGGCAGCTGCGACGAACGGCCCGTGGCGACCAGCGCGGCCACCGAGGCGATCTGGCGTTCGCGGAGCGTGAGCCCGGGCCGCGAGTAGACCTCGCCGTAGGCGACGTCGACGATCAGCCGGCCGAGGTCGCCCAGCGACTCGACCGTCGCGAGTGCGCGCTCGCCGTGGACCTCTCGGAGCTTGTCTCGGCCTCGCTCGTGGGATCGCTCGTCCACCATGGCTCCTCCTTCTGTGTGTGCGGTTGCGTTCGTGTGACGACCGGCGACGGTACCCGGTCCGGATGATGCCTGCTGCGATACTGGGGCGCCGTGGACGAGCCCACCCTCAGCGAGGAGACCGAGGCGCTGACGGCGTCGCCACCGAGCGGGGATCGCGCCCGCGACCAACGCGTGATCTTGGGCAACACCGGCCAGAACGTCCTCGGCCTCGCGATCGGAGCGTCGGCCACGTTCGCGGCCCAGGTCATCATGACGAACCGCCTGGGCGACCAGGGGTTCGGCATCGTCACCCTGACCACGCAGTTCGCGTTCATCGCCGCCGCCGCCACGCGCTTCGGGATGGACGTGGCGAACGTGCGTCTGGTCGCGATCCTCGTCGGCCGGGGACAGGCGGCCCGTTCGCGTGGGCTCGTCCGACGCGCGGTCGCGATCGCGACGGTGGTGTCGATCCCGTTCGCGATCGCGGCGTTGGTCCTGTCGCCGTGGCTCGCCTCGACGTTCAGCGCCCAGCCCGGCGCGGCCGAACCCGCGTTCCGCGCGGCCGCGGTCACGGTGCCGGTCTGCGCGCTCGCGTTCACCTTCATGGGGGCGACCCGCGGGTTGAAGATCATGCGGTTCACGCTCTACTCGCAGTGGATCGCGCAACCGATCGGCTGGATCGTGTTCACGCTGGCGATGTGGGCGGCGTTCTCGTCCACGGCCTGGGTCGCCTCGGCCGCGTTCGGCGTCTCGTGGGCGCTCGCGCTGGGGATCGCCTGGTTCGGGTGGGAGAAGGAGCAGGGACGGCTACCCGAATCCGCGCCGGGCGAAGGGATCGCGGAGGAGCGCACGGGCGCGCTCGTTCGGTTCGGCGCGCTCCGGGCTCCGGCGACGCTGTTCAGCCAGCTGATCTTCTGGACCGACTTCTTCGTGCTCTCGGTCCTGTGGAGCGGCCAGGGCGCCGAAGGGGCGGCCGTCACCGGCGTCTACGGGGCCGTGCTGCGGGCGGGGCAGTCGCTGTTCCTGTTCCTCACCAGCGTCTCGCTGACGTTCAGCCCGTTCGTCGCCGACCTCCACCATCGAGGCGAACGCGATCGCCTGGACGCCCTGTACAAGCAGGTCACGCGGTGGACCCTGGCGGCGACGATCCCGGTCCTGCTCGTGCTCGCGATCCTGCCGGGACCCGTGCTCCGGATCTTCGGCGCGGACTTCGTCCAGGGCGAGGACGCCCTCCGCATCCTGATCGTGGGGATGATCGTGCCGGTCATGGTGGGGACCGTCGGGTTCATCCTGATCATGGCCGGGCGTACCGGCTGGGACCTGCTCGTGTACATGAGCGCGTTCGCGCTCGACGTGGGGATCGCGCTCCTGCTCGCCGGCCCGAACGCCCTCGGGATCGAGGGCGCCGCGATCGCGCAGGCCTGCACGCTCACGTTCAGTGCGGTGGTTCGTCTGCTCCTGGTTCGGAGGTTCCTCGACATCTGGCCGTTCGACGGTGGCTTCGTGCGACTGCTCCCGGCGACGGTCGCGGGAGGCATCGCGATGGCGCTCACGCACGCGATCCTGCCGGCCGAGAAGTGGTTCATGGACCTGGTCGCGTCGTTCGCCGTCGGGAGCCTCGTGTACGTGGTCGTGCTGTTCGCCGTCGGTCTTCCGCCCGACGAACGGGCCGCGCTCGTCGCGATGGCGCGGAAGGTGCTCGGGCGACGATCCACGACCGCCGGATAGGTGGTCGGTGGCCGACGGTGGCACGGATCGACGGTCAGCGGCCGGCGAGCCTGAACGCCTGGGCGACCGCGTCCCTCGGGTCGGTGGCCCGCACGATCGCGTCCACGCTCTCCCCCTCCTTGCCGAACTCCCACGTGCCGAGGCCCACGACGGGCTTGCCCATCTTGAGGGCGAGCGCGATCTCCGAGAGGGTGCCGAACTCGCCGCGCACGGCGATCACGACGTCGGCGGTCCGCACGACGATCGCGTTGCGCGCCTCGCCCATGCCCGTCGCGACGGCGACCGTCAGGTAGGGGTTGGCGTCCAGACGCGAGTCGCCCGGCAGGATGCCCACCGATCGGCCGCCGGCGTCCGCGCAACCGCCGGCCGCGGACTCCATCACGCCGCCCATGCCACCGCAGACCAGGACGCCGCCCGCTTCGGCGACCCCTCGCCCCACCGCCTCGCCGATGGCGAGCTCGGCCGGTGTGCCCGCCGACGGTCCCACGACCGCGATGTACACCTCCCGCGTCATCTTCACGTCCTGGTCGTCCTCTTCGATGTCCTCTACGTCTCTTGCGGCCCAGCATGGCTTCCAGCAGCGACACGGCGCCCGCCTTGTCCAACGGCTCGTTGCCGTTCCCGCACTTGGGCGACTGCACGCACGAGGGACACCCGAGCGAACAGGGGCAGCCCGCCACCGTCTCGAGCGTCGCCTCGAGCCACCGCCGGGCCGAGGTGAAGCCCCGCTCTGCGATGCCCGCGCCTCCTTCGTACCCGTCGTACACGAAGATCGTGCAGGACCCCGTGTCCGGATGGTACGCGGTCGAGACGCCGCCAACGTCCCAGCGGTCGCAGGTCGCGACCAGCGGCAACAGCCCGATCGCGGCGTGTTCGGCGGCGTGGGCCGCCCCGGGCACGTCCGACGGCCGGATCGACGCTCGATCGATCACGGCTTGCGAGATCCCCCACCACGCCGCGCGGGTCTCGAGCAGCACGGGCGGAAGCTCGAGCGGGACGACCTCCAGGACCTCACCCGTCGCGACGTGCTTGCGCGCGTACGCGACGACCTGATTGGTGACGCGGACCGTCCCGAACGACGTCTCGGTGTCGCCGGACAGTGGTCGGCGCTCCTGCTCGAGCACGACGTCGATGTCGGTGGTGTCGCGCGACTGCGTGTAGTAGTCGGGGTCGGTCCTCGTGACGATCGCGACGTTCGCCGACAGGTCGAGCTCGCGAACCTCGAACTGCTCCCCCTGATGGAGATAGACGGCCCCGGGGTGGACCTGCCCGTACGCGCGAGCGCCGTCGACCGTCCCGAGCAGCTCACCCGTCTCCTCGATCACGATCTGGAAACGCCGACCTCCGGTGCTGCGGATGTCGACCGTGCGATGCGGCGGCTCGTGACCTGCATGATGCAACAGCGAACCGCGACGCCGGAGCTCGCCGGTGGCCTCCAGCCCCAAGACGGTCTCCGACGCCTCCGGCCAGTAGGTCGAGACCTCCTCGTCCGAGAGCGGTTGCTCCCGCGCCGCGCACAGCAGGTGGGGCACCAGGACGTACGGGTTCGTCGGGTCGATCACCGCCGCCTCCGGCGGCTTGTCGAACAGGTCCTCGGGGTGCGTCACCAGGTACTGGTCGAGGGGCTCGTCCTGCGCCACGAGCACCGCGAGCGAGCCCTCCGAACGCCGGCCGGCGCGCCCCGCCTGCTGCCACAGGGAGGCTCGCGTCCCCGGGTAGCCGACCAGCAGCGCGGCGTCCAGCGAGCCGATGTCGATCCCGAGCTCGAGCGCGTTCGTCGACGCCACGGCGATCAGCTCGTCGCTCGCGAGCTGCCGCTCCAGCTCCCGCCGGTCCTCGGCCAGGTAGCCCGCCCGATAGGCCTTCACGCGCGAACGCAGCTCGGCGTCCAGATCGCGTCGCGCGAACCCGGCCAGCAGCTCCGCCGCCCGCCGGGACCTCGCGAACCCGATCGACTTCACCCCCTCCTCGGCCAGACGGGCCATCAGGAACGAGGTGTCGGTGAGCGCGCTCCGCCTGGCCCCCGACTCCTCGTCCACGATCGCCGGGTTCCACAGCGCGAAGGTCTTGCCGCCGCTCGGCGAGCGGTCCTCGGTCACCGCGTCGAAGGGCTCGCCGACCAGCCGCTCGGCGAGCTCGGCCGGGTTCCCGACGGTCGCCGAGGCGAGGACGAACCCCGGGTCCCCGCCGTAGTGCGCGACGAGCCGCCGGAGCCGCCGGAGCACGTGCGCCACGTGCGATCCGAACACGCCGCGGAACACGTGCGACTCGTCGACGACGACGACGGACAGGCGGAGGAAGAAGTCCGCCCAGCGCGGATGGTCGGGCAGGATCCCCGCGTGGAGCATGTCCGGGTTGGTCATCACGAGGTTCGCGTTCTTGCGGATCAGCGGCCGATCGGCTCTCGGCGTGTCGCCGTCGTACACGCCGGCCCGGAGCTGCGGCAGCTTGAGCTCGCGGACCTGACGGAGCTGGTCGCGCGCGAGCGCCTTGGTGGGGAACAGGTACAGCGCGGTGCTCTTCGGGTCCGGCACGGCCTCGGTCGCGAACGCGAGGTTGTAGACGAGCGTCTTGCCCGAAGCGGTCCCCGTCGCGACGATCACGTTGCGACCCGAACGCACGAGGTCGAACGCCTCGCGTTGGTGCTCGAACAGACCCGTCACCCCGACCAGCGCGAGCCGTTGCCGGATCAGCTCGGGGACGTCCTCGGGGAACGGGCCGGGCTCGTTCGCGCGAGCCGGCAGGTCGCGAACGTGGACGAGCTCGTCCTCGGCGTCGAGGGAGGCGAGGAACGCGCGCGGGTCCACCCGGCGATGGTAGCCGTGGCCGTCGAGACCGCCCCGGCTACTCGCCGGGGATCTCGCCGCGGCCCAGGTCTCGGTAGGACGTCTTGAAGCCGTCGCGGATGAGCGGGCGGATCAGGCCCCGCTGGCGGGTGAAGATCACGAGGCCGAGCACGATGTACACGGACGACACGAGGACGCGTTCGACCCCCATGAACGACTCGGGGACGATGGCTCCGACGATGAACTGGGCCCAGAACAGCGCGAACAGCAACCAGGCCTCGCGCACGCTGATCGAGAGCGTGACGAGCACGGCGACCGCGAAGAACGACTGCGCCGCCGTGAGCAACAGCTCCTCGCGCTGGTGCGCGTCGACCGGCAGGCCGTGCAGACCACCCGCCGCGATCGCGAACACGATCGGCAGGGTGCCGACCAGCAGGGTCCACTGGTTCACCTTCGAGGAGACGAGCGTCCCCAGGGCGGCGTTGGTGTTCAGGCGCCAGGCGTACAGACCCGCGACCAGCAGCTCGGGTGCCTCGGACGCCAGAGGCGCGAGCCACTGGATCAGCAGGAACTCGCTGATGTTGAACTCCTGCCCGGTCGCGACGAGCGCTTCGGCGAAGTGCTCGGCGGAGAGCAGGATCACCACGGCCGCGAACACGAACATCCCGATCACGCTTGCCCGCCGGTTCGGCGTTCGGAACGTCCCGATCCAGCGGGCCGGCCCGACGAGGTGTGGTTCCTCGGCCGGGGCCTTGGAGATCCGCCAGGTGTAGGCGGCGAAGATCGACACGAGGATCACGGAATCGATCAAGGTGATCTGGGACTTCAGCGGGAGGGTGAGCGAGTACACGGTGGCGAGCCCCAGGAACGCGACCTCGACCGAGTGCGGGCGGTCGAGCACCACCTCGCGCAGGACCGGGGGGGTCCTGCGCGAGCGGTACGCGGCGATGAAGACGACCATCGACCAGCCGATCCCGATCAGCAGCCGGTTGGCGCCGGTCATGTTGGCGAGCGCGAGCGAGCAGGCGTCCTCGCCCGCGGCGCCCGGCGGATGGCATGCCTCCCCGTACTGCTCGAACGCGTTGCCGCCTTCCCACGCGAGGACCATGTCGACGGCGTACTCGGGCAGGACCGCGATGAACGCGAGGACCGCGATCGCGAGGCCCGCCGAGATGTCGAGCTGCGCCACCTCGGCGGCCCACGACAGGATGAAGGCGGCACCGACGATCGCGAGCCCGTACAGCAGCGCCTCCACCCAGTTCGCGAGCGACGGGTTCGAGAACCGGATCACGATCGCCGGGACCGTGATGCCGACCGCCAGGAGGAGCGACGTGAGCGAACCACCGGCATGACCGTCGCCGTCGGGATGAACGACGGTCTGCGGTTCGCGATCGGAGCCCACGGCCCTTCCTCTCCGGCCGAAGGTCTCGTCCCCGCGAGGCGAGGGATCCACCGGGCCGTGACGCACGGCCGTCATGACGGCGGGTCCGCTTGCGGACTACTCCCCTTCTCCGGCGGCGAAGGGTAACAGCCTTCGCCGCCTTCCTGCTCGGCCTCAGCCCCCGAGCAGCGACTCGTTCGGCGACGGTGGGACGTTCGGCTTCTTCAGGATGCCGTCGTCGGCGAGGTCCTTCGAGATCGTGTCGAGCGTGTCCTGGTCGAGCGTCACCACCGACGTGGTGCCGACCATCCCCGTGCCCCCGGGGAGGACGGCGTTCACGACCTTGTTCGCGTTGATCGTCGTCCCCGTGAAGGCGAGGTCGAGCACCTCGTCCAGCGTCAGGGTGGTCGTCCCGTGGCGCACGAACGACGCGACCCAGGCCAGCAGGCGCGCCGGATCCTGGTTGAACTCCTTCTTGAGCTGCGCGAGCGCGGACACCATCAGCAGCCCCTGGTCCTCGGATCGCCCGAAGTCACCCGAGGGTAGGTCGTGCCGGTTCCGGGCGAACGCGAGGGCGTTGTCGCCGTCGAGCGTCTGCACGCCGGGTTCGAAGAACGCCCTCGAGGCCTCGTCGCTCATCGCGAACGGCACGTCGACCACGAGCCCGTCGACGTCGTCGACCATGGCCTCGAAGCTGGCGAACCCGGTCATCGCCCAGTAATCCATCCTCAGGCCCGTCAGCTCTTCGACCGTTTCTACGACGAGCTCGGGGCCTCCGAAGAACAGCGCCGCGTTGATCTTGTTCTGCCCCTGGCCCGGGATGTCCACGTAGGCGTCGCGCGGGATCCCGACGATCGTCGCCTGGTGCTCGGCGGGATTGATGGCCACGATGTGGATCGCGTCCGCCCGCTGGCTCTCGACCGCCTGATCGGGACGCGCATCCGAGCCGATGACCAACACGAAGATGGGCTTGCTGCCGTCCAGGACCGGAACGTACTCGGCGTGGGCCGGCTCGAGCTGGAACAGCGGCGCGGCGGACGCTCGTCGCGCCGGCTCGGTCGCCCCCAGGGCCGACCCGGCCACCCAGGCCACCACGAAGGCGACCAGGAGCGCGATCCTGCGGCGGGAGGGCACGACGCTCATCCGGAGGGGGACGTCGATGCCGAGGGCGACGGGGGATGGGTCTCGTGGTCGTCGCGCTTCACGTCGAAGGCGGTGATCGTCCATCCTCTTCTTGGCCGTCGATCTGGCGCAGGAAGAACTCCCCCTCGCTCACGATCGCGAGGTAGGTGCCGTCCTTGCGTTCGGCCGTGGCGCGGAAGACGACCGTGACGACGGCGGTGTCCACGGCTCCGTCGGGGTCGAACAGCACCTGGTAGGAGAGCTTGCTCTTGCCGGGGTTGACCGTGGCGAAGACGTCGCCCGCGGTGGCGCCCAGCGTGAGGGTCTCGACGCTCTCCTCCGCGGTCGCGACCGCGTCGGGGGCGAAGGTCGCGAAGACCTCCTCGTAGTCGCCGTCACGCCAGTTGCTCGGATCGAGGTAGCCGTTCGTGAACAGGTCGTCGATCGTCGGCGTGATCTCCTGGGCCACGTCCTCGGCGGTCGACGCGAGCGTGGCTTCATCCGCGTCAGGCACGGTCGCGACCGCCGATGCGCCCTTGACGATGAAGTCGAACGGAGGCGTGACCTCGTCCTCGCCACCGATGATCGGAGCACCGCCGTCCCCGAGCATCAGGAAGAGCGCGACGCCGATCCCCACGAGCACGATGGGCACGATGAGCAACGCCAGCGGCACGCGGCGCTTCTTGCTCTCGCCGCGCTGGACCCGGTTGGGGGTCACGGAGGGGGGCTCGGTGCTGGTGGCCAAAACGCGTGAAGGCTACAAGTGCTCGGGGCCTGTCGCAACAGAAGTTAAGATGGAGAAGTTCCGAAGGTGCGCCGGGAAGACTGGTCGGCAGGGGGTTCGCCATGACCGACCGGACCGAACGCGACGAGACTCCCGACCCTTCGGAGGGCCTCCGTCCCACGTGGTCGCGATCGAGCCGACGATTGCCGCGCAAGGTCGTGCAGCCGTTGCAGGCGTTCCTCCAGACGGAGATCTCCTCGGCGATCCTGCTCCTGGCCGCGACCGCCGTCGCCCTCATCTGGGCGAACGCACCTTTCTCCGAGTCCTACCAACGTTTCTGGGATACGCGAGCTCACGATCCGGATCGGAACCCGGGCGCTCACCCACGATCTCCAGGGTTGGGTGTCCGACGGGCTGATGACGGTGTTCTTCCTGCTCGTCGGTCTGGAGATCAAGCGGGAGCTCCTCACGGGCGAGCTGCGGGACCGCCGGCGGGCGGCGATGCCCGCGGTCGCCGCGCTCGGGGGCATGCTGGTGCCCGCGGCGATCTACCTCGCCTTCACCGCGGGGACCGATGCGACCGAAGGTTTCGGGATCGCGATGCCGACCGACATCGTCTTCGCCCTCGCGGTGCTCACGCTCGCCCGGAACGCGCCCGCCGGGTTGAAGGCGTTGCTGCTCACGCTGGCGATCGTCGACGACCTCGGGAGCATCGTCGTGGTCGCCTTCGTCGACTCGAGCGACGTCGACGGCTTGGCCCTGGCGATCGCGCTCGGGATCTTCGTCGCGTTCGCGGTCCTGTGGCGGATCGGCGTTCGGGCCGTCGTCGTCTACGTGGTGCTCGCGCTCGCGTCGTGGGTGGCGCTCGATGCCGGTGGTGTCGCGCCGACGCTCGCCGGGGTGGTCATCGCGTTCCTCACGCCGGCCGTCGCCTTCCAGCGTCCGCGACACGTGAGCGCCGAGGCGCACCGGGTCGCCGATCTCACGCTGGACGAGCCGGATCCGCCGGACGCCGACGCGGCGCAGTGGCTCGACCTCGCGCGTATGTCGCGCGAGGCGGTCTCGCCGTTGGCCCGAGCCGAGGCGCTCCTGTTGCCGTGGTCGAGCTACCTGGTGGTCCCGCTCTTCGCGCTGGCCAACGCCGGTGTCCGGCTGTCCGGTCACGCGGTCGCGGAGGCCGCGAGCAGCCGTCTCGGGCTCGGCATCCTCACCTCCAGGATCGTGGGCAAGCCCCTCGGGATCGCGCTCGCCGTGCTCGTCGCGCTCCGCCTCGGGCTCGGCACCCTGCCCGAAGGGGTTCGGCGAGGGCACGTCGTCGCGGTGGGTGCGGTCGCCGGCATCCCGTTCACCGTCTCGCTGTTCGTGGCCGAGCTCGCCCTGCCGGCGAGGCTCGTCGAGCCGGCGAAGGTGGCGATCATGCTCGCGGCGGCCGCGGCCGGGCTCGTCGGCTTCCTCCTGCTCCGACGGAGCGCCGAGCGGGCCGGTGCCCGAGCCCGTTCCGTCGCAGGTCAGCTGACCGACGACTCCCTATACTTGCCGGGCCCCGGGCCGCCCCACCGGTCCGGAGCCGTCCCGAAACCCGAGGAGGTCGCAACGTGCTGCACGGTGTCCTGGCGCAGGAAGGCGGTCCGATCGACGCCGTCTTCGGGTCGTTCGAGACCAACGCGTTGTGGGTGATCCTGGTCATCTCGCTCGTCGCCCTCGTGTTCGCGTACTACCTGGTCCGGGAGGTCCTGGCGGCGCCGGAGGGATCGCCGAAGATGCGCGAGATCGCCACCGCGATCCAGGTCGGTGCGAAGGCGTACCTCCGCCGCCAGTTCCGCACCGTGGCCGTGTTCATGGCGATCATCACGGTCCTGCTGTTCTTCGCGCTGCCGGTGCCCGAGGACGCGGCCCACAGCGAGTTCGCGCTCCGGTTCGGCCGCTCGCTCGCCTTCCTCCTCGGCGCCGCGTTCAGCGCCATCACCGGGTACGTGGGCATGTGGCTGGCCGTCCGCGCGAACGTGCGCACCGCGAACGCGGCCAAGGAGTCCGGCCTGCGGAAGGCGCTCCGGATCGCGTTCCGCGCCGGCGGGGTCGCGGGGATGTTCACGGTCGGGCTCGGGCTGTTCGGGGCCACCGTGATCCTGCTGATCTACGAGCAGGACGCGACGGCCGTGCTGGTCGGGTTCGGCTTCGGCGGGGCGCTCCTCGCGATGTTCATGCGGGTCGGCGGCGGCATCTTCACCAAGGCCGCGGATGTGGGGGCCGACCTCGTCGGCAAGGTCGAGGTGGGGATCCCCGAGGACGACCCGCGGAACGCGGCCGTGATCGCCGACAACGTGGGCGACAACGTGGGCGACTGTGCGGGGATGGCGGCCGACCTGTTCGAGTCGTACGAGGTGACCCTCGTCGCGTCGTTGATCCTCGGCGCCGCGGCGTTCGCCGGCACCGAGGTCGGAGCGATCGCCGGGGTGATGTTCCCACTGTTCGTTCGCGCCGTCGGGGTGATCACGTCGATCATCGGGATCCTCGCGGTCACGCCTCGGAGCGAGACCGAGCACGGCATGCGCGCGATCAACCGCGGCTTCTTCATCTCGGCCGCGATCTCGGCCGCGGCCGTGTTCGCGATCAGCGCGATCTACATGGACGACCTCCGTCCCGCGGTGGCCGTGCTGCTCGGCCTGATCCTCGCGAGCATCATCCAGGTCCTCACCCAGTACTTCACCGATACGAAGTACAAGCCCGTGCAGGAGATCGCCGAGTCCACGCAGACCGGGCCCGCCACGACGATCCTCTCCGGCTTCTCGATCGGCCTGGAGTCGACGGTCTGGAGCCTCCTCATCATCGCGGGGGTCATCTCCGGCGCGTACGTCCTCGGGGACGGCACCCTCGAGGCGCTGTACTTCATCTCGCTCACCGGCATGGGGATGCTCACGACGGTGGGCGTGATCGTGTCGATGGACACCTACGGGCCGGTGTCGGACAACGCGCAGGGGATCGCCGAGATGTCGGGCGAGTTCGAGGGTCGTCCGGCGCAGGTGCTCACCGGCCTCGACGCCGTCGGGAACTCGACGAAGGCGATCACCAAGGGGATGGCGATCGCAACCGCGGTGATCGCCGCGACCTCGCTGTTCGGCTCGTTCGCCGAGGCCGTCCTGCTCGCCCTCGGCCGCGAAGGGATCGAGTTCCCGATCCGCGTGGACCGGCCCAACGTGCTCGTCGGTCTGCTGATCGGCGGCTCGGTCGCGTTCCTGTTCTGCTCGCTCGCGATCCGCGCGGTCGGCCGGGCGGCGTCCCAGGTCGTCGTCGAGGTGCGGAAACAGTTCCGCGAACACCCCGGGATCATGACGTACGAGGAAAAGCCGGACTACGCTCGCGTCGTCGACATCTGCACGAGGACGTCGCTGCGCGAGCTCTTGACGCCGGGACTCCTGGCGGTCCTCTCGCCCATCATCGCGGGCTTCGCGCTCGGGGCGGAGGCGCTCGGCGCCTTCCTTGCGGGGGCGATCCTCACCGGCCAGCTGCTCGCGGTGATGCTCTCGAACTCCGGGGGCGCGTGGGACAACGCCAAGAAGTACATCGAGGAGGGCCACTACGGGGGCAAGGGCAGCGACTCGCACAAGGCCGCCGTCATCGGCGACACGGTCGGTGACCCGTTCAAGGACACGGCCGGCCCCGCGCTCAACCCGCTCATCAAGGTGATGAACCTGGTCGCGCTGCTGTTCGCGCCCGTGATCGTGGAGCAGACCGACAACGAGGTCGTGCGGGTCGTCGTCGTCGTGATCGCGGTCGCGGTGGTCGCCTCGGCCGTCTGGGTCTCCAAGTCCCGCAAGTCCGAGCTCATCGTGGAGACCGCCCAGCCCTCCGTACCCGCGGGATAGGCTTCCCGAGATCTCGCACTCGGCAACGGAGGAACGGCGACAGCCCATGGGACTCCTCGATCCGTTCCGGCGGTTCTTCCGCCGGATGGCGGAGAGCGACGAGCAGCGCTACGCGGAGGAGATCCAGGCGTGGGCGGCCAACGTCCCGGGCTGCGTTCGGATCGCCGAGGCACCTCCGCGTTCGAGGGTCAAGCTCGCCGGGGTGGTCCGGCGGATCACGGTCCGGCCGCTCGAGGGCCACGAGTCGCTGGAGGCCATCCTGTCGGACGGGACGGGCGAGGTCACGGTCGTGTGGATGGGACGCCGAGCGATCCGCGGGCTCAGCCTGGGGACCCGCCTGGTGGTGGACGGCCTGCTCGCCGAGCAGCGCTCGGAGAAGCGGATGGTGAATCCCAGCTTCGAGTTCGCGGCGTAGGCCCGCGGGGGGCTCGGAAGGAGGGTCAAGTTCGGGGAGGCTTCCTTCCGATACCTCTCATATGGGTCGTGTGTGGAAGGCGTGGCGAGGCACGATCGTCGCGGTCGTCGCGGTGATCGCCGTCGGCTCCCTGGCTTCGGCCAGCCCCTCCTTACGGGCTCCGCGCGGACCGCACGAGCCGACCGGGCCGACGGGCGTCACGGGGTTGAGCGGACCCACCGGACCCACCGGTTCGGAGATCGAGCCCGTCGAGGACGAGGAGGAGGCGGCCGACCCCGTCGAGACGTCGTCGGACGGGGCGGACTTCAGCGCCTGCGAGGGCCTGACCGGACTCGACAACGCGATCTGCCGACACGAGGCGCTGCTCGTCGTCCATCCGGACAACCGGGGATTGCGGTACTCGCTCGGTCAGCTTCAGGAGAACAGGGCCGAGCACGAGGGCTCCGCGGGTGAGGGCCATTCCGGCGACGACCCGTCCGAGGGTGGTTCGAACGGAGGAGCCTCCTCCTCGGGCCACGGCCAGAGCGGGGAGTCGCACGGCAACGCCGGCGGCAACGGCCATGCCAACGCCGGCGGCAACGGGAACGGCATGCCAACGCCGGCGGCAACGGGAACGGCAACGCGAACGGCCACTGAGCCGAACGCCGAGACCTTACGGACCTTCCGCTTCTCCCAGCACCGCCGCACGGAGCGCGCTCTCGGCTTCCGGCACGGTGAGCGCCAGCACTTCGTCGCCGTCGGCGATCACGGTCTCGGGCTGCGGGATCACGACGTGGCTCTCCCGGATGATCGCCACGATCGTGGCGTCGGGCGGGAGGCGCATCTCGTACAGCGGGCGGCCCGCCGACGGTGAGTCGGCGGGGATGGTCAGCTCGACGATCGAGATCCCCCCTCGCTCGAGCGTGAGCAGGCGGACGAGGTCGCCGACCGTCACCTCCTCCTCCACCATGGCGGTGAGGATGTGGGGGGGCGAGACCGCCGCGTCCACGCCCCACTGCTCGGTGAACAGCCACTCGTTGTCGGGATGGTTCACTCGGGCGAGCACCCGGGGGACGCCGAACTCCTGCTTCGCGAGCAGCGCGGTGACGAGGTTGTCCTCGTCGTCGCCGGTCGACGCCACGACGACGTCGGCGGTGTTGAGCTGAGCCTTCTCCAGCACCCAAGGTTCGCAGGCATCGCCGATCATGTTGTCGACCTGCGGCGCCCACTCCTTGGCGATCTCGAGGACGGCGGGGTCCTGCTCGATCAGCGTGACCGAGTGGCCCCGTTTGGCGAGGTCCGACGCGAGGTGCCGTCCGACCGCGCCCGCTCCGCTGATCACGACCCGCATCTCAATGCTCTCCGATGGGCTGCAGCAGCTCCTCGAGGGTCTCGAGCGCGTCCTTCTGCACGATGACCGCGGCGTAGTCGCCGTCCTGGAACGTGCTCGACCCCACGGGGACGAACCCCTTGCCTCCCCGGTCGACGCCGGCCACGAGGATCTTGCCGTCCAGGTTGAGCGAGGAGACCGGCTTCCCGACGAGATGCGAGGGGATCTCGACGCGCATCCGGAACAGGTCCCCGGCCGCCAGGGTCTCCTTGATCTCCTCGCCCGGGTGCGTGAGCATGAGGATCATCTGCTTCACGCCCCACCGGGTCGTCGAGACCGTCGGGATGTTCAGACGCTCGTAGATGTCCGCGCGCATGGGGTCGTAGATCCGCGCGATGACCTTCGGGACGTGGTAGTGCTCGCGAGCGACGCGCGCCGACACGATGTTGGAGTTGTCACCGCTCGAGACCGCGAGGAACGCGTCGGCCTCCTTGATCCCGGCGTCCTCGAGCACGTCGCGGTCGAACCCCAGGCCGACGATGGTGCGCGCCTCGAACCCCGGAGGCAGCCGGGCGAAGGCCGAGGCGTTCTTGTCGATCACGGTGATCTCGTGCCCGGCCTTCGACAGCTCCTGCGTGAGCAGGATGCCGACCCGACCACAGCCCATGATGATCACGCGCACGGCTGGCTACCTTAGCGCGCTCGGTCAAGGCTCGCCGGGCGCTCGGCGTGCTCCGTGTCCCCGGCTCGACCGATGGAGCTGCCGAGGTGGTAGGGCACGACGGCGATGTCCACGTGCTCGTACCGGCCGAGCGCCCGGGCGATGCCGCGGCTCGTCCGGTCGTGGAGGAGCCGCTGGGTGAGTCGGGGGAAGTCCCTGCGCGGGAGGACCACGGTGACCTCGGTCAACGGATCCATGAGATCGACGACGTAGCGCTCCACCGAGCGCGCAACGTCGCGGTCCCAGCACTCGACGAGGTCCAGCGGGACCGGGACGCGGAGGTCCATCCAACGCGCGATGAGCTCGTCCTGCGTGTCGGGGTCGACCGCCGCGTGCACCGCGACCACGTCGCTCGCCCCGAGCGACAGCGCGTACGAGACCGCCTGCATGGCTGCTCGATCGGGGCGATCGACGAGGACGACGGCGCGGTGGCTCGCGCGAGGGAGGAGACGCGTCGGAAGCGAGCCCGCGCTGTGGGGATGGTCCCTCACGAGGGTGACGCGGACGTGGGGGTTGGGAGCCAGCATGCGCGTGAGTCGAGCCCCCGTGCGCCCTCGCCGAAGGCGTTCGAGGAAGCGGACGCGCGCCGGTCCCGGGACGATGAGGGTCACGTCGTCGTCGACCGCGAGTCGTGCGGCGCGTCGAGCGATCGTCGTCGTCGGGTCGTGGTCCGCCGGGAGGATCTCGAGCGGCATCCCGGAACCGAGATCCGCCCAGCGCCTCTGGAGCTGCCGAACGTCCTCTCCGTCGCGGGCAACGTGCACGGCCGTCGCGCTGCTCGTCCGGATCGTCTTCGCGTACTGGAGTGCGTGGATCGTCTTGCGGTCGAGGTCCTCGACCACCACCAGCGCCGCCGGCCGGGTCCCCGGTCCGCGCTCGAACGGGCGAAGACCTACGTCGAGCTCGGCGTGCTCGCGCTCGTACTGGCGGTTCAAACGAACCAGGACCCAGATCATCACGGGGACGAACAGGATCACGGCCCACGCCCCGTCGGCGAACTTCGTGATCGCGATCACGACGGTCACCACGGCCGTCGTGATCGCGCCCAAGCCGTTGATCAGGAGACCGGGGCGCCAGCCCGGCTCACGGAGCCTGAGGTGGCGCTTGGCCATCCCAGCCTGGGAGAGCGTGAACGAGGTGAACACCCCGATCGCGTAGAGCGGGATGAGCCGGTGAACGTCGGCCTGGAAGAGCACGACGAGCGCGGTCGACGCGACCGCGAGCCCGATGATCCCGTTGGAGAAGACCAGCCGGCGTCCTCGTTTGGTGAGCGGTCGCGGCATGAAGTCGTCGCTCGCCTGGAAGTTCGCGAGGCGGGGGAAGTCGGCGAAGGAAGTGTTGGCCGCGAGGATCAGGATGAGCGTCGTGGCCACCTGGAGCATGACGAGCAGGGCGGTCCCCAGGGCGCCCCCGCCGAAGACCGCCCTCCCCACCTCGGAGATGACGGTCGCCTGCTCCGAGGGAACGACCCGGAGCTGCACCGCCAGATAGGACAGGCCGAGGAACATCGCTCCGAGCAGCGTCCCCATCCACATCAGGGTGGTTCGGGCGTTGCGCCATTCGGGCGGGCGGAAGGCCGGGACGCCGTTGGAGATGGCCTCGACGCCGGTCACCGCCGCGCCCCCCGATGCGAACGCGTGGAGGAGGAGGAACAGGCTGATGGCGCCCGCGGTCTCCGCGACGTCGTCGGGGATCGGAACGGGGTGCAGGTCGCCCAGGAGCGACCTGACGATCCCGGTCCCGAGGAGGACGAACATCATCGCGATGAAGAAGTAGGTCGGGGCGGCGAACAGACGGCCCGACTCCCGGACCCCCCGGAGGTTGCCCCACGCGATCGCCCAGATGAAGGCAACGGCCAGCGGGACGCGGTAGGCGTACGAGCTCGGCGCCACCGAGGTGATCGCGGCGACCCCGGCGGCGACGGAGACCGAGACCGTGAGTACGTAGTCGGTCAGCAGCGCCACGCCGGCCAGCTGCGCGGTCAGGAGACCGAAGTTGTCCTTCGTCACCACGTAGGCGCCGCCGGCGCTCGGGTAGGCCCTGATCGTCTGGCGGTAGGAGAACAGCAAGATCGCGAGCACCCCGAGGATGCCGAACGTGACCGGCATGACGACCGAGAACGCCAGCACGCCGATCACCGGGACGGCCACCTTGAGGATCTCCTCGGTGGCGTAGGCGACCGAGGAGAGGTTGTCGCTCGCGAAGACAGCGAGCGCCGTCGGCTTTCCGAGCCGCTCGTGCTCGAGGCTCGCCGTTGGGAGCGCTGGCCCCAGGACGAGCCGTTTCCATGCGTGGCCCGCTCCGCGACCTTCGGGGGCTCGCTTGGGGAGCCGCCGGCGCGGCGGCGCCTCGGTGGTTGTGGGTTCGGTGACGCGTGCGTCGGTCGTGGCCATCGGTGCCTCCTCGTCGGTCGGAAGCGTGCCTCGCGCCGCGTAAACGACCCGTCAAAGGAGGCCGTGTGGGCGTGAAGAACCTGTAGGGACGCCGTAGCGTGAGGTCATGAGCGAGCGGTGGCTCCTCGCCCCGGCCGGAGGCTCACGGTTGCGAGCGGTGGCCGTGTCGGTCCTCATGCCCGTCGCCGCGCTCGGGGTGGGCCTGATCGTTCAGCCGGAACGCGAGCTTGGGGCCGTTTCGCTGTTCCTCCTCGCCGTCGTCGCGGCGGCGGTCGTCGGCGGGATCTGGGCGGGGGTGGGGAGCTCGGTGGTCGGGTTCCTCGCGCTCAACTACTTCTTCACGGAGCCGCTGCACACGTTCCGCGTGAACGACCGCGACGACGTCGTCGCCATCGTCACCTTCCTGATCGTCGCCCTCGTGGTGGGCTCGGTGGTCGCTCGGGCCGTGGACGAGCGCCTCCGGGCGACGCGGCGGGAGCGCGAGGCGCGCCTCCTGAACCTGTTCGCGACGAAGGCGCTCTCGGGAGAGCCGCTCGAACACGTGCTCAACGACCTCGCGACGGCGCTGATCGACGCGCTTCGCTTGTCGACCTGCGTCATCGAGGTCCGGGCGGGAGGCCGTCCCTACGAGCTCCGGCGCACGTCGCCCCGCTCGACGGCCGGATCCCCCACCACGCTGGAGATCACGAGCGGGCACCACGCGTTCGGGACCCTGACCGCGGCGCGGTCCGAGGAGGAGGAGCTCTCGGCGGAGGACGTGCGACTGCTCGAGGCCGCCGCTCGACAGATCGCGGTGATCCTCGAGCGCGCCACGCTGGACGAGCGGCTTCGGGATGCTCGGTTCGACGCGGAGAAGAGTCAGGCGCGTGCCGCGCTCTTCTCCTCCGTGACGCACGACCTGCGGACGCCGCTCGCGTCGATCAAGGCCTCCGCGACCGCGCTCCTGCAGGACGATCTCGAGCTGGACCCCGAGCAGCGGCTCGAACTCCTTCGAACGGTCGTCGAGGAGACGGACCGGCTCAACCGACTGATCGGCAACATCCTCGAGCTCGCGAGGGTCCGGGCCGGGGCGTTGGTCCCGTCGAAGGAGCCGACGGCGCTCGACGAGGTCGTCGACTCCGTCCTGCACCGGATGCAGCCCGTCCTCGGCGGGGTCCGGGTGCGAACGCTCCTGCGCGACACTCCCGACGTCGCGGCCGACCCCGTCCAGATCGACCAGGTCCTGTCCAATCTCATCGAGAACGCCGTGCGGTTCTCGGCGCCTGGGGGCGAGGTCGTCGTGTCGACGGCCGCCTGGCACTCGAGCGTGCAGATCCGGGTCGTCGATCACGGGCCGGGGATCGCGCCCGCGGATCGCGAGCGCGTGTTCGAGGCGTTCGCGCGGGTCGGCGCGTCCGCTCCCGACGAGGCGGGCGGCAGCGGGCTCGGGCTCGCGATCGCGAAGGCGATCGTCGAGGCGCACGGCGGACGGATCTGGATCGAGGGCGTTCCGGCCGGCGGCACCGCCGTCGTGGTCGAGCTGCCGGTCGCGGATGCCGAGCAGGTGAGCGAAGAGCTTCGGTCGTGAGCAAGGTATTGGTGGTGGACGACGAGCCGCAGATCCGGCGGGCGCTGCGGACCAGCCTGGGGGCGCACGGCTACGAGGTCCGGACGGCGGCGAACGGTGAGGAGGCGGTCGTGGCCGCCGCCGAGGAGACGCTCGACCTCGTGTTCCTGGACCTCGGCCTGCCCGATCTCGACGGGACCGAGGTCATCCGCAGGATCCGGTCATTCTCGGACGTGCCGATCATCGTGCTGTCGGTCCGCGACCGGCAATCGGACAAGGTCGATGCGCTCGATGCCGGCGCCGACGACTATGTGACGAAGCCGTTCGGCGTGGAGGAGGTCCTCGCGCGGCTTCGGGCGGCGGTCCGCCGGAGCCAGCCGGGTGAGGGATCGCCGGCCACCCTCGTGTTCGACGGCCTGGAGATCGACCTCGGGCGCCGGCTCGTGACGGCCGGCGGCGAACGCGTGCACCTCACGAAGACCGAGTACGCGCTGCTCGAGGCGCTCGCGACCAACCCGGGCAAGCTGCTCACGCACCAGTGGCTCCTCCGTCGCGTCTGGGGGGTCGGCTATGGGGAGGAGAGCCACTACCTCCGCGTCTACGTCCGGGCGTTGCGCCGAAAGCTCGGCGACCAGGCGTCCGCCCCACGTCTGATCCTGACCGAACCCGGGGTCGGCTACCGCTGGATCGCTGCGCGTTCGGACGGCGAGCCGTCGTAGCATCGCCTGCGCATGGCGCTCGACGACACCGCTCCTGGCCCCGCCGGTTCCGTCCTCAAGAGGATCCTCCTCGGACGGGCGTTCACCAGCGCCAAGCTGGAGCACACGCTCCTGCCCAAGTCGCTGGCCCTGCCCGTCTTCGCCTCCGACGCCCTGTCCTCGGTCGCCTACGCGACGGGGGAGATCTTCATCCAGCTGTCGATCGTCAGCCTGGCGTTCAAGCACCTCGTGATGCCGATCTCGATCGCCATCGCGGCCCTGATGGCGATCGTCGTCGCCTCCTATCGACAGACCGTGCGCGCGTACCCGATGGGCGGCGGCGCGTATCGGGTCACCAAGGAGAACCTGGGACGCGTTCCGGGCCTCATCGCGGCCGCCGCGCTGCTCGTCGACTACACGATGACCGTGGTCGTCTCGATCGTGGCTGGGGTCTTCGCGATCGGATCCGCGCTGCCGGCTGCCAACGAGCACAAGGTGATCCTGGCGATCGCGTTCGTCTGGCTGGTCACGATCGCCAATCTCCGCGGGACGAGGGAATCGGGGATCCTGTTCGCGGTCCCCACCTACGGGTTCGTCGCATCGATCATGATCCTCATCGGTGTCGGCCTCGCGCAGTGCCTGAACGGGTGTCCGGCGACGGAGCCGGTCGAACCGATCCACAACGCCGCCACCACGGTGAGTGCGATCGGCCTGTTCGCGATCCTCCGGGCGTTCTCGTCCGGCGCGACGGCGCTGACGGGGGTGGAGGCGATCGCCGACGGCGTGCCGGCGTTCCGACGCCCTCAGGCGCGGAACGCCGCCGAGACGCTCGCGATCATGGCCGCGCTCGGGATCACGATGTTCCTCGGCATCTCCTGGCTCGCCACGCACATCGACGGGACGGTCGCGAGCGACGAGCGATCGCTCCCCGGACAGATCGCGTTCGCGGTGTTCGACGGCGGTCTGGGGTTCTACGTCGTGCAGTTCTTCACCGCCGCGATCCTCATCCTGGCCGCGAACACCGCGTACCAGGACTTCCCCCGCCTCTCCTCGATCCTGGCGCGCGACCGGTTCATGCCGAGCCAGTTCATGAACCGCGGTGACCGACTCGTGTTCTCGAACGGCATCGTGGTACTCGCCGCGGCCTCGTCACTCCTGATCTACGCCTTCGATGCGAACCTGACCCGTCTCATCCAGCTGTACGTGATCGGGGTGTTCACCTCGTTCACGCTCTCGCAGACCGGCATGGTGATGGCGCTGGCGACGACTGAACAGCGCCGGTCAGGCGCCGCGCGGATGGCGTCGTTCGGTTGCGATCAACGTGGTCGGCGCGACGGTGACGGGCATCGTCCTCGTGGTCGTGACCCTGACGAAGTTCACGGCCGGAGGCTGGATCTCGATGCTGTTCATGGCGATCCTGTTCGTCCTGTTCTCGGCCGTCCATCGCCACTACGACTCCGTCATGAAACAGCTGCGCCGCGGCGTGGTCCACGCAGGTGATTTCGGCGTGAACCACATGGTGCTGGTGATCCGCGACCTCGACGCCGCCGCCGCGGAGGCCGTCGGCGTGGTCCGGTCGATCCGGCCGACCGAGCTCCACATCCTGCACCCGACCGACGATCCGATCCCGCCCGATCTCCAGGAGCGCTGGCGCGAGTTCTCGATGAACGCACCGCCCCTCGAGCCGCTTCGCCTCGGCAAGGACAACCTGCTGGATGCGGTGAAGCGGTACGTGCGGGGGATCGAGCGCGCGCCGGAAGACTTCGTGAACGTGGTGATCCCGGAGGTCGTCCAGGGTTCGCTGCTCGGCTACCTGTTCCGCCGCGCCGCCCTGATCCGCCTCAAGGCGGGGCTCCTGCGGGAGCCCAACATCGTCGTCACGGACGTCCCCGTCGTCCTCGAGGAGGGTCGGCCCATCGGCGTGGACGCGCGCCCGCTGATCCCGGCGCGAACCGTGGCACTCGTGTTCGTCTCGGCGGTGCACGACGCCACCGTGCGGGCCGTCAACTACGCGGAGACGCTCGAGGCGTCGGAGACGCGTGCGATCTACTTCGACCTGGACCCCGAGGCCGCGCACCGGATGCAGGAGGAGTGGGCCGAAGCGGGTCTGCGGGTCCCGCTCGACATCGTCGAGGCGCCGTTCCGCGACCTGACCCGGCCGACCCTCGACGAGGTCCGACGCTTCACGTCTCGACCCGGCACGCTGGCCATCGTGGTCCTGCCGGAGTTCGTCGTCTCGAAGTGGCGGCACCGTCTCCTGCACAACCAGAACGCGCTGTTCGTCAAGCGCCTGTTCCTGTTCGAGCCCAACGTGGTGCTCTCGAGCGTGCCGTACGTCATCTCCGCCGGAGCGCCGGAGGAGGTCCGGGCCGGCTGATGGATCGCGATGCCGCCGTCGAGCTCTGCCGCGAGAAGTGCCTGAAGGACACCACGGTCCGACACCTGATCTCGGTCGAGGGTGTGATGCGCGGGCTCGCCCGGCGGTTCGAGCAGGACGAGGAGCTCTGGGGCCTGACGGGCCTGTTCCACGACCTGGACCAGGACCACACGGGCGACGACGCCGCCAACCACGCCCGTCTGGCCGCCGAGTGGCTCCGCGAGGCCGGCGTGGACGAGCGCGTGATCAACGGCGTGCTCGCGCACGCCTACGAGGAGTACCGCACCGACCTGATGAGCAAGGCCGTCGTGCACGCCGACGCCGTGGCCGGGCTGCTCGTCGCGGCGGCGCTCGTCCGGCCCGAACGGAGCTCGGGCATGAAGGTCTCGTCGCTCAAGAAGAAGCTGAAGGAGAAGGCGTTCGCGCCCGGGAGTCAACCGGGGCGAGGTCACGGGCGTCGAAGCGAGCATCGGGCTTCCCCTCGACGAGTTCATCGCGGTCTCGATCGGGGGGCTGCAGCTGGTGGCGCCCGAGATCGGTCTGTAGCGCTCGTGCTCGAGGCGATGGGGTGGGCGCTCCTCGGCGCCTCGTCGCTCCTGATCGGCGCGCTCATCGCGTTCGCGGTGCGGATCGCCGATCGGCTGCTCGGGTTCATCCTCGCGTTCGGGGCCGGCGTGCTGATCAGCGCGGTGGCCTACGAGCTCATCGAGGAGGCGGTCGCCGTCACGGTCGACCCGACGGGCGGTGGCGGCCGGCTTCGCGCTCGGCGCGCTCGTCTTCTACGCCGGCGATGTCGCGATCGATCGGCGGATGGAGGGGTCGACGGGTCGTGGGCACGGTCTCGGGATCGTGCTCGGCGCCGTGCTCGACGGCATCCCGGAGTCCGTGGTGATCGGCATCTCGCTCCTCACCGGCGAGTCGGCGAGCGTGGCCGTGATCGTCGCCGTCTTCCTGTCCAACGTCCCCGAGTCGATCGCCGCGTCGAGCGATCTCATCCGCGACGGATGGCCGCGTTCGAAGGTGCTCCTGCTCTGGGTCGTGGTGGTGGCGGCGAGCACGCTCGCGGCCGGGCTCGGGTACGTGGCGCTCGAGGGCGCGTCCGGGTCGTGGGTCGCCGCCATCCAGGCGTTCGCCGCGGGCGCGATCTTGACGATGCTCGCGGACGAGATGATCCCGGAGGCCTTCGAGTCCACGGAGCGCAACAAGACCGTCGGTCTCGCGGTCGCGTTCGGCTTCGCGCTGTCGGCCGCCCTGTCGTTCCGGACCTAGCGCGTCCGAGCGCTGGCCACGTCTCGTGCAGCTTCATGGCTCACCGGGTGCCCGGTCACCGCGAGCAGGAACGGCTCGCGTTCGAGCGCGAGGAGCCGCAAGGGCGTCATCGCGGTCACCGAGGCCGTCCTCGGGACGTCGCGCAGCAGCGCGATCTCGCCGACGTACGCGCCCGGTCCCTGCTCCGAGACGTGCTCACCTCCGCGCGTGATCTCGACCCTGCCCTCGACGATCACGTAGAAGAGGTCGCCGGGGTCACCCTCCCGGATCAGCACGGCTCCGTCCGGCACCTCGATCGGGAACATATCGGCCAGGACGCGCTCCATCGCCGGAGCCGGCAGCGGCGCGAAGAAGGGGATGTCTCGCAGGAGGCGAAGGCGCTCGGTGTCGGGCGCCTCGGCGGATCGGTCGATCGACAAAAGGCGTCCCGACGAGAGCAGGATGACGACGGGCAGGAAGGCTCCGACCACCACGAGCGCCGCCTGGACGCCGTACGCCTCGATCAAGATCGCGGCCCCGACGGACCCGATGACCAACGCGAGCATCGTGAGGCCTTCCAGGACCCCGAACACCCTCGAGAGGACGTCGTTCGGCGAGATCCGTTGCAACAAGGTGCGACCGGACACGTCGCCGACGCTCCGTCCCGCCCCGGCCGCGGCGAACAGGACCGGAGCACTCACCGCCGACGGAGCGATGGCGACCAGTCCGATCGGCGCTCCGAACAGCACGGCCCCACCGGCCAGCGACGGCGTGAGGCGGCGTCGTCCGACGAGCGCGACGGTCGACGCCGCACCGACGATCGCGCCCGCACCGAACGCCGCGCTCAAGAACCCGGCCCCACTTGCGCCGATGTCGAGGAGCTCGATGGCGGTCGCCACGAACAGCACATCGAGTGCGCCGACCACGATCACGCCGGAGGACATGAGCAGGACGATGAGACGAGGCCCCCGCGCCGATCGGAGCGTCCGGAACCCCCGGAGCGTCTCGCGCCAGACATCGCCCGCTTCGATGCGAGCATCGGGCGTGACGGTCGACACGTCGACGCGGAGTCCCGACACCAGCAGCGCACCGAGCAGCGTCACGACCGCGAACGTTGCGAAGACGGCCCACGGTCCCGAGGACGCCAGCAAGATCCCCGCGATGATCGGTCCGAGCATCTTGCCCGTGCCCTCGACCACTCCCGAGACGACGTTCGCGGCGGTGAGGTCGGCGGGCGTTTCCGTGAGCCCGGGCAGGAGCGAATTCTGCGCGGGGCGGGTGAACGTGATGCTGATGGAGGCGATCGTTGCCGTCGTGTAGACCCACGCGACGGGTGCATCCAGGTACAGGGTCGCCGCCGTCACGGCCATCGCGATGCCCTGGACCAGGTAGTCGAGCGCGAGCACGCGATCGCGCCGGAACCGGTCGCCCGCGTAGGCGGCGAACGGCGCGACGAACGCGGACGGGACGAGCAGGATGACCGAGACCGCCCCCATCGCGGCCGCCCCGCCGCGATCGTACGCGTACACCAAGATCGCGATCCACGTCGCGAACTCGGTCATGTTGAACCCGAGGAACGCGAGCTCGACCCGGCGGAGGTTGGGGTCGGCGACGACGGTGCGGAAGCTCCCCCGGCGCTCGGTCATCGGAGGCAGGATGGTACCCCCGTTCGGCCGGACGGATCAGTCGGCGTGATGGGCTTCCGTTTCCGGACGAGCCCGGTCCCGGAGCACCGCCGACAGCTCGGCGCCGAACACGAACAGCCCGCTCGCCAGACGCAGGAACAGGAGCAGGCCGACCACGGCGCCGATCGTCCCGTACAGCAGCGTCGCCCTCGAGACGTAGTAGGCGAGCAGCAGCCCTCCCGCGAGCTTGAACAGCCCCCACCCGATCGTCATCACGGCCGCGCCGGGCAGGTGGGATCTCCAGCCGATCGTGCCGGGTGTGAGCACGGCGTACGCGAGGAGGAACAGGCCGAACTCCATCGCCGTCGTCGCAGCGAACCCGAGCACCCGGAACGGGATCTCGAGGCCGGTCGAGACCCTGACGGCAGAGACGATCCCGGTGACGACGGGAAGCGCACCGACCAGCACGACCAGCCCGAGCGTGATCGCGATCGCGCGAACCCCACCTCGCACCCCCCCTTCCGGTGCGACGCGGAAGATGACCGCGAGCGCCCGGCTGGCTCGCCGCGACAGGGCCGACGCGGTCCACAGGAGCGCGGCGAAGCTCACGACGCCGAGCGTCGCGCTCGAGCCGGTGAGGTTGGCGAACTGCTCCTTCGTCCCCGGTGGCAGCTCGAACGGCAACACGTTCTCGGCGAGCCCGAGCAGCGCCAGGCCGACGAGCGACAGCGCGAGGGTGGACAGGAACAGCTGGTAGGCGAGCGCGGCCGCGTGCGTGCTCACGTCGTCGGCTCGGATCCGGCTCCGGATGGCTCGCACGAGCGATGCCAACCGTGACTGCGCTAGGGTTGCCATCCTCGGAAGCATGGCACGGAGGACATCGTGAACATCCGGCCCGCGACGCACGAGGACGACGCGTTCCTTCGGGAGATGCTGTACGAGGCGGCCGCGTGGAACCCCGACTGGCCGCGTGAGCGGATGATCGCCGCGCTCGCCGACCCGATGCTCGAGCGCTACCACCGGGACTGGGGCCGCGAGGGCGATGCCGGCGTGATCGCCGAGCTCGACCGCGAGCCGGTCGGGTCCGCGTGGTACCGCCTGTTCACCGCCGAGCAGCCCGGGTACGGGTTCGTGGACGAGAAGACGCCCGAGCTCGGGCTCGCGGTCGTCCCGCTGCATCGGCGCAAGGGCATCGGCCACACGCTCCTGCGCGCCCTGATGGTCCAGGCTCGCGAGGACGGGTTCCAGGCGCTCTCGCTCTCGGTAGCCGTGCACAACCGGTCGCGGATGATGTACGAGCGAGCGGGGTTCGAACGCGTTCGCGAGGAGGCCGAGGGCGAGTCCTGGGTGATGCGGGCCGAGCTCGGCTGAGCCGGCTCGGTCCTGTCGGAGCCCGCTCAGTCCTCGTCCGAGCCTTCGACGACGCCCGCGGTGCTCCGGTCCCCGGTTCCCTCGAGACGGGCCGCCTCCTCCCTGCGGATCTGGCGGATCCGGTGCCAGACGAACCACGCGACCGCGAGCGCGAGCGCGATGGCGATCGCCCACGCGAACGGGCGGATGATCGCCTCGGCCCGGTCCCAGCGCTCGCCGAGGAGCGCACCGATCCACGTCAGGGCCAGGACCCAGGGGAGGCAGCCGAGCACCGTGTAGACGGTGAACCGCCAGAAGTTCATGCGGACGACGCCAGCGGGGAGGCTGATGAACGTTCGGATCACGGGCAGGAGCCGGCCGAAGAACACCGCGGCCTGGCCCCGCCGCTCGAACCACTCGTGGGCACGGTCGACCTCGTGCGGACGTATCAACAGGTATCGGCCCCAGCGGTCGATCAGCGGCCGCCCACCCGAGTAGCCGGCCCAGTACGCGAGCCACGACCCCACGAGGTTGCCGAGCGTCCCCGCGAGCACGACCAGCCAGAACTCGAGCTGCTGCTCCGGCGCGAGGAACGGGGCGGTCACCAGCGCCCCGCCGAACAGCATCGTGACCTCCGACGGGATCGGGATGCAGGCCGATTCGAGCAGCATGAGGACGAAGATCGCGACGTAGCCGTAGCGCGCGATCTCTCCGGTGACGAAGTCGGTGAGCAGGGCGAGCAGGCCGGTCTCTCCAGGGTCGGTCGGGGTCCGGCGGGTGGCCGAACGGGAATGGAACGAGCCTAGCAGCGTGTTAGAGGGGTCCGGGACGAGCTCGAGAGAGCGGGCCCGCGCTCGCGGAGCGTCGAAGCACGCGAGATCGCGGATGTCCCGGTCGGCCAGGTAGGGGCTGGTACCCTGCCGCGCGGAGGCCCCCTCCGTGCTCGCGGGGCCGTCCGTCCCCACAAGACAACGGGAAGTTGGCAGGTCATGAGCAAGACACTGGTCGTGGTGGAGTCACCGGCCAAGGCGAAGACGATCGAGAAGTACCTGGGCGGCGACTACGCCGTCCGGGCTTCGTACGGCCACATCCGCGATCTCCCCAAGAGCGATCTCGGCGTCGACGTCGACCACGGGTTCGAGGTCACGTACGAGGTTCCGGAGGACTCGAAGAAGCACGTCGCCGCCCTGAAGAAGGCGCTGAGGGCGAACGAGGACCTGATCCTCGCGACGGACTACGACCGGGAGGGTGAGGCGATCGCGTACCACGTCGCATCGCTCCTCGGCGTCGACCCGGGGCAGGCCAAGCGCGTCACGTTCACCGAGATCACGCGCGACGCGATCCTCGAGGCCTTCCAGCGGCCACGCGAGATCGACCTGAAGCTGTTCGACGCTCAGGAGGCCCGCAGGGTCCTCGACCGGTTGGTCGGCTACAAGATCTCGCCGCTCCTGTGGCGCCGTGTGCAGCCCGGGCCTGTCGGCCGGGCGCGTGCAGTCGGTCGCCCTCCGGTTGATCGTCGAGCGCGAGCGCGAGATCCGAGGCTTCACCGCGGTCGAGTACTGGAGCGTCGACGCCCGGCTCACGCCCGAGGGTCAGGACCGGCCGTTCCTCGCCCGCCTGGTCAGCGTGCCCGAAGGCCGCATCGCGAGCTCGCCCGACAAGAAGGGCGTGCTCCTGTCGACCGAGGCGGAGGCGGCCGACGCACGTCGACCGGCTGCGGGAGGCCGACTACCGGGTCGCCAAGGTGGAGAGCAAGGAGCGGAAGGAGGGCCCGCGGCCGCCGTTCAAGACCTCGACCCTGCAGCAGGAGGCGGCACGCAAGCTCGGGTTCGGCGCCCGCAAGACGATGACGCTCGCCCAGCGCCTCTATGAAGGAGTGGACCTGCCCGGTGAGGGCACGGTCGGGCTGATCACCTACATGCGGACCGACTCGCTCACCATCGCCGACGCGGCTCTGCGCGAGATCGCCGAGCTCGTGCGGACGGAGTTCGGCGCCGAGTACGCCCTGTCCGAGCCCCGCCGGTTCAAGACGCGGTCGCGCAACGCGCAGGAGGCGCACGAGGCGATCCGCCCCACGTCCGCGCTGCGGACACCCGATCGGGTGGCGGCGGCGCTCGACCGCGACCAGCTGCGGCTGTACACGCTGATCTGGCAGCGGACCGTGGCGACGCAGATGGCACAGGCCCGGTTCAACCAGGTGGGCGTGGACATCGATGCGACCACCGGGACGGCCCGGTACCGTCTCCGCGCGACCGGGCGCACCATGATCTTCGACGGGCACCTGCGCGTGTACTCGGAGGGGCGGGACGACGGACCCGACGAGGAGGGGGAGAGCCGGCTCCCGGAGCTCGCGGCCGATCAGCTGCTGGCGCTCCTCGAGGTCCTGCCCGAGCAGCACTTCACGCAGCCGCCGCCGCGCTTCACCGAGGCGTCCCTCGTCAAGACGCTGGAGGAGCTCGGCATCGGAAGGCCCTCGACGTACGCCTCGATCATCTCGACGATCCAGGACCGCGGGTACGTCCGGCTCGAGGACCGACGCTTCTTCCCCAACGACGTCGGCGAGGTCGTCACCGACAAGCTCGTCGAGCACTTCCCCGACATCGTGAACGTGAACTTCACGGCCGAGATGGAGGAGGACCTCGATGAGATCGCCGAGGGCGATCTGCAGCGCGTGCAGGTGCTGCGCCAGTTCTACGTCCCGTTCGCCGACTCGCTCGACCGTGCGGAGGAGAAGTTCGAGCGCTTCGTCGAGGAGCTCGACGAGGACTGTCCTCGCTGCATCGAGGAGGGCAGGACCCCGCCGGGGCGCCTGCAGAAGCGGCTGGGGCGGTACGGGTTCTTCATCGGGTGCACGCGGTTCGCCGAGGAGGACGGCGGGTGCAAGTACATCCGCAACCTCGACGGACAGGAGCGTCCCGAGCCCGAGATGCTCGACGAGACCTGCCCGGACTGTGGGCGCCAGCTGCAGCGGAAGTTCGGTCGGTTCGGTCCGTTCGTCGGCTGCTCCGGATACCCGGAGTGCCGGTACATCAAGAAGGACCCTCCCAAGTCGACGGGCGTGACCTGCCCGCAGTGCAAGCAGGGCGAGATCGTCGAGAAGCGGACCCGGTTCGGCCTGATGTACGGGTGCGAGCGCTACCCGGACTGCGACTTCGCGGTCAACCACCCGCCGATCGCGGATCGACCGTGCCCCGAGTGCGGCTCGCTCCTGATCCGCAGACCGAAGAGCCTGCGCTGCTGGGGGTGCGGCGCCGAGCTGGATGACGCGTTCAACGTCACCAAGTCCGGCGATCCGGTGGCGGAGGCGGAGGCGAGGGCGGCGAAGGCGGCGGCCCGCGCGGCCCGCGCGGCGGCCAAGCAGGGGGCGAAGAAGAAGACCGCCGCCAAGAAGACCGCCGCCAAGCGCACCGTCGCCAAGCGCTCGACGACCAAACGAACCGGCGCCAAGCGTTCCACGGCCAAGCGATCCACGGCGAAGCGGGCGACGGCCACGGCCACGACGTCCTCGGAGGAGACGGTGAGCACCGCGGATCGGGCCGCGAGCGCGGCCGCGGAGGACTAGGTGTCGACGTTCGCCGACGAGGTCGCCGCACTTCGCGGGACCCGGCCGGCGACCTTCAAGGACCTCATCACCCATCCCGCCTTCTCCAAGCTGCTGATCGCGCAGACCGCGAGCTCCTTCGGGGATTGGGTCGGCTTCGTCGCGGTGACCGCGCTGGTGGTCAGCAAGGGAGGGGAGGCGGGCGCCTACGCGATCGCCGGCGTGATGGTCGCCCGGACGCTCCCCGCGATCCTGTTCGGGCCGATCGCCGGCGCGATCGTCGACCGGGTCAACCGCAAGACGCTGATGATCACCGCGGACATCGCTCGGGGATCGCTGTACGCGCTCATGCCCTTCCTCGGGCCGCTGTGGATGATCTTCGGGGTCTCCTTCGTGATCGAATGCTTCTCGTTGCTGTGGACGCCGGCCCGCGACGCGTCGCTGCCGAACCTCGTCCCGCGCCGCCAGCTCGCGAACGCCAACTCGCTCGGCCTGATCACGACGTACGCGACGCTGCCGCTCGGCGCCCTCGTGTTCACGTTCCTGTCGGGAGGGTCCGGCTTGTTGCCGTACTTCGAGGACAACCCGGTCTTCCTCGCGCTGTGGCTCGACGCGTTCACGTTCGGGCTCTCGGCCCTGCTCGTCAGCCGGATCCAGATCCCGCGGCCGGCGCCGACGTCGTTCTCGAGGCTCGACCTCTCGCGCGTGGGCAAGGACATCGCGGACGGTGTCCGGTTCCTGCGCGAGAACTCGCTCGCCTCGTCGATGACGCTCGGGATCGTCGCGGCCTTCAGCGCGGTCGGGGCCGTGCTCGCGCTCGGCCCCCTCTTCGCGACCGACGCGCTCGGCGCAGGCGATCCCGGCTGGGGCATCCTCGTGACCTCGTTCGGGATCGGGATGGGCATCGGGCTTGCGTCGTCGAACAAGATCGTGGAGTTCGTCCTGCGTGAGTACGTGTTCGTCTGGTCGATCATCGCGGCGGCGGGAACCCTGCTCGTGTTGGCGGCGATGCCCGCGATCGGGCAGGCGGCGGTCATCGCGGTGGTGCTCGGCGGCTTCTGCGGCTCGGCCTGGGTGAGCGGCTACGTCCTGCTCCAGGAGAACGTGACCGACGAGTTCCGGGGGCGGACGTTCGCCGCGCTCACCGTGCTCTCGCGGCTCGGCCTGTTCCTGTCGCTCACGATCTTCCCGATCATCGCCGGCGCGATCGGTGTGCATACCCTGACGCTGGGCGAGCGGACGTTCGACCTGTCCGGGACGCGGATCTCGTTGATGATCGCGGGGATCGGCGCGCTGCTCGCCGGCGGCCTGACCCGGAGCCGGCTCCGAAGGTTCAGGGTGGGGAAGCCGCAGCCCCTGGGGCTGGTCCCGAAGCTCAAGCGCCCACCGACGCACGGTCTGTTCGTGGCGTTCGAGGGCGTCGAGGGGTCGGGCAAGGGGACGCAGATCCGACTGGCCAAGGAATGGCTCGAGTCGCAGGGCGTCGAGGTGTTGGTGACGCGGGAACCGGGAGGTACGCCGATCGGAGAGGAGCTCCGCACGTTGCTCCTCGCGCACGACACCGGGCACATCGAGCCGAAGACGGAGGCCCTGATGTTCGCGGCGAGCCGTGCCCAGCACGTGGCGTCGGTGATCCGGCCGGCCCTGGCCGCGGGCCAGGTCGTGCTCACCGACCGGTACATCGATTCGTCGCTGGCCTATCAGGGCTCCGCGCGCGGCTTGGGTGAGCAAGACGTGCTCACGCTCAACGTGTGGGCGACACAGGGGTTGTTCCCCGACCTCGTTCTCCTGCTGCACCTGGAGCCGGAGGCCGGACTGCTCCGTTCGCTCGAGGAACCCGACCGGATCGAGGTCGAAGGACAGGACTTCCACGCGAAGGTGTCCGACGCGTACCTGCGGATAGCGGAGGAGCACCCGGAGCGGTTCGTGGTCGTGGACGCGGACCGGACCCCCGAGGATGTCCACGAACAGGTGGTCGAGGCGCTCGGCAGGATCCTGAAGGAGCGTGAGGAGGACCGTCGTGACTGAGGCCCGCGAAGGCGCGTTCCCGGTCCTGGACCGCGTTCCGGGCCAGGACCACGCGATGGCGTTCCTGCGCCAGGCGGCCGCGCGACCGCACCAGGCGTACGTGCTCGCGGGGCCGGAGGGCGGCGGCAAGCAGCTCGCCGCACGGGCCTTCGCGGCCGCTTTGCTCTGCAAGGTCGGTGGGTGCGGGACCTGCAGGGATTGCCGCCTTGCCCTGGAAGACCGCCATCCGAACGAGGTCGTCGTCGAGCCCGAGGGGCGCGACATCCACGTCGAGACCGTCCGGAGCGAGATCTGGCATCCCGCCTACCGGACCGCGCCCGAACCCGGACGCAAGGTGTTCGTGATCCGAGAGGCCGACCGGCTGAACCCCGCCGCCGCCGACGTCCTGTTGAAGGTCCTGGAGGAACCGCCGGCCGAGACCGTCCTGATGCTGCTCTCGGCCCGTCCCGACGAGCTTCCGGAGACCGTCCTGTCCCGTTGCCACGTGGTCTCGTTCCGTCCGCTGTCCGAGGGGTTCGTGGCTCGGACGTTGGTCGCGGAGGGGATCGACGGGCAGCGTGCGGCGCTCGCCGCGCGCCTAGCCGGGGGGAACCTCGGTCGGGCTCGCCGGCTCGCCTCCGGCTCGGACGGCATGTCGTTCCGCGAGGCGGCCCGCGACGCGATCGAGCATGCCTCGCGCGGACAGGCCGGTGCCCTCCAGGCGGCCGATCTCGTGCTCGTCGCGGCCGAGCGCTACCGCAAGGACCTCGGGGCGCAGCTCGAGGAAGAGCTCGCGCCGTTCCTGGACGACCGTGGGCGGGCCGAGGAGGCCTATCGCGGCGCGATCCGACGGCTCGAGGAACGGCACAAGCGGCAGGTCCGGCGGGCGGAGCGGGACTACGTGGACCGCGTCCTGCTCGGGGTCTCGGCGCTGGTGCGCGACCGCGTGGCCGTCGCCGTCGGGGGAGGCTCCGAGGTCATGATGAACCCGGATCTCGAGCCGCCGCTCGGCGACGTGGCGGCCGCCACCGGGGCCATGGCCGCGGTCGAGGAGGCGCGCGCCGCGCTGGCCGAGGACCTGAACCTGAACACGCGCCTGGTTCTCGAGCAGGCGTTCCTTCGCGTCGGCCAGATCTCGTAGCGCCACCGGCGATTCGAAGTGTGGTGCTGGCATCACTGTCGCATCACGTACCCGGTGGGAGCATGACTCCGAGGACAACGGCAGATGACGGTTCGAGTGCTCATCGTGGACGACCAGGAGCCGTTCCGGTTGGCGGCCCGGATGGTCGTGGACGCCACCGACGGATTCGACGTCGTGGGCGAGGCCGAGACCGGTGAGTCCTCGGTCGAGATGGCGCGGGAGCTCTCACCGGACCTCGTCCTGATGGACGTGAACCTGCCGGGCATCAACGGCCTCGACGCCACGCGTCAGATCCTGTCCGAACCCTCGAACCCCGTGGTCGTCTTGCTGCTCTCCACCTACGAAGAAGAGGAATACGCGCCGCGAGCGGCCGAGTGTGGGGCGGCCGCGTACATCCCCAAGGCGGTCTTCGGACCCGACAAGCTCGAGGCCGCCTGGGCCGCCGCCAACGGCTCGGCCGGCTAGCGCTCGACCGGCACGCGTCCGAGGACCGTCGTTTCACCCTTCATCCGGAACTCCGTGGGAGGAGCGGCGTATCCCACTCGAGGAAGAGGAAAGCGGCGGCGACGCATACGCGGAGGAGACGACGAACGAGCCGGTCGACGACGACGTGATCGCTCCGGCCCGGTCACCGGCCACGAACATGAGGGCGATCGAGAAGGCGAGCATCGCGACGACACGCCACGAGGATCGCGCGGGATAGGAGCTTCGCCGTACGCGGGGTCACAGCGAGGTCCTCTCCATCAGCCGCGCTCCACGGGGATACGCCCACGGATCGTGATGCCCGGGCTCGACTCTGAGATCTCGACGAGTGCCCGCCCACCGCTTCGACGCGGTCGCGCATGTTCGTGAGCCCCGAGCCGCCGGCGGTCGCGGGATCGAACCCCCGACCGTCGTCGACCACCTCGAACGTGAGGTCGCCGTTCGACCGCCCCAGACGGATCGTCGCCTCGTTCGCGTTCGCGTACTTCGCGATGTTCTGCAGCGCCTCGAGACAGCAGAAGTACACCGCGGCCTCGATCTCCGACGGGTAGCGGCCCGAGCCGTTCGCGTCCAGGCGCACCGTGATCGGCGCCTTCCGAGCCTGCGCCTCGAGCGCGGCCGCGAGCCCGTGATCGGCGAGGACGGGTGGATAGATCCCGCGCGCGAGATCGCGAACGTTCTCCAGGGCATCGGTCGCGTCGGACTTCAGCTCGGCGAGGAGCGCGCTGGTCTTGTCCGGCATCGCGGGATGCGAGCTGCTCGGCCAGCCCGAGCTTGACCGACAGGGCGACCAGCTGCTGCTGCGCGCCGTCGTGGAGGTCGCGCTCGAGCTTGCGGGCCCGCTCGTCCTGCGCGGTGACGATCCGTCGTCGCGACTCCTGGAGCTCCTCGATCAGGCGCACGTTGCGAAGGACCAGCCCGGCCTGGCTCGCGAGGTCGGTCACGAGCTGCTCGCCGTCTTTCGACAGCGGCTCGGCTGCGGGCATCGCGACGGTGAGCGCGCCCAGCAGTTCACCGCGATCGCGCACCGGGAAGGTCCGGAGCCCGTCGAGACCGGGGGAGCTCGTCGGGCCCGGCGTCGATCGCGGCTCCATCGGGGCGTCGCTCGGCGACGAGGCCACCGGCCGGATCTCGCCGCCGACGTGCAGCCACACCTGCGCGACGTCGGCGCCGGTCGAGGCCCGGACGATCTCGGCCATCCGGGGCAGGACGTCCTCGGTCGAGTACGCGTCTCCCGAGACGTTCGGAGAACTCGGCCATCGCCTCGTAGCGCGTGGCACGCCGTCCGTACACCAGGCGTCGAGCGAGCCGTTTCACCGGGCGGAACGTGAAGACGAGCACGAGGGCGAACACCGCCACCGCGGTCGACGATCCGAGCGATGAGGAGCTCGCGCTCGCCGCGGCGACGGCGCCCGACGAGCCGATGAACGCGAACGGCGAGAGCGAGGAGGCTGAGGAGGCCGAGCAGGAGCACGAAGAAGATCACCAGGACGACGTACACGACGGTCTTCTTCACCACGACGCCGACGTCGTAGAGGCCGAAGGTGAGGACGGCGGCGGCGGTGGCGACCGGGATCCCGATCAGGACCCCGAAGCCGTCGACGAGGACCGCCAGCACGATCGCGATCCAGGACCAATCCGCACCCTCGGGATGCGAGCACGGTCACGAGCGCGAGCGCGGTGGCGATCGCCATCGCGACGATCATCACGACGAGCAGCCGGAGCGACTGGCGCTCGCTCCGTGGGTCGAAGACCGGAAGCGGAGCACGAGCGCCACCAGGCCGGCGAACGCCGCTCCCGACCACGAGGACGAGCCCGACGGCGAACGCGCGCTCGATCCCGGGGAGCCCGGCGGCCCATCCGGGCGGATCGAGCGGCAACGGTGCCGATGTACCGCTAGATCTGCCCGACCGCGCCGAGGACGATGAGCGCGCCGCCGAGGATCGCCGACGGCGAGCGCGATGCGCCACCGGCGCGACCGGAGATGGCCGTCGGGGAAGATGCAGCAGGAACGTCGGGAGCGCCACGGGCAGGACGACGACCGAGCTGAGGAGCGCCGAGCCAAGCGGCGGCGGCGGCGCCCGGGAGCGAGCCGAGTCCCGGCCGCGCCGACGAGCCCGGCCTGCGCGTAGGCGGTGCCCGAACATCCACAGGGCGAGCGAGAGCGCCACCGCGCAGAACAGCCAACCGATCGGGTTCTCGGGACGCCGGCGCGCGACGAGGCCACCGACGATCGCGTAGATCGCCGCCGGGAGCCCGAGCAGAACGATGCAGGACTGCGTCCGAGGGCCGGTCGATCAGCGATCATCGACCAGGGCGCTCGAGCCAGAGCACGGCGATGCGCCATCCACGAGACCGTGGGCCAGCCGTCGGGCGGTCGAGGCCTTCATGCGGCGCATCGTGACAGTCGACCCGCGGGTTCCAAGGGGGGTCGCCGGTGCCTCTCGTGCCCGAACCCCACCCCTGCCGGGGTGCTGCCATCCCCCAGATCTTGTGGTGGCGGCCGGGTCGAATCCTCGACCGCCGGAGCCTACCGTGGCATCGGGACCGAAGGAGGCGACGCAGATGAAGAAGATCTTGGTGGGGACGGACACCTCGGCCGCGGCCGACCTTGCGGTGCAGTGCGGCCGCGGAGCTCGCGCGGACTGAACGAGGCCGAGCTGCTGGTGCTGCACGTTCGGCCCGACACGGCGGCTCGCGACGCGGTGGACCCCAAGAAGTCCGCCGATCCGAGCGCGCTACCTGGCCGAGATGGAGCGGCGGTTCCCGTCGATCACCGTCCGCAGCTGGGCGGAGTCGGGCGATCCGGCCGAGCGCCTGGTGGCGATCGCCGAACAGGAGCGGGTCGAGACGATCGTCATCGGGAACCGAGGGACCCACGGATCGTGGTGGCGGGTGCGCGGACAGCGTTCCGAACCTCGTGCTCCGGCACGCGCCCTGCTCGGTGATGATCGTGGACACCCGCGCGGCGCAGTGAGCTCGGGCCAGAGATCAGGAGGCGTGGTCGCTCTCGCGCAGGAAGGCGAGCACCGCCTTGACGCGACGGTGGACGTCGGTCTCCTCCGAGAGCCCGAGCTTGTGGAACAGGGAGTTGATGTGCTTCTCGACGGCGCGCTCGGTCAGGAACAGCGACTTGGCGATCGACGCGTTGTTCTTCCCCTGCGCCATGTTCTCGAGGACCTCGCGCTCGCGTTCGGTGAGCTGCCCGAGCGGCGAGTGCGCCATGCGGTCCTTCGCCGAAACGAGAGTCTCGACCACCTTCGGATCCAGGACCGACCCGCCCTTGGCGACCTCGTTCAGCGCGCGAACGAGCTCCTCGAGGTTGGCGACGCGCTCCTTCAACAGGTACCCGAGCCCCGCCGCCCCGTCCTTGAGCAGCTCGTACGCGTAGGCCTCCTCGGCGAACTGCGACAGGACGACGACCCCGATGTCGGGATGGTCGGCCCTGATGCGCCGGGCCGCGTCGATGCCCTCGGTCGTGTTCGACGGTGGCATCCGGATGTCGGTGAGGACTGCCTCGGGCTTCAGTTCCTCGACGGCCGTCATGAGCTCGTCGAACGAGCTCGCCGTGCCGATCAGCTCCACCTCGTCGGACGTCTGGAGCAGCGCGGCCGTCCCCTCTCGCACGAGGTAGTTATCCTCCGCGAAGACCACGCGCACCATGCGCGCATCGTACAGACGTCGGAGAGGCGGGCAGCGTGAGCATCAGGGTCGTCCTCGGCGAGGACAACGTCCTCGTTCGCGAGGGCGTGCGCGCGCTCCTCGAGTCGTACGACGGCGTCGAGGTGGTGGGGGTGGCCGAGGACGCGCCGTCACTCCTCACCGCCGCCGCCGAGCACGTTCCGGACGTGGTCGTGACCGACATCAAGATGCCGCCGAACTTCCAGCTCGAGGGGATCGACTGCGCGCACGCGATCCGCGACAAGCACCCGGGGACGGGCGTCGTGGTGCTCTCGGCGCACGACGACGAGGCCTACGCGATCGCGCTCCTCGGCAAGGGACAGAGCGGCCTCGCCTACCTGTTGAAGGACCGGATCGCGCAGGGCGACGAGCTCGTCCGCGCGATCCGCGAGGTGGCGGCGGGCGGCAGCGCGGTCGACCCGGCGATCGCCGAACGCCTCTCGGGCCGTCGCGAGACGGGCGAGCACGACCGGGAGCTCCTCGAGCTGATGTCGCAGGGCCTGGGCTACGAGCAGATGGCCGAACGGCTCGGGACGACCCAAGAGGCCGTCGACCGGCGGGTCACGGACCTGTTCACGAAGATGGCCGCGGGCGCGAACTCGGGCGGCGTCAGCGCCGTCGACGACATGAAGCGGCTGCATGCCGCCGTCGTGGCCAAGCAGGCCGCCGCGGCCACCCTGTCCTCCTACGTGCCGCAACGGGTCGCCGAGAAGCTCGCGGCCGGCGAGGTCGAGCGCGAGGAGCTCGAGGTGACGGTGCTGTTCAGCGACATCCGCGGGTTCTCGACGATGGCCGAGCGGCTGGCCACGCACGAGATCGCCGAGATCGTCGGGCGCCACCTCTCGGCGATGGCCGAGATCGTCGTCGAGCACCTGGGGATGATCGACAAGTTCCAGGGCGACGCGGTGATGGCCGTGTTCGGAGCCCCCGACCCGATCACCGACCACGCCGAGCGCGCCCTCCGCTGCGCGATCGCGATGCAGCGCCGGCAGGCCGAGCTGAACGCCGAGGGGTGGGGGACCGACGCGGTCGACGGCCTGCACATCGGGGTCGGCGTGAACACGGGTCAGGTCGTGGCCGGCGCGATCGGCGGCGGCGGCAGGCTCGAGTACACGGTGATCGGCGATGCCGTGAACGTCGCCGAGCGCCTGCAGAGCGAGGCCGGGGGCGGCGAGATCGTCGCGAGCGCCACCACGATCGCCTCGGCGCCGAGCGTCTCGTCCGAGTCGATCGGGTCGCGGCAGGTGAAGGGTCGTGAGGAGCCGGTCGAGGTCTTCCGCGTCCTGGTCGGCGAGCCGGAGGTCACGGCGTGAGCGACACCGGTCGGCGTGCGCGGTGGCCGTGGGTCGCGCTGGGGGTGTTCTTCTCGCTCGCGATCGTCGGCATGATCGGAGTAGCGGTCAACGGGGAATCGCTCGCCGGACAGATCCCCTACGTGATCGCCTTCACGCTCTTCGGCATCGTGGGCGCCCTCCTGCTCAGCCGCCTGCCGGGCAATCGGGTCGGTGGTCTCCTGCTGTTCGGGGCAGCGGTCACCGCGGGCAGCTTCGCCGCCGGGGAGCTCATGACCTACCTCGTGCGCGAGGGCATCACGGATGGCCCGGCCGTGGTGGCGATGGGGCTGGTGTCGTCGCTCGGGTGGCTGTTCGGCATCTTCCCGGTGATCCTCTTCCTGCCGCAGCTGTTCCCGGACGGACACCTGCCGTCCCGCCGATGGCTGCCATTCGCGTGGCTGTGCGCGGCGGTGCTCGCGTTCCTGGCCGTGTTGTTGCTCTTCGGTGAGGACACCCTGGTGGGCTCGTCGGAAACCACCGTCATCGCGAACCCCTTCTTCATCCCGGGCCTCGCAGGTCTCGAGATCCCTGACGCGGTGTTCGCCATATCGCTCATCGGACTGCTCGTGGGCAGCGTCGTCTCCCTGGTGCTCCGGTTCCGTCGGTCGAGTGGCGTCGAGCGACAGCAGATCAAGTGGGTCGCGCTCGCGGTCGCCTTCCTGGCGAGCTCCTTCGTCCTGTCGACGGTCGCCTCGGCGATCGGGTTGAACGGCGAACTGATCGACTCGATCGTGAGCGGGATCGCGTTCATCACCTTGCCCGTCGCCGTGGCGGTCGCCGTCCTGCAGTACCACCTGTACGACCTCGATGTCGTCGTGAAGAAGGCGCTCGTCGCCGGGGCTTTGGTCCTGCTCGTGATCGGCGCCTACGCCGCCATGGTCGGGCTCTTGGGCGTCGTCACCTCGGGGAACGAGAGCTCCGGATCCGTGTTCGTCGTTGCGTTGGTGCTCGGCCTCGCCTTCCGGCCCGTCACGCGGTTCGCCCGCCGCATCGCCGACCGGATCGTGTACGGCAGGAGGGCAACACCCTACGAGGTGCTCGCCGAGTTCTCCGAACGCTTAGGGGAGTCCTATGCGACCGAGGACGTCCTGGGTCGCATGGCGCAGATCCTGGGCCAGGCGACCGGGGCCGCGTCGGCGAGGGTGTGGCTCCATGTGGGCGCGGGGCTGCAACCGGTTGCGTCGTGGCCGACCGACGCAGTGCCTGCGGAGGTCGCCCGCGTGACGGATGATGCGCTCCCGGCGATCGCGGGCGAGACCGCCGTCGAGGTTCGGGACCGAGGCGAGCTCCTCGGCGCCCTCTCCGTCGCCATGCCCCCGAGCGACCCGATGAACCCGTCGAAGGAGCGCCTCGTGCGCGACCTCGCATCGCAGGCCGGCCTGGTCCTTCGGAACGTCCGTCTCGTCGAGGAGCTCCGCGCGTCGCAGCGGCGGCTGGTCACCGCTCAGGACCAGGAGCGCCGCCGGCTCGAACGCAACATCCACGACGGGGCGCAGCAGCAGCTCGTCGCGCTGTCCGTGAAGACGCGGCTGGTGCGCGATCTCACCCCGCGCGATCCGGGCAAGGCCGCCGAGATGCTCACGCAGATCGACGCCGAGATCCAGAAGACGCTCGAGGATCTGCGCGACCTCGCGCGCGGCATCTACCCGCCGTTGCTCGTCGACAAGGGCCTGGGTGCGGCCCTCGACGCCCAGGCGCGCCGATCGCTCGTCCCGACGACGGTCAAGGCCGACACGATCGGCCGGTACCCGCCGGAGCTGGAAGCCGCCGTGTACTTCTCCTGCCTCGAGGCCTTGCAGAACGTCGCCAAGTACGCGGATGCGAGCTCGGCGACCGTGACCCTGACCCAGTCCAACGGCCACCTCACGTTCGAGGTGGCGGACGACGGCAGCGGGTTCGACCCCGAGGCCGTTCGTTCGGGCACCGGGTTGCAGGGGATCGCCGACCGTCTCTCGGCGCTCCACGGCGAGCTCACGATCCGCTCCGAGCCCGGAGCAGGCACGCGCGTTCGAGGGCGGATCGAGGTGGGCGCGTGAGGCGAGCGTTCCGGATCGTCGCCGGTGTGCTCGGTGTCGCCGTCATCGGACTCAGCCTGCCGTTCGCGATCACGTCGTTCACCGACGACGCCGAGTCGATCCACCGCCTCCACTTCGTCGCCGGCGTCTTCGCTTCCGGGCTCCTGCTGGGGGGATCGCTGCTCATCTGCGCCTGGAGGCCCGAGTCGATCGGGCCCTTCTGGGTTGCCGTGGCCACCGGCGTTGCGAGCACGATCGCCGGACTGATCTCCGGGGACTTCATCTCCGGCCTCTGGTTCACGGCCCCGATCTCGCTGGTGATCCTGATCGCTCTCCACCCCGCGCGGTCCTCCCTCCTTCAGATCGACGGGATCGAGGTCGTTACGACCCTCCTCGGGTTGGTCGCACTCGTGCCCGCGGTCGCATTCGCGCTCACGCAGGCGGAGCTGCAGCGCAACGGCTTCGTGTCGGATCCGCACGTCGAGTTCCACCACTACAGCGGGATGGCCTCGTACGCGCTGTCGCTGCCGCTGGCTGCGTTCGCCGCGGCGTTGCTCGTTCCCGGTCGCCGGATCGCCGGGTGGATCGTCGGCGTGACGGGCGCCGGGCTCGGCCTTGCATCGCTGCTGCTCTCGGACTACCCGGGCGCGTTCCGACCCACGTGGGCATGGCTCACCCTCGCGTGGGGGGTCGCCCTGGTCGCCGTGGCAGAGCTCCGTCGGGAGGCGTCGTGACCGTCGAACGGAGGAAGCCCAAGACCGTGTGGCGGAAGATCGAGCGATGGATGGTCGGGGTCGTGATGGCCGTGATCGCGTTCGTGATCGAGCGGATGGTCCTGCGGAGCATCCGCCGCGTCGGCAAGCCGGCAGCTTCCAAAGAGGAGCTGCATACGACGCTCACGTCCAAGGGCGGTGAGGTGGACCTCACCGACGCTCACTAGCCGCGTTTGCGGATCAGGTCGACGAGCAACGCGAGCAACAGACCGGCGGAGATCACCCCGAACGCGACCGGGACCCACCCGGCGACCCGGTTGGACGACACCGCGGTGAGCGCCGAGGCCAAGATCGCGGCGCCGGCGGTGAGGGAGATCGCGAGACGGCGGCCCGCCCGGCGGATCGTGGTCTCGAGGCTCGCCGCTCGGAAGTTCACCTCGAGCTTCTGCCCCGGCCGAGCGCCGATCAGTCGCTCGATCGCCTCGACCACCTTCTCGAAGCGAACCTTGAAGCGCTGGGCCTGGTAGAACAGGGTGGTCGGGTTCAGCTTGCTCCCCATCCCTCGCACCACGCTCCGCATCAGGAACTTGCCCGCGACGTCGAACGGGTCGATATCCGGATCGAGCGTCGACGCCGCGAGCTGCATCTGCGCGAGGGCCTTCGCGGTCAGGGTGAGCGACGCCGGGAGTGCCACGTCGTGCCGGAGCGCGATCTCGGTCATCTCCTGCAGGACCGGACCGAGCTGGATCTCCTTCAGCGACGCGCCGCGGTTCCTCGCCATGAGCGCTCCGAGCTCCTCCTGGAACGCCTCGACGTCCAGGTCCGTCCGGTTGATCGCCCCCGTGAGCATCAGCGTGACGTCGGTGAGGAACCCGACGTCCTGCTGCCAGAACGCCATCAGCAGCAGCATCATGTGCTCCCGCAGGTCGGGCCCGACCTCGCCGATCATGCCGAGATCGAGGAAGTACAGCGTCTCCTCCTCCGGCTGCCACATCAGGTTCCCGGGATGCGGGTCCGCGTGGAAGAACCCGTCGACGAGGATCTGCTTGTAGAAGGACTCGAGCAGCTGCCGAGCGGCTTCCTTGCGCGCGGGTCCCGCGGCTGCGGACGCCGCCGGACCGCCGCCGATGTCCTGCATCACCAGGAGGCGGGACGTGGAGTATTCCGCGTGCACCACCGGAACCCGCAGTCTCGAGAAGTCGCCGATCACGGCGCCCATCCGTTCGATGTTCTCGGCCTCGCGGCGGAAGTCGAGCTCGCGGTGCAGCGACTCGGACAGGTGCTCGAACACCGCCTGCATGTCCACCACCTGTTTGAGACCCGGGCGATCCGCCACCTTCTCGGCGAACACCTCGAGCAGCGCGAGGTCCTGTTCGATCTGCTCCTTCGCATCGGGCCGCTGGACCTTCACGACGGCCTTCGTGTGGTCGGCGAGCGTCGCTCGGTGCACCTGGGCGATCGTCCCCGCGGCGAGCGGGAGCGGCTCGATCGTCTCGAACACGTCCTCCCAGGGGACGCCGAGCTCCTGTTCCATCACGCGGACGACCTGTTCCTCGGTCAGGGGCGGAACGTTGTCCTGCAGTGTCGCGAGCTCCTCGATGAACTCCGTCGGCATGAGGTCCGGACGTGTCGAAAGGATCTGGCCCAGCTTTGCGAACGTCGGTCCGAGCTCCTCGAGCGAGCTCCTCAGGCGCTTGGCTTGGCGTCGGCGGCCGACGGCTCCCTCCTGGTCGGGTCGACCGAACAGCTCCTTCAGCCCGTGCTTGGCGAAGACCGTTGCGATCTTCGTGCCGCGCGAGATCAGGTGAGGCTCGGTGGGGGTCTCGACGGCGCTCGATCGGATCGTGGTGGAGGGCCGCGCGACCGTGGCGACCGATCCGTCGCCCGTCGTGTTCACGATGATGACCGTGCAGCGCGCGCTGTGGCTGATCCGGTTGGGGACGTTGCCGAGGAGGAACTCCTTGCGCCCGGCCATGCCGGCGTTGCCCACGACCAGGACGTCGATGTCGTGCTCCTCCGTGGCGTGCACGATCGCGAGGGCAGGATCGTCGTCGATCACGACGTGCGCGCGGCCGCGCTCGCCGGCGAGGCTGGTGGCGTACAGCTGCAGCTCGTCGGCCGCGGCTCGAGCCCGGGTGACCTCGGCCGTGCCGTGCTCGGTGTCGGTGGGGTGGAGGGGGATCACGACCTGCACGACGTGCAGCTCCGCGGAGTAGGCGTCCGCGAATGCGGCCGCCCACTGGACGGCCCGCTCCGCGGTGGCGGAACGATCGGTACCCACCATGACGCGGGTGATGCCTTCCGCTCCGCTGCTCCCGTTGCCTGAGGCCATGACGCCGAATCATCCCAGACGAGGCTCGCGGAGCGGAACCGTGGATGCCGTGCGGCCCGTGGGTGCCAGCACCCGCGGGCGCTCCGTAGACTCCCTGCCGTTCGCCGGAGTAGCTCAGTCAGGCAGAGCAACCGCCTCGTAAGTGGTAGGTCAGGGGTTCGAATCCCCTCTCCGGCTCCACTCTTCGACGGGACGAGGGGTCCGGGTTGCTAGAATCGCCGCCGTGCTGGGCCAGGTCAGCGTCGATCCCAACGTCACCCCGGTTCTCAACAACGGCGGCTGGGTGTTCAACGCCGCGCAGCTGCTCGCCCTGCTCGCCATCCTGCTGACGCTGGCGATCGTGTTCGGCTACATGCGGCTCGCCCCGCGCTTCCAGACCGATGAGCAGACGCGCCGATCCGTGCGCGTTCCGCGGAGGCAGCCGGGGCAGGAGGTCCGCCGGCCCGTCAAGGTGATCGGAACGCCCGTCGTCGTGCAGCCGCCCGTCGTGGCGCAGGCGGCCCCCGCCGCCGCACCGGCTCCGGTGGCCGTCGCGACACCGGCGCCTGCTGCCGCCGCCGCCGCCGCCGCCGCCCGTCGCTCCGGCGGCTCAGGCTGCGCCCGTCGCTCCGGCCGCTGAAGCTCCCGCCGCAACCGGTCAGGCGCCGGCGGCTCAACCCGCGGCACCCGCGGCCGCCCCGGCCCCGTCGGCGGTCGAGCATGCGGAGGTGAGCCTCGACCAGGAGACGTTCGACCGGGTCCTCGCCGAACTGCTCGAGAAAGGTACGGACCGTCGCGTCGCCGAGGGCCAGGCTCGGCGCGCGGCCATGATCGCAGCCCGCAAGAAGGCCGAGGGCTAGGCCCTCTCCGGCCATGGAGGCCACCATCGACTGGTCCATGGGTTCCCGCGCCGCCGCGCTCGTCGACTGGGGTACCGCGACCCAGACCGGCCGGCGTGTCGGCGGAAGCGGTCCGCCGACGCCGACGGTCGAACGCGCGCGGATGCGTGAGGACCTGGCGGAGGTCGTGCCGTACGCGGAGACGCTCATCGGCGAGTTCACGGGCCTGTCAACCGCCGGCGGCTTCCGTTCCCGCGCGTGGCTCATGTCCCGAGGGGAATGGGTGAACGCCAACGTGAACGGGCTCCAGCGCCTGCTCGAGCCGTTGGCGGCGCGCGTGCTCCCCGAGGGCGCGCCTCGATCGGACCTGCGCCGGAAGGCCCTCGGCGCGCAGATCGGCGCGCTCCTCGGCTACGTCTCCCGCAAGGTGCTCGGCCAGTACGACGCGTTCCTGCCACCCGACGACGACGGGGTGCTCTACTTCGTCGGGCCGAACCTGGTCGAGATCGAACGCCGCTTCGAGCTGCCACGGCGCGACTTCCGGCTGTGGGTGGCCATCCACGAGGTGACGCACCGGGTGCAGTTCGGTGCGACCCCGTGGCTCCGACCGCACCTGGAGGGTCTGATCGGTCGATACCTCGAGACCGTGCAGATCGATTCGCGAGAGGTGCTGTCGCAGCTCCGGCGCGCCGCCGAGGCGATCCGGTCGGGCGCCGACTGGCGGGGCATGAACGGCATCCTCCTCATCATGAACGACGAGCAGCGCGCCCTCTTCTCCAGGATGCAGGCGCTCATGACGCTGCTCGAAGGGCATGCGACGTTCGTGATGAACGCGGTCGCCGAGGGCCGCGTGGACGATCTCGATCGCATGCGCAACGCCCTGCGCGACCGGAGACGCTCTCGCGGCGGGGTCGAGAAGGTGTTCCAGCAGGCGATCGGGTTCGAGACGAAGGTCAAGCAGTACGCGACCGGAGAGCGGTTCGTCCGCAGCGTCGTCGCCGAGGCGGGCATGGACGGTCTGAACCGGGTTTGGAGCGACGAGGCCAACCTCCCGAGCCCCGAGGAGATCGGGGATCCGGCCCGCTGGGTGGGGAGGGTCGCGAGAGGCTGATGCCTCGCCCGCCGGCCGTCGCCCGGGTCCTCGAGCGGGTGACCAGGACGGCCCGCGAGCACGAGATGTTCGCGAAGGGCGATACGGTCCTGGTCAGCGTCTCGGGCGGTCCGGATTCCGTGTGTCTCCTGTACTCGCTGTCGCACCTGCGCCGTCTGTTCGCGATCCGTCTCGAGGTGTTCCATTTCGATCATCGCCTGCGGGCCGACTCCGCGAAGGACGGCGAGTACGTCGGCCGGCTCGCCGACCGCCTCCGATCGCCCTTCCATCTCCGTACGGCTGTGGACGCACCCCCGAAGGGCGGATCCGTGGAGGCGTGGGCGACCGTTGCGCGCATGAACGCCGCGAACGAGGTGCGCAAGGCGATCGGCGCCAGGACGATCGCCGAAGGCCACACGCTCGACGACCAGGTCGAGACCGTCCTGATGAACCTGATCCGTGGCGGCGGGCTGGAGGCGGTCGGCGGCATCTGGCCGGGTGGCAGGAGGCACGGAGACTCCGGTCTCGCCCAGCCGCTCCTCGACGTCGACCGGGCCGAGGTCGAGGCCTTCTGCGGGGCGCTCCACCTCCGCCCGCGACTCGACCCGACGAACCGGGACACGCGGCTCCTGCGCAACGCGATCCGCCACCGGGTCCTCCCGGCGATCGAGCGGGCCACCGGCCGAGAGGTCAGGCGCCCGATCGCCCGATCCGCGGACCTGCTTCGTGAGGACCGGTGGGAGCTGTACGCCTCGGCGCTCGATGCGTTCGGGCAGGTGGTGAGCGGTCCACCCGAGGACCTGCGGTTCGACGTCGCCGCCCTCCTGGCGCTGCCCGAGCCGACCGCGTCTCGGGTCGTCCGCCTGGCCCTGTACCGGATCATGGAACGGGAGGACGTCGCGCCCTGGACCCGCGAGGCGGTGGACGCGATCATCGACCTGGCCCGCGGCCGGGCCGGCAGGCGTCGTGATCTCCCCAACGGATCGACGGCGCGGCGTGAGCGGGAGTATGTTTCCCTCTCTCGCACTTCCCCCGAGAGCCGGGAGTGAAGGGGGGCGAGATGGAAGGCCGGGTCGCACTGTCCGAGCTCGAGAACAAGGTTCACGCTCCGTCCGTCGATGCAGACGACGCGCGTGAACGGGACATCGAACGCGTCCTGATCACCGAGCAACAGATCCAGGACAAGCTGCGCGAGCTCGGGGAGCAGATCACGCGGGACTACGAGGGTCGCGAGCTGTTGCTGCTCGGGGTCCTCAAGGGTGCGTTCGTCATGATGGCCGATCTGTCGCGGCACATCCGCCTCCCGCTCGAGGTGGACTTCATGGCGGTCGCTTCGTACGGGGCCGCCACCAAGACCTCGGGGGTCGTTCGGATCCTCAAGGACCTCGACCACGATCTCGAGGGCCGCGACGTCCTGTTGATCGAGGACATCGTCGACTCCGGGCTCACGCTCAACTACCTGTTGAAGAACCTTCGTGGTCGCCGCCCCGCCAGCCTCGAGGTGTGTGCGCTCCTCAAGAAGACCGGGATCCAACGGGTCCACCTCGACGTGAAGTACGTGGGGTTCGAGATCCCGCCGGACTTCGTGGTCGGCTACGGCCTCGACTTCGCCGAACGCTTCCGCAACCTGCCGTACGTCGGTCTGCTCAGGGCCGATGCCTACAGCGACACCTGAACGGGAACGCATGACTCGCCGAGCGCGTCCAAGGCGCATGAGGCGCTCCACCGTTGCGGTCCTGCTCCTCGCGCTGATCCTGTTCTCCGCGTGTGCGCGAGGTCCGAGCACGGGCTCGGACGACGGCGAGGCGGTCGGGACGATCCGCGGCGCAGTCCTGCTGGCGCCGACGTGCCCGGTGGAGACCATCGAGAGCCCCTGTCCCGGTCGCCCGCTTGCCGACGTGCCGGTGCTCGCGGTAGACGACGAGGGCAACGTCCGTGCCCGCACCATGAGCGATGAGGACGGCGGCTTCGCGATGGACGTGGCGCCCGGCACGTACGTGCTCACCGCGTCGATCCAAGAGGATCCGGCTCGGTCGGTGAAGCCGGTACGGGTCGACGTCGTCGCCGGCGAGGTCGTGCAGTCGGACGTCGTGGTGGACAGCGGCATCCGCTGATCGGGGTATCGGCAGAAGCCAACCCAGGTGCTACCATCGCCGAGGGCTCGGCCGTCGGCAGACGCGCGGGCCCCGAAGCATCTTCGAGGTCCCCAGGTTCGAAAGGAGCGCACCCCTCTGGCAACCGACCCGGGGTCGCCGTACCGCAGGCTCGTCCGTGGCCCGGCGATCTACGTCGTGATCGTCCTCGCCGCGATCTGGTTGTTCGTGCTGTTCAACAGCCGCGGCGCGGCGTCCGAGCCGATGACGATCGGCGAGTTCCAGGCGGAGGTTGACGCGGGGAACGTCGAGACCGCGGAGTTCCTGCTCGGCGACGGCGTGATCCAGGGTGAGCTCTCGGACGGCTCGACGTATCGCGTCGCGTACGTCGAGGCGACGCAGGAGATCGTGCAACGGCTCGAGGAGAACGGTGTCGACGTCTCGGCCGACCCGCAGAAAGGTTCGGCCCTCGTCGGGTTCCTGTTCCAGCTGATCCCCGTGATCCTGATCGTCGGGGCCTTCATCTTCATCATGAACCAGTCGCAGGGCGGCGGCGGGCGCGTGATGCAGTTCGGCAAGGCCAGGGCCAAGCTCGTCACCAAGGACCAGCCCAAGACCACGTTCGCGGACGTGGCGGGGGTGGAGGAGGCGATCGAGGAGCTCCAGGAGGTCAAGGAGTACCTCGCCAACCCGGCCAAGTTCCAGGCCATGGGCGCGAAGATCCCTCGCGGGGTGTTGCTGTTCGGCCCGCCAGGGTCGGGCAAGACGTTGCTCGCGCGCGCGGTCGCGGGTGAGGCGGGCGTCCCGTTCTATTCGATCTCGGGGTCGGACTTCGTCGAGATGTTCGTCGGGGTCGGCGCCGCCCGGGTCCGCGACCTGTTCGAGCAGGCCAAGCAGAGCGCTCCCGCGATCGTGTTCATCGACGAGATCGACGCCGTCGGACGTCACCGCGGCGCCGGCCTCGGCGGTGGCCACGATGAGCGCGAGCAGACGCTCAACCAGCTCCTCGTCGAGATGGACGGGTTCGACCAGCGCACCGCGGTCATCTTGATGGCCGCGACCAACCGCCCCGACATCCTGGATCCCGCCTTGCTGCGGCCGGGGCGGTTCGACCGGCACATCACCGTGGACCGGCCCGACCTCGAAGGCCGCAAGGGGATCTTGAAGGTGCACGCGAAGGGCAAGCCGTTCGACGAGACCGTGGACCTGTCGACCATCGCGCGCCGCACCCCCGGCTTCACCGGCGCCGACCTGTCGAACGTGATCAACGAGTCGGCGCTGCTCGCCGCTCGGTGGGGCAAGAAGGCGATCTCGATGAAGGAGGTCGAGGAGGCGATCGACCGTGTGATGGCCGGTCCCGAGCGCAAGACCCGTGTGATGAGCGAACGCGAGAAACGCGTGATCGCCTACCACGAAGGCGGGCACGCGCTCGTGGCCCACATCCTGCCGAACACCGACCCCGTCCACAAGATCAGCGTCATCCCGCGCGGACGCGCGCTCGGCTACACGCTCACCCTGCCCGAGGAGGACAAGTTCCTCATGACCCGCGAGGAGCTCGCGGACGAGCTCGCGATGCTCATGGGCGGCCGCGTTGCGGAGGAGCTGATCGTGGGGGACATCACCACCGGCGCCGCGAACGACATCGAGCGCGCGACCAAGGTGGCCCGGCAGATGGTGACCGAGTACGGGATGTCGGACGCGATCGGCCCGCAGACGCTCGGGCAGAAGCAGCACGAGGTCTTCCTGGGCCGGGACTTCCAGTCGCAGCCCGACTACTCGGAGCAGGTGGCGTTCGAGATCGACAACGAGGTCCGCCGGATGATCGACGAGGCGCACGACGAGGCGCTCGAGATCCTGCAGGGTCATCGAGCCAAGCTCGACGAGCTCGCGACCATGCTGGTCGAGCGCGAGACGCTGGAGCGCGACGAGGTCGAGAGCTTCCTCTCGGACATCCCCAAGCGGGCCCAGCGCGACCTGTCGGTCCGTGGCGCCGGCCTCGCGGTGTCCCGGCGAGCGATCCGGACGGGCGGACAGCCGAGCACGCCCGGCACGATCCCACCCAAGCCCATCGGCTAGGCTTCGCGGCGCGATGGCGGCGGAGCGCTGGGCAACGTTCGACTGCTACGGCACCCTGATCGATTGGATGGGCGGGATCCGCGACACCCTGTCCGACCTGTGGCCCGAGCACGACGCCGAGCTGTTGCTCTCCGCCTACCACGAGATCGAGCCGGAGGTGCAGCGCGGCCGCGCGGTGCCGTACCGGCAGGTGCTGGCCGAGTCGCTCGAGCGCGTGGCCCATCGCGAGGGGCTCGACCTCGCGGACGAGGAACGGCAGGCGCTCGGCGACTCGTTGCCCACCTGGCCGCCGTTCGACGAGGTCCCGTCGTCGCTCGCCGAACTGCGTTCGCTCGGCTGGCGGATCGGGATCTTGTCGAACACGGATCCGGAGTTCCTGGACGCCTCGCTGGAGGCGATCGGCGTTCCCGTGGACCTTCGGATCACGGCCGCCGAAGCGGGTTCGTACAAGCCGGCGCACGGGCACTGGGAGCGCTTCTTCGAACAGACCGGGGCCGAGCGCGAGCGCCACGCGCACGTCGCGGCGTCGCTGTTCCACGACATCGCCCCGGCGAACGAGCTCGGGCTCCGCGCGGTGTGGATCAACCGGTTGCGCGAGACCTCGGACCTGCCACGCGCCGCGGAGCTCGGCGACCTGTCGAAGCTGCCCGAGACGCTCGACGACCTCGTGGGCGCCTGATGGCCGAGATCGATCGAGGCAAGGTCGAGCAGGCGGTCCGCATGATCCTGGAGGGGATCGGCGACGACCCCGATCGCGCGGGCCTGGTCGACACGCCCCGGCGGGTCGCCGACATGTTCGGGGAGATCTTCGAGGGTGTCGGGGTGGACCCGACGCCGGTCGCGACCGTGGTGCCCGGCGCGAACTTCGACGAGATGATCATGGTCAAGGACATCCCGTTGCAGTCGCTCTGCGAGCACCACCTGTTGCCGTTCAGCGGGAAGGCCCACGTCGCCTACATCCCGAACAAGGACGGACGCATCACCGGCCTGTCGAAGGTCGCTCGGGTCGTGGACATCCTCGCCAAGCGCCCGCAGGTGCAGGAGCGGCTCACCACCGAGATCGCGGACACGATCGAGCGCGCGCTCGAGCCCCGGGGTGTGTTCGTCGTGATCGAGGCCGAGCACCTGTGCATGACGATGCGCGGCGTGAAGAAGCCGGGTTCGGTCACGGTGACGTCCGCCGTCCGAGGGCTCTTCCGCAACGACGCGCGAACGCGCCAGGAGGCCCTGCACCACATCGGCAACTAGGCCCGATCCGTCGAGCCGCGTTCAGGTTCCCAGCCGGGGCTTACGATGGGTGGATGGGCGGTCCCATCTGGCGGGTCGGCGATCGCGCGTTCGACTGCTCCGAGCGCACGCTCGTCATGGGGATCCTGAACGTCACGCCGGACTCGTTCTCCGACGGCGGACGGTTCCTCGATCGGGCCACCGCGGTGGCGCATGCGACCCAGATGGTCGACGACGGTGCGGACATCCTGGACGTCGGCGGCGAGTCGACCCGCCCGGGCTCCGAGGCCGTCTCGGCGGATGAGGAGCTGAGCCGCGTTCGGCCGGTGATCGAGCGGCTCGTCGAGCAGCATCCGGCCATCCCCGTCTCGATCGACACTCGGAAGGCCGACGTGGCGGCCGCGGCACTGGACGCCGGAGCCACGATCGTGAACGACGTCTCGGGCGGGGTCGATCCGAAGATGTTCGACGTGGTCCGCGAGCGGGAGGCCGCCCTCGTCCTGATGCACATGAAGGGCGACCCGAAGACGATGCAGGAGGCTCCACGGTACGACGACGTCGTGGGTGAGGTGCACGAGTACCTCCGCCAGCGGATCGAGGCGGCCGAGCTCGCGGGGATCGCCCCCGACCGGATCGCGGTGGATCCGGGGATCGGGTTCGGCAAGGACCTCGACCAGAACCTCGAGCTGATGCGCGGGGTGGGTGAGCTCCTCGACCTGGGTCGGCCCGTGTTGGTCGGCCCGTCGCGGAAGCGGTTCATCGGCGCGATCCTCGACCTGCCGGAGGACGAACGGGTCGAGGGCACGATCGGCGCGGTCGTCTGGATGGTCGGTCGGGGGGCGCACATCGTCCGCGTGCACGACGTGCGGGAGGTCGTCCGCGCCGTCCGAGTCGCCGACGCGATCGCGAGGGCCGGATGACCTGGACCGAGAAGCGCCGGGTACGCATCACGGACGGCGAGGTCGCCGTCGTGGAGGCGGGGGACCCGGACGCGCCGCCCGTCGTGCTGCTCTCGGGTGGGTTCACGTCCTCCTACCTGTGGCGCGGGCTGATCCCGCTCCTCGCGCCCTGGATGCACGTCATCGCTCCCGATCTCCTGGGGTCGGGCGATTCGGATTCGCCGGAGGGCGCCGACCTGCGTCTCCCGGCCCAGACCGCCAACGTCCGATCCGTGCTGGAAGCGCTCGGCATCCAACGCTTCGCCGTGGTCGGCCACGGTCGCGGCGCGGGCGTCGCCCAGCTCCTCGCGATCGACGGCGGCGTGGATGCGCTCGTCCTGATCGATGCGATCGCGTTCGACGCCTGGCCCTCGCCCCGGATCCTTGACCTCCGGTCGCATCTGGACGACGTGGACGCCGCGTTCGTTCGTTCGTGGTTCGACACGTTCTTCGACGTCGGGATGGGGCATCGCGAACGACTCTCCGACGCCGACCTCGGCGAGTATCGACGGCCGTTCGAGGGCGACGACGGGGTCGCGCGGTTCGTGCGGATCGCGAGCGCGTTCGACGGCCGGGGACTGGTCGACATCGAGCCTCACCTCGCGCGGCTGGAGATCCCGGCGTTCGTGCTCTGGGGGGAAGACGACGCCTTCCTGCCCGCCGAGCTCGCCGAACGCCTGGGCGACGCGCTGCCGTGGTCATCGGTGGCGCTCCTCCCGGGGTGCGGTCACTTCCTGCTCGAGGACGCCCCCGAGACCGTCGGCCCGCTGATCGTGCAATGGCTCCGAACCCGGTACCTCCAGCTCCCGCAGACCCACGCGCACGAGGGAGGCGCGGTGACCGTGGAGCTCGGCCGGCGCCCGCCCGGGGACGACCGGTGGTGACCTCGCGGCTGCTCCTCACCGGGATCTCGGCCTCGGGCCATCACGGCGCGAACCCGGGGGAGAAGGACCGAGCGCAGGACTTCGTCGTCGATCTGGACGTCGAGGTCGAGGTCGGTGACGACGAGCTCGCGTCCACCGCCGACTACCGGACGCTCATCCGGACCGCGCGCGAGACCGTGGGGCGTGACTCGTTCGACCTCCTCGAGTCGCTCGCGCACGCCGTGGCGAACGAGGTTCTCGCCCTCGACGGCGTCGTGAAGGTGCGCGCGATCGTGCACAAGCCCGGCGCGGCGCGCTCGAACGAGGTCGAGGGTGTCGCCGCCGCCGCGACCGCCGAGCGCTGATCGTGGGAACCGGCGCGTACCTCGCGCTCGGATCGAACCTCGGCGATCGCCTCGAGCATCTACGGGAGGCGGTTCGCCGGCTGGGTGCGACGGACGGGATCGACGTGGCGCGCTCGTCACGGATCTACGAGACCGAACCGGTCGGCCCGCCGCAGCCGCCGTACCTGAACGCGGTGCTCGAGGTCGAGACGACGCTCTCGCCGCGTGAGCTGCTCGAGGCGTGTCAGGCCGTCGAGGACGCGCTCGGCCGCGTGCGGGCCGAACGGTGGGGCCCTCGCACGATCGACGTCGACGTCTTGACCTACGACGAGCTCACCGTGGATGAACCCGATCTCGTGATCCCTCATCCGCGGATGCACGAGCGGGGGTTCGTCCTCGTCCCGCTCGGCGAGCTGGACGCGGATGCCGCGCTCCCCGGCGGTCGGCGGCTGTCGACGCTCCGGATCTCCCCCGACGTGGTCCTCGGTGTCCGACCGTTCGCCTCGCCGCTCCCGGTGCCGTGACCGAGTCGGTGTGTTTCCGCTGCGACTGGCGGGGACGCGCCCGAGCGCACGCCTGCCCCTCGTGCGGTGCGCCGCTCTACCGGCAGACCCGAACGGGACCCGAACCGGGGATCGGACTGCCCGAGGATGACGACGCTCGTCTCGGCGAGGATCCGACGAGGCGAGCGGTACCTCGCGGCCTGGCGATCGCCATCGCCGTCGCACTCGCGATCGTCGCGGTCGCGTCCATCGAGCAACGGTTCGGCGACGCGTCCCCCGCCCGGCCGGTCGCCTCGAACCCGGAGGTCGGCTCCGGCGCGCTCGTCTACCTCGCCCGCGACGACGGGCGAGCGAGGGTGTGGGTCGTCGACCTGCTCGCGGGGGTCGCCAGGCCCGGCCCGACCGTCCCTCGGGGCACGGCGGAGCTGGTGGACGTCTCGGGTGCGGGGTCGGGGTGGGTCGGCGTCGAGCGTCGTGTGGGCCACCGGATGGTCGCGGCCTCCGTCCTGCGGGGTGTCGCTACCAACGCCGACGTCGTCGGGCTCGGTCGCGGCGACCTGGTCGCGTGGGGACCGGGCGGCAGGAGCCTCGTGTTCGCTCGTAACGGGCGGCCGGCTCGTGCCGGATGCGCGCCGGTCCGCATCAGCCTGGTGACCGTGGTTACCGAACAGGAGGAGTGGGCGCTGGACGATCCCGGGTTCTGCGGGCCGGTTCTGTCGCTCAGCCGGAGCGCCGCCGCCACCTACTTCACGGCGGCATCCGGCGATCGCCTGAGCGTGTACCTGACCGGGATGGTCGGGGTGCCGCACCTGATCTTCGACGGGCTCGGGATCATCTCCGCATCCCCTCCCTCGGCGTTCCTCCTGTCGCCCCGGTCCCCTCGAGCTGCGAGGGGGGAGCCCTCGTCGGGCACCGGAACCCTCCTTGGATGGAAAGGCATCGGCGGTCCGGTAACGGTCGGGAGCGGTGAGCACGTCCTCGCGATCGAACGCATCCTCTCGTGGTCGACGGACGGCAGCCGGGTGGCGCTCGTCGGCGCGCTCGGCGCTCGCAGGGGCGTGTTCGTCCTGGACGCCGGGTCCGGTTCGGCGACGCGCGTGCCCCGGTACGTCATGCCGGCGGAGCCGGACCTCGACGGCACGTTCGACGGCCGGGGCCGGCTCTATCTGGTGGCGAGCGGCGAGGTCTTCGTGGCGGATGACGGCCCGCCCCGTCGTCTCCCGCTGCCGGCGGGAGCGCCACCGCCCTCGGGACCGATCGTCTGGATCCCCTGAGCGGGATACTCGGTGGCATGGATCTCGCGATCGTGGGTGCCGGTCGTGTCGGGACCTCCCTCGCGGTGCTGTGGCGGCGGGCCGGACATCGGATCGTCGGGGTGGCCGGCGGGGCGGCCACGCCGGAGCGAGCCGCGCGCTTCCTCCCCGACGTCCCGGTGCTCGACGCGGTCGGGGCGGCGACGGCCGCCGAGGTCGTCGTCATCGCGACGCCCGACGCGGTGATCGAGAGCGTCTGCGAGGAGATGGCCAAGGCGGGTGCGCTCGAGACGGCGGGCTCCGTCATCCACGCGAGCGGTGCGACCGGGCTCGATGCGCTCGAGGCCGCAGCTTCGGTCGGGGCGTCCACGCTGTCGGTGCACCCCCTGCAGACCTGCCCGACGGTGGAGGCGGCCGTCGAACGGATCCCCGGCGCATCCTTCGCCGTCACCGCGAACGACGAGGCCGGGTACGAGCTCGGCGAGCGACTGGCTCGCGATGCCGGCGGACGCCCGTTCCGGATCGCCGACGAGCGCAAGCCGCTGTATCACGCGGCGGCCGTGTTCGCGTCCAACTACGTCGTGACGGTGACGGCCCTGGCCGAGGAGCTCGAACGCACGGCCGGCGTGCCCGACCCCCTCGGTGCGCTCACCCCGCTGCAGGAGGCCACGCTCGCGAACGTGCGTCGCGTCGGGCCGGCGGAGGCGCTCACGGGTCCGGCGGTGCGGGGGGACGCCATCACCCTGCAGCGCAACCTCGAAGCGCTCGCGCTGCACGCTCCCGAAGCCGTCCGTCCCTACGTCGCGCTCGCCGACCTCGCGCTCGCCCTGGCGGAGCGCTCGGGCCGCGTTCCGCCCGAGGGTCGCGAGGCCGTCGAGGAGGTGCTCGTTCGCTGGAGGTGATCCGGACGATCGCCGCGACGCGCGCGGCCTGCGAGCGCGCCCGCGCCGAAGGCAGGACCGTCGGATTCGTCCCGACGATGGGAGCGTTCCACGAGGGCCACCGTTCGCTGCTACGGCGCGCCAGAGGCGAGCGCGACCTCGTCGTGGTCTCGATCTTCGTCAACCCGCTGCAGTTCGGCGATCCCGCCGATCTCGAGGCCTACCCGCGCGACGAACGGGCGGATCTGGAGATGGCGCGAGGCGAACGGGGTCGATCTCGTGTTCGCGCCGTCGGCGGACGAGATGTACCCGAACGGTGAACCCGAGTTCACGGTCGACCCCGGGCCGCTCGGTGAACGCCTCGAAGGTGCGTCCCGCCCCGGTCACTTCCGCGGGGTCGCGACGGTGGTGGCCAAGCTCTTCGACACGGTCGGCCCGTGCACCGCGTACTTCGGCGAGAAGGACGCGCAACAGCTGGCCGTGATCCGGGGCATGGTCCGCGATCTCTCGCTCCCGGTGGATGTTCGTGTGTGCCCGGTCGTGCGCGAACCCGACGGCCTCGCGCTCTCCAGCCGGAACCGACTTCTCTCACCCGACGAGCGCGAGGCCGCCACCTGCCTGTTCCTCGCGCTCTCCGAGGCCGCCGAGCTCGCTCGCGCCGGTGAGCGCGAGACCGGCCGGTTGGTGGCCGCGATGGCTCGCGAGATCGGCGCCACGCCCCTCGCGCACATCGACTACGTGGCCGTCGTGGACGAGCAGACGTTCGAGGAGGTCCGGACGATCGCCGGCCCCGCTCGCGCGCTCGTCGCCGCTCGCTTCGGCCGGGTGCGGCTCATCGACACACTCCTCCTGCCCACGGCGTGACCGGACGGGCGACCGCGCCGGCGCGAGCCGGATGTCGGGCCACATCCCCGCGTGGCAGGATGGCCGGTCAAGGAGGTGACGACGGATGCTGCTCGCGGTGAACGTCGGGAACTCGAACACCGTGCTCGGGGTGTTCCGCGGGTCGGAGCTCGAGCACCAGTGGCGTCTGTCCACCGAGACCGAGCGGACCGCGGATGAGCTCGCGGTCCTGTTCGCGGGGCTCCTGGACCAGACGGGGCTCTCGTTCTCGAACCAGATCACCGGCGTGGTCATCTCGTCCGTGGTGCCGACCTCGACCACGGCGCTGCGAGACATGGTCAACCGCTACTTCAACTTCCCACCGGTCGTCGTCGAACCCGGGACCCGGACCGGGCTGTCGATCCAGACGGATCACCCGCGCGAGGTCGGGGCGGACCGGATCGTGAACGCGCTCGCGGCGTTCAGCCGGTACGGCGGACCGTGCATCGTGATCGATTTCGGGACCGCGACGACCTACGACGTGGTCACCGAGAAGGGAGAGTTCCTCGGGGGGGCGATCGCGCCCGGTGTCCAGACGTCGAACGCGTCCCTGTCCCGCGAGACGGCACGGCTGCCGCAGGTCGAGCTCCAGGCGCCGAGATCGCCGATCGGGAGGAACACCGTCGACGCGATCCAATCCGGACTGATCTTCGGAACGGCCGCGGAGACCGACGGGATGATCGAACGGATCCGCAAGGAGCTCGGAGGCAGCGCCACCGTCGTCGCGACCGGAGGCCTTGCCCCGCAGATCGTCCCGCATTGCCAGTTCGTGGACGAGGTCGACCCGTGGCTCACGCTCGAGGGTCTCCGGCTCGTCTTCGAACGCAACGTGGGACCGGCCGATGAGTGACGAGGCGACCGAGGAGGCCTCCGGCCGCGAACGCGAGGTCCTGAGGACGCGCCGCGAGAGCCGGGAACGGCTCGGCGACCGGGCGTTCGCCCTGAACCTCGAGCAGGCCCTCGGGGTGCCGGAGCCGGATCCGACGTCGGCGATCCGGGAGGAGTTCGGGGGGCTCGAGCCCGACACGCTCGGCGAGCAACGCCGGACCGTCGCCGGCCGCGTCGTGCTGAAGCGGGACATGGGCAAGCTCTGTTTCCTGGTCCTGCGCGACCGGACGGGGGACCTGCAGCTCGTCCTCAACCAGGAGACCGAGCCGCCGAGCCTCGCCCTCCTCGCCGACGTCGACCTCGGCGACATCGTCGGCGCGACCGGCCGGGTCGGAACGACCCGAAAGGGCGAGCTGTCGATCTTCGTCGAGCGACTCGCGATGCTCACCAAGGCGCTCCGCCCGCTCCCCGAGAAGTGGCACGGCCTGAAGGACCCCGAGCTCCAGCAGCGGCAGCGCTACGTTCACCTCGCGACCGACCCGCAGGCGCGTCGGCGGCTCGTCGACGTTCGGGCGACCACGCTGCGAGCGATCCGCGCCTACCTCGACGAGCGCGGGTTCGTCGAGGTCGAGACGCCGGTCCTGCAGACCGTCGCGGGGGGTGCGATGGCACGCCCCTTCGTCACGCATCACCGCGACCTGGACATGGAGCTGTACCTGCGGATCTCGCTCGAGCTCTACCTGAAGCGCCTCCTCGTCGGCGGTCTCGAGCGCGTCTACGAGATCGGTCGGAACTTCCGCAACGAGGGCGTCGGGTGGAAGTACAACCCGGAGTTCACGATGCTCGAGCTCTACCAGGCCTACGCGGACTACGAGACGATGATGGACGTCACACGGGAGCTCGTGCAGGCGAGCGCGCTCGCGGTCGCCGGAACGCTGCAGGTCACCTTTCGCGGACACCAGATCGATCTCGGTGGAGAGTGGCGCCGGGTCACGGTGCTCGGCAGCGTCTCGGACGCCGTCGGGGAGGAGGTCACGCTCGAGCGATCCGACCTCCCCTCGCTGGCCGAACGGCACGACGTTCCCGTCGACCCCTCCTGGCCCACGGGCAAGATCGCTCTCGAGCTGTTCGAGAAGCTCGTCGAGCCGGGGTTGATCCAGCCGACGTTCGTCTGCGACTTCCCTCGCGAGGTGTCACCGCTCGCGCGGCCGCACCGCGACGACCCGAGGCTCACCGAGCACGTGGACCCCGTCATCGGTGGCATGGAGCTCGGGACGGGCTATTCGGAGCTGACGGACCCGGACGAGCAGCGCGCCAAGTTCCTGCTCCAACAGCGGGCGCGCGAGGCCGGCGAGCACGAGACCCACCCGTTCGACGAGGACTTCCTCCAGGCGCTCGAACACGGGATGCCACCCGCCGGCGGGCTGGGGATCGGGATCGACCGGCTCCTCATGCTCCTCGCCGACGTCTCGAGCATCCGGGAGATCATCCTGTTCCCCCTGCACCGACCGCCCGACTGAGCGGATCGGAGTCAGACCGTCTCGAGGCTCGCGGTTCGGAGCGGCAGGGCGACCTTGAACACCGCTCCGCCGCCGGGTGCGTCCTCCGCCCACACGTGGCCCCCGGAGGCCGCCGCCAACCCTCGGACGATCGGCAGTCCCAGACCCAGGCCCGGCTTGCCCGTGGTGTCGCCCCGGTGGAAACGCTCGAACAAGCGCTCGCGCTCGTCGGCCGGGATGCCGGGGCCGGCGTCGGAAACGCTCAGGACCACGCAGTCGTCCCCCGGCTCCAGCGTCACCCTGATCGGGGGAGCTCCGTACTTGTGCGCGTTGTCGAGCAGGTTCACGAGGATCCGTCGGACGGCGTCCGGGTCGCCGATCGTCCAGAGCCCCTCGTGGATCTCCGTCTCGACCGGTCGATCGGTGACGCCGAAGTCGCGGGCGACGGTGCGCGCCAGCTCGGCGACGTCGACGGGGACCGGGACGGTCGCGGCGACGTCCTGCTCGAGCCGAGCGGCGATCAGCAGTTCATCGACCAGCGACGCGAGGTTCTTGCCGTTGCGCTCGATCATCTCGAAGAGCTCCGCCGACTCGATCGGCGATTCGGGCTGCTTGCCGGCCTGCGCGGCGGCCAGCACGACCGTGAGCGGCGTTCGGAGCTCGTGCGTCACCAGGCCGAGGAACTCGGACTTCAGGCGGTCGAGCTCGACGAGCTCGACGACGTGGGCGCGCTCGGCGTCGAACAGCCGGGCGTTGGCGATGGCGACGGCCCCCTGCTCCCCGAACATGCTGAGCGCCCGAAGCTCGTAGGCATTGAAGGTGCTCCCCGCGTCGGCGTTCACGTTCAGCACCCCGAGGAGCTGATCGCGATGGACGAGCGGGACCGACATGGAGCTGGCCACCGCCTGGGTCCGGGCGTCGAGCCCGGGGAACTCCTGCGAGGTCGGCTTGCCGTTGATGAGGATCGGTTCCTTCGTCCGGGCCACTCGGCCTGCGATCCCCTCGCCGATCGCGACCCGTCGCCCGAGCGCATCGGGGTTGTTGCGGACGCATCGTGCGACGAGCTCCTCGCCGTCCACGAGCATGATGGAACCGCTCGTCCCGGTCAGGAGCTCCAGAGCGCTGTGCAGGATCACGTCCAGCACCGCGTCGAGCTCGAGGGCCGCGTTCATCGCCTTGCCGGCCTGCAGGAGCAGCGAGAGCTCACGGAGTCGGTTCGAGAGCGCCGCGGTGAGGACCCGCTCGTCGGTGAGGAGCCTCGACAGCTTCTGCAGGTGTCGTTCCTTGTCGATCGCGTACACGCAGAACGCGATCGACAGCAAGACGATCCCCCATCGAAGAGCCGCTGACGACATCGCCGACCATCCGGAGCTGGGCCAGATCGACAGCACGACGACGCAGACGCTGATGCAGACGAGCGTGATCGACGAGAGGATCCACAGCTGGATACGTCGATGCTCGACCGCATCGAGGGAAAGGGTGTTGAAGTCGCGGAGACCGACGATCCGAGCTTCGGTCTCGATGATCTTCGGCAGGCTCCCGGTCGCTTCACGCTCGGCTCGTGCTGCTCTCATCCTTGCTCTATCGGGCAGACACGGGTCGGGCATGAGGGGGGGAGCTGGGATCGGTCGAGCGCGGATCCGCCGTGGATCTAGGCGTTCAGGCGACGCCCTCCGTCGCCTCGTTGAGCACGAGGATGATGTCCTCGAGTGCCGTTCCCTTGGCGAGGAACCCCGAAGCACCCGCCTCGCGGGCCTCCTTCTCGACGCCCGGGTCGGCATGCGCCGTCAAGATCACCACGGGCAGCTCCGGCCGTTCGTGATGGATCCTTCGCATCGCCTCGATCCCGTCGAAGTCGGGCATCGACAGGTCCATCAGCACGAGGTCCGGCTCGTCCTTGCGAGCCCGGTCCGTCGCCTCCCTGCCGCCGCCGGCCTCGCCCGCGACCTCGATGCCCTTCACCATCCTCAACGCAGACGTGAGCGCCCGGCGGAACGCCGGGTGGTCATCAACCACCAAGACCCGCAACGTGTCATCTCCTCACTGGGAAAGGATCCTCAGGGAAGATCGAGGTTCCGATGCCTGCATATCCTGCCCGACAGGCTCGCCCAAGGAAAACGCCCAAATGGCTGAATTTGTATGGCCCATTCGGGCCATGACCTGCCCGGAGGGACTACATCTTCTCCATCAGGTCATCTCGGCACCCTGTTTCGCCGAATACACGGGTATGGACCCGATCGCGGGAACGAAGGGGAGCTCCATCGGGTTGCATCTGAGGTCGGGGGTATACTCCCCTGCGTGGGGCGCTTCGGCGGGCGCACGAGATCGTGCCACACCGAAGCGCTCGACCTGCCTCGGGGGTAGGACGGGGTCCGGTGATCCCCGAGGCCGTTCGATAGGTGGGGCTCCGGCCCCGGGGGACTGAGCATGTTCGAACGCTTCACCGACCGAGCCCGCCGCGTCGTGGTCCTCGCCCAAGAAGAAGCGAGGATGCTCAACCACAACTACATCGGGACCGAGCACATCCTGCTCGGCCTGATCCACGAAGGAGAAGGGGTCGCCGCCAAGGCGCTCGAGTCCCTCAACATCTCCCTCGAGGCCGTCCGCCAGCAGGTCGAGGAGATCATCGGCCAGGGCCAGGCGGCGCCGACGGGCCACATCCCGTTCACACCGCGCGCCAAGAAGGTCCTCGAGCTCTCGCTCCGCGAAGCGCTGCAGCTCGGTCACAACTACATCGGGACCGAGCACATCCTGCTCGGGCTGATCCGCGAGGGCGAAGGCGTCGCCGCGCAGGTCCTCCAGAAGCTCGGAGCGGACCTCAACCGTGTCCGTCAGACCGTGATCCAGCTCCTGTCCGGCTACACCGCCGGTAAGGGCGAGACGACCCCGGGCGGGCAGGGAGAGCAGGCCGGTCAGGGCTCGATGGTGCTCGACCAGTTCGGTCGGAACCTCACCCAGCTCGCGCGCGACACCAAGCTCGACCCGGTGATCGGCCGCGAGAAGGAGATCGAGCGGGTCATGCAGGTGCTGTCGCGCCGGACGAAGAACAACCCGGTGCTGATCGGCGAGCCCGGCGTCGGCAAGACAGCGATCGTCGAGGGCCTCGCGCAGGACATCGTCCGCGGCGAGGTTCCGGAGACCCTCAAGGGCAAGCAGATCTACACGCTCGACCTCGGCGCGCTCGTCGCCGGTTCGCGCTACCGCGGCGACTTCGAGGAGCGTCTCAAGAAGGTCCTGAAGGAGATCCGCACGCGCGGCGACATCGTGCTGTTCATCGACGAGCTGCACACGCTCGTCGGCGCCGGGGCGGCCGAGGGCGCGATCGACGCCGCGAGCATCCTCAAGCCGATGCTCGCGCGCGGCGAGCTCCAGACGATCGGTGCGACGACGCGCGACGAGTACCGCAAGCATCTCGAGAAGGACGCGGCGCTCGAGCGGCGCTTCCAGCCGATCAACGTCGAGGAGCCCACGGTCGCGCACACGATCGAGATCTTGAAGGGCCTCCGCGACCGGTACGAGGCGCACCACCGCGTCTCGTTCACCGACGACGCGCTGGTCGCGGCCGCGAACCTGTCCGACCGCTACATCAGCGATCGGTTCCTGCCGGACAAGGCGATCGACCTGATCGACGAGGCGGGCTCGCGTATGCGGATCCGCCGGATGACCGCGCCCCCCGACGTCCGCGAGGTGGACGAGAAGATCGCCGAGGTCCGCCTCCGCAAGGAGAGCGCGATCGACGCGCAGGACTTCGAGAAGGCCGCCTCGCTGCGCGACGAGGAGCGTCAGCTCGTCGAGGAGCGCCAGCGACGCGAGCGCGAGTGGAAGTCCGGAGAGATGGATGTCCTGTCCGAGGTGGACGAGGAGGAGATCGCCGAGGTGCTCGCCACCTGGACCGGCATCCCGGTCTTCAAGCTCACCGAGGAGGAGACGGAGAAGCTGCTCCGTATGGAGGACGAGCTCCACAAGCGGATCATCAGTCAGGAGGACTCGATCACGGCGGTCAGCAAGGCGATCCGCCGCACACGCGCCGGCCTCAAGGACCCCAAGCGGCCGTCGGGCTCGTTCATCTTCCTCGGGCCCTCGGGCGTCGGGAAGACCGAGCTCTCCAAGGCGCTCGCCGAGTTCCTGTTCGGCGACGAGGCCGCCCTGATCCAGCTCGACATGTCCGAATACATGGAGAAGCACACGGTCAGCCGGCTGATCGGCTCTCCCCCCGGCTACGTGGGGTACGAGGAGGGTGGCCAGCTCACCGAGGCCGTTCGCCGCAAGCCGTTCAGCGTGATCCTGTTCGACGAGATCGAGAAGGCGCACCCGGACGTGTTCAACACGCTCCTGCAGATCCTGGAGGACGGGCGGCTGACGGACTCGCAGGGTCACCAGGTCGACTTCAAGAACACGATCATCATCATGACGTCGAACCTCGGGACCCGAGACATCCAGAAGGGACCCGGGATCGGGTTCGCGGCGCGTCCGGACGAGAAGATGACGTACGACAAGATGAAGGACCGGGTCATGGACGAGCTGAAGAAGTCCTTCCGACCCGAGTTCCTGAACCGCATCGACGAGGTCATCGTCTTCCACTCGCTCACCCAGGAAGACGTGAAGCAGATCGTCGACCTGCTGATGAAGCGGGTCACCGAGCAGCTGAAGGCCAAGGATCTGGAGATCGAGCTGACGGACGCCGCGAAGACGGTTCTGGCCGAGAAGGGGTTCGACCCGTCGCTCGGCGCTCGGCCGCTACGGCGGACGATCCAGCGCTTCGTCGAGGATCCGCTGTCCGAGAAGCTCCTGTGGAAGGAGTTCCGCGCCGGCCAGACGATCATCGTGGACGCGCGGGACGGCGAGATCGTGTTCGAGGGCGCGGGCGTCCCGCCAGACGTCCCCCCGGTCGAGCTCGCGGGTTCGTCGGAGGCCTGAGCGGGTAGACAGACCAGTGGGTCCGGCGCCACGTCGCCGAACCCCGAAAGACCGAGGGCCCGGCAACCATGTGGCTGCCGGGCCGTTCGGTGTCCGGGGTCGGCCTGACGGTTTCTCACGAGACTCGGCTACGCTCGGCCCATGTCGCTCGGGAACGAGGAGTGCTGGGCGGTCGAGACCTCGAGGGACGGCAGCCAGTGGCGTTGGCTCGGCAAGGCATGGAAGTCGCCGAACGAGGCCGTCCTCCTGCACGTCTCGGTGCGGTTCGTCCGATTTCGGCAACTCCACCCCAGCGAGATCAAAGTTTGGAGCGAACCGCTCGAGACCGAGGGAAGGCTCCCGATGACCATGGTGCGCATGGAGGATGAGCAACGGGAGGACCTGTGGCCCGGCGACGAGCACCTCGGCCTGCCGATGTTGCTCCCGGGCGGCGAGACCGGCAGGCTCCTCGGGTTCGAGTACGCGCCCGACGGCTCGAGCTGGAGGTACACGCTCGAGTTCCGCGGCGCCCGCGAGGGCTAGGCGTGCGAGCCCGGGTGATCCCGAGCCCGCACGCCCTTCATCCGACGTCGGCGGTATCCATCCGCCGCTTCGGTTGCCGACGGTGCGACACTCCGACCGCCGCCCTCGATCGTCCCCGCCGCTCCGGCACGAGCGCTTCGGTCCCGTTCCCGAGAGCCGCGAAGAGCCTGCGCTGTCCGGGGACGCCGCGTAGCTCGTGCAGGCCACGATCCGCGAACCTCAGCTCGCCTCCCGCCACCACGTCTCGAACGGTTGCCGAGACGAGGACCTCGCCGGGGCGTGCGATGCTCGCCAAGCGAGCACCCACGTGGACCGCCACGCCGCGGAGCCTGCCGTCCTCGAGCTCACACTCGCCCGTGTGGACACCGGTGCGAACCTCGAGGCCGAGTTCGATGACCTCGTCGTGGAACGAGCACGCGAACGCCACGGCGTAGGTTGGGACGTCGAACGCGGCCAGGAAACCATCGCCCGCAGCGTCGACCTCGCGCCCTCCGAACCGCCCGAGCCGCTCCCGAAACCGCGTCTGGTGCGACCGAAGCAGCTCGGTCCACGTCCGATCACCGAGCTCCAGCAACCGTCCGGTCGAGTCGACCACGTCCGTGAACAGGACCGTCGTGAGCACGCGCCGAGAGAAGGACTCGAGGTCCTCGAACCACCTTCGAGAGCTGTTCAGATGTTCCATCTCGGAACAGACCCTTCTCTCCATCGACCGCGGATGCGTCGATCCGCCGTGCGGGCGTGCCAGGTGTGACGGATACACGTTCGTTGACGGCCTCCAAGTCTGGTGTTTCCGGGTTGTGCGAGGAGCAGCCAAATCCGGGATACAACAGGTCGCCACGTTCCCCCGGGGGCCGGACCTTGGCTAGGCCGAGAACGACATCGGGAGGGACGCGACGATATTGGGGATGGTGGAAGTCACATCCATCGCTTGCCCTCCTTTCGACGTCGGTGAATCGCGAACCCTACGCCTTCGCGCACCACGATGCAAGTGGTCGTTCAGCACGATCACACGATGGTCACATCTCGATCCCGGTCCGCAGCTCCTCGGGTACGAGGTCGGCGAACTGCCACGAAGTCCACAGGTCGCCGGCCAGCTCTGCTGGAGCGGAGCGCACGCCGAATCGGGCGAAGTGATCGCAGATGCGCTGCACGTCGCGTTCGAGCAGCGCGGGGGCGTGTCGGTTCTTGCGAGGGTCGACCGCCTGGGGCAGGTCGATGATCGTGGCGCGACCCTCCCACACCAGCACGTTGTACGCGGACAGGTCGCCGTGGATCACGTTGCCGTACAGCATGCGTTCGATGGCCCGCAGGACCTGCTCGAACAGGTCCTGCGCTTCGACGGGGTCGAGCTTGCACGAACGGAGCTGGGGCGCCGCCCGCTCGTGGTCGCCGACGAAGCTCATCAGGATGGCGTCGCCGGTGGACGCGACGGGCCTCGGCACGGGTGCCCCCGAGGCCGAGAGCTCGCGCAACGTCTCCCACTCGCGGCTCACCCACAGTCCGCCCTGGACCTCTCGGCCGAACCGCGTCTTCTTCTCCAGCGCGGCGCGGATCCTCCGCTCCTCGATCCACTCGCCGTCGCGGTAGATCGACTCGTCGCGGAAGTCCCTGCGGTCGAGCGGGTGGTAGACCTTCAGCGCGAGGAGGTCCTCTCCGGTGGTCGAACGGTTGGCCAGGCACAGGTGGACGGAGGCTTCCTTGCCGGTCTTCACGATGCGGACGACGTCGGTGATCAGGCCCTCGGCCAGGAAGTGGTCGAACGCCGTCGCTCCGGTCTCGTCGTCCTCGAGCTGCTGGATGTCCAATCCGGTTTCCCTTCGGTCGGAGGTCGGCGGCACGGCGGTAGCCCTGGCCGCCGCGTGCCGGGAACGAAAGAAGCCGCCCCATCGGGGCGGCTCAGGCGTTGGACGCCGGGTCGGTCGGGCTAGCGCCCGATCCCCGAGGGATGCGGCGAAGCGGCGAGGGCGGTCTCGGCCATCCTGCATCCCTCCTTCCCGGTCGTGGTCCGGTCGACTGCGTCGAGGACCGTGAACCCGTGGAGTCTACCCGGATGCGAGCGGTGGTGAACCCAGGTGTCCGTCGAGATCGGTCGATGGATCCAGCCGGACGATCCGTTCGACGATCGGGAGGGGGATGTGCGTGACGGCGCGAAGGCCCTCCCCGTCCGGCAGCAGCTCCTGTGCGAGGGAGACGAACCGCGGCCCCTCGCCGACCAGGAACCCGACGGTCCGAACCAGGTAGTCGTGCCGGCAGTCGTCCGGGCCCTCCTGATCGAGGTCGAACCACGCGTCGTGCCACTCGACCATCGCGAGCGGGTACTCGAACGGCTCCGGAAGGGAGCGCGCGAGCGGGCCGGAGATCGGCTCGGCCCGGCCGCCGTCGAGCGCGTCCAGGCGTGCGATCCCATCCGCTCGAACCCGCTGCATCTCCAGCCCTCCAGTTCCTCCGTTATCGGAAGATCGTGGTCGCAGGTCGATACCCAGGGAAGGGGTTTCCTCGGCCGGGCAGGCCTACGACCATCGGACGTTCGACATCGCACCTCGAAGGCCGACCCTATCCTCGGTCGCCGACATCCCTCGTCGAGCTCGGCTGTCAGACCCTGTGGCTACGGTTCCCGCGATGGGCAAGGTTCGCACGGTGCTCTCGTGCCGCGACTGCGGGCAGCAGCTCGCGCAGTGGGCGGGGCGCTGCCCGGGCTGCGGCGCGTGGGGGACGATCGAGGAAGGCCGCGGCGGCAACGCCGCATCGGCCGCAGTCGTGGAGACGCTCGCCCACGATGACGCGGACGAACGAAGGATCTCGACGGGCCTTCCCGGCGTCGACCGCGTCCTCGGCGGTGGGCTGGTCCCCTCCACCGTGGCCTTGCTCGCGGGTGAGCCCGGCATCGGCAAGTCGACCCTTCTCCTCCAGATGGTTGCCAACCTGTCGGCTGCCGGGCTCCCCTGCCTCTTCGCGTCCGGAGAGGAGTCGCGCCGACAGGTGTCCGCGAGGGCCCACCGCCTCGGGATCGACGGCTCGAGCCTGTCCTTCGTCACGGGTCGCGAGCTGCCCGCCGTCGTCGAGGCAGCTCGGTCGATGCGTCCGTTCCTGCTCGCGGTGGATTCGATCCAGTCGCTCCGCGAGCCTTCGGCGGGCCAGGTTCCCGGGGGACCGTCGCAGGTGCGCGGGTGCGCGGACGCGCTCGTCGGGTTCGCGAAGGCGGAGGGGGTCTCGGTGGTGCTGACGGGCCACGTCACGAAGGACGGCGATCTCGCGGGCCCCCGGGCGCTCGAGCACGCGGTGGACGTGGTGCTCGCGTTCGACGGCGAGCCGCGCTCGGGGCTCCGGATGCTCTCGGCCGGCAAGAACCGGTTCGGCGCCGAGGGCGAGGTCGCCTGGTTCGAGATGTCGGGGGCGGGCTTGCGCGAGATCGATCCGGCCCACCTCCTCCTGCCCGGCGGCGGAGAGCCGGGTGCCGCCACCGCTCTTCCCCTCGCCGGGCGGCGGGGGCTCGCGGTTGAGGTCCAGGCGCTCGTCGCCGAGGGGGAAGGTGCGGCGAGGCGGCAGGTCAGCGGTCTGGATCTCCGCCGGTTCCAGCTGGTCGGCGCCGTGCTCGACAGCGCCGGTCTGCGGCTCGGGCGCGCGGACGTCTTCGGCGCCGTCGCAGGGGGAGCCAGGCTCGACGACCCGGCGTGCGACCTCGCCGTGGCCGCCGCGGTCGCGTCGGCGGTCGCCCGTGTCCCGGCGCCCACCGCGTCGGCGTTCGTCGGCGAGATCGGGCTGACCGGGGTCGTCCGGCCGGTGCCCGGCATGGGTGCCCGCCTCTCGGCTGCGAGAGCGGCCGGTCTGCACACCGTGTTCGTCCCGGAGGGAGCGCAGGGGCTCGAGGGGCTCAGCCCCGTCCCGGTCCGACACGTCATGCAGGCCCTGACCTGGGCGGCTGCCAGGCCCGCGTCCGTTCCGGGACCGCCGCCCGCCGTAGGTCTTCCGGCGAAGGGGAACGGTCCAAAGGGGTCGAAGGGGTCGGAAACAGCCTCTGACCTGGGCTTTTGATTTGCGAGTCAGGAGTCCCGCGTGCTATCCTTACTCCGTCCCGCCCGTCCCTCGTCGGCCGACTCTAGGGGGTCTTGTGTTCCGCAAAGGCGACACGGTTGTGCATCCGGAACACGGCGCAGCAGTCATCGAAGAGTTGTGCGTGAGGGAGTTCCTCGGTGAGAAGCGCAAGTACTTCAAGCTGCGGGTCTCCTACGGCGATCTGACCCTCATGGTGCCGATCGACAGCACCGAAGAGGTCGGGCTTCGATCGGTCGTCGGCAAGAACGAGGTCAAGAAGGTCCTGAACGTCCTCCGCGAGGACGAGTCCAAGATGGCTGCCAACTGGAGCCGGCGCTTCAAGAACAACATCGAGAAGCTCCGGTCCGGCGACATCTACCAGGTCGCCGAGGTCGTCAGGAACCTGTCGATCCGCGAGCGCGAGCGGGGTCTGTCGGCGGGCGAGAAGCGCATGATCAACAAGGCCCGCCAGATCCTGGTCTCCGAGCTCACCTACGCCACCGGCGAAGGCGAGGAGAAGGCCGAAGCCATGATCGACAAGGTGCTCGACGAGTCGCACGGCGCCCGCGTGATGGCCGAGGCCTGAGCCCCTTCATCGGGTCCTGACCGCCCGCTCACCGATCCGCTCAGGCTCGAGTTCGTCGGCTTGAACCTCCAGTAACCTCGGCGCCGTGGACGGTGCCGTCGCGATCGTGCTCGCCGCCGGACGGGGCGAGCGGATGGACGCGACGATCCCGAAGGCCCTCATGGCGTTCGGCGGCTCGTCGATCGTCGCTCGGGCAGTCGAACGAGCATCGGCCGCCGTCGCCGTCTCCGGCGTGGTCGTCGTCGCTCCGCCGGGGTGGGAGGACGAGGTCCGCCGTCTCGTCGAGGCCTACCGCGTCGCCGCCGTGGTCGCGGGTGGAACGACGAGGCAGGCCTCGGTCGCGGCGGGGCTCTCGGTCGTGCCACCCACCGCGGAGCGGGTGCTCTGTCACGACGCGGCTCGACCGCTCGCGTCGACCGCCCTGTTCACGCGGACGCTCGAGGCGCTCGAGGGCTGGGACGGCGTCGTCCCGACGCTGCCGATGGTCGACACGGTGAAGCGGGTGCAGGACGGAAGGATCGAGAAGACCGAACCCCGTGGGTCACTCGCCCTCGCTCAGACGCCTCAGGCGTTCTCGGCGGCGGCGCTCCGAGACGCGCACGAGCGGGCCATACAGGAGGGTTTCGACGGCTCGGACGACGCGCTCCTGCTCGAACGCGCCGGCTACCGCGTCCGGGCGATCGAGGGGGAGCGGACCAACCTGAAGATCACGACGCCGGACGACATCCGCCTCGCGGAGGCGCTCGCAAGGTGAGTGAACAACTCGTGGGTCTCGGTTTCGACGTTCACGCGTTCGCGCCCGGCCGCGCACTGATGCTCGGCGGGGTCCGATTCGAGGCGCAGGACGGTCTCGCCGGCCATTCCGACGGGGACGTCGTCTGCCATGCGCTCGCGGACGCGATGCTGGGCGCCGCCGCGCTGGGCGACCTCGGTGAGCACTTCCCCGATACCGATCCGGTCTTCGAGGGGATCGGCGGGCTCGACCTGCTCGGGCGCGCGCGCGAGATGATCCGGGTCGCCGGCTGCCATCCGGTGTCGGCCGACCTCACGGTCATCGCCGAGCGACCATCGATCGCACCCGTCCGAGATGCGATGCGGCGAGCCCTTTGCGACGCGCTCGGCGTCCCCGCCGAGCGCGTCTCCGTCAAGGCGACGCGTCCCGAGGGGCTCGGGCTCTCGGGGGACGGCGTGGGCTGCATCGCACTCGTGGTGTTGGCGCGGTCGTGACCACGTCCGTCGTCGCCGGCCGACGAGCGGTCCTCGAGGCGGTACGCGCCGGCACCGCGCAGGAAGTGCTCGTCGGGCGCGGCGCGCGTTCGACCCCCGGCCTTCGGGACGTGCTCGACGCCTGCCGCGAAGCCGGGGTCCCGGTGCGGGAGGTCGATCGCGCCGAGCTCGACCGGCTCGGGTCCGAGCATCGGGGCGTCGTGGCGCTCGCCGGGGCACCGGACCCGATCGGCGAGCGCGAGCTCGCGACGTGGCCGTTCGGCGATGACGACCTGCTGGTCGTGCTCGACGGCATCACCGATCCGCAGAACCTCGGAGCAGCGGCGCGTTCGGCCGAGGCGGCCGGGGCGAGGATGCTCGTCACCCGCATCCGTAGGGCCGCCGATGTCTCCCCCGCCGCGATCCGCGCCTCCGCCGGCGCGCTCCTGCATCTGCCGTACGCTCGCGTGGCCAACATCGCCCGCGCGCTCGAACGGCTCAAGGACGCCGGTTTCACGGTGGTCGGGCTGGACGAGCGGGCCGAGCGGACGGTGTTCGAGGAGGAGCCGCCCGAGGGCCGCGTCGCGGTGGTGCTCGGCTCCGAGGGCGAGGGCCTCGGCCGGCTCACTCGGGACGCGTGCGACCTTCTGGTCCGTCTTCCGATGCGGGGCCGGGTCGGGTCTCTGAACGCATCCGCGTCGCTCGCCGCCGCGCTGTACGCCTTCGTCCTGCGAACCCGATCGATGGAGGGATGACGCGAGGTCGGATCGGAGCGGTCGAGATCGAAGGTTCGTCGTGGCGCTCGTCACCGACGAGGAGCTCTTCGCATGATCCTCGGCTCCCCGCTGCTAGGCTCGCTCGAGCGCCGGCGTAGCTCAGGGGCAGAGCAGCTGTCTTGTAAACAGCAGGTCGTCGGTTCGAATCCGACCGCCGGCTCGATGGGAGGTTCGGGGTGAGGGAGTTCCGGCGGATCGACAGGCTGCCCCCGTACGTCTTCAACGTCGTCAACGACCTGAAGGCGGCCGCGCGCCGCGCGGGCGAGGACGTTGTGGACCTCGGCATGGGCAATCCCGACCTGGCCTCGCCCGAGCCGGTCGTTGACAAGCTCACGGAGGCTGCGCGCGACCCTCGGAACCACCGCTATTCGACCAGCCGGGGCCTCCCGAACCTCCGCCGTGCGATCGCAGATCGGTACGAGCGCCGGTACGGCGTCCCGCTCGATCCAGAGACCGAGGTGGTCACGACGATGGGGGCGAAGGAGGCGATCAGCCACATCGCGTGGACCCTCGTCGGCTCCGGCGACACGTGCCTGGTCCCCGAGCCCACCTACCCGATCCACACGTTCTCGGCCGCGCTCGCCGGCGCGGACGTCCGCTCCGTGCCGCTCGGGGCGGACGGGGACTTCTTCTCCGACCTCCTACGGGCGTTCGAGGGCACCTGGCCGCGACCGCGCCTGGTCCTCACCAGCTTCCCGCACAATCCCACGACCGCCTGCGTGGAGTTGTCGTTCTTCGAGCAGCTCGTGGCGTTCGCCCGCGAGCACGACGTCGCCGTGATCCACGACTTCGCCTACGCCGACCTGTGCTTCGACGGGTACCGGGCGCCGAGCTTCCTCGAAGTGCCCGGCGCGAAGGATGTAGGCGTCGAGGTCTTCTCGATGTCGAAGTCGTATTCGATGCCGGGCTGGCGTATCGCGTTCGTCGTCGGCAATCCTGAGATGGTCGGGGCGCTGACACGGCTGAAGAGCTATCTCGACTACGGCGTGTTCCAGCCGATCCAGATCGCGGCGATCATCGCGCTCAACGAGTGCGAGGATCAGGCGGAGGCCTACCGCGACGTTTACCGATCGCGGCGCGACACCTTGATCGACGGGCTGGCTCGCGCCGGGTGGACCGTCCCGGCGCCCCGGGCGACGATGTTCGTCTGGGCGGAGATCCCCGAACCCCACAGGGACGGTGGGTCTCTGGAGTTTGCGAAGCTCCTCCTGCGGGAGGCGAACGTGGCGGTCTCGCCCGGCGTCGGCTTTGGAGTGGCCGGCGACCGGCACGTTCGCTTCGCGCTCGTCGAGAACGAGCAGCGGATCCGTCAGGCCACCCGTGGGATCAAGCGCGCCCTCCGCGCGTGAGAACGATCCTGCGAGCGATGCAGCGCTACGGGTTGATGCTGGCCGACAACGGGTCCGACTGGTACTTCCAAGGCACGCGCGACGATCACTGGGGCAACCATCTGCTGGATCAGCTCAAGACCGTCCCCGCGTCGGCGTTCGAGGCCGTGGACGTGAGCGGGTGCATGGTCGACGCGGACTCCGCCAAGGCCGACTGTCCCGAGTGATCGTCGAAGACCTCGTGCTCGGTCGGAGCCTCAGGCCTCGGGTAGCAGGACCTTGAACGAGGCGCCGCCGCCCGGACGGTCCTCGACCCACGCCCGGCCGCCGTGGAGCTCGGCGAAGCGAGCGACGAGCGAGAGGCCCACCCCGACGCCCGGGGAGGCGCTCGCCGGGCCGGGACCCTGCCGGAACGGTTCGAAGATCGCGTCCTTCAGCTGATCGGGTACGCCGCCGCCCTCGTCCTCGACGACCAGCAGGATGCCGTCGTCCCGTCGATCCACCCGGGCCCAGATGCGGCTCTCGGGGGTGGTGTGCCGAGCCGCGTTCGAGAGCAGGTTCTCGACGATCCGCTCGACCTTCGGGGGGTCGACGTCCGCCATGAGCTCGCCCGACCCGAACAGCACCTCTCGGCCGCCGAACTGCTCGAACTCGCGGACGGCCTCGCCGACGAGCGCACCGACGTCGGTCCGCCTGCGCTGCGGCGTGATGATCCCCCGCTGGAGACGGTCGAGGTCCAACAGGTCGCCGAGGAGGCGTTCGAGTTTGCGTGCGTTCGAGGCGATCCGCTGCAGCAGGTCGATCGCGTCCTCCCGGGGGATGTCCATTCCCGATCGCTCGAGCGTGACCGCCGACCCGAGGATCGACGTGAGCGGGGTACGCAGGTCGTGCGACACGGCCTCGAGGAACGTGTTCTTCATCTCGTCGAGGGCCCGCAGCCGTTGAGTCGCCTCGCGTTCGCGATGGAAGGCTTCGGAGTATTTCTGCTCGCTCCGCCGCAGGGCCTGCTCGGCGCGCTTGCGCTCCGTGACATCGACGATGAGTCCTCGGACCACCGACCTGCCCCGCGCGTCCGCGGCGACATGCACGATGTCGCGGAGCCATAGCGTCTCGCCCTCTCGCCCACGTGTTCGGTACTCGAGGTCGAGGTCGTCGCCCGGCGTCTCGACGGCGCGTCGGAGCGTGGCCGTCATCGGAGCCCGGTCGTCGGGGTCGATGTGATCGCCCCAGCGTTGCGGCAGCGGTTGGGCCGCGTCCGTCTCCTCGCCGAGGATCACCGCGGCGCGTCGAGACAGGAACGTGAAGGAGAGCGTCTGAGGGTCCGCTTCCCAGAAGATCGCGTCGAGCGTCTCGGCGAGCTCGTGGAACCGCTCGAGCTCGCTCACCCGCCGAGCGCTCCCCAGCGCGAGCGAGGCGATCTGGGCGATCCCTCGCGCGAGATCGCGGTCTCGCTCGGAGAACGAGGAGTCCGTCCCGGTCACCATCGCCAGCGCCCCGAGCTCGTCCGGCTCCCATCTCATCGGGGCGACGAGGACATCTGACGGCTCGTCGAGGAGCCAGAACTCCGAGGGGACACGCTCGACGACCTCCCGTTGCATCACGAACGGCTCCTGGAACGAGCCGAGGAACTGGTTCGCGATCTCGGCCGGGATCGGCGGGGTGGTCGCCGTCCGCTCGGCCGGCAGACCTCGTTGATGGACCAGGGCGAAGTCGCCGGTCTTCGGGTCGCGGCGGTACGCCGCGACGACCGAGCCATCGATGATCGACGGGACCGCGGTCACGACGCGGGCGAGGACGCTGGAGACGTCTTCGGCCCCACTGAGCGCCTGCGAGAGCCCGAGCAGTGCGGACGAGGTCTTCGCGGCCTCGCGTTCCTTCTGGAGCAGGCTCGCGTTCTCGTAGGCGACCGCGGCGTGCGAGGCAAGCACCTCGAGCACACGCTGGTCCTCCTCGTCGAACTGATCGGTCCCGAGGTTCGAGAGCACGATGACGCCGGTCACCTTGTCGCCCACTTTCAGCGGCACGGCCAGGAGCGACTCGTCGATCTCGTCGGTCCCTTCGATCTGCCATCCCCGCTCGTCGTGGAGGGCGTCGGGCGCGTAGTACGTCTCTCCCGAGCTCGCCGCATAGCCGGTGATCCCCTCGCCGACCAGGGTGACCAACTCCTCGTGCGTCTCGGACTTGTACTCGGTCAGGTCGCCGCGGAACGTCGTCGGCCACAGCGTGATCCCATCGTCGAGCAGCAGGTAGATCCGACAGTTGTGGTAGTCGATCAAGGTCCTGAGCTCGGTGGTGATGGCTTCGCCGATCGCGTCGACGTCGTCGAGCGTGTTCAACCGGGTCGCCAGGGCATGCAGCATCCGGAGTTGCGCGACCGAGCGCAGCTCGTGTTCCTCGACGGTTCCGCTCACGCGGTTGCTGGTTTCGACCATCCCGGATTGGGCCCCCAACGGGGCCTTCATCTTCTCATGCGTCGGCCCGTCGAAGCCTGCCCTGAAGGCGCTGGTCGGAGGCGTGTTCGGGCACGGGTACCATGTGCTGCGTGAGCACCACGGACGAGGTGACCGCGGGCGCTCTTCCCGCCCCGCTGCTCGAGCTCATCGACGCCAAGGTGCCGAACGAGCGGGCGGAGCTCGTCAAGGCGTTCGCATCGGCCTTCACGAAGAGGCTGACGCCGCACGACGTCTCCGAGCGGTCGCCGGAGGAGCTCTTCGGCGTGATCTCGGACGCCTTCGAGCTCGCAGACGCTCGGCGGGCGGACGAGTTCGCGGTGCGGGTGTTCGAACCGAGTCCGCCAGAGAACGGCGACGAAGCGCCGGGCACGGTGGTCGAGATCAGCGCCCCGGATTCCCCGTTCCTGTACGACTCGGTGGCCGAGGAGCTCGATGCCTGGGGGCTGGACGCCCGTCGCGTGATCCACCCCGTGATCGGCGTCGAGCGAGGTTCCGATGGCCGGATCGTCCGGGTCCTGCACGTCCGACAGACCGAGGACCGAGAGTCCCTGATGCACTTCGAGCTCGAGCAGCGGCTGACCGAGCAGGAGCGGACCGAGCTCGAGCGGGCGATCCGAGGCATCCTCGGCGACGTCCGCCTGGCCGTGCGGGACTTCGAGCCGATGAAGGAAGCGGCACGGGGCATGATCGACATCGCGAGCGGCGGGTCGGCCCTGTACCCGGCGGACGAGGTCGCCGAGACCGTCGCGTTCCTCGAGTGGCTGCTCGATCTGAACTTCATCTTCCTTGGCTACCGCGAGTACGAGCTCGTCGATCTCCCCGAAGGGCGGGCCCTCGCCGCGGTCCCCGGATCGGGCCTCGGCATCTTGTCGAAGGTCGATTGGTCGGCGTACGAACAGCCGGTGCCGCTCGAGACGATCGAGCCGAACCTGCGCGCCCGCATCGAGGGCGGCGACCTTCTCATCTACTCGAAGACGAACCGGCCCTCGACGGTGCATCGGCGCGCCCGGATGGACTACATCGGCGTGCGCAGGGTCTCGCCCGACGGACGAATCGTCGGCGAGGCGCGGATGGTGGGCCTGTTCACCTCCAAGGCGTACGCGGAGCCCGCGAGCAAGACGCCGCTGCTGCACCGCAAGCTCGAGCAGATCGTGGACGCCGAGGACCTGTTCGAGGGGTCGCACGACTACAAGGCGGTGGTGTCGATCTTCGAGAGCTTCCCGAAGGACGAGCTGTTCGCCGCTCCCACCGAGGAGCTCCGACAGCAGGTCATGGGGCTGCTGCAGCTGCAGGAGTCCCGGCACACCCGTCTGTTCGTTCGACGAGACCTCTACGGACGGAGCGTGTCGCTGTTGGTCGCGATCCCGCGCGACCGCTTCAACGCGGAGGTACGCCAGCGGCTGCAGGAGCTGTTCCTCGAGCGGTTCAACGGCACGACGATCGACGTCCACGTCTCGCTCACCGAGAGCGACCTGGCGCAGCTGCACTTCACCGTGCACGTCGGTCAGGGCCAGATCCCGGACGTGTCCTTCGACGAGCTCCAGCGCGACGTCGTCGAGATCGCCCGCACGTGGGACGACCAGCTGCTGGACCGGTTGGTCGAGGAGCACGGGCAGGCACGCGCGCGAGAGCTGTTCGAACGCTGGGCGGACCGCCTCCCCGACTACTACAAGGCGTCGACCGACGTCGCCATCGCCGGCCTCGACATCCTCCGGTTCGACGAGCTCGAGCGTGGCGAGGAAGCCTTCCTGATCGGTCTGGCGAACGAGACCGAGGAGGGGCAGTCGCTCACGCACGTCCGGCTCTACAAGGTCGATGGCAAGGTCGAGCTCTCGGACTTCGTGCCGACGCTCGAGTCGCTCGGTCTTCGCGTGATCGAGGAGTGGCCGACCACCCTCTCCGGCGAGGAGGGCGACGAGCGCTTCCTCCACGACTTCGGCGTGCTGGGAGCCGATCACCGGCCGATCGACGTCGACGCCACCGGTGACCGGGTCGCCGAGTGCATCGCGGCGGTGTGGCGAGGCGAGTGCGAGTCCGATTCGCTGAACCGCCTCGTCGTCACCGCGGGGGTCGACTGGAGACAGGTTCAGATCCTGCGCGCCTACCGCAAGTATCACCACCGGGTGAACTCGAGCTTCCCGGTCGAGTACAAGAACGATGCCTTCGCGGCGCACCCGGCCATCGCCGCCCAACTCGTGGAGCTGTTCGAGATGCGGTTCGATCCGTCCCGGCCGAGGGATCCACAGGCGGTCGAGGCGCTCGGGGAGAAGATCCGCTCGGATCTGGACGCCGTGCGATCGCTCGAGCTCGACCGGATCCTCCGCAACGCCTTGGGCGTCGTCGACGCGACGGTGCGCACCAACGCCTACGTCCCGGGGCGACGCGCGATCGCGTTCAAGTTCCGCTCCGCGGCCGTCCCCGAGATGCCCAAGCCGACGCCCCTGTTCGAGATCTTCGTGTACTCGCCCGAGATGGAGGCGATCCACCTGCGGGGCGGAAGGGTGGCTCGCGGCGGGATCCGCTGGTCCGAGCGGCGGCAGGACTACCGAACGGAGATCCTCGGTCTCCTGAAGGCGCAGATGGTGAAGAACGCCGTCATCGTGCCGACCGGCGCCAAGGGTGGCTTCGTCCTCAAGCACGAGGTCACCGATCCACGGGCCTCGAAGGACGAGGGCACGCGACAGTACGTGACCTTCGTGCGAAGCATGCTCGAGGTGACGGACAACCTGGTCGACGGCACGGTCGTGCATCCCGATCACGTCGTGGTGCACGACGAGGACGACCCCTACCTCGTCGTCGCCGCCGACAAGGGCACCGCCACCTTCTCGGACACCGCGAACGCGATCTCCGCCGAGTACGGGTTCTGGCTAGGTGACGCGTTCGCCTCCGGTGGCTCCACCGGGTACGACCACAAGGAGCTCGGCATCACGGCGCGAGGCGCGTGGGAGTCGGTCAAGCGACACTTCCGCGAGATCGGGACCGACGTCATGAACGAGCCGTTCACCGTCGTGGGCATCGGCGACATGTCGGGCGACGTGTTCGGTAACGGGATGCTCTACTCGGAGCAGATCTGCCTCGTCGCGGCGTTCGACCACCGGCACGTGTTCGTCGACCCCTCGCCGCATCCTGCCGTGGGATACGCCGAACGGCGACGGCTGTTCGACCGTCCCGGGTCGAGCTGGGACGACTACGACCGTTCGAAGATCTCGGAGGGCGGTGGCGTGTGGCCGCGCACCGACAAGTCGATCGAGATCTCACCGCAGACGCGACTCGCCCTGGGGATCGAGGCGGACGAGCTCACGCCCGGCGAGCTGATCTCCGCGATCCTCAGCGCTCCGGTGGACCTGCTCTACAACGGCGGCATCGGGACGTACGTCAAGGCATCGAGCGAATCCGACGCCGACGTCGGCGACCGCGTGAACGACGACCTCCGTGTCGACGGCCGCGACCTCCGATGCCGGGTCGTGGCCGAGGGCGGCAACCTGGGCTTCACACAGCGCGGCAGGATCGAGTTCGCGCTCGGCGGCGGCAGGATCAACACCGACTTCATCGACAACTCGGCCGGCGTGGACACGTCGGACCACGAGGTGAACCTCAAGATCCTCTTCGGGCTCGCGGTCGCACGCGGTGCGCTCACGATGGACGATCGGAACGCCCTGCTCGCCGAGGTCGAGGAGGACGTGGTCCGTCACGTGCTGTACGACAACTTCCTCCAGGCCCAGATCCTCTCGCAGGAATCGGTCGTGTCGCCGAACCACATGGAGGCGTACGAGGACCTGATGGTCGGCCTCGAGACGCAGGATGTCCTCGACCGCGAGCTCGAGGCGCTCCCCAACGCCGAGGACATGGCCGAGCGGCGCCGGTCGACCCGGGGGATGACGCGACCCGAGCTCGCCGTGCTCCTCGCCTACGCGAAGCAGAGCCTGACGAACGCGTTGCTCGCGTCCTCGCTCCCGGACTCGGCCTACCTCGAGCGTGATCTGCGCGCCTATTTCCCTCCGCAGGTCGTGGAGCGGTTCGGCCCGATGCTCAACGATCACCCCCTGCGCCGCGAGCTGATCGCGATGCTGGTGGCGAACGACGTCGTGAACTCGCAGGGCATCACGTTCGTGTCTCGCGTCGTGACCGAGACGGGCGCGGAAGCGGCCGACGTGACGCGCGCGTACCGGATCGCGCGCGACGTGACCGGTGCCGTCGAACGCTGGGAGGAGATCGAGGCGCTCGTCGGGTCCCTGGAGCCCGCGCTGCTCGACGAGCTGATGGCGGGCGTCGACCGGCTGGTGGAGATCACGGCCCGTTGGTACCTGCAGCACCTCCCGGGGCAGCTCGGCCGGGCGATCGAAGCGCACGCGGGTCCGTTCGAGGCCTTCGCCGGGTCCGTGGCGGCCCTCGCGCCGGACGGATGGCGGCAGGAGCGCGAACGTGCGGCCTGGGCGCTCATGGACCGTGGTGTGCCCGAGGACGTCGCTCGAGCACACGTGGCGCTGACGTTCCTCGTCCACGGTCCGAACGTGGCCGAGGTCGCAGAGGCCACGGGCCGCTCGATCGAGGACGTGGCGCGCGCGTTCTTCCTCGTCGGCGAGTCCGTCTACGTCGACTGGCTCGAGGCTCGTCTCTCCGCGGTCTCGACGACGACCCGGTGGCACCGCTGGGCGCTCCAGGCCCTGGAGGACGACCTGCGGCTGCTCCGCCGGCAGGTGGTCGAGCACGTGCTCGCTCAGGGTGGCGGCCAGCTTCCCGTCGAGGACGCGTTGGCGTCCTACCTCGAGGAGCGGAGCGAGGTCATGACGCGGCTCGGGAGGTTCATGCGTGGGATCGCGCTCGAAGAGGCGAGCGACCTGGCCGCCATGACGGTCGCGGTGCGCCAGGTCCGGAGCCTCTCGGCCTGAGCGTCCTGCCGGGTGCTTGAAGCGTCGGTGAGGCCCGCTACCCTCGGCGTCGTGGGAGCCCAACCGCGCGACCTCGCGCCCGAGCTGGACGAACGCACCCGCGCGGTCCTGGATTTCGAGCGCTCATGGTGGTTGGACGGTGGTCCCAAGGAACGGAGGATCCGTGAGCGTTTCGGGATCTCGGCCACGAGGTATCAGCAACTCCTGATGCGGGCGATCGACCTCCCCGAGGCGCTCAGGTACGACCCGATGCTGGTGCGCAGGCTGCGCCGGCTTCGGGAATCGCGCAGGCGCAAGCGCCTCGCGCGGCGGCTTGGGCTTCCTTCCTAGCCCGGGGTAGGATGGGCTCGCACCAGCCGCCGACCAACAGGAGCTTCTACCTCTCCTTGGCCGCCAGCACGCTCCGGTTCGCGATCATCGTCGCCCTCGTCATCGGGGGGATCGTCGTGATCGACCAGGCCTTCCCGGCGTTGTCGTCGGACGACGGCGGCGGTGGCGGCACGACGGCACCGATCACCGGCGGCACGGTCGGCGGCGGCACCGGCGAGACCGGAGAGACCGGAGCAACCGGCGCGACCGCAACCGGCCCGACGGGTGCCGAGGCGGAGCCGCCGACGACCGAAGGCGTTCGGATCGCGGTCTTCAACGGCACCGAGGCGAGCGGTCTTGCCGGAGAGACCCAGCTCCGGCTCGAGGAGAGGTACGGCTACATCGCGACGCAGGTCCCGGCAGACGCCCCCGCCGCGTACCCGGTCACGACGATCTACTTCAACGCACCGAAGGACAGGGTTCAAGCCGAGTACCTGGCGAGCGACTTCTTCAAGAAGCTCGACGATGTCGAGGTCGTCAGGCTCGACCCCGGTACCGGCGACATCGATCCATCGACCCAGCTCGCGATCTTCCTCGGAAACGACTACGCCGCCCTCAAGTCCGCCTGACCTCCCTGCGCTCCGCGAACGGGCAGACGTCGCGGGCATCGCGCTCGACTTCGACGGAACGTTGTCCGAGATCGTCGCCCGGCCCGACCTCGCGCGTCCCGTCGAGGGAGCACGCGACGCGATCGCCGGGCTCACCCAGCGTTACCGGACGGTAGCGATCGTCACCGGACGCCGGTCCGAAGAGGTGGCGGCGCTCCTCGACCTGCCGCACGTCATGTACGTCGGGCTGTACGGGTTCGAGGAAGAGACCCCCGAGCTGCTGACCGCGGTCGTGCCGCTCGTCGAGACCGCAGCCGCCCGAGTACCGGACGCGTGGATCGAGGACAAGGGGAGCTCGATCGCGGTCCACTACCGGCAGGCGCCCGACACCGACGCCGCGAGAGCCGCGCTGATGGTTGCCCTGCAGCCGGTCGCGAGCGAGTCCGGCCTCGAGGTGATCGAGGGCAAGATGGTGATCGAGCTCGTCCCGCGTGGCCGGCCGATGAAGGGGGAAGCGCTCGAGCGCATCGTGGGCGAGCACGAGCTCCAGGCCGTCCTCTATGCGGGGGACGATCACGCCGACCTCGACGCGTTCGAGGCGCTCGACCGGCTGGCGGCGTCGGGTGTGCAGGTCGTCCGTGTCGCCGTCCGGGGCCGCGAGACGCCGCGGTCGCTGGTCGACGCGGCCGACGTCGTCGTCGAGGGGCCGGCGGGACTCGTCGAGCTCCTGCGAACGCTCTAGCGCCGCCTCCGCTTCGCGCGCTCGAGGTCCTCGAGCTGACCCCGGACCCACCGTGCCGGAGGGTTCGCCAGCACGAGCCGAGACAGTCCGCGCGAGCGGCGAGTGCGTTCGTCGACCGGCATCGAGATCGCTTGCTCCAACGCCTCCGCCATCTCGTCGACGTCGAACGGGTTGACGGGCAGGGCGTACCGGCCCAGCCGCCCATAGGCCCCCGCGTTCCGCGACAGCACCAGGACCCCCCGCCTGCGGTTCAGCAGGGGACCCTCCATCGCGACCAGGTTCATCCCGTCGATGACGGGGTTGACGAACAGGACGTCGTACAGTCCGTACGCCGCGATCGCGCCGATGTAGTCGTCCTTCAACCTGAGCTCGATCGGCTGCCAGCCCTCCCGACCGAGGGCGTCGTTGACCCGGCGGGCCTCCGTCAGGCACGCCTCGGTGTACTCGCGGTACTCGGGAAGCTCCATGCGCGAAGGCGAGAGCAGGGCGAGGAAGCGGACGCGCCCCAGCCAGGCCGGGTTCCGGCGGAGGAAGAGCTCGTAGGCCTGGAACCCCCGAACGACGTTCTTGGTGAGCTCGAGCCGGTCGACGCGCAGGATCAGGCGGTTGTTGTCGCGCCACCGGTTGAGCGCGTGCCGGAGGTTGCGCACGCGAGGCGTGGCCGCCTCTTCGCGCATCGCCCGGCCGTCCACCGAGATCGGATGGATGCGGACCGTCACCTCTCGTCCATCGGTCACGATGCGCGAGCGAGCGAGGTCGACTCGGGCCCCCGGCAGCTGGCGAGCGGAGAGCAGGAAGTTCTCGGCCCACGCGGGCGAGTGGAAACCCAGGACGTCGGCTCCGAGCATCCCGTGAAGGACCTGGTCGTGGATCCGCACGGGGAGCATCCTGAAGTACGTCGGACCGGCGATGGAGGTGTGCGAGAAATGCGCGATGAGCGCGTCGGGTATCAGCTCGCGCAGCATCCGTGGCACGAGCGAAAGGTGGTAGTCCTGGATCAGGAACGCGGTGTCCCGCCCGAGCGCGTCGCCTTCCTCGGCGAGGGCCTGCGCGAACCGACGATTGACGTCGACGTACTGGTCCCACGCCTCCTCGACGTCCGGACCGAACGACGGCGACGTCACCGTGTCCCACAGGTAGTGGTGGGCGAACCACAGCATGCCGTTCGAGATGCGGTTGTAGTAGCCGTCGTAGATATCCGGCGGGATGTCGAGGTACCGCAGGCGGTAGGAGACGTCACCTTCCGCGTGATCGATGCGGCCGCCCTTCGATTCGGCGACCATCTCGCGGTCGCCCTCGGACATCGCGGCGGCGACCCAGACGCCTTCGGCTTCGATGAGCGCGCTCGAGAGCGCGGTCACCAGCCCACCGGACCCGCGACGCGCCTGGAGCTCCCCTTTTCGGGCGCGCTCGAACGTCAGCGGTCCGCGGTTCGATGCGACGATGAGCGGTGGGCTCATGCCGTGAGCCGCGAGATCAGACGGATGGTGTCCTCGATCTCGCGGATACACAGGAACCGCTCGCGGACGCGTCCGCGTCCCAGCTCGCCCATCTCCTTTCGCTTCTCCGGATGACGCAGGAGCTCGGTGACGCGCTCGGCGCAGCGGCCGATGCCGTCCACGAGGTAGCCGGTCACCCCCTCCTCGATCTGGAGCCGGATGCCCCCCACGTCACCGCCGACGACGGGCTTCCACTTCCACATCCCCTCGGCCACGACCAGGCCGAAGCCCTCCCTGAGCGACTTCTGGATGATCACGTCGGAGGCACGCTGGAACGCGTTCACGGCGCTGTCGCCGACGCCGCTCAGGTTGGTGAGCAGATGGATGTCGGGGTCACCGGCCGCGTGCTCGGTCGTGAGGTCGAGGTAGCGGATGCCCTCGGGGTCGTCGTGCGCGAGCGATCCCACCAGGGCGAGCTGGACGTCGGGCACCTCACGGCGGACCAGCCTGAATGCATCGATGACGCCGGGCGGGTCCTTCCACGGGTCGAAACGCGAGACCTGGGTGATGAGGGGCCGGTCGGGATCCACGCCGAAGGGCATGAGGACGCCCCGCCACGTCGACTCCATCATCGGAGCGTTCTTCGGGCTGAGCGGGTCGATCGAGGGCGGGATGAACGCCCGGACGGGGCCCTGGACGCCGGGTTGGACGTACTCCTCGGCGGTGAAGATCGCCGCGTCGTAGCGGTTCACGATCGGTTCGAAGAAGTCCCAGACGGGCCGGTACGGCGCGGACAGGTCGATGTGGCAGCGCCAGATCCATCGGCCCTTGCGGCGAGCGCTCTCCTCGAGGACCTGCAGCATCGCGGCCGGCTGCGGGTCGTGCACCAGGATCACGTCGAAGTCGACGGGAAGCTCGGCCGCGTTGGCGTGCATCCGTTCCCAGTACGTCTCGCGCATCTCGTCGTCGAGCTGGGTCTCGGCGCCCTGGAGCGCGTTGTGTACGGCCTTCGTGACGTTGAAGAAGCGGTCGGATCCTTCGATCACGACCCACGACGTTTCGACGCCCAGGTCGTTCATGAGCGGCACCTGCGTCTGCAGCAGCTCGGACACTCCGCCGCCGTAGGCGGTGCTGCTCACGTTGAGCACGCGGAGCCCCGGTAGCTGTCGGGCGGCCTCGCGGAGACGGTCGACAGCCTCCTCGCCCGCCGCTTCCGCGTACTCGGACACGTGCTTGGGCTGGATGGGGACGATCGGGAGCACGGGTCGAGTCTACTGGGGACGGACGCCGCGGCCGGACGAGCTCAAACGCCCAGTTGCGCGAGCTCCTTCTCCCGCCGGAGGGAGCGCTCGGTCGTCGACATCTCCCGGGCTCGTTCCGCGATCCCGACGAGATCGACGGGCGAGAACGGCTTGGTCATGTACTCGGCGCATCCCGCCCGCCAGCCCGCCTTGCGATCCTCGAGCTGGGTCTTCGCCGTGAGGAGGATCACGGGCACGTCGCGGGTCTGGGCCCCGTTCGCGAGCGTCCCGAGGACGGAGATCCCGTCCATCTTCGGCAGCATCACGTCGAGCACGACGACGTCCGGTCGTTCGCGAAGGGCGAGCTCGAGCCCCGCCTCGCCGTTGTTGGCCTCGATCACCTCGTGCCCGGCGAGCTGGAGGTTCACCCGGCAGAGCATCAGGACGTCCGGCTCGTCGTCGATCACCAGTACCCGCATGTCGTCTCCGTCCGTAGATCGCTTGCTCCCCGGAGTATCGGCCGTGGCGGGGGGACTCCATATGGCCCGACGGGACCATCTCTGCGCCCTCCGGACGGGTCATCACGTGCCTCCAGGCACGAGAGGGCTCGTTGACACCCCCATACACCCTTCCTACATTGGGCTGGGAGCCGAGGATGCTGAAGATCTCTCAGAAGCTCGAATACGCCATGCGGGCGATGATCGAGCTGTCCATGCGCCGGGAAACGGGGGGGCTCGTGCCCGCCCGGGAGATCGCCCAGGCACAACAGATCCCGGTGCGGTTCCTCGAGCAGCAGCTCGGTGCCCTCCACAAGGCCGGGCTCGTCGAGAGCTTCCGCGGGGCCGGTGGGGGGTGTCGTCTGGCCAAGGAGCCTTCCGAGATCAGCGTGGCCCAGATCGCGGACGCGATCGAGGGGCAGCTCTACCCGATGTTCTGCCTGGAGCCTACCGACCACACGTGCTTCGCGGATTCGCGATGCGGACTGCAGGGCTTCTGGGGGGAGGTCGCCCTGGCGATCGACGGTGTCTTCCAGCGGACCACCGTCGCCGATCTCGCCGAGCGCCACCAGCGCACGGCCGGCCCGACGGTGTTCACGTCCGAGCAGCTCCTGTCAGGGCTGAACTAGGCGTCTCAAGGCTGGATCAGGCGTCGCGGGCGGAGAGGCTCCCAGGCTCCGTTCCGTGCCTGAAACGGAGCCGGGAGGTCCGGCTCCGACCTGGCGGTCTCAGGCGTCGCTCTTGCCCAGGATGCGCATCACCTTGGTGCCGCACTTCGGGCAGATGCCCTGAGCGGCCTTCCGACCGTTCTTGAGTTCGACGACCGTGCCCTCGAACTGGACCTTCTCTCGGTCCTTCACGCAGTACCCCTCGTACATGGCCACGTGGGCCCTCCTTCCCCCCGCAGGGTTCGAGGCCGCCTCCGTGGCGGCCTCGTAGGCACGATGCTGGGGCCTTCCAGGCACGGATGCAAGCACTCGAGGCCCATTCCCCGGAATGCCCTCCCAGCCTGCGGGCCGTACGATGCGGGCCTGTCGCATCGCGCGAGGGGGGTCTTACCCATGTCGGACGCCGATCAGAACATCGCCGCACTGCTCTCGGAGGAACGTGTGTTCGAGCCCTCCGAGGAGTTCCGCTCCAGAGCGGTCGTCCAGGACCGAGCGATCTACGAGAGCGCCGAGGCCGACCACGAGGCGTTCTGGGCCGAGCAGGCCGACCGCTTGGGATGGGTCAAGCGCTGGGACACGGTCATGACGTGGACCCCTCCGTGGGTCAGATGGTTCGAGGGGGGGCAGCTGAATGCGTCGTACAACTGCCTCGACCGCCACGTCGAGGCCGGTGGGGGCGACAAGGTCGCGTACTACTGGGAGGGCGAGCCTGGCGAGGAGCGGGCGATCACCTACCGGGAGCTCCTGGACGAGGTTTCTCGGTTCGCGAACGCTTTGAAGGAGCTCGGCGTGCGGAGGGGCGACCGGGTCGCCATCTACCTCGGCATGGTTCCCGAGCTGCCCGTCGCGATGCTGGCCTGCGCACGGATCGGCGCGCCGCACTCGGTCGTGTTCGGCGGCTTCTCCTCGGAGTCGCTGCGCGATCGGATCATCGATGCCGAGGCGAAGGTCCTCGTCACGGCGGACGGCGGATATCGCCGCGGCGCGGTCGTGCCGCTCAAGGCCAACGCGGATGAAGCCATCAAGGAGTGCCCCACGATCGAGCACGTCGTCACGGTCCGGCGGACCGGGGGCGAACACTCCTTCGTCGAGGGTCGAGACCTCTGGTACCACGATCTGATCGAGGATCAGTCGACGGTGTGCGAGCCCGAGCCGATGGACTCGGAGGATCCCCTCTACCTCTTGTACACGAGCGGGACCACCGGAAGGCCGAAGGGGATCGTGCACACGACGGGCGGCTATCTCACGCAGGTCGCGGCCACCCACCGGATGATCTTCGACATCCACGAGGACGACGTGTACTGGTGCGCCGCGGACATCGGGTGGGTCACCGGGCACTCGTACATCGTCTACGGCCCGCTCGCGAACCACACGACGGGCGTCATCTACGAGGGCGCGCCGGACTGGCCGGACAAGGACCGGCTCTGGCAGATCGTCGAGAAGTACCGGGCCACGATCCTGTACACGGCTCCGACCGCCATCCGAGCCTTCATGCGGTGGGGAACCGAGTACCCGGAGAAGCACGACCTGTCCTCGCTCCGGTTGCTCGGTTCCGTCGGAGAGCCGATCAACCCCGAGGCGTGGGTGTGGTACTGGACGTACATCGGCGGTGAGCGCTGTCCGGTCGTCGACACGTGGTGGCAGACGGAGACGGGGTCGATCCTGATCACGCCGCTACCCGGCATCACCCCTCTCAAGCCCGGCTCCGCGACCTTCCCCTTCCCCGGAATCGTCGCCGACGTGATCGACGAGCACGGCTCGACCGTGCCTCTCGGAGGCGGTGGATACCTCGTCCTGAAGCGGCCGTGGCCGTCGATCGCGCGGACGATCTGGGGCGACCCGGACCGCTATGTCGAGACCTACTTCTCGAAGTACGGCCCCGAGACCTATGTGGCCGGCGACGGCGCGAAGCGCGACGAGGAGGGGTACTTCTGGTTGCTCGGGCGGATCGACGACGTGATGAACGTCGCGGGACACCGGCTGTCGACGTACGAGATCGAGAGCGCGCTCGTCGACAACCCGAAGGTGGCCGAGGCCGCCGTGGTCTCTCGGCCGGACGATCTGGTAGGTGAGGCGATCGTCGCGTTCGTCACCCTGAAGAGCGGTTACGAAGGGGACGATGCCGTCGCCGGCGAGCTCCGGGACCACGTCTCCAAGAAGATCGGCAAGATCGCTCGACCGCACGGGATCATCTTCACTGCCGACCTTCCGAAGACCCGCTCCGGCAAGATCATGCGCAGGCTCTTGCGGGACGTCGCGCGCGGAAGACCCCTGGGCGACGTCACCACCCTCGCGAACGCGGAGATCGTCGAGCAGATCCACGGGATGGTGGAGACCGGCGGCACCGACGAGTGACGCGCTGCATCGCCTCGGGGTCGTCGCCGTCCTCGCCACGCTGAGCGTGCCCGTCGGGGTCGCCGCGCGGCCGCTCGGGCCGTCCGGTCCCTCGGGGTGCACGATCTTCGGGACCGATGGCAACGACGTCCTTCGAGGGACCCCCCGCCGAGACGTGATCTGCGGCCTCAACGGGGACGACGCGATCGTGGGGCTGGCCGGCGGCGACCGGATCGTGGGGGGTCGAGGCAACGATCGGATCGACGGAGGTCCCGGCGCGGACGACGTCAGCGGGGGTCGAGGAGCCGACCTGGTCTCCGGTGGGGGGTCCGAGGACCACGTCGAGGGCGGACCCAACCGTGATGCGGTCAAGGGCGACGCGGGATCGGACGTCGTGCAGGGCGGCCCTGGGCGCGACTTCTGCGTGGCGACCGACGACGGCATCGACGGCAACGACGTCGCGAACGGCGGTCCGGGGCACGACGTCTACGACGCGGACGCGGGGGACGTCCTCGTGAGCGTGGAGACGGCCCGAGACTGCTCGATCGGGGCTCGGATCCCGCGAGACGACCACCTGCGCTTGCCATCCGTCGGTCCGGCTAGGTAGCATGCCGTTAGCACTCGGGCACCGAGAGTGCTAGCAGTCGTTGAGGGGATCTGCGGAACGAAGAGCAGGTAGAGAGCAGACCAGGAGAGCAGCAAGAGAGCAGGAGGAGGAGCGATGGCAGCGAAGCTCATCTCGTACGACGAGGAGGCCCGTCGAGCGCTCGAGCGGGGCATGGACCAGCTCGCGAACGCGGTCAAGATCACGCTCGGTCCCAAGGGCCGGAACGTGGTCCTCGAGAAGAAGTGGGGCGCCCCGACGATCACGAACGACGGCGTCTCGATCGCCAAGGAGATCGAGCTCGAGGAGCCCGTCGAGCGGATCGGCGCCGAGCTCGTGAAGGAGGTCGCCAAGAAGACCGACGACGTGGCGGGCGACGGAACGACGACGGCGACGGTGCTCGCGCAGTCGATCGTCAAGGAGGGCCTGCGCAACGTCGCGGCCGGTGCCAACCCGATGGCGATCAAGCGCGGGATCGAACGCGCCGTCGAGCTCGCCGTAGAGAGCATCAAGAACCAGTCCAAGGAGGTCGAGCAGAAGGAGGAGATCGCCCACGTCGGCGCCATCTCCGCCGCCGACCCCGAGATCGGTGAGCAGATCGCCGAGGCCGTGGACAAGGTCGGCAAGGACGGCGTGATCACGGTCGAGGAGTCCAACACGTTCGGCATGGAGCTCGAGCTCGTCGAGGGCATGCGGTTCGACAAGGGCTACATCTCGGCGTACTTCGTCACCGACCCCGAGCGGATGGAGACGGTCCTCGACGAGCCGTCCATCCTGATCGCCAACTCCAAGATCTCGGCGGTCAAGGACCTGCTGCCGGTCCTGGAGAAGGTCATGCAGAGCGGCAAGCCGCTGCTCGTGATCTCCGAGGACGTGGAGGGCGAGGCCCTTGCGACGCTCGTCGTCAACAAGGTCCGCGGCACGTTCCGCTCGGTCGCCGTGAAGGCCCCGGGGTTCGGAGACCGCCGCAAGGCCATGCTCCAGGACATCGCGATCCTCACCGGAGCCACCGTCATCTCCGAGGAGGTCGGGCTGAAGCTCGAGAACTCGACCCTGGATCTCCTCGGGACCGCCCGCAAGGTCATGGTGACGAAGGACGACACCACGGTCGTGGAGGGCGGCGGCAAGGAAGAGGACATCAAGGGCCGCATCAACCAGATCAAGGCCGAGATCGACAAGACCGACTCGGACTATGACCGCGAGAAGCTGCAGGAGCGCCTGGCGCGCCTCGCCGGCGGCGTCGCGGTCATCAAGGTCGGCGCCGCGACGGAGGTCGAGCTCAAGGAGAAGAAGCACCGCATCGAGGACGCCGTGCAGTCCACGAAGGCGGCCGTCGAAGAGGGCGTCGTGCCCGGCGGTGGCGTGGCGCTCCTGAACGCGCAGGCCGCGCTCGACAAGGTGGACCTCGAGGGCGACGAGCTCACGGGTTCGCTGATCGTGCGACGGGCGCTCGAAGAGCCCATGAAGCAGATCGCGGCGAACGCCGGTCTCGAGGGCGGCGTCGTGATCGAGAAGGTCCGCGGGCTCGACGTCGGAACCGGCTTGAACGCGGCCACGGGCGAGTACGAGGACCTGTTCAAGGCGGGCATCATCGACCCGACCAAGGTCACGCGGTCCGCGCTCCAGAACGCGGCGTCGATCGCTGCCCTGTTCCTCACCACCGAGGCGGTCGTGGCCGAGAAGCCCGAGAAGGAGAAGGCTCCGCCCATGCCGGGCGGAGGCGACATGGACTTCTAGGTCCGGTCGACGGGAACCAGGAAGCGGCCCTCCTCGGAGGGCCGCTTCGTTCGTCCGGTGAACCGTCGCCCGCCCTGTTGGCTCCGTGCCAGAATCGGCCGTGGGCAAGGCGCGACTCCACGTCACGTTCCCGGGCCACCTGGCCTCCGAACCGATCCTGCACCGGGTGGCGAGCGAGTTCGGGCTCGTGACCAACATCCGACGCGCGAACATCGATGACCGAGGCGGGTGGGTGATCGTCGAGGTCGACGGGGACGACGAGCAGCTCGCCGCCGCCGTCTCCTGGCTCGCCGAGCGGGGGTTGGACGTGGACCGGATCGATGAGTGACGTCGGCGAGACGTCTCGGGGACGCGCTCGAGGCGGCGAAAGGATCCGCGCCTGATGCTCGAGAAGCGGATCGAGATCCGTTGGCGAGACGTCGACGCCTACGGTCACGTGAACAACGCCGTGTACCTGAACTACCTCGAAGAGGCTCGGGACGCGTGGGTGCAGCAGGTCTTAGGGCGGGCCTCGGGCAACACGTGGGACTTCGTCCTGGCTCGGGTGGAGATCGACTTCAGGGTCGAGCTCACCCAGGACGACGGCGCGGTGATCGTTCGATGCGCGCTCGACACCTTCGGCCGTTCGAGCGTTGGAACCCGCGAGGAGGTCCGAAAGCTGGACGGGACGCTCTCGGCGGAGGCACGCTCGGTTGTCGTCCCGAGAGATCCCGAGAGCGGTCGCTCGCGCCCGCTCTCCGACGCCGAGCGCCGAGCGCTGGAAGCCGAACAGGTGGGGTGACGGCGCCCGGGTGGGCATGTCACCCGTAGCCTGGGCGGTCGATCGGATCGGCTCAAGTGGGCCCGATCGGGGGAACTCGGCGCTCCGGCACTCGGTCGGCTAGCCTGCCGAAGGTGCTGGGCGAGCTCGAAGCCGTGGTCGTCGAGGTGAAGCCGTGGGACGTCCACGGCGTGGGGTACGTGGACGTCACGGTCGTCTACCCCGACCGGGTGCTCGAGACCGCCCGGCTGGGACCCGAGAGCATCCCGGATCACCTGCAGCCGGGCGAGCACGTGATCGTGAACAAGGCGGTCAACATGATCGTGGGGATCCGGCGTCCCTCATGATCGATTGGACCTACCTCGATCGGTCCGGCGAAGAGGTCGGACGCTCGCCACGATTCCCCGACGTGGAGCAGGCCGAGGAATGGATCGGCGCATCGTGGCCCGAGTTGCTGGAGAACGGCGTCGAGGCCGTCGTCTTGTACGACCACGGCGCTGGCCAGGGACTGGGTAGGAAGCTGTACCGGATGGCGCTCGGCCCGGAGTAGACGAGCGCTCGACGGTCTACGAGGTGGGTCCTTCTCCTCGGACCTTCTCGACCCCCGAGAGGGCTTCGCGCAGGTCCTTCAGCCATTCGTCCTGTCTCTGGGCGACCAGACGGACGCACCAGGCGAGCGCGTGGCTGCGCGAGCGCGCGACGCCCCCCTCGACGAGCGTGTCGAGCACCCGGCGCTCCTCCAAGCGCAGCCGCGTCATCGCCGGCACGCTGACGGTGGTGAAGAGCTTGCGAGCGTCCGCGCACTCCGCCCCCCACGAGACACGGCGACCGAACCGGTGCTGCGCTTCCTGCGCGATACGCATCCGATGCTCTCGGGTGTCCTCGCGGAACCCGTCGATGCGGGCGACCCGCGCGGCCGCGGCTCCTTCGGCGGTGGCGTCCGAGGGGAGCTCGGGATCGGAGAGCGTCCCGACCACGAGGATCTCGTCGCGGTCGAAGGAGACCTGCGGCGTTCCCACGAACCAGTCGGCTGGGATCCTGCCTGCGAACCAACCGCTGAGCTCTTCGTCCGATGACTCGCGTGTGTTCATGGACGGATGATTACACCATTACACGTAATCGTCAACCCATGCCTGGGGAATTGTGGGGCCGGGCGCCCGACGGCTCCACCTTGCTGCTGCTCGAGATGCGCTCGACGCGCCAGGGTCGAGATGGAAGGATGACAGCCGCCCGGGCTGGCCGAGATTGGGGCCGATGAACCACAGCGAGTATTCGACGCGTGCCTCCATTGGAGGGATCCTGGCGATCATCGGGGGGGCTCTGCTCGCCGTCGGGTCTTTCCTCCCATGGGCGGAGGTCTCCTGGGGTGGCACGAGCGTAACGGCGCAGGGCATCGACGACTCGTATGGTTACTTCACGCTTGCCGCCGGCAGCTTTGCCCTCGTCGTCGGGATCGTGATGAGGAGGGGGGCCAAGCGGGAGCTGGCCGTCCTCGCCGTACTCGCCGGGCTCGTTGGCGGTGGGGTGGGCCTGTACGAGGCGCTGACGATCAGGGACAGCGTCCTCGACGCGGCGGCCGAGCAGCTCGCTCCGAGCTTCGAACTTTCAACCGAGCAGGTGCGGGCGGCGCTGGACCAGGCGATCGAGACCGGGCAGCTCGGCCTTTCGATCAGCATCGGGTTGTATGCGGTGATCGCAGGTGGCGTCGTCGCCCTGGTCGGAGGGATCGTGGGTCTGGGTGGTTCGCCGTCCGAGCCTGCAGCCGCCGAGACCTCCTCGGTGGCTCCGGCCGCTCCCGCGGTGACCGACGTCGGCAACGCGCCCTCCGCATCCTCGGCACCCCCCACCGCCACATCGCCTCCGGCCGACCAGGCGGGTGCCTGAGGAAGTGCAGGGACGTTCCGTCGTCGCGGGAGCGCTTGCTCTCGCTGGAGGCGTGGCCGCGCTCGTGGGTTCGTTCCTCCCTTGGGCCGAGATCACGGCCGGGCCCTTCTCGGAGCAGGCGAGGGGCATCGACGGGTGGGAGGGCAAGGCGACGATCATCGGCGGTGCGGTCATGATCCTCGCCGGGACCCGCGTCGTCCTGGGATCGCATCAAGCCATCGCTCGGTTGCGGTCTCGTGCCGCGATCGGCGGTTCGCTGGTCGCAGGGGTCGGTATCTACACCGCGCTCACCGTGAGGGACCAGCTGTTGGACGCGGCCGCGACGCAGCTGCCGAGAGCCGAGGTCGAGGGCGCCCTGGACACCGGTCTGCTCGAGCTCTCGATCGGCGTGGGGCTCTACCTCGTGATCGCCGGGGGCGCCCAGGGGATCCTCGCCGCGGTGGTCGCGATGGGAGCCCGAGACGAGGCCCCCGCCCCGTCCGGCGCAGGCTTGCGGGGATGGTCCAGCGGCCCGGGGGACTCTCCCGGCGGGTCGGCGACGCCTCCGCGACCCGCCGTCACGGACATCCCGCCGCCACCGGGCCGTGCGCCGAACGAGGGCGGTGGCTCGACGGGGTGAACACGCAGGAGCATCGCCTCGACACGGGGGGTCGCCGGGTCCTCGACGTGACCGAACTGGTGCTGGCGTTCTGCTCGTCCGACGGGCGCGACGGTCTGGTCAACGTCTTCGTCCCGCATGCGACGGCGGGGGTGGCGCTCATGGAGACGGGCTCGGGCTCGGAGGAGGACCTCCAGGAGCTGCTCGAGCGGATCCTGCCGCGCGACGACCGCTACCGGCACCGGCACGGCTCGATCGGGCACGGTGGCGACCACCTCCTGCCGGTCGTGGTGTCTCCCTCGCTCTCGATCCCGGTGGACGGAGGCCGGCCGTTGCTCGGCACGTGGCAGCGGGTGGTCGTCGTCGACCCCAACCGGGAAAACGACGAACGGCTCCTGCGTCTCACGTTCGTGCCGGCCTGACTCGGACGAGCCGCCGTCCCCAGTCCTACAGGTACATCCCCGGTTGACGCTCCTTGCCGTCCGGCGATGCGGATACCGCCTGGACGTCGCGCTCCCGGAGCAGCAGGCAGTCACGGCCATCGAGCTCGACCTCGAGCCCGGCCTGGGGCAGATACAGGATCGTGTCGCCCGTCTTCGCGGTGCGTACGTCGGGTCCGACCAAGAGCACGTCGCCCCACACGCAACGCTTCGGGGCGGGTGCGGCGGTCGCGGGGATCAGCAACCCGCTCCGAGACGTGCGTTCGCCGTTGTCGGGGTTCTCCACCACGATGCGGTCGCCGGTCAAACGGATGTCGTCGGTCCTCGTCGTGTGGGAGCGCTTCTTCCGCGCCTTCGACGGGCGGGGTTTCGAGGTCTTGGCGGCGTCGGCCATGGCAGCGATTGTAGCCGCGCTCCCACGGGCGGCAGGGTGACGGCACCCGCCCGCGGGTACGATGCTCGCCCGAAGAAGGCGAGGCCGATGAACGCGAGCAAGGTACTCTCGGACGCCGTCGCGAGGCTCAAGGCGTCGACGGCGATCGACCATTGGCAACGCGATCGCGAGGAGATCGAGGCCGACGAGCTGCTGAGCTTCGCGCTCGGCGTGGACCGGATCGACCCCAAGGCGGATGTCCCGGCGGGCGTCCGCCGCCGTTTCGATCGCATGATCGCCCGTCGAGCCACCGGCGAACCGGTGCAGCTCATCACCGGCCATGCCGTGTTCCGGGGACTCGAGATCGTGGCGCGCCCGGGCGTGTTCGTCCCACGCGATTCGACCGAGTACCTCGCCGAACAGGCGATCCGCAGGCTCCGAGGCCGCCGGCGCCCGGTCGCCGTCGACCTCGCGACGGGCGGCGGAACGGTGGCCCTGGCGATCGCGAACGAGGTACGTGGGGTGCGCGTGTTCGGGACGGACATCTCGCTCACCGCCGTGCGGGTCGCGAGAGAGAACGCCGCGGCGCTCCATCTCCGCGCGACGTTCATCAAGGGGGATCTCTTCGGCGGCCTGCCGTCGGAGCTCGAGGGGCGCGTCGACGTGATCACCCTTCATCCGCCGTACGTCGCTCGCGACGAGCTGCGCGAGCTCCCCGAGGAGATCCGGCGGTTCGAACCGGTCCATACGCTCAGCGACCGCAGCCCGGACGGACTCGGGCTGGTGGGCCGGGCCGCGTCGGAAGGGCCCCGATGGCTGAGGCCGGGGGGCTGGCTGCTGATCGAGGTGAGTCCGGATCGTTCGCGCTCGGTGGCATCGGTGTTGCGGCGGAACGGGTTCGGGGACGTTCGGAGCACGATGGACCGGGGGTTCAAGGTGACCCGGGTGCTCGTCGCCCGTTGGCCGGGCTGAGCGAGCCTCGTCGTAGATGAGCGCGCCGAACCGATCCGTGCCGGTCGAAGGGGGTGCGGGGGGCCGGTGCCTGACCCGGCCCCCCGCTCGAGAGGGGGCGCGTTCCTCTCGTTGGCGGTTGGAACCGTACCGTGGGTCTGTGACGACCCGGCGGCGCATCGGTGTCGGCGCCGTGAACGCTAGTGCTTGATCGGCCAGGTGGCGGCCGCGAGCGCGGCGCGTCCGATCCTCCGGGTGATGCCCCGCGACTCCATGGCCTTGCCCTTGCGTGTCGAACGGGCCAGACGCGCGGCCTCGGCCTCACGAACGCGATCGGCGATCTGGTGCCGGGCCATCTCTCCGCTCAGCATCTCCGAACCTCCTTCTGGAACCTTCGCGCACGGTACGTCCGCGCCGTGGTCGCGAGCGGTGACGTCGCTCACGACCGCGGGGTGACGTCCGTCACGTTGCACGCCGGCCGCTCGAGGTCGAAGATGCGGCCCGTGATCCCGTCGATTCGCGCTCGGAGCGCGCCTGTTCGTGGCCGTCCTCGTCTGGATCGCTGGCCTCCCCGGGACCGGCTGGCGGCGCAGTCCGCTTCGCCGAGCCCTAGCGCGGTCCGAGCGTCGCGGGCCAGGTGACCGGCGCCCTCGCGGCCGGCTCCAGGCTCACCATCCGTGTCGACGCGACGATGCCGGGTGGCTGGGAGGCCCTCCATCTCGTGGAGGTGGCCATCGTCTCCGGCGAGCGAGGAGCTCGAGCGGACCTGCGCTTCGACATCGAGGACAACAAGCTGACGATCGGCGAGCAAGACGTCATCGTGGGAACGGGTGCGGTCGCTACTGGCGAGTACCTGCGCGTCGGCGGCGCGGACGTCGTCGTGACCACCGGCGGCGCGAACCTCTCCTTCGAGGTGGACGCCCGCGTCGTGAAGACCATTCCCGAGAGCTCGCGGTTCGAGCTGAGCGTCGTGGACGATCTCGGGGCGTCGGCCGAGGTCCTCGAACGCTGGCGGAGCCCGAGGGCGGCGGGATCACCTGGGGGACGGTGGTCGCCCTCATCGCCGCCGCGCTGTTCGCCGGAGGGTTCGTCGGGAACATGTTCGCGTCCAAGCGCCGGCCACCCGCACGAGCGTCGGTCTACGACGCGGTCCAGCGCCGGCTCGACGATCAGGCGGGCAGTCGGCCCCGCGCCGATGAGCCGGAGCGTCCGAGCGGGCGTCTACGCGGCTCGTCGAGGACTCGATGGAACGGCCCGAGCGCCAGCGACGGCCGTGGGCTGTGGGATCGGCTCGCATGCTGGTCGACCCGACGGAGTTCCGGCCGAAGCTCGCTGACGACATCGAGATGAAGGAGTTCCAGCTACGCTGGGGCAACGACTACGTGATGATCGCGAACCCGCGGGATCTCCTGCACTACCGGCTCGAGGCCCGGTGAGATCGAGCTGCTGCCCGCTGATGGACGGCACGCGCACGGTCAAGGAGATCGTCGTCGAGCGGTTCCGCGAGTCCGGCGACATGGAGCTGTCGGGCGTCGCCGACCTGGTGCGAACGCTTCGGGTCGGCAACTTCCTCGACGGACGCCGTACGTCGACGTTCGACGCATGCGTCGAGCGGTCGATCGACACCGCCGAACGCCGCCGCGAGGCCCGGGAGTTCGCGAAGACGCTATCGATCGAATGGAGAGGGGCGCACCGGCTGGTCAAGTGGCTCTACGGCCACTGCCTGCGGTGGGTCTTCATCCCGGCGGTCGGGGCCGTCGTGTTGCTCGGCGGCGGTCGTCGGCTTCTTCGCGTTCTGGTCCTCGTACCAGGACGGCACGTTCTCGATCCCGGCGGGTCGCTCGCCGCGAATCGCTCATCCTGCTGGGATCGACTACTTCCTGATGTTCATGCACGAGCTCGGGCATGCGGTCGTCCTCGTGCACAACGGGCGACGGATCAAGAGCGCCGGGTTCATGATCTACTTCGGATCGCCGGCGTTCTTCGTCGACTGCTCGGACGGCCTGATGATGGACCGGGGCAAGCGGATCGTGCAGTCGTTCGCCGGCCCGTTCGCGGAGCTCGTCCTCGCCGGCTCGCCTCGGCGATCGTCGCCTGGTCGTTCCCGGAGTGGTCGCTCGCGCCGAGCCGTTCTACAAGTTCGCGGTCCTGAACTACTTCGTGATCTTCATGAACCTGATCCCGCTGCTCGAGCTCGACGGCTACTGCATCCTCGCGGACCTGATCCAGGTCCCCGACCTGCGCCGAAGTCGCTCGCAGTTCATCCGCCACGACCTGTTCCACAAGATCCGGCGGCGGGAGCGCTTCACCAAGCAGGAGTCGGGCTCGGCCTGTACGCGATCGTCGGGCGTCGCGTTCACGATCTTCTCCCTCTACTGGTCGGTCTACTTCTGGGAGACGGTGTTCGGTGGGCTCGTCGAGCCGGCTGTGGGACGGAGGGTCACCGGCACGCGGTCCTCCTCGTCGCCTGGCGCTGTTCATGACCGGCCCGCTGATCCGCGGGCTGATCACGCTCCTCCGCTCGCTGTGGCCGGGCGGCGCGAGCGTCTGTCGCGCGATCCGGTTCCGGCTCGAGACCGGGTGGCGGGTGGAGGCAGCCGAGCTGATCGACGCGCTCCCGATGTTCGAGGACATCCCGGTGGACGTGCTCTGCACGAGATCGCCGGGCCGCGTCCGGCTCCGAGATCCTCGGCTGGCAAGTCGGTCTTCCGCCAGGGCGACCGACCCGACGCGTTCTACGTCGTGCGCAAGGGCGTCCTCGAGGTGGTCGAGGAGGATCCGAGAACGGGCAAGGAGCGCTCGATCCGGACGCTCGGCCGAGGCGAGTCGTTCGGGGAGCTCGGGCTGGTGACCGGCGCGCCGCGGGCCGCGACCGTGCGCGCCGTGGAGGACGCCGAGGTGTTCGAGGTGGACAAGGGCGACCTTCGACATCTGCTCGCCGACAAGCTCCAGCTGCCCGACTTCGAGCCGACGCTCCAACAGGTCGCCGAGCTCCGAGAGCTGCCCTGCTTCGCCTCCCTGGGGACCGACGCAGCTATCGGAGCTGCTCGATCGGGGCGCATGGCGTGAACGTCGCTCCGGGCGAGCAGATCATCGAGCAGGGCGAGGAAGGGGATTCGTTCTATGCGATCTGGTCCGGCCAGGTCGACGTCGTCAAGGACGAGAGGCTGGTGACGACGATCGGCCCCGGATCGTATTTCGGCGAGGTCGCCCTGCTGATGGACGTGCCCCGGACGGCAACCGTGGTGGCACGCACGCCCGCCGCGGCTCTTCCGGCTGGACCGGGAGGGTTCGAGCAGGCTGGTCGCTGGAGCGTTCCGGCGGGGGACGCTCGATCCTCGCACGTCGGTCGGACGTCGCAGCACTGATGAGCGACGAGAGGCGGAGACGATGGACTGCTGGCACTGCCAGCGAAGACCGCGGTCGGGGCTGCCGCTTCTGTGGCCGAGGGATCTGCGAGGACCACGTCGAGACGCACCCGTTCATCCTCGAGCTGTTCCGGGCCAGTGACGTCACCCAGGGCGCTCGTCGTCGAGGACGCCTTGTTCTGCGGGGCGTGCACGCCCCGGCCCGATCCCCTCGACCTGCCCGAACTCGACATCGAAATGTGACGTACGTCACCGGTCTCGATGTGACGGAGGTCACATGCGGAGCGGTGACGCGCGACACACCGATCTGAGTGACGCACGAGCACGATGATGCTGCACATGGAATCGCAAGCCCACGAGGGCCAGAGCGACGGGGGAGGTGACGATCGTGGCGGAGAAGAAGATCTCCCCGAAGGCGCCGGCCGCGAAGAGCAAGAAGGAGTACGGCGAAGGCGGCGGCGCACCCGTGTGTCCAAGAAGAGGATCAAGCGGGTCAAGAGGGTCAAGAAGCAGCTGGCAGATAGATCGCGAAATCCGATCTCCGCACGGCCGGGCTCCGGATTTTCGGGGCCCGGCCTCGTGGCGTTCCCGGGACCATTCGCGAGGGCGACCGGGAGGCTAGCTGTGACGACGCTTGCACCCGTGCCGACGACGGAGCTCAGCGACGCGCTCCTCGAGGGGATGGCCCGAACGCCCCTGTTCGAGGGGGCGTCGCAGAGACGATCTCGCGCCTCGCCGCGCAGGGCGTGACGCGCCGGTTCCGGCGGGGGACCTACCTGTTCCATCAGGGTGACGAGGCGCCGGACGTCTACTTCCTCGTCAGCGGTCGCGTGGAGATCAGCTCGCTGTCCTCCGACGGGCACCGCCAGCTCCACACGACGCTCGACGTGCCGCAGTTCTTCGGCGAGCTCGGCGTGCTCGGTGACCAGCCGCAGGTCGGCGGCGGCTCTCGCGCTCGGAGGATTCGGAGGCCTGGCGGGCGAGCGGTCCCGTGCTCCTCGACTTCCTGATCGAGGAGCCCACGGCCGCCAGGGCGTTGCTCCGGGCGCTCGCCCGACAGGTGTTGTCGCAGGAGGCCTTCGTCGAGGACCTGCTCTACCTCGATCTGAAGGGCCGCGTCGCCAAACGGCTCCTCCAGCTGGTCTCGCCGTCGCTCGACGAGCTCCCGGCCGATGGTGCGGTCGTGCCGTCGATCGTGACGCACGCGGACCTCGCGAGCCTGTGTGGCGGCAGTCGCGAGAACGTCACGCGGATCCTGTCCGACTTCCAGCGCCGCGGGTTCGTCGAGCGCGACGGCAAGCGGTTCGTCTTGAAGAAGATCTCCGGGCTCGCCAAGCTGGCCGGCCTCTGAGACCGATGTCCTATCGCACGTTCCGTCGCAGGCTGAGCGAGGCGACGGCCGCCTACGATTGGCTCGAGGGCGTCTCGTTCGTCCTCGGGCTGGGGTTCCTGCTCCTCGCGGTCCTGTGCGTCTGGGGGATCGTGACGGCGATCGTGAACATCGGCGACACGGAGGCTCCGCCGGAGACGCCCGTGGTGGTCGGCTTCCTCGAGGTGACCCGCGGGTTCGCGATCGTGCTGTTCGCCGTGTTCGGTCTGGTCGCGTTCGGCGTCGGGTGGTTCCTCGCCGGCGACACGTTCAAAGGGTGGTTCGCTCGCGCCAGGTCGCGGAGCTGACGGCTTCGGGCTAGCCGCCGATCGCGGACATCGAGCGTTCCGGCTGCAGGAAGTCCGGGTGGTTGATCCGGTGTCCGGACCATTTCCGCCAGACGTTGCGACGGACCAGGTCGACGAGCTCGTCATCGGATGCTCCGTCTCGGAGCGGGCCGCGCAGGTCCGTCTCCTCCAGCGCGAACAGACAGGCCCGCACCTGGCCCTCGGCCGTGATCCGCAAGCGGTTGCACGATTCGCAGAACGGTTCGGTGACGCTGCCGATCACGCCGATGCCACCGGGGGCGCCGTCGGCGAACCGGTACCCGGTCGCCGGTTCGGCATCGGGCCCATCGGGGATCAGCGGGTAGACCGCATCGATGGCCTCGACGATCCGGGCGGAGGAGAAGACCTTGGCCCGTTCCCACGCATGCTGCGCATCGAGGGGCATGTACTCGATGAACCGGACCGTGTGGCCGCGCTCCCTCGACCAGCGCGCCAGATCGACGACCTCGTCGTCGTTGGTGCCCCCGATGACCACGCAGTTGATCTTGATCGGCACCAGACCCGCCTCCTCGGCTGACGCGATGCCGGCGAGCACGCGGTCCAGGGCGTCACGACGGGTCATCTGCTCGAACCGATGTCGAAGCAGGGAGTCCATCGACACGGTCACCCGGTCGAGCCCGGCCTCGGCGAGCGGAGCCGCGAGGCGATCGAGCAGCACGCCGTTCGTCGTCATCGACAGGTCGATCTCGGGCGCGACCTCGCGGAACATCCGGATCAGCGTGGGCAGGTCGGCTCGGACGGTCGGCTCCCCACCGGTGACCTTGACGGAACGGATCCCGAGCCGGTCGACGAACAGCCCCAGCAGCCTCGAGAGCTCCTCGAACGTCAGGATCTCGTGCTTGGGCAGCCAGACGAGGCCCTCGGCCGGCATGCAGTAGGTGCAGCGGAAGTTGCAGCGATCGGTCACCGAGATCCGGAGGTCGTCGGCGACGCGGCCGAACGTGTCGACCAGTGGACCCTCCGCCGGTGGGAGGGACGACGGCGGCTGCCAGGAATCCATGCGAGCTCCCAGCCTACTCGGCCGACGGGCTTCGGCCCTCGGGAGGTGAGGCGGGCAGGAGCCGCTCGAGCGTGGCGAGCGCGGCCGCGAGCGCATCTGCTCGCGAGACGCCGCCGGCCACGCTCCCGCCCGTCGCCGAGCCGAGGAGGAAGGCCGCGAGCGGCGTGATCTTGCGTTCGACCCGGTGCGCGACCTCCCGGGAGACTCCGAGGAGCCGCGTGGTCTCGCTTTCGGACAGGGGATCTTCTCCGAGCGCCGCTGCCAGCCGATCGATCCAGTCCTCCATGGATGCCTCCATCGCCGTCGCGGTCAGCACCGTAGTACGAACGGTGCCGGCCGGGTACGGACGGGCTCGGGGCGCGTCTGGCAGGATGGGTGCGTGAGCGGCATCCGCGCCGCCGTCGTGACCGTTTCCGACGGCGTCACCCAGGGAACGCGAGCCGATGGCTCCGGCGACGCCGCCGAGGCGATGCTGCGCGAAGCCGGGTTCGACGTCGCGGCTCGCGCCGCGGTCCCCGACGAACGACCGGCCATCGAGACGGTCCTGCGGGACCTGGCGGACCAGCGCGGGTTCGCCCTGGTGGTCACGACGGGCGGCACCGGTTTCGGGCCTCGAGACGTGACGCCGGAGGCGACGCGGGCCGTCCTCGAGCGGGACGCTCCAGGATTGGGCGAGCTCATGCGCCGTGAGGGGACGCGACAGACCCCGATGGCCGCCCTGTCGCGTGCGGTGGCGGGGTCGCGCGGCGGCACGGTGATCGTGAACCTCCCCGGGAGCCCGAGGGGTGTCGGCGAGAGCCTCCGAGCGCTGCTGCCGGTCCTGCCCCATGCGGTCGAGCTCCTGGGCGGCTCGACCGGCGAGCACCACACCGGCCACGCCGATCACAGGAACGACACCCCGGCCGCGACGACGACCGATCGAGCAGAGGCGTGGGTGCAGGCCAAGGCGGTGAAGGTGCACGGTTCGCCGCCGTGCAAGGTGGGGAACGAGATGCGCATCGTTCCGGGGGGAGCGGTGCACGGGACGCTGGGATGCGCGGAGTTCGACGAGGCCGCGGTTCGCGACGCCGCCGAGATCCTCGCGTCGGGTGAGCCGGCGACGCGCGCGTATCACCACGAGCAGGGGGACGTCGAGGTCTACCTCGAACCGCATCGTCCGGCTCCGGCCCTGGTCGTCGTCTCGGCGACCGACGTGGCTCGCGAGCTCGCGCGTCTCGCACCCGGGCTCGGCTTCTCACCCGTCCTGGTCGAGACGCGCCGCGAACGCGTCACGCCCGCCGACGCGAGCTCGATGCCCGTCGTCCACGAGCTCGCCGATCTGGAGATCGATGCGGAGTCGCGGGTGGTGTTCACCGATCACGACGCTCCGGGGATCGCCGCGGCGCTCGCCCTCGTGCTCCGCTCGCCGGCACGGTTCATCGGGGTCATGGGGAGCCGGCGACACGTCGGACCCTACGTCGACGAGCTCCGAGCGATGGGGTTCGGCGACGACGACCTCGCCCGCATCCGGTCGCCGCTCGGTCTGGATCTCGGCGGCCGCCGGCCGGGGGAGATCGCGCTGTCGATCGCGGCGGGGTTGGTGGCCGACGCGAACGATCGCGACGCCGGGTGGATGGACCGGTGAGCGGGCCTCGAGGCGCGAAGGCGCCGACGCAGCCCCGCTACGTCCGGCGGAACCGCGCGAGCTGGAACCGCGAGGCGGACGAGTACCAGCGCGACCACGCCTCCCAGCTGAACCGTTTCGACCGCCCCGCCTGGGGGGTCTGGGAGATCCCGGAGTCCGAGCTTCGCGTGCTGGGCGACGTGGCCGGGATGGACGTGCTGGAGTTCGGGTGCGGCGGCGGGCAGTGGTCGATCTCGCTGGCCCGACTCGGGGCCCGTCCGGTCGGGCTGGATCTGTCGATCCGTCAGCTCTCGCACGCGCTCCGGCTGATGGAGGGCGCATCGGAACGGTTCCCGCTCGTCAACGCCAACGCCGAGCGGACGCCGTTCGCAGACGAGCGCTTCGATCTCGTCTTCTGCGATCACGGGGCGATGAGCTTCGCGGATCCGTACCTCACACTGCCCGAGGTGGCTCGGGTGCTCCGGCCGGGTGGTCGGTTCGCGTTCAACATCGCGAGCCCGCTCATCTGGCTGTGCTGGGGCGACGGTGAGGAGCCGCCCGGGCCGGAGCTCGTCCGCAGCTACTTCGGCCTGCGCCGAGAGACGTGGGACTCGGTCGAGTTCCAGCTGCCGTACGGGGACTGGATCCGGCTGTTCCGGTCGAACGGGTTCGAGGTCCTCGACCTGATCGAGCTCCGGCCGCCGGCCCGCCCGCGGACCACGTATCCGGATTTCGCTCCCCTCGCGTGGGCTCGCCGATGGCCCGGCGAGAACATCTGGAAGCTCCGGAAGCTCGGATGAGCACGGACGGGACGGCGCCGCGCGCGGGACGCGGGCGCTCGGGGATGCGGACGGGGCTGGCCGTCGGTCTCGCCGTCGCGGCCCTGGTGTGGAGCGTCGCGGCCCTGCCACCGGTCCGTGGCCAGGAGGATCCGCGACCGAACGTGATCCTGGTCGTCACCGATGACCAGCCGGCCGACTCGATCCCGAACCCGTACGCCGTGATGCCGTTCCTCCAGCGCCGAGCGCTCGACCCCGACGACCACTGGGTCGTGTTCGAGAACGGCTACGTGAACACGCCGCTCTGCTGTCCGTCTCGGGCCACGATGCTCACGGGGCGGTTCGCCCACCACACCGGCGTTCGAGACAACGAGGACGGAGTCTTGCTCGACGAGACCTCGACGCTCGCCACCTGGCTGCACGACGAGGGCTACCACACGGGACTGGTCGGCAAGTACCTGAACCGGTATCCGTTCGAACGCACGGCGTACGTGCCCGCCGGATGGGATCGCTGGTGGGGACGGCAGTACGGCCCGGCGACGAGCCTGTACTTCGACTACACGCTGTTCGAACAGGATCATCTCGTCCCGTACGGTCACACCGACGCCGACTACGCGACCGACGCCCTCGCCGACAAGGCGACCCAGTTCGTTCGCGAGGCGCCGGCCGATCAGCCGTTCTTCCTGTGGTTCGGTCCGACCGCTCCCCACCCACCCTGGACCGCGGCGCCGAGGGACGAGGGGGCGTTCGCCGGCCTCGTGGTTCCGACGCCGCCCTCGGTCGGAGAGGCCGATGTGACCGACAAGCCGGCCTGGGTCCGGGACCTCGCCCCGCTCGACGCGGCGGACCGAACGGCGCTCCGCGCCAGCCATCGTCGTTCGTACCAGGCGTTGCTCGCGGTCGACGACGCGCTCCGCGAGATCCTGGCCGCGGTTCGCTCGCGGGGTGAGCTCGCCGACACCGTCGTGATCTTCACGTCGGACAACGGTCTCGCGTTCGGCGAGCACCGGTGGACCAAGAAGAGCTGTCCGTACGAGGCCTGCATCGGCGTGCCGTTCCTGATCCGGATGCCGAGCGTGGCGCACCGGACGGACCCGTCGATCGTCTCGGCCGCCGACATCGCGCCGACGATCGCCGAGCTCGCCGGGGCGACGCCGCCGGCGACGTTCGACGGTGTCAGCCTGGTCCCGCTGCTCTCCACCGGGAGCCGTGCCGGGCTGCCCGGTGAGGTCTTCGCCGAATGGGTGGGCGACCAGACGATCCCGGCGTGGTGGGAGGTCCGAACGAGGCGATTCGCCTACATCGAGCTCGCGACGGGCGAGCGCGAGCTCTATGCCCTGCGGGACGACCCCTACGAGCTGACGAACGTGGCCGACGATCCGGCGTTCGAGGCCGAGGTGTCGCGGCTCGCGGCGACGCTCGAGACGTACCGGGGCGCGTGAAGCGAACCGCGGCGGTCGCCCTCGGGGCGCTCCTGGTCCTGCGTCCGGCCGGCGCGAACGGGCGGGCCGAGGCGGCAGCGGCCCCCGATCGTCCCCCGGACATCGTCCTCATCGTGACCGACGATCAGCGCTTCGATTCCCTGTGGGCGATGCCGGTCCTGTCCGAGCGCCTGGAGGCTCGGGGCGTGACGTTCCCGGACGCGTTCGTCGTGAACCCGCTCTGCTGCCCGAGCCGGGCCAGCATCCTCACGGGCAACTACTCGCACACCACCCTCGTCTACCGGCAGGTCCCGCCGTTCGGCAGGTTCGAATGGTTCGACGACGGCTCGACGCTCGCGACGTGGCTGCACGATGCCGGCTACCGAACAGGGCTCTTCGGCAAGTACCTCGATGGTTACCAGCACTCGGCGGTGACCGGCTACGTCCCACCCGGCTGGGACCGGTGGGTGGCGTTCGTGCGCTCGGCGCAGGTGGATTACACCCTGACGATCGACGGGGCGCTCCGCGAGTTCGGACATGGTCCGGACGACCACGCGACGGAGGTGTTGGCGGACGAGGCCGTCGCGTTCGTGCAGGACACGACCGGACCGCTGTTCCTCGAGCTCGCCACCTCGGCGCCGCACGCCCCGGCGATCCCCTCGCCCGGGGACGAGAGCTCGTTCGCGAGCCTGCCGCCGGCGCGGCCGCCGTCCTTCGACGAGGCGGAGGTCTCCGATAAGCCGGCGTGGGTCCGAGACCTCCCGCCTCTCACCCCATCGCAGGAAGCGGCGATCGACGCGTTCCGGGCCGACCAGTACCGATCGCTCCTCGGAGTCGATCGTGCGCTCGGCAGGATCCTCGACGCGCTCGAACGGGCCGGACGGCTCGAGAACACGTTGATCGTGTTCACGTCGGACAACGGCATCCTGCACGGCGAGCACCGATGGACCAAGAAGGAAGCTCCCTACGAGGAGGCGATCCGCGTGCCGCTCGTGATGCGATGGGACGCCGCGGAGTGGACGCCGGGGACCGAGCTCCCGGGCGTGCTCGCGCTGAACATCGACCTCGCGCCGACGATCGCCGACGCCGCGGGGGTCGCGCACCCGCCGACCGACGGGCGCAGCCTCCTCCCGGTCCTGGCCGGCGACCGGTCGTCGACGCGTTCGGACTTCCTCATCGAACACATGGAAGGGGAGAATCCGGTCCCCACGTTCTGCGCCGTGCGCTCGGAGCGTTGGACGTACGTCCGGTACTCGACGGGCGAGGAGGAGCTCTACGATCTCGCGGCGGACCCGTTCGAGCTCGAGAACGCGGCCGGGGCTCCCTCGATGCGACCGGTACTCGAGGAACGGCGAGCGCGGCTGCGGACGCTGTGCTCACCGGTCCCGCCCGGCTACGAGGATCGCTCCGGGACCGGCGTCCCGCTCGCCGTCGGCGTGCTCGTGGCACTGGTGCTGCTCGAGGCATTCGCATCGCGTCGCGCGCGCGGCTCCGAGGAAAGGGCCCGGTAGGCTAGCCGCCCATGAGCACCCCCTCCGGACCCGGGTCGAGGGTTCCGATCCCGAAGAAGCGGTTGCGGCTCTCCCGCCGGCGGGCCGCGCGGCGTCGAGGGTTCGCGGCGTTCCTCGGCGTGGTGGTGGTCGTCATCGCGGCGCTCGGCTGGGCGGCGACGCGGGACGGGAACGAGCGCGCCGCGACCGGGCCTTCCGGGGCGACCTCGCCGGCGCCGGGCGCGAGCGGCGGAACGGGCAACGGTGCCTCTCCCAGCCCCGGAGGCGTGACGATCATCCCGGGTGAGACGCCGATCGAGCACGTCGTGTTCATCGTCAAGGAGAACCGGACGTTCAACAACTACTTCGCGACGTACCCGGGCGCCGAAGGTGCGACCGAGGGCGGGACGATCAGGTGCACCGAGGACGGGTGCCGCGACGGGCCCGTCGTCCGGCTCACCGAGGGGCCCGACATCTATCCGCACGACCTGACCCACTGCTTCCGCTGCGGACTCACGGCGATCAACGGCGGCAAGATGAACGGCTTCAACCGGATGAACGGGCCGATCCCGCAGTCGGAGAACGCCGACCTGTACGGCGCCGACATGACCGGGTACTCCTATCTGGATCGCACCGGGGTCCCGAACTACTGGGCGTACGCCGACCGGTTCGTCCTTGCCGACCACTTCTTCACGTCGATGTACGGCCCGACGCTCCCCGAGCACCTGTACGCGGTCGCCGCCCAGGCGAACCTCATCGTCGACAACAAGTCCACCACCGATCACGAAGGGAACTATTGCGACGACGCTACCGAGGACGCGACGCGGTTCGTCCCCCGCGAGGTGCGTCAGCACGAGGAGGAGATCCTCCGTCTCGAACGCCGCATCACGGAGAACGGCTCGAACGTGTACGACATCGCGGACTTCTGGGGAAGCATCCGCCTGTGCTTCGACATCGAGGTGCTGCCCGACCAGCTCGAGGAGGAGGGCATCTCGTGGAAGTACTACGCGAACGAGAACGCCTGGATGAACGTCCTGCAGATGATCCGCCACGTCCGGTACGGGCCGATGTGGAAGAAGGTCCAGCCGCCCGAGACCTTCGTGAAGGACGTCAAGCAGGGCGAGATGCCGGCCGTGTCGTGGATCATCCCGTCCGAGTCCTACAACGAGCACCCCGGTGCGGGGAAGAGCACCTGTGCAGGCGAGAACTGGACCGTGCACCAGATCAACACGATCATGCGCAGCGAGTACTGGCGCTCGACGGCGATCGTGGTGGTCTGGGACGACTTCGGAGGGTTCTACGACCCGGTGGAGCCGCCTCAGTTCGACGTGATGGGCCTCGGGCCGCGGACCCCCGCACTGATCATCAGCCCGTACGCGCGCCAGGGCTCGAACCCCGACGGCGGCTCCGTGGACCACACGACCTACGAGTTCTCCTCGGTGCTCGCCTTCATCGAGCAGCTGTTCGGGCTCGACCCCATGACCGAACGGGATGCCGAGGCCGACCCGCTCTCGGGCGCGTTCGACTTCGCGAACCCGAGGTTCGACAAGCTCGTCCTGCCGCTCCGGGACGACTGCCCGTACGGCACCTCGGCCTCGCAGTTCCTCGCGTCCTGGCCGTTCCTGCGGACGATCGGAAGCCCGTTCGACTAGTCAGTCGTCGGGGAACCGCGGGCCGACGCAGTCGGTCCGCAGCGGCAGCGGCTCGGGGGGTCGTGGGGCCTGCTCGAAGTCGAACGCCGAGAGCAGGGGCGTCGCGTCCCGGTCCCGATGCGTGAGCTGGGAGAGCCGCCAGTTGTCCTCGACGAACCGAAGCACGCTGGAGAACTCTCCCAGCTCGTGGGTCACGAACCCCTCCTTCGCGTACGGGCTGATGACGAGCAACGGCACCCGGATCCCGAAGCCGAACTCGTCGACCTGCGGCGGCGGGACGTGATCGTAGAAACCACCGTAGTCGTCCCACGTGATGAAGATCGCGGTCGAGTCCCAGTCCGGACCCTCCATCACCGCGTTCACGATCTCGGTCGTCCAGTTCTCACCGTGGCACATGCTGTACTCGGGGTGCTCGGAGAGCTCGAACCGGGGTGTCACCCACGTGACGGGCGGCAGCAGCCCCGACCGGGCCTGCTCGGCGAACCCGTCGACCGGGAAGATGTGGGACCGCCAGTACTCCTCGTCCTCGCGGATGTGGCGAACGGCGTCGTACGCCGACCACAGGTATCCGTTCTGGTACTGGGTCGCCGCGTAGTACGCCCACGGGATCTGCGCCTCGGTCAGCAGGTCGCCTTCGGTGAGGAAGTCGAAGCACGGGGGAACCTTCTTCTCGATGCCCTCGCTGTCGACGACCACGGCGAAGGCGTCCTCCATCGAGTCGCAGCCCCAGGCCTTGAACAGGCCGGTGTCGCGGTGGCGCTCGCGCAGCTCGTCGATGTCCTGATACACGTTCTCGTGCGTTCCGCCCGACTGGGCGGCGATCGTGTAGAGGTGGTTCGGGAACGACGGCCCCTGCGCGCTCGCGAAGAACTTGTCGCCCAGCACGAAGGACGATGCCCACGTCCAGTAGTTCGGGAGGTCCCCCGGCTGGAACTGCGTGTAGGCGTATTCGTCGGCCGTCTCGCTGATCGTCGCGAACCCGTCCATCTCGCCCTCGTTCCAGGCCTGGAGCGCGCAGTCGTAGCAGTGCCTGATGTCCATCTCGAGTCGGTCGACCGCGGGTGTGAGGGTTCGAGGCTCGCCCCGGTCCATCCCGACCGTGACGCCATCCGCGCCCGGGAACAGGCCGAACATGTTGTCGAAGGTCCGGTTCTCCTTGATCACGAACACGACGTGCTTGATCGGCGTCGCCGTCTCGAACGCTTCCGCATCGACGGGCGTCGGAGCGACCCCGTAGTCGAGCGGTGGGAGCGGGGTCCACTCGGGGCCGTCGTCCCCGCACGAGCTGCCCACCACCGCGAACAGCAGGATGAGGGCGAGCGCGCGCAGGGGTGCCTTCGACATCGGTGTGCGACCCTATCGCACCTTCCGTTGGAGACCGTTGCGAGATCGCCGTCGTACCGCGATGATGCGACGGGACCGGTTCACGAGTCGAAGGAGGACGACATGCGACGGTTCGTCACGGTGGTGTGGGTCACGCTCGCGGGTGTGCTCGCGGCGGGACTCACGAGCGCGTTCGCGGCGACCGGGATCGCCCAGGAGGAGACGGTCGTCCTGGGCGAGCACACGTTGAAGGGCCGGAACCTCGATCTCGTGGGCGAGGCCAACGACTTCCGGCCGGGCGACCGGTACATCTTCCGGAGCGAGCTCACCGACGAGCAGGACGCGGTCGTCGGTCACCTGTACGTCGATTGCTCCGTGCAGTTCGGCAAGCGGGACTCCTGCTCGCAGATCTACGACATCCCCGCTCGCGGGACCGTGACGGCCGAGGGGCTGATCCCGGTCGCCGAGCTCCACCTCGGGGGCACGTGGGTCCTCGCGATCACGGGCGGCACCGGTGATTTCGAGAACGTCCGAGGGTCCGTCACGGTCGAAGTCGTCGACGACAGGGGCAACAGCGAGCACACGTTGCATCTGCTGCCCTGACGGAGCCGGTTCGGTAGTGGTTCGGCGACACGCGGTCAGGCGGGCGCGAGCCGCATGCCCTGCTGCTCCGCCATGAACTCGCGCCAGTAACGCTTGCCTTCCTCGGGCAGCGTGGTGATGGGGTCGTAGTACGGGTACTCGCGGGAGAGCGCCTCGGGATCGTCGTACTCGATCCCGGTCCGGTAGTTCTTCCGCCAATACGAGATGCCCTTGACCCGGTCGTACGTGTTGAGCATGTGCACCCATCGCTTGCCGACGAACGGCACGTCGCACACGAACCTCGGGGTCGCGAACCCCGGCAGGTAGCCCATGACCGCGAACTGCAGCTCCTGCGCCTCCCACACGGCGAGCCGCCAGTGTTCGCTGTTCGGGATCATGTCGCACATGTAGAAGTAGTAGGGCATGACCTTCGCGTGATCCAGGAGCGTGAAACAGAGCTCGAGGATCTGGTTCGGCGTCGTGTTCACGCCCCGCAGGAGCACCCCCTGGTTCCGAACGTCTCGGTACCCCATGTCCAGCAGCTTGCGAACCGCCGATCCGACGAGCGGTGTCACCTGCTGGGCGGCGTTCACGTGGGTGTGGATCGCCACGTCGACCTGCCGTTCGTGCGCGCGCCCCGCGATCGCCTCGTAGCCTTCGAGCACGTCGTCCTGCAGGAAGTGCTGCGGGATGCCCATCAGCCCCTTCGTCGCGATCCGAACCTCGCGCACGTTCTCGATGTCGAACAGGCCGAACAGCCACTCTTGGAGCCGCTTGATCGGGACGTTGGCCATGTCGCCGCCCGAGACGACCACGTCGCGCACGCTCGGGGTCCTGCGCAGGTAGTCGAGCATCGCGTCCCAGCGCTCGTTCTGCTTCATCTCGAACTTGTACTTCAGTACCTGGGACGTGTCGTTGCCGACGAGATCCATGCGGGTGCAGTGCCCGCAGTACTGAGGGCACGTGGGGATCAGCTCCGCCAGCACCTTGGTCGGGTAGCGGTGTGTGAGCCCCTCGACGGCCCACATGTCCGCTTCGTGCAGGGAATCGCGAGCGGCCATCGGGTGCGACGGGAACTCCTCGTCCCGGTCCGACAGCGCCGGGGCCATGTAGCGCCGAACGGGGTCGGCCCACAGGTCGGTCTCGTCCATCGTGTTGATCATCTGGGGCGGGATCAGCATCGACATCGTCGCCCGCTCCTGCTGGTCGCGTTCGATGTCCGCGTACAGCTCGTCGGAAAGGTGGTTGCCGAGCGCGCGCTTCAGCTCGACGAGGTTCTTGATCGTGTGGGCCCTCTGCCACTGGGCGGACTCCCACTGCTCCTTCGTGACGTCAGCGAACCCGGAGAGACGCGTCCAGTCGGGCTCGACGTACTCGCGCTTCAGCGGGTACTCGAAGGGTTGGTCGGCGGCGTGGGCGTGACCGGCCTCGTGCTTGGGGCGTTCTGCGGTGTGGTCGCTTCGTTCGCTCATCCGTGACTCCGTATCCGCGTCGGGCCCGCGCCCGGTGGTCTTCAGCGAAGCCGGATGAACCGGCTCTCGGAGTGAATGATACCCGCTGTTCCTCCGGTAGATCGGTCTTGAAACCGAAGGATATTCGGCCAGGACAGGCCCGGGATCAGGGAGTTCGAACCGGGTCAGCGGCGGCCGCGCGGGCCGCCCCGGCCGCCGTCGCGCCCGCCCATGCGTGGACGCCGCTCGAACCGGCCCTGGTCCTTCTCGGGCCGCGGCAGCCGAAGACGCAGGGGGGTGGGTCCGCTCCGTTCGTACCGAACCCAGATGTGATCGATCTCGCGCCGGCGCTCGACCTCGCGCCATCCGTCGGCGAGCAGGTGCTTGTGCCGCCCGGCGGCGCCCTTGCGCAGCTTCTCCGTGTTGGGCACCTTCAGGAACAGGCGCTCGACACGGACTTGCTTGAAATCGGCCATGGCCGCAAAGGGTAGCAGGGCGCGTGCTCGGGTCCCTTGTGGACGCGCGCCCGACGGGGGAACGTAGACTCGCGAGGATCGGTCGCCGAATGCGTCACGGGGAGGTCGGATGGGCACGGTCAAGGAGTGGAACGAGCTTGCGGGCCAGCTCGCGGTCGACTCGATCCGGAGCTCGACGGCGGCCGGGTCGGGCCATCCCACGTCGTCGCTCTCGGCGGCGCATCTGGCCGCGGTCCTGTGGTCCGACCACCTCCGGTACGACGTCGCCGACCCGAAGGGTCTGGCGAACGATCGCTTCGTCCTGTCGAAGGGTCACGCGTCGCCACTCATGTTCTCGATCCTGAAGGCCGTGGGTGCCATCGGCGACGAACAGCTGCTCTCGTTCCGCCGGTTCGGTTCCCCCTTGCAGGGCCATCCGGTCCCGCTCCCCGACATGCCGTGGATCGACGTCGCGACCGGTTCGCTCGGCCAGGGTCTCCCGATCGCGCTCGGCATGGCGCTCGCGATGAGGATGGACGGCATCCCGGCGCGCGTGTGGTGCCTGCTGGGTGACTCCGAGGTCGCCGAGGGCTCGGTGTGGGAGGCGATGGCGAACGCCTCGCACGATGGAGCGGACAACCTGATCGCGATCGTGGATGTGAACCGGCTCGGCCAACGCGGCCCCACGATGCTCGAGTGGGACCTGGACACCTATTCGGCTCGCGCGCTCGCGTTCGGCTGGCATCCGATCGTGGTCGACGGCCATGACGTCGCGGCGATCGATGCCGCCTTCGTCGAGGCCGAACAGGCGGATCGGCCCGCGATCGTGATCGCGAAGACCGAGAAGGGTCACGGCGTCTCGTTCCTCGCGAACCGGGAGGGCTGGCACGGCAAGGCGCTCTCGCAGGAGGAGGCGGAGCGAGCGATCGCCGAGCTCGGCGGACCGCGCGACCTCTCCGTGACGCCTCGCAAGCCCGAAGCGGGCGTCGCGCCACCGGCGGATGCGCCGAACGTCACGCTCCCCGCGTACACGGAGGCGATCGCGACGCGGAAGGCGTTCGGGGAAACGCTCGCGGCGCTCTCGGCGCGACCGGAGGTTGTCGCGATCGACGGCGAGGTGGCCAACTCCACCTACACGGAGGACCTGCAGAAGGTGGCGCCCGACCGGTTCGTCGAGGGCTACATCGCGGAGCAGAACATGCTGGGGATGGCCGTCGGGATGCAGGTGCTGGGCAAGATCGTGTTCCCGGCCACGTTCGCGGCGTTCTTCACGAGGGCCTACGACTTCATCCGCATGGCGGCGATCAGCCGGGCGGACCTCCGGCTCTCGGGTTCGCACGCCGGCGTGTCGATCGGGGAGGACGGGCCGTCCCAGATGGCGCTCGAGGACATCGCGATGATGCGCGCCGTCCACGGTTCCACGGTCCTGTACCCCTGCGACGGCAACTCGACGGCCGCGCTCGTTGCGGCCATGGCCGACCTGCCGGGGATCTCGTACATCCGCACGACCCGGGAGAAGACACCGGCCGTCTACGGCGCCGGCGAGACCTTCCCCGTCGGCGGCTCGAAGACCCTGCGGTCCTCGGAGGCCGACCGGGTGACGCTCGTCGGCGCGGGGATCACGGTGCACGAGGCGCTCGGGGCGGCGGAGGCGCTCGCGGCCGACGGGATCGCGGCGCGGGTGCTCGACTGCTACTCGATCAAGCCGATCGATGGCGAGGCGCTCCGCACGGCATCGTCCGAGACCGGTCTGGTCGTCACGATCGAGGACCATTGGGTCGAGGGAGGACTGGGGGACGCCGTGCTCGCAGCGCTGGCGGCCGACGGGATCCTTTCGGGAAGGGTCATCAAGATCGCGGTCACGCAGATGCCGGGCTCGGGGACGCCGGAGGAGCTTCGCGATTGGGCGGGGATCTCGGCGGACGCGATCGCCGGCACCGTCCGTTCGCTGCTCCGCTGAGCGAGGCTCGGGGACGGCGCGCTAGACCTCGAGCGGCACCAGCTCGAACCGGTTCACGTCCACGAGCCCGCGATCGGTCAGCTTCAGCTCGGGGATCACCGAGAGGGCGAGGAACGACATCGCCATGAACGGCGAGGGGAGCGTGGTCCCGAGCTCCCCGGCCGCCTCCTCCAGGATGCGGGTCCGTTCCGCGACCTCTTCGAACGTCAGGTCCGACAGGAGGCCGCCGATCGGGCACGGCAGCTCGGCGATGACCCTGCCGTCCATCACGACGACCTGGCCGCCGCCGATCTCGCGGAGGCGGTTCGCCGCCGCCGCCATGTCTTCGTCGGTCATGCCGATCACGACGATGTTGTGGGCGTCGTGCGCGTGGCTCGACGCCAGTGCTCCCGCCTGCAGCCCGAACCCCTGCGCGAAGCCGACGCCGATCCGCCCGGTGTCCCGGTGCCGCTCGATCACCGCGAGCTTCGCCAGGTCGCGACCCGGGTCCGCGCACGACTTGCCGTCGCGCCGTAGCGGTTCGCCGACCAGGGCGCGGGTGACGATCGTGCCCGCGTCGACGCCGATCACGCGGACGGCCCCGGCGGCGACGACCGCGAAGTCGACCGGCTCGAGCTCGCGCACGTGCATGCTCTCCCGCATCCAACCGGGCAACGCCGACGACGCGATCGGCGCGCACCGGCCGCCCTCGGCGACCAGCCGACCCCGCTTCCAGACACGCTCCGGCCGGAACGAAACGAGGTCCGGCACCGCGACGATGTCCGCCACGTAGCCGGGTGCGACGGCGCCGTGCTCGTGGAGGCGGTGGTACCGGGCCGCGTTGAGTGTGGCCATCACCACGGCGTCCGCCGGCGGGCAGCCGAGCGCCACCGCCTCGCGGATCACGTCGTTGATGTGCCCGTGCTCCTTCAGGTCGTGTGGCTCTCGGTCGTCCGTGCAGAGCAGGCAGTTCGTGATCCCGTGGTCGAGCACCAGCGGGAGGAGGGCCTCGAGGTTCCGCGCCGCCGACCCCTGGCGGATCATGATCCACATCCCCAGGCGGCGCTTCTCCAGCGCCTCCTCGTACGTGGTGCATTCGTGGTCGCTGCGCACCCCCGCCGCGAGGTACGCGTTCAACGCGCGGCCCGACAGCCCTGGTGCGTGACCGTCGATGTGACGATCGCCGGCCGCCCTGACCTTGGCGACCGCGTCGTCATCGCCCGCGACGACCGCGGGGTAGTCCATCATCTCGGCCAGGCCGATCGCCCGCGGCTCCGTCCGCAGCAGCTCGGCGATGTCCTCGGGCGTCAGCGTGGCCCCCGAGGACTCGAACGGCGAGGCCGGCACGCAGGAGGAGACCATCACGTAGGCGTCGAGTGGGACCTCGTCGGCGTCGTGCAAGAGCGCACGGACGCCTTCGATCCCGAACACGTTGGCGATCTCGTGCGGGTCGAGGACGACCGTGGTGGTCCCCCACGGGAGCGCTGCCCTCGCGAACTGGTCGAGCCGGAGCTTGGTCGTCTCCAGGTGCATGTGCCCGTCGATGAAGCCGGGCAGCAGGATCATGCCCGAGACGTCGACCCGCTCGCTCCCCTCGTAGCCAGGTCCTACGCCGGCAACGTGTTGGCCGACGATCGCGACGTCGGCCTCGAGGAACTCGCCCGTGAACACGGACAGCACCCGACCCCCGGAAAGCACGAGGTCGGCGGGTTCGTCGCCGCGGGCGACGGCGATCCGGCGGACGAGATCACTCCCCATCGACGAAGGGTAGCCCAAGCCGCCCAGGTAGGATTGGGGGTCTTGGTCGCCGTCATAGCACCTCCCAAGCCCCGTTTCCGAGGGCGGATCCACCAGGTCGCGTTCTTCGTGTCGATCCCCGCAGGCGTGGTGCTGATCATCCTCGCGAACGGGCCGGCCGCCATCGCGGTGGCCAGCGTGTACGCCGTGAGTCTCGCGGCGGTGTTCGGCTCGAGCGCCGTCTATCACCGGGGCCAGTGGACCGAACGCGCGAGGCGGTGGTTGAAGCGGCTCGACCACTCGATGATCTACGTGCTGATCGCGGCGAGCTACACGCCGGTGGCGGCGCTGGTGCTCGGGGGGCCCTGGGAGGTCGTGGTCCTGTCCGTGATCTGGACGGGAGCGGTGGTCGGGGTGACCATGAAGATGGCTCGCCCCGACGGACTCTCCGTGGTGAGCGCCGCGCTCTACATCGTGCTCGGCTGGCTGGCCATCCTGGCCCTCCCGCAGCTCGCGCGCGAGATGACGGTCGCAGAGCTCGTCCTCCTGCTGGCCGGGGGCCTGCTCTACACGGCCGGCGCGATCGTGTTCGCGATCCGGCGGCCCGATCCCTCGCCGTTGGTCTTCGGCTACCACGAGGTCTGGCACTCGTTCATGGTGGCGGCGGCGGCGTGCCACTACGCGATGATCCTGCTGCTCCTGCTTCCCTCCTGACCGGCAGCTGGTATCGTGGTCGTTGAGGACGGCATCGCCGTCCGTGAGGTTTCGCTCCTCGTTCCTCCTTCCGGATCATCTGGCCGGGGTCTCGGGGCAAGGCCAAACCTCCCCTGATCCACTTGGCCTCGTCGCCGCTCGGTTCGCCGGCATCGACGTAGCCCGCCGAGATGCGGCGCGCTCGACGCGCCGGAAGAAGGAGAGAACATGACCACCACGTTCACCGATCTGGGCGTGTCCGCACGCGTGATCGAGGCCCTGCGCAAGCTGGGGGTATCCGATCCGTTCGCGATCCAGTCGCTCGTCATCGAAGACGCGATCGCCGGACGCGACGTGCTCGCCCGTTCCGCGACCGGCTCCGGGAAGACGCTCGCGTTCGCGCTTCCGATCGTCGAACGCATCCGACCGCAGGACCCCACGCCGACCGCGCTCGTCCTGGTCCCGACGCGTGAGCTCGCGCAGCAGGTCGCCGACGACTTCGCCGAGATCGCGAAGGCCGCGGGTCTTCGCGTCGGCGTCGCCTACGGCGGGGTCAGCATGCAGCAGCAGGCGCGAGGCAACGCGAAGGCCCACGTGCTGATCGCGACCCCCGGGCGGCTCCAAGATCTCGCCGAACGCGGGAGCGTCCGGCTCGATCGGGTTCGGATCCTCGTCCTGGACGAGGCCGATCGCATGCTGGACATGGGGTTCCAGCCGCAGGTCGACCGTCTGGTCCGGCGCATCCCCAAGGACCGACAGACGATGTTCTTCTCCGCCACGTTGGACGGCGCGGTCGGGCGTCTCGCCCGTGCGTACACCCACGACGCCGTCCTCCACGAGGTCGAATCGGCTCACGAGACGGTCGACGGGCTCGATCATCGGTTCGTCCAGGTCGAGTCGCGGAGCAAGGTCGAGGCGCTCGTGGAGCTCCTCGAACATGACGGCGAGCTGACGCTCGTCTTCGTCCGGACCAAGCGCGGCGCCGACCGTCTGGTCCACAAGCTCAAGCAGAAGGGCGTGGTGGCCGAGGCGCTGCACGGCGACATGCCGCAGCGAGCCCGCCAGCGGGCGCTCGAGCGCTTCGAGAGCGGGAAGGCCAGGGTCCTGGTCGCGACCGACGTCGCCGCCCGTGGTCTCGATCTCGAGCGGATCAGCCACGTCGTCAACTACGACCCGCCGCAGGACGACAAGGGCTACGTGCACCGCGTAGGACGGACCGCCCGCGCGGGCCGAACCGGCACCGGGATCACCCTGGTGACGGCGGACCAGCAGGGCGACGTCGGCCGCATGGCCGCCCGCCTCGATCTCAACGAGGCGTTCGAGGAGGACGGCATGAAGGTCGCCCCCCCGCAGGTCGTCTTCTCCGCGAGCGCCTCGGGAAGGCGTTCGGGTCTTCGGGCGCGCCGACGCAGGGTGCTCTAGTCGTCACTCGGCGGTGAAGCCGACGCGCATCCCCTGCTGGTAGTGGACGATGGTCTCCGCGCCTTCGTCTTCGACGATGTTGCAGATGAGGACGTAGCTGCCGGCATCGAGCGTGACGGTCAGGGTCGGCGTCGCATCGACCGCGATGTCCTCGATCTCGTCGATGAGCTCGACGCCTTCGCCCGTTTCGTCCACCGAGCCGTCCGGAGCCGTCGGCAGCTTATCCGGCGCGAGGTCCGTGGCGAACACCACGAACTCGTGCACGTCCTCGGGCCCGATGTTCGTGACGTTGAACGTCACCTCCCCGGCGGGTGCGGAGTCGGGGGACGGCAGGACCGCGAACTCCTGCAGCGTCACCTCGATCGCTCCGCCCGCGCCCGTCTCCTCGCCCCCGTCATCGTCGCCGCATGCGCCGGCGACGAGCGCCAACACCGCGATGACGGCCGTGATCCCTGCCGCCTGGCGGCGGCGTGTATGCCAGACCATGGCTCCTCCTTCCTCCCCTGAGGTCACCCTAGACCTCGGGGTGGTTGCCGGGGAAGGTGTCCCGCTGGAGCCGGCCCGAAACCCCAGGGTCAGCAGGTGTGCTCGTCGGGAAGCAGGGGCCGGAAGATCAGCCCGTACTCGGTGCCACCGCTCGTCCAGGGCGTCAGCTGGTTCGCGTTCTGCGCCGCCGCGAAGAGCGTCTCGAACTCCGACCCGCTGACCACGCCGCATCGGGTGTCCGTCGGTGCGTTCGCGGCCGGCTCGCCGAACCCGTCGAGCGGGACGTCGAGCGGCCACGCGATCGCGCCCTGCGGCAGTTCGGCCTCCCCCCGATAGGGCTGGACGTACACGCGCATCTCGGTGGGGTCGTACGGTTCCTCGGCGCCGACGGAGCCCGCCGGTAGCCAGCTCTGGAGGTCGCCGAGCATCGCCTGGAACTCGGCCAACGCGGCTCGGGCATCGCCGTCATCCTTGCCGCCACAGGTTCCGGGCGGCTCGCCGACATCGAGCGCGTACGCGGACACGACCGACGTCTCGCCGTCCGCGTTCGTCGTGAAGACCGTGGTCGCGGCGTCGGCGATGCAGTCGTTGCCGTAGGTCGCGTCCCCATCCATCAGCCCCGCGTCACGCGCGGCTCCCAGGATCGCCTGGACGCCCTCCTCGGAGATCGGGATCGCGACGAGGTTCGGGAGCGCCGGCCCCGGATAGATCTCGATCTGCGGCCCCTGCACGATCAGCGTCCCGTCGCCGAACAGGGACCACGAGGGCACGCTCGACAAGGTGTACTCGTACGGAACGAACCCGCCCTCGTAGGCGACCCTGAGGACGACCTCGTCCGCGCCGGTGGGGTGTGCGATGCCGGTCGTCCCGGTCGCTCCGGTGGGTCCCGATCCGTCGTCGCCCACGCCGCCGCACGCCGATGCGACCACGGCGACCGCCGCGATCGCCACACCGATCCGTTGCAGGCGCATCCGATCTCTCCTCTGCCGATGGGCCGGCTTGGACGTCGCGGCCGACCCTGCCGGTTCCTTCCCGAGCACATCCTGCTTCCGTTCGGTCGCGCTAGGCTGAGCGCGATGCGAGCCTTGCGCAAGACCGCACCGCGTCCGGGCGCCGAGCTCCAGGACGTGCCGGTCCCGGATCCGGGCGAGGGCGAGGTGCTCGTCCGCGTGCACGCCGCGTCGATCTGCGGCACCGACCTCCACATCTTCGATTGGAACGAATGGGCACAGGGCCGCGTGACCCGCGTGCCGATGACGTTCGGCCACGAGGTCGCGGGAACCGTGGAAGCCGTCGGCCCCGAGGTGCACCACGTGCAGCGGGGGGCGTTCGTGGCCGTCGAGACGCACATCGCCTGTGGCGTGTGCTCGACCTGCAGGACCGGGCGGGCTCACATCTGCCGCAACCTCCAGATCCTCGGGGTCGACACCGACGGCGCGTTCGCCGAGTACGTGGTCGTTCCGGCCGAGAACGCGTGGATCGTCGGCGAGGGCATCCACCCCGATCACGCATCGGTGATGGAGCCGTTCGGCAACGCCGTGCACGCGACGTTCGGGACCGAGGGGGGCGAGGACCTGCTGACGAACCCCGTGGCGGTGATCGGTTGCGGGCCGATCGGTCTGTTCGCCGTGGGGATCGCTCGAGCGTTGGGAGCATGGAAGGTGATCGCGATCGAGCCGAACGACGAACGCCGGTCGCTCGCCGCCAAGATGGGAGCGGACCTCCTGGTCGATCCGAGTGCCGACGATCCCGTCGAGGCGGTCATGGACGCGACGGAAGGCAACGGTGCGGAGGTGGTCCTCGAGATGTCCGGGAACGCCACGGCGATCGACCAGGGGACCCGCCTGCTGGCTCGAGGCGGACGGATGTCGCTGCTCGGGTTGCCCGACGGACCGGTGACGCTCGACCTGAACGATCAGGTGATCTTCAAGGAGGCGCGGATCCTGGGGATCACGGGGCGGCAGATGTTCCGGACGTGGCAGCAGACGACCACCTTGCTTTCGACCGGGCGGGTGGACATCTCACCGGTCATCACGCACCGGTTCCCGTTGGATCGGTACGCGGAGGCGTTCGAGACGGCTGCATCGGGTCACGCCGCCAAGGTCATCGTCTTCCCGGGCGCGAACGATCAGAGGTAGCCGGCCGTCCCGGTCGTCGGTGGGATTGGTGGCTGGCGCGGCTGGGCCGCGAGCGCCTGGACCGTGAACCCGAGGGTCTTCACGTCCTGACCCTGCATCGAGATCACGACCCGGTAGTCGCCGGGACCCGGCAGGGCCAGCCCGTTGAGGTTCAGGGCTATCGGAACGATCTGCTCCTCGCTCCCCCCGGCGGTGAACTCGCCGGCGATGCGGTTCACCGGGCCCTCCGGACCCGCCCCGAGCGCGAGCTCCTCGTCCGCGGGGCCGTGCATCCGGAGCTCGAACCTGCGGGGCTCGTTGGCCGAACCCGCGGGCAATCGGAACAGGAGCCCGATCCCGACGCGGTCGTGCCGGGCGGGGAACTGAGCCACGCTGATGCGGCTCCATCCGGCCCCGAGCGCGTACAGCTTGCCCTGCACCGAGGCGACGGAATCGGCCAGGAACGCGTCGAGCTCGATCGTGCTCATGGCACCTCCGTCGGTCGGTCGGTCGGCACGAGCGTAATGCGATAGCGTGAGCTTCCCATGTCCGGCGCCCTCGACTACCTGAAGGAGAGGCTCGCCGACCTGGACGAGCAGGGTCTCCTGTTGCATCCGAGGATCCTCGAAGGGCCGACGGGCGCGCGGGCGCGGTTCGACGGGCGGGTCGTGATCAACCTCGCGTCGAACAACTACCTCGGGCTGTCGAACCATCCACGGATGAACGCCGCCGCCTCCAAGGCCGCGACCGAGCTCGGCGCGGGCACCGGTGCGGTGCGGACGATCGCCGGGTCGATGTCGCAGCACCGCGAGCTCGAGCGCCGGTTCGCCGAGTTCAAGCACGCGGAGGACGCGCTCATGTTCCAGTCCGGGTTCACGGCCAACGCCGGCACGGTCGCGGCGATCCTCGACCAGCACGACGTGATCGTGAGCGACCGGCTCAACCACGCGTCGATCATCGACGGCGCCAGGCTCTCCCGAGCCGAGATCAAGGTGTTCGAGCACAAGGACGCCGAGCACGCCGACGCGCTGCTCGAGGAGACCAAGGCCACCGACCGCCGGCAGCTCCTGATCACCGACGGCGTGTTCTCGATGGACGGGGACATCGCGCCGCTCCCCGCGCTCGTCGAGGTGGCCGAGCGGCACGGCGCGATCATGATGGTCGACGACGCCCACGCCTCCGGCGTGCTCGGTACTGGGGCGCGGGCACGGTGGATCACTTCGGCCTGCACGGGCGGGTGGACGTCCAGGTGGGAACGCTCTCGAAGGCGATCGGCGTCCTGGGCGGGTTCATCGCCGGACCGCACGAGCTGATCGAGTGGCTGCAGAACCGCGGACGTCCGTTCCTGTTCTCGACGAGCGCGCCGCCCGCCGCGGTCGCGGCCTGCATCGAGGCGCTCGACATCATCGCCGACGAGCCCGAGCGGATCGACCGGCTCTGGTCGAACACCCGGACGTTCAAGGCCGGGCTGCACGATCTCGGGTTCGACACGGGCGCGAGCGAGACCCCCATCACGCCGGTGATCACCGGGGACGAGGAACGGACGCAGGCGTTCGCGAACGCGCCTGTTCGACGCAGGGCGTGTTCTGCCCGGCGATCGTGTTCCCGACGGTCGGCAAGGGCAAGGCACGCGTCCGGACGATCGTCACGGCCGATCACACGGAGGGCGATCTGGGTGAGGCGCTCGAGGTGTTCGGGCGCGTGGGCGCGGAGCTTGGGTTGCGCTAGCGGTCCGACCGCGAGGACCCGTCCACCCCGGCCTGGATGCCGCGGATCATGAGGTCGAGCCCGAACTCGAACTGGTGGTCGGGCGCGCAGTCGGCGAAGTACGGGAAGCACTCCACGACGTTGACGAGGCCGGACCCCTGCAAGGCTTCGGTCGCGCGATCGTGCTGCCGGGCATGATCGTCGTCGTTCCCGAGCATCAGTCCCTGCTCCATCATCACGAATCCGAGGATGTACCCGCCGAGGGCGTTGAACGCCTGCGCGGCGTCGCGATCCGAGAGCCCGGCGCGACGCAGTACGCCGAGTGCGGAGTCCATCGCCCGGTAGGTCGCGAGGCCCTCCAGCGGCTTGTGCCGCTCCGCGAGCAACTGGCAGACGCTGGGATGCAGGGCGAGGAGCCGTCGCCACTCACGGGACATCGCGCGGGCATCCTCGGCCCAGCGGCCCGTGGAGTCGGGGAACTCGAACTCGTTCATCACCCGCTCGGTGACGCCCTCGAGGATGTCTTCCTTGTCCTCGACGTGGTTGTACAGCGACATCGCCTCGACGCCGAGCTCCCGTCCGATGCGTCGCATCGTGACGGCCTCGAGCCCCTCGTCGTCCATCACGCGCAGGGCCGTCTCGATGATCCGATCACGGGTGAGCCGCTCGCGGCCCGGTGCTTCTTCGGTTGGTTGGGTTCGCGTCCGCACGTTCATCCACCGTCCATATCGGTCAGGCAATCTTCCCGGTTCGGGAAGCGACTTCTTGTTCCCGGGGTTGACAGCTTACATCGTATTCCTATACTCCATACAACGTAAGCATATGCCGTAAGTCGGCGGAGGGCAAGATTCCGACACGAGGTGAGGGAGGACGGGATGAGGCTCAATCCAGAGTCGATCGCACGGGCGAGCAGCAAGCACCCGTGGCGCACGGTGGGTCTGTGGTTCGTGATCTTCGTGCTGGCGGGGGCAGCCAGCTCGGCGCTGCTCGGGTCCGCCCTCACGACCGACATCGACTTCACGAACACGCCCGAGGCGAAAGAGGCGCAGCAGATCCTGGAGCAGCGCCGCCTCGAGCAGGACATCGTGACCGAGAACTGGGTGATCGCCGGTTCCGGTGAGGGCGCGGTCGACGATCCGGCCTTCGTCGAGGACGTGAACGCGGTCCTCGAGGACCTGAACGCGCTCGGTCCCGACGTCGTGACCTACGCACCGCCCGCCTTCCCCCTGCCCGCCGAGGTCGCCGAGGATCCGGAGACGGCGCCCCTCGGGCCGATCCCCTCCGAGGACGGGCGGGCGGTCCTGTTCACGGTCGTGATGGCGGGGGACGTCGACGACGCGGCCGAGCACGTCGACGAGATGGAGACCATCCGCGAGGAGGCGACCACCGACGGCATCCAGGCCTTCATCCTGGGCGAGGCCACGGCGACCGAGGACTTCAAGAAGATCTCCGAGGAGGACCTCCGCTTCGGCGAGTCGATCGGCGTCGTCGCCGCGATCATCGTGCTGATCGCCGTGTTCGGGGCCCTCATCGCCGGCGTCACGCCGATCATCATGGCCATCTTCGCGATCTCCGTGACCCTGGGGATCGTGGCCGTCATCGGTCAGCTGTGGAAGTTCACGTTCTTCGCGCCGAACCTCATCTCGATGATGGGCCTGGCGGTGGGGATCGACTACTCGTTGTTCATCGTGTCCCGGTACCGCGAGGAGCGCCGAAAGGGTGGTGACAAGCTGCGTTCGATCGGCCGCTCGGGTGCCACGGCGAACCGGGCCGTCTTCTTCAGCGGCCTGACCGTGGTGATCGCTCTCTCGGGCATGCTCCTCGTCCCGACGACGATCTTCCGAGGCCTCGCGGGCGGCGCCATCATCGTGGTGCTGGTCTCGGTCGCGGCCTCGATGACGCTCCTGCCGGCGGTCCTGAGCCTGCTGGGAACCCCGGCGAAGCGGGTAGGTGCGGACTGGCTCGACTGGCCGTGGATGTCCAGGACCGCGAACGCCCTCGCGCTGTTGGGCATGATCGTCGTGGCGGGGGCGGTCGGGGGGATCGCATCCGCGCTCGGAGCACCCGGTGGTCTCGTCGGAGTGGCCGGGTTCCTGGGATTCGTCGCGGCCGCCGTCGGTCTGACGCGCTGGTTGCGCAGGGAGTCGTCGTGGGTCTCCCGGCGCATCAGGCACGAGCAGATCGAGCAGGGCCGGCCTGGTGGCTTCTGGGACCGAGCCAGCCGGGCCGTCATGGCGCGGCCGGTGATCAGCCTCGTGCTGTCGGCGAGCTTCCTGATCGTCCTCTCGCTTCCGTTCTGGCTCCAGTCCCACCCCAACGACGACGGCCGCGGGATCAAGCAGGGATTGTCGGGCACCACGACGCTGCCGGACGACATCCAGACCAAGCAGGCGTTCCTCGCCCTCGTCGAGTACTTCCCGAAGGCGGGCGCCAACGCACCCGCGCAGCTCGCGATCCTCGGGACCCCGGACGACCCGGAGGTGCAGCAGGGGATCGAGACGCTGACCGCCGAGATCGCCGACGACCCGCACCTGGGCGCGCCGTTGGAGCCGCGCGTGAGCGAGGACGGAAGTGTCACGCTCGTCGAGATCCCGCTCACCGGTGAGGCGACGGACACGCAGAGCGAGGCCGCGGTGCTGGCGATCCGAGAACTCCGCGGGACGTACATCCCCGAGGCGTTCGGCGGCTCGGGCGTTCGAGTGCTGGTGGGCGGCGAGACCGCGTTCATCACCGACTTCTTCGACGTCTCGAGCGACTACACGCCGCTCATCATCGTGATCGTGCTCGGGTTGTCGTTCATCCTGCTCACGGTGGTGTTCCGGTCGCTGGTCGTGCCGGCCAAGGCGATCGTGATGAACCTGCTCTCGGTGGGAGCGGCGTACGGGCTGATCGTCCTCGTGTTCCAGAAGGGCGGCCCGGCGATCGGGAAGACGATCGCGGACGCGTTCGGGTTCCAGCAGACCGACGCGATCGAGGCGTGGCTCCCGCTGTTCCTGTTCTCGATCCTGTTCGGGCTGTCGATGGACTACCACGTGTTCCTCCTGACACGGATCCGGGAGGAGTACGACAAGACCCGCGACAACGCCGAGGCGGTCACGTACGGGCTGCGGACGACCGGTGGGATCATCACCGGGGCCGCGATCATCATGGTCGCCGTCTTCGCGGGGTTTCGCGGCCGGCAGGCTGACGGCGCTGGAGGAGATGGGGTTCGGTCTGGCCATCGCCGTGCTGATCGACGCCACGATCGTTCGGTCGATCCTGGTCCCCTCGGCGATGAAGCTCCTCGGCGACCGCAACTGGTACCTGCCGAGGTGGCTGCAGTGGCTGCCCGACCTGGACGTCGAGGGGCACGTCGAGCAGAAGCCACCGGTCCTGGTTCCCGAAGCCGAGCCCGTGGGGGTCAGGGACGAGGGCTGAGCCCGTCGTCGCCAGATGAGGAAGGGGCCTCCGTGCGGAGGCCCCTTCCTCGTTGATAGGGTCCGGCGCCATGGAGGAACCCCAGGGCCCCGAGCTGCGTGGAGAGCGCGACGAGCTGCGCGAGACGTTGGGACGCATCGGCGTCTGGAGCTTCGCGCTCGAGTCGTTGACCGCCGCCGAGGAGCGCGAGGCCGTGGCCGAGATCGAGTCGTTCGGCTACGGGGCGATCTGGTTCCCCGAATCCGTCGAGAGCCGCGAGGTCTTCGCCCACGCGGGATGGATCCTCGCAAGCACCGAGCGCGCGATCGCGGTGAGCGGGATCGCCAACATCTGGGCGCGAGATCCGACCGCGATGGCGAACGGTTGGCGGATGCTCACGGACGCGTACCCGGAGCGCTTCGTGCTGGGGGTCGGGGTGAGCCACGCGGGTTCGGTCGCGCGCCGTGGCGGCACCTACGAGCGGCCATACACGGCGATGCGTGACTACCTCGACTCGATGAACCGCGCGCCGTCCTCGGCCCCCGAGAACGATTGGACGCCGCGCTTGGTGCTCGCGGCGCTCGGGCCGAGGATGCTCGAGCTCGGTGCCGAGCGCGCGCACGGCGTCCATTCGTACTTCGTGCCCGTCGAGCACACCGCGTTCGCGAGGCAGCGGCTCGGTCCCGGCCCGGTGCTCGCCGTCGAGCAGACCGTGGTGCTCGAGGCCGACCCCTCCGAGGCCCGACGCGTGGCGCGGGGGTTCGCGCTCGACTACCTGCAGTCCGAGAACTACGCGCGGAACCTGAAGCGCATGGGGTGGACGGGCGCGGACGTGGCCGGGCAGGGCAGCGACGCACTGATCGACGCGGTGATCGCCTGGGGCGACGTCGACCGTGTGGCGCTGCGGGTTCGGCAGCACCTGGACGCAGGGGCGGACCACGTGTGCGTCCAGGTCGTCGCCGAGGACGAGCTCGATCCGTGCCTGCAGCAGCTCGGCGAGCTCGCGCCCGCGTTGCTCGAGCTGTAACCGAGCGCGCGACTCGCGCCGGAGCTCAGGACTTCCGGAGACGGGCCTGCACCGCGTCGCTCCGGAGCTCACGCAGGGCGTCCCGAGCGACCCACCGCGCGGCCCGCGAGTCGATCCGCTCGATCCGCTCGGCGGTTCGGACCGCCTGCGAGTTGAGCCCCGAGCTCCGCTTGCCGATCTGTCGGAGCGCCCACGAGACCGCCTTCTTCACGTAGTTCCGCTCGTCGATCGCCTGCGCTCGGATCACGGGCAACAGCGACGCGAACGCGGCGTCGGGCAGGTCCTTGCGGTGGACGGCGGCCGACGCCATCAGCGCGAACGCGGCTCGCTTCTCGAACTCGGGCTCCCGGCTGCTCCACTCGACGGCCTTGTCCAGGGCGAACGGCGTCCGATCGAAGAGGTTGCCGCACACCCCGTCGCACACGTCCCACGAATCCAGGTCGGCGACCCACGCCTCCATCTGGGCCTCCGAGACCATCGCGGGCTCGTCGACCAGCGACGCGAGCAGGCGCGCCTCGTGGACGCCCGATGCCCACAGCGCCGCGGCCAGCTCGTGGTCGTGCCCGAGGTCTCGCGCGAAACGCCGGAGCTCGGTGACGGTGACGCCCACGGCGCGAGTGGTGTCGATCCCGAACCGCGCCATCCCCTCGAGCCTCGAGCGGTCGCCCACCCGCTCGAGGGCTCGAACGACGTCGCGTGCGCGCTCGTCCGCCGACATCGCCGGAACGGGTCGGCGTATCGCCTAGCTGCCGTCGCCCAGACGCCGGGCCGGGTCCTGCCGCGGTTGGGAGCCGACGTCATAAGCCTCGCGGCGGCGCCGGTTCTCGTCGGCCCGAAGCTGGAAGTCGCGTTGGAAGGCGCGCATCCGCCGCTTCGCGTACCAGGCGCCGATCCAGGCCAAGAGCACGATCGACAGCACGAGGGACAGCACGATCACCAGCGTGACCTTGAGCACCGCGCCGAGGATGCCCGTGGCCGCGGCGAGCACCAGCAGGATCAGCAGGAACACAGCCATGCCACCATCCTACGAGCGTCGGCGCCGAACGCGCCGCCCGTCCCAGAGAACCTCGAGATCCGGGCATGCGCGCCGACGCCGAGCCGTCGTGGACCGATGGGTGGCTCGTACCCGGCGCGTGAGCGATCCGGTCGACGACCCGAACGGTGACGCGGGGCCTCGGGTATGCTCCGCGAACATGGCCGGTGGAGAGGTCGTCCTCGTCGATCTCGTGAAGCGGTTCGCCGACGTCACGGCGGTCGCGGGGATCAACCTGTCGATGCCGTCCGGCGAGTTCTTCTCGTTGCTCGGTCCCTCCGGCTGCGGCAAGACGACCACGCTGCGCCTCATCGCCGGGTTCGAGCGCCCGGATGAAGGCCAGATCCTGCTGGACGGGGTCGACATGGTGCAGACGCCCCCCCACAAGCGCAACGTCAACACGGTCTTCCAGAACTACGCGCTCTTCCCGCACCTCTCGGTCGCCGAGAACGTCGCGTTCGGGTTGCGCTACAAGGACGTCTCGAAGCAGGAAGCGAAGAAGCGTGTGGCGGACTCGCTGGAGCTGGTCCGGCTCCAGGGCCTCGAACGCCGGCGACCCTCGCAGCTCTCGGGTGGGCAGCAGCAGCGTGTGGCGCTGGCGCGGGCCTTGATCCTGAACCCGGCCGTGCTGCTGCTCGACGAGCCGCTCGGCGCGCTCGACGCCAAGCTCCGCAAGGCGCTGCAGATCGAGCTGAAGGCGCTGCAGGAGGAGATCGGCATCACGTTCATCTACGTGACGCACGACCAGGAGGAAGCGCTCACGATGTCCGACCGGCTCGCCGTGATGAGCAACGGACGGGTCGAGCAGATCGGAACGCCCTCGGACGTGTACGAGGAGCCGACGACCGCGTACGTCGCGGACTTCCTGGGCGTCTCCAACCTCATGGATGCGACCGGCGTCGGCGCCGGCCCCGACGGACGAGGGAAGGTCCGGCTGGGCGAGTTCGAGCTCGTGGCCGGGCACGGTGACACGGATGCGCGCGGGGACGTCAAGATCGTGATCCGACCCGAGCGTGTCCGGCTCGAGGAGACCGGGAGCGACCGGGCGAGAATCGGGTCCCCGGCATGGTCGAGCGTGTCGTCTACGTCGGCTCGATCATGCAGGTGATCGTGCACCTCGCGCCGGGCCAGACGTTGCAGGCGTGGGTGCAGAACCAGGGCGAGGGTCTGCCCTACGGGCAGGGACATCCGGTGTCCGTTCATCTGCCGGCCGATGCGCTCCGAGTCCTGGTCGACACGGGCGTGCCGGCTCCGCTGGACCTGGAGGACGCGGCCGCCGGGTGACAGCCCGCGAGACCTAGGAGTCGGCGATCCCGGCCGACGAGATCGCCTCGCCGCGGCTCCGCGTGATCCGGCGGTAGAGGAACCAGGCCACGGCGATCGCGGTGAGGGTCGTGACCAGCATGATGGTCGCGGCGGCGTTGACGGCCGGCGTGGGCGCGGAGCGCGCTGCAGTAGTAGATCTTCACGGACAGCGGCTCGGACGGTCGCCGGCCCCGACAGGTACCTGACGGTCACGAAGTCGTCGACCGTGTCGGCGAACACGAGCGCGGCGCTCGCCAGGATCGCCGGGCACAGCAGCGGGAGCAGCACCCTTCGGATCGCCTGCGTCGGCGGGGCCCCGAGGTCCATCGCCGCTTCCTCGTACTCGCGCCCGATCGATGAGAACCGGGCGCGGACGATGATGACGGGATAGGAGATCTGGAACGTCACCAGCCCGAGGATCTGCGCCGTGGTCCCGAGCCGGACGAACGTCAGCAGGTGCTGGAAGACGAGGAACAGCGAGACGCCCAGGATGATCTCGGGCATCACGAACGAGAAGCAGCATGACGAAGGTTGCGCCCGTTGCGGGCCGGCCTCCGTGCCAGCGGTCGATCCCGATCGCGAACGCGATGCCGAGCGGCACGGCGATGAGCATCGTGAGGAGCGCCGAGTCGAAGGGTCTGGAACATCGCGCGTCGGAGCGCGGGGTCGTGCCAGACGGAGTCGAACGGGTCCTGGTACCACCACCACGGAGGCGAGAACCCGTGCCAGGTGCTGCTGGACCGGCCTGCGTTGAACGAGAAGACGATCGCGATCGACGACCGGCAGCAGCGACCACGCGAGGTAGCCCCAGGTGACCGCCTGCAGGAACCTCGGCTTGCGCCACGGATCGCGCCAGCCATCGGCGCGCGGTGCGGTCACGACCGCGGCTTGGCGGGAGCGGGGCGACGCGATCGTTCCTGCGCCAGCGTCGTCTCGGCTCATGCCGCCCCGGCCGTCCGGCGCGTGCGATCGCAGGTAGTAGAGCATCGGGATCATGACGATCGCCATCGAGGATCAGCACGAGCGAGCCACTCCGCGGCCCCTGCCCGGTCTGGCTGAACGGCGGCGTCGATCAGGTTGCCGATACATCGACGTCTTCGGCATGCCGAGAGCAGGTTGTTCGTGTAGTAGTCGCCGAACATCGGCAGCGAGACGAGACGAGCCCCGCCAGGATCCCCGGCTTGGACAGCGGCAGCGTCACGCGCCGGAACGTGCTCGAACGGGCTCCGCCCCGAGGTCGCGCCCGGCCTCCAGCAGGCTGACGTCGATCCGGTCGAGGAACCCGAACAGCGGCAGGATCATGAACGGGATGTAGCCGTAGACGAGCCCGAGCACCACGGTGAATGGGTCGGCCCTCGAGCCAGATGACCGGGTGGTCGACGACGTGACAGAACATCCAGGAATCGTTGACGTATCCGTCGTGGTTGCAGCAGGCTCTGACCACGCGTAGCATCCGCATCAGGTAGCTGATCCAGAACGGCGAGATCAGCAGCACGAGGATCAGGCCCTTCCGCCTGCCGCCGTGCGCGCGGCGTAGTACGCGACCGCGTAGCCGAGCACGAGGCAGATCGCGCTCGCGACGATCACGTACTCGAACGTGTGGATCGTAGACCGGGCCGAAGATCCCGAAGACCTTGTCGAGCGTCTCGCCGAAGTGCTCGATGCTCCAGCACCACGGCTGGTAGACGGGCAGCGGGTCCTCGGAGGAGCGGATCGACGGTCCCGAACGCGACCGAGACGACGGTGTAAACGGGGCAGGACGAACAGGATCAGCAGCCAGACGATGGCCGGGAGGGTGAACGAGGGCCAGAACCAGCGAGGGTAGTGCACGCCCTCGTGAGCGGCGCGGCGCGACCGGCGCGTCGAACGCCGCGGTGGTGGGCTCGCTGCTTGCTAGCCACCGGCCTGGATTCCTCCAGGCGTCGTGCCAGTGCTCGTCGACGTCCGGCGACAGCGGCCCCTGGCGGTATCCGAGCTGAAGTTCTCCTGCCGTAGGACCGCGTCGGGCATCCACGGCGACACGTACATCGCCGGCGCCGCCCAGGTGGTGACCTTCGAGTACAGGCCCTCGGTCGTGGTCAGCGTATCGGGATCGGCCTGGTTCTGCGGTGGCTGGTACCCGTTCCAGGAGAAGTTGTCCATCGCGTGCTGGTCGAGATGAAGAAGTTGATGAATGCGTGGCCGAGCGCCGGGTGCTCGGCGTTGCGCCGGGATGGCGATGAGGTCGTTGCCGACGGGGCCCTTGCGTCGGATGGGAACCAGTAGCCGATGTTCTCGTAGGCCTGCTGGGTGTACGTTGGGGCGTATCCCCAGCCCGCCACGATGTCGCCGGACCAGGGTCATCAGCGTGAACTGGTCCTTCGGGGAGCTTCGCGTACGCGCCGGTGATAGGAGACCGCACGTCGACGTGCGTCGGTCAGGGCCAGCAGGTCCTGGCGGCCGTATCGAGGCGGCCTCCTTGTCCGTGTTGACATCCGTGATGCCGTTCTTCATGAGCAGCATAGCCATCACGTCGCGGTAGCGGGTCGTAGGCGCTGACCTTCCCCGCGTACTGGGGATCGCACAGGATCGTCCCACGGGTTGTCCATGCCGTGGATCACGTCGTCGGGGATGTGGTCGCGCCGGTAGCCGACCCCGGTCGTGTAGATCGTGTAGGGGACCGAGTATCGCCAACCGAGGTCGTAGTACGGGTCCTGGAAGACGCCCCAGTTGTTCGCCTCGAGGGCCGGGACGAGCTCGTGGTTGAGGGGCTGGAGAAGATCGCCCGCGACGAGCTTGCCCATTAGTCGATGGTCGGGAAGAAGACGTCGGCCTGCACCTGCCCGGCCACGAGCTTCGGCCAGGCCTCCTCCATGTTGTTGAACGTGGCCGCCGTGAACGTGACGCCGTCCGCCTGGTGGCCTCGACGAACTTCGAGCACCGCCTTGTACATGTAGGCGTCCCAGTTGAGATCTGGAGCGGCCCCCGCTCGATCGGCGTGTCGCTGGGGATCGGCTCGCCGTTCATCGGCAGCGTGACCGGGTTGTCCGGGCGCGCGAGCTCGTCCGGGACGGTCTCGCCGCCGATGACGTCGTGCCGGGCTTGGTGCACGCGGCGAGGATCGCCGGCGCGGAGGGGAGCGCGACCGCCGCGCCGGCCGTCCTCTTGCAGGAACTCGCGGCGGCTGAGATCGTGACCGTGAGCCTGGCGAGGGTCCCGTGACATGGCTCGTGCCCTCCTCGGGTTCGCTCGAGCGCATCTTTGAAGCGGCCGTTCAAATGCCTGGGTACCATAGGCCGCTCTCCCTACGCAAGCCAATCTATCGTGGGCCCGTGCGAAACGGGAGACGGACGTCGTGGTCGTCGGGGCCGGCTTCGCCGGGTTGGCGGCGGCGCTCGACCTCCACGACCACGGGCTCTCGGTGGTCGTGCTCGAGGCGCGCGATCGGGTCGGGGGCAGGGTCCTGTCGGTCGAGCTCGAGAACGGCGAGCTCGCCGAGCTCGGCGCCGAGTGGATCATGCCGGAGGACGAGGTCCTGCAGGCCACGATCGATCGGTTGGGTCTCAGCGCGAGCGAGGCCGGCGTCGACTACCTGAGGCGGGAGCCGCGCGGACGCGCGGCCGTTCCCATGGCCGAGCTCGATGCCTTCCTCGAGGCGGCGGATGCCCACCTGGCCTCGTCGAACGCGACCGGCAGCTCGATGGGATCGATGTTGGATGCGGTCCCCGGCGACGACCGGGCGCGGGTCGTGGCCAAGGCGCGTCTGCAGGGGACGTTCGCGAGCGATCTCGACCACGTCGCCTGGCGGGCGGGCTGGCACGCGGGACGCCTGGCCGCCGAGCCCGCCGTCTACCGGCGCATGGCTCGTGGGAACCAGTCGATCGCCACCGCCGCCGCCCGTCTGTTGCCGGACGTCCGACTCGGGCGCCGAGCGACGAGCGTCATCGAGCGACGCGGCCGCGTCGAGATCGGGGCCGGCGATGATCGGATCGACGCGGACGCCGTCGTGGTCGCCGTGCCCGTCCGCCTCGTGACCGAGCTCGCGTTCGACCCGCCGCTCCCCTCCGAGCAGCGGGAGGCGTTCGAGGGGCTGCCGATGGGGGTGGCGTCGAAGCTCGCCCTCCCGCTCGGAGGCGAACCCGGGCGATGTGCCATCCAGTGCGCGGATCTCCCGTTCTGGTTCTGGGTCGCCGATGGTGACGACGGTCGTCCGCGTCGCGTCGTGACGTCGTTCGCGGGGAGCGAGTTGCCGCAGGAGGCGCTCGCGACCGCGAGCGGCGATCCGCGGGTGTGGGTGCGCCGGATCGTCGAGCTGGCGCCCGAGCTCCGGCCGAACGGCAGCGCGGTGATGAAGGTCTGGGGCCACGATGCCTTGTCGCGGGGCGCGTACTCGGCCTGGGACCACCCGTCGGTCGCCCGCCGGCCGCAGTTCGAACGCATGCACGGGGCGATCGCGTTCGCGGGGGAGCACACGGCCGGCGACCATTCCGGAACGATGGAGGGCGCGCTTCGGAGCGGCAAGCGAGCGGCGTCGCAGGTGCTCGAGCTGCTCGGCCACGCGTGAGAGCGCAGACGCCCAGGCTTGAAGCGCGGTTCAAGGGCCCGTGTATCATGCGGCGCACCCCGGGGGCCCGGCCCGGGTTCGGCCGAGTGCTGGGGACGGACATGATGACGCGCGGGGCGCGATGACCGAAGCGCGCGAGGATGGTCCGATCCTGCTGACCGAGGACCTCGGCCCCGTCCGCAGGCTCACGCTCAACCGCCCGGCGTCGCTGAACGCGTTGAACGGCGACCTCATGGATGCGCTGGAGGCGGCGTTCGACGCGGCGGGTGAGGACGACGAGGTCCGTGTCGTGGTCCTGCGCGGAGCCGGACGAGCGTTCTGCGCCGGGTACGACCTCAACCAGGACGCGGAGGAGGGGACGAAGGACGCGGCCGGCTGGCGCCGCGAGCTCGACCGCGACACGCAGCGGCTGCTGCGGATCCTCGAGCTGCCCAAGCCGGTGATCGCGTCCGTGCACTCGTACTGTCTCGCCGGCGGCACCGACCTGATGCTGGCGTGCGACCTCGCCGTGGCGGCGGACGACGCGATGTTCGGCTACGTGGACGTCCGGTTCGGATCGGGCGTCGTGTCCATGTTCCTGCCGTGGGTGGTGGGTGTTCGAACGGCGAAGGAGCTCGTGTTCACGGGGGCGGACCGGATCCCCGCCGACGACGCGCTCCGGATCGGTCTCGTGAACCGCGTCGTGCCCCGCGACGAGCTCGAGGACGCCACGATGGCGCTCGCGGACGAGATCGCGAAGAACGAACCCTTCGTCGTCCGTTCGATGAAGGCGTCGATCAACCGCGTGTGGGAGATCGCCGGACTGCGCGCGGCGCTCGACGCCAACACCGAGCTGGACGTGATGATCGAGACGGCGAACCTACCCGCCCGCGACGAGTTCCGGCGGATCACCCAAGAGGAGGGTCTGAAGGCCGCGATCGCCTGGCGCGACGCGCGCTACCGGAGCGGCGGGTGATCTACGGGCTCGCCGCCGCGCTCGGCTGGGGGCTCTCGGACCTGTGGGCGGCGATCTCCGGCCGCCGGATCGGCAGCGGCCGGACCGTCGTCGTCGCACAGGTCACCGCCGCGATCGTCGTGAGCCTGCTCGTCCTCGTCGTCCGGCCCGACCTGTCGGGGATCCCGGCGGTCGCCCCCTGGCTCGTGCCGAACGCGTTCCTCGGCGCGGCGGCGTTCGCCACGCTGTACAAGGGCCTCCAGCTCGGCCCGATCGCCGTCGTCTCACCGGTGCTCGCGAGCTACGCGGTGGTGCCCGTGCTGCTCTCGGTGGTGCTCCTCGGCGAGACGCTCGGCGGGGTGGAGGTGGCCGGCGTCGTGGTGACGATCGCCGGCGCCGCGCTGACGTCGACCGATCCGAAAGCCCTGCGTGCCGGGACCCGAACCAAGCCCGCCGGGACTGTCGTGGGCGATCGCGTCGACGTTGCTGTTCGGCGTCGCCACCTACGTCATGGGCTGGGCGGCCAAGGAGGCCGGGTTCCTGCCGTCGCTCTGGTTCGGGAGGCTGACGATGACGTCCGTCTTCCTCGTTGCCGCGCTCGTGCTGTGGCTGCGTTCGCGTTCGGCCGGCCAGAGCCGCGATCCCGTCACCTGGTCGATGCTCCGGCTCGCCGTCATGGTCGGCGTCATGGAGCTCGTCGGGACCATCTCGTACGCGCGCGGCGCCGAGGTCGGCCTCGTGTCGATCGTGACGGCCGCCTCCGCCACCTACCCGTTGATCCCGGTGCTGGGCGGGGTCGTCCTCCTGCACGAGCGCCCGGTCCCGACCCAGTACCTCGGGATCGCGATGGTGATCGGCGGCCTCGTGCTGCTCGGCGTCGCCTGAGTCGCCTGCGGCTCCGCTACGGGCGGCGGTAGAACTCGAGCGGCTCCGCGCGGCAGGGGCGTGTTCCCGAGGATCAGGTCCGCGGCCTTCTCGGCCACCATCATCACCGGCGCGTAGATGTTGCCGTTCGTCACGTACGGGAACACCGACGCGTCGACGACGCGCAGACCCTCGAGGCCGTGGACGCTCAGGCTGTCCGGGTCCACGACCGACAGGTCGTCGGTCCCCATCCTGCAGGTGCACGAGGGGTGCAGGGCCGTCTCGGCGTCGCGGGCGACCCAGGCGAGGATCTGCTCGTCGGTCTCCACGCTCGGGCCCGGCGAGAGCTCGCCCCCGTCGAAGGGGGCCATCGCGGGCTGTCCGAGGATGCGCCTCGCGGTTCGGATCGCCTCCACCCACTCACGCCGGTCCTGATCGGTCGACAGATAGTTGAAACGCAGTGCGGGGTGGACGCGAGGATCGGCGCTCACGACCTTCACCGAGCCGCGCGCGTCCGAGTACATCGGGCCGATGTGGACCTGGTAGCCGTGGTCGCCGGCCGGCGCCGACCCGTCGTACCGGACCGCGATCGGCAGGAAATGGAACATCAGGTTGGGATAGCGGACCTCGTCGTTGCTCCGCGCGAACCCTCCGCCTTCGAAATGGTTCGTCGCGCCGGGTCCCCTGCGGAAGAAGAGCCACTGGAACCCGATCCAGGGGCGGTACCGCCACTTGAGGTAGGGCGCCATCGAGACCGGCTGGGTGCACGCGTGCTGGATGTACACCTCGAGATGATCCTGCAGGTTCTCGCCGACCCCCGGGAGATCGTGCACGACGTCGATGCCGAGCGCCCGCAGCTCGTCCGCTCGGCCGACACCGGAGAGCTGGAGCGTCTGCGGCGAGTTGATCGCGCCGCCGCAGACGATGACCTCGCCCGCGCGGACGCGGGTCGGTGAGCCGCGCCCCCGCGTGTACTCCACGCCGACCGCGCGTGTGCCCTCGAACAGGATCCGCGTGACGAACGTCCGCGTTCGGACCGAAAGGTTGGGGCGCGACATCACCGGGTGCAGGTAGGCCCGCGCCGCCGAGAGCCGCCTGCCCCGGTGGATGTTCCGGTCGAAGGCCGCGAACCCCTCCTGCCGGTACCCGTTCACGTCGTCGGTCAGCTCGAGGCCCGCCTGCTGCACGGCTCCGAAGAAGGCCCCGAACAGCGGGTTGGTTGCGGGCCCGCGTTCGAGCACGAGCGGGCCGTCGTGCCCCCGGAAGGGGTCGTCCGGTTCGGCCGCGAGGCAGCCCTCCATGCGGCGGAAGTAGGGGAGGCAGTGCGCGTAGTCCCACTGCTGCATCCCGGGGTCGGCCGCCCACCGCTCGTAGTCGAGCGGGTTGCCGCGCTGGAAGATCATGCCGTTGATGCTGCTCGAGCCCCCGAGCACCTTCCCCCGCGCGTGGTAGATCCGGCGGCCGTTCATGTGTGGCTCCGGCTCGGACTCGTACTTCCAGTCGTAGAAGCGGTTCCCGATCGGGAACGTGAGGGCGGCCGGCATGTGGATGTAGACGTCCCACGGGTAGTCGGGCCGACCCGCCTCGAGCACCAGGACGCGGTTGGAGGGGTCGGCCGAGAGGCGGTTGGCGAGCGCGGACCCCGCCGACCCCCCACCGACGATCACGAAGTCGTACCGAGGCGCCATCGGCGCACAGTCTGGCGCATCGGCGCGCCCGTCGCGCCGCCCGACGGGCGCCGGTGGGCTGCCTTGCACGGTGCGACCATTCGGGGCCATGATGCGCACCGGACGCGTCTGGAAGGGTGGCGGTCGGGCTGGAGGGCCCGTCCGGTCAGGGGGATCCGAGGTGACCCAGACAAGCACGGACACGGCCGTTTCGTGCCGCGGGCTCTGGAAGGTCTACGGACCGCACCCCGAGCGCATCGTCGGCTCACCGGAAGCGGATCTCCCACGACCCGAGTTGCTCGAGAAGACCGGCTGCGTAGCCGCGATCAAGCGACGTCTCGTTCGACGTCCCGCCCGGCGAGGTCTTCGTCGTCATGGGCCTGTCGGGCTCGGGGAAGTCGACGCTGGTCCGGATGATCAACCGGCTCCACGACCCGACGGCCGGCGAGATCGTGGTCGACGGCGAGGACCTGCTCACGATCGGTGCCGAACGACTCCGCGAGCTCCGGCGACGCAAGATCAGCATGGTGTTCCAGCACTTCGGGCTGCTCCCGCATCGCCGGATCGTCGACAACGTCGCCTTCGGCCTCGAGGTGCAGGGGATGGAGCGCGAGGACCGAGCGCGCAAGGCGGTCGCGGTGCTCGAGGTCGTCGGCCTCGGCGGCTGGGCCCAGCACTACCCGGACGAGCTGTCGGGGGGGATGCAGCAGCGCGTGGGGCTCGCCAGAGCCCTCGCCACCGATCCGGAGATCATGCTGTTCGACGAGCCGTTCAGCGCGCTCGACCCGCTGATCCGCCGCGACATGCAGGACGAGGTGATCCGGCTCCAGCGCGAGGTGCGGAAGACGATGATCTTCATCACGCACGACCTCGCCGAGGCGCTGAAGCTCGGCGACCGCATCGCGATCATGAAGGACGGGCGGTTCGTGCAGGTGGGCACGCCCGAGGAGGTCGTCGCCCACCCGGCGGACGACTACGTCGCCGACTTCACGAAGGACGTACCGCGTGCGCACGTCCTGACGGCGCGCGCGATCATGCGCCCGGCGAACGGTCAGGCGCCGGCCGACGGCCCCACGGTCGCTCGCCGGGACCATCGTGCAGGATCTGATCCCGATCGTCGCCGAGACGGACCGAACGATCCGCGTGGTCGACGACGGCGCCGTGGTCGGCGTCGTCGACCGAGCAGCGGTGATGGCGGCGCTCGTCGAGGAGCCGGTCTGATGGCCGACGCCGTCGCACCGCCACGACCGGCCGCGCGAGCTCACGACGATCCACGGCGGTCGCGACCGCCGGCGACCCTGGCCTCGGCGGATCCTCTGGATCGCGCTCGGCGTCGCCGTCGCTGCGATCGGTCATGTGGCTGCGGCCGGGGTGGTGGCTCCTCGATGGTGGGTTCTCCCGCTGGTTCGACGAGTTCCAGCACTGGGCGCTCGAGAGCCGCACGACGAGCCCGATCTTCGTCTACTTCCTGACGCCGATCCAGGAGGCCTCCAGGCGGCGTTCGATCAAGTGGTGCTCCTGCTGGAGCGGATGACGTGGCTCGGCTTCGTGACGACGGCGCGGGGCGCGGTCGCCTGGTGGCCGGCTGGCGGATGCTCCTCCTCACGGCGGTCGGGTTCTCGTGCATCGGGCTGCTCGGGGTGTGGGAGGCGGCCGTCGAGACGATCGCCCTGATGACCATGGCGGTGCCGGTCGCGCTCGCGATCGGGATCCCCTTCGGGATCTGGGCCGGCCGCAACCCGAGGGTCGAGACGTGTCCTCCGTCCGATCCTCGACGCGATGCAGACGATCCCCGCGTTCGTCTACCTGCTGCCGGCGTTCTGCTCTTCGGCGTCGGGGTGCCGCGGCCCTGATCGCCACCCTCGTGTTCTCGCTCCCGCCGGCGATCCGCCTGACGCGCTCGGGGTCCGCGCCGTGCCGCGCGTCGTCGCTCGAGGTCGCGGATTCGTTCGGCGCGACGACGAAGCAGGTCTGCGGCTGGTCCAGGTGCCGCTCGCGAAGCCATCGATCATGCTCGGTGTGAACCAGACGATCATGGCGGCGCTCAGCATCGTCGTGATCGCCGCCGTCGTGAGCGCGGGAGCCTCGGGCGAGGTGCTCGATGCGTTGCAGCGCCGCGACCTCGGGGGTCGCGCTGAAGGCGGGGATCGCGATCGTGCTGCTCGCGATCATCTTGGACCGCGTCACGAGGCGTGGAGCGAGCGGGACGGCCGACGCCACGCCGCGCGGATCGGTGGTGTTCGGGCGCGCGATCCCCGATGGCAGGTCGTCGTGTTCGCGGTCGCGGCACCGTCGCGGTGCTCGTCGGCCGCGAGGTGCTTCGCCAGCAGGAGTTCCCCGGACGCGCGGATCGACGTCGTGGCGCCCACGAACACGCGGTCGTGTGGTCCCAGACGAACCTCAAGGGTTGACGTGCGCCATCAGCGACTTCCTGATCCTTTACCTGCTGGACCCGCTCGAACCTCCTCCTCGGGGAGCCGTGGTGGATCGTGGCGGGGGCCTTCGCCGTGCTCGCGTGGCGGGTCGCGACGTGGCGGCTCGCGCTTTCCGTCTTCGCTGCTTCATCGGCATCGGCCTGCTCGGGACCTGGGACTTCAGCATGGTCACGCTCAGCAGGTGCTGGTTGCGGTGGCGGTCGCGGTCGTGTTCGCGATCCCGCTCGGGATCGTCGCCGCGAAGAGCGACGCGTTCGAGAGGATCTCCGGCCGATCCTCGATGCGATGCAGACGATGCCGGCGTTCGTCTACCTGGTCCCGGTGGTCGCGCTGTTCGCCCGGGCGGGTCGCGGGCATCATCGCGTCGTTCGTCTACGCGCTGCCGGTCGGGGTCCGTCTCACGAACCTCGGGATCCGGCAGGTGCCGGCGATCGTCGAGGCGGGCGTGGCCTTCGGGTCGACCTCGCGGCAGCTCCTGGGCAAGGTCCAGCTTCCCCTGGCGAAGCCGTCGATCCTGCTCGGCGTGAACCAAACGATCATGATGGTCCTGTCGGTGGTGATCATCGCCGGCCTCGTCGGCGCCGGGGCTCGGGCTCGAGGTGGTTCAGGCGCTGGACGAAGGGGGAGATCGCGCTCGGCTTCGTGGCGGGGGTCGGCATCCTGCTGCTGGCGATCGTCCTCGACCGTATAACTCAGGCGATGGGCGTCGAAGAGGGGATGCGGCGGATGGGGTTCGGCAGGTGGCTCGGGCGCTGTCGCAGGCCGTGCTGGCGGGATGACGAAAGGAGGACGGATGAGGACGGCGTGCATCGAAGTGGTGGGGATCTCGCTGCTCGTGCTGGCGCTCGGCCTGATGGCGGCGGCGTGCGCGGAGCCGGGCGGGTGGTGGTGAGACCGGGCGCCCGGACACCGGCAACGTCGCGCAGTGCGGCGAGGGCGAGGAGATCGGCATGGCGGTGAACCCGTGGATCGGCGTCGAAGGCGAACGCGGCCGTCGCGCAGGTCCTGATGGAACAGCAGATGGGGTGCACCGTCGAGCCTGGATCGACCATCGCCGAGAAGGCGCAGTTCCCCGCGTATGGCGAATGGCGACGTGGACGCGACGCTCGAGGTCTGGCCGTCGGGGCACGCGGACGACTACGCGCAGTTCATCGAGGAGGCCGGGACGCGTCGTCGACGGTGGTCTGCTCGGGATCACCGGGAACATCGGGTGGTTCGTGCCGAGCTACGTGGTCGACGAGCACCCCGAGTACGCGACCTGGAGGGCTTCAACGACGACGCCGACGATCTTCGCGACCGCGGACACCGGGCGACAAAGGCCGGTTCCTCGGCGCGCGACACGACGCTACTCGATCTTCGACGAGCAGATCATCGCGGCGCTCGGCCTCGACCTCGAGGTCATCTACAGCGGCAGCGAGGACGCATCGCTATCGGCGCTGGACACGGCGTGTCAGAACGAGGAGCCGATCCTGATGTACTGGTGGACGCCGCAGTGGGCGAACGCGAAGTACGACCTCGTGGAGGTCGAGCTGCCCGCGTTCGACGATCAGTGCGCGGACATCGCGCTCAACGAACCGAGGCCGTCGGCTACGACTGCGACTACGCCGCCGACGTCCTGTACAAGGCGTTCAGCGCCCAGCTGGAGGAGAAGGACCCGGCGCGTTCGGGTTCCTGTCGAACATCGAGCTACGAGACCGCAGACGACCAGAACGGGTGGCCCTCGCGATCCAGGACGGCGCGGAGCCCGAGGAGGCCGCGCAGGAATGGGTGGACGCGAACCAGGACGTCTGGCAAGCCTGGCTGCGCGGCGGCCTGATCGAGCGTTCGAGGACGACGCGAGGGGGCGGCCTCGGGGGCCGCCCCTGGCGTTCGGGGGTGAAAGTTTGAGCGAGCACGTCCGGATGTGGGTCGACGGCGGGTGGCGGCTGAGCGAGCTGAAGACGATCGTCGGGCACGTCGGGTAGCGAGGATGCGGGATCGGGCGAGGACCGTGGTCGTCGGCGCGGGCATCGTCGGCGCCTCGGCCGCCTACCACCTCGCCGAGCTCGGCGAGCCCGACGTGCTGGTGCTCGACCAGGGACCGCTGTTCGAGACCGGGGGTTCGAGCTCGCACGCGCCGGGGCTCGCGTTCCAGACCAACGGCTCCCGGATGATGTGTCGGATCGCCCAGGAGTCGGTGGCGCTCTACGCGACGCTGGACGTCGACGGCGAACCGGGCTGGTACGGGGTGGGCGGGATCGAGGTCGCCACGACCGAGGCTCGGATGCAGGAGCTGAAGCGCCGGCTCGGGTTCGCGCGCTCGTACGGGCTCGAGGGGGCCGAGCTGCTCACCCCCGCCGAGACCGCGCAGAAGATCCCGCTGCTCGATCCCATCGACGATCCTCGGGGCGTACCACGTGCCCACGGACGGGATCGCCAAGGCGGTGACGATCGCCACGGCGCTCGCGCGTGCCGCGGAGGCGAAGGGCGCGGCGTTCGAAGGCGGCGTGACCGTGACCGGGTTCGACGTCCGGGACGGGCGCGTGCACGGCGTTCGGACCGACCGAGGGAACGTCGAGTGCGAGCGCGTGCTGTTGTGCGCCGGCATCTGGGGTCCGACCGTCGGCGCGATGGCGGGTGTGGCGATCCCGCTCGTCGCGGTGCAGCACCAGCTGGTGTGGACCGATCCGGTCGCCGGGCTCGAGGGCGAGACCCGAGAGGTCGCCCACCCGATCCTGCGACACCAGGACATGGCGATGTACTTCCGTCACCGGAAGGACCACTACGCCGTCGGGAGCTACCGCCACGAACCGATCGTCACACCCCAGCAGGCGTTGCGCCGGCCCGGCGACGGACCGACGCCGTCGCTCATGCCGTTCACGCCCGCCGACTTCGAGGTGGCCGAGGCCGAGGCCGCCCGCCTCCTCCCGGCGCTCGAGGGGCGGATGCGGCCGGCCGACCCCGAGCGTTCGATCAACGGGATGTTCTCGTTCACGCCGGACGCGGGCTCGATCGTCGGGGAGTCGGCGAGCGTTCGAGGCGTGTGGATCTGCGAGGCCGTGTGGGTGACGCACGCCGGCGGGTTCGGCAAGCACGTCGCCGAGTGGATCGTGAGCGGCGAGCCCTCGATCGACATGGCCGAGGCGGATGCCAACCGCTTCTACCCGTTCATGACGACGCCGCCCTACGTGCTCGAGCGCGGGAAGCAGCAGTACCGGGAGGTGTACGACATCCTCCATCCGCGGCAGCAGATGGAGCGCCCTCGGAAGCTCCGGCTCACGCCCTTCTACGAGCGTCACCGCGAGCTCGGCGCCGAGTTCGTCACCTCTGCAGGGTGGGAGCGTCCCGAGTGGTTCGAGGCCAACGCCGGGATCGTGCCCTCCGACGCTCCGTGGGTGCGCCGGGACGGCTGGGCCGCGCAGCTCTGGTCGCCGATCGAAGGCGCCGAGCACCTCGCGACCCGTTCGAAGGCGGCGCTGTTCGATCTGACGCCCTTCGCGAAGCTCGACGTCGAGGGGCCCGACGCGCTCGCGTACCTCGAGCGGATCTGCGCGAACCGGATCGACCGTCCGGTCGGCACGATCGTCTACACGGCGATGCTCACCGACTCCGGCGGCATCCGGTGTGACCTGACGATCGCCCGCAAGGGCGAGGAGCTGTTCCGCGTGGTGACGGGCGGCGGGAGTGGGCAGCACGATCTGGCCTGGATGCGGCGGCAGATCGGGGGGCACGAACGCGTCCGCATCACCGAGCGGACCGGTTCACTCTTCGCGCTCGGCCTCTGGGGGCCGAGGGCGCGCGAGATCCTCGGAGCGGTCACCGATGCCGATCTCGGCAACGACGCGTTCCCGTACATGACCGCCCGATACCTCCACGTCGGGGAGGTCGGCCCCGTCTGGGCTCAGCGGATCTCCTACGCGGGAGAGCTCGGGTGGGAGCTCTACGGCCAGTTCGCCATGGGCGACCGCACCTGGGACCTGCTCTGGGGGGCCGGCCGGGAACACGGGCTGGTCGCGGCCGGGCTCGGCGCGTTCGACACCCTGCGTCTGGAGAAGGGGTATCGCCTCTGGGGGCAGGACATCGATACCGAGCACGACCCGTTCGAGGCAGGGCTCGGGTTCGCCGTGAAGATGGACAAGGGGGAGTTCCAGGGGCGCGAGGCGCTCGCACGGCGGCTCGAGCGCGGTCCGACGCGCAAGCTCGCGTGCATGACGCTCGACGACCCGGCCGCGGTCGTGCTGGGGAAGGAGCCGATCCGGTCCGGCGAACGCGTCGTCGGGTACGCGACGTCCGCCGGGTACGGGTACTCGGTCGGACGCTGCATCGTCTACGGTTACCTGCCCGTCGAGCTGGCGGTGCCGGGGACGCCGGTCGAGGTCGAGTACTTCGACGAGCGGCTTCCGGCGACGGTCGCCGAGGACCCGCTGTGGGACCCGAAGGGCGAACGACTGAGGGCGTGACGACGTCACGCAGGAGGGAGCAAAGCTTGGCCGTCATCGACAACCCGGGGATCTTGCTGTACACGAGGATCCGCAAGTCGCCGTACTTCTACGCTTCCCGAAAGCACGGGGTCGCGCGCTACAGCGTCTACAACCACACGTACCATCCGCGTCACTACGGCGACCCGACGGCCGAGTACTGGCACCTGGTGAACGGCGTCACGATGTGGGACGTCGGCGTCGAGAAGCAGATCCAGATCAAGGGTCCCGACGCCTTCGATCTCACGAACATGATCGTCCCGCGGGACCTCTACAAGTGCGCGGTCGACGAGTGCAAGTACGTCTTCATCACCGGACCGGACGGTGGGATCCTCAACGATCCGGTGCTGCTCCGCGTCGCCGAGGACGAGTTCTGGCTCTCGCTCGCCGACTCCGACGTGAACCTGTACGCGCTCGGGATCGCCGGCGCGAAGGGGATGGACGTGACCGTGCAGGAGATCGACGTCGCTCCGGTCCAGATCCAGGGCCCGAACGCCAAGAAGGTGCTGACCGAGCTGTTCGGCGAGCGCGTGCTCGAGATCCCGTACTACGGCCTCATGAAGGGCGAGCTCGACGGCATGGACGTCGTCGTCTCGCGAACGGGCTACACGGGTGAGGTCGGCTACGAGATCTATCTGCGCGACGCGTCCAAGCACGGCGTCAAGCTCTGGGACCGGGTGCTGGAGGCGGGCAAGCCGCACGGGCTCGAGGTGATCGGGCCGTGTCACATCCGTCGCATCGAGGGCGGCATCCTCGCCTTCGGCGCGGACATGTGGTACGAGCACAACCCCTTCGAGGTCGGCTACCACTACACGTGGATGGTCGACCTGGAGCAGGAGGCCGACTTCATGGGCAAGGAGGCCCTCAAGCGGATCAAGGCCGAGGGCGTCAAGCGCAAGCTCGTCGGCGTCGACATCGACGGCGAGCCGCTCGGCACCTACATCGACAACGAGATGATCGACGTCTTCCCGGTCTCGGTGGGCGGGAACGTCGTCGGCAAGGTCACCTCGGCCTGCTTCTCGCCCCGGCTCGAGAAGAACATCGGTTTCGCGATGTTGCCGATCGAGCACACCGAGCACGGCACCGAGCTCGAGGTGGAGACGCCGGTCTCCGGGCGCGTGAAGGCGACGGTCGTGCCGATGCCGCACTGGGATCCGACGAAGGAGATCCCGAAGGGCTAACGGCTCACGCGACCCAGGCCGGGAACTGGCCGTAGATGCCGGTCTGCTCACTCACGTCGAGCTCAGTCGAGCCGTCGGAGCTCACGACGACGATCGCACCCTCTCGCGTGCAGACGATGCCCTGCTGCGACCAGTCCGGGAACTGCTCGAGTGTCTCGAGGCTCGCCGTGACGTTGCGAAGGTCCGAGCCGTCCGGTCTCATCACCCAGATGTCGGAATCGCTGGTTCGCTCTCGGTCGTACTCGGGAGGCACGAAGTCCTCGGGCGTCGCGCGGTTGGAGTCGAACGCGATCCACTCACCGTCCGGTGACCACGTCGGGTAGCCGTCGTCGCTGCCCGTGTCGTCGGTGAGGTTCGCGACCCCGGATCCGTCGGCGTTCATGACGAACACGTCGTAGTTCGGGTCGCCGAACTCGGTGGTCCCGCCCACGTACGACTCGAACGCGATCCGATCGCCGTCCGGCGACCAGGCCGGATACTCGCCCCAGACGTCCGAGAGGCGCCGGAGGTCCGTGCCGTCGGCGTTCATCACGTACACCTGCGGGATGCCCTCGCGGTCCGAGTTGAACGCGATCTGCGTGCCGTCTGGCGACCAGGCCGGCCCCCACTCGTTGCTGTGCGGTGCGTCGGTCAGGTTCCGGACACGGGTGCCGTCGGAGCGGACCACGTAGATCTCGTCGTCGACGTTGACCCCGTTGCGTGAATCGCGGAACACGACAAGGCGACCGTGACCGTCGGGGTCGAACTGGTCGCCTTCGATCGACGTGAGGGCCGTGGACGTGCCTTCGGGCAAGGAGAGCACATGGATCTCGCCGTCGTCGCCCGCGAGCACGATCCGCCCCTCGATGGTGCGGCCGGGAGATCGGACGGGTGGCGAGGTGCCACCCGACGCATCGAGGTGCGTCGTGCAGGCCGCGAGGACGGATGCGGCGGAGAGGAACGGGATCAGGGTCCTCCATGTCATCCTCCCGAGTACACCCTCGAGAGACGTTGGGTTCCTCAGCGGGTCCCGGGCAGGGTGAATCGGATCGAGGTCCCGTTCCCCGGCTCGCTCTCGGCCGAGATCGTGCCACCGTGGGCCTGCACGAGGCTCTTCGCGATCGCCAGACCGAGCCCCGATCCGCGCGATTCCGCGGAGCGAGCGAATCGGACGAACACGTGGGCGAGCTCGTCCGCCGGGATGCCCTCGCCGGTGTCGGTCACGCGGAAGGCGACGTCGTCTCCTTCCCGGGCAGCCGCGATGGTGATCGTCCCCCGGCTGGGGGTGTGCCGCAGGGCGTTCGATACGAGGTTCGCGACGACCTCACCGATCCTGATGGGGTCGACGTCGACGACCGGGAGGCCCTCCTCCGCGTCGACGACGAGCGTGACACCGGCCTCTCCCGCCTGCGCGCGGAACGTGGTTTCGGCGGACTCGAGCAGCTCGCGCGGCTCGAGCCGCTCCCGGTGGAGCCGGAGCGCTCCCGCCTCGGCGTTCGAGAGCAGTTGGAGATCGTCCAGGAGACGACCCATCACGCTCGTCTCGTCGCCGATCAGCGCGAGGTGGTCGGCGGTCGGCTCGTAGATCCCGTCGACCATCCCCTCGACGTGCGCTCGGATCACGGACAGCGGCGTCCGGAGCTCGTGCGCCACGTCGGCGAGCAGGTTCCGCCGCTGTTCTTCGTTGGCTTCGAGCCGTTCGGCCATGCGGTTGAACGAGCGAGCGAGGTCGCGAACTTCGGCCGGTCCCTGCACCTCCGCGCGCGCCGACAGGTCGCCCTCGGTGACCTTCCCCGCTGCATCCATCACCCCGCCGATCGGCCCGGCGGTTCGCCGGATCGCGCGCCCGAACGCCACGAACCCCAGGACCAGCAGCACGGGGAAGACGAGGAACCAGGGGAAGAACCCGCGATGGTCGTCGCCCCGTCCGATCCATCCTCCGCCGAACGCGGCGCCCAGCCATCCGGCGACGAAGACGAACAGGAAGAACAGTCCGATCCCGATCGCGATGCGTCGGAAGAACCGACCGCGCATCGCGCCCCAGCCCTCCGACGAGCGTGGAGGGAAGGGTTCGTCGGCGGGCCACCACGGGGGGCGGAACCCGGGGCCCCTGCCCGGGCCGTGGGGGCGGTCACGCATCGGCGAACCGATAGCCGACGCCGTGGACCGTCAGGACGTATCGAGGCGAGCCGGGCGTCGGCTCGATCTTCCGTCGGATGTTCTTGACGTGCGCGTCGATCGCGCGCTCGTAGGACTCGATCGCGACGCCGTGCACGGCGTCGAGGAGCTGGGAGCGCGTGAACACCCGCCCAGGTTCGCGGACGAGGGTCGCGAGGAGCTGGAACTCGGTCGGCGTGAGCTCGACCTGTGCGCCGGCCACGCTCACCCGCATCTTGCCCGTGTCGATCTCGACGTCGCCGGCGCGCAGGACCTCGTCGCCGCGTTCCGCCGTGCGGGTTCGCCGGAGCACGGCCCGGACGCGGGCCACGAGCTCCTTCGGGCTGAAGGGCTTGACGACGTAGTCGTCGGCCCCGAGCTCGAGTCCGACGATCCGATCGGTCTCGTCACCCCGCGCCGTCAACATCACGATCGGCGTGGTCGACCACCGGCGGATCTCGCGGGCAACGTCCAGACCGTCGCGGCCCGGCAGCCCGAGGTCGAGCACCAGGAGATCCGGCTTCGAGCTTCGGACGCTCGCGACGGCCGAGCCGCCGTCGCCCACCACGATCACCTCGAAGCCCGCGTTCCGCAGGTAGTCGCGCACGACGCGGGCGATCTCGATCTCGTCCTCGACCACCAGCACCGTCGTCATCTCCGCCCTCCGCGTTCTCGGCGCGTTCGCTAGCCTGCCGACGCGAACGGGCGGTGGCAACCGCCACCGCCCGTCCTTCGTGCCCGTCCCGGCTCAGCCGGTGGGCGGTCCCGTGCTCTCCTCGCCGCCCGACGCCTGTTCGTGCTGGCGGCGGTGCCACTCCCCGGCCCTGTCCTCGAACCTCGCTCGTCCCTCCTCGGACCACGGTCCGTAGCCGGGGCCGTGATCGTGGCCCCAGTAGCCGCGCGGGCCGCGGAACGCACGGCTCACGAGGAAGATCGTCCCGATGATGAACAGCGGGAACAGGAAGAAGCCGAACGGGAAGAACCCGTGGCCGTACCCGTACCTGCCGCCGACGACCTCCACCACCTGGCCGGCCTCGGCGCCGCGCCGGACCCCTTCGTCGATCCCGGCGTTGTACGCGCCGACCGCGACCCCGATCGTGACCAGCACCACCAGGATCGCCGCTGCGATCGCCCATCCGCGTCGCATCTCGTGCCTCCTTCCCAACGCTTCTCGTCCGTCGAGCCCATCCTGCGGCCGAGATGTGAAGCGCTCGTGAAGGCGATCGGGAGGAATCGCGGGGTCCTCAGCCGGAGCACACGGAGGCCGGGCTCGATATCCGAGCCCGGCCTTCGACCACTCTCGACTCACCCAGTGGGTGGGCGCTTCGGGAGATGGGGCTTCGTGATCGGGTCTTCCGCGCGGAGCTGCTCGGCGAGCTGACGGCCCTCCATCGCCTCCAGCATCTGGGCGTCCCAGAGCTGCGTGCCGGCGATGCCGACCTGCTCCGCGAGCTGACGGCCTTCCATCGCCTCCAGCTTCTGGGCGTCCCAGAGCGCTGTGCCCGCGATGCCGACCTGGGCTGCGAGCTGACGGCCCTCCATCGCCTCCAGCTTCTGAGCGTCCCAGGACGGGATCCCCGCGGGCGTGGTGACCGCGGCGGGGCGCTCCTCGGTCGCGCGGGTCACCAGCAACCCGGCGAGACCTCCGATGCCGAGCGCGACGACCACGGCGACCGCGATCGCGCCCACGTTGAACCTTCCGACCGGTGCCGACTCGACCCTGGCGCTCATGCCGCACCTCCTCCTTCGACGTTGGGGAGATGCTGTGCCCGCGCTGCGCCGATGTCGGTGGTCGCGACTACCGAACGCGCGTGCCGGGCATCACGCGGTCGGCGATCCGTCGGCGTCCGCCCGCGTGACGTCCGCGACGTCCGCGTCGACGGACCGCACGAGGTCGGCGCCGGACAGATGCAGGTTGACCCCGTGCCCACCGCCGCCGACCGCGACGCGATCGAGCGACGGGATGCGCGCGTCCGCGATCACGGGCCACGGGCTCGAGGAGCCGAACGGCGTGATCGTCCCCCGCTCGTAGCCGGTCGCCGTCTTCGCCTCCTCGGCGTCGGGGAGCGAGAGCCGGCTCACGCCGAGGTGCGCTCGGAGCTTCGGCCAGTCGATCTGCCGCCCGCCGGGGACGAGCACGAACACGTAGTCGTCCGCGCCTCGCCGGACGACGATCGTCCGGAGCAGCTGGCCGAGCTCGATGCCCTGGAAGGCCGCGCTCTCCTCGGCCGAGCGCGCCCGTTGGGTCCGAACGATCTCGAAGTCGAGGTCGGCATCCGCGAGCGCGCGCAGCGCCGGTGTGTCGGGGTCCATCGGATCGCGAGCCTAACGGCTGCAGAGGAGCCGATGCACAAGCGTCACGGTTCGGAAGCCGCGAGGAGCAGGTCGACGACGTAGGCGGCGAAGGATGGACGAACGAACACCCTCGTCGTGCCCTCCCGCTCTTGGAGCAGGATCTGCGCCGCGCCGAACACCGTCTGCGCGCATCGGCCATCGCTCCACGAGCGGGGATGCAGATCGATCGGGCAGGCGGTCGAGAGCAACTCATGGCGCGACGGGCCCCCGAGCTCGATCACCGTTCGGTTCGCCGAGACGTCGACGACCGAGTGGTGCACGCCGCCGAGCGTGGTCTCGAGCTCGGCGACCAGGGCCTCCGCGGTACCGCCGAGACCGACCACGAGCCACTCGTCCGGCCCGAGCCACAGGATGTCGCGGTCGGGGCCCGACGCCACCGTGTTCGGCTCGGCGGGGAAGCCGAGGCGCGCCGCGGTCGACGGATCGGCGCGGACGTCGACCTGCGCGAGGAAGACCAGCTCTCGCGCGCCCAGGCGTTCGAGGTGGCCCGAGCGTTCGGCGAGCGGGCTCCTAGCCATCACGTCGTTCACCTTCGGGGTCGTACAGGATCGGGGAGGTGACCGTGCACGCGATGGTCCCTTCGGGCAGCGGCGCGTACACGGTCCTGCCGTGCAGCTCGTGCCCACCGGCCACCATCGCGAGCGCGAACGAACGCTCGAGCGCGGGGCTGCGGTACGACGAGGTCACGTGACCTGCAAGTGGCATCGGGATCCGGCCCGTGTCCTCGAGCACGATCTGCGCCCCTTCCGGAAGTTGCGCGTCCGTGGTCACCGGGAGCAGCCCGACGAGGTGCTTTCGGTCCGGACGGGCGGTGTCGCCGCGCCGCAGCGAACGCCGTCCCACGAAGTCGCCCTTCGACGGGTTCACGATCCAGTCCATCCCGAGGTCGGCGGGCGTGACGCTCCCGTCCGTGTCCTGCCCGACGATCACGTAGCCCTTCTCGGCGCGGAGCACGTGCATCGCCTCCGTCCCGTACGGTTCGATCCCGAGCGGCTCGCCGGCGGCCATCACGGCCTCCCAGACCTCGCAGCCCGTGCCCGCCGGCCACGTGGAGCTCGTACGCGAGCTCGCCCGAGAAGCTCACGCGCGCCAGCCGCGCCGGAACCCCGGCGACGGAGCCGTCGCGGAACGTCATGAACGGGAACGCCTCGCGGGAGAGATCGACGTCGGTGCCGGTGGCCGACACCACGTCACGCGCGCGAGGTCCGTTGACCGCGATCACCGCCCATTGCTCGGTGACGCTGGTGCACCAGACCCTCAGCTCGGGCCATTCGGTCTGGAGCCACTCCTCGAACCGGTCGAGCACCGTCGCCGCGCCGCCCGTCGTGGTCGTGACGAGGTACCGGTCCTCGGCCAGCCGCATCGCGACGCCGTCGTCCAGGACCATCCCGTCCAGACCGAGCATCAGGCCGTAGCGGATCCCGCCGACCTTGAGGTTCGACATCCGGTTGGTGTACATGCGGTCGAGGAACGCGGGTGCATCGGTCCCCACCACCTCGATCTTGCCGAGGGTCGAGGCGTCCATCGCGCCGACGGCGTCGCGAACCGCGAGGCACTCGCGCTCGACGGCCTGCTCCATCGACTCACCGTCGAGGGGGAAGTACCACGGCCGCTTCCACTGCCCGACGTCCTCGAACACCGCCCCGCGTTCGACGTGCCAGGGGTGGATCGGCGTCGTTCGGATCGGGTCGAGCAGGTCGCCGCCGTACGGCCCGGCCAGCGCTACGAACGGCACCGGCGCGGACGGCGGCCGGGCGTTCGACGGCCCCTGCGCGCCGGGCGCCTCGCCCAGCATCGCGTTCACGATCTCGGCGGCGAGGACCCCGCTCGTCCGTCCCTGGTCCACGGCCGTTCCGATGTACGTCGCCCGCTTCACGTGCTCGACCGACCGGAGCCCGCTCTCGAGGGTCACGGCGATGTCGGCCACCGTCTGGTCGCGCTGGAGGTCGACGAACTTCAACGCGTCGTCGCCCTCCTCGACGAACGGCACGGAGACGCTCGCGGGGAGGTCGCCGGCGGCTGCGCCGGTCACCGAGAGCCACGAGGGACCGCCGTCCGGAACGAAGCACGCCGACGTGTCGCGGTAGCGGAGACCGCCGCCGATCGACCGCCACAGCGTGAGGTCGGGGTTCCACCCACCCGAGATCACGAGGAGGTCGGCATCGACGACCTCGATCGTTCCGTCGCCGTTGCGAACGGCGACCTCCTCGACGCCGGCGTCCCCTCGAGCCTCGGTGACCGCCTCCCCGTTGCGCGCGTCGACCGTTCGTGCCACCTCCACGCCGGCGCCGTGGAGGATCTCGGCGGCCGCGAGGCCCCACTCGTTGGTCGCGAAGACCACGGCGCGGTCGCCGGGAGCCACACCGAAGCGCTCGACGTAGGCGACCGCCGCCCCCGCGAGCATCACGCCGGGCAGGTCGTTGCCCGCGAACGCGATCGGCCGCTCGAGCGCGCCGGTCGCGAGCACCACGTTCGCGGCGCGGATGTGCCAGATCGTCTCCGTGGTTCGAACGCGTTCGTGCACCACCACGTAGCCGTCGTCGTAGACGCCGAGCGCCGTCGCGTTCGGCATCGCCGTCACGTCCGGTCCGGTCGGCGGATCGTCGAGCACGTGTCGTTCGTCGACCAGCAGCACGCGGTCGCCCTTGCCCGCTGCCCGGCTGGCAGCGGCTCGACCGGCCGCCCCGGCCCCCACGACGAGCGTCTCGACGTGGCGATGCCGATGCCGGGCATGCGTCGGAGCTCCGCCGTCGGCGAGGTCGGCCACGCCGGCCCTGGGCTCGGCGACCAGCCCGTCGACCACGGGGACGACGGTGGCCGGGACGATGAGGTCGACCCACGGTTCGCGGACCGCGACGAGGGCGTTCGGCTCCTCGATCCCCGCCGAGAAGATCCCGCGAGGCCGAGCCAGGATCGGGCTCCGGAAACCGCCGACGACCCCGTTGGCCAGGAGCGCGCTCGCGAGCGTGTCCCCCTCGAACCCCTCGTACCCTGCCCCGTCGAACCGGAAGGCGATCGGCTTGGAGCGGTCGACCCACGTCCCGCCCTCGGGCAGCCGTCTCGAGGTCATCCTGGTGGCTCCTCGCCGGCCCGGAACACGCCTCGGAACTCGTACGTCGTCGTGTCGCGCACCGCGTTGAACCACCGGCGACAACCGGCCGAGTGATACCAGCGCTCGGCGAACGCGCCCTTCGGGTTGTCGCGCATGAACAGGAAGTCGGCCCACGCCTCGTCGGAGAGGGCGTCGGGGTCGGCCGGGTACGCGATGCCCGCCTGGCCACCGTAGCGGAACTCGACCTCGTCCCTCGGGCCGCACCACGGGCAGGGGACGAGCAGCACTCAGATCGCCTCCGCCTCGTCGAACGCCTGCACGAGCCGTTTCGGCGCCGTGAGCCGCCACGCCTCGGTGACGAGCTCGCGGAGCTCGTCGCGGTCGACCGTTCGGATCCGCACGCCGACCCACCCACTCGGGCCGACGTACGGAGGGACGAAGAACGTGCCGGGGTCCATCGACGTGAGCGCGTGTTGCTCGTCGCGCGTCGACTTGATCCAGAGCTCGCGCTCGTGATCGCTGAACATCACGAAGATCTTGTTCCGGACGCGGAACGTGGCCGTCTCCCAGGTCTCCCGCTCCTCGGCGTCCGGGAGCTCGAGCGCGAGCTTGCGAACGGTTCGAGCCTGCATCAGTGGGCGACCCCGGCCGCGCCGTGCTCGTCGATCAGGGCGCCCGTGCTGAACCGCTCGAGCGAGAACGGCCGCGCCAGCGGCCCGGGTACGCCTCGGGCCACGAGATCCGCGAACGTCCACCCCGAGCCCGGCGTCGCCTTGAACCCACCCGTGCCCCAGCCGCAGTTCAGGTACAGGTTCTCGATCGGGGTCGACGAGAGGATCGGCGAGGCGTCCGGGCAGATGTCGACGATGCCCCCCCAGGTGCGCAGGAGCTTCGCCCGGGCGAAGATCGGGAACAGCTCGATCGCGGCGGCGAGCTGATGCTCGACCACGTGGAACGAGCCACGCTGCGCGTACCCGTTGTAGGCGTCGATCCCGGCGCCCATCACGAGCTCGCCCTTGTCGGCCTGCGAGACGTACACGTGCACCGCGTTCGACATCACGACGCAGTCGAGGACCCGTTCGAGCAGCACCGAGACGAGCGCCTGGAGCGGGTGCGACTGGATCGGGAGCCTGAGCCCGAGCATCGAGGCGAGCACGCTCGTGTGGCCCGCCGCGACGAGCGCGGTTCGGCCGGCCACGATGTCGCCTTTCGTCGTTCGGACCCCCTCGACGCGGCCGCCCGCACCGCGGACGAAGCCCGTCACCTCGCAGTGTTCGACGATGTCCACGCCGAGCTCGCTCGCCCTCGTCGCATAGGCCCACGCGACCTTGTCGTGCCGTGCGATGCCGCCGCGACGCTGGAGCGTGGCGCCCATCACGGGGTACCGGACGTCCGGCGACGTGTTGAGGATCGGGCAGAACGCCTTCACGTCGTCGGGCGTGAGCCACTCGGCGTCGATCCCGCTCAGCCGGTTCGCATGCAGCCTGCGCATCGAGGAGCGGACGTCGCCGAGGGAGTGTGCGAGGTTCAGCACGCCGCGCTGGCTGAACTGGAGGTCGGACCCCAGGTCGTCCTCGAGCCCCTCCCAGAGCTTCAGCGAGTGCTCGTAGATCGCCGAGCTCTCGTCCCACAGGTAGTTCGAACGGATGACCGTGGTGTTCCGAGCCACGTTGCCGCCGGCCAGCCAGCCCTTCTCGAGCACGCAGACGTCGGTGATCCCGTGGTTCTTCGCGAGGTAGTAGGCCGTGGACAGACCGTGCCCACCGCCCCCGACGATGACGACGTCGTAGGCGGGTTTCGGCTCGGCGGCGCGCCAGTAGGAGCTTCCGGTCATGTGCAGATTCTGCACATACGGTCGGCCGCCTGCTTCGGCGGGTGGCGGTAGCATCCAGCGACGGTTGCCCGACGCCACGCCGCCCGTCCGCCCCGGACCCGACGCCGCCTGCTGATCGCAGCGGTAGCAGCGGTGGTGCTGATCGCGGGCGTCGTCGGCTTCATGGCGCTGACGGGACCTGTCATCGCCATCCCGGACGACCCGTGCGCCGAACGACCACCGCTGCGCAACGTCGACGGTGTGCGGCTCCAGCCCGTCGCGATGAAGGCCTTCCTGCGGGCGCAACGGGACGCCGGCGTCCCGATCCCGGTCGTGGAGAGCTATCGATCGTGCGCGGAGCAGCGGCGGGCGTGCCGATCGATCTGCGGGAACCCCGAGGGGTGCCCGGACCTGTGCGCTCCTCCCGGGCTCTCGTGGCACCAGCTCGGCGCCGCGATCGACATCACGCAGGAAGGCCTCGACGATCCACGGATCTTCCAGGCCCTGATCGACAACGGCTGGTGTCAGCCGTTACCGGACAGCGACCCCGGGCACTTCTCGTTCGACGGGTGTCACTGACGGAACCCGAGGTCGAGACGCTTCTACGGGTCACCACGCGAAGAGCTCGTCGAGATGCAGAACGATGGGCCACGCGCCATCGGTCGTGTTCGACAGGACCGTGTAGGTGAACCGTTCACGCGGGTCGTGGACGGTCTGGAACGACACGCCCGCGTCCGATCCGTGCAGCTCCACCAGGTCGCGGGTGGGGTGGAGCCAGATCCCCAGGCCGTACCGGGCCGGCTGCGTCGGCGACGGCACCTCGCTCCGGGGTTGCACCATCTCGGCGACCACGTCCGTCGACACGATGCGTCCGGCGAACAAGGCGGTCCACAGGGCGCTGACGTCCGCCGCGGTGGTGAAGATGCCGCCGTCCCCGCTCCCTCGGACCGGCAGGTGGAGGACGTTGGTCCTCGGTCCGTCCTCGGCGAGGTAGCCGAGCGCCGTCCGTCCCGGGAGCTCGTCCGAGCGCAGGAACTCCGTGTCCACCATGCCGGCGGGTTCGCACACGCGTTGCCGCAGCAGCTCGTAGAACGATGTCCCGGAGGCGCGCTCTGCGATCAGCGCGAGCACCACGAAGCCGCCGTTGCTGTAGGAGAAGCGTTCGTCGGGCGGGAACTTGGTCTCGAACCCGTCGAGCGCTCGGAGGTAGTCCTCGGTGGATCCGAGCTCGTGGACGGGGACGGGCGACACGTAGTCGAGGGGTTCGCGCACGATGTCCTCGTCGTAGTAGTCGCCGATGCCGGATCGGTGCGCGAGCAGGTGTTCGACGGTCACGGCGTCGTCGATCAGCGGCAGATCGTCGCCCAGCACCGAGCGTGCGGTGGTCGTCCAGCGTCAGCAGTCCCTCTTCGATCAGGCTCATGACCGTCAGAGCGGTGAGTCCCTTGGTCCCGCTGGCGACCCCGAAACGCGTGTCGACCTCGTTCGGGATCTCCCAGCCCCGATGCGCGAGACCGTAGGCCTTGACGAACTCGACCTCGTCGCCCCGGTCGACACGCACGACGCCGGAGAACGCCGCCTCGGCGGCGATCCGATCGACGGAGTCTTGCAAACCGCTCAATCGACGGCCGCCAACGGCTCGGCCGTCTCGCTCGCCAGCGGGTAGACCCGCTGCAATCCCTCGATGCCTTTCAGCTCGACCTCCCGAGCGGCGTCGAACTCGAACTCGCCCGTCTGGGCGAGGAGACCGTAGACGAGTGACGACACGACGATCTCGCCGCCCGCGGCGGCGGACGCGACCCGCGCCGCGTAGTTCACCGCGTGACCGAAGTGATCGTCGGCTTCGTGCACCGTCTCGCCCACGTGGAGCCCGATCCGGACCCGGATCGGCGAGCCGGGGTCGCGGAAGGTCTCGGCTACGGCGGCCTCGATGGCCTGGGCGCACGTCACCGCACGTCGCGCCGACGCGAACGCGAGCATGAATCCGTCCCCCTGGCTCTTGACGACCGTCCCACCGTGCTCCTCGGTCGTGCGCTTGACGACCTCGTTGTGTGCGCGCAGGACGTCGAGCCAGCGTCGGTCGCCGAGGAACGCGTTCAGCCGCAGCGAGTCCTCGATGTCGGTGAACGCGATCGTCACGGTCCCATCCGGCGCCGAGGTCGCCGACAGGTCCGGCCGTGACTCGCTCACCGCCTCGGCGATCTCGTCGACCGACTTCGTGAGGAAGAACCCGTAGTCCTCGTTGGCGGCAGGGATCGAGCTGTGCCAGTTCACGATCTTCCAGTCGCCGTGCTCGAGATGGAGCACGCAGGTGAAGCGGTACTCGACGGATCCTCCGACCGGCGCTTCGATCTCCGCTCGCGCAGCGGCCCACCCGACGGTGCCTTCGCTCATCGCATGAACGTCGTCGATCAGGCGCCAGGGATATCCGCCACCCATCTCACGCATCTGCTGGACCCAGACGCCGGGCGGCCGTCTCCCCGTCGTGCCAGACCTCGTCGGGATCGGTGCCGAACCGCTCGAAGCCGGGCTGGCGAGAGACCCGGTTGCTCACGGCCTCCGTCGTCGCCGTCGCGCAGGGCCTCGAAGAAGCGGGTCACGACGCTGACGCAGCTCCTCGGAGGGCTCCACGCGCCGGAGTCTCGCCCGGGCACGGCTGCGGCCGCAACCGGCGGCCTCGGGCTTGCGCTCGGATTGAACGGCAAGTCAAACTGTGGCCATGGAGCGCCCGGAGACGCTCGGTCTGGGACGCCTACGCCCGAGCGCTTCCCTCGATGCTCGACGCGGTCGGGCGGACGCCGCTCGTCCGCCTGTCCCGCGTGGCGCCCGAGGGGCTCAGCCTGCTCGCCAAGATCGAGTGGTACGGCCCGACGGGCTCGACGAAGGACCGGATCTATCGCTCGATGATCGAGCGGGCCGAGGAGCGCGGCGACCTGAGGCCCGGCATGACGATCGTCGAGTCGACGACCGGCAACGCCGGGATCGCGTGCTCGGCCGTCGCCGCGATCAAGGGCTACGACTGCGTCATCGTGATGCCCCGCGGCATGAGCCTCGAACGCAAGCGGATGATCGAGGCCTACGGGGCCGAGCTCGTCCTCACGCCGGGGGCGGGGACCGACATCGACCTCGCGATCGCGAAGATGCGCGAGATCGTCGCCACCGATCCCGAGCGCTACTTCGTGCCGGGTGAGTTCGAGAACCCCGACAACCCCGATGCGCAGGCGATCTCGGGGGAGGAGATCTGGCAGCAGTGCGGCGGCCAGGTCGACGCCGTGGTCGCGGCGCAGGGGACCGGGGGGTGGATCACGGGGGTCGCCCGCGCCCTCAAGGCGTACGACCGGGCGATCCGCGCCTACGCGGTCGAGCCGGCCGAGAGCCCGCTGATCTCCGAGCAGCGGTGGGGCACCCACGGCGTGCCGGGGATCGGCGACGGCATCGTGCCCCACAACCTCGACCTGTCGCTCATGGACGGGATCGTGACCGCTTCCACGGACGAGGCGCTGGAGATGGCGCACCGGCTCGCGCGCGAGGAGGGGATCCTCGCCGGACCGTCGGGTGGGATCAACGTGGCCTCGGCGCTGAAGGTCGCCGAGAAGCATCCCGAGTTCGCGACGATCGTCACCGCGGTGCCCGACACCGGGCAGCGCTACCTGTCCGGCGAGCTGTTCGGCGAGCGACCGGACGAGCCGGACTCGCCCGAGCGCGACCATTCGGTCGACCCCGACTCGTTGCGCCAGATCGAGGCGAACCGCGACCGGCTCGAGTTCATCTCGTAGAGTCCTGGCCGTGACGACCTACCCCATGTCCGACGCCGATCGCGAGATCCAGGAGCGCGCTCGCCGGTTCATGGACGAGGAGCTCATCCCGCTCGAGGTCGAGACGGAGCTGAGCGGGGGGAAGCTTTCGGAGGACGTCCGCGAGAAGCATCACCACATGGCGATCGAGCTCGGGCTGTGGGCGATGAACATGCCGAAGGAGCTCGGCGGCGGCGGCCTGTCGATGTTCCAGCAGGTGCTGGTCTCCGAACAGATCGGGCGGGTAACCAACGGGCTCGGGTGGTGCATCCACACGCCGCCGGCGTGGGCGCCCGACGTCGTCACCCAGGAGCAGCTCGAACGGTGGATCCTGCCGACGATCCGCGGCGAGCGCCAGGAGTGCTACGCGATCACGGAGGAGGTTGCCGGCTCCGACGTCGACGCGATCCAGGCCACGGCACGGCGGGACGGCGACGAGTACGTGCTCAACGGCAGGAAGTGGCACGTCACCTCGTTCGGCTCGGCCGACTACGTCTTCTTCCAGGGCAAGATCGAGGGCGGCCCCAACGCCGGCTCGCACGCGATGTTCTTCGTCGACAAGGACACGCCGGGGGTTCGACCGGTTCGCGAGCCCGCGTACACACACACGCTGATCGATACCCACACCGAGCTCGGGTTCGAGGACGTGCGTGTCCCGGCAGCCAACCTGATCGGATCAGAAGGGGACGGGCTGAGGTTCGTGTACTCCTGGTTCCGCTACGAGCGCCTGATGATCGCCGCCCGGTGCTGCGGCGCCGCCGAGCGCCTGATCGACGAGGCGACGGCGTTCGCGAAGGATCGGGTGCAATTCGGCAGACCGATCATCGAGAACCAGGCGATCGCGCACATGCTTGCCGACTCGGTGACCGAGCTGTGGGCCGCGCGCCTGATGACGTACGAGCTCGCGAAGAACATCGACCGCGGCGTCGACCTCAAGGTCCAGCACGCGCAGTGCTCGATGGCCAAGCTCTACGCGAGCGAGATGGCGGGGCGGGTGGCCGACCGCGCCGTGCAGATCTTCGGCGGTCGCGGCTACATGCGCGAGAACGTCGCCGAACGGTTCTGGCGCGAGGTCCGCGTCGACCGGATCTGGGAGGGGACCTCCGAGATCCAGCGCAACATCGTGGCCGACCAGCTCGCCAAGCGCGGCGTTCGAACGCTCGCGGGCTGATCCCGTTCAGGGATCGAACCGCATGAACCACAGGCGCGGCCCGCCGCCGGGCGCGTGCTCGTCCGCGACGACCCGGAACCCCAGCCGCTCGTAGTAGCCGACGTTGCCGGGGCGGGCCGTCTCGAGGAACGCGGGGACTCCGTCGCGCCGCGCGAACCCGAGGCCGAGATCCACCAGCGCTCTTCCGAGACCTTCGCCTCGGTGTTCGGGGGCGACGGCCAGGTGGTCGAGGAACCAGGACGGGTCGCCGGGGAGGTGATCCTCGATCCAGTCCCAGAACGCCCGGTAGCGGATCCCGTCATCCTCGGTCATCGCGTCGATCGCATCTCGGCTCTCCAGCTCGATCTCGAGGAACCGAGCCTCGCCGTCCGGAGGGATCCACAGGGCGACCCCCGCGGCGTCACCCGCCTCCCACAGCCAGCCGGTCTCGGCGATCGGCTCGTCCAGGATCCGGAACAGCTCACGACACTGTTCCTCGTGGTTGCCATCGGTCGGGAACGGCCAGCGGATGATCGGGTCGTCGGCGAACGAACGCGCCAACACCTCGACGAGCCGCTGCACACGTTCGGGTCCTGCCTGCGAGATCTCGATGGCCATCTCGGCAAGCGTAAGCTCTGACCTGATGGAGGACCCGAGGACCGAGCATGCTCGCCTCGAAGCGGAGGGATGGGGCGCGTTCGAGGACGCGCTGTCCCGCGTGCCGGACGACCGCCTGACCGCTCCCGGCGTCCTCGAGGGCTGGACGGTGAAGGAGATGCTGCACCACGTCACCGGCTGGATCCGTGAGTGCATCGGGTATCTCGACCGCATGAAGGACGGCACGTTCGTCGACCCCGACGACACCGACGAGTGGGTGAACGCGCGCAACGCCACATTCGCCGACGAGGCCCGGTCGTTGGACGTCGCGGCGGTCAGATCGGAGCTCGACGCCGAGCGCGAAGTCATCCTCCGGCGCTGGCAGGAGCTCCCCGAGATCGACGACGTCGCCGTCGAGTGGTTCGCCGGCGAGACGTACGAGCACTACGAGGAGCACCTGCCCGACCTGTGGTCGGCCTCGGGCGCCTGAGCACGCCGGGCCGCTCGCCGTTTGGCTCAGTTCGGATCGGACCGAGGATCGCGTCCGAGACCGCGTCAGGCCTTGACCGGCTCGAGCTCGAACCCGAGCTGCTGCGCCGAGACCTCCATGCACGTCCGGTGCATCCGCTCGGGCGAGACCTCGGAGTCGTTCATGATCACCTGGATCGCGAGCCCGTCGATCAGCGTCGCGAGCCGAAGCGCGAGCTCGTCCGCGTCCACGGGGGAGGAGAACTCCCGGCTGGACTGTCCACCGCGGATGATGTCGGCGATCTGCGAGCGCCAGCGCTGGTCGAGCACCTCTCGGTCCTTGGCCATCTCGGGGTCGCGGAGCGCGCGGACCCAGACCTCGATCCAGAGCGCCCACTCGTCGAGGCGTTCGAACTCGGGCAGGTAGCCCGGCACCGAGAGGTCGATCAGCCGGCGGAGCCGATCCTTGGCCGAGGGGATCCTGCGGATCTCGCGCGAGGTCCGCAGGTAGAACTGATCGTTCGCGAAGGTCAGGGCTTCGGCGAGCAGACGGTCCTTCGATTCGAAGTAGTACAGGATCAGGCCGGGAGACACGCCCGCCTCGTCGGCGATGTCGGAGATCCGGGTCTCCGCGAGCCCGCGGTCGGTGATGACGCGTGCCGCGGCGTCCAGGATCTCCTGGTGGCGGTCCTTCCCCTGCTTCATGGTTCCGGTACTCACGTGTTCCGCTCCGTTGAACGCGGGCCAATCCTGGCGGGATCTACCCCGGCTTTTGAACCGGAGTTCAGCAACTCTACGCCCCTGACCTGCGGTGTCAACCGCGTCGGCGGCCTCGCTCGCTTGACTGACCATTCAAACGCGTGGGAGGATTGGCCTTCCGGACGTCACCAGGAGACCTGAACGCACATGGCCAACGTCTACGACGCGATCGTGATCGGTGGGGGACACAACGGGCTGACCGCGGGCGCGTACCTCGCTCGCGCGGGCGCACGGACCGTCGTGCTCGAGGCTCGGAACAAGACCGGCGGGGCTGCCGACACGAGCGCACCGTTCCCCGACCATCCCGAGATCAACGTGACGACCTACTCGTACGTCATGTCGCTGATGCCGCCCACGATCATCAAGGAGCTGAACCTCAAGCGGCACGGGTACGACGTCACCGCGTTCGGCCCGTACTACCAGGCCTACCCCGACGGGCGTTCGATCATGGTCTACGCGGACGACGCCGCGAGGAGCCACGACTCGATCGCGCAGTTCTCCAAGAAGGACGCGGAGACCCTGCCGCAGTGGGAGGCGTGGCTGCAGGAGGTCGCGGACGTCCTCGGGCCGCTGCTCCTGCAGAAGCCGCCGAAGATCGGCTCGATGGCGTTCGGCGACCTCATCGAGAGCGCGCGGGCCGCGTGGAAGGTGCGCAAGCTCGGCGTCCGAGGCGTCGGAGACGTCACGCGGCTGTTCACGATGAGCATCACGGACCTGCTCGACGACTGGTTCGAGTCCGACGAGATCAAGGGCATGCTCGCCGTGAACGGCATCATCGGCACGTGGGCCGGTCCGGACGAGCCCGGCACCGCCTACGTCATGCTGCACCACTCGATCGGCGACGTGGGCGACGGGCACCTCGGCTCCTGGGGGTTCCAGCAGGGCGGGATGGGTGCGGTGTCCGATTCGATCCGGCGGTCGGCCGAGTCGTTCGGTTGCGAGATCCGCACCGACGCCCGCGTGCAGAAGGTCGCTCACCACCGGCGGTCGGTTCGCGGGCGTCGTGCTCGAGAACGGCGAGGAGCTCCGAGCGCCGCTGGGCGTGACGTGCATCCATCCGAAGATCGCGTTCCTCGACCTGATCGGTCGCGAGGAGCTGCCGGCCGATTTCGTCTGGGACATCGAGCGGTGGCGCACGCGCTCGGGCGTCGTGAAGATCAACGTCGCGATGTCCGAGCTCCCGGACTTCATCGCCGACCCGGGGAAGCAGATGCAGGATCACCACACCGGCTCGGTCGAGCTCTGCTTCACGCCGCAGTACGCGGAGGAGGCCTTCCAGGATTCCCACATGGGGCGCAAGGCCTCGGTCCGGCCGTTCGTGGACGGCGTGATCCCGACCACGCTCGACAAGAAGCTCGCCCCCGAGGGCGTCCACGTCTTCTCGATGTTCACCCAGTGGGTGCCGGACGACTGGAACCTCGAGCCGCACCGCGACGAGCTCGAGCAGTACGCCGACCGGATCATCGACCTCTACACGGAGCTCGCACCCAACTTCAAGGCCGCGGTCATCGACCGTCAGGTGCTCGGGCCGTACGACATGGAGCAGGAGCTCGGGCTGATCGGGGGCAACATCTTCCACGGGGAGCTCTCGGTGGACCAGCTCTTCCACATGCGCCCGGCGCCCGGCTACGCGGACTACCGGACGCCGATCAAGGGCCTGTACCACGGGTCCTCGGCCACGCACGCCGGCGGCGGCGTGAACGGCATCCCGGGCTGGCAGGCGTATCGTGCGGCCGTGAGGGATCGGGCGGTCAAGAAACCGCGGTGACACCCGCGTCATCGGACGGACGGAGCGCGATCGAGCGCATGCTCGAGGCACGTTCGGTGGCCGTGGTCGGCGCCAGCGTCCGCGAAGGCTCGGTCGGCAACCAGAGCGTCGTCGAGCTGATCGAGGGCGGGTTCGACGGGCGGATCGTTCCGGTGAACCCCAAGTACGACGAGATCCTCGGGTTGCCGTGCGTCGCCTCGGTGGCCGAGATCGCCGAGCCGGTGGATCTGGTGATCCTCGCCGTCTCCAACGCGCTGCTCGAGGAGCAGCTGCGCCTGGCCGCCGAGGCAGGCGCGGGGAGCGCGGTGATCTTCGCGAGCGGGTACGAGGAGCCGCGCGACGGCGTGCCGCCGCTCACCGAGCGGCTGGCGACGATCGCTCGCGACGCGGGGATGGCGTGTGCGGCGGCAACTGCATGGGGTTCGCGAACCTCGAGCGCCATGTGCGTGCTCTCGGCTTCTACGAGCCGAAGGACGCGCCCGTCGGCGGCGTGACGTTCCTCTCGCACTCGGGGTCGGCGTTCAGCGCGATGATCCACAACGACCGCGCGCTCGGGCTGAACCTGGCGGTGTCCGCCGGGCAGGAGTTCGTCACGACGGTCGCCGACTACCTGCGGTACGCGCTCGGGCTCGAGAGCACGAAGGCCGTGGGGCTGTTCATCGAGACCGTCCGCGATCCCGACGGGTTCCGTTCGGCGCTCGGGCTCGCGAACGAACGCGACATCCCCGTCGTGGCGCTCAAGGTCGGTCGGGAGGAGCGCACGCGCGAGCTCGTGGCCGCGCATTCGGGCGCGCTCGCGGGCGAGGACGGGGCGTACGAGGCGTTGTTCGACGCGTACGGGGTCTCGCGGGTCGAGAGCCTCGACGAGATGGCGGACACGCTCGCGCTGTTCGCCGCGGGTCGGCGAGCCGGACCCGGCGGCGCTGGCGAGCGTGCACGACTCGGGAGGGGAACGGGCGCTGCTCGTCGACGCGGCGGCGTCGGTCGGCGTGCCGCTCGCCGAGATCTCGGACGAGACGTCGAAGCGGATGGAGGCGCTGCTCGACCCCGGCCTGCCGCCGGTGAACCCGCTCGACTTCTGGGGGACGGGGCGGGACTCGCACGAGATCATCACCGGGTGCGTCCGAGCGCTGCTCGAGGACGCCGGCGGTGGCCGCGCTCGCGTTCTCGGTCGACCTGACCTCGGAGGAGCTACCCGGAGATGGGGTACATCGCGATGGCGAGGGAGACGTTCCCCGAGACCGACAAGCCCTTCGCGATGCTCTCCAACTTCTCGAGCGGCATCGACCGGAGCGACGCGAAGCTGCTCGACGGCGACGGGATCCCGGTGCTGGAGGGGACGCTGACGGGTCTGGCTGCGTTCAAGCACCTGTTCGCGTACCGGGACTTCCGCGCACGCGAACCGATCACGGGCGTCTCACCGGTGAGCGACGAGGTTCGCGAGCCCTGGGTCGCCCGCCTGTCGAGCGGTGAGCCGTTCGACGAGCTCGAGGGTCTCGCGCTCCTCGCCGACTACGGCGTACCCGTCGTCGAGGGTGTTCGAGCCGAGACCCTCGAGGACGCGATCGCCGCGGCCGAGCGGATCGGGTTCCCCGTCGCGCGTGAAGACCGCGGCGCCCGGCGTGCAGCACAAGTCGGACGTCGGCGGCGTCAAACTCGGGATCGACGACGCGCCGTCACTGGAGGACGCGTACGGCGATCTCGAACGCGAGCTCGGCCCCCAGGTCACGGTGTCGAAGATGGCGCCGCCCGGCGTCGAGATCGCGCTCGGGATCGTGCGCGATCCGCAGTTCGGGCCCGCTCGTGCTCGTCGGAGCAGGCGGCGTGCTCGTGGAGGTGCTGAAGGACCGGCGCCTCGCGATGCCGCCGCTCGACGAGGTCGCGAGCACGCTCGATGGTCGATCGACTCGAGGTCCGCCCGTTGCTCGAAGGGGTCAGGGGGCAACCCACGGCTGACGTCGATGCGCTCATGCGGGCGATCGTGAGCCTTTCCTGGCTCGCGATCGATCTCGGCGACCACCTCGAGGCGCTCGACGCGAACCCCATCATCTGTGGTCCCGACGGGTGCGTCGCTGTCGACGCACTCGTGATCCCCGAACCGAGCTCGCGGGACCCATCCCAGCTCGAGGATTGCCGGCAACACCTGCCACACAACTCGGCTTCACGAGCGCGATCGACGGCCCCTCACTGATCCGCGGCGCTGTCCCTCCAGGCTGCCGGAGCCTCAGCCATCGTCGGGCCACGAGGCTTCGATGTTTTCGAGGATGCGGTCGGCGCTCCGGGGCCCTTCGTCGAGGTAGGTCAACATCCCCTCCCAGAAGGCACGCTCTCCGACCTCAACGGGCATGAGATCCGACGCGTCGAAGCGGAAGGTAGTCGATGGCAAGGGCGTCGTCGATGAGCTCTGCCTGTTGCCTCCAGAACGGAGCATAGAGGCTCGTGTCGAACCCTCGATCCGGGGACAGGTAGCCATGGCCGTTCGCTGCCATCCCGGCGCCGAACTCAGGGCTGAGGAGGAAGCGGATGACTTCACGAACCTCAGGCCGGTCCGCGAAGGCGGCGAGCATGGAGCCGCTTCCAAGCACTCCCCGTTCCCCGCCTCCGATGGTCGGGAACGGGAAGATGGTGGTCTCGGTCCCGACCGATCCCTCGGGCAGGAATTCGGCTGCGAAGGCGGGGAACTGGTACAGCCAGCACTCGGGCGGATCTTGGATCATCGGAGACTGAGCTTCGCCGAAATAGGTCTCGAGGACCCCCTGCGGTCCCCGTTGGAGAGCGTCCTTGGCGAACACGATCTGCCCGAGACGATCGAACGCCGCGCGCACAGGGGGAGCATCGAACGGGATCTCGTGGAAGGTCCACCGGTCGTAGACGTCCGGGCCGGCCTCGGCCAGCAGGAGGTTCTCGATCCAATCCGTGCCCGGCCACCCGTTCGACTGGTCACTGATCCACCCCATGCACCAAGGGGTGCGTCCGTCCGCCGACAGCCGGTCGGTGAGAGACAAGAGCTCGTTCCACGTCGCGGGTATCGCGTAGCCCGCCGAGCGGAACTCGGGAACGGGATACCAGATCAAGCTCTTCACCGAGAGACTGTCGAAGACGCCATACATGCCGCCGTCGTTCGATGGCCACGAACCGTCGGATCCGACGCGTACCGAGCGAGACCAGGTAGGGACTCTGTTCCCTCCTCAGACGATCGGCGTCGAGGTAGATCCCCAGGTCCATCAGATGACCGTCCCGGGCGAGCGAAGCAACGGCGCCGGGCTGGCCCAATTCGGCCACGTCGGGCGGATCCCCCGCGGCGAGGACCTCGTCCAGCCAGCTCTCTTGGTCGGGGTTGCCGACGAGTTGAACGTCGATGCCGGTCGTCGCGGTGAACCCTTGGAGCTCGGCTCGCACGTCGGCCAATCCAACCGGGCTGGTCGGTAGGTTGAGTGTGACCGCGGTCCCGGCGAGCGGGGGTTGTTGTATCGGGTCGTGCCCCACTCAGCGATTCCGACCGGAGATCCGCGCTGAACCGGCTCGGCAGCGCGGGGCACGACTCCGTCTCGAAGAAGCGTTCGCAGACGTCGGATCGGTTGCGAGTGCGTCCACGTGAGCGAGTCCCAGGTTCGCGAGGTCCGACACCGGCAGGTCGAAGACCCCTCGGTACCCGAAGGGACTCGCCACCGCCGCGACCGGGCCGGTCGGCTCGGGGTATTGGATCCCGTCCTCCTGGATCGCCCAGTGGAGAGCCTCGACGGTCTCGGCCGGCACGGGCGTCGCCCAGGTCGGCGCTGCAGATCGTACCGCCTGCAGGGCGAGCTGGAGACTGAGATCGGGATCCGTCTGGAGGTTCGAGAGCGCGGCCCCCGTGAGCCCGAGGACGGTCGCCTCGTCGCTCCGTGCGGTTGGCTTCGCGACTGCGGTTGACCGCGACGGCGGTCAGGCTCGCGGCGACGAGGGTCGCGGCCGCGAGGACGGCGACCAGCCCTCGAAGGCGCGTGCGAGCCCGCCGCTCGAGGCGGTTCTCTCGCTGCTGTCGCTCCCGCTCGGCTGCCGCCTCGGCGTCCCGCCTGCGCAAGGCTCGCGTCGAGATACTCCCGCTCGGCGTCGGTGAGCCGGATGGCGTCGCCCTGCGTCGGCCTCCTCGGCCTGCGCGAGCCTCGATGCCCGCCAGGAGGTAATCGGCGCCGCGATCGGCCTGCGTCCACTCGCGCGTGGCTGTCGGAGATCCTGGCCGCGAGCCGCAGTTCCTCCCGTGACGTCCTCGATCCAGTTCCGGAGCCGCGCCCATTCTCGGAGCAGCGCCTCGTGAGCGATCTCGACGGTGGGCTCGCGAGTGTCGGGATCCCGGTCGAACGAGAGGAGACGGTGGCGGCCGTACGTCTCGATCACGCCGTCCATCGCTCGCGCGTCGGCGAGCGTCAGCGAGCTCCGAACGCCGGACGCGGCGCCGCGTGTCCTCGGTGCCCTCGCCGAGCGTGACCAGCCGGAGGAACAGCTGCCGGCAGGCGTCGCGCGCCGTCTCGTTCATCGGCTCGAAGAGCTGCTCCGCGCGCCGGGCGAGCGCACCCGAGACGCCGCCGATCCGCCGATACGCCTCGAGCGTGAGCACGCCGTCCGTCGCGCCTCGGCGAGCTCGGTGAGCGCGTACTGGAGGAGCGGAAGCGCCCCGGGGCGGTCGGCGACGTCGGCGATCATCTCGGCGAGGAGGCGCGGCTCGACGACGAGGCCCGCGCGCGTCGGCCGGGGCCACGATCGCTCGCTCGAGCTCCTCGGGTGTCATCGGCGTGATGGCCTCGGTCCTCGCCGCGAGCAGGTCGCCGAAGCCGCGGCACGGAGAGCGGCGCGTCGTAGAAGTCCGCCCGGAGCGTCGTGACGACGCGCACCCGGCTCTCCGGTTCGAGCGCCGCCGCTCGGAGGCTCGCGAGGAGGTGCGAGCCGCTCGGTCCTCGTCGTCGACGAGCGTGAAGACCTCCTCGAGCTGATCGAGCGACGATCAGCGAGCTCGGCGTCGGGATCGGGCAGCACCCGGTCGACCGCTCGGAGCGAGCCCGAGCTCGTCGCGCTCGAGCACCTCCATGAGCGAGGGCGGGGGCTCGACGGCGACGCCGAGCAGGGCGGTCTCGAGCTCGCGCAACGGGTGGGCGCCCGGGCAGCACCTCGATCACGTACCAGCGCTCGGAGCCCGGGATCGCTCCGCGCCGGAGCGCCGGAACGAGGCCCGCGCGGACGACCGAGGACTTCCCCGAACCCGACGGGCCCACGACGGCGAGGAACCGGCGGCCGGATCGTCCTCGGCGAGGCTGCCGGATGAGCCGCTTGGTCACCGCCTCGCGCCCGAAGAAGTCGCCGGCGTCGGCCTCGAGGAACGCGCGGAGTCCCTTGTACGGGTTGCGGATCTCGCCGATCGGTTCGCGGGCGACGCGCGATCCCTCGAGCGCGGCTCGCAGCTCCGACGCGAGCTCGACGACGTCGGCGAACCGCTGGCTCGGGTCCTTCGCGGTCGCGCGCGCGATCACCTCGTCGACGCCGCGCGGCAGCTCCGGGCGAACGTCGCGGACCGAGGGCAGCGCGTCGCGGAGGTGGCGATCGAGCAGCGCCGTGAGCGACGTCTCCGGGAACGGATGCTCGCCGGTGAGCATCTCGTACACGACGATCCCGAGCGCGTAGATGTCGGACCTGGGACTCGCCGGGTCGAGCCGGATCTGCTCGGGCGACAGGTACGCCGGGCGTCCCGCGCATCATCGTGCCGGAGCTCCGCTCGGGTGACCCGGCGTCGAGCGCGACGCCGAAGTCCGTGAGGTAGGCGTTGCCTTCCTCGTCGAGCAGGACGTTGCCGGGCTTCACGTCGCGGTGCACCACGCCCTGGCGGTGGGCCGCCGCGAGCGCGGACGCGATCTGGTCGACGATCGACACCACGCGGGACGGCTCGAGCGGACCGGCCTCGAGCAGGTCCTCGACGCTGCCGCCGCGGAGGAACCGCATGACCAGGTACGCGGCATCCGGCTCGCGCCAGTAGTCGTAGAGCGGGAACGATGTGCGGGTGCTCGAGCCGGGCGACGATCTGCGCCTCGTGCTCGAACCGCCGAACGAAGTCCGGGTGGTTGGCGAGCTCGGGGTGGACGGCCTTGATCGCGACCTCGCGGCCGACCTGCGGCTGGATCGCCCGGTAGACGACGCCGAACGCGCCCTCGCCGACCTGATCGAGCAGCCGGTACCCGCGGAGCGGCTCGCCCTCCAGATCCAGGTCGGGATCCTCCCGGAGGATCCGCTCGTGCAGCCGTCGGAGGTCCGGCGAGGGATCGACGCCGAGCTCGACGGGCCAGGTCCTCGCGCGCCCGCTCGAACGCGGCGAGCGCATCGGCCGGACGCCTCGCGCGGTACAGGGCCAGCATGAGGAGCTCCCACAGCCGCTCGCGGAGCGGGCAGCTCGCGCGTGAGCGACTCGAGCTCGCCGATGACCTCGCCGTGCCGTCCCTCGGCGAGGTCGGCGGCGATCCGCTCCTCGAGCGCCTGGAGACGCAGCTCGTCGAGCCGCGCGATCTCGGCCGGCGAGCGACGGTTCGAACGAGAGGTCGGCGAAGGCGGGACCGCGTCCACAGCGCGAGCGCCTCGCGGAGCAGGTTCCCCGCACGGCCCGGGCTCCCGTTCGCGAACCGGGCCTCGCGCAGGAGCCGTTCGAAGCGCTCCGCGTCGAGCTCGTCGGCTCCGACGTGCAGGACGTAGCCGGGCGGGCGGCCCTCGATGCCGGTCGGGCCCGAGCGCCTTGCGCAGGTGCGAGATGTAGCTGTGGATCGTGCCCCGGGCGGCCTCGGGAGGCTCGCCGCTCCACACCTGGTCGATGAGGGACTCGGCCGGCACCAGCTCGTTCGCGCGGACGAGGAGGTGCGCGAGCACCGCCCGTTGCTTGGGCCCGCCGAGCGGGATCGGCCCTTCTGGACCGGTCACCTGGAGCGGGCCGAGGACCTTGAAGCGCATCCGCGAACCGTAGGGCTCCGAGCCGCGATTGGAAAGGTTCCTCCTGCTCGGAAGGCTGGTTCGGGTGTCGGGGCCGTCCATCGGCCCAGCCTGTGACGGGCGCCCTTGTAACCCGCTTGGAACCCCGATGTCCGGGTGGACTTCAAGCCACCTGCAAGGGTCCTCCATCGGCCTGCAGGGACCGAGGTCGAACGTGGCCGCATGGTCACGAAGGCGGCAAGGAGGCTCCTGGTGGTCGCGATCGCGGCGGCGTTCGTCGGCCAGGGCGTTCCCGGCAGCGCCGAGCCGGCGCCGGTGGCCGTCGGGTCGAGCATCCGCGTGTTCGGCGGCGATCGCCGAGCACGTCCGTCTGGTCCGGTGGGCGGCCGACGCGGTACGAGACGCGAGGGCTGGGGGTTCCGACCGTCGACGTGCATTTCCACCCGGACACCTCAGGCTGCTACGGCCACCTCGGCTCGCAGCTCGGTCGCCGCGTCGACGTGTGCGTGGTGAGCGTCTTCGAGCTGGGGCGCGAGACGCTGCTGCACGAGATGGGGCACGCGTGGATCGACCAGAACGTCGCGCAGACCGTTCGTGAACGCTTCACCGAGATGCGCGGCCTCCGCGCATGGAACCAGTCGACCGTTCCCTGGGATGATCGCGCGTACGAGCACGGCGCCGAGATCATCGCGTGGGGACTCGGCAACCGGTACATGGCGCCCTCGATCCCCGACCGGGACCCGGCCGGGCTCGCCGCCGGCTTCGAGCTCCTCACCGGGGTCCCGGTCCCGAACCCGATGAACGTCTAGACGAAGTGGCTCGGGTCGGGCTGCGGTGCCCTCCGGCCAACCCGGGTAGTCGTCGCCCGGATACTCGAACGGGTCGCCGTAGCAGCCGTCGAACCGTTGGAGCGGCTGCGCGTCCGTGCGCGGGTTCTTCCCGAACGCGAACGCGTGCTCGAAGTTGTGGGTGCGCTCGATCCGTTCGGTGAGGTAGGGCAATCCCCAGTTGTCCGAGACGAACTTCAGCGGGCTGGAGAACTCGCCCTCGGCGTGGTCCACGTAGCCCTTCCTCGCGTACGGGCTGATCAGCAGGTTCGGGACCCGGAACCCGAACCCGAGGTCGTCGACCTCGGGCGGGGGGACGTGGTCGTAGAACCCGCCCCATTCGTCCCACGTGAGGAACAGGGCGGTGTGCATCCCAGTCCTCGCTCTCCATCACGGCGTTGACGACGTCGGTCACCCAGTTGTGCGCGAAACACGTGCTCTCGGGCGGGTGATCGGAGAGCTCGAACCGCGGCGTGACCCACGTGACCGACGGCAGCCGGCCGGCGCGGATGTCCTCGGGAAGCCGGTCGACCGACCGGATGAGTTCGGGACGCCACAGGTCGGTATGGAACACGCCCGCGATGCCGTTCAACGCGTTCCAGAAGTAGCCGGGCTGTCCCGGTTGGGCGGCGTAGTAGGCCCACGACACGCCCGCTTCCTCGAGCTGCTCGGGGACCGTTCTGAACGTGAAGCAGGAATCGTGCTTGGTGAGGTTGCCCTGCTCGTCCTTGACCAGGACGAACACGTTCTCGCCCACGGCGTCGCAGCCCCAGCTCTTGAAGTTCCGTCCGTCCTGCATCGGGCGCGTCTCGATGTTCTCCGGGTTGTCGAGCGCGCCGCCGGACTGTCCGGCGACGAAGAAGAAGTGGTTCGGGTAGGAGGGGCCCCCCACCGAGGCGAAGAAGTTGTCGGAGAGCACGTAGTCCCGGGCCAGTGACCAGTAGTTGGGGATCGACGGCTCGTCGAACTGCGTGTACGCCCAGGGGTCGCCGAACTGGCCGTTGCCGAACCCGTCGTAGGCTCCGCCGTTCACGTCGTTCAGGTGCGCCGCGCGGTCGTGGGGGATGTCGCCGGGCAGCCAGTGCGGGCTCAGCGTGAGCGGGACCTCCTGCCCGAACTTGACACCGACGGTCGCACCGTTCGCGCCCGGGAACCGACCGAACAGGTTGTCGAAGCTCCGGTTCTCCATCATCACGTAGATCACGCGCTTGATCGGCCACCGCGTCTCGGTCGCGACCACCGACGTCGTGGCGGCCGGGGCGACCACCGGCTGCTTGCGTCCACCGCCGGTGCACGCGTACATGGTCGCGCCCGCGAGGGCGAACGCGGACGTCCGCAGGAACGAACGCCGCGAGAACAGCGGCGAGTCGTCGTGCCCGAGGCGCTCATAGCCGGAGCGGGCGTCGTGAGGTGGGGAGTGTGGTTCGCGCACGGTTGCCCAAGCTATCAAGCAACCCCGCGAACGATATCCTTCCTCGACTTCAGACCCCATGCATCAGCACAGGTTCTCCACCGCGTTCTTTGGCGCGATCGTCGTCGTGGTCGTCGCGCTCTCGCTCGCCGCGTGCACGGGCGATGCGGAACCCGACGTGCCACCGACCTCCTCTGCGGTCACGCCCATCTCGGCGACCGGTCCGACCGCGTCGCCCACACCTCCGGCGCTCCCCGAAGAGCCGCCCGCGAACCGCGGGCCCACGGCCGTCGACTGCGTGAACGGCTGGGTGACACCGAAGCGGGGCTCCGCTCGGTACGAGGAGCCGCTCCGCCTGATCCGCCAAGTGACCGGTGTTCCGGGTCGGTTGGTGGTGGTGGACATGCGCACGTTCGAAGGGCCCGAATCGCCGCCGTCGGACAAGGGGTACCTGTTGGACGTCCGACGCTGGTACGTGAAGGTCTTCGCGGAGGAGGACCTCGCATTCCAGGGCCGGTTCCTCGTCGAGTCCCGCGTGTTCGGGACCGGTCTGGTCGCGGTCGCCCCCTACGACACGAACGGGTTCCGCTCGCCGGACTGGGTCGGGTTCCAGCTCGACACCGGCGATCCCGAAGAGCGTTCGTACGCGGGTCTACCGGGTGCGTGGGCGGGTGTTCCCTACGACTTCGTCGACGGCGGCGCCGGACTCGAGATCCCCGGACTGCCCGACGAGGTGGTGGGGTGCCTGTCGGCGACGTGACCTCGTCGCCGTCGCCGATTCGTTTCCCCGATCAGCCGCCCGCGAGCACGGCGGCGCCCACCGCGCCGGCGAGGTCGCCGAACTCGCTCGACAGCAGCGTCGGCGGATGATCGGGCACGAACAGCAGGGGCTGCATCTCCTCCCGGATCCGCTCGACGAAGGGGGGGCCGAGCCGGTCGGCGAGCCCGCCACCGATCACGATCGCCTCGAGCGCGAGCAGATTCTGCACCGATGCCAGCCCGACGGCGAGCGCCCGAACCGCGTCGTCGACCAGCTCGACCGCCATCTTGTCCTTCTTCTCGAGCGCCGCGGCCCATACGCCGCTCGAGAGCCGCGTCCGCCCCTTCCTCTCCATGATGTCGAACAGTTCGGTCTTGTGGCCCTCCTTGACCAGGTGACGAGCGTGCGCCTCCATCTGCCCGCGACCCGCGTAGGCCTCGAGGTGCCCGCGGCGGCCGTCCGAACACACGCGACCGCCCGGCTTCACGATCGTGTGCCCGATCTCGCCGGCCGCTCCCTGTCCCTCGTACAACGCGCCGTCCAGGACCAGCCCGCCTCCCACGCCCGTGCCGACCCACACCCCGAGCAGATGCCGGTAGCCGCGCCCGACGCCCCGTTTCCACTCGCCGAGGATCGCGACCCGGACGTCGTTGTCGAGCTTCACCACCACGCCCCCGAGCGCCTGGGACACCATCGCGCCGAGCGGGACCGCTTCGAGGCCTTGGAAGCCCGGCAGGTTCGGCGAGCTCGAGACCGTCCCGGCCTCCGAATCGATCGTCCCCGGCGCCCCGATCCCGAGCGCGGTGAGGTCGGAGAGCTGTGCTCCCGCGTCGGCAAGCGCCTTCGTGACCGCGTCGCCGATCGCCGCCGAAACGTCCTGGGCCCCGGTGAGCGGCGTCCCCATCCGAGCACTCCCCACGACCTTCTTCGCGCGCATCGCCGCGGACTGGATCTTCGTCCCGCCGACGTCGACGCCGACCGTGATGATGCCCATGAACTCCCTCCGTGCGGGTCGTCTCGTGGGTTCGTCCCGAGAGGCCGCTTGGCGTTTGCGCGAGGAGTATGACGGGCTCAGCGGGGGGTGGTCCAGGCTCGCAGCATCCCCATGACGATCAGGAGACGAGCCGCCAGGCTCGCCGCCGACGTGATCGCCACGACCAGGATGGCGGCGAGCGGTCGTCCGAGTATCGCGAACACGGTGACGAACAGCAGGCGGGCGTCCCTGCCCCCGAGGAAGAACCCGATCCATCGCTCCGGCGCCGGCGGGATCGCGAGCGCGGCGATCCTGTCCTTGGTCGCCATCGAGAGCATCGCACCGGCGGTCGCCGCAACCGCAAGCAGGACCACGGTCGCGGGATCGGCCCCCTGGTCGAGCGCCCAGACCGCGAGGCCGCCGAGCACCACGGCGTCGCCGATCCGGTCCAGGACGCCGTCGAGCAGGGAGCCCGCCGCGCTCGCGCGGATCCGGAGCCGCGCGATCTCGCCGTCGACACCGTCCAGGATCGAGGACGCGAGGACGAGCAGGCCGCCGGCGACCCCTTCACCTACCCCGAGGGCCCACGCCCCCGCGAGTGCGAACAGGAAGGCCACCAGCGAGACGACGTCCGGGTGGATGGGTAAATGGGCAAGGGCCATGGACGCGCGCGTCGAGATGGGTCGATTCAGGTAGCGCGAGACCGGCCCGTCGGCATCCTTCGTGAGCGATCGGCGAAGCCGGTTCGACACCGCCCTCAGGTCCTCCGGTGTGTCGACGTCCTGCCACCAGGCCGTCGGAGGCAAGGGCACCGCCTCGAGGGGGTAGACGCGGGCGAGCTCGGTGACGGCGCCGGCGAGGGAGGCGTCCCCTCGCTCCTGCGTCCTGCGCTGGGCATCGAACGCCGACGGGGGGAGGAGGAACGCGCCACAGTCGATCGACGGGTCACCGAGTTCTTTCGAGAACGCGACCGCACGCTCCTCGTGCAGGCTCACCCTCGTTCCCTCGGCCCAGGCGCTCGGATCGGGGGCGTGGTCGACGAGCACCGCAGGTCGATCTGCCGCCAGGAGCGGTTCGAGCGCGCTGTCGCTGAAGACGTGGTCCGTCGTGACGAGGAGGAATCCCCGTTCCTCGGCCGAGTGAGGCTCGGCCGCAGCCAGCGACGCCCCGTTGCCGAGCTCCCAACGCTCGGCGAAGACGGCTCGAACGCGATCGGGTGCGATCCGGTTCACGACCGTGGCGACCGGACCCGCCTGGTAGCCCACGACCACGACGACGCGCTCCATCCCGGCGGCGAGCAGGGTTCGGACGGCTCGTTCCACCAGGCTGAGTCCCCCCATACGGACCAGGGCCTTCGAACCACCCCCGGTCACCGAGGCGAGCCGTTCCGAACGACCCGCGGCCAGCACGATGGCCAGCCGAGGTCGGCCGAGTTCGATCTCTGGTCGCGAGGGCTGAACCAGCGGTCGTCCCGTAGCGTGCTTGGAGAGCGTTTCGGACACGCGCACCCCTTCCGAACTCGGCTCATTATGCGGCTGGCCGGCTCGGTGATGACAAGTCGGCGTTCAGCCGTGGGTCAGGACGGCCAGCCCGTAAAGGCCTCATGCCCGCGCTTGCGGAGCTCGTTGCCGATGACCATCCGCTGGATCTCGGATGTTCCCTCCCAGATCCGATCGACGCGGAGCTCGCGCCAGAGGCGTTCGACGGGCTGCTCGCGCATATAGCCCCGTCCGCCGTGGATCTGCACCGCCGCGTCGGCGACCCGGCCGGCGGTCTCCGAGCACACGAGCTTGACGGCCGACGCGAGCGCGTGGACCTGCTTGCGCGCGGCTCCGCCTCGGGCCGCCTGCCAGCCGACGCGATACAGCATCGACTTGGCCGCCATGATCTGGGCTGCCATGTCGGCCAGCATGAACTCGATCGCTTGGAACCCGACGATCGGCTCGCCGAACTGCACCCGCTCCTTCGCGAACGCGAGCGAGAGGTCGAGCGCGCGCGTCGCGGCGCCCATCGTCCGGGCGCCGATCATGATCCGTTCCTCCACGAACCAGTCCTTCGTGAGCTCGTACCCCGAACCCACCTCGCCCAGCACCGCGTCCTCACCGACGCGGACGCCGTCGAACGCGAAGATCGGGTGCTCGAACACGAACGTGTGCGAGTACTTCGGCGTCCGGACGAGCTCCACCCCGGGCAGGTCCTTGTCCACCAGGAACACGGTCGCCTTGGCCGGGTCGCCGTCCACGTGCGCGTGGACGAGGAAGAAGTCGGCGATGTCGCCGGACGTGACGTGCCACTTCGTGCCGTCGATGACCCAGCCCCGGCCGTCGCGCCGCGCCGTCGTCCGGACCATCGACGGATCCGAGCCCGCCTGTTCCTCGGTGATCGCGTAGGCGTCGCGCCGCTCTCCACGGCACGCGGGCCAGAGGTACCGTTCCTTCTGGTCCGGGGTCGCCGCCGCGAGCGGGATCGCGGGGCGCCACGGGATGTCCCACAGCGCCCCCGTGGCCTTGCCCCACTCCTCCTCGATCAGGATCTGCTGGAAGCCGTCGAACCCCTGACCGCCGTTCTCCTCGCGATGGTTGATCGCGTTGAATCCGGCGTCGAGCACCGCCCGCTTCGCGGAACCGAAGCTCTCCGGCGAGAGCCCGTCGTGCTCCTCGCATTCGAGCTCGAGCGGGAACAGCACCTGTTCGGTGAAGGTTCGGGCACGTCGCCGGAGCTCGAGATCCTCCGGCGTGAGTCGGATGTCCATCGTTCCGACCGAGCCTAGCCGACACCGCGGCCGCGCATCCCCGGGACCCCGGATCGGGACGCGTCAGTCGGCGGCCGGGCAGCTCGCGCCGCGGATCACGAGCGTCTCGCGCTCGAGGTCGACGTCCTTCCATCCGACCGCCAGCAGCGTGCCGTCGGGGAGGGCGTCCACCGCGGTGAGCGTGTCGGATCCCGCCACCGACGGCCCGTCGACCGGCGCCCAACGGCGTCCGCTGTACCGGACCACGACCGCGTGGGTGGTCCCCTCCTCCTTCGACGGCCGAGAGCCCACCGCCCAGATGTCGAGCCCGCCGATCGCCGCGACATCTTCGAGTTCGGCGCCTTCGCGGGTGACCGGCGCCTCGCTCCACGTCTCGCCGTCGAAGCGCTGGATCGGCGTGCCGACCGCCCATACCTCGCTGGTCGCGGACGCCTCGACGGCCTCCAGCGTCCCTCGAACCTCGGTCGGGCTCCGGCTCCACGCCGCACCGTCGAACCGGAGGATCGCGGGTTGGTTGCGGTGGTAGCCGACGGCCCACAGATCGGTTGGCGAGACGCCATCGATGTCGACGAGGGCGGCCTTGCCGCGGCCGATCGCGCGAGCGATCTCGACGTCGGCCCACGCGGTCCCGTCCCAATGCAGGACGAGGGCTCGTTCGAGCGAGACCGCCGGGTCGCCGACGTAGCCGACGGCCCACACGTCGGTCGGCGAGACGGCCGCCACCCCGTTCAGGACGCCGTCGAGCTCCGGGGGGAGCTGCTGCTGGATCCACTCGGTCCCGTCGTAGTGCAGGATCAGCGGTTGCTCGCCGAACCCGCTCGAGGTTCTCCCGACGGCCCACACGTCGTTCGGCTCCGACGCATCGACCGCGCGGAGCTCGTTCACCAGCGCACCGGGGCTCGGGGCTCGGAACGCCGACCACCTGGTGCCGTCCCATCGCTGGATCGCCACCGCGGTGGGGGCGTCGGGCTCGCCGATGCCGCCGACGGCCCAGGCCTCCGCCGAGGTCACGGCCGTGACGCCCAGGAGCGTGGTCGGCGCCTCGGCGGGGTTCGCGCTCCGGACGACGTCCCACGTCGGGGTGCAGCTCGGGGTTGGCGAGGCCGAGGGGCTCGCGGACGGCGTCGGGGTCGCGACGTCCTCGGGGCCGCCGGCGGCGAACACCACCGCGGAGCCGATCGCGAAGGTGGCCACGGCGGCGACGGAGGCGTTGACCAGGCCGCGCCGCTGAACGCCGTTCACGCCGTGAGGACGCCCGCAGGGCGTGCAACGGTTCCCGAGAGCGGGGCTGCACGTGCGCCGTTGCGCGGCACATCGTGCGCCCGGTACCCTCGCGCTTCCGTGGGCGTGTTCGAACGAGACGTCGTCATCATCGGGGGAGGCCACAACGGCCTCGCGTGCGCAGGGTACCTTGCGAAGGCCGGCTTGGATGTGCTCGTCCTGGAGAAACGCGATCTCGTCGGAGGCGCGGCGGCCACCGAGGAGCCGTGGCCCGGCTACCGGGTCTCGAGCGCTTCCTACGTCGTATCGCTCATGCCGCCGCAGGTCGTCCGCGAGCTCGACCTCAAGCGCTTCGGTTACGGGGTTTCGATCATCACGCCGGATTACTTCGTGCCGTTCCCCGACGGCACGTCGCTCACGCTGTGGGGCGATGTCGAACGAGACGCCGCCAACATCGCGAGGTTCAACGAACGCGACGCCGCGGCTTACGTCGCGTTCGATCGCTACTTCGATCGCGTCGCCCGGCTGCTGAAGGATCTGCTGTTCGTCGTGCCGCCGAACATGAACCTGCGCGACCTCCCCAAGTGGGCGGCCACCGCGGGCCGGTTCCGCAAATGGAGCGGACGCGACCTGCACGAGACCGTCCGCTTGTTCACGATGAGCGCGGCCGATTTCCTCGACGAGTGGTTCGAGGACGAACGCGTCAAGGGTGCGCTGGCGACGCAGGCCATCATCGGCGCGTGGTGCGGACCGATGACGCCGGGTTCGGCCTACGTCCTGATGCACCACTGGATCGGCGAGGTGGACGGTCACGCAGGCGCGTGGGGTTGGGTGAAGGGCGGCATGGGCGGCATCTCCCAGGCGATGGCTCGAGCCGCCGAAGCGGCGGGCGCCGAGATCCGCACCAGCGCGGAGGTCGACCGCGTCGCGATCAACGCGAGCGGCAGGGCGGTGGGCGTCGCGCTGGTGGACGGCTCCCTCGTGCGAGCGCAGCGGATCGTCTCGTGTGCGCATCCGGTCACGACGTACCTGTCGCTCGTGGGCGAGGAGCGGCTGCCGGGCGACGTCGTCCGGGACGTGAAGCGGTATCGGACGCGGTCGGGCTCGGTCAAGCTCAACGTCGCCCTGTCCGAGCTGCCGGCCTTCCCGTCGTGGGATCAGCAGGGCGACCTGCACAAGGGGCTGGTGGCGGTCTCGCCGTCGGTCGAGTACCTCGAACGGGCGTGGGACGACGCGAAGTACGGCCGGATGAGCGAGCATCCCTACGTCGAGGTCGTGTTCCCGACGGCGCACGAGCCCGAGGGGCTCGCGCCGAAGGGCAAGCACCTGATGCTCGCGTTCAGCCAGTACGGCCCGTACGAGCTCGCGGACGGCTCTTGGGACGACGGCGGCCGCGACGAGTACGCGGCACGCGTCCTGAAGGCGCTCGGGGAGTTCGCTCCCACGCTCGAATCCTCGGTCGAGCACCTCGAGGTGCTCACGCCGAAGGACATCGAGGATCGGTTCGGTCTGATCGGCGGGAACATCATGCAGGGCGAGCTCACACCGGACCAGCTGTTCAGCTTCCGTCCGATCCCCGGCCACGGGGACTACCGAACGCCGGTCGCGGGGATGTATCTGTGCGGTTCGGGGACGCACCCCGGCGGCGGCGTGATGGGCGTTCCCGGCCGCAACGCCGCGTCGGTGATCCTGCGCGACCACAAGCGCGGCGAGTTCATCGGGCGGATCAAGAACCTGGGTCGATAGATGCTCGCTCAGCTGGCACAGGCCGTTCGCGAACGCCGTGTTGCCGCGGTCGAGCTGGTGAACGAGTCGATCGCTCGGATCGAACGGCTGAACCCGGCGCTGAACGCGGTGACGGCGCTGTGGCCGGAGGAGGCGGTGGCGGACGCCCGCGACGCTCGACGAGCGCGGCGCCGAGGGCCCGCTCGCCGGCCTCCCGCTCCTGGTCAAGGACAACACCGACGTCGTCGGTAAGGTCACGAACTTCGGCTCGCGGACGATGCTCGACCGGCCTGCCGCCGAGCGGAGCGAGATCACCGTCGAGCGGATGGTCGCGGCGGGCGCGATCGTGCTCGGCAGGACGAACATGCCCGAGTTCGCGTTCCAGGGATGGACCGACAACGACGTCTTCGGCCCGACGCGGAACCCGTGGGGACTCGAGTGGTCGCCGGGTGGCTCGTCGGGTGGATCCGGCTGCGGCGCTCGCCGCAGGTCTCGTGCCGCTCGCGACGCGGGACCGACGGCGGCGGCTCGATCCGAACGCCCGCCGCGTTCTGCGGCCTGGCGGGCCTGAAGCCGACCGCCGGGTTGATCGGGCGCCGGCCGATCCCCTCGTGGATGGAGGTACTCGACGCAGGGGCCGCTCGCGCCGGGCATCGAGGACGCGAAGCTGCTGCTGCACGTGATGCGAGGGCCGGCGCACGGCGATCCGTCGGCCGCGCCGTCGTGGCAGTACGGCGGCGGGAAGCCCAAGCGCGTGCTCGCGACACCGCGCTCGCGCGACGTCGGCCCGCTGCCACCCGAGGTCGACGAACCGTTCCGCGCGGCCCTCGCGGCGATCGAGCGCGATCTGGGTCTGCCGGTCGAGGAGATCCCCACGTCGTCGCTGTTCCCGACGTCCGGCGTCACCTGGGACCAGACGCGGGACGATTGGTACGTGACCGTTACGGTCGAGGAGCTGGTCTTCCTCGGCCGGGAGTGGGTCGAGGCCCACCTGGACGACTTCAGCGACGATCTTCCGATCCGAGATGGAGACGGCGCTCACGTTCACGCTGTCCGACTACCTGACGGCGCGACGTCGCCGATTCGCCTACACGGCCGATCTCGACCGGCTCCTCGGCGACGACGGCATCCTCGTCATGTCCGACGCACGGGTACGAGGGGTGGCTCGCCGGACGGGACGCTGCCCGGAACCGGCCGTCCCGCCGGGCCGAGGGCTATAACACGGGCGAGTTCAACCTGAGCGGGCACCCGGCCCTCAGCGTTCCTGCCGGCACGTGTGCGAACGGCCTCCCTTCGGGCTCGAGGTCGTGGGCCCGCGGTACCGCGACGACCTCGTGCTGGAGTTCGGCGGTGCGTGGGAGGGCGTCCACCCGTGGCCGGCGACGGCGCCCGGCTACGAGCCGTTCGTGATCCCGTAGCCGAACGAGAGGCCGTTCGCGGGACCGGCGGACACACGGTCACGGTCCCAGCATGTACCCGAGGCGCCTCGGCAGGCGCGCGAGCAGATCGGTCAGCCTCCCCGGGAGGCGGCCGGCATCCAGTCGATCGTCGCGGCGGATGATCGCCCGGCTGACCACCCGCTCGCCGAGCGTGAACAGCGGCTCCGGCGGGAAGTCCTTCCGGTCGCCGTCGGAGATCGGCAGGGTCGTCGCCTCGTCCTGGATCCCGAGGGCGAGGCCCGAGAGGATCTTCCCGCCCAGATGGCAGGGACCGACCCCGTTGCCGGTGAAGCCGAGCCCGTAGTGCGTGGTCCCACCGGGCAACGTGCCGAAGAACGGCGTGTGCAGCCCCGCCACGTCGATCGGTCCGCCCCACGCGGCCTCGAGCGGCACGCCGTCGAAGGCGGGGAACCACCGGCGGAAGTCGCGCGCGAGCACAGAGGCGGAGGCCTCGTCGTAGCCGTAGCGAGGCGAGTCGGCTCGGTCGCGGATGACTCGGAAGCTCGAGCCCCCGAACGCGATCCGTCCGTCGCGCGTCGGGCGTAGGTAGTGCAGCGAGGTCCGCATGTCGTAGACGCCCTCTCCGCCGGTCCAGTGCATCGCCTCGAGGCGCTCGGGTGCCGGGGCGCTGATCACGATGTAGGTGCCGCGGACGACCAGCGACCGCCGGAAGTCGCGCAACGCGCGCGCCCACGCGTTCATGCCGAGGATCGCGCGGCCCGCTCGAACCGTGCCGCTCGGCGTCTCGGCCGCCGGACGTCGGGCGTTGAACCGTTCGACGGGCGTCCCCTCGAAGATCCGGACGCCGCGCCCCAGGAGCGCGTTCCGGAGCCCACGCGCGAGCCGCCCCGGCTGCACGGTCGCGGCGTGGGTGACGCGGAAGCCCGTTCGAACGACCGGCGAGTCGAACCGCGCCCGGACCTCGTCGGCGGTGAGCGGCCGGTACACGTTGCCGAGCCCGAGACGCTCCGCCTCCGCCACGGTCGTTCGGACGGCGGCATCGTGCGCCGGGTTGGTCGAAACACCGATGTCGCCGGATGGCTCGTACCAGGCGTCGACGCCGGCGTCCTCGCACCAGGCGCCGATCTCGTCGATCGAGCGGGCCGCCATCTCGACCGTCCGGCGCCCGGCGTCCCCATGGCGGGCCGTCAACAGCGTCCGTCTCGTCGTAGAGGCCGTTCACGAACCCGCCGTTGCGACCGCTCGGGCCGCCCCCGCAGATGTCGCGCTCGAGGAGCACGATGTCGATCCCCGGCTCGTGCTCCGTGAGGAACCACGCCGTCCACATGCCCGTGTACCCGCCACCGACGATCAGCACGTCCGCGCTCGTGTCCCCCTCGAGCGGGGGCGTTTCGGGCCCGGCGAACGCCGGGAGGGCGAGCGCCTCCTCGAGCCACCAGCTCCGCCGTGCGGGCCTCGGCAGCCCGGCCTCGGTCAACGAGGTCCCAGGTGGTAGCCCAGCCGTCGCGGGAGACGGGCGATGGCCCGCGTGACGGCGCCCACGCGCCGCCCCGCGTCCTCGCGGTCGTCCTTGCGCCGGATCGCCGCGTTGACGACGAACGCGCCCGGCGAGCGGATCGGCTCGGGTGGGAAGCGCTTCGGTTTGCGCGTCACGACCGCGAGTCGCGTGAAGCCATCCTCCACGTGCAGGGCGAGCGCGGCGAGGATCTTGCCGGCCAGGTGTGAAGGTCCCACACCGTTGCCGGTGTACCCGAGGCCGTAGTGCACGCTGCCCCGCCCGAGCGTGCCGAAGAACGGCATCGTGAACCCGCTCACGTTGATCGGGCCGCCCCACGCGGCCTCGATCGGCACGCCCTCGAAGCTCGGGAACATCCGGTAGAGGTCGTTCGCGACGCGTCGCGCGTATCGGGGCTCGTGGTCGTACCGCTGATCGATCCGACGCGCGAGGTTCGGCTGCAGCCCTCCGAGCCCGAACGCGATCCGGCCGTCCGGCGTGGTCCGCAGGTAGTGGATCGACGACCGCAGGTCCCTGATCGCCTCGCCGCCGGTCCAGCCGAGCTCCTCGAGGCGGTCGGGCGCCGGTGCGGTGATCACCATGTACGAGCCGCGGAGCGTGAGCCTCGGCCTGAACGCCTTCCACCAGGTCGCCCATGCGCCCAGGCCGATCACCGCGTCGCCCGCCCGGACGGTGCCGTCAGGCGTCTCGGCGACCACCGGTCTGCCCATCCCGAGCCTGGTCACCGTGGTGTGCTCGAAGATCCGGACACCGGCCTCGAGCAGCAGCCGCCGCAGGCCTCTCGCCAGGCGCGCCGGGTGCACGGTCGCCGCGTCGGCGATCAGCACCCCGCTGCCGAACCGGGGCGAGGCGCATCGTTGCTGCACCTCCCCCGCCGAGAGCAGCTGGTACTCGTCCTCGACGCCCAGCGCTCGCGCGTCCTCGAGCGCGCCTTCCCACGCTCCCTCGTGCTTCTCGTTCGTCGCGACCGCGAGGTCGCCGCCGTGGCGGAACCACGCGTCGACGCCGTTCGCCCGACACCACGTGCCGATCTCGGTCGGCGCCCGGCCGCAGGTCATCAGCAGCTCCATCGCGTCGGCGTCGCCGAACGTCTCGCGGATATCGCGGATCTTCTCCCACCACCCGTCGCAGAACCCGCCGTTGCGACCGCTCGGGCCGCCGCCGCAGATGTCCGCCTCGAGCAGGACGACGTCGAGGTCGGGCCGGCGCTCCTTCAGGAACCACGCGGTCCACAGGCCCGTGTAGCCGCCGCCGAGGATCACCACGTCGGCGCTGGTGTCCTCCTGCAACGGGGGCGTGACGGGGCCGGCGAACTCGGGAAGCGCGAGCGCCTCCTCGAGCCACCACGAGCGTTCGGCCGGACGAGGTGCGTCCGTGGTCGACACCTTCCCTCCTCGCTTCCTGGCCTTCTCCGCCTCCTGAGTCTGTCTCTGGCTAAGCCTTCTGGCCCTCGGTCGCAGCTGCGGTATCGTGCGAATCCATTCTGCCCCACCGTCCAGGAGGTCATCGTCATGGTCGACCGGCCGCGTTCACGGATGGTCACCGAGGGGCCCGAACGCGCGCCGGCCCGAGCCATGCTCCGAGCGGTCGGCTTCTCCGAGGAGGACTTCGGCAAGCCGCAGGTCGGCGTCGCCTCTTCGTGGAACGAGGTCACCCCCTGCAACTACCACCTCGACAAGCTCGCCGCGCTGGCGAAAGAGGGCGTGCGTCAGGGGAACGCCGTCCCGATGGAGTTCACGACGATCGCCGTCTCGGACGGGATCGCGATGGGGCACGAGGGGATGAAGGCGTCGCTGATCAGCCGCGACGTGATCGCCGACTCGGTCGAGCTCGTGATGCACGCCGAGCGATTCGACGCGCTGGTGGGCATCGCGGGCTGCGACAAGTCCGAGCCCGGCATGCTGATGGCGATGGCGCGACTGAACCTCCCGTCCGTGTACCTGTACGGGGGGACGATCCTCGCCGGGACCTACGGGGGCCGTGACATCACGATCCAGGACGTGTTCGAGGCCGTGGGCGCGCACGCGAGGGGCACGATCGACGACGCCGAGCTCCTCGGCATCGAACGCGCGGCCTGCCCCACCACCGGTTCGTGCGCCGGCATGTACACGGCGAACACGATGGCCGCGGCGGGCGAGGCTCTCGGGATGTCGTTGCCGGGCAGCGCCAGCCCGCCGGCCGTCGACTACCGCCGGGAGGTGTTCGCGCGCGAGTCGGGGATCGCGGTGACCAAGCTGCTCGAGACGGGCCTCCGGCCGCGCGACATCCTCACGAAAGACGCGTTCACGAACGCGATCGCGGTGGTGATGGCCCTCGCCGGCTCGACGAACGCCGTACTCCATCTGCTCGCGATCGCCCACGAGGCGGGTGTCGAGCTCGAGCTCGACGACTTCGACCGCATCAGCCGAGCGGTTCCCCACCTCGTCGACGTTCGGCCGGCTGGCAGGTTCGTGATGCAGGACCTCGATCGCGTCGGCGGCGTCCCGGTCGTGATGAAGGAGCTCCTCGACGCCGGTCTGCTGAACGGCGACGCGATGACCGTCACGGGCACGACGATCGCCGAGAACCTCGCCGAGGTCTCGCCGCCCGCGCCGGACGGAACCGTCGTGCGCGCGTTCTCCGAGCCGATCCATGCCGAGGGCGGCACGGCGATCCTGTACGGCTCGCTCGCACCCGAAGGCTCGGTGATGAAGATCGCCGGCGCCGCGTCGCTCGAGTTCCGAGGGCGGGCCCGGCCGTTCGACTCCGAACAGGCGGCGTTCGACGCGGTCACGAGCGGCTCGATCGTCGCGGGCGACGTCATCGTGATCCGGTACGAGGGCCCGAAAGGTTCACCGGGGATGCCCGAGATGCTCGCGGTCACCGCCGCCGTCGCCGGTGTTGGTCTCGGCGCCGAGGTGGGGCTCATCACCGACGGTCGGTTCAGCGGCGCCTCGAAGGGTTACAGCGTGGGTCACGTTTCGCCGGAGGCGATCGTCGGCGGTCCCATCGCCTTGGTGCGCGAGGGTGACGAGATCGTGATCGACGCGGAGCACCGCAGGATCGATCTCGTCGTCGAGGACGCCGAACTGGACGGCCGGCGAGCCGAGTGGTTGGCGCCCTCGCCGCGCTACACGGGCGGAGCGCTCGCGAAATACGCGAAGCTCGTCGGCTCGGCCTCCAAGGGCGCCGTTACCTGGTGACCTGCACGCGGTAGACCTCCATCGCCGTCCCGCCGAGGAGCAGAGAGCTCCGTTCGGTGGACCACAACATGACTGGCGGCCGGTTTGCGCGGGGACCACCTCCGGATGAGGATGTTCCGGTCATTGATGAGGGAGGGATCATGAGGGGGAGGATCCGCGTGGTCGCGGCGGCCGCGTCGATCGCCGCCCTTGCGCTCGTCGTCTCGCTGGTCTCGGTGTCCGTCGCCGGACCGAACGTGACGAGGCTGGTGGTGGTCGAGCACGCGACGACCGACTCGGTGGTCGATCTCACGACCAACGGCGACTCGACCGGCGACCTGCTCACGTTCCACAACGAGCTGTTCGACGAGACGAACACCGACGTGGTCGGGACCAACCAGGGCGAGTGCGTCAGGATCGAGGTCGGGGTGAGCTGGGAGTGCCGGTGGGTGAACTTCCTCGAGGGAGGTTCGATCACGGTGGAGGGGCCATTCTTCGACGCGGAGCCGTCGGCATTGGCGATCACCGGCGGCACGGGTGCCTACCGGGGCGCTCGCGGCAGCATGCGGCTCGCGGCGGCGAACGAAGCCGCAACCGAGTTCGACTTCGTCTTCCGGATCCTCGTCGGATAGCGGGTCCGGCGGGCTTACGGGCGGGCCCGCGAGGCTCCGCCCGTTTGCGTTGGTGAACGGAAGAGAACAAACTCGCGCTGGTTCGATCATCGGAGTCTCGATCCGCAGGCTCTCTACAGGCGACTCGGAGGACGGTATGGAGCAGCCGCTTCCCGCCGAGCGGCATCGGCGCATCCAGGAGCTGCTTCGTGAGCACCGGGTCGTGAGGGTCTCTGTCCTTTCCGAGTCCATGGGCGTCTCCGAGGTGACGATCCGTCGCGACCTGGAAGTGCTCGAGCGGCGGGGGTTGCTCGAGCGAACCCATGGTGGAGCTGTGGCGACGCAGTGGATGCGGTCCGAGCCCGGATACCTGGAAGCCATCTCCAGCAACACCGACGAGAAGCGTGCTGATCGGGAGAGCAGCCGCGGACCATGGTCGAGCCGGGTGACGCCCTCTACTTGAACGGCGGCACGACGACGCTCGAGGTGTTCCGTCACCTGCAGGCATCCGGTGTCAAGGTCGTGACGAACCATGTCGGCATCGCGCTCGAAGCCTCCGAGCGTGACGTCGAGCTGCTCTTGCTCGGCGGTCACTACCGAGCACCGAGCAACTCTGTGGTGGGCCCCTTCGCGACCGACGCGCTGCGGCGGACCCACGCCACCAAGGCCTTCATCGGCGTCGAAGGGATCGGCATCGCCTCGGGCCTCACGACCCCGGTCGCGGCCGAGGCCGAGATCGCTCAGCTGATGATCGAACAGACGCACGGCATCGTGATCGTGGTGGCCGATCGCTCGAAGATCGGGACGGTGGCCGACTTCGTGATCGCGCCGCTCGAGCGCGTCGACGTTCTGATGGTGGACGCAGGAGCCAGCTCTGAGCTACAGGACCAGCTTGCCGAGGCGGGCATCGAAGTGGTCGTCCCCCGGGCGATGGCCGAGGCGGCCGGCCGTGGATAAGCGCGAGTTCGAGACGGAGGGTGATCGCCTCGTGGCGCTGGCCGACGATCAGGGGGTTGCTCTCCGTCTCCTCGGTGCCTTGGCCTTCGCGAAACGCTGCCCCCGCCATGCCTACCTCCAGCAGATCTTGAAGCGCGTGTACACGGATATCGACTTCGCCGGCTACGGCAAGCAGGCGAGCAAGATCAAGGCCATGCTCGCTCATGAGGGGTACGTCGAAGACACCATGACGTACGTCGAGTCAGAAGGATCTCGGATGGTCCTGAATCACCCCGTCACCGGTCTCCACTTGGATGTGTTCCTCGACAAGCTCGAGTTCTGCCACACGATCCCGTGGAAGGGCCGCCTCGAGATCCACGAGGCCACGATCCCGCTCGCGGAGATGCTGATGCAGAAGATGCAGATCGTTCAGATCAACGAGAAGGACATCATCGATACCGTCATGCTGCTGCTCGAGCATCCCCTCGGCGACCATGATGGCGAGACGATCAACGTGAGTCTGGTTGCACGCGTCTGCGCGAAGGACTGGGGTTGGTGGCGGACGCTCACCATGAATCTGGACAAGGTCAAACAGGCGGCCGGCGCCTACGACATCGGCCTCGAAGAGCGGGACCGCGTCGCCGCCCAGGTCGACGAGATCCTCACGCGCATCGATGGCGAGCCGAAGTCCATCGGGTGGAAGATGAGGGCGAAGGTGGGCGACCGGAAGAAGTGGTACCGGGACGGCGGCGAGCTGGCCGAGCACGTCCAGGAGCTCTGAGTCCATGCCATTCTGGAAGAAGGGCAGATCGGGGGGCGAGCCGACCCGGATCTTTTACGCCTGCGACATCCACGGTTCCGAGCCGACCTACCGGAAGTTCCTGAACGCGGCCAAGTTCTACGAGGTGGACGCGCTGGTGTTCGGTGGTGACCTTATGGGCAAGCTGCTGATCCCGATCGTGCGTGAAGCGGACGGTACCTATCGCGCCAGGCTGCAGGGTCAGAACCATCACATCCGCGGCGACGAGGAGATGGAGAGGTTCAAGCGAACGCTCCAGAAGCTCGGCTTGTACAAGCAGGAGATGAATCGCGACGAGGATCGGACCTACGAGGGACAACAGGATCGCATCGACACGCTGTTCGACGTCCTGGCCAAGGAGCGTCTGGCGGCCTGGGTCGCTCTTGCCGAGGAGCGCCTCGAGGGGACCGGGGTGCGCGCCTACCTCTGTGGAGGCAACGACGACACCGACGAGGTGCTCACGGCCCTGGACGAGGCCCCTAGGGACCGGGTGGTGAACGCCGAGAACCGAGTCGTCCCGATCGACGACGAGCACGTGCTCGTGACGGTCGGGTACTCGACGCCGACGCCCTGGCAGACGCCTCGCGAGAGGACCGAGCCGGAGATCGCGGAGGTGATCGAGAAGGTGGTGGCCGAGGTTCCCGACCCGTCGCGGGCCGTCTTCAACTTCCATTGCCCCCCGCTCGACTCGAGCCTGGACACGTGTCTGAAGCTGGACGCCTCGGTATGGCCGCCGACACCCGTGATCCAGAACCGGCAGCCGGTGTACTACGGCGCAGGCTCGCAGGCGGTGACCGATGCGCTCAGGCGGTATCAGCCCACCGTAGGGCTCCACGGCCACATCCACGAGTCGCGCGGGATGAACCGCTACGGGAGAACGCCCGCGTTCAACCCTGGAAGCGAGTACGGAGAGGGGGTGCTGCGAGGCCTGATCGTGGCGATCAGGGGTGGTGAGGTGGTCGGCCAGCAGTTCACATCCGGCTAGCCCGCGCTTGCAAGGAGGGGAGATGGCGGAAGCCGTAGCACCACAGGTCTTCACGAGGCGAGCGTCCGGTTTGGTTCGCGTGATGTCGCCGTATTCGGCGTTCAGCTACATCTCCTCTCGACCGGGATCATCTTCCCTGGACGTACGTGTGGGCTCCGACGGCGTTCCAGGGGTCGACCCTCGTCCTGGGCATCGTCTTCGCGTTCGTGATCCAGTTGCTCGATCGCGCTGGCGTATACGTGGTTGGCGACGGCGTTACCACTTCGGGCGGCGAGTACGTGTACCAGAGCCGCGTGTTCGGCGGCGGGTTCGGGTTCACGGTCGTGTTCGCCTTCTTCGTCGTCTGGATCCTCAATGGGTCGCCTTCCGGGTGGCTGCGCGCCGTCCTGGGCTTCGCCCCACGCTGATCGAACACGATGTCGCTCGAGCACGAGACCCTGATCAACGGGGGACGAACGTCGGGACGGCCAACGGGATCGTCGTCGTGATCATCCTAACGCGCTGGTCTCGCTGGTCCTCATCGTCAGCGGGTTCAGGAACTACGTGCGCTTCCAGTACGTGATGTGGTACGCGATCCTGGCGTCGTTCGGCTTGATGCTCCTGCTCTTCTTCACGACGAATCCGACCGACGCGACCGGCAAGCTGAACGAATTCGCGCTCGCGACCGGTGGGTCGGCCAACATCTTCGAGACGGCGAAGGCCGCCGCCGCCGATGCCGGCGTCAACTTCAACCCGCCGTTCTGGCTGTTCGGCACCCTGATGGTGGCTCCGATCGCGTGGACCAGTCTGCAGTGGGCCACGTACTCGGTCGAGCAGGGCGGCGAGATCAAGAACGCTCACGTGTTCCGGAATCAGCTGTTCATCATCGTAGGGTCGTTGATCGCGACGGCGGGTCTGCTCGTCCTGCTCGCCGTCGGGATGAAGCAGGGGATCGGCAACGACGGCATCCTCGTGGCGTCCTCCGGATACTGGTACGCGGTGCCGGAGGCCACGATCGCGGGCACGTTCCTCATGCCGAACATGATCGCGATCGCCCTGACGTCGAGCCCGATCCTCATCGCGATCATCGGGGTGGGGTACATCCTGAACTCGTTCCAGATCGTCTGTAACTGCTACATCGGGACGACGAGGATCATGGTGGCGCAAGGCCTCGACGGCCTGTTGCCGGACTGGTTCGCGCGGGTGCATCCCAGGCTGAAGACGCCGCTCAACGCGCACATCGCGTACTTCCTGGCGGCGGTACCGGTGATCATCGCGTACAACAAGTACTCCGAGTGGGTCCGCTGGACCCTGGGCGTGACCTTCGCCAACGGCGCGGTGATGACGCTGTCGGCACTGGCGGCGGCCTTGCTCCCCTACCGGGCCGCCAAGCTGTATCAAGCATCGCCGGGCGCCCAGTACCGGTTCGGCAACCTTCCCATGGTCACGGTCTTCGGTGCGCTCGGGTTCCTGTTCGGGGGGTTCATGGTCGGATCGTTCCTGTTCGTGGACGACCTCGGTCTCGCGTTCTCGAGCGATGCGTTCCCGTACTACATCGTCGCCGGCACGGCGGCGTTCGGGATCATCATCTACTGGATCATGCGCACGTTCAGGGCTCAGCGAGGCCTCAAGGTCGAGTACGCCTTCTCGGAGATCCCACCCGAATAGGGACGGCCTTGGATCCGGTGGGGCGGGGCTGTTCCCCGCCCCACCCGTCTTCGGAGGGGAGATGATCGAGCGCGCGCGCGCCGTCGTCATCGGCGGCGGCGTGACGGGTTCGGCGTGGCCTTCACCTGGCGAGGGCCGGGTGGAACGACGTGATGCTCGTGGAGAAGGCCGAGCTGACGAGCGGTTCGACCGCACACGCGGCCGGGTTGGTCACGATGTTCAATCCTTCGCCGACGATGATGCGCTTCCGCCGGTACTCGATCGAGCTGTACCGCGAGCTCGGGGTGTTCGAGACGGTGGGGAGCCTTCGGTTCGCCTCGAGCCCGGAGCAGCTCGGGGAGCTCCAACGGGGTGTCTCGCGCGCGCGGGGGATCGGGCTGGACGTCGAGCTCGTCTCCGCCCGTGAGGCGCTCGACCTGCTGCCGGCTGCGGGTCCTGCGTCGCTGTTCGGCGCCGTCTGGATTCCGGGCGACGGCTTCCTCGATCCGCACACGGCCACGTACGCCCTGGCCGCGGCTGCCCGGGAGCTCGGTGCGACGATCCGAACGGGCTGCCGGGTGACCGGCATCGAGCTCGGTTCCCGGCGCGAGGTGCGAGCGGTCACGACCGAGACCGGCCGGATCGAGTGCGAGGCGGTGGTGAACGCCGCCGGGATCTGGGCGCCCCGCGTCGCCGAGATGGCAGGCGCGTTCGTGCCGTCGACGCCCGTCGACCACCAGCACGTGGCACTGAAGGCGGTCGCCGGGAGCGAGCTCCCCTCGGACACGCCGTGCTTCCGAGATCCCGACAACCTCGTCTACGGCATCGCCGAGCACGGCGGGGTCCTGTTCGGCGGCTACGAGGGAGATCCGCACGCGCGGTGGATCGACGGTGCGCCCTGGGATCACGCGTCGCGCTCGCTCCCGCCGGATCAGGAGCGGTTCGAACCGCTGATGCGGGGCGCCATCAGGAGGTTCCCGTTCCTGGAGGGGGCCGAGGTCCTCAAGCTCGTGTGTCATCCGGACGCGATGACACCGGACGCGAACCCGCTCCTGGGCCCGATCCCCGGGATCCCCGGGTTCTTCGTCGCGGCGGGCCTGTCGCTGAACGGGTTCGGGGGCGCGGGCGGGATCGGCAAGGCGATCGCGGAATGGGTCGTCGATGGTGAGACCGAGCTCGACCTCACATCGTACCGGCCCTGGCGGTTCGGACGGGTGCACCGCGACCCGGCGTTCGCCGCCGAGCAGGCGCGCGAGGCCTACCGTCACTACTACCTGCTCCGCTATCCGTTCGATCAGGATGAGTGGGGCCGCCCCAAGCGCATCTCGCCGCTGCACTCGAGGATGCAGGAGCTCGGTTGCGTCTTCGGCGCGAAGAACGGGTGGGAGCGCGCCGAGTTCTTCGAGCCGGGGAAGCCGTGGCGCCGGGCAGGCGCCGACCAGCGAGCCTTCGGATGGACGCGGCCGCCGTGGTTCGGCCGGCTCGGGGCGGAGCACGCCGCGTTCCGGGAGCGTGCCGGCCTGATCGACCTCACCTCCTTCGGGAAGATCGAGGTCGATGGGCCCGGCGCGCTCCCCCTGCTCGAGCGCGTCTGCGACAACGGGATCGACCGATCGGTGGGGTCGATCGTGTACACCCAGTTCCTGAACCGACGCGGCGGCATCGTCGCCGACGTCACGGTGACGCGTCTGGGGGAGGATCACTTCCGGGTGACCACCGGCTCGGCGACCGTTGATGCCGACCTGGGTTGGATCCGCATGCACGTTCGACCCGAGGACGGACGGGTGGAGCTCCGCGAGGTGAGTGACGAACTCGCGGTGATCGGGTTGTGGGGGCCGCTCGCGCGCGAGGTGCTGGGGGCCGTCACCGACGGCGACGTCTCGAACGAGGCGTTCCCCTTCCTAACCTCGCGCGAGTTGCGCGTTGGAGGCGCGCCGGTCGTCGCGCAGCGCATGAGTTGGGTCGGCGAGCTCGGGTGGGAGCTCTGGATCGAACCGGGATGGGCGGTCGCCGTGTGGGATCGGCTCTCCGAGGCCGGTCGGCCGTTCGGGGTGGAGCCGTGCGGGTACCGGGCGCTCGAGGGCCTGCGACTTGAACGTGGGTACCGAGCGTACGGAACGGACCTCACGGCGGCGGACACGCCCGACGAGGCCGGGCTCGCCTTCTGCGTCGACGTCTCGAAGGCGTTCGTGGGGCGCGACGCGATCCTCGCGGCTCGGCAGACCGAGCCGCCGCCCACGCGGCTCCGGACGTTGATGATCGTTGGCGAACGTTACCTGCCGATCTAGGTGGCGAGGCCGTGGATCCCGGCCGAGGCGTGGTGGGGCGCGTGAGGAGCTGCGCGTTCGGCTTCACCGTGCGCCGGAACATCTGGCTCGCGTACCTCCCCTCCGCCTTCGGGCCGGGGTCGGAGGTCAGGGTCGAGGTGTTCGGAGAGCTCATCCCGGCCGAGGTTGCCGAGGACGTCGTGGTCGATCCTAAGCACGCGCGGGTGCGGAGCTGATGGACCGGCCGACGATCGAGCGCGTGGTCGCTCGCGCGAGGACCTTCGCGGGCAAGCAGCTCCAGGTCTCCGAGCTTTCCGGCGGGCTGACCAACGCGAACTATCTGATCGTCGCGGATGGCGAGAGGTACGTGGTTCGGATCCCGGGGCGCTCGACCGAGCTCCTGGCCATCGACCGGGAGAACGAGCTCCACAACGCCAAGGCCGCGGCCACGACCGGCGTCTCGCCCGCGGTGGTCGAGGTCCTCCGCGGATGGGACGTGATGATCCTGGAGTTCGTCGAGGGGACCACGATGTCCGGCGAGGCCCTTCGAACGCCCGAACAGGCCCGACGGATGGCCGGATCGCTCCGACTCCTCCACACCTCGCCGCGGTTCCGCAAGGACTTCGACATGTTCCGACTCACGGAGTTCTACCTCGGCGTCTGCGACGACCGCGGCGTCGCGATCCCCGGCGGGTTCCGCGAGCGCCTGGATCGGGTCCAGGAGATCGAGCGCGCGTTCGCCTCGAACCCGGTGCCGTCCGTGCCGTGCCACAACGATCTCCTCGCGGAGAACTACATCGACGACGGGCGGCGGCTGTGGATCGTCGACTTCGAGTACAGCGGGAACAACGATCCATGCTTCGAGCTGGGGGACACGGCTCAGGAATGCGGCTTCGACCAGGAGCTTCGGGCGACGCTCTGCGAGGCCTACTTCGGCGGACTGCGCGAGGACCGATTGGCGCGGATGAACCTCCAGGCGTTGATGGCCGACGTCGGCTGGACGCTGTGGGCCGCGATCCAAGCCACGATCTCGACGATCGAGTACGACTTCTGGGGTTGGTCGGTCGAGCGGTGGGAGCGCGCCCTCGCGGTCTTCGAGTCCGACGACATCGGCCGTTGGATCTCCGCGGCCAACGGTTGACGGCCGCCGGTTCGATGGTCGAACCTGATCGGGTGCGGGTCGTTGCCGCGGAAGCGGCGGTCGCGTTCGTGCGGGAGCGAGGCGGGCAGGTCTTCGTGTGGCCGCTGACGCTGGATGCCCCGACCGGCGGCGCCGACGTGTTCGCCCTCGAGGCCTCGACGGAGTCGCCGGGCATCGAGCACGAGTTCCTGCGCTTCGACGGGGATGGGATGGACGTGCTGATCGACACCTGCGAGCACGGTCTCCCCGAGGAGCTCCATCTCGACCGCAAGGGATGGCGCACCCATCGGCTCCACGCGTACTGGAACGGAACTCGTTCGGGGGCGACGAATTCCGCCGCGTAACGCGCTCGCCCTTCGGGTCGTAGAGCGGCTCGTCCGCCACCTCGGCGCCGATCCACTCGCCGAACACCTCGACGTCGAGGTTCGTCCCGGTCGCCGCGAGCTCTTTGGGCAGGTACGCGTACGCGATGCTCGCGCCGACCGTGTAGCCGATCCCGCCCGAGGTGACGCGTGCGACGATCTCGCCCTTCGCCCGCACCGGCTCGTTGCCGAGCGTCGACGAACGCGGATCGGAGAGGACGAGGCAGGCGAGCTTCCGGCGCGTGCCCTCGGCTCGGAGGCGCTCGAGCGCGTCTTTGCCGACGAAGTCCTTGTCGGACGCGACGGCGAACGCGAGCCCGGCCTCGAGCGGCGAGTCGTCCGGGCGTCACGTCCGCCCCCCACGCCCGGTACCCCTTCTCCAGCCGGAGCGAGTCGATCGCTCGGTACCCGGCCGGGACCAGTCCGTGTGGCTCGCCGGCCCGCATCAACGTGTCGAACAGCGCCGCGCCGAACTCGATGGGAGCGTAGAGCTCCCACCCGAGCTCGCCGACGTACGTCACGCGGAGCGCCAGACACGGAACGTCGCCCACGGTCACCTCGCGTGACGCTCATGAAGGGAAAGCCGTCGTTCGAGAGGTCGTCCGGGCAGACGGACGAGAGGATGTCTCGCGCGCGCGGACCCCACAGCCCGAGGCACGCGAGGCTCGATGTCACGTCGCGGATCTCGACGTCGTCGGCCGTCACCCAGCCGTCCGACGATCCACGCGAGATCGAGGCTGCCCGAGGCCGTTCCGGTCACGATCCGGAAGCGATCGGCCGACAGGCGGGTCACGGTGAGGTCGCACTGGATGCCTCCCCTGCGGTTCAGCATCTGGGTGTAGACCACGCGGCCGGCCGGCACGTCGACGTCGTTCGCGCAGATCCGCTGGAGGAAGGCGCACGCGCCCGGACCCGAGACCTCGAGCTTGGCGAAGCTGGTCTCGTCGAACAGTCCAGCGCGCTCTCGCGTCGCCACGTGCTCGGCCACGATCGCGGTCGACCAGTGTTCGCCCGCCCAGCCGCGCGGCTTCATGGTCTCGAACGCGGGATCCTCGTTGGAACGGAACCAGTTCGCCCGCTCCCAGCCGGCCTTCTCGCCGAACTCGGCGCCGAGCGCCGCCAGCCGCGAGTACGTAGGCGAGAGCCTCAGTGGGCGTCCGGCCTGGTAGTCCTCGCCCGGGTACTTCACGTCGTAGTGCTTGGCGTAGATCTCGTGGGCCCGCGCGAGCGCGTACCTCCGGCTGCGGTAGTGCTTGCCGAAGCGCCGCACGTCCATCTTCGACAGGTCCATCGACGGCTCTCCGTCGACGATCCATTCGGCCGTGTACCGGCCGACGCCCGCGCCACCCGTGATCCCGTGGGCGCAGAAGCCGGCCGCGACGAAGAAGCCGCCCACCTCGGTCTCGCCGAGGATGAAGTCGTCGTCGGGCGTGAACGCCTCGGGACCGTTGATGAACCGGTTGATCTCGGTGGTCCGAAGGGCCGGGATCAGGTTGAAGGCTCCTTCGGCGATCGGCTCGAACCGCTCCCACCGCTCCTGGAGGAGCCGGTGGTTGAAGTCGGCCGGGATCGGGGTGTCCACGTGCCAGGGATCGGGGTTGCGCTCGTAGCCGCCGACCACGAGCCCGCCGACCTCCTCGCGCACGTAGACCAGGTTGTCCGGGTCGCGCAGCGTGGGGAACCGCGCGGTGACCCCGTCGATCGGTCGCGTGATGAGGTACTGGTGCTCCATCGGCACGACGGGGATCTCGACCCCGGCCATCCGCCCGAGCTCGTTGGCCCAGATCCCCGAGGCGTTGACGACGACCTCGGCCTCGATCGCGCCGTGGTCCGTGACGACACCCGTTACCCGCCCGTCCCGAACCGGGATCTCCCGGACGCGAACGCCGGTCCGGATCCTCGCACCGCCGCGCTTGGCTCCCTCCGCCAACGCCATCGTGAGCCCGGTCGGGTCCAGGTGCCCGTCCGTCGGCACGAGTTGCGCGCCGAGCACCTTCGAGACGTCGATCAGGGGGAACCGCTGGTACGCCTCCTCCGAGGAGACGATCTCGACGGGCAGGCCGAAGCTCTTCGCCCAGCCGGCCTGGCGGGCGAGCGCCTCGAGCCGGTAGGGCGACGACGCGAGATGGAGCGTCCCGACCTGGTGCCACCCGAGGTCGACCCCGGTCTCGCGTTCGAGCGTGGGGTACAGCTCGACCCCGTACATCATCATCCGGGTGTGGCTGACCGAGTTCCGCAGCTGCGCGATCAGACCCGCCGAATGGAAGGTGGATCCGCTCGTGAGCTCGGAGCGGTCGATGAGCAGCACGTCGTCCCATCCCATCTTCGTGAGGTGGTACGCGATGCTCGCACCCGCGACACCGCCGCCGACGATCACGACCCGGGCGCGATCGTCCGACACGTCAGATGGCCTCGGTCGCTCGGTCCAGCCAGCGTTCGAACCGGCGGTCGGCCATCGAACGCGAGAGTCGCTCGAAGTGCTTGTCCGCGTACGCGACGTAGTCGATGTCCAACGTGGAGAGTCCCTGCTGGATCACGCCCCACATCGCCTCGCGGAAATCGGACATGATCCGCATCAGCCGCAGGCGTGCCCGATGCGCGTCGGTCACCTCGCCGAACGTCAGGTGGAGCAGCGCCTCCTGCGATCCCTCGGAGAGACCGTTGTTGATGGAGAGGTTGCCGAGGTCGAAGAACGGGTCGCCCATGCCCGAGTACTCGTAATCCACCAGCCAGAACCCGTGCGGGCCGCGGAGGAAGTTGTCGGCGAGCAGATCGTTGTGGCACGGACGCGGGGCCATGGGAGCGACGGAGAACGCCGCCTCGATGCGTTCGGCGTGGGCGTGCGCCGGCCCGAAGGCCGCAGGGATCGCCACACCGCGTTCCTCGGACACCCGCCGGTACTCCTCCACGATGCGGAACGCGTCGAACGACGCGGGGAGCCTCGGCCCGGCGTGGATCGTCGACACGACACGCGCAACATCGGCGAGTATCGACTCCTGCTCCATGTCGCCCTCGGCGAGCGGCTCCCCCGGGACCCAGCGGGTGATGAGGCACCCGTGCTCGGGCAGGTGGGCGATGACCTCGGGCCCGACCCCCGCGGCCGCGGCCGCGAGGGCGGCCTCGTACTCGGCCACCCGGTCGATCCCCAGGAGCGACGTGTCCTTGTGGGACAGGCGGAGGAAGAACGCTTCGGAGCCGACCTCGACGCGGAAGTTGCGGTTGGTCCGGCCGGCCTCGATGGGGGTGATCGTCCGCTCGTGCCCCCGCCATCCCGGAACGACCGCCACCACCGCTTCCAGGTCGGGATCGAGGCCCACGGCCGGTGACCCTAGCCCGCGTGATCGTTTCCGGTCAAGGCTGAGCGGTTCCGAACGACCAGGTCGGTATCGGCTGACCGTTCCTGCGCGGTCACCCATCCGGCGGGTTGACAGGGAGGTCGAGGTCCGTACACTTGCCGAACGATGTCCGACACCTTGGACCAGATCAGGGAGAAGACCGGACCGCGCGACCTCGTACTTATCGCGTAGGCGCGGCCGGGCCGAGACAGGCCCGGGACCCGCGCCAGATGCCCCTCGCGCAGCGAGGGGTTTTTTGTACCCCAGGTGCGGCGGCGAGGCCGAGGTTCGCGGAAGGGTCACCGAACGGGAGGAGATGCAGATGCGGTACGAGTTCGAGCGGGGCGGCAGGACGGTCGCGAGCGTGCTCTGGGAGGGTCCGGGGCAGGTGACGATGGACGTGGCGGACGCCGCCGATCGCCCGCAGTTCGACCGGTTCTTCGGCGAGGAGGTCGCGTACCTGGACGCCGGCTTCGACTTCGGCGGCGGCATGGACGAGGCCGGGATGACCACCCGGCGGCGCGACTGGACCCCGTGGGAGTTCGAGCGGGCCACGCGCAACCTGGCGCACCGGCTGGGGTGCACGGTCCGTCGTGTCGAGACCGGCCCGGTCGAGGAACGCGCCGTCGATGAGCGGGCCGTCGGGGAGCGCCGAGCGGGGGCCGTGGCCCCATGAAGGTCACCGGTGCGCAGGCATTGTTCCGTTCGCTCGAAGGGGAGGGGGTCGACCTCGCGTTCGGCATCCCGGGCGGGGCGATCCTGCCGGCCTACGACCCGCTGATCGAGTCGAAGGTTCGCCACGTCCTCTGCCGGCACGAGCAGGGAGCGGGGCATGCCGCCGAGGGCTACGCCTGGGCCACCGGGAAGGTGGGTGTCGCCATCGCGACCTCGGGCCCCGGCGGCTGCAACCTGGTGACGGCGCTCGCCGACGCGAAGATGGACTCGGTCCCGATGGTCGCGATCACCGGACAGGTCCCGACGCCGGTGGTCGGCAACGATGCGTTCCAGGAGGCCGACATCACCGGCATCACGATGCCGATCACCAAGCACAACTTCCTCGTCAAGGACGCGAACGAGCTGGCGGAGACGATCCGCGAGGCCTTCCACATCGCCCGGACGGGCCGGCCGGGCCCGGTGCTCGTCGACATCCCCAAGGACGTCCAGCTGCAGGAGTTCACGTGGCGCTGGCCGGAGTCGGTCGACCTGCCCGGGTATCGCCCCACCACCAAGGGCAACCTGAAGCAGGTGCGCTCGGCCGCGAAGCTGATCATGGAGTCCAAGCGACCCGTCCTGTACGTGGGGGGCGGCGTGATCAAGGCCGACGCGCACGAGGAGCTGTTGAAGCTCGCGAACGACGGGAGGCTCCCCGTCACCACCACGCTGATGGCGCGCGGGGCGTTCCCCGACGCGCACGAGCTCGCCCTCGGGATGCCGGGGATGCACGGCGGGTTCACGGCCGTCACCGCGATGCAGAAGGCGGATCTCCTGGTCGCACTTGGCGCTCGGTTCGACGACCGCGTGACGGGGCAGCTGTCCTCGTTCGCGAAGGACGCGAAGATCGTCCACGTCGACATCGACCCGGCCGAGATCGGCAAGAACCGGGTCGCCGACGTCCCGATCGTGGGCGACTGTCAGGACGTCATCGCCAAGCTCCACGCCGAGTTGCGGCGCCTGCAGGACGAGGCGGGCGGGATCCCGGACCGGACCGAGTGGCTCGCGCAGCTCGACGAGTGGAAGCGCACGTTCCCCTACCGCTACGACCAGCCCGCGGACGGGCCGCTCAAGCCCCAGTTCTGCATCGAGCGGCTGTACGAGCACACGAAGGGCGATGCGATCGTCGTGGCGGGCGTGGGCCAGCATCAGATGTGGGCGTCGCAGTTCTGGAAGTTCAACGAGCCCCGGACCTGGGTGAACTCCGGAGGCCTCGGAACGATGGGGTTCGCCGTGCCGGCGGCGCTCGGAGCCAAGGCCGGCCGCCCCGATCGCCGGGTGATCGCGATCGACGGTGACGGTTGCTTCCAGATGACGAGCCAGGAGCTGGCGACCTCGACGGCCGAGGGGATCCCGTTCGTCACGGCCATCATCAACAACGCGCACCTCGGGATGGTTCGGCAGTGGCAGGAGCTGTTCTACGAGGAGCGGTACTCGCAGGTGTACCTGTCCTACGACGTGCCGGACTACGTGAAGCTGGCCGAGGCGTACGGCTGCGTCGGTCTGCGAGCCGAGCATCCCGACGAGGTGGACGCCGTGATCGACAAGGCGCTCTCGATCGAGGACCGGAGCGTGGTGATCGACTTCCGCGTGGACTCCAAGGAGATGTGCTTCCCGATGGTCCCGGCGGGCGCGAGCAACGACGACATCATCGTCGGCCCCGAGGGTCTGCGGCCGACGGACGATCCGGCCGAGGCGCCGGTCGCATGAGCCTCCACACGATGTCGGTCCTGGTCGAGGACAAACCGGGGGTCCTCACGCGCGTCGCCGGTCTGTTCGCGGCCCGGGGGTTCAACATCGACTCGCTCGCGGTCGGCCCGACGGATGACGTCGGCCTGTCGCGGATGACGATCGTCGTCCAGGTCGACACGAAGACGCTCGAGCAGGTCACCAAGCAGCTCAACAAGCTGGTGAACGTGATCAAGATCTTGGAGCACGAGCCGGGCGACGCCGTCGAGCGAGAGCTGATGCTGGTGAAGGTGAAGGGCGAAGGTGAGGCCCGCGCGCGCATCCTGGAGATCTGTGACGTGTTCCGCGTGCGGGTGCTCGACGTGACGCATCGGACGATCACGATCGAGGGCACCGGTACGCCCGACAAGCTGGAGGCCCTGCTCGAGCTGTTGCGCGACTTCGGGATCGTGGAGCTCTCGCGCACGGGGCGGATCGCGCTCGCCCGTGGGGACCGAGGGATCAAGGAACGAGCCGCGCGGCTGCGGACGGTTGCCGGCAGCGAACAGGAGTGGACCGGCGGCGGCGTCTGACCGCCCGAGACGGGAACGGAACCGGAAAGGCGGGACATCACCGATGGCGACGATCTACCACGACGCGGATGCCGATCCGTCGGTCCTCGCGGGGCAGCGGATCGCGGTCCTGGGGTTCGGGAGCCAGGGTCATGCGCACGCGCAGAACCTGAAGGATTCGGGCCACGACGTCCGGGTCGGGCTCCGCGACGGTTCGAGCTCCTGGTCCAGGGCCGAGGATGCGGGCCTGCCGGTGCGGCCGACCGCCGACGCCGTGGCGGAGGCCGACGTGATCATGGTGGTGCTCCCCGATACGGCGCACGGCGCCGTCTACTCCGCGGAGATCGCGCCGAATCTGAAGGCGGGCGACATGCTGATGTTCGCGCACGGGTTCTCGGTGCATTTCGGGACCGTGCAGCCGCCGTCCGACGTGGACGTCACCATGATCGCCCCCAAGGGACCGGGTCACCTGGTCCGCCGGACGTACGAGGAGGGGATCGGCACGCCCGCGCTCGTCGCGGTCCAGCAGGACGCGACGGGCACGGCGTTGCAGCGCGCGCTCGCGTACGGCGCGGGGATCGGAGCCGCCCGGGCCGGCATCATCCAGACCACGTTCAAGGAGGAGACCGAGACCGACCTGTTCGGCGAGCAGTCCGTGCTGTGCGGCGGGATCTCCACGCTCGTCGAGGCGGGGTTCGACACGCTGGTGCGGGCCGGCTACCAGCCCGAGATCGCGTATTTCGAGTGCCTGCACGAGCTCAAGCTCATCGTCGACCTGATCTACGAGGGCGGCCTGTCGTGGATGCGGTACTCGATCTCGGACACGGCCGAGTGGGGCGACTACCTGAGCGGACCCCGGATCATCGACGAGGGCGTGCGCGAACGCATGCGGCAGGTCCTGTCCGAGATCCAGGACGGCGCCTTCGCAAAGGAGTGGCTGGGGGAGGCCGAGGCCGGCTTCCCCCACTTCCTCGCCATGCGCCGCGAGGCCCGCGGCTCGGAGCTCGAGCGCGTGGGCCGCGAGCTGCGTCCGATGATGCCCTGGCTGCACTCCGAGGAGAGGGTGGTTCCCGATGGCGAACGGTAGCGATCCCGACGTAGTACGGATCTTCGACACCACGCTCCGTGACGGCGAGCAGGCGCCCGGGATCGCGCTCACCCGGGCCGAGAAGGTCGAGATCGCGGAGCAGCTGGCCCGCCTCGACGTCGATGTGATCGAGGCGGGCTTCCCCGTCTCGAGCGAGGGAGAGTTCGAGGCCGTCAGCGAGATCGCCTCGAGCGTGCGCGGACCCGTGATCGCCGCGCTCGCTCGCGTCGTCCCCGGCGACATCACCCGCGCGGCCGAGGCGCTCGCCGGCGCCGAACGCTGGCGGATCCACACGTTCATCTCGACCAGCGACATCCACATCACCGACATGCTCCGGATGAGCCAGGGCCAGGTCCTCGACGCGATCCGCGAGGGTGTCAAGCTGGCCGTCGGCTACACCGAGGACGTGGAGTTCAGCGCGCAGGACGCGACCCGCACCGAGTTGGATTTCCTCCTCGAGTGCTTCCGTGTCGCCGTGGACGCCGGCGCGACGACGATCAACGTCCCCGACACGGTCGGCTACGCGATGCCGCACGAGTTCGGCGAGCTGGTCCGGACGGTGCGCGAGGCCGTCCCCGAGCACGTGGTGATCTCGACGCACTGCCACAACGATCTCGGCCTGGCCGTCGCCAACTCGCTCGCCGGCATCGTGAACGGCGCCCGCCAGATCGAGGTCGCCGTCAACGGGATCGGCGAGCGTGCGGGCAACTGCTCGCTCGAGGAGGTGGCGATGATCGTGCGCACGCGCCGGGAGGCGCTGGGGGTATCGCACGGCCTCAACCTCAAGGAGATCACCCGCACATCTCGCCTGGTCAGCATGACCACCGGTTACGGCGTGCAACCCAACAAGGCGGTCGTCGGTTCGTCCGCGTTCGCGCACGAGAGCGGGATCCATCAGCACGGGGTGCTCGCGAACCGCGCGACCTACGAGATCATGGACCCGCTCGAGATCGGCCTCGAAGGCAACCAGCTCGTGCTCGGGAAGCACTCGGGGCGTCACGCGTTCGCGGACGCGCTCGACAAGATCGGGATCGAGCTCGACGACGATCACCTCAACCGCGCGTTCGCGCGGTTCAAGGATCTGGCCGACCGGAAGATCCAGCTGACCGACCAGGACCTCGCGGCGATCGTCTCCGAGGAGCTCGGTGCGGCCGCCGAGGACGTGTTCATCCTGGAGGCGCTCCAGGTCGGAGGTGGCACGCACCTGTCGCCCACCGCGAGCGTGCGCCTACGAAAGGGCGACGAGATCGTCGAGGAGTCCGCGATGGGCGACGGCATGATCGACGCGGCGATGGGCGCGATCCAACGAGCCTCCGGGGTCGAGGGCCGCCTCGTGTCGTTCAACGTCTCCGCCGTCACGGGTGGGACCGATGCACTCGGCGACGTCGTGATCCAGCTCGATGCGCTCGGACGGCGCGTGACGGGCCGGGGCGTGGCGACCGACGTGGTGGAGGCGAGCGCCCGCGCCTACCTTGCCGCGGTCAATCGCGCGATGCTGATGTCGAACGGGACGATCGAGAGCGAAGCAGAGGTCACCCCGTGACCTCCGCGTACTCCGTCGGCGTGATCCGTGGAGACGGTACGGGCCCCGAGGTCGTCGGCGAGGCCCTCAAGGTGCTCGAGGCGGTCCGTGATGGCTTCGACGTCGAGCTGGTCGAGTTCGACCTCGGCGCCGAACGGTACCTGCGCACCGGCGAGGTCCTCCCGGACGGCGAGCTCGAGCGGCTGCGCTCGGTGGACGCCGTCCTGCTCGGAGCCGTCGGCGACCCGCGCGTGCGACCCGGCATCCTCGAGCGCGACCTGCTGCTCCGGATCCGGTTCGAGCTCGACCAGTACGTGAACCTACGCCCGATCGTGCGCTATCCGGGTGTGGAGACCCTCGTGCCTTCCCACTCGGAGGACGACGTGAACATGGTGGTCGTCCGAGAGAACTCCGAGGGCCTGTACACCGGGGCCGGAGGCTTCCACCGCAAGGGCACGCCGCACGAGGTCGCCGTCCAGGAGTCGATCAACACGCGCCACGGCGTGGAGCGGATCGTCCGCTACGCGTTCGAACTCGCGATGGGTCCCGACCGCAGGCGCAAGCTCACGCTCGTCCACAAGACCAACGTGCTCACGTTCGCGGGCGACCTGTACCAGCGCGTCGTCGACGAGGTCGGCTTGGGGTTCCCCGACGTGGAGCGGGACTACGTCCACGTGGACGCCGCGTGCATCTACCTGCTGGATCAGCCGTCCCGGTTCGACGTGATCGTCACCGACAACATGTTCGGGGACATCATCACGGACCTCGGCGCGATGATCCAGGGAGGGATGGGCATCGCGGCGGGGGGCAACGTCAATCCCGCCGGGGTGAGCATGTTCGAGCCGATCGGCGGCACCGCTCCCGACCACAGCGGCAAGGGGACCATCAACCCGCTCGCGGCGATCGGCGCGCTCCAGATGCTGCTCGCGCAGCTCGGCGAGGCGGAGGCCGCGGGTCGCGTTTCGGCGGGCATCCGCTTCGCGTGCTCGAAGCTCCATTCGATGCGAGCGGGCGAGATGGGGTTCTCGACCGAGGAGGTCGGCGACCTCGTGGTCGAGGGAGCATCGCCGTGATCGAGCCGCTGCGGGTCGAGCTGTACGACACCACCTTGCGCGACGGGGCGCAGGGGACCGGCTTCTCGTACTCGATCGAGGACCGGCTCCGGATCCTGCACAAGCTCGACCAGCTGGGCGTCCCGTTCATCGAGGGTGGCTGGCCGGGCGCGAACCCGCGCGAGACCGAGTTCTTCCGGCTCGCCACCGGCGAGACCCTCAAGCACGCGACGCTCACGGCGTTCGGGATGACGCGCAAGGCCGGCGAGGCGGCGGATCGGAGCGGCGTGCTCCGAGACCTCCTCGACGCGGGGACCGAGGTCGTCTGCCTGGTCGGCAAGGCCTGGGACCTGCATGTCGTCGAGGCGCTCCGCACCGATCTGGAGGAGGGCACGGCGATGGTCCACGACTCGGTCTCGTTCCTGCGGGGGCAGGGCCGGCGCGTGTTCTTCGACGCCGAGCACTTCTTCGACGGCTACCGAAGCGACCCGGCGTTCGCGCTCCGGGTGCTCGCGTCGGCCGAGGAAGCGGGTGCCGAGCGTCTGGTCCTGTGCGACACGAACGGCGGCATGCTTCCCCAGGAGGTCGCGCGGGTCGTCGCCGAGGTCCGGGAGGTGGTCCGAACCCCGCTCGGCATCCACGTCCACAACGACACCGGGTGCGCCGTCGCGAACTCGTTGATCGCCGTCGAGCACGGCGCCTTCCAGGTCCAGGGCGTCGTGAACGGCTACGGAGAGCGGACCGGCAACGCCGACCTGATCCCGATCGCCGCCAACCTCGTCCTGAAGATGGGCGCCGAGTGCCTGCCGGATGGCTCGATGGAGCGGCTCACCGAGGTCGCGCACTACGTCGCCGAGGTCGCCAACGTAGCGCCGGACGCGCGCCAGCCCTACGCGGGCCGGTTCGCGTTCACGCACAAGGCGGGGCTGCACGCGAGCGGGGTCGAACGCGTCTCGCGCGCCTACGAGCACGTCGAGCCGACGGCCGTTGGCAATCGCCGCGGTGTCGTCGCGAGCGATCTTGGGGGAGCGGCCACGATCCGGATGAAGGCCGACGAGTTCGGCCTCGACCTCGGCGCCGAGGCCGTGCCCCGGTTGCTCGCCGACCTCAAGGATCGCGAGGCGCGCGGCTACACGTTCGAGGTCGCCGACGCCTCACTGGAGCTGCTGATGCGCCGGGCCGACGGGTGGCGGCAACCGTTCTTCGAGATCGACAGTTACCGCGTCCACGTCGAGGAGCGGGTCGGGGACGACGAGTCACCGCTCGCCGAGGCGACCGTCAAGGTGGTGACGAAGGGGACGCGCCACATCGAGAGCGCGGAGGGCCGGGGGCCGGTCGGCGCGCTCGACAATGCGCTCCGGAAGGCCCTCGTGAACGACTACCCCGAGCTCGAGCACATCAGCCTCGAGGACTTCCGCGTTCGGGTCCTCGACCAGACGCACGGCACCGGCGCGGTGGTGCGAGTCCTGATCGATACCTCGAACGGCCAGCGCGAGTGGACCACCGTCGGCGTCTCGGAGAACATCATCGAGGCGTCGTGGGAGGCCCTCGTCGACGGCTACCTGTACGGATTGCTCCACCCCCGAGACGGCCAGGGATCGGCCCGCGAGCCCGCGGTACCCTGAGCTCCATGCCGTCACGGATCCGGGAGGCCGTCCCGAAGGACGCTCGCGCGATCGCGGAGATCCACGTTCGCTCCTGGCAGGCCGCGTACCGCGGCCAGCTGACCGACGACTACCTGGACGGCCTCACGGTGGACGACCGGCTCGAACAGCATCGCCGGAGCCTGGAGGAACCGCGGGCCGGGTGGAAGACCTGGGTCGCGGACGACGAGGGCCCGGTGGGCTTCGCGGTGACCGGCCCCAGCGAGGACGCGGACGCCGGCGAGCGAACGGCCGAGCTGTACGCGATCTACCTCGACCCCGAGCAACTGGGCACCGGCCTGGGGCGCCGGCTGTTCGAGCACGCGGTCGAGGACCTCCGGTCGCGGCGGTTCGACACCGTGACGCTGTGGGTGCTGGAGACCAACGAGCGCGCCCGCCGCTTCTACGAGGTCGCCGGTTGGAAGCACGACGGAACCGTCACGAGCGAGCGTGTCGACTGCGAGATGCGGCCGACGGTTCGGTACCGCGTCGAGCTCTAGACCTGGGGATCGGCCTGCAGCGGACCCTAGGACGAGAGCTCGGTCTCCCGGTGCTCGAGCGTCTGGCGCGTGGTGAGCAGCTCGTCCACGCCCCTGAGTGAGAGCGGTTTGGCGAAGTAGAAGCCCTGACCCAGATCACAGCGCAGCGCGAGCAGCTTCTCCAGCTGGTCGGCCCGCTCGATGCCCTCCGCCACCGGGCGCAGCCGGAGGATCCCCGCCAGCTCGATGATGGCGGCCGTCAGCGCGGATTCCTCGCCGCCTTCGTTGACGCCGTCGACGAAGGACTTGTCCACCTTCAGGATGTCGACGGGGAAGCGGCGGATGTAGTTGAGGCTCGAGTACCCCGTCCCGAAGTCGTCGACCGCGAGCTGTACGCCGAGCTCCTTCAGCTCCGCGAGCCGTTGGATCGACAGGTCCATGTCCTGCATCATCACGGACTCCGTGATCTCCAGGACCAGGCTGCTCGGGTCCAGCCGCGTCTGCGTCAGGGTCTCGGCGATCTCGCCGACGATCTCGGGACGCTGGAGCTGCCGGGCCGAGAGGTTGACCGCCATATGCAGCGGGGGGTCCATCACGTAGCGTTGCTGCAGCGTGCGGGCCTGCGTGCACGCTTCCTGCAACACCCAACGGCCGAGCGGAACGATCAACCCCGTCTCCTCGGCGAGCGGGACGAAGTCCAGCGGAGCGATGAGGCCGCGAGCGGGGTGCTGCCAGCGGACGAGGGCCTCGAACCCTTCGATCCGTCCGGTCGCGAGCTCGATCACCGGCTGGTAGTGCAGGACGAACTCGTCGTTGTCGACTGCGCGCTGGAGATCGGCCTTGAGCTCCAGGCGCTGCAGGGCGGTGTCGTGCATCGCGGGTTCGAACACCTGGTAGCGGCCCTTCCCGGCTTCCTTGGCCATGTACATCGCCACGTCGGCGTTCCGCAGGAGCTCCTCGGCGCCCTCGGGTCCGCCCGTTCGCGCGTCGGCGGTCGCGATGCCGATCGACGCGCGGACGAAGACCTCCTTGCCCTCGAGGTGGAACGGTCCCTCGAGCGACGCGAGGATCCTCGCCGCAACCTCCGCGGCGTCGACGCCGTCGCCGCCGTCCTCGAGCAGGATCGCGAACTCGTCCCCTCCGAGGCGAGCGGCGGTGTCCGCCTGCCGGAGCGAGCTCTTCAAGCGCTCGCCGACCTCGCTGAGCATCCGGTCACCGGCGGCGTGACCGAGCGAGTCGTTGATCGTCTTGAAGTCGTCCAGGTCCATGAACAGGACGGAGACCGGGAGGTCGTCGCGCGACTGCCGCTCGATCATGTGCTCGACGCGGTCCTTGAACAGCGCCCGGTTCGCCAGGCCGGTGACCGCGTCGTGGAAGGCCTGGTGTTGGAGCTGCTCCTCGAACGCCTTGCGTTCGGACACGTCACGGGTGTTGAGGACGATCCCCTTCACGTTCTCGTCGTGCAGCAGGTTGGTCCGAAGGGCCTCGACGTGCAGCCAGAAGTCGTCGCGGTGCTTCATGCGGAACTCGGTGAGCCCCGGGTTGGCGTCGCTCTCACGCCCGCCGGACGTGAGGAACTGCAGCACGCCCGCTCGATCCTCCGGCTGGATCAGGACGGTCAGCTTCGTCCCCTCCAGCTCGCCGGCCGCGTGGCCGAGCACGCGTTCGACCGAAGGGCTGATGTATCGGATCTTGGAGTCGGCCTCGACGACCATGACCACGTCCGAGGAGTTCTGGACCAACGAGGAGAATCTCGCCTCGCTCTGCTGGATGAGCAGGATCTCGGTCGTGAGCGCGCTATCGAGCGCCAGGGCGACCTGCGAGGACAGAGCCTCCAGGGAGTCCCGGATCGCACGAGGGACGCTCGCCGGTCCGGCCACCACGAGCAGACCCTGGAGCTCCTCCTTCATGAACAGCGGAGCGTTCAGCACGAACGTGGAGTCCGGCGGCATACCGAGTGAGCTCGCCAGCTCGGCCTCTTCGATCGGGACCTCGTACGAGTGATGGGACTGGAGTCGATCGCGCTTTTTTCGGGGCAGGATCGACAGGGATACGGTGGTGCCCTCGATGCGCTCGGCTCCCCCGGACGCGGCGACCACCTGGAAGATGTCGGGGTGGTCGGCCTCGGTCGCGACCAGCAGCCGCAGCCCGGCCTCGTCGCCGACCAGCGCGCGAGCGGCCTGCAACGTCGCCGCGTAGATGCTCTCCCGATTCGTCGCCGTGACGAGCGACGCACCGACGTTGCGAAGCGCCTTCTCGCGGAGGGTGGACTGCTCCTGTCGGCGGACCAGGCCGGCCATCCTGGCCACGACGAGGACGAACAGGAAGGTCGTCGAGATCGTGATGATCCACAGGTCGGTCGCTTCCTCGCGGAGCAACTGGATGGCGCGAACGGCCTGAGGGATCAAGGACGCGGCTCCCAGGAGGATCAGACGCGCTCGAGTCAGGCGCGCCTCCTGGTCCGGCGCGCGATCGGCAAGGTGCCGCATCGAGGGGTGGAGCGCGGCCGCACCCCACAAGAGGTAGAACATCCCCCATCCGGCCTCGAGGAAGCCCGACTGGTCGTAGACGAGCCCCTGGACGGAGATGTACGTGTACACGGTGTCCGTGAGGAACAGGGCGAAGGCCGCCGCACCCATGAGGTACAGCGAAGGGGCCCGCTTCCCGGCCCCGATCGCCAGCCGGACGACCGCGGTGACCAGGATGAGGTCCATGAACGGGTAGGCCATCCCGACGATCTTCTGCAGGAGGGTCGAGGCGGAGTCGTGCGCCACCGGCGACATCAGGAACAGCCACTGCATCGTCCCGACCCCGATCGCGACGATCAGCGAGTCGATCACGCTGTCGCGGTCACGGCCCGGGTTGCGCTCGCGGATCAGCAGGAGCAGCCCGCCCACCAGGCACGGGTACACCAACAGGTAGGCCACGTCGCCGATCGACGGGTACGGCAGCTCGGTGCCGAAGAACTGCTCGTAGTTGTAGGTGATCACGTCGCCGACGACGAAGAACGTCTGGCCCAACGCGAACAGGTACCAGGGGGCGCGCACGGTCGGCTTCCACATCCTGACCGCGACGACGATCGCGACGGGCGACGACAGGGAGATCAGGTTGAAGACCCATCCCTGCCGCATATGCGGCAGGAACAGGAAACCGAGCAGCGCCGCGACGCCGCCGCTCAGGTACAGGACCCAGGCTCGGGACTTCATGTCTGCTTTCCGATATCGGAGGACGCGGCGGGCGGCCTTAGACTCGACGCCAAAGTCCCCGAGCTGGGAAAGGCCCCCTGACCAGCGGAGATAGGAGCCATCGGTCCCTCGAGGGCACCGAAACCCGTATCGCTGGTTCCATCGACCGGCGTGCCTGCCAGCCGATCGCTCCCCTCGATGTCGCGCATGCCCGGCAGGAACAGGAAGGCCAGGGTCACGATGCCCCCCAGCAGGCCGGCTGCGACCAGCGTGGTGCGAGCACCCAGTACCGCGGCGACGGGGCCGGTGAAGATGAAGGAAAGCGGAACCAGCCCGATCGAGATGAACCAGTCGAAACTCGACACGCGGCCAAGGAGCCGGTCAGGGACCAGCCGTTGCTTCGTCGTGATCCAGACGATGAGTCCGGCGCTCTCCAGCGCATTGAACGCGAAGGCGAACACCATCGCTTGCCAGGGCAGCGTCGCCAGCCCGTAGCCCGCTACCATCAACGTCGATACGGTCCACACGACGTACATGAAGGTGATGTTCCGTCTCGGGATGCCCCGGTTGGCCATCACGATCGCGGCCAGCATCGCGCCGATCCCGCCCATCGCGAAGACGAGCGCGAACGCGAACGCCGAACCGCCCATCTCCTCCTTCACGACGAACGGCAAGAGCACTTCAGCTGGTCCCAGGAAGATCAGGTAGGCGAGCGTCGCCGCGAGGAACGTTCCCCACAACCAGACCTGCGTTCGCACGTAGCGGAACCCCTCACGGATCTCGGCCACGATGGTTCCGGTGTCACCGTTCTCTCGACCCGTCTCCGATCGCGCCTCCATCACCAGGAGGCACCAGATCGATACTGCGAAGGTCACCCCGTCGACGAGGAACGCTGGACCGGGCTCGCCGAATACGCCGATGAGCACGCCGGCAACGGCCGGACCGAGCATCTTGAACATCGCAGGACGGACGAACTGATCGAGTGAATTCGCTGAAGTGAGGTCCTCTTTGGGTACGAGCTCGGGCACGATCGCATCGAAGGCCGGTCCGAAGAAAGCTGACCCCGCCCCATAGCAGGCGGCGAACAGCATCATGTGCCAGATCTGGAGTGCTCCAGAGATCGAGAGCCCACCCAGGACCAACACGGCGAGCATGCGCAACCCGTCCGCCCCGATCATGACCCTGCGGCGGTCGATCCGATCGCTGACCGCGCCGCCAACGAGCAGCAGGATCACATGGGGTACCGTCATCGCGAACATCACCATCGCGAGGGCCGTCGGAGCGTTCGAAAGCTCGTAGGCCTGCCACGCCAGCGCCATGGTTGTGATCCCGTCACCGAGCAGTGACACGGTCATCCCCGTCCACAACAGACGGAAGTCGCGATGACGAAGGGGCGTCAGGATCCGCACGCGACGTTCGATGAACGTTCGACCGTCGCGATGGTCGCCCATCCGATCAGCCGGGCTGGTAGGCGGCCTGCAGGGTGGAGCGGAGGAGGTCGCGCGCGGCGATCGCCTCACGCGTGGTCGCGAGCGCGGGCCGTTCGGTCAGCGACTCCTCGAGATCGTCGAGGGCCACGCGCAGACAGCCGCGCAGCCGGTCCACTCCGCCGTTCACGGCCTGGTGGACGCCGCGCGAGTACTCGAGGAACGCCCGAGAGCGTTCCCCGGCGCACAGCAGGGCGAGCGCGAGATCGAAGCGGACCGCGATCCAACGACCGTCGCGACGGAGGGCCTCGCGGAGCGTCGTGACCGCGTCCTCATAGCGCCCCAGCCGGAGCTGGCACCACCCGACCAGCTCCCACAGATCCTCTTCCGCGTCATAGCGTCGACGGCCCTCCTCGATGACCTCCTCGCAGAGGCGGTCGGCCTCCCGGGGATGGCCCATCCGCCGGAGCACGTTGGACAGGCCCTCCTTCGCCCACATGGCCGATGGGTCGAGGGCCAGCGCCTGCTCGTAGGCCGAACGCGCCTCGGGGAGCCGCTCGGGCCCGAGGTTCTCGAGCGCCCATCCCCGCGCCGTGAACACGGCGGCGTTGTGGGGCTCGGTGCCGAGGGCGACGTCGAGCTCCTCCAGCGCGGTGGCGTACTCGCCGGCGTCCGAGAGCGCTTCGGCGCGACCGAGCCCCTCGGCGACGGGACCCTTGGCCACTAGCCCCCCGCCCTTTGCGCGCGGATCAGCAGCCGGTGGTGCTCATGCTGCAGCCGGAAGCGCTCGCTCATCTCCCCGAGCACCTCGCAGAGGAGCTCGACCTGATCGTCGGGGTTCGCGGCGGTGAGCTGGATGCGGAAGCCCACCTCGTCCTTGGGCACGAGAGGGTACGCCGCCATCGTCACGTAGATCCCGCGGTCGAAGAGGAAACGACCCACCACGTCGATGTCCTCGTGGTCCGCGAGCGGGATCTCGATGAGAGGGAACCCGGATCGGTTGGGTGTGAAGATGTCGAGCTCGTGCAGGCGATCCATGACCTTCCTGGTCTTGCGGTAGATCTCGAACCGATAGAGGTCGCCGCGAACGTCGTTCACGCGCAGACCGGCGATCGTCGTGGCGAGCGAGGCGACCGGCGATGGCCCCGAGTAGAGGTAGGGCGGAGCGGCGACCTTGAGGACGTCCTTCAATCGCGTCGGCAGCGCGAGGAACGACAGCAGCGAGCTGAACGCCTTGCTGAACCCGGCGACCAGCACCACGTTGTCGTAGCTCTCGCCGTGGTGGCGGACGACGCCGTTGCCGCGGAGCCCCCAGTCGCAGAGCTCCTCGGGGGACCGCTCGCCGATCACGCCGAACCCGTGGGCATCGTCGACGTACAGGAGGGCGTCGTTCTCGCGGGCGATCCGCGCGAACTCCTTGATGTCGGGGGCATTCCCGGTCATCGAGTTCACCCCGTCGATCCCGATCACGCGCGGCGTCATGGTCGAAGCCTTCACCAGCGTCTCCAGGTGCTCCGCGTCGTTGTGGCGGAAGCGCTGGATCGTCGCGCCGTGTCCCCGGGCGACGTTCGCGCCGTCGTACATGGTCTTGTGCGCCCTCTCGTCGAGGAACATCACGCCCCCGCCGACGAGGACGGGGATGACCGACATGTGGATGTGCGTGATCGTCGGCAGGAGCAGCGCGTCCTCGGACCCGAGCAATGTCCTCGTGGTCTCCTCGAGCTCCTCGTAGAGCACCGGGCTGCCGAGCAGCCGGGACCAGGACGGATGCGTACCCCACCTGGCCAGGTACTCGGGAACGGCGTCGATGACCTCCGGATCCAGGTCCAGACCGAGGTAGTTGCAGGAGGCGAAGTCGGCGAGCCAGTGGTCGCCGATGCGGATCTGCCGGCCCCGCTGCTCGTCGATGACCGCGTCGAGCATCGGGTGGGAGGCCTTCAGCCGGGCGAGGTCCTCGACCGTGGCCATCCAGCGCTCGAGCCAGCCGTCGCTCTCTCGCCGGAGCGGCTTGTCCGTGAGGGTCCTGGGCAGCAGGACATCGCTCTGTCGTCGCCGCAGGCTGCCGCCGGGGCGGCCGAGATCGGCCGCGTCGAGGTGCTCGGGCGTGGACATCGCCCCCTTGGCATCGGCCCTTCCGCGGGCACGCTTGAGACGGTTGGGCGTGGGCCGTTCGACGGAGCGTCTAGGGGCGGGGGACCGACGGGAGCCGGGCGGGTCTGGCGCGCTCGTAGGCGTCGATCGCGGCGGCATGGCGGAGCGTGAGGTCGACGTCGTCGAGGCCCTCGAGCAGGCGCCATCGCGTGTAGGGGTCGACCTCGAAGGACTCGTGCACGACGGTGGCGCTGACGCGCAGGGAGTCGAGGTCGACGGTGATCTCGGTTCCCGGGTCGTCGAGCACGGCGTCCATCAACGCTCGAACGGACTCCTGCGGGAGCTCCACCGGCAACAGCCCGACCTTGAAGCAGTTGTTGCGGAAGATGTCGGCGAACGAGGGCGCGATCACGACGTGGAACCCGGCGTCCTCGAGCGCCCAGACGGCGTGCTCTCGGCTCGACCCGCTACCGAAGTTCGGTCCCGCCACCAAGATCGTGGCGCCGGCGAACTCGGGGCGGTTGAGGACGAACTCGGGGTCCTTCCGCCACTCGGCGAACAGGAACGGCCCGAACCCCGACCGCTCGATCCTCCGGAGGTACTCGGCGGGCACGATCTGGTCGGTGTCGACGTCCGAGCGATCGAGCGGGATCGCTCGACCCGTGTGCCGGGTGAAGGGCTTCATGGCTCGAGATCCTCCGGCGTCGCGAAGTGACCGGCGACCGCGGTCGCGGCGGCGACCGCGGGGCTCACGAGGTGCGTTCGCCCGCCCTTGCCCTGACGACCCTCGAAGTTCCGATTGCTGGTCGACGCGCACCGTTCGCCGGGTGTCAGCTGGTCGGGGTTCATGCCGAGGCACATCGAGCATCCGGCGTCGCGCCATTCGAACCCGGCAGCCACGAACACCTCGTCCAGACCCTCGCGCTCCGCCTGACGCTTCACGAGCATCGAGCCCGGGACCACCATCGCTCGTAGCCCAGGGCGGACGCGGCGGCCGTCGAGGATCCGCGCGGCCTCACGCAGATCCTCGATCCTCGAGTTGGTGCACGAGCCGATGAAGACGGTGTCGGGTCGGATGTCGCGGATCGCGGTACCGGGCCGCAGGTCCATGTAGGCGAGCGCGCGCTCGGCGGCCTCGTCGTTCGGAGCGGGGACGACGTCGTCGATCGTCACGGTCTGTCCGGGGTTGGTTCCCCACGAAACGTGCGGTCGGAGGCTCGCCGCATCGATCGTCACCTCGCGGTCGAAGGTGGCGCCGTCGTCCGTCGGGAGCGACCGCCAGTCCTCGAGCGCGTCGTCCCAGTCCGAGCCCGTCGGTGCGTTCGGCCGGCCCTCGAGGTAGGCGAACGTCGTCTCGTCGGGCGCAACCATGCCGGCCCGCGCGCCGGCCTCGATCGACATGTTGCAGATCGTCATCCGTCCCTCCATCGAGAAAGAGCCGATCGCGGTACCCCGGTACTCGATGACGTGCCCCACCGCGCCGTCGGTCCCGATCTTCGCGATGATCCCGAGGATCACGTCCTTCGCCGAGACCCCGAGCGGCAGCTCGCCGCCCACCGTGACGGCCATCGTCTTGGGTGTCCGCTGCGGGAGCGTCTGCGTCGCGAGCACGTGCTCCACCTCGCTCGTGCCGATCCCGAACGCGAGCGCCCCGAACGCTCCGTGCGTGCTCGTATGGGAATCGCCGCAGACGATCACGAGCCCCGGTTGCGTGAGCCCCATCTGCGGCCCGATCACGTGCACGATCCCTTGCCCGACGTCGCCCGTGGGGAACAACCTGATCCCCGCCGCCGAACAGTTGCGTTCGAGCGCCTCCATCTGTGTGCGGCTGACCGGGTCGACGGGTCCGGCCGCCGTCGGGACGTTGTGATCCATCGTGGCCACGGAGAGGTCGGGGCGGCGGACCGCGCGCCCCGCCAGGCGCAGGCCCTCGAACGCCTGCGGGCTGGTCACCTCGTGCACGAGGTGGAGGTCGACGTAGAGGAGATCGGGTTCGCCGTCCGCCCGATGGACGACGTGCCGCTCCCAGACCTTCTCGGCGAGCGTTCGGGGGGAGGCCATGGTGTCGATGGTGACACGCGGGCCCCGGTGCGTCTAGGGTAGTTCCACATGGTGGAATCGAGATCCGATATACGGAAGACCTCGACCGCCGATCATCCGGTCAGCGGGGTAGGAACGCTCGACCGGGCCCTCGCGATCGTCTCGGCCGTGGAGGCCGGCGCCAACCGCTTCACCCAGATCGCCCTCGCGACGGGCCTGTCCCCGCCGACGGCGCATCGGCTCCTGCGCGCGCTCGAAGCCCACGGGTACGTGGCCCGGTACGGGGCCGGCTACGGGTATCGCCTGGGTCCACGGCTGCTGCGCCTGGCCTCGGAGGCGATGCGCGAGCTGCCGCTGCGTGAACTCGCCCATCCGGCGCTCGAACGGCTGGTGCGTGCGACCGGCGAGAGCGCTCAGCTCTTCGTCCGCTCGGGCGATGTCCGGGTGTGCATCGATGCCGTCGAATCGCCGAACGAGCTGCGCACGATCGTGCCGGTCGGCGCGTCCCTCCCGCTGACGGCGGGGTCGGCGGCCAAGGTCTTCCTCGCATCCTCGCCGGCACCCGAGCGGTTGATCCGCAAGGCCGACGATCGGGAACGCTTCGCGCACGAGGTGGAGCTCGCTCGCTCGCGGGGCTGGGCGTCGAGCGCGGGGGAACGGGAGGCGGGCGTCGGTTCGGTGAGCGCGCCCGTCGTCGGGCCCCTCGGCATCCTCGCCGCGGTCGTCTCGGTCTCCGGACCCGCCAGCCGGATGGGTCGGATCAACGCCCGCCGGTACGTTCCGGCGGTGCTCGAGGCTGCGAAGGAGATCGAACGAGCGGCCGGGTTCGGCGCCGGGGTGCCCGGCTCCTAGGGGGTCGCGTCGGGCAGCAGGACCCGGAACGACGAGCCGCCGCCCTCGCGCTCCTGGACCCACGCCCGGCCACCGTGCATCTCCGCGAAGCGCGCGACGAGCGACAGGCCGATCCCCGAACCCGGCGTGCGCCCGGAGTCGGGGCCGCGGTAGAAGTCATCGAAGATCTTGGTGGCCTGCTCGGCCGGCACCCCCGGTCCGTCGTCCTCGACGGCGATCACGGCGGCCGTGTCGCCCTCGCGCCAACACCGGATCCAGATCCGCGACCCGGGCGGCGTGTGCAGGTCGGCGTTCGCGAGCAGGTTCTCGAGGATCCGCTCCACCTTCGGCTGGTCGACGTTCGCGCGACATTCGCCCTGTTCGACCTCGACCGTCCGATCGCCGAGGACCTCGGTCTTGGCGAGGAGACCGCGGATGAGCTCGTACAGCTCGAGCGGGTACCGGCGCGGCGCCACGATGCCTGAATCCAGGCGGTCGAAGTCGAGCAGATCCGTCAGCAGCGCGTTCATCCCCTTCGATCGCTCGACGAGCGTTCGGAGCATGTGGTTGCGAACCTCATCGTCCAGCTCGTCCCCCAACCGTTCGAGCGTGCTGGCGGCGACCAGGATGGCCGTGAGCGGCGCCTTGAGGTCGTGCGAGAGCGTGTGGAGCAGCGTGTTCTTGAGCCGGTCGAGCGCGATCAGTCGCTCCTGCTCGGCCCGGCGCTTGGTGATGTCGAACAACAGGCCCTGCAGGCAGATCGGATGGCCGTCCGTGTCGAGCACGGCCGTCGCCTCGTCGCGGAGCCACACCCATTCGCCGTCGGCTCGCCGGATCCGGTACTCGATCTCGAGCGGCTGGCCGCTCGCGAGCGAGCGCTCCTCCTCGGCGGCGAGGCGTGAAAGGTCGTCCGGGTGGGTGAACGACCCCTGCGGATGGGGGTGTTCGAGCCATTCCTTCGGTGTGTAGCCCAGGACGTGCTCGATCTGCGGGGAGACGTACAGCCACTCGCCGTCCGGCCCGTACTCGGCCAGGTACACGACGCAGGGGAGCTGTTCGACGAGGTTCCGGTACTTCGCCTCGGTCTCGGCCTGGTGCTCGACGAGCGTCGCGTAGCTGACGCCGCCCTCGGGCGGTTCGCGCGCGAGCACGCGTTCGAGCAGCTCGGCCGGGCCGGCCGCGGCACCGGTCTGATCCATCACGTTTCACCATCGGAGTGAACCGCCCGGGGGTTGACAGGTGGAACGGCTTCTCTCACGGATCGTGGGGGGACCGGGCCCGTTCAGTCGAGCTGGTTCTGAAGGACTAGGACGATCCGATCCTCGATCGCCGAGGCGGCGGACTTCGACATGCCGAACGACAGGACCGAGAACTCGACCCACGTGCCGGCGTCCGCCTTGACCCACCCCGAGAGCGCCGACACGTCATCCAGCGTCCCGGTCTTCGCTCGCACGTCGACGCCGCGCAGCCGATGCCGGAGGGTTCCCTGACCGCCCGTCGGGAGCGCCCGTCGGAGATCGGGTCCCCACGCCTGGTCTTCGGCGAACCAGAGCAGCCGCACGATGCCCTGGGTCGTCACGCGGTTCGCGTACGAGAGCCCCGAGTTGTCGTGAAGCGTGAAGTCCGTGCCATGGTCGTCGGTCCAGGCTTGGATCGACGCCGCACCCTTCGCGATCGTTCCGGGCGGGCCGCGGGTCTCGGCGCCGAGACGCTTGCCGAGCGTCTCGGCGATGTAGTTGTCCGAGGGTCGGAGCATCCTCGTGAGCAGACGCTGCAGCGGCGGGGAATCGACGAAGGCGATCGTCTCGAGCCCGTTCGGCGGTGCGCCGGCGCCGGGCTTCCCGTCGACCCGCACCCCGAGCGTTCGGAGCTTGGCCGTGAGCGTCGCGGCGGCGAGGCGTTCGGGGTCGGCGCGGTCGTTGCGTTCGAACGCGAGGGCCGTCGGGCGGTTCACGTAGTCGCGCGCCACGTTGTTCCATCCTGGCGCGTCCCAGTCCCTGCGGAAGTACCCGGTGCTGCCGAGCACCCGGCCCCGGACCCGGGTGATCCCGGCGTCGACGATCTTCCTGGCGAGCGCGCCGATCGTCGACGAGTCCACGGTGGGATCGCCGCGCCCGAGGATCCACAGGTTCTGGACGGCTCCCGACGCCTCGACACCCGATGCGGCGACGCTGGTGCGGATCCGGAACCCGGGGCCGAAGGTGTCGTACATCGTCATCGAGAGCAGGAGCTTCTCGTTGGAGGCCGGGATCCGCGGCGTCGACGCCGCCTCGTGGTACAGGATCGCCCCGTCGTCGCCGACGGTGACCGAGATCCGTCGCGACCCGATCGCGTCGTCGATCGCGGCCATCCACGGCGCGCGCGTGACCTCGAAGCCCAGGACCGGCGACGAGCTGGTCTCGTTCAGGGTGTCTTGTGCCGCCCAACGCACGCGCAGCCGGACCACGCCGACGTCGTCGACGAAGCACGGCGTCGCCAGCGCCTGCGACGCCGGGTCGAGCACGAGCTCCTCCAGCGCCTTCCACCCGTCCGACCAACGTTGTAGCTCGACGACCTGACCCGGTCGCGCCGGGAGGACCGACGTCGCGACCTCGACGCAGTCGCCGGACTCCGTCGACCCGGCGACGAGCGCGGCGTCGACCAGCGCTCGAACGCGGACGACCGCTTCGTTGGTGGTGGAGGCGAGACAGGCTCCGTCCTCCGGCAGCGTCGCCCGATACCCGCCCGTGTGGGGTTGCACCTGATCGAAGGTGAAGGACCCGTCTTGGGCCGTCGCGCCGCTGGCCACGTTCGCGAACTCCGAGGAGTCGGCAGGTCGCCACTGCAAGGTGACGGCGCGATCAGCGGTGCAGCCCGGGACGGTCGTGACCGAGCCGGACACGGCGACCCGCTCGCCGAAATCCACGATCGGCGCCGAGACCGAGAGGGTGGCCGTCGCGGTCTCGGCGAGGGCAGCGGGGACCAGGAGCAACGTCAGCAGCGCGAGCTCGACGAGGGCGAGCGTGCGGAGGCGCCTTCGGAAGGCCGTGCGGGCTCTGATGGTGGTTCCCCCCTGCTGAGCGAGCACGGCATCGTGCCACCCCTCGCGGCGATGGACAAGCACCCAGGCCGGCCTTCGGGGCGCGGGATGACAGGCACCCGGCTTCTGTACAGACTATGCGGGTGACCCACCTCGACTACCGAACCCGCCCCGAGCTCTCGAAACCCGTGATGATCTGTGCGTTCGGGGGCTGGAACGACGGCGGTGAGGCGGCGACCACGGCCGTCCGCACCCTGCGGTCGCAGTGGGGCGCGCGCCGTTTCGCGGAGATCGACCCGGAGGAGTTCTTCGATTTCCAGGTCAACCGTCCGACGGTGCGTCTGGTGGAGGGTTCCACCCGTCGCGTCGACTGGCCCGCCAGCCGCTTCTTCTCGGCACGGATCAACGATCGCGACGCGATCGTGTTCGTCGGCGTCGAGCCGAACCTGCGATGGCGCACCTACGCCGGCACGATCCTCCAGGTGTGCTCGGACATGGACGTCTCGTTGCTCGTCACGTTGGGCGCCTTCCTGGCGGACGTGCCGCACACGCGGCCGGCGCCGGTGAACGCTGCGAGCGAGGACGAGGACTGGCTCGCCAAACCGGGGGTCGTGGCCGCTCGGTACGAGGGACCCACAGGGATCGTGGGTATCGTGAACTCCGCCGCCTCGCGCGCGGGGGTGCCGGCCCTGTCGCTGTGGGCGGCCGCCCCGCACTACCTGCCTCAATCGCGGAACCCGAAGGTCGCGCTCGCGCTCCTCGAGGCGCTCCGCGACCTCACGGGTCTGGAGATCGACACGGGCGAGATCGAGCTCGCCGCCCGCGTGTTCGAGCGAGAGGTGTCCGAGGCGATCGAGGAGGACGGGAACCTCGCCGCGTACGTGCGCCGGCTGGAGGAAGCCTCGGAGACGATGGGCGCCGACGACGACGAGCCGTCCCTGCAGCACGCGAGCGGCGACGACATCGCCGCGGAGCTCGAGCGGTTCCTGCGCGAGCACAACGGCTCGACCGAGGACTGAGCCGCTCCGGGGGTCGGGTGGAGCTCCGGCCGTTCGGCGAGACGGGACGTCGGGTGCCGGTGGTCGGCCTCGGGACGTGGAACGTGTTCGATCTGCCACCGCGGAACGAGTCCACGGCTTCCGAGGTGGTACGGACCGCCTTCGACGGCGGCGCGCGCCTGGTGGACTCCTCTCCCATGTACGGTCGGGCCGAAGGGGTGCTCGGTCGAGCGCTCGATGCCGCCGATCTGCGAGAGGACGCACTGGTCGCGACCAAGATCTGGGCGCGCTCGGTCGAGGAGGGTCGATCACAGTTCGAGGCGCAGCTCGGGTTCTTCGGCGGGCGCGTGGAGATCGAGCAGGTGCACAACCTCGTCGCGTGGCGCGAGCATCTCGGGTGGTTGGAGGCGGAGCGAGGCGCCGGGCGCGTGGATCTGCTCGGCGCGACGCACTACCGTGAAGCGGCGTTCGACGATCTCGTCGAGGTGATGCGCACCGGTCGGATCCATTGCGTACAGGTCCCGTACAACCCACTCGAGCGGAGATGTGAACGCGAGGTGCTACCGCTCGCGAACGAGCTCGGACTCGGCGTGATCGCGATGCGGCCGTTCGCCGAGGGGTCCTTGCTCGACCGGGAGCCGGCGGATCCGGGCGTCCTGCGGGCGCTCGGCGTCGAGAGCTGGGCCCAGGCCCTGCTGAAGTGGACGCTCTCGGATGCGCGCGTGAGCGTCGTGATCCCCGCGACGGCTCGGGTCGAGCACGCCGCGGCCAACGTCGCCGCCGGCGACCCCCCGTGGTTCGACGACGACCAGCGGTCGGTCGTCGCGCGATGGGCGGGAGGGGGATGACGATGCGGGCCCTGGTGCTCGCGGCTCCCGGGCGTCCGCTCGAGCTGCGCGAGGTTCCGTCTCCCGAGCCGGCCCCGGGGCAGGTCCTCGTCGAGGTCATCGCGTGCGCGATCTGCCGGACCGACCTGCACATCCTCGACGGTGAGCTCGACCGGCCGACGCTCCCGTTGATCCCCGGGCACCAGGTGGTCGGGACGATCGGCGCCGTGGGCGACCGTGTGGACCGATCGGCGTATGGGTGATCTCGTCGGGGTCCCGTGGCTCGGGTGGGCGGACGGGACCTGTAGGTACTGCACGAGCGGTCGCGAGAATCTCTGTCCCGATGCGAGGTTCACCGGCTACGACCTCGACGGCGGGTACGCGGAACGGTTGGTGGTGGACGCGCGGTTCTGCCTGCCGGTTCCTCAGGGGTTCGAGCCCGTAGCGGCGACCCCGCTGCTCTGCGCGGGAGCGATCGGGTACCGGGCGTTGCGGCTCGCGGGGGACGGCGGGCTGATCGGTCTGTACGGGTTCGGGAACGCCGCGCGGCTCGTGACGCAGATCGCCCTGCACGAAGGCCGCCGCGTCTTCGCGTTCACCCGTCCCGGCGACGCCGAGACCCAGCGGCTCGCGGTCGAACGCGGATGCGCGTGGGCCGGGGACTCGACGGAGCAGCCGCCCGAGCCGCTCGACGCCGCCATCCTCTTCGCCGCCGTCGGCGAGCTCGTGCCGCTCGCGCTCGCCGCGGTCGCGCCCGGAGGCTCGGTCGTGTGCGCCGAGATCCACATGTCGGACATCCCCTCGTTCGCCTACGAGCTCCTGTGGGGTGAGCGGATCGTGCGATCGGTCGCGAACCTCACGCGCCGCGACGGCGAGGAGCTGCTCGCCCTCGCGGCGCAGATCCCGCTCGTCACGTCGACCCGAACGTTCCCGTTGGAGCGCGCCGACGCGGCGATCGGGGCCGCTCGAGCGGGCTCGGCCGAAACGCCTGTGCTGGTCCCCGGCTGACCCGACGAGGGCACCCCGGGGAGCGGCGCGGTTGCGTCGCCGAGCGGCTCTGAGGGCACCATGTCCCAACGCGGCGAGGAGGTCGGAGTGCTGAGGGCGTACGTGCTGATCCAGACGGAGGCGGGCGGCGGCACGAAGGTGCGCGGCGAGATCGGTTCGATCCCCGGTGTCCGGGTCGCGCAGTCGGTGACGGGGCCCTACGACCTCATCGTCCGTGCGGAGGTGGAGGATATGGACGCCCTGGGTCAGATGCTGAGCGACATCCAGCTGATCCCCGGGCTCAATCGAACGCTCACCTGCATCGTCAAGGGGTAGACGGAACGGGCGCGGGAAGGCCCTCGATCTCCTCGCCGGATCCGAACGTCCGCCGTCCGCCGTTCGCGATGACGGTGACCCCGGCTGCGCCGAGGCAACGCCATCGGCCCCGGTGATGGATCGCGGCGGTCCGTTCGTCGACGCCGAGCAGGACGACGTCCTCGCGGGGAGCCGCGTCGATCGCGCTCTCCACCCACCGGTGCCCGAAGGTCTCGAAGTGCGGCAACACCGCGATCCCGGGGACGAGCCGGAGCGCCGGCAGATAGCGGCGGCGGTCGTCGCCGGGCATCCGCTCGCGGACGAGCGTCCACTCGCCGAACGCCATGGCGCCCGCCGAGGAGCCCGCCAGGGCGGCCCCGTCGCTCCACGCCTCGGCGATCGCCTCCCACAGGGGTGTGCCGGCCAGCGTCTTGGGAACGAGCCCGGGATCGCCCCCGACGAGGTAGAAGAACCCGCCCGCCCTCGCTCGCTCGACGTTGGCGGCCGCCGTCGCGTCGGAGCGGCGCGTGGCCGGGAGCTCCCGGACCTGGAGCCCGAGGGTTCCGAACCAACGGACGGCGTTCGCGACGGCCTGTTCCGGGTGCTGGCGGCCGGCCGCCGTGGCAAGCACGAACGCCGGTCCCGTCCCGGCGGCCTCGACCAGCATCCGGTCCTGCGGTTCGTTGCCGGGCTTCAGCTCGTCGCCGCCGATCAGCGCGAGCGGCCCGGGTCCGGCCCTTGCCATCACCGTCCGTCGAGGAGCGTCAGGACCTCGCCCATCGACCGGATCGATCGCTCGCTGATCGGGGACAGGACGAGGATCGCCTCGTCGGCGCCGGCCTCGGCGAGCGCGCGGATCCCGTCAGCGACGATCGAGGCCGGTCCTTCGAGCGGGACCACGTCCCCGTCGATCGGACGTTCGCCGGCGTCGCGATCGAGCACGACGAGGGCGCACGCGCTCCGGGTCACTTCGCTCGACGCACGACCCACCTCCTCCGCGAGGTCGCTGATGCGCCGGTTCAACGCCGCGAATCGGTCGGGCGTGTTGCTGTAGTCGGCGTACCACGTGTTCCACGCGTCGACGTGCGGGAGCGCGGCTCGCAGGACCCGATCGCCGTTCGAGCCGATCATCAGCGGGACCCGCCGCCGCGGTTCGGGGAGCAGGACGGCGTCCTCGACGCGCGAGAAACGTCCCTCGAAGGTGACACGCTCGCCGCCGAGCAACCGGCGGACGATCTCGAACGCCTCCTCGAAACGCGACGCGCGCTCCCCGAAGGCGATCCCGAACGCGTCGAACTCGGTCTGGTTCCAGCCTGCGCCGATCCCGAGCACGAACCGGCCGCCGCTCACCTCGTCGATCGTGGCGGCCATGCGAGCGAGCATCCCGGGCGGGTGGAACGCCGAACACGCGACGAGTGAGCCGAGGCGCACGCGCTCGGTCGACGCGGCGAGGGCCGCGAGCGTCGTCCACGCGTCCCACGGTCCGCGTTCGGGGCGGCCGTCGTCGCGATAGAGCAGGTGGTCGCCGAGCCAGATCGAGTCGAGGCCGACCTCCTCGGCGGCACGCGCCATCGCCACGAGCTCGGGCCAGCGCACGTCGCGTTCCACCTCGGGAAGCTGCACGCCGACGGAGAGCGGCCGAGCCATCGCCGGAGTCTACGCTCGGTCCCTCGCTCCGACGGGGGTGAGCTCAGGCCTTCTCCGCGACCGAGTCGAGGGCGGCCTTCAGCCGCTGCACCGGTCCCTTGAGCGCCAGCTCGTCGGCCAGCGCCGCGAGGCCGTCGTCGTCACGCTCACCCCGCCATCGGTCGACCGGTGCGATCGCGTTCACCGGCACGAGCCGCAGCATCGTGGCGATGTAGTCGGCGCTCTCGACGAGTCGCGCTCGGAGTGCCGGCTTGCCCTTGAGCGGTCCCGGTCTCGGCTCCGACGAGCGAGCGTCCTCCAGGAGCTCGTCCAGCGATCCGTAGGTCTGCACGAGTGCCCGGGCTGTCTTCTCTCCGACGCCGCGCACGCCCGGCAGGCCGTCGCTCGCGTCGCCGCGCAGGATCGCGAACTCCATGTACCGCGCGGCCGGCACGTCGTACTTCTCGAGCACGCCCGCCTCGTCGAGCTCGAGCAGCTCCGAGACGCCGCGAAGCGTGAAGAGCAGCTTCACCCCCGGGTCGCGGACGAGCTGGATCAGGTCGCGATCGCCGCTCACGATCTCGATGCGATCGGCCGGGTCGGCGTTCGCGCAGATCGCGCCGATCGCATCCTCCGCCTCCCATCCACGCGTCATCGCCTGCGACATGCCGGTGAGATCGAGGACCTGGCGCAGCATCGGGAACTGCTCGGGCAGACCCTCCGGATCTTCTTGGCGGTTCGCTTTGTAGCCGGCGTACATGTCGGTCCGGGCGACGGGACGCCATTCGTGGTCGTACACGTGCACGATCTCCTCGGGTCGGCGCGTGACGATCAGGCGGGTGACCATGTCCAGGTAGCCGTGCACGGCACCCACCGGCCGGCCGCCCGGCGAACGCAGCTCCTGGCCCCACGCGAAGAAGGCCCGGTACATCAGGCTCGAGACGTCGAGCAGCACGGCGTACGTCACGAGCACAGCCTAGGCCACGAGGCACCCTGGCCAGGTGGACGTTTAGCGGGCGCGCTTCTGGGTAGCCGGCAAGTCGCGTTCCCGGGGAGCCGGGGGAAGGAGGCACGAGATGAGACGGAGAGCGCTCTTCTCGCTCGTCGCCCTCGCGCTGGTGGTGGGCCTCGCGCCACCGGCGCAGGCGGTGCCGACGGAGTCCAAGGTGACGGGTGACGACACCGCCGGCAGCTACGTGCTCGCCAACACGACGGACGGAAGCGACGAAACGATGGCGCGGTGCAGCGAGGGGCGCCGCCAGCAGAACGAGCCGACCGTCGCCGTCGACCCGACCGACACCGACGTCGTCGTCGCCGGTTCGAACGACTACTGCGCCGCGATCGTGAACAACGAGGTCTGGGCCGGCTACTACCGCTCAACCGACGGTGGGGCGACGTGGTCGCTCAGTTTGGTGCCCGGGTATCCGGACGACACCTCGGACGCCGGCGAGTCATCGCCCGTGCACGGAACGTGCGGCGCGTCCGGCGACCCGACGCAGTCGTTCGACGGCGATGGGAACCTGTTCTACGCGTTCATCTGCTTCAACCGGAGCAAGCCGATCAACGGTGGGGTGTACGTGGCGAAGTACACCGATCACGGCGCCGACGTACGACCGGACCGTCCTGGTGAAGCGGGGGAGCGCCCTCGGGCCTGTTCGGGGCGGGGCTGTTCCAGGACAAGATCAACCTGACCGCGGACCAGACCGACGGTGAGTTCGCCGGCAACGTCTACACGGCCTGGTCGCAGTACCACGGCCTCCAGTCGGGGAACAACGCCGTGCTCTTCTCGCGCTCGACCGACCACGGGCTGTCGTTCTCGAGGCCGTTCAAGGTCACGCCGAAGGAGCACGGGACGGCTTCGTTCGCCGACCTGGCGGTCGGTCCCGACGGCGACCGTCTACCTCACCTACCTGACGTACCCCTCGAGCAGCCGGCCCACGGCCGACGTCTGGTTGCTCAGGTCCGATGACGGCGGCGTCTCGTTCGGCGCGCCGGCCCACGTCGCCTCGATCGAGCTGTTCGATTCGAACCAGTTCGCCGGCGCGACCGGAACGGTGGACTGCGGCGACGGACCGTTCGTCTGCGAGAGCGGGTTCACGTTCTCGAGGTTCTTCAGCAACTCGGCGGTCGCCGCCGACGACGACGGCGTCCACGTCGTGTGGGCCTCGGAGCGCCGAGACGGGCAGAACAAGGTCTTCGTCCGGAACTCCGATGCGACGGCGGCGAGACTGGGACGACGAACCGCGGTGACGCTGGACAACCTGGAGGCCGGCCACCAGTGGTTCCCGGACATCGCCTCGGCCGACGGACGTACTGACGGTGATCTTCTACGACTCGGCGGAGTGACCCCGAGTACGACGCCGACGTGCCGCCGGGCAACGACGCCGACGGCGTGAACTCCGGGGACGTCGTCAACACGTTCGTCGCGCAATCTCCGACGGAGGCCTAGACGTGGACGCCGAGCAGGTCGTGAGCACGGCCGGCAGCAACTTCGGGTGGATGACCCACGGGTCCCGGCGAGTCGGGTTCTGGGGTGACTACCTCTACGTCTCGGCCGTTCCGGGCGCCGTCAACGTCGTGTGGACGGACTCGCGGGATCTGGTTCCGGGCGTCGATCCTAGGGACGGGGCCGCCGACAACGGTTTCAGCGTCTTCCAGGACAACTGCGACTACGACCCGAACGACATCAACGCGCCGGCGTACATCACGCCGACGATCGACGACCCATGCCTCGACGAAGGGGGCCTGGACCAGAACATCTACGGCGCCCGTCTGTAGGAGGCGTCATCGACGTAACACGCGAAGGGGCGCCGGCCGCGGCCGGCGCCCCTTCTCGTCCGGGCTACCGCGGTTTCCGGCGCTCCTGCTCCTCCCGGCGCCACGCCTCGACGTCCATGCCCTCCCACGGGTCGTAATCGACCTCGAGTGCCTCCTGCGGCGGCCGCTCGGCCTCGGGGACGTTGCGCAGGTTCACGCGGATCCGAGTCCACGTCGTGGAACGCCCTCGCATCGGGTCGACCATCACGTCGGCGGGTTGCAGCGAGGAGGCGACTTCGGGATGGCGCGCCTTCCACCGCTCCAACCCCTGCATCGCCTCGGCTTCGCTCGCCGCGCGGGCGATCTCGATCAGCGGGGCCTTGGTCCGCCGGCGGCCCGTCGGGCCGGTCTTCTTCCCCGGCGCGGGTGGAGGCACGATGCCTTCCTTCTGCGGGGTGCCGCGCCGGCGCTTCGACGGCTGCACGCGGGCCGGCTCCCCCTCCTGCTTGGCGTACTGCGGTGGCCAGGGCGCGTCGCCGAACCCGGCCGACTCGTGCTGTTCGGCGAGCTCGAGGAGCGGCTCGAGCGACCCCGCCGCCTCGTCGATGCCCTCGGAGGGATCGCCGATCTCCGACGTACCGCCCCGGCACGGTGTCGATCGTGAACGCGTCCGGCTCGGCCCCGGGAACCTCGTCCCACCCGAGCGGCGCCGACACGCGCGCGTCGGGGGTCGGGCGGATCGAGTACGCGGAGGCGACGGTTCGGTCCTTCGCGTTCTGGTTGTAGTCGAGGAAGACGCCGTGGCGCTCCTCCTTCCACCACCGACTGGTGGCGAGGTCCGGGGCGCGCCGTTCGACCTCTCGCGCGAGCGCGAGCGCCGCCCGTCGGACCTCGGGGAACGTCCAACGGCGTTCGAGCCGCGCGTAGACGTGGATCCCCCGCGAGCCCGAGGTCTTGGGCCACCCGACGAGGCCGAAGGTCTCGAGCACCTCCTTCGTCACCATGGCGACGTCGCGGATCTGCGGCCACTCGATCCCCGGCACCGGGTCGAGGTCCACCCGCAGCTCGTCGGGATGATCGAGATCGTCCGCGCGCACCGGGTGCGGGTTCAGGTCGATGCACCCGAGGTTCACGATCCACGCGAGCTGGGCCGCGTCGCGGACCACGATCTCCTCCGCGGTTCGGCCGGATGGGAAGCTGAGCTCGACGGTCTCGATCCAGTCGGGACGCGAGGACGGCGCCCGCTTCTGGAAGAAGAAGTCGCCCTCGGCGCCGTGGACGAACCGCTTCAACGCCATCGGTCGTCCGGAGACGCCGCGCAGCGCTCCGTCGGCGACGGCGAGGTAGTAGCGGACGAGGTCGAGCTTGGTGTGGCCGGTCGTCGGGAAGAAGACCTTGTCGGGGTTCGAGACCGTCACCTCACGCCCGGCGACCTCGAGGATCTCCTTGCGAGCTGCCATGGGGACACGATAGGAGGCCGGGGCCGCCGCGCGCGACCGGGCGTCGCCGACCAGGTATCCTAGGGCCGTGGACTTCTACCGCACGGAAGAGGGGAAAACGCTCCGGATCGGGGAGTCCGACGACGGGATGCTGAGCGTCGAGATCTTGAAGGACGGAGCCTGGACGGCGGCTCCGCTCGGCATGATCGGCCTGCGGCTCTCACCCGAGACACGCAGGCTGAAGGCGTCGGAGATCAAGACCCTGCCCAACTGAGCGACACGCTCCGAGCTGCATCGCAAGGGTAGCGCTGGGCGAGCGCTCGATCGCTCTCGTCTAACATCGCGCGCGATGCGCATCCTCCTGTGGCACGGGTGGCTTCTCGAAGGCTCGGGCTCGAACGTGGCCACCGCGCGCGTGGCCGAACACCTGCGAGCGGCCGGTCACGACGTGCTGCTCGTATGCCAGGAGCGTCATCCCGAGCGGTACCCGTGGATCGACGCGTTCGGGGCGGTGGATGAGGGCGGGCCGTCGCAGCTGACCGACAACGCGGCGGCGAGCTCGATGGGGCGATGCGTCCTGCTTCGGCCACGGATCGGATCCATGATCCCGGTCTTCGTCATCGATCGGTACGAGGGGTTCGACCGGGTCCGTCGGTTCGTGGATCTGTCGGAGGACGAGCTCGAGTCCTACCTGCGAACGAACGTCGACGCGTTGCGGGCCGCCGCGGCGTGGCACGCGACGGAGATCACGTTCACCGGCCACGCGATCCCGGGTGCGGCGATCGGCAGGCGCGCGCTCGGGCCAAAGCGCTACGTGGCGAAGATCCACGGCAGCGACATCGAGTACGCGGTTCGGATCCAGGAGCGGTACCGGGAGTTGGCGCGCGAAGGCCTCGAGGCGGCGCGCGCCGTCGTCGGACCGACCGCCGACGTGCTCGCGCGATGCTCGGCGCTGGTCCCGGGGATCCAAGCCCTTGTTCGAACGGTGGCGCCGGGTGTGGAGGTCTCCGCGTTCCGGCCGAGGCCACGGACCGAGGCACTGATGGAGGCGGCGGATCTGCTCGACGCGGACCCCGACACGGCGCGAGGCAGACCGTCGTCGATCGACGCCGAGGTGGAGCGCGCGCTCGACCTGCGTGACGCCGGGGCGCTCGATGCGCTCGCCGAGACCTACGACCAGGCCGTGCCCGAGCCGGACGCGGCGCAGCGGCTTCGCCGCCTCGCCGGAACGAGCGGGCCGATCGTGGGATACCTGGGCAAGCTGATCCCGCAGAAGGGCGTGGAGCTGATGCTCCAGGGACACCGCGGCGCGCGGCACCCGGCGCACGGCCTCGTCGTCGGGTTCGGCTCGAACCGCGAGTGGTTGGCGGCGCTCGCGATCGCGCTCGAGCGTGGCGACGCCGCCGGGCTCGAGTGGCTGCGAGAGGTTCGGGGGATGCCCATCGAAGAGGTCGGGCTCGGTCCGCCGCACGACGCCGGCGAGCGAGACGTGACGTTCACGGGCCGCCTCGATCATCGCTACGCGCCGGAGGCGCTCGCCGCGATGGACGTGATGGTGACGCCGTCGATCCTGCCGGAGGCGTTCGGCATGGTCGCGGCCGAGGGAGCGGCGGCGGGCGCCCTGCCGCTCGTGGCCCGGCACTCGGGCCTGGGGGAGGTGGGGGCGGAGCTGGAGGCGGCCATCGAGCGCCCGGGCCTGCTCACGTTCGAGCCGGGGCCCGGAGCGGTCGCCCGCCTGGCGGCCGGCCTGGATCGGGTGCTCGAGCTCCCGCCGCACGAGCGCGCCGAGCTCCGCCGGGCCGTGAGCGCGTTCGTGGGTCGCGAATGGACCTGGGAGCGCACGGCCGCCGGCCTGCTCGCCGCCGCCGGAGCCGGATGACGGCCGGGCGGACCCTGACCGAACGCGAGCTGAACCGAGCGCTCCTCGCGCGTCAGCTGCTCCTGGAACGCGCGAGCTCTCCGATCCCGAAGGCGATCGAACGCATCGGCGGCCTGCAGACGCAGTACGCGCCCTCGGCGTACATCGGTTTGTGGTCGCGGGTGGACGGGTTCGGGCGCGGTGACCTCACGCGCGCCCTCGAACGCCGCTCGGTCGTCCAGGGCACGCTGATGCGCGTGACCATCCACATGGTCTCCGCACGCGACTACTGGCCGATGACCGAGGCGATCCGGCGGGCTCGTCGCGAATGGTGGCTGCGGGCGACACGTCGCAGGGCCGTCGAACGCGACGCGGTCGAGGTTGCGGAGAGGGTTCGCGCACTGCTCTCCGACGGTCCCCGCCGGCGCGAGGAGCTGATGAAGGAGCTCGGCGTCGACAGCACCACGTGGAACGGCGTCGGGATGTGGCTCGATCTCGTTCGCGTCCCTCCTTCCGGGACCTGGGACCGGCGCTCGGCCGACCTGTACGGGTTGGCCGAGGACTGGCTCGGCCCGTCGCAGGCTACGCAGGAGCAGGGGATCGAGCTCCTGATCCGCCGCTACCTGGGCGGGTTCGGCCCGGCGTCGCGCAAGGACCTCGCGAGCTGGGCCGGGCTGCCGCTCGCCGTGTTGGCGCCGGCGATCGATCGCATGAAGCTCCGCCGTTTCGTGGACGCGGACGGTGGAGAGCTCCTGGACCTGCCTCGCGCGCCGCTGCCCGATCCCGGCACGTTCGCGCCGGTCCGGTTCCTACCGACGTGGGACGCGGCCCTGCTGGTGCACGCGCGCCGAACGCAGATCCTGCCCGAGCGGTTCCGATCGCGCATCTTCAACACCAAGACCCCTCACTCGCGACCGACGTTCCTGGTCGACGGGCAGGTGGCCGGGACGTGGCGCGTGGAGCGGAGCCGCATCGAGATCGAGCCCTTCGAGCGGCTGTCGCGGGAGACGAAGCGGGCGCTCGACGACGAGGCGGATCGCCTCGTCGCGTTCCACGGGTGACGAGGGCTTGGCACTCCTGCCTGGAGTCGGTCGCGCGGCCTACGGAGGGTATACGAGGCCGCGATGGGAGTGGCAGACTAGGGATCCGTGCATCTTCCTGACTGCGAGGGAGGCGTCATGATGAGGATGCGACGTCGCGCTGCCCAGACCTCCTTGGTCGTCCTGCTTGTCGCGCTCACGATCGCCATCCCCGGCGCCGAAGCGGCGTTCGCCGCAGCGCCGACCATCTCGTCGTTCACGCCGACGAGCGGCCCGGTGGGCACACCGGTCGAGATCACCGGTGACAACTTCAGCGGTCCGGACCCGGACGTGACCGCGGTGCGATTCGATGGAGTCTCGGCGACCTTCACGATCAACAACACGCACACGATCACGGCCACCGTGCCGGCGGGTGCGACCACCGGCGCGATCTCGGTGACGAACCCGGACGGGACGGCCACGAGCGCGACGAACTTCACCGTGACGGCCTCACCCGTCCCGACGATCACCTCGTTCGATCCCACCAGCGGACCGGTGGGAACCTCCGTGCAGGTCACGGGAACGGGCTTCCTCGGCGCTTCCGCGGTGAAGTTCAACAACACCACCGCAAGCTTCACGGTGGACTCGAACACCCAGATCACGGCGACGGTCCCCGGGGGAGCCACGACCGGGCCGATCGCGGTGACGACGCCCGGCGGCACGGCCACGAGCGCGACCAACTTCACGGTGACGGCCGGAGGCTTCGCGATCACGTCGTTCAACCCGACCAGCGGCGTGATCGGGACGTCGGTCGTGATCACCGGCGTGGGCTTCACCGGCGCCAACCGGGTCCGGTTCAACGGCACCAGCGCGACGTTCACGGTGAACTCGAATTCGCAGATCACCGCCATCGTCCCGGCGGGCGCGACGACCGGCCCGATCTCCGTCACCAAGCAGGGCACCACCGTCGCGAGTGCGACGAACTTCACGGTGACGCCATCGCCGCTCCCGACCATCACGTCGTTCAACCCGACCAGCGGAACGGCGGGCACGTCGGTGACCATCATCGGGACCGGCTTCACCGGCGCCTCCGCGGTGAGGTTCAACGGGACGCGGGCCACCTTCACGGTGGTTTCCGATACGAGGATCACGGCGACGGTGCCGGCACGAGCCACGACCGGGCCGATCGCGGTGACCACGCCGGGCGGCACGGCGACGAGCGCGACGGCCTTCACCGTGATCGAGCCGACGATCCACGCGCGGACGATCACGCTCAACCTCCGCAGGCATCTGGTGGCGAGAGGCAGGGTGACGGTGAACGACGGGTTCGCGGATTGCGCTTCGACCGTACCGGTCAAGATCCAACGATTCCGCGACGACAGGTGGCGCATCGTCGACACGACGCGCACGAACGCGGAGGGCTTCTATCGCCAGCGGATCCCGGATCGGGTCGGGCTGTATCGCGCCGTCGCCGTGAGACGGGAGCTGGGCGGCGGCGCCGATGTATGTGCTCGCGACCGATCGCCTCGTCGGAGCCACTCCCACTGATGGCTCAGGAGTGATGGCTCAGGAGGTGCCGGCGAGACGACGGAGCTCGGTGACCTCTCGTTCGAGCTCGCCCACCATCCGGTTCGGGAAGCCGCGGAACGCCTCCACGAGGGCGGCGTAGTACCAGATCGTCCCGTCCTTCTTGCCGCTGAAGCGCTCGAACAGGGCGTCGCCGCTCTCGCGCACGTCGGCGACGATCGCCCGCGTGTTGTGGAGCTTGTCGGCGAGCGAGACGCGGAGGGCCGGCTCGTCGCCTCCGCGTTCGACTCGTTCGCGGACGTGGGTGACGTACGCCTCCTTGCGTGGGCGCCACGGTGGTTTCGGGTTGTCGTAGCTGTCGGTGCACGCATCGACGATATGCCCGACCTGCTCGCCGAACTGCTCTCGGATGTCCTCGAGCCGGGGGCGGCCCCCCTGGTCCTCGGCGGCGTCGTGCAGGAGCGCCCCGATCACCTCCTCCTCGCTCTGCGCCCCGTTCTCGAGCACGAGGGACGCGACGCCCAGGAGATGGGTCATGTAGGGGACGTCGGTGCCCTTGCGGGTCTGGTCCGCGTGGATGCGGTTGGCGTACTGGACGGCACGATCGAAGTGCTCGGTCAGTCGGAACCTGGGCGGGATGTCGGTCACGACCGAACGCTACCGGAACTCACGCGAGTGCCGCGAGCGCGTTCGGAACCGTGTCCTCGGGCTTGACCGGCGACCACACGCCCTCGATGCGGCCATCCTCGTCCACGAGGAACGACGAGCGGATCAGGCCGATCGAGGTCCGGCCGCCCCGGACCTTCTCGCCCCAGGCGCCCCACGCCTCGATGGTGGAGTGGTCCGGGTCCGAGAGCAGCGGGAACCCGAGCTCGTACTTGGTGTCGAAGGCGAGCTGCTTGTCGGGCAGGTCCGGAGAGATCCCGACGACGTCGGCGCCGATCCCCGTCAGGTCCCGCCGATGGTCGCGCAGATCGCACGACTGCTTCGTGCACCCCGGCGTGTCCGCCTCCGGGTAGAAGTAGACGAGCACCTTCCTCCCGCGGTAGTCCTCGAGCCGAACGGTGTTGCCGTGCTGGTCGAGAAGAGCGAACGGCGGTGCCGGGTCGCCCGGCTTCAAGGTGGTCACCCCTCCACCGTACCTGGCGAGCGCTCAGGTGATGCGGTCCTCGATCTCCCATGCGTGATCGAGGACGTGCCAGGCGACTCGACGGACGAAGTACCGAGGCAGCCAACGCTTGCCCCCGCGAGGTCCGGGAGGTGGGACGCCGTCCCGGGCGGTGGTCGCGAGCGCGTCCAGGATCGCCGCGCGCGTCCGATCGAGCCGTTCCGCCTTCGGGCCGGCCTCGACCTTCCGAGCGAGCATCCGCAGGTAGCTCCCGTCGGCGTCCACGACGTGGTCGACGATCTTCCGCAGATCGCGCCCGCCGCCGCGCGGCCCCTTGGCGAGCACCTTGCCTCGAGCGGCGTCGACGGCGCCATCGAACGATCTCCAGCACGCGTTCAGGATCGAACGGAGGCGCGCGAGCTCGGCGTCGGTGATGCGTCGCTCATCCGCCGTCGGCGCGATCGAGGGGGCACCGAAGTCGGTGGTGGCGTCGCCCTTCAGACGTTCGGCCACGACGAACGCGGCCGGACCGGCCGGCGGCTCGAAGCCGAGCCTCGTTCCACGGAGCGTCTTGGCGTACCGGGTCCGGTAATCGAAGAGGGCCTCGAGCGCCGAGTCCGGGTCGCGCCCCGCCCGACACCAGCCCGGCCACTCGATCGCGCCGGCGAACGCGCGCTTGGTACCGGTCTCCACGTACGTCCGGATCTTCGCCGGCGCCATCGCTCAGAGGGTACCGACGGTCACCAACGAGCGGAAGGGTCGGCTACCTCCAGGCGCGGCGTCTGGACCCCGAGCGCACGAGCAGGATCAGCAGCATGGCAACGCCGATCGAGGCGAGCCAGTCCACACCTTCCGTCTCCCGGAAGAAGGCGCCGGCGAGCCAGCCACCCAGGACGGCGCCGACGACGCCGATCACGAGCGTTCCGAGGAGGCCGATGGGGTCGCGGCCGGGCACCAGCAGACGTGCGAGCAGGCCCACGACCATGCCCACGACGATGTAGCCGAGGATCGATCCGATGTCCGTGTCGAGCCGGATCGCATCACCTTTCGCGGCGATCGGCGCAACAGCAGCAAGGGCTGCACCTGCGTTCTCCGGTCTCATGGTTCACCTCCGGTGTCCGGTGGACTTACCCGTGGAGGCGGCGGTCAATCGCCGGGGTTCGGCGCCGCGTGGCGACGGGTGTAGGTGGGTACGAGTGGGAAGCTCGGATGCGAATGATGAGGGACGCTCAGTGAAGGACCGACCGGACCCCGCGGTGAGGTGAACCGATGAAGTGGCGGAAGCTTCGTCGCAGGAGCGGCGGCGTCATCGACCGACGAGGGGAGTCGTTCCCGAGCGGGTCCGGGGGCAGGGGTCTGGGCGGTTTCCCCATCCCGGTCGGCGGTGGCGTCGGCGGGGTGATCCTGCTCCTGGTCATCTTCTTCGCGTTCCAGTTCTGCGCCGGTGGCGGCTTCGACATCCCCGGCACCCCCGAGCTCGGAGGCGCGGACGAGGCGCCTCAGGGCGAGTCGGGGCCGGGCGTGGAGGGAACGCCGGCCGAGTTCGTCGACGCCGTGGTCGACGACGTCCAGACGATGTGGGACGAGGACATCTTCCGCCCCGCCGGACGGACGTACCGGGATACCTCGGTCGTGCTGTTCACCGATCGAAGGCCGATCGGGCTGCGGCGCCGCCTCGGCGGCGACCGGGCCGTTCTACTGCCCCGCGGACGGTCTGGTCTACCTCGATCTGGGGTTCTTCCGCGAGCTGGACCGCAGGTTCGGTGCACCGGGGGACTTCGCGCAGGCGTACGTGCTCGCGCACGAGGTCGGACACCACGTGCAGACGCTGCTCGGCACGAACGAGGCCGTGCAACGAGAGAGCCGCGAGAACCCGTCCGAGCGCAACGAGCTCTCGGTCCGCCTCGAGCTGCAGGCCGATTGCTACGCCGGCGTGTGGGCCGCATCGGTGTACGCGCGCGGGTGTGCTCGAGCCGGGCGACGTCGAGGAAGGGCTCGCGGCGGCGGCGGCGGTGGGCGACGACCGGATCCAGCAGCAGACGCAGGGCAGGATCGACCCCGAGTCGTTCACGCACGGAACGTCCGAGCAGCGCGCGACGTGGTTCCGCACCGGGTTCGAGTCGGGCGACCCCGATGCCTGCGACACGTTCGACGCCGACATCTAGCGATGGGGTTCTCCGATCGCCACTACGAGCGGGCCTATCGGCGTGGCCGTACGCCGTGGGACACGGGTATCCCGCCGCCCGAGGTCGTCGAAGAGGCCTCGACGATGGAGCCGGGACGGGCGCTCGATCTCGGCTGCGGAACCGGGGCGACCGTGCTGTGGCTCGCGCAGCAGGGGTGGACGGCCGTCGGCGTGGACTTCTCCTCGCTGGCGATCGAGTCGGCGCGCCGCAAGGCCGACTGGACATCGGGCGCGATGTTCGTCGAGGGCGACGTGACACGGCTCGACGAGCTCCAGGTCGACGGGCCGTTCGACCTGGTGCTGGACGTCGGGTGCTTCCACGGCGTGCCGGTGCGTCGACGAGACGCGTACGTGCGCCAGGCGGCAGGGGTCACTCGTCCGGGGGCGCGGATGATGATCTTCGCCTTCGGTCCCAGGTGGCGGTGGCCCGGCTCCACGCGCACACGGGAACCCGAGATCCGCCGGCGATTCGGGCAGGCCTTCGAGATCGAACGCGTGACGCTGGGACGTGAGCCCTCGGGCGCGGCGTGGTTCTTCCTCCGACGGCGTTGAGGTGCTCGACCGCCGCCGGCCTGGTTGGGTCGACGTCCGAGGAACCGTCCGATAGCCTGCCCCGTCTCGTAGGGCAGGGGGCGAAACACCACGACGACATCTCGACGACGATCCGCGGCGCCCGCGACCGCCATCGCGATCGTCGTCCTGGTCCTCTCGTTCGCCGTTCCCGCATCCGCGGCGGGCGGACCGGGTGACGCGGGCTCGTCCGGTGACGCGGGGACGACCGGTTCGTTGGTCGTCGCCCAGCCTGTGGGTGCCCTCCCGGGCATCGACGTCTCGCACCATCAGGGCCTGATCGACTGGTCGCAGGTCGCGGGTTCGGGACAGCGGTTCGCGTTCGCCAAGGCGACCGAAGGCAGCACGTTCGTCGATCCGAACTACGCGTTCAACAAGTCCGAGGCGGAGATGTCGGGCGTCCTGTTCGGCGCGTACCACTTCGCTCGACCCGACGCTGCGACCAACGACGCCATCGTCGAGGCCGACCACTTCGTCGACGTCGCACAGCTCGAACCGGGCAACCTGATCCCGGTGCTCGACATCGAGCGGACCGGGGGGCTCTCCCAGGCGCAGGTCACGCAGTGGATCCTCGACTGGCTGAACCGCGTGACCGAGCGGATCGGGGTGCGACCCATGATCTACACGAGCCCGAACGGCTGGCAGACGCGCACCGGCAACACGACGGCCGTCGCCGCCGCCGGGTACACGGTGCTGTGGGTCGCGCACTGGGGCGTCTCGGCACCGACGGTGCCGGCCGGGAACTGGAACGGCAACGGCTGGACCTTCTGGCAGTACGGCAACTGCGGGGCCGTGCCGGGGATCGACGGGTGCGTGGACGTGGACTGGTACGAGACCGCTTCGTTCGACCCGGTGACGATCCCGGCTCCCGACGGCACGCCGCCGTCGGTGACGATCGCGCTCCCGGCGGCCTCGGCCGACCCCGTGACCTTCACGTTCAGCGAGGTGGTGCATCAGGTCACGCCCGACAACACGTTCGTGTGGATCCCGAGCACCGGGTCCTACCCGGAGGTCGAGCTGACCTGCCGCTCGGGCAAGGGGGCGCAAGTGGACTGCGTGTCGGGCAACGTGCGAACGGCTTTCGTGAGGCCGCTCGAGCCGCTCGTCCTCGGTGAGACCTACGAGGCCGTCGTGAACCCGGCGATCGCGCCGGTGCTCGTGGTCGATCGGAGCGGTCATCCGGCGCCGACGACCACGCAGGGATTCGCGACGCCCACCGAGGTCGAGGAGGACGGCTCGGCGATCTCGTACACATGGCGAAGGGTCAGGAAGGCCGGCGCACTCGGCCGCTCGTACGCGGTCGAGCATCTCGCCCGGGCGACCGCGTCGTTCTCGTTCTCGGGGAGATCGGTCACGTGGTACACGGCGACGGGGCCGGCCCAGGGCAAGGCCGCGGTGTCGATCGACGGGAAGCCCCGCGGCACGTTCGACCAGTACGCGACCCGCCCCCGCTTCAAGGTCGCCCGGACCTTCGACGGGCTGGGACGCGGCGCCCACACGATCACGGTGCGGGTGCTCGGCCGGGGTCGCGCGAGCGCGACCGACACCCAGGTCGTCGTGGACGCGTTCCGCACCGGCGGCCGGCTCGTCGCGAACCCGGACCTGCGAGCGACGTGGGGCGTCGTCGAGAAAGGACAGGCCTCGGGCGGGAGCGTCGGGTCGAGCGATCTCGCGCGCTCGAGCGCCAAGGTGTCGTTCCGAGGCACCGGCATCGACTGGTTCACGTACCGGGGCCCCGACCAGGGGCGCGCGCAGGTCTACCTCGACGGGTTGCTCGTTGGGACGGTCGACAACTACGCGGCGTCGCCGGCGTTCGGCGTGGCGCGTTCGTTCACCGGTCTCGCGGACGACGTACACACGTTTCGGATCGTGGTCCTCGGGGACGCGCGCCCCGCGGCGGATGGAGCGCTCGTCTCGATCGACCGGTTCGCGATCGTTCCGTGAGCGTCGGTCCCTAGGCTCCCGCCGCTCGCGCGACGATCTCGGCGGCGACATCGGGCTCGAGCGTCTCGGTGTTCAGGACGAGGTCGTAATGGGTGGGGAGCTCGCGCTCGACCCCGTAGAAGGTCTTGAGGTACGCGGCTCGTGCCTCGTCCGAGCGCTTGAGCTCCTTGGCCGCCTGCGTCGCGTCGGCGCCGCGAGCCTCCGCGATGCGCTGCGTGCGGATCTCGGCGGGAGCGGTGACGAGCACACGGACCAGGTCGTCGCGACCCGCGAGCGCGAACGCCGCCGCGTGCGCCACGATCACCACATGACCCCGCGCCGCGGTCTCGTTGATGGTCTCGCGGATCAGGGCTCGGAGATCGTGGCTCTGCGCGAGCTCGGACGAGTCGTCGGGCACCCACGTCGGACCGCCGGGGATGGCGCCGGCCGCGCCGCTCTGACCGAGACCCTCCAAGACGCGCTGGATCACGCTCTTGCGGCGTTCGGCGTCCGCGATCATCGAGGGGTCGACGCCCTGCTTCTCCGCGGCCGACGTGATGATCTCCTCGTCGACGTAGCGGAACCCCAGGCGATCGGAGACGAGCGCGCCGATCCGTTCGCCCTCGGATCCGATCGCTCGAGAGATCGCGACGACCCTCGTCACGCGTGCCGGCATGGTCGTGGTCACCTCCAGGGTGCTTACCGTAATCGAGATCCCGCTGCCGAGCGGATCGTGGGCGGTGTCGACTCCCTCTCGCGCTCCGGGCGGCGGGTGGTTAGCATCGTGGGGAGACCGGCGCTTCTCGCGTCCGGCACGAACCCAAGGGGGCTCCGATGTCGACGACGACCGTGAAAGCCGCACTCCTCCAGACCGACTGGTCGGGCGACCAGGAGTCGATGATCGACAAGCACGAGGAGGCCGCTCGCGAGGCCTCGGCGCAGGGCGCCGAGGTCGTTTGCTTCCAGGAGCTCTTCTACGGGCCGTACTTCTGTCAGGTTCAGGATGCCGAGTATTACAGCTACACCGAGCCGATCCCCGACGGTCCGACGACCAAGCGGTTCCAGAGCGTGGCCAGGGAGCTGGGCATGGTGATGGTGCTCCCCATGTACGAGTTCGTGCAGTCGGGGCTCTACTTCAACACCGCCGCCGTCATCGACGCCGACGGGACGTACCTCGGCAAGTATCGCAAGCAGCACATCCCGCAGGTGAAGGGGTTCTGGGAGAAGTTCTACTTCGCGCCGGGGACCGGGGGGTACCCGGTGTTCGAGACGGCGGTCGGCAAGGTCGGCGTCTACATCTGCTACGACCGACACTTCCCCGAAGGCTGGCGGATCCTCGGCCTGCACGGCGCCGAGATCGTCTTCAACCCCTCGGCCACCCACCGCGGACTGAGCGAGTACATCTGGCGGCTCGAGCAGCCGGCCGCGGCGGTCGCGAACATGTACTACGTGGGTGCGATCAATCGCGTCGGCATCGAGCCGCTCGGCGAGAACGACTTCTACGGGCAGAGCTACTTCGTCGACCCCGAGGGGCAGTTCGTCGGCGATGTGGGCGACGCGTACAAGCCGGAGCTGATCGTCCGCGATCTCGACATGGGCAAGATCCGCGAGGTCCGCGACCGGTGGGCCTTCTACCGCGACCGCCGGCCGGACGCATACGAGCCGATCGTCGCTCGCTGAGGGACGCCGAGGGAGAGGGAGCGAGATGGACATCGGTGTGGTGCTGCAGACCACCCCACCCAGCGCTCGCGTGGTCGACCTCGGCACCAAGGCGGAGACGTACGGGTTCACCCACGTGTGGACGTTCGACAGCCACATCCTGTGGCAGGAGCCGTTCCCGATCTACACGCAGATCCTCGCCAACACCCGCAAGGTGATCGTGGGGTCGATGGTGACGAACCCCGCGACGCGCGACTGGACGGTGACGGCGAGCGTGTTCGCCACGCTGAACGAGATGTTCGGCAACCGGACGGTGATCGGCATCGGACGCGGCGACTCCGCGGTGCGGGTCATCAACGGCAAGCCGACGACGCTCGCCACGCTGCGCGAGAGCGTCAACGTGATCCGCGAGCTGGTGAACGGCCGGACGGCGGAGTACCGAGGCTCGAAGATCCGGTTCCCGTGGGCGTCTCGGAGCCGCGCCGAGGTGTGGGTCGCGGGCTACGGCCCCAAGGCGCTCAAGCTGATCGGAGAGGTGGGCGACGGGTTCATCCTGCAGCTCGCCGACCCGCACATCACCGAGTGGACGATCGGCGCCGTCCGAAAGGCTGCCGAGGAGGCCGGCCGCGATCCGGACGACGTGATGATCTGCGTGGCCGCGCCGGCCTACGTGACCGAGGACCTCGCTCATGCGCGGGATCAGTGCCGGTGGTTCGGCGGCATGGTCGGCAACCACGTCGCCGACATCGTCGCGCGCTACGGCGAGACCTCGGCCGTCCCGAGGGAGCTCACCGACTACATCAAGGGTCGCGAGGGCTACGACTACAACGAGCACGGACAGGCGGGGAACGTCCACACCGAGTTCGTCCCCGACGAGATCATCGACCGCTTCTGCATCCTCGGTCCGGTCGAGGAGCACGTGCGTCGCCTGGAGGTGCTGAAGAGCCTGGGCGTGCACCAGTTCGCCGTCTACCTGCAGCACGACGCCAAGGACGAGACCCTCCAGGCGTACGGCGAGAAGGTCATCCCGGCCATCGCCGACACGGTCCGCGCGAAGACTTGACGCGGGTCCGGCGGATCTGGACGTTCGCGCTCGCGCTGGTGCTCGTCGCGGTCGTCTGGGAGGTCTACAAGTGGATCGGGCCGCAGGACGGCGGCACCGTCTTCGGATGGACGATCCTGCCCCGCGCGAACGACCAGGCGATGCCGCACGTGTGGGAGATGCTCTCGAGGTACGCGGAGCCCGAGCGTCGGGGCTCGAGCACCTCGATCTTCGTGGTCGTGCTCACCGGGGCATGGTTCACGCTCCGGCTCGCGCTGACGGGGTTCGTGCTCGGGACGATCGTCGGGCTCGGTCTGGCGATCGTGATGGCACGCTTCCGCTTCGTCGAACGCGGCCTCCTGCCCTACCTGATCGTTTCGCAGACCGTCCCGCTGATCGCGCTCGCGCCGCTGGTCGTGAGCTGGGGGGGCAAGTTGCACCTCGGCGGGTTCGAATGGCCCCGGTGGCTCTCGGCGGCGGTGCTCGGTGCCTTCCTCGCGTTCTTCCCGGTGGCGGTGGGGACCCTGCGGGGCCTCACCTCCACGCCGCCCGCGTCCCTCGAGCTGATGGATTCCTACGCCGCGTCGTGGCGTCAGACGCTGTTCAAGCTGCGGTTCCCGGCGGCGGTGCCGTACATCGTGCCGTCGCTCAAGCTCGCGGCCACCGCCTCGGTGGTCGGCGTGGTCGTGGCCGAGCTCTCGACCGGCCTTGCCGGCGGGGTCGGGCGGCTGATCATCGAGTACGCCCGGGAGGCCACGAGCGATCCGGCGAAGGTGTACACGGCGGTGTTCGGCGCGGCGGCGCTCGGGCTGCTGATGGCGGGGGTCGTAGCGCTCGTCGACCTCCTGACGATGCGGAACCGTCCGAGGGAGGCGACCGAGTGACGGGCGCGAGCGCGAAAGCGGTCGAGGTCCGGGGCCTCTCGAAGGTCTTCAACGCCGGCAAGCCGAACGAGGTCCCGGCGCTCGTGGACATCGACCTGGTGATCGAACCGGGCGAGTTCGTCTCGCTGATCGGTCCCTCCGGGTGCGGCAAGTCGACCCAGCTGCGCCTGATCGCCAACCTGCTCGAACCGACCACCGGCGAGGTGCTCGTGAACGGCAAGCCTGCCCGGACGGCGCGCCTGGACCAGGACTACGGCATGGCGTTCCAGCAGGCCGGTCTGTTCGACTGGCGATCCGTCGTCAAGAACGTCGAGCTCCCGCTCGAGCTGAAGGGATGGGACAAGGCGAGGCGGCGCACGCGCGCCCTGGAGATGCTCGAGCTGGTCAAGCTGCCCGAGTTCGCCGAGCACTTCCCGTGGCAGCTCTCCGGCGGCATGCAGCAGCGGGTCGCGATCGCGCGCGCGCTCGCCGCCCACCCGCCGCTGCTGCTGATGGACGAGCCGTTCGGCGCGCTGGACGAGATGACGCGCGAGCACATGCAGGCCGAGCTGCTGCGCATCTGCGGCGAGACGGCCACCACGGTCGTCTTCGTCACCCACTCGATCCCCGAGGCCGTGTACCTGTCGACCCGGGTCGTGGTGATGTCGCCGCGGCCGGGCCGGATCACGGACGTGATCGAGGTCGACCTCGGGCCCGGTCGAGACGTCGACACACGCGAGGCCGACGCGTTCTTCAAGAAGGTCACCGAGGTCCGCGAGGCCCTCCGCGGGATCCAGCCGGCGGGCGTCGAACCCGACATCGTGCAGGTGGTCGACGAACCGTGAGCCGGTCGCCGCGTTCGGTGGTCGCCGCGGTGATCCCGCCGCTCGTCTTCGGCGTGGGCTTCCTGCTGATCTGGGAGACGGCCGTGAAGGTCTTCGACTTCCAGCCGTACTTCCTCCCGGCGCCGTCGGCGATCTGGTCGGCGTTCCGCGAGAACACGGCGCTGATCTGGGAGGCCACGAAGGTGTCCGGGCTGAACGCGTTCGTCGGGCTGGTCGTCGGGACCGCACTCGGCGTGCTGATCAGCTTCGCACTGGCTCGGTTCCGTCTGCTGAACGACGTCATGACGCCGCTGTCGGTCGCGCTGAACGCCGTGCCGATCTTCGTGCTGGTCGCGCTGTTCAACAACATGTACCCGGTGACGAGCGAGGTGCCTCGGCGGCTCATGGTCACGCTCGTCGTCTACTTCATCGTGCTCGTCAACGTCGCCCGGGGGCTGCGGGAGGTCGGCGCGACCGCGCTCGAGCTGATGCACTCGTACGCCGCGAGCGACATCGCGATCCTGCGGAAGGTGCGCGTGCCGAACGCGGTCCCGTACCTGTTCACGGCGCTCCGGATCGCCGCGCCGGCGTCGGTGATCACCGCGTTCGTGTCCGAGTACTTCGGGGGATCGCAGAACGGGCTCGGGAGCCGGATCGTGGGCAACATCGCGCTCTCGAACAACGCCGAGGCGTGGGCCTACGTCCTGGGCGCCTGCCTGCTGGGCCTGTCGTTCTTCCTGGTCGCCCTGGTGCTCGAGCGGGTGGCCACGCCGGGTGGGGTCGGCGCTCGGGAGCGGGTTGGGGCATGATGTCGCATCGCGGTGCGTAGTGCGGGGCGTTCGCCCCGGGGGAAGGGGGCACGACCATGAGGGGGAAGCGGTTCAGGCTCTTCGCCGCCGGCATGCTGGCGTTGTCGTTGATCGCCGCCGCGTGCGGGGACGACGACGACGGAGGCGGCGGAGGCGGAGGCGGCGCGACGGCGTCCGGCGAGTGCGACCAGGTCGACGCGGTGACGTTGCAGCTGCAGTGGTTCATCCAAGCCCAGTTCGCCGGCTACTTCGCGGCGCAGGACCAGGGCTTCTACGCCGACCAGTGTCTCGACGTGACGATCGCCGAAGGCAGCGTCGACATCGTGCCGCAGCAGCAGCTGGCCGACGGCGTCGCGGACTTCGCGATCGCCTGGGTACCCAAGGCGCTCGCGACGCGCGAGGCCGGGGCGAACATCGTGGACATCGCCCAGGTGTTCCAGCGCTCGGGGACGCTGCAGGTCTCGTTCGTCGGGGACGGCATCACGACCCCCGCGGACTTCGCCGGCAAGACGGTCGGCAACTGGGGGTTCGGCAACGAGTACGAGGTCTTCGCGGCGCTCACCGAGGCGGGGTTGGACCCGGCCGCGGACGTCACGCTCGTGCAGCAGGACTTCGACATGTCCGGTCTGCTGGCGGGTGACATCGACGCGGCAGAGGCGATGACCTACAACGAGTACGCGCAGGTGCTCGAGGCTGTGAACCCCGACACCGGCGAGCTCTACCAGCCGACGGACTTCAACGTGATCTCGTACGAGGAGGTCGGCGTCGGCATGCTCCAGGACGCGATCTGGGCCGACGGTGAGCGGCTCGAGTCCGACGACGCCTACCGGGACATCGCGGTCCGGTTCGTCACGGCCTCGCTGCAGGGCTGGGCGTACTGCCGGGACAACGTCGAGGCCTGCAGGGACCTCGTGGTCGCGCAGGGATCCAAGCTCGGCGACAGCCACCAGCTGTGGCAGATGAACGAGATCAACAAGCTGATCTGGCCGGCGGCGAACGGCATCGGCTTCATCGACCAGGCCGCGTGGGATCGCACCGCCGAGATCGCGCAGAACACGGCGAACCTGGAAGGGACGACGGTGCTGACCGCGCCGCCGGACGCAGGCGCGTTCACGAACGACATCGTGACCGAGGCGCTCGCGAACCTGGAAGAGCTCGGCGTCGACACCACGGGCGAGAGCTTCCAACCTATCGAGGTGACGCTGGAAGAAGGCGGGGCCTAGCGGCTCCGGTGTCGGCGGGCGGGCCGCCTCCGGGCGACCCGCCCCGGCACACCTGCAGGCTCACGCGACGACCTATCATCGGCCGGTGGCGCCCCTGCTGTTCCTGAACGCGGACGACGTCCGCCGCCTCATCGACCTGCCGTCGCTGTTCGGCGCGCTCGAGGCCGCGCTCCGAGACCTGAGCGCGGGGAGGGCCTCGGTCCCACCCCGCGTCGTGGCGCGAACGCCGGACGGGTTCCTCGGCTCGATGCCCGGCTACCTCCCCGGCACGGCGCTCGAAGCCAAACTGGTTGCGGTCTTCCCGGGGAACCACGAGCGAGGCCTGCCTTCCCATCAGGCCCTGATCGCGTTGTTCGACGAGGAGACCGGGGTGCCGCTTTGCGTGATGGACGGGACCGTCGTGACCGCGGTCCGAACCGGCGCGACCGCCGCGGTCGCGGCCCGGGCGCTTGCGCGAGACGACGCCCGAACCGTGGCGATCCTGGGGGCCGGCGTCCAGGGGCGCTCGCACCTCGATGCGTTCGCGAGCCTGTTCGAGCTGGACGAGATCCGCGTCGCGTCGCGCACCGCACGGCACGCCGACGAGCTCGCGGAGCTCGACCCGCGGGCGCGGGCGGTCGGCTCGTTCGAGGCGGCCGTTCGAGGCGCCGACCTCGTGTGCTGTTGTACCGATGCGGCCGAACCCGTGATCTCGCGCGAGTGGCTGGACCCCGGGACGCACGTGAGCTCGGTCGGGGTCGGCGCCGAGGTCGACCCGGCGACCGTCGGCGCGGCCTCGATCTTCGTCGAGTGGCGCGGCGCGGCCGAGCACCCACCGCCCACGGGCTCGGCCGAGCTCCAGGGACTCGATCCCTCCACGATCGCCGAGATCGGCGAGGTCCTGGCCGGAGACCGGCCGGGCCGGCGCTCGGACGAGGAGCTCACGCTCTACAAGTCGACCGGCCACGCGGTCGAGGACGCGGCGGCCGCTCGCCTGGTGTTCGATCGCGCCGGGGTCGAGGGCGCCGGGCAGAGATTCGAGCTGTGACGGACGCCCCCAGCTCGATGCCCATCTCGCACCCGCCGGTCACGCTCGAGGAGATCGAGGAGGCTCGGACCCGGATCGAGGGCGCCGCGATCCGAACGCCGCTCGTGCGTCTGGAGATCGACCTCCCCGAGACCGAGATCTACCTGAAGCTCGAGGTCCTGCAGCCGGTCGGGTCGTTCAAGATCCGCGGCGCGGGTTCGCTGATCGGGTCGGTCGGGTCCGATGACCTCGCGGACGGCGTCTGGACGGCGAGCGCGGGCAACATGGCGCAGGCGGTCGCGTGGTTCGCCCGTCGGGAGGGGCTCCCCTGCACCGTGGTGATGCCCGACACCGCGCCGGACGCGAAGACGTCGGCGGTCGAACGGCTCGGCGCCTCGATCGTCAAGGTGACGTTCGACGAGTGGCTCGCGGTGTTCCGCTCGCGCGCCTTCCCGGGCATGCGGGGTCTGTTCGTGCATCCGTTCAGCGACCGGCACGTGATGGCCGGGAACGCGACGATCGGCGTCGAGATCCTCGAGGACCTCCCCGAGGCCGACGCCGTCGTCGTCCCGTACGGCGGCGGCGGTCTGAGTTGCGGGATCGCCTCCGCGATCCGGGCCCGCGCCCCCCGAACCAAGGTGTTCGCGGCCGAGATCGCGACCGCGGCCCCGCTGTCGGCGTCACTGGCCGCCGGCGAGCCGGTGGTGGTCCCGTATACGCCGAGCTTCGTCGACGGCATCGGCAGCCCCGCCGTCTTCCCCGAGATGTTCGAGCTCGCGCGAACGCTGCTCGACGGTTCGCTCGTCGTCGAGCCCGACCAGGCGGCCGACGCCGTCCGGCTCCTCGCGACCCGAGCGCACGTCGTCGCGGAGGGAGCAGGAGCCGTCCCGGTCGCCGCCGCGACGGCCGGTCTGGCGGGCTCGGGCAGGATCGTCGCGGTCGTGTCGGGCGGGAGCATCGACGCCTCGAAGCTCTCGGCCATCCTCGCAGGCAGCGCTTGACTCCGAGCGGCTAGGCTCACCTCGATGCATGTCGATACCGGACCCCAGCCGATCGAGACCGAACGTCTCCTGCTCCGTCGCTCGAGGCCCGAGGACGCCGCGACGATCTCCGCCTACCGCAGCGATCCGAACGTCAACCGCCAGCAGGGTTGGGACCGGACGGATCTCGAAGGGGTCCTCGCCGACATCGTCGAGATGAGCGGCCGGTCGCCCGGGGAGCCGGGTGGGTGGGTCCAGTTCACGGTCGAGGAGCGGGGCGGTGGACGGATCGTCGGGGACGTCGGCCTCTCGGTCGCCGACGGCGAGCCGGGTGTGATCAAGGTCGGCTACACGATCGACCCGGCGTTCCAGGGGCTCGGGTACGCGACCGAGGCGATCCGGGCGTTGGTCGAATACGCGTTCGAGACGCTCGGCGCCGAGCTGGTGCGGGCACACGCGAGCGCGGAGAACGCGCCGTCGATCCGGGTCGCCGAGAAGGTCGGGATGCGACTCGTGGAGCGCTTCGAGCACCGAGAGGGCGACGAGGTCTGGTACGGCGTTCGGTACGAGCGAGGGCGCGAGCCCGTCGAGGACTCGAGCTGAGCCCGCGCCGCCTCAGGGCTGCGATCGCCGCGGCTTGAACTCGTCGCAGGTGTCGGAGTTGTGGATCACGCCGCGGACGTACCGGCACCCGCCGATCGACAGGCGCGGGAACATGAACTTGCACTCGCCGCAGCTGAACTTCGGATTCTCGGCCTTGCGGTAGTTGGCTTGCGCCTTCGAGAGCCCTTGGACGCTCGGCACGGCGGCTCCTCCCTCAATCGCGGTCGACGGCGCGCTGGAGCTGCGCCTTGGTCATCCTAGAACGCCCCGCGATGCGTTGGTCTTTCGCCTCCTGGTAGAGCTGCGCCTTCGTGCGCCCCCCGGGACCGCGGTGAGATCGAAGGCCGCCGCGGCGACCCGACGAGATGTCCCGGGTGGACGTTCGGCTCGCGGTCTTCGCCTCGCCGGAGCGTGCTCGCTCCTTGTTCACCGTTCGAGCGGCGATCTCCTCGGCGGTGTCCTCGTCGCGGCCGCGCTCCTCCAGCCCCTCCTTGATGTGCTCGTACTGCCGTTCGCGCTTGGTGCTCCACGCCTTCTGCGGCATCGCTCCTCCTTCTGGTCCGTGACGGGCCGGTCTCCACTCGTGTACCCGCCGGGACGCCGGGATACGCCCGGCTTGCGGGGAACGCACGGACCGCGATTAGCTGAAAGGAACGGCCAAGGAGGAGGACGCGATGGCGGACAAGCACGCACGGGTGAGCTGGAAGGGCGACCTCGAGAACGGCTCGGGCACGATCGAGCAGGTGGGCAGCGGGGCGTTCGGACCGCTCGCCGTCTCCTGGGCCGCGCGGACCGGCGATGAGGGCGGGATGACGAGCCCCGAGGAGCTGATCGCGGCCGCGCACGCATCCTGCTTCTCGATGGCGTTCTCGGCCCGCTTGGCAAAGGCCGGGACACCACCCGACCGGCTCGAGGTCTCGGCCACCGTCACGTTCGTTCCCGGCGAGGGGATCACGACGTCGGCGCTCGAGGTGACGGGCATGGTGCCGGGGATCACCGAGGAGTCGTTCGTCGCGTTCGCCGAAGACGCGAAGGAGAACTGCCCGGTCTCGGGCGCGCTGAAGGGCAACGTCGAACTGACCGTGATCGCCAAGCTGGCCGCGTAGACGGCGAAACGCCGTGGCGGCCCTCCGTCCCTCGGTGCGGTGGGTCCCGCGGACGGTCCGGCAGGCCGGAGCCCAACGTCGGCGCCCGATACCGATTTCGAAATCGGCCTTGGCCTGAAACATCCGGCGCCGTCAGAACCCTTCCAGGTCAGAACCCAGATGGATGGCTCCGAGCGCCCAGGCACCCTCGGAGCACCGGGGCTATCGTTTCGCTCGTGCCCCTGATCTGCCCGGAGTGCTCCACCTCGAACCCCGACGAGGCTCGGTTCTGCCTCCACTGCGGGACGCGCCTCGAGAGCCCGACCGACGCGCCCGCAGCCGGCAGCGCCACCGCCCCCGCCTCCACCGACGACGCCCCTGCCCACCTCGAGCCCTTCCTCCCGAGGGGCATGCTCTCCAAGCTCGAGGCGGCGCGGGCGGGCCGGGCGATGGAGGGCGAGCGGCGGGTCGTCACGATGTTGTTCTGCGACGTCAAGGGCTCGACCGCGATGGCCGAGCGCCTGGACCCCGAGGAGTGGGCCGAGATCATGAACGGGGCGTTCGAGCACCTGATCGCACCGATCTACCGCTACGAGGGGACGCTCGCACGTCTGATGGGGGACGCCATCTTCGCGTTCTTCGGCGCGCCGATCGCCCACGAGGACGACCCGCAGCGCGCCGTCTCGGCCGGCCTCGACATCATCGACGGGATCCAGGCGTATCGCGAGCGACAGCGGGCCGATCGCGGTCTCGATCTCAACGTCCGGGTCGGCATCAACACCGGACCGGTGGTGGTCGGCCAGGTCGGGTCGGACCTCCGCCTGGAGTACACGGCGATGGGCGACGCGGTGAACGTCGCGGCCCGCATGGAGCAGACCGCCGAGCCGGGGACGGTCCAGATCACGGCCGAGACGTATCGACGGATCGCCTCGTCCTTCGACGCCGAGCCGCGAGGCGGGGTCGAGGTCAAGGGGAAGACGGAGCCGGTGGTTGCGTACCGGGTCGTCGGCCGGAAGCAACAGCCGGAGACGACCTCACGAACGCGCGCTACCCCGCTCGTCGGCCGCGAGCACGAGATGGAGATCCTCACGCGCGCGATCGCCGACGTGCACGGGGGTCGAGGCCGCATCGTGTCGCTGATCGCCGAGGCCGGTCTGGGCAAGAGCCGGTTGATCGAAGAGACACAGCAGGAATGGGGGAGGCTTCGACCCGACGACGACGACCCGCGCAGCATCTGGGACGTCCGGCGGATCTGGGAGAGGTGGCAGTGCGTTTCCTACGACACGACACGGCCCTACGCGCAGTATCGCCGGATGCTGGCCCGGATCGCCGGGATCGGCGACACCGACCCGCCGGACGTCGTTCGGGAGAAGTTGGTACGGACCATCGACTTCTCCGCGGAGTGGGTGGAACCTCACATGCGCGTCTGGCGCGCTCTGTTCGGTGTGCAGGAACCCGACGACGAGCCGCTCGAGGGGGAGGCGTTCAAGGACGCGATCATGGAACTGGTCCCGGCATCGACCCGCCACGCGGGCACCGCACCTCGGCTCCTGGTGTTCGAGGACCTCCATTGGTGCGACGAGGCGTCGATGGACGTGCTGATCGAGACGGCCAAGCTCGTCGACGAGCTCCCGTGCCTGTTCCTGTTCGCGTTCCGCCCCGATCGGGACGCGCCCTCCTGGCGGCTCAGGCGATGGCTCGAGACCGAGCTCCCGGACCGCTCGACCGAGATCGAGCTCTCGCCCCTGTCGGAGCGGGACAGCGGCGAGCTGGTCGATGCGCTCCTGCCTGCAGCCGAAGGACTCCGCGCCCAGATCCTCGAACGGACCGAGGGCAACCCGCTGTTCGTGGAGGAGGTCGCGACGGCGGTCCTCCAGCTGGGGGCGGACTCCGACGGGGCGATCGCGATCCCCGACACGCTGCAGGCGTTGATCACCGCTCGGCTCGACTCGCTCGACGATCGACCCAGGCGCACGCTGCAGCTCGCCTCGGTGATCGGGCGTTCGTTCCCCGAACCCGTGCTCAGCGCCGTCTCCGAGGCCGGCGACGATCTCGCGACGAACCTGGCCACCCTGCAGGCCGCGGGGCTGATCAGCGAGACCGCGTCCACTCCCGAACGGGAGTACGCGTTCCACCACAGCCTCACGCAGGAGGCCACGTACGGGACGATCTTGCTCCGCGTCCGCCGCGAGCTCCACCGGCGCGTCGGCGAGGTCTTCGAGGAGCTGTACGCGAGCCGGATCGAGGAGTTCGCGCCGCTGCTCGCCCGTCACTTCCAGGAAGCGGGTGACGACGAGCGGACGGTGGCGTACGCAACCCTCGCCGGCGACAACGCCGGACGCCTCCATGCCCACGCCGAGGCCGTGACGCACTACGAGAACGCGATCGAGGCGGCCGTGCGTCTGGGACGGACGGAGCAACCGTTGCATCACCTCTACCCCACGCGCGGCCGCGCGCTCGAGCTCTCCGGACGCTTCGACGAGGCGATCGCGAACTACGAGGCGATGGAGCTGCTCGCGAACGGCGCCGGCGACCGTCACGCCGCGCTCGCCTCCCAGATGGCGCTCACCACGCTGCTCGCGACCCCGACGCCGAGGTTCGACGCGGAGCGCGGACGCGAGCTCGCCGAGCGGGCGCTGGCGCTCGCCCGCGAGCTCGGCGATCGGCTCGCCGAGTCCAAGGCGCTCTGGAACCTGATGATCCTGAACGTGTTCGGCGGCGGGGACCTGCACCAGGCCCTGGACGCGGGCGAACGCTCGCTGGCGATCGCTCGCGAGCTGAACGCTCGCGAGCAGATGGCGTTCACCCTGAACGACCTGTGGCGTCCGTACGCCGCGGTCGGCGACCTGGCGTCCTCGCTCGCGAGCCTCGAGGAGGCCACGCCGATCTGGCGAGAGCTCGGCAACCGCCCGATGCTGAGCGAGAACCTCGCCAGCATCGCGTCCCTCCGACGCACGGCCGGCAAGGAGGCGGAGGCGCTCGCGCTGTCCCTGGAGAGCTACCGGATCTCCGAGGAGATCGGCAACCAGTGGGGGCAGGCCTACGCCCTGATGAACGCGTTCGGCGTCTACCTCGATCGAGGCGAGCTCGGCAAGGCCATGGCGGCGATGGAGGAGAGCATCGTGCTCTCCGAGCGCGTCGGATTCATCCCACCGCAGGCGACCACCCGCTCGGAGCTCGCGTCGGTCTACGCGAACCTCGGGGATCTCGAACGCGCCGACGAGCTCGTGGAGATCGCGCTCCGAGTGGTGAACGAGCTCCAGCCGATCTCGCGGCCGTGGGTCATGGGGACCAAGGCCGAGCTCCACCTGCTGGCGGGCGAGCTCGAGCCGGCGAGGTCGACGATCGAGCAGACCCAGGTCGACCTGCTCCCGGAGCCATTGCGCTCCGGTGCGGCGATCCGCATCGAGATCCTTCGAGGCCGGATCGCCGCGGCCGAGGGCGATCTCGACGGTGCGGTGGAGATCTCGACCGGGATCCTCGAGCGGCTCCGCCGACTCGGCATCCGGCCGTTCGTCCCGGCCGCGCTCCTCCTGCAGGGGACCTCGCTCGCGGCGCTCGGGCGGTGGCCCGAGGCCGAGCGTGCGCTGCGGGAGGCCCGCTCCGAGGCCGAGGATCTGGGGCATCGCCGAGTGCTGTGGGAGATCGTGCGCGAGCTGAGCCGCGTGTGTGCGGCGATATCCAACGAGGAGGAGGCTGTCGGGCTGCGCGACGAGGCGGGACGGATCGTCCTCGAGATCGCGGGGACCATCGAGGACGAACGGCTCCGAACGACCTTCCTCGCCCGTCCCGAGGTGCAGGCGGTGACGGCGGCGTAGGGGTCATCGCAGCAGCGGCGATCAGGCGATCGGCTGCGGCCCCGAAGCGCCGGGGTCGAGCCACTCGAGCTCGAACAGGCGCTCGTACCTCACGACGATGTCGCCCGCGACCCAGAGATCGGAGGTCCAGCCCGAGTCCAGGGCGGTGAACCGCCACCGGGTAGCGTCGAACGCGCCGACCGGCGTCTCGACGCGTTCGTCGCCGACGAGCTCGTAGCGCTGGCGAACCCGGCGCGGCTGCAGCGTGACCGGCGCGAGGTAGACGACGTCGATCTCGTCGGTCCCCGAAAGGCGGTGCGTCGTGATCGCGTTGGTGGTCGGGGTGAAGTAGTCGAGATGGACCTCGGGGCCGTACGCGATCTCGATCGGCCGCCGGTCCCGGTAGCCGACCAGCGCGTCGCCGCCGGCGTTCGGCTCGAGCAGGAGGTCGTGCTCCCCGGTGTCGATCCGAACGCGAGCGATCCGCCGGTCGGCGTGCACCGCGAAGTCCAGCGTCTCGCCGTGCGGCGACGGGTCCGAGGTCTGCACCTGGCTGAACGAGCGCCACCCCATCGGTCCCGGGGCGGACCGGAAGTCCTCGGTCCCGACGGGGCTCCCGTCGTCGCCGAGCACGGTGTACCGGCCGAAGGGCATCCGACCAGCGTATCGACGCTCGCTCGGCTCGGCGCGAATGGTGGGTCTAGAGCGGGAGCGCGAGGATCTCGGCCGCGGTGAGGCTGCGACTGCCCGCCGACAACCGGAGACCGATCATCCCGTACGGTGCCTCCGACCAGACGCCTTCCTTCAGGACGTCGACGCTCAGCGCTCCCTCGTCGGACTCGTCGACGCGCAGCGTCTTGCCCAGCTCCGTCCGGAAGAACTCCCACTCGGTGTCTGGGTCGCGGGGCCGCATCATGCGCCGCTCGCGGTCGGCACGCGATCGCTGTGGTCGTTCCAGTGGGGGAGCACGTCCGCGAACGACGGAGCGTCGGCGAGGGCGAGATCGCTCGCAGCCTGCGCTCGGCGGTACCAGACGACCGCGACGATGGACGTGACCGCGATGACGGTCAGCGAGCCCCAGATGAACGGACCCGAGAGCGCGATCGACGCCTGCACCACCGTCGCCACGACGACGACGGCGAGCAGCAACCCGAGCACGTTCCCTCCGACGGTCTTCGGCCAGTGAACCATGGCTGCCTCCTCGGTCTCAGGGAACCGAAAAAGGCAAGGTTCGCGAAGGTCTCGCGGGGTGCGCCCCGTCTCGGGCGGTTCCACCAGGGGTGGAACCCCCAGCTCTAGCACGCTGCGTGCCGCCCGGACCGTGGCGAACGATCTCGCCGTTGCCTGTTCGGGCGGTCAGGCGTACGGTGAAGCGGCGGACCCGAGATCCCGGTCCGCGAGGCGCCCACCTACCGGGCGCATCGGAGCCCAGCCACACGCTCCCAGGCCGGAGGCATCGACCTCCAGGAAGGGAGCCGCCATGCGGGTTCCCGCGAACACCATCTCCGAGCGTCCCGGATCGGCGACGCTGCCGGCGTGCGGGTGCTACGCGTAGCCCCAACGATGTGACCGATACCGTCGTCGACGCAGCACCCGAGGGTGCGGTCCCCGTCGCGACGCCGTCGAAGAAGCGAGCCAGCAAAGGCTGGCGTATCGCGCAGATCATCCTCGCCGTCGCCGTCGTCGCGGTGAGCTTCCTCTACGCGATCCCGAAGATCGCGAACTACTCGGAGGTCTGGACCGAGATCACCGACATGACGCCGCTCGAGCTGGGGTTCCTGCTCGCGGCGACGGCGCTGAACCTCGTCACGTACTGGTGGGCGAACATGGTGTCGATCCCGAACCTGGGTCTGTGGCAGGCCGCCGTGAACAACCAGACGTCGACGTCGGTCGCGAACACGATGCCGGGTGGCGGCTACATCTCGATCGCCGTCAGCTACGAGATGTACCGCTCGTGGGGCTTCTCGAGCACCGACGTCGGCCTGTCCGTCGCCGTGACCTCGGTCCTGAACATCTTCGCGAAGCTGGCCCTGCCGGCGATCGCGCTCGTGCTCATCATCCTGTCGGGCCGGGCGAGCGGATCGCTCGTCGGTGCGTCGGTGGTCGGCGTGCTCGTCCTCGGCGGAGCGGTCGTGCTGTTCGGTCTCGTCATGTGGAGGAAGCGCTTCGCGCGTGCGATCGGGTCCGGGCTCGGCCGGGCGGCGACGTGGATGTCGCGACGGTTCCGGCGCTCCCGGACGTTCGACTGGGGCGACGCCGCGGTCCGGTTCCGCCGCACCACGATCGACTTCCTCGTCGAACGCTGGTTCTGGCTCACGAGCACCACGATCGTCAGCCACCTGTCGCTGTACCTGGTGCTGCTGCTCGCGCTGCGCTTCGTCGGCGTCGCGAACGACGAGATCACGTGGGCGCAGGTGCTCGGCGTCTTCGCGTTCGGGCGGCTCCTCACCGCGGTGCCGATCACGCCCGGCGGGGTCGGCATCGTCGAGGTCGCGTACATCGGGGGACTGATCCTGGCCGGCGAGGGCCACGCGACGGTGCCGGCCGACGTCTTCCACGCGCAAGTGGCGGCGGCCGTTCTGGTGTTCCGAGCGCTCACGTTCGGGATCCAGATCCCGCTCGGCGCGTTGACGTACCTCATCTGGCGGACGAACACGAGCTGGCGCAGGCCCCCGACGGTCGTGGCTGTTGGAGCCGCACCGAGTCGGAGCCTCCCACTCGGTCGGTAGGGCGCCTCCACGTTTCGCCGGCGCGCTCACGTATCGTTCTCTATCAGTGAGCGGGACGGCCGAGAGCGGTCACGAAGGGAACATCGAGAGCTCGCACGGCGCCGCCCGCACCCACGTGCTGCTGTCGCTCGCGGCGGGCGTCGTCGCGGCCGGCGTCTCGACGCCGTTCACGACGTGGCAGATCGCGGTGCTCATCGGCTGGGATATGGCGGCGGTCGTGTTCATGGCGTGGATCGGGTTGATCGTCGGAGGCATGGACGGCGAGGCCACGGCCCGGCACGCGGCGATCGAAGACGCCTCCCGGCCGACGGCAGACCTCATCCTGATCCTCGCCAGCGTGACGAGCCTGATCGCCGTGGGGCTCGCGCTCTTGGAAGCCTCCGGCAGGCCGGGTTTGGAGAGGGCGATCATCACCGTCGTGGCCGCGATCACCGTCATCCTGTCCTGGGCGATCGTCCACACGGTGTTCACCCTCCGCTACGCGCGGCTCTACTACGCCGCGGGTGGCGGGATCGACTTCCACGAGGACCGCCCGCCCGCGTACGGCGACTTCGCGTACCTCGCCTTCACGATCGGCATGACCTATCAGGTCTCCGACACCACGACCGCCTCGAGGACGATCCGCCGGACGGTCCTGTACCACGCGTACATGTCCTACATATTCGGTACCGTCGTTGTGGCGATGACGATCAACGTGGTCGCGAGCCTGCTCAACCGGTAGACGGCATCGCTCATCTCGAACGAGCCCGATATCGGAAACGGTATCGGGCCGTTGGTCGAAGACGGGCCCCCGCTACATCGGGCTGACGAGCTGGAAGTAGTTGTCGTCCGGGTCGGCGAAGGTGGCGACCGACATCTCGGGAGCCTCGGGCGCGTCGCCCACATCCGGCGCGTAGGGCGCCTGGATGACCGTCGCGCCCGCCGCCTTCAGCCGCTCGAAGTCGCCCTTGACGTCGTCGGTCTCGATGTTCCAGATCACTCGCCCGGGGTGAGCGTTCTTGCCCTTGACCTCGCTGTGCTCGGAGACCGTGAAGCCGCCGGTCCCGACCTGCCACCAGGTGTACCCACCCTCGCTCCCAGCCGGATCGCCGAAGAGCTTCGTGTAGTACTCCACCAGGGGTTTGGGGTCCTCGCTCCCGATCAGGATGCTGTTCAGGTTCATCCCGTCCTCCTTCCTCGCCGGGGCTCCCGCCCTCGTGGGCAGGTTATCCCCGTTCCCGGGTCTCCGTATCCCGACACCGTCGACGGCCCAAACTCATCGGTGATCAGCCGGGGTCTCGGAGCGTCGCCGCGAGGAAGGAGGTCGCGACCTCCGCGAGGCGCAGCCGGGCGAGCGAGAGGTAGTGACCGTCGACCACGTCTCGAACCGACGCCCACGCGTCGAGCAGCATCTGCTCCGTCGCCGGGTACCCGGGGTGCGTCGACAGTCCCGACAGCACCTGGACGTCCGGATCGACGTCACGCGCGAGCCGAGCGGTCTCGCCCACGAACGCGCGGTACGCGGCCGGGTCGCGTTGGAGCGTCTGCGCCTGCGTCTCGACCGCGTCGGCGCCCGCCGCCGAGACCTCCACGATGCCCGAACGCAGGTACGCCGACTCGCGCGTCTCACCGGACCTGGGAGCGTGGGCGCTCCCCGGGACCGAGACGAGGTTCGGATGGGGGGTCACCACGACCGTGTACCCGCGTGTTCGGGCGAGCGTGCAGAAGGCCTCGATGGATCTCCGCGGGTCGAGCCGTTCCTCTGCGGGGGTCGCCTCCCAATGCTCCGGGTCGTACATCACCACGCGAACGTCCTCGGCGATCGCTCCGGTCGCGACGTCCTCCGCGAAGCCGGCCGAGCTGGCCCACGCCCGGCCCGTCGTCGCTCCCGGCCACCCGCCGAGCGCGACCGCCGCGCTCGAACCGAAGATGCGCCTCGCGACGTCGGAGTCGATCTCGTCGATCGCCCGGATCGTTCCCGAGACCGTCACCCAGCGCTGCTCCGTGCCGCGGAACCCCCGTGTCGAGGCAGCTCCTACCACGCGACGCCGGCCGCCGTGGCGAGGAAGCGCATCAGCGGCGAGATCCGATCGCAGCTCTTGACGAACGTCGTCATGAGGTTCGGCCCGGTCACCTGCTTGTCCGTGAGCCGCACCGAGGACGTGAAGCTCTTCCGCTTGATGTCCTCGATCATCGGATGGTCCGGGTCGAACCCCCGCGGCGGCCGTTTCAGCGTCTCCTCGGAGTGATCGAGCTTGCCGTGAGCCTTCGCCCACTCAGATGGCTTGTCCGCGATCCGTTGCCGGATCTGCTGGAGGACCTCCGGCTCCGGCATCCACATCCCTCCGGCGACGAAGCACTCGCCTGGCTCGAGATGCAGGTAGTAGCCGGGTCCGTGGCCGCCCTTGCCCCCGAGCGGGAAGTGCGCCCCCGCGTGGGTCTTGTAGGGACTCTTGTCCTTGGAGAAGCGCACGTCGCGGTGGATGCGGAACAGCGATCCTCCCGACGGGCGGGGGTCGGCGACGAGGTTCTTGCTGATCGTCCGCAGCTCGGGCCCCGCGTCCGCGATGAACTCGAGGAACGGCTCCCTGAGGGCTCGCTCGTAACGCTCCTTGTGCTCGTTGAACCACGTTCGGTCGTTGTGGCGTCGCAGATCGCCCAGGAACTCGAGTGCGTCCGCGTCGAAGTACCTCATCCCGAGCCTCCTGCGATCGTCCGGCCGTTCGGGAACCTCCCCCCAAGGTATCGAGCCCCCATCGGCGCCGTCTCCTGCCCCCCGGATCCGTTGACTTCACGCGTGAGACGAGCCTAAGGTCGATGCGGAACATCCCATGGCCGGGGTTTCGGATGCGAGGGCAACTGTTCGGCGTAGCTGAACCACCTCTTTCTTCACGCACGGCCTCTGGACCGTGTCGCCCCTGCCAGAGAGCGCAGAACGAGCCATGGTGATCTCCCGCGGCCTCGAGCGGGCGGCCCCGAGCATCGAATGCCCGCGCTGCGGATCCGCCCTCGTCGTCCCGGCGATGCCCGGCGGTCCATCGGAGAACGTGCTCCAGCTCCGGAGCGGCAGCCCTCCGACGGGCGGGGTAGGCCCGTTCGACGAGTGGCTCTGCCGGTCGTGCGGTCTGCGCTGGCCGCACGAGCGACCGCCGGCCGAGGTCGCGCTCGGGGCCAACAACCCGGGATCCGCCACATCGGCGATCCCCGGCGAGCGGATCGACACCGTCGATCTCCCGGAGGTCGAGGGCGCGTCCGCGGTGACGTCCGGGCGTGTCGCGACCATCCTGCGCGAGGCGAGGGAGGCGCGCGGGCTCACCGTGTCGGACGCCTCGAAGGCGACGCGGATCTGGGAGCGGTACCTGCACGCGCTCGAGGCGAACGCCCCGCTCCAAGAGTTCCCCGCCCCGGTCTACGCCAGGTCCTTCCTGCGCGCGTACGCGGAGTTCCTGGAGCTCGACACCGACAGCATCGTCCGTCGGTTCGACGAGGACCATCCCGTCCCAGAGGATCCGATCCTCGAGCCGCTCCCCGTTCTGCGTCCGCGGCGACGGGCGTTCGCCGGCGCGCTCGTGGTCGTCTCGGTCCTGGCCTTGCTGGCGATGGCGGCCGCGCGGCTCCAAAGCGACCGCGAGGACGGACCGGCGGTGTCGCCCCCCGCCAGCGCGTCGACGAGTGGCGCGTTCGGAGGAGACCCGGTGACACGAGCTCCGATCCCGCCCCGGATCGACGGCATCCGAGCGGTCCTGCGGCTGGACGACCGGTGCTGGGTGGTCGCGGTCGCCGACGGGGACACGCTCGAACCGGGAACGACGCTGGAAGCGGGTGAACGTGCTCGTGTTCCGCGCGGATCGCATCCTGCAGCTCGAACTGGGCAGCGCCGGCGCCGTCGACCTCGAGGTGAACGGCGAGACGCAACGCACCGGCGCCCTCGGCGAGGTCGTCACGCTGGAGCTGCGATGGCGTGATGGTGAGCTCGTCACCACCGTCGTCTGACGCAGACAATAGGTGAGACATGTCGACGACCGAGGAACGGACCTTCGGGGGGCAGACGCAGGTCGCCCCCCTGCGGCGCGTGCTCGTTCGAGCGCCGGGCTCGGTCGACCTCGGCCGATGGCGTGAGTTCGGCTGGCTCGCCGAACCCGAGCCCACGCTCGCGGCCGAGCAGCACGAGGTGTTCTGCGGGATCCTCGCCGACGCCGGTGCCGAGGTCCTGTTCGCGAGCAGCGACGTCGCCGGTGACCCCGACGCGGTGTACGTCTGCGACCCGGCGATCACGTCCGATCGCGGCGCGGTGGTGCTGCGGCCCGGCAAGGTGGGCCGGCGTGTCGAGTCCACGGCGATCGCAGAGGATCTCACAGCGGTCGGCGTGCCGATCGCGTTCGAGATGGCGGAGCCGGCGACGGCCGAGGGCGGCGACACGATGTGGCTCGACGAACGCACGCTCCTCGTCGGCCGGAGCTACCGGACCAACGACGCGGGTATCCAGGCGTTGCGAGAGGCGCTGCCCGGGGTCGAGGTGCTCGCGTTCGACCTCCCGAGGCTGAAGGGACCCGACGCCTGCCTCCATCTGCTGTCGCTTCTTTCGCCACTCGCGGACGACCTGGTGGTGGCGTACCTCCCACTGATGCCGATCCGGCTACTCGAACTGCTCGCCGAGCGCGAGATCGAGATCGTGGAGGTACCCGAGGACGAGTTCGAGTCGATGGGACCGAACGTGCTCGCGCTCGCCCCGCGCGTGGCGTTGGCCGTCGACGGCAACCCGGAGACGAAGCGCCGGATGGAGCGTGCGGGCGTCGAGGTGATCGTGTACGAGGGCTCCGACATCTCGCACAAGGGCGAGGGCGGCCCGACCTGTCTCACGAGGTCGCTGCTCCGCGGCTGAACGCTCCGGCCGCGTCGCATGGCATCGTGACCCAAGGGGAAGGAACGAGGAGATGAGCGAGGTCGTCGTCAACACGAACGTGACGCTCGACGGCGTGATGCAGGCGCCTGCCGGTCCCGACGAGGACACGCGGGGCGGCTTCGTGCACGGCGGATGGGCGCGACCGTACTTCGACCAGGTGATGGCCGAGCAGGCGGGCGAGGGGATCGCCAAGGGCGGGGCGTTCCTGTTCGGACGCCGGACCTACGAGCACTTCGCATCGGTCTGGCCTCACCAGCCCGACGACGACATGTTCGCGAAGGTGCTCAACGAGCGGACCAAGTACGTCGCGTCCCGGTCGTTGCGGGAACCGCTCGAGTGGAGGAACTCGACGCTCCTGAAGGGCGACGCGGCCGACGCCGTCGCCGAGCTGAAACGGCAGGAGGACAAGGACCTCGTGATCCTCGGCAGCGGAGAGCTCATCCGGTCGCTGATGGCGCACGACCTGATCGACGAGTACCGCCTCTTGATCCACCCACTCGTCCTGGGTTCGGGCCGCCGGCTGTTCACCGACGGCACGTTCGCCACGCTCCGGCTCGTCGACAGCACGACGACGACCACCGGCGTGGTGATCGCGACCTACCGCCCGGCCGAACCGAAGGCGGGCACGACCACCTAAGCCTCGCAGTTGGTGACCGTCTCGCCGGTCGTACACGTGTCGGTCCCTAGGCCTCCGTCCAGCGTGTCGGTCCCATCGCCGCCGTCCAGCGTGTCGTCGCCGGCGGCGCCGGAGACCGTGTCGTTGCCCGGTCCCCCCAAGAGCGTGTTCGCATTCGCGTCGCCGGTGATCGTGTCGTCGTGCCGAGACCCGAAGACCTGTCCGATCCCCGTCAGCGTGTCCGTTCCCTCACCGGTGGCGGTCCCTGCGGTGAGGTCGACCATGACCGGATTGAGAGAGAAGAAGAAGGCGACCCGGTCAGTGCTGCCTCCGCCCCCGTTCACGGTGTCGTTGCCCTCGCCCGGGAAGAAGAAGTTCTCCCCGGAGTTACCGGTCAACGTGTCGTCGAAGCGGGAACCCTCGAGGTCCTCGATCCCCGTCAGCGTGTCGGTACTCTCACCGCCCGTCGCCGTGCCGGCCGTGAGATCGACCTGCACGCTTGATGGCGCGAAGAAGTAGCTGGCCAGGTCGAAGCCGGTGCCCCCGTTGAACGTATCGTTCCCCGCGCCCCCATAGAGGCCGTCAAGGCCTCCTCCTCCACTCAGGGTGTCGTTCCCCGTTTCGCCGACCAGCGCGTCGCCTCGGTCTCCGCCGATCAGCCTGTCCGATCCATTCCCGCCGCAGATCAGGTCGCTGCGGCCGAGGCCCTTGATGACGTCGCTGCCACCGAGGCCGACGATCACGTCGGCCTTGGCCGTTCCCTTGATGTGATCGGCCTTTGTGGTACCGACGATCGTGGCCTTCTTCCCAAAGCACTTCGGCACCGCGGCCGAGGCGATCTGCGGCAGCGTGAACGCGGCGCAGGTCGCCAGGACCACGAAAAGGACCAGCCTTCGCATCTTCCCCACCTCCCTTGGGGGGTGCGCTCCTCCCCGTGGGGGAGCGTGCGCCCTCCGATGCGAACCTGCCCCATGCTGGGCGTTTGCTGGTAGATGCGCAAGTCCTGCCGGCTGGTTCGGGCCGAGCTCGAACCGGTCGTCGAACGTCTGGAGGGGTGAGCGCGCGCCACCAGAGGAGTGACCTATCGTTGACGTGAGCCGGTCGTTCCCTCGAGCCGGCCGATACCGAAATCGGTATCACGTGGCGTTCGGACAACACCACGGGAGGAAAGAGACGAACCATGGATTTCCGGAACACCGTGACGATCCGGAGGCCGGTCGAGGACGTCTTCGCGTACCTGGCGGACTTCGGGAACGTGCCCGAATGGAACCACGCGATCGAATCGACGACGAAGACCTCCCCCGGGCCCGTCGGGGTGGGGAGCATGTACCGCCAGATCCGCTCGGAGCCGAGCAGGAGCGAAGAGGGGTTCGAGGTGACCGTGTTCGAGCCGGTGAGCAAGCTGGCCATCGACGGAGAGATCGGTCCGTTCCACGCGCGCCTCGCCTACCTGATCGAACCGATGGAGGGAGCGACGAGGCTCACCAACGCCGTCGAGCTGGAGCCGTCCTCGACGGTGTCGAGGCTCCTCGCGCCGTTCGCGGGTTCGAAGATCAAGACGGCTGTCGCCGAGAACCTCGACGCGTTGAAGCGGGTCCTGGAGACTGACCTGGGGTCGTCCGCGTGATCCCCGGCACCACCTCACCGCAGGCCCGGCAGCCCGATGAGCTCTCACCCACGGAGCTCGCGGCCAAGGCCGGCGTCTCCCCGGAGGAGGTCGAACGCCTCGTCACGTTCGGCATCCTGGTCCCGCGTGACGGGAGCCGGCCCTTCCGAGCGATCGACGCCCTGAAGATCCGGGTCGCGCGGGCGTGCGAGGAGGGTGGCCTGCCGATGGAAGGCATGGCCGAGGCGGTCCGGGCGGGACTCCTGTCGTTCGCGTTCGTCGAGAGCTGGCCGTTCGAGCGATGGAGCTCCCGCAGTCCGCAGACCCATCTCGAGCTTGCCGAGGAGGTTGGTCTGTCGTTCGAGGCCCTCCAGCGGCTCGTGGAGGCCTTCGGGTTCGTCCGACCCGAGCCGGAGGAAGTGGTCGTCGAGGCGGAGCGGCCGATCGCCTTGCTCGCCGGGCGCGTCGTCCAGCTCGAGATCGTCGACCAAGCGAGCCTGGCGCGACTGGGGCACGTCTACGCGGAGGCCTTCCGACGGATCGCCCTGGCCGAGACCGAGGTCTACCACTCCGGGGTGGAGGAGCCGTTGCTCCGCTCGGGCCTGGGCGAGAGCAAGACCATGGAGCTCGCGTCGAGCTTCAGCCCGGCGCTGACCGGGATGCTCGATGACGCCGTCATGGCCGCGTACCGCCGGCAGCAGGAGCTCACCTGGACGGAGCACCAGATCGAGCACGTCGAGCAGGCGCTCGAGGACGCAGGCGTTTCGCTGCCGGCGACGCCGCCGACGGCGATGTGCTTCCTCGACCTCTCGGGCTACACGCGCCTGACCGAGGAGCGCGGTGACCAGGAGGCGGCGGCACTCGCGGGCAGGCTCTCCGACATCGTCCAGCAGCGCTCGCGCCTGCACGGAGGCGAAGCGGTGAAGTGGGTCGGCGACGGCGTCATGTTCCGCTTCCGCGATCCGAGCGGAGCCGTGGTGTCGTCGCTCGACATGGTGGAGGAGATCCCCGCGGCCGGCCTGCCCCCCGCCCACGTGGGCGTCGCGGCCGGGCCGGTGATCCGTCAGGGCGGCGACTACTACGGGCGAACGGTGAACCTCGCGTCCCGGATCTCCGATCGCGCCGCGGGAGGACAGGTTCTGGTGAGCGAGCCGGTGGTGGAGATGGCCTCGATCCGCGGCGTGACGTTCGTCCGGATCGGTCCGGTGGAGCTCAAGGGTCTGACGGCGCCCATCGACCTGTTCGAAGCCCGTCGCGTCTGAGGGTCGCGGGTTCGCGGAGTCCGCCAGCGTCGCGTCAAACCTCCCGAACGTCCGCTCGCGAAGCGAGGTCGCCGACCTTCGAGGCATCGAGCGTCCCCGCCCCCGGGAGTTCGGCGTTCGCCGCCGCGGCGCCGAGGGCGAGGCGGAGCGCCGCGGGCCACGGCTCGTCTCGCTCGAGCCCGACGACCAGACCCGCGAGGAACGCGTCGCCGCTGCCGACGGGGTAGCGGCCTCGCTCGAACAGCACGCCCTCGTACCCGGCTCCGTCGGGTGCCGCCGCCGTCACACCGTCGGCGCCTCGGGTGACGATCCCGGCGTGACCGGCGCCGCCGGCGAGCTCTCGGAGCTTCGCGCTCGCCGCCAACGCGTCGTCGCGGCCACCCACCGGCACGCCGATCAGGCCCATGGCCTCGGCGACGTTCACCTTCACGATCTCCGGTCCCGCCTCCAAAGCCAGACGCAGGGCCTCCCCTTCCGCGTCGAGCGCGACCCGCATCCCGGCCGCTCGGGCCTCGGCGACCAGGTCGCGGTACCCGTCCTCGGGCAGCCCTCGTGGCATCGACCCCGAGATCGTGAGCCAGCTCTCGGGCCGGAACAGGCGGCTCGCGGCGTCCACGAACTCGGGCCACACCGCCACCGGGGTGTCCGGACCGTGCTCGTAGAACTCGGTCAGGGTTCCCGCTTCGCGATCGGCGACCGACAGCGAGGATCGGTTCTCGCCGTGAGCCCAGACGAACGCGCCGCCGATCCCCTCGGCCTGCAGCGTCTCTTCGAGCCATCTCCCGGCGTGTCCCCGAAGGATCGCGGCGACCCGCACGTCGGCGCCGAGGCTGTGCGCGGCGCGCGCCACGTTGAAGCCCTTGCCACCCGCGGTCTGCACGAAACCGATCGGGCGATGGATGTCCCCGAGGACCAAACGTTCGACCTCGAACAGCTTGTCGATCGACGGGTTCGCCGCCACGCACACGATCACGCGGCCAACGTTACCCGTCGAGGTCGACGCGGTGCTCGGTGGGTGCGAGACTCGCGGCCGTGGCGAAGATCACGATCATCGGCGCGGGCAGCGTCGAGTTCACGAGGAGCATCCTCGCGGACCTGTGTGCGTACGACGAGCTGCACGGAGCGCTCGAGATCGCCCTTCACGACATCGACGACGAGCGTCTCGCGTACGCGCTCCTCGCGGCAGGGCAGCTCATCGAGCGATCGAACGCCGGGTACGACGTGTCGGCCCACGAGTCGCGGGCATCGGCGTTCGACGGCGCCGACTACCTGATCAACGAGATCCAGGTCGGCGGCTACCCGGCGACGCGCACGGACTTCGACGTGCCGAGGAAGTACGGGCTGCGCCAGACGATCGGCGACACGATCGGCATCGGCGGGATCATGCGCGGCCTCCGCACGATCCCCGTCATGATCGAGATGGCGGACGAGATGGTCGAGCGTTGTCCCGACGGGCTCCTGCTCAACTACACGAACCCGATGGCGATGGTGCCCTGGGGCATCTGGAGCGGGTCGAGACTGCCGGCGTCGAACGTCGTCGGCGTGTGCCACAGCGTCCGGGACACCCACGCGTTCCTCGCGCGCACGGTCGGGGTGCCGCAGGAACGGATCGAGTTCCGGACGGCGGGGTTCAACCACCAGTGCTTCGTCTACGTGTTCCGTGACCGCGAGACCGGTGAAGACCTGTACCCACGGCTCCGGGCGATCGTGGAGGCGGACCCCGAGGGCCTCGGTCGGCGCGTCCGCGTCGAGCTGTTCAAGCGGTTCGGGTACTTCCCGACCGAGTCCTCCGAGCACAGCGCCGAGTACGTGCCCTGGTTCCTCGCCCACGACGACCAGGTCGCGCGGTACCGGATCGAGGTCGACGAGTACCTGCGGCGCTCCGAGGACAACCTCGCCGAGTGGGAGCAGGTCAAACGCGCGCTCGATGCCGGCGAGGAGCTCGAGGTCGAGCGCAACGACGAGCTCGCGAGCCAGTTCATCCGCGCGCTCGAGACCGGCGTCGAGACCGAGCTCTACGGGAACGTCCGCAACGAGGGCCTCATCGAGGGTCTGCCCGAGGACGCCTGCGTCGAGGTGCCGGTGAAGGTCGGTCGCAACGGCGTCGAGCCGATGGTGTTCGGTGCGATGCCTCCGCAGTGCCTGGCGCTCAACCGAACGTTCCTGAACGTCGTGGAGCTCACGGTTCGTGCGGTGGTCGAGGGCTCGCGCGAGCTCGTGGTCCAGGCCGCACTCGTGGATCCGAACACGGCCGCGACGCTCACCGTCGATCGGGTCGTCGACATGGTCGACGACCTGATCGAGGCCCACGGGGATCTGATCCCCGAGCCCATCCGCCGACGCTAGATCGAGGCCCTACGCCACGGTCACCGTGACGCCGGCCTCGGTGAGGTCGCGGATGGCCTCGGCCGGGGCGCCTTCGTCGGTGATGAGCTCGTCGACCGCGTCGAGCCGGCAGATCTGGGCGAAGGCGACCCGGCCGAGCTTCGAGCTGTCGGTCACCACGACGACGTGGCGCGCCCGCTCGATCATCGTCCGGTTGGTGTGGGCCTCGATCTCGTGGTGCGTCGTGAGACCCGCCTCGAGCGAGATGCCGTCGACCCCGACGAACGCCAGGTCCAGGTTCAGCCGTTCGAGCGCCTGCTCGGCGACCGGCCCGACGAGCTCGTAGGACTCGGGGCGCGCGGTGCCTCCCGTGACGACGAGCTTCAGGTCGGCGCGGATCGCGAGCTCTCCGGCGATGTTCAGAGCGTTGGTCACGACGGTGATCCCGCGCCGATCCAGGATGGCCCGCGCGACCTCCGTGGTGGTCGTGCCTCCGGTCAGGCCGACGACCGCACCGTCCGCGACGCGCGTCGCGGCCTCGGCGGCGATCCGCTTCTTCTCGGACTGGTGCCGCGCGGCCTTGTACCGGAGCGGGAGCTCGTACAGGACGTCGTGCGCCACCGCGCCGCCGTGCGTCCGGGACAGCATCCGCTGCTGTTCGAGGAGCTGGAGGTCGCGCCGGACCGTGGCCGCCGAGACCCCGAGACGCTCGACCAGCGCGGTCACGTCGACGGTGCCGTCGGCCGCGAGCGTTTCCAGGACCGCCGCCACCCGTTCGGCCTGCCGCATGTCGAACGCGAGCATACCGCCCCGGATGCGCGGTCCCGGTTGAGGCGAGCTTGACCAGATGCTCGTTCGTGATCTAGTTTGCCTGTGAATGAGCGCGATCGCGCAGGAGGTCGAGACCCAGCCCGCCTGCTGGCGACTCGCGGCCCAGGTCGCGGTGACGCTTCGGGACGAGCTCGGAGCGCCGGGCGAGCGCGTCGCGGTGGCAGGATGCGGAACCTCCCTGTACGTGGCTCGGGCGTTCGCGGCGCTCCGAGAGGCGAGCGGGCGGGGCGAGACCGACGCGTTCCCCGCCTCGGAGTTCCCGAGCGCTCGGCGGTACGACCGCCTCGTCGCGATCAGCCGGAGCGGCACGACGACCGAGGTGGTCCAGCTCCTCGAACGCCTCGACCGCGCGCCGCGGACCGTCGTCACCGCCGATGCCGGCTCGCCGGCCGCGTCGCTCGCCGAGGCGCCGATCGTCCTGGACTTCGCCGACGAGCGATCGGTCGTGCAGACGCGGTTCGCGACGTCGGCGCTCGCGCTGCTCCGCGCGTCCCTCGGTCCGGAACACGAAGAGGACCTCGGTCGAGCGATCGCCGACGCCGAACGCGCGCTCACGCAGCCGCTCGAGCCGGATCCGACCCGATTCGAGCACGTCGTCTTCCTCGGGCACGGCTGGACCGTCGGGATCGCGGAGGAGGCCGCCCTCAAGCTCCGGGAGGCGACGCGGACGTACAGCGAGGCGTACCCCGCCATGGAATACCGACACGGCCCCATCAGCCTCGCCGGCGAGCGATCCCTCGTGTGGATCTTCGGCTCGCCCGATCCGGCCGTCGCCGACGACGCCGCCGCGACCGGCGCGACGGTGCGCGTTGCTTCCCTCGACCCGATGGCCGAGCTGGTGCTGGTGCACCGGATGGCGATCGCGCTCGCCGAGTCCAAGGGCCTGGACCCCGATCATCCCGTGCATCTGACGCGTTCGGTGGTGCTGCCATGATCCGTTCCCGATCCCCCGACCGGAGGTGTTCCTCGTGACACGACGACTGTTGGTGATCCTCGCCGCGGTGGCCCTGCTGGCCGGCGCTTGCACGGGAGACGACGACGAAGGCTCGCCGACGGGTGAGACACCGTCCGGGCCCGTCACGCTCACGTTCTGGCACGGCTACACGGATGCCGAGGCCGACTCGCTCAACGCGCTGCTCGACCAGTGGAACGCGGAGAACCCCGACGTCTCGATCGAGCCGCTGTTCGTCAACAACGACAAGGCGCTGCAGAAGCTGACCGTGGCCCTGCAGGGCGGCGAGCCCCCGGACATCACGTACCAGTACGGGTCGTCGCTCCCGCAGCTGGCGGCGGCGCCCGGCCTCGTCGACCTCACCGAGTGGACCCAGCAACCGGAGGTGGACTGGGAGGACTTCGTCGCGGGCGCCCGGGAGGCCGCGACCTTCGAGGAGAAGGTCCTGGGGGTCCCCGCGCTCATCGATAACCTCGCCGTGGTCTACAACAAGGAGCTGTTCGACGCGGCCGGGCTCGAGTACCCGAACGACCAGTGGACGTGGGACGACTTCCGGGCCGCCGCGGCGGCGCTCACCGACCCGGCCGAGAAGCGGTTCGGGTTCTCCTATCCGATGGACGCCTCCGAGGACTCGGTCTGGCACTACGACCCGCTCCTGTGGCAGAACGGAGGCTCGATCCTGACCGAGGACAACTCCCAGGCGGCGTTCAACTCGCCCGAGGGCGTCGAGGCGCTCGAGGTTCTCACCGGGATGGCCGTCGAGGACGAGTCGGTCTTCCTCGACCTGCAGAACTCGCCGTACACCGGCCTGTTCAACAGCGGGAAGATCGGGATGCTCGTGACCGGCCCGTGGGACCTCTCGAGCTTCCCCGACGTCGACTACGGGGTCGAGATCCTGCCCGGGTTCGACGGCGACCACCAGACGATCGCCGGTCCCGACATGTGGACCGTGTTCGACAACGGTGGTGGGCGGGCGCAGGCGGCGCTCGACTTCATCGCGTGGCTCACCGCGGCCGACCAGATGAAGGCCGACGCGCTGGCGACCGGGCACCTCCCGTTCCGCCTCTCCGTCATCGAGGACGCCGCGTTCGTCGAGGAGTTCGGCGCGACGATCCCCGGGGTCGACGTCTTCGCGGAGAACCTGGCGAACGTCGAGCAGGCGCGGCCGGTGCTCGCCGCCTACCCGCAGGTCTCCGAGGCGATGGGGCTCGCCATCGTGTCCGCGATGCTGGGGGAGAAGGACGCGCAGACCGCTCTCGACGACGCCGCGGCTGAGGCGAACGATGCCCTGGCGCTCGGCGGGTAGGCTGCCGCAGGTCCGGCCAAGCTGAAGAACCAGACCGACGAGCCAGACGGACGAGCAGAGGGGCGACGGGGGACGGGTGAAGCGGTTCCGGCGGTTCCTGGTCTCGGATCACGCCGCCGGCTGGGCCTTCATCCTGCCCTCGGTGATCCTGATCGTCGTCTTCGGGGTCATCCCGATCGTCTGGGGGCTGATCCTGTCGTTCCAGAAGGCGGGGTTGATCTCGCCGGAGCGCGAGTGGGTGGGTCTCCAGAACTACACGCAGATCGCGAGCGACCCGAAGGCGCGGCAGGCGGCCGTCAACACGATCTACTACACGGCGCTGTTCGTGCCGATCTCGATCCTCGCGTCGCTGTTCATCGCGCACGCGCTGAACCGCAAGATCGCGTTCGTCCGCTTCTACCGCCTCGCGGTGTTCATCCCGGTCGTCACGTCCACGATCGCCACGGGGATCATGTTCCTGTGGCTGTTCGACCGGAACTACGGCCTGGCCAACTGGCTGCTCGGCAGGGTCGGGCTCGGGCCGTTCGGCTTCTTCGAGGAACCGAGCCAGGCGATGATCGCGCTCGTCCTCATGACCGTCTGGGGGTGGCTGGGCTTCGACACGATCATCTACCTCGCCGCCCTGCAGGGCGTGCCGCAGGAGCTGATCGAGGCGGCGGCGATCGACGGGGCGAGCCGGTGGAGCTCGTTCTGGCGCGTCACGTGGCCGATGCTCGGGCCGGCCACGCTGCTGCTCGTCGTGTGGTCGACGATCAGCGCGCTCCAGCTCTTCGACGAGGTGTTCTTCGTGACCAAGGGCGGGCCGCTCGGCCGAACGTCGGTGGTCGTCTTCTACGTGTACCGCCTGGCGTTCGAGCAGGGTCTCGGCGGCCTGTCGCTCGCCGGGTACGCCGCGGCCATCGCGTACGTCCTGTTCCTGGTGATCCTGGTGCTCACCCTCGCCCAGTTCTGGCTGGGCCGGCGCGTCGTCCACTACGCCTCATGAGCGCCGTCACCGAGGCTCCCGTCGTCCTCACCCGGCCCGATCCGCGGTCGCTTCCCGGCGAGACCGGGATGGTCGAGCGCCCACGCCGCCGGTTCATGCCGTTCGACCCGTGGCACCTGTTCCTGGCCCCGCTCGCCGTCGTGATGCTGCTGCCGCTGATGTGGATGGTGGTGACCTCGCTCGAGACCCAGGCCCAGACGTTCCACTTCCCGCCGATCCTGTGGCCGGGGACGCTGCGGTTCGAGAACTACGCCAACGTGATCCGTGAGTCGGAGTTCGGCACGTGGTTCTGGAACACCACCGTCGTGACCGTCACGATCGTCCTCAGCAACCTCGTCCTGTGCACGCTCGCGGCGTACGCGTTCGCTCGGATCCGGTTCCTGGGGCGCGGGGTGATCTACTTCGTGCTGCTCGCCACGTTGATGGTGCCGCTGCAGGTCGTGCTGATCCCCACGTTCCTGATCGTGAAGGACCTCGGGCTGCTCGACCGGCTCGGCGCGCTCATCGTTCCGCACCTGGCGAGCGTGTTCGGCATCTTCATGCTCACGCAGTTCTTCCGAACCCTCCCGATCGAGCTCGAGGAGGCGGCGCGGATCGACGGCGCCTCCCGCCTGTCGATCCTGGTGCGCATCGTCGTCCCGCTCTCGCTGCCGGCGCTCGCGACGCTCGCGGTGATCCAGTTCATGTGGACGTGGAACGAGTTCCTCTGGCCGCTCGTGACGATCCTGACGAACCAGAGCGCGTTCACGCTCCAGCTCGGACTCGCGACCTTCCAGGGGGCGCACCAGTCGCAGTGGCACTTCGTGGCGGCGGCCAACATCATGTCGATGGTGCCGATCCTCGTGCTCTTCCTCTTGGCCCAGCGCTACTTCGTGCGCGGGATCGCCACCCAGGGGCTGAAGGGCTAGCCGGCATGGCTCGGGTCGTCTTCGACGGGGTCACCAAGGTGTACCCGGGGCCGGTCATCGCGGTGGACGACCTCGCGCTCGAGGTCGCCGACGCGGAGTTCCTGATCCTGGTCGGGCCGTCGGGGTGCGGGAAGTCGACCGCGCTGCGGATGGTGGCCGGCCTGGAGCGGATCAGCGAGGGCACGATCACGATCGGCGACCGCGTCGTGAACGACGTGCCACCGAAGGACCGCGACATCGCGATGGTGTTCCAGAACTACGCGCTGTACCCGCACATGACCGTGGAGAGGAACCTCGGGTTCGGCCTGCGTCGACGGCGGACGCCGCGGGACGACGTTCGACAGCGGGTCGACGAGGTGAGCCGGATGCTCGGGCTGGACGAGCTGCTCCGCCGTCGCCCCGGACAGCTCTCGGGCGGCCAACGCCAGCGGGTCGCGATGGGACGCGCGCTCGTGCGCGAACCCGAGGTGTTCCTCCTCGACGAGCCGCTGTCGAACCTCGACGCCAAGCTGCGCGTCGAGATGCGGTCCGAGCTCAAGCGCCTCCACGACCGGATCGGCGTGACGACGATCTACGTGACCCACGACCAGGTCGAGGCGATCACGCTGGGGGACCGGATCGCCGTGCTCTCCGAAGGAGTCCTCCAGCAGGTCGGCCCGCCGCAGGACGTCTACGACCATCCCGCGAACGTGTTCGTCGCCGGGTTCATCGGTTCCCCGCCGATGAACCTCCTGAAGGGCAGGGCCACGGGCGGCCGCATCACGGTCGGCGACGTCGAGCTCGTGGACCCGCAAGTTTCGGAGGGCGAGGTGCTGGTGGGCATCCGGCCCGAAGGCCTGCGCCCCGTGGGGGAGGACCACGCGGGTCCGGTCTTCGACGTGTGCGTCGACGTGGTCGAGCCACTCGGCGACGAGGTCCTCGTGCACGGGTCGATCGAGGGACCGGTCGCCGACGTACGGATCCGGGCCGAGGACGAGGCGCTCCTCGCCGACGGCGAGAGGGATCGAGCGAGGGTCACCCTGCGCCTCCCACCCGAGGAACGCCCGAAGCCCGGGTCGCGACTGCGAGTCGCGATCGCGCAACACACGGTTCGAATGTTCGATCCGACGACGGGTCTGGCCATCCGACCGCGATGACCGGGGAACGACGGACGATCGTAGCGCTCTCGGCGGTCTGCCTCGGGCTCCTCGGCGTGACGGTGTGGGCGCTCGCCACCCGTGGCGATGGGGCGTCTTCCTCGACCTCGGCCGAGGGGTCCGTCTTCTGGGTGGGGACCGAGGGTGACGATGCGGCGGCTGGGAGCCGGGACGAACCGTGGGCCACGCTTCAGCACGCGGCCGACAGCGTCGGTCCGGGCGCCACGGTGCTGGTGCTCGAGGGTGTGTACGAGCAGCGGCTCGAGATCCCCACCTCCGGACTCCCCGGACGACCGATCACGTTCGCGGCGGCCCCCGACGAACGGGTCGTGCTCGATGGTTCGTCGCTCGAGGTTCCCGCCGGCCAGGCCGCCGTGATCGCGATCGACTCCCAGCGGTACATCCGGGTCCAGGGGTTCGAGATCACGGGCTATCGGAGCGACGTATCCGGACACGTGCCCGTCGGGATCCTGGTGACGGGCGCCTCGGACCACATCCGGATCGCCGGCAATCTCGTCCACGACATGGGGACGACGTTCGAGGGTCGGAGCGGCGGAGACGCCCACGGGATCGCCGTCTTCGGCACCACGGGCGACCACCCGATCGAGGAGGTCGAGATCGTCGGGAACGAGCTGGCGAACCTCACACTCGGCTCGTCCGAGGCGCTGGTCGTGAACGGCAACGTGAAGGATTTCCTCATCGAGGGCAACCGGGTCCACGACACGAACAACATCGGGATCGACGTGATCGGCTTCGAGGGCACCGCGCCGGATCCGACCGTCGACCAGGCACGCGACGGGATCGTGCGCGGCAACGAGGTGTGGAACGTCGACAGCTACGGGAACCCCGCCTACGGCAACGACCGGAGCGCCGACGGCATCTACGTGGACGGCGGCCGCGACATCCTGATCGAGGGCAACACGATCCACGACGTGAACATCGGGATCGAGCTCGCCAGCGAGCATGCCGGACGCTCCACCCGGAACGTCACCGCGCGCAACAACCTGGTCTACGACTCGACGGCGATCGGGATCGCGATCGGCGGCTACGATCGGCGCCGGGGGAGCACCGAGGACTGCGTCATCGTCAACAACACGGTCGTGAACACCGACGGCGTCGAGCTGTTGGTGCAGTTCGACACGCGGAACAACGTGATCGCGAACAACGTGCTCGTCGCCGGTCCGCGCCACGTCTTCGTCGAGAACCTCTACCGCGAGAACGTCGGCAACGTGCTCGATCACAACCTCTACTCCTCCGTCGACGGGAGCTCCGAGGGCACGTGGCAGTGGAAGGGCGTCGGGTACGACGACTTCCACCGATGGAGCGAGCGGTCGGGAAACGACCGTCACTCGGCGTTCGCGGATCCGGCGTTCGTGGACCCGGCCGCGCACGATTATTCCCTCGGAGCGGGCTCGCCCGCGATCGACGCGGGGGCGTTCCTCGCGGCGTCGGGAGCGACCGACCTCGGCGGGGAGCCGCGGGCGCAGGCCGGAGGGATCGACCTCGGCGCCTTCGAGGTGACGGCGCCGCCGCCGTCGCCCACTCCCTCGATCCCGGCTCCCGTCACGTACGCGGGCGACCTCACGTGGCTGACGTCGAGCAACGGATGGGGGCCGCCCGAGATCGACCGCAGTAACGGGGAGCGCGCCCCCGACGACGGAGGGCCGATCCGGATCGGGACCTCGGCGTTCGACCACGGGATCGGGGCGCACGCGCCCTCGCGGATCGTGGTGGACGTGGAGAACCGGTGTTCGCTCTTCCTCGCGGACGTCGGCCTCGACGAGGAGGTAGGTGATCGAGGGTCGGTGGTGTTCGAGGTGTGGGGCGACGGGGAACGTCTCGCCGTGAGCGGCATCGTGCGGGGGCCGCAGACCGCCGTCCCGATCGCGGCCGACGTCGAAGGTGTGGAGCGGATGACGCTGGTGGTCACGCCCGGTGGGGACGGCGCGGCGTTCGATCACGCGGATTGGGGCGACGCCCGCCTTGAGTGCTCGGCGGGCTGAGGGTCGCGCGCGCCCTCGCTAGCGAGCGGCGTCGCCCTCGGCGAGCAGCGCCAGCGCCTCGTCCATCGTCGGCTGCGCGTCCACTCCCCCGAGGGCCCGTGTCGAGAGCGCACCGCACGCGTTCGCGATCGCGAGGGAGCGCTCCAGGTCGTCGCCCGCGAGCCGCGAGGCGAGGAACCCGGCGTCGAAGGCGTCGCCGGCGCCGGTCGTGTCGAACGCGTCGATCCTCGGCGCCGGCGCGCGGACCAGCTGCCCACCCCGGGCGGCGATCGCGCCGTCGCGACCCGCCTTCGCGACGACGAGAGGGGCCTGCTCGGCGAGTGCGACGACCGCCGCCTCGACGTCGGGCACCGCTGCGATGCGGGTGGCCTCGGCCTCGTTCGGCAGGAAGACGTCGGTGTGAGCGAGCAGGTCGCTCAGGCCACCGTCCCATCGCTCGGACGGATCCCAGTTGGGGTCGAGGGAGGTGGTGGCGCCTCGGCCACGAACGCGTTCGAACAGCGCCAGGAGCCCCGGCGCGAGGCGGCGCTGCAGGAAGTACGAGCTCACGTGGACGTGTCGAGCGCTGTCGAGCAGCACGGGGTCGACCAGCTCCGTCCGAAGGTCGCCGATCGTGCCCGGGTTCGTGAGGATCGCGCGGTCGTTCGGCCGGGCGAGCACGACGGTCACGCCGGTCGATCCGCTCGGCTCGGCGATCAGCCCGCCGACGTCCACGCCGCGACCTTCGAGCTCGTCGCGCAGGAAGCGGCCGAACAGGTCGTCGCCCACGACGCCGCAGAACCCGACGCGGAGTCCCAGGCGGGCGGCACCGCACGCGACGATCGCTCCCGAGCCGCCGACGGTGAGGTGAGCCCGCTCGACGAGCCGCTCGGCCTGCCCGAACGCGGGCTCGACGTCGCCGAGCAGCACGAGGTCGGGGTTCGCGTCGCCGAGGACGAGGAGGTCGAGCGGGTGGGCTGGGTCGGAGGAGTCGGGCACGAGCGGACGATAGCGGAGGGGCTCCCTTCCGAACGAGCCCGATACCGATTTCGGTATCGCGCCGCGATCCGGAGTTCGGGTCGGCCCTGGAGCCGGACGTAGACTTCCTCGTCGGCCGGCGGGAGGAGAAGGACATGTCCATGCAAGGACCGGGAGGGCCCGGAGGCCGCGATCCGGGAGCACAGAAGTGGGGGGCCGAGAAGGAAGAGATCGACAAGCAGGCACGGGAGGAGCACCTCGTGCACGAGGCGCAGCGCATCCACGCCGAGGAGGCCGCCGAGGAGGCCGCGCGGGGCGAGGCGCCCAAGCCCAAGCGCCCCTGGTGGAAGTTCTGGGCCTGAGGAGGCGCGCCGCATGTACGAGTGGCTGGTGCTGGCGCACATCATCGGCGTCCTGGGGTTCATGTTCACGCACGGCGTCGCCGCGGCGATGGCGCTCCGGCTGCGGCACGAACGCAACCCCGATCGGATCCGCGTGATGCTGCAGGTCTCGAGCTCCTCGCTCTCGGTGTTCTACGTCTCGATGGTGCTGCTGCTCGGCGGAGGCATCTGGGCCGGGTTCAACGGCCACTGGTGGGGCGAGGGATGGATCTGGGTCGCGCTCGGCGTGTTCGTCGTCAACCTGATCTTCATGTACGCGGTGCCCGCTCCCTACTACAAGAAGCTCCGAGAGATCATGACGATCGAGGAGTCGGGCAGCTCGGCGGTGGGGCCGGAGCAGCTCGAGGCGATGCTCCGGTCGAACCTCCCGATCGTCGTCGTGGCGGTCGGGCTCGTCTCGGTCGCGTTCATCGCCTACCTGATGGTCATCAAGCCCTTCTGAGGAGTAGGAGATGTACGCGACGATCGCGGTCGGCACCGACGGGTCCGAGACCGCCTCGATCGCCGAACGGGTCGCGCTCGAGCTGGCGCGAACGTCGGCCGGCCGCGTGCTGTTCCTCTCGGTGTACGAGGACGAACCCGGCATGGAGCGATCCGCCGGGATCGTCAAGGCGGCCAGAGCCCGCGCGGAGGCCGCCGGCGTCGCCGTCGATTCGAAGACGATGCGGGCCGAGCCGGCCGAGGGGATCGTCGAGCTCGCCGACCGCGGGGATGCCGGCCTTCTCGTCGTCGGCGACGTCGGGATGGGCGGCCGCCGAACGCTCCGTCCCGGCGGTGTGCCCGATCGCGTCTCGCACAGCATGCCGTGCGACCTGCTGATCGTTCGAACCTCCAAACCGGAGCGCGCGAAACCGGCGGGCGAGTACGGCAGCGTCCTGATCGCGACCGACGGCTCGCCCACGGCGGATCGCGCGGCGCGGGTCGGAGCGGAGTTCGCGAGGGCGCTGGGTGCCCAGATCACGCTCGTCCACGTCGGCGACGAGGCCGTCGGCGAGATCGTCCTGCGTGACACGGCCGAACGCCTCGGCGACCTCGATCTGCCCACGAAGGCCCTGAAGGGCGATCCGGGCGACGCGATCGCGAAGCTCGCCGACGCGGAGGGTCACGACCTCGTCGTCGTCGGCAACAAGGGGATGAGCGGCGGCCTCCGGTTCCTCGCCGGCGTCGTTCCCGACAAGGTCTCGCACCAGGCGACCTGCGACGTCCTGATCGTGAACACCGTCGGCCGCACGCCCGAGGACCTCGAGCCCGGCGAGGGCGCGATCGTCGAGGTCGAGGGCAAGAAGGTGGCCGCCTACCGCGACGACCAGGGCGAGCTCGTGCTCCTGTCACCCAAGTGCAAGCACCTCGGGTGCACCGTCGGCTGGAACCACCGCGCCAAGACGTGGGACTGCCCGTGCCACGGCAGCCGGTACGAGAGCGACGGCACGGTCAAGAACGGCCCGACGCGACATCCGCTCGACCCGGTCGAGATCGCCACGTAGCGGCGTCGCGCGCGACGGCCGCTACAGGTCGAACAGCGGCTCGGTCACCGAAGGCCCGAACTCGCCCCCGAACGCCGTCACCGCGAAGAACACGAGCGAGGCTCCCAGCAGCGCCAGATCCTTCTGGAACTGCGTCATGTCCTGGAGCCGAGCCATCGCGTCGTCCTTCGGCAGCGTCCAGAAGTTGTGGATGAAGAACGCCGTGCCGAACAGGAACACGGCGATCGCGAGCGCCGACAGGTCGGCCCAGATCCCGGCGATGATCCCGATCCCGCCCAGGATGATCATGACGCCGCTCACGAGGACCGCGGGGCCGGCGAACGGGATCTTCTTGGCGGCCGCGTAGCCCGCGAGCTGCCGGTAGCCCGCCAGGTGCCCGGCGAGCCCGCTCACCACGAACAGCAGGCCGAACAGGAACCTTCCGACCAGGAACAACGCGTCCATGGGCTCCTCCCTCCGACGAGGTCGACGTCCTGTCGCAAGGCTCGCACGTCCTCCGTGTTCCCCGCCGATGGTAGGTTCCGGCGATGTCGCCTGGGCGCAGGCCGATCGTTCTGATCGCGCTGATCGCGGTCGCGATCTCCGCCCTCGGTTCGACACCCGGCTCGGCCGCGCCGACCGTGGACGAGCGGGAACTGCTCGGCGAGTCCTTCCAGGGGCGACCGATCCACGTCTTCCATCGAGGTGATCCGGACGAGATCCGGGTGCTCGTGGTCGGCTGTATCCACGGCGACGAGTGCGCGGGGGTCCGGATCGCGAAGCGACTGCGAACCGGCCGGCCGCGCCACTTCGTCGACCTGTGGATCCTGCCGAACCTGAACCCGGATGGTCGAGCAGCCCACACACGACAGAACGCGCGCGGCGTGGATCTGAACCGCAACTTCCCCTACCGTTGGCGGCCGGGACCGCGAGGCCGCTACTACCCGGGGCGCCGTCCCGCCTCCGAGCGCGAGACGCGGATCGCGATGCGCCTCATCGAGCGGATCGAGCCCGACGTGACCATCTGGTTCCACCAGCCGCTCGCGCTGGTCGACGCGTCGGGCGACGACCGGATGGAGCGCCGATACGCTCGCCTGGTCGGCCTGCCCCTCGTCCACCTCCCACGGCTGTACGGCACGGCGACCTCCTGGCAGAAGCACGTCCTTCGAGGGACCGAGGCGTTCGTGGTCGAGCTCCCCGGCGGTGCGCTCCGCCCGCGCGGCGCCCGCCGGTTCGCCAAGGCCGTGTATCGGCTCGTCGACCCGCGCTAGCGGGTCGTTTCGAGGCGCCGCGGCCAGACGGCATATCGTTGCGCTGAACGAGGCGCCGTGGGGCGCCGCGGGAGGTGGTCGTGGTCGAGAGATCGAGCGAACTCCGGCGAACGCTGCCGGCCCTGATCGCCTCGATCCCCATCACCATCGTCTTCTTCGCGGTCCTGGGCATCGTCCTCACGGCCGCGGGGCCGAACGGCCTCGACCTGACGGACGAGCAGACGAGCAGTTGGATCGCGGTGCTCTACGGGTTCCCGACGCTCATCGCGCTCGTCCTGACGGTCCGGTATCGCCAGCCCCTGCTCATCACCGGGAACATCTTCGCGATCATCTTCTTCGTGTCGCTCGGGGATCAGCTCGGCTTCCCCGAGCTGGCCGGCGCCTCGATGCTCGCCGGCGCGATCGTGTTGGCGGCGGCCGTCTTCGGCGTCACCGGTCGGATCGCCGCGTGGATCCCCGCTCCGATCGTGAACGGCCTGATCGCCGGAGCGGTGATGCCGTTCGTCGTGAACGTCTTCACCTCCCTGAGCACCACCCAGGAGGGTGTGCGCATCCCGTACGAGGTGCCGCTGATGGTGGGCAGCGCCCTGCTCGCGTACCTCGTGAGCCAGCGTGTGTTCGGGACCCGCGTCCCGCCGATCCTGCCGGCGTTCCTCGCGGGGTTGCTGGTGGCCGCGCTGACCGGACAGCTCGGGGCATTCCCGTCCTCGTTCGCGCTGCCCGGCCTCGAGGTCGTCCGTCCTTCCTTCACGTGGACCGCGATCGCCACCGCGACGCCCGTGCTCGTCGCGCTGCTGACGGTGCAGTCGAACATCCCGTCGATCGTCTACATGCGGAGCCAGGGGTTCTCGCCTCCGGAGCGCGTCCTCGACGTGGTGAGCGGCGCCGGGACGGTGCTCGGTTCGTTCTTCGGTCCGATCGCGGTCTCGCTCGCGCTCCCCCCGGTGCTGCTCACCGCCGGACCCGGGGCGGGCACGCCGTCGCTCCGCTACCGGTCCGTGTACCTGCCCGTCGCCGCGGGCCTGCTGATCGCGGTGTTCGCGACCGTCGCCGCCGATCTCGCGGTGCTGGTGCCCTCGACGTTGCTCCTCGCGATGGCCGGGTTGGCCCTGATCGGTGCCCTCGTCGGCGCCCTGAAGGAGATCACGAACGGTCCGCTGGTGCTGGGCCCGATCTTCGCGTTCGCGGTCGCGCTCTCGGACATGACCCTGTTCGGACTCGGACCCTTCTTCTGGTCGCTCGTCATCGGCGCGGGCGTCTCGCTGCTGCTCGAACGCGAGGGCTGGAGGCGGCTGCGGGCGGAGACGGCCGGCTCCGACGAGCAGGCGGGTCGAGGCGTGCCGCCCAAGGGTTGATCTGGTTCAGCCGCGGGTCAGGCGAGCTCCTCGGAACGAAGGCGATACCGAAATCGGTATCGCACGGCGTTGGGAAACCGCCGGGTCTCAGGTCGGGTTCGCGGCCAGGTCGCGCTCGAGATCGGCCGCCGAGTAGCGCTCCTTGCGCACCCGTAGATCCAGGTAGATGAACACGCCGACCAGGGCCATGAAGGGCATCGTGATGACGGACGCGATCGATGCGGTGATGCTGCGGACCGCGTAGTTGTCGCCGAACGGCGCCGTCAGCACGCCGTTCACGATGCCGCTGAGGATGGCGGCGAGGATGAACGCCCCGAAGACGTGCCAGCCGAACCCGCGGACCAGGTTCCAGGAGCGGCGGAGCGCCTCGCGTCCGCGTTTGTCCTCGATCACCAGTGCCGGGATCCCGCACGAGAGGAACGTGAGCACGATGAACCCCGGGATCACCAACAGCACGAATCCGACGGCGATCGCAAGGGCCGAGAGCACACCGACCAGCACGATCGACCAGAACCGGGCGAACCCGTACCGATAGCTCTCGCCGATCTCGAGGTCGCGGCCGAGGAAGGTCCCGGCGGCGGCGCGCGTGATCGCGCCCGTCAGGATCGTCCACATCAGGATCGAGATGGCCACGAGCACGAACGAAGCGAGCACCCCGGCGACGAAGCCTCCGTCGACGACGACCTCCACGCCGTTTCGGAGCTCCTCCTCCGTGAGGCGCTCGCGGATCCAGAAACCGGTGAGGAGCACCTCGGCGATGGAGAGCGGGATCACGATCACCGCCACGATCAGGATGAGGTTCTGCCAGTGGCGGGCGTAGAGCCGGAACGCGTCGCCGAGGATCTCGCCGACGCCGCGCGGGCGCAGCAGGCTGGGGCTGCCCGGCTCTTCGGGGATGCGTGGCTCCATGACGAAAGGGGAGTCTAGCGCGGGTGACCGAGGTCACACCGAGCCGGTGCCGCCGACCCGTGCGCCTGGAGCCCGAACGTCGCACCGTAAGGCCGAGTCACGTCCGTGGTCGAGGGGAGACCACGATGACCGGATCGGGGGTGCAGCGATGATCCAGTTCTCGGACACGAAGGTCGTCACGCCGGAGCCGAGGCAGGCCCTGAACGCCGTCCGCACGTTGCGAAGATCGCTGGCCGGGCTCGAGCTGCCGGAACGGGTGCGCTCGGACGCGGGCCGGGCGCTGGACGAGATCGAGGACGAGCTCCGGATCCCCGATCCCGACCGCGGCGTCGTCACCGCGTGGCTCGAACGGTTCACCGAGCTCCTCGCCGACGCGGGTGCGGTCGAGCAGGCCGGCGCGTCGCTGGTCCGGCCGATCCGTCAGATCGCCGTCTGGGTCGGTCCGATGGGCGCGGCGCTCCTCGGCCGCCTCGTCTGACGCTCGGCGTTGAGATCGACGAGCGGTGCGATACCGAAATCGGTATCGGGCGTCGATCGAAGAACCCCGGTGGGGGAGATCAGGAGGGCCAGTCGGGTTTCGGTTTCGGCTTGCTCAAGAGGTCGTCCAGCGACGGCTTCTGCTCGCCCTCGGCCTTCGCGAGCTCCTCCCCCAGGCGATCCGGCTCGAGATCGCCCGTCGCCTCGAGCATCTCCTCGAGCGACTTCCCGGCGCTTCCCTTCAGGCGGATCCGCAACGCGGCCAGGACCGAGGCCTGGCGGTCCGACAGGCCCTGGGCGACCTTGATCTCGGTCAGGGCCTCCTCCGCCTGGGACAGGAGCTCCTCGTCGTCCACGGGGACAGTCTGCCACGGTATCGGAGGGCGGAGATCAGTACGTTCCGGCACGGATGAACGCGAGGCGGAGATGTCATCCCTGAAGCGGGTCGGGCCAGCGTACGCCGCGGCTGTGCTCGCGTTCGCCTCAGCGGCGGTCAGTGCCTACTGGACGCTCGGCGGGACGGTTCTCCTCGACACCGTTGGAGGCACCATCGAGAGACTCGCTCGGGAGCGCTCGGCACCTGCGATCCTGCTAGGGATCGTCGTCGTCCTCGTCAAGGTGGCCGGCGGACTCATCGCGCTGGCACTGGTCCAGCCGTGGGGAGCGCGCGTCGGCCGCCGACTGCTCATGACGTTCAGCACCGTGGGGAGCGTCGTCCTCGTCCTCTACGGAGGCGTCCTCGTCCTCATCGGTGGACTGGTTCTCGCCAACGCGATCAACCCGTCCCAACCGGTCGACGAGCATGCGTTGCGCTGGCACGTGTTCGTCTGGGACCTCTGGTTCCTTGTTTGGGGTGTCGCTCTGGGGCTCGCGGCCTGGCGATACAAGGTCAACGGTCGTTCCTCGTAGGCCGCAGGGACATTTCGGCCTCTAGATCCCGGCGTCGCCCACCGACATCCCAGCGACGGCCGCGATACGGGAGGCTCTAACGGGCGCCGACCGACAACTCCCTGCCGCGTCCCGCCCCGGTGCTAGGGTCGGAACGGTGTCCGATCTCGAGAGCGTCCTCGCCGGCCTGAACGAGGCCCAGCGCGAGGCCGCCCTCGCGCTCCGAGGGCCGGTCGCGATCCTGGCCGGCGCGGGGACCGGCAAGACCACCACGATCACGCACCGCATCGCGTGCCAGGTTCGGAGCGGCGAGTTCGAGCCGTCGCAGATCCTCGCGGTGACGTTCACCGACAAGGCGGCCGGTGAGCTCAAGCGGCGCCTCCAGGCGCTCGGCGTCGAGGGCGTCGAGGCGCGCACGTTCCACTCGGCCGCGCTCTCGCAGCTCTCGCGGCTGTGGTCCTCGTACACCGGCGAGCCGCTCCCCGAGGTGCTCGACCACAAGGCCCCGCTCATCTCCTCGCTCGCGAACGCGCTCCCGCCGCCGCACAAGTTCCTACCCCGGCGCGAGCTCGCGGGCGAGATCGAGTGGGCCAAGAACCGGATGATCCCGCCGGCGAGATACCTCGACGCGCTCGGCGACCACGAGCCGCCGATCCCGGCGGACCTGATGCACCGCGTCTACGACGGGTACGAGCGGCGCAAGACCGCGATGGGGCGGCTCGACTTCGAGGACATGCTCGGGCTCGCGCTGCGACTGTTCGACGAGCACCCCGACGCTGCGCGCGAGATCCACCGGCGCTTCGCCGCGTTCACCGTCGATGAGTACCAGGACGTGAACCCGCTCCAGGCCGGCCTGCTCGAACGCTGGCTCGGCGATCGCGACGACCTCTGCGTGGTCGGCGACGACTACCAGACGATCTACGCGTTCACCGGCGCGTCGCCCGAGCACCTGCTGGGCTTCACGCGCCGGTACCCGCACGCGACGGTCGTCCGCCTGGAGGAGAACTACCGCTCGACACCCGAGGTGCTCGAGCTCGCCAACCGGCTCGCCACCCGCCTGGGCGGGTTCCGAAAGACGCTCCGGGCGACCCGGCCCTCGGGACCGCCGCCGCTCGCGCGCGCCGAACCCGACGAGGAGGCCGAGGTCGGCGCGGTCGTGCAGGCCGTGCGGCGGCTGTATCAAGAGGAGGCGGTGGAGCTCGAGGAGATCGCGGTGCTGTACCGGATCAACGCCCGCTCCGAGCCCTTCGAGGAGGCCTTCGCCGCCGCGGCGATCCCGTACCAGGTACGCGACGGCGCGTTCCTGCGGCGGCCGGGCCCGCGCGCGGTCCTGCAGCGGCTGAAGCGCATCGGCGCCGGCGCCGTGGCCGCGGCCGTCGCGGCGATCACCGACCAACTCGGCTACGACCCCGAGGCCGCGCCCGACGCCGACGAGGAGGTCACGCGCCAGTCCGACCTCGGCCGCATGCGGTCACTCGCGGCGGAGTTCGAGCGCGCGCACCCCGACGGCGACGCGGCGGCGTTCGGAGCCGAGCTCGCACGCCGGTTCTCCACCGAGCACAGCGGCCGCGGGGTGAACCTGCTGACGTACCACCGCGCGAAGGGATTGGAGTTCGACGCGGTGTTCCTGCCGCGGCTGCTCGACGGCGAGCTCCCGTTCCGCTCGGGCCGGGCCAAGGCCGACCCCGAGGAAGAGCGACGGCTCTGTACGTCGGGATCACGCGCGCCCGCCGATACCTGTTCCTCACGTGGCCGGCCGCCGGCCGCGCGCAGCCGAGCCCGTTCCTCGACGAGCTGGAGCTCGCGCCGCCGGTGAGCTCGAGGCCTCGAGTCGCTCCCGGGCCGGCGGTCACGGTCGGCCGGGGCGGCATGCTGTTCGACCGGCTCAAGGAATGGCGCCGCAAACGCGCGAACGCGGACGGGGTGCCCGCCTACGTCGTGTTCCACGACCGAACCCTCGCCGAGATCGCCGAACGACGGTGCAAGGACTGGGCCGACCTCGCCGCGATCTCGGGCGTCGGGCCGGCGAAGCTCGAACGGTACGCGGACGAGGTCTTGGCGGTCGTCGCCGCGGGGTAGGACAAGGAGATGGCGGCCGAAGCTCACATGGTGATGACGACCTTGCCTCGAGCCTGTCCCGATCCCAGGTAGCGGATGGCCTCGGGCACCTCGCTCAGCGGGAACGTCCGGTCGATGACCGGCGTGATCTTCCCGGCTTCGATCAGCTCCTTCATGACGATCAAGCGGTCTCCGGGGTCCTTCGCGCCGCGGAAGGGATGCAGCTGGCTCACGAACGGTGACACCACCATCAGCTTGAAGAACCGACCCAGGCTTCCGAACCAGCGATGGCCCGAACCTCCGTACTGATCGTGCCCGATGAGGACGTACGTCCCCTCGGGGCTGAGCGCGCGTCTGGAGGCCGACCACGGACGGGTCCCCGCGATGTCGATGATGAGGTCGTAGCGCTCGCCGCTCTGCGTGAAATCCTCGCGCGTGTAGTCGACGACTCGGTCCGCGCCGATCGACCGGAGCATGTCGAGCTTGCCCGGCGCATCCACCCCGGTCACCTTCGCGCCGTACGCCTTGGCGAGCTGCACCGCGAAGGTCCCCACCGCTCCACCGGCGCCGTTGATCAGGACCGACTGTCCCGATCGGGTCCGCCCCTCGTCGCGAACCGCCTGCACCGCGAGCGATCCGGACGTCGGGACGGCTCCGGCCTGTTCGAACGTGAGGAGGTCGGGCTTCAGCTCGAGCCTGGCTTCCGGGGCGGCCGCGTACTCCGCGTAGGCGCCGCCGTTGCGCCACAGGTTGGCGGTGAGGGTCTGACCGAAGACCTCGTCGCCCGGCCGGAACCGCGTCACGTTCCTTCCGACCGACTCGACCTGGCCGGCCAGATCCGTCCCCGGAACGTGGTGCTTCGGTGCGCGCAGTCCCGAGCCCATGATCCGGAGGACGTAGGGCACCCCGTGCACGGCGTGCCAGACATCCGCATGGACCGATGCCGCGCGGACCCGGACCAGCACCTCGTCATCCTCGACGTTCGGCCTGTCGATCTCCCGGAGCTCGAGGACGTCGGGTGAGCCGTACCGCTCCTGGACGATCGCCTTCATCGTCTTTCTCCTGTGTGTCTGCAGATCGAGTGGCCTCAATCGGCAGCGCTGCTATCGAGCTCGACGGCATAGGTCGTGATGGCGGCGAGGGATCCATCGCTGAAGTCGTAGATGTCGCACGAGGCGACCTGTGATGACTCGCCTTCGGCATCGACGTACTCAGCTCGACTATCGATCACGACGCAGTTCTCCGCCGCCACGATCTTGAATCTGCTGAATGTCGTTCGAACGCCCGCAAGGTACTCACTCGACCTTTGGCAGGTGGTAACGACGTCGGCCTTGCCCCGGACGTGAGCTTCGCCGATCTGCGCCCACTCGATGTCATCGTCCATATGTGGGAACGTTCGATCGAACTCATGACGAGAGAACGCCTCTGCGATCTCCGAGATGGTCGGGCTCATCGAGTGACTCCCCTTTCCACCGCACGGCCACCCGGAATCCTAGGGACGTCCATGGCTGCACGCTAGCAAGCCGTGTGCAGACAAGCAGTCGCCGCGTCTGTGGTGATCCTTGATCGCAAGGTTTGGAATCGCATGCACGGGTGAAACACAAGCTGGTGGACGCGCCTTTGGTCACGAGGAGGCGTCATGGATGCCGCTCAGCGGATCGTGCATGGTGTGGACCGAGCACATCAGCGCCGGCCGTGGATCGCGTTCCCCTACGCGGTCGTGAAGAAGTTCGGTGACGACCAGGCGGGCAACCTCGCGGCCCTGGTGGCGTACTACGGGTTCTTCTCCTTGTTCCCCCTGATGCTCGTCTTGGTCACCGTCCTGGGGATCGTGCTCCAGGGCAACATCGAACTCCAAGGGAGGATCGAGAGCTCCGCGCTCGCGAACTTCCCGGTCATCGGGGACGAGATCTCGAGCAACGTCCACCCGCTGCGAGGGAGCGGGCTCGCGCTCGGGATCGGGATCGCCTTGTCACTGTGGGCGGGACTCGGCGTCCTGAAGGTGATGCAGACGGCGATGAACACGGTCTGGAACGTGCCCTACCGCTACCGTCCCAATTTCGTCCGTTCGATCCTCAAGGCTGCGATCATGCTCGGCGTCCTCGGGGTCCTCACCCTCGCTTCCGCGGCGGCGGGAAGCGTCGGCGCGGGAAGCGATAACTGGGTGTTCGGCATCGTGGGGATCGCGATCTCGCTGCTGTTGAACTTCGTCCTGTTCATGCTGGCCTTCCGGATCCTCACGACGGAGGACGTTTCCTGGGCCGACGTACGCCCGGGCGCCATCGCCGCCGCCGCGGCGTGGACCGCGCTCCAGGCCCTTGGTGGCTACTTCGTCAGCAATCAGTTGCAGGGGGCAAGCGAGACGTACGGAACGTTCGCGACGGTGATCGGGCTCCTCGCGTGGATCTATCTCGGGGCGCAGGTGACGCTCCTGGCGGCCGAGATGAACGTGGTCAAGAAGCGACATCTCTGGCCACGTGCGATCGTTCAGCCGCCCCTCACGGACGCCGATCAGCGAGCCCTGACGGCCTATGCCAAGCAGGAAGAGCGTCGGCCGGAGGAAGAGATCCAGGTTCGGATCCACGACCAACCATCCTGACGACGTCGACGTCGTGCTTCAGGCGGGGGTCTGAAGATCACGGCCTTCGATGAGCCCGTAGATGTTGCCGTCGGGCGCCCGGAACTGGACCCAGGCCAGCCCCACGTCGTCCGCATGTTCGGGACCGAACACGATCGGGACGCCCGCCGTTCGGAGCTCCTCGGCGGCGGCCTCCACGTCCTCGACCACGAACTCGACCACCGGTCCGGTCGGGTAGTGGTCGTTCTGCGACGGTCCGAACACCTCGGCGATGCCGCCGTCCGGCAGCCGGAACGCCCACATGTCGTCGCCGCTGTGCGTGGGCTGCAGGCCCAGGACACGCTCGAAGAAGTCGGCCATGGCCTCGGGCTGGGCCGTTCGGGTGCCGACGAACCCGATCTTGAGCACCTTCATGAGGGACCCTTTCCCTTGGTGGCTCGTCGCTACGCGTCGCTCGGTCAGGTCGTCGTTCGGAGCCGATCGAGGCCGTCGAGCATGAGATCCAGGGCGAACTCGAACTCGAACTGATCGTCGCAACCCGAACCGACCACGGACGCGTCGTCGTGGCTGATCGCCTCGACCATCTCCGTGATGTGCGGATAGCGGTCGGCCATCCACTGGAGCATCATCGCCTGCGCCTCCGGGTCGTCGTCGGCCGTATCCTCGAACAGCTCCTGAGAGAAGCCCAGCAGGCGACTGCCCATCGCGTGCATCGCGTGATGGGTCACGTCGATCGAGAACCCGCCGCCCCTGAAGATCCCGATCATCGAGTCCATGTACTCGATCACCGCCGGCGTCGGATCGGTCCGCGACTCGATCACCTGCGAGGCCCACGGGTGACGGAGCAGCGCGCGGCGCGCCGAGAGCACCCGCTCGCGGATCGTCGTCCTCCAATCGGCATCGGGAAGGGGAGGGTCGATCTCGCGGACCACGACGTCCACCAGGCCGTCCAGCAGTTCGTCCTTGTTGGCCACGTGCTTGTAGAGCGCCATCGGGACGACGCCGAGCTCGAGGGCGATCTTTCGCATGCTGAGCGACTCGACCCCGCCCTCGTCGGCCAGCGCCATGGCGGTGCTCAAGATCCGCTCGCGGCTCAGGGGCACCCGCGGGGCACTCGTGCTCGTCTCGATCTTCGTGGCCATCCAGCGACTCCTCTTTGAGCCCTGCCCTCGCGGAGCCGAGCTCCTGGGGTTGACAGAGTGTACGACGTACACCTAGGGTTCTCGGTAGTGTACGTTGTACACCAGCCGGGCAGTCGAGAGAAGGGAGAAGCGATGAAGGCGATCACGCAGGAGACGTATGGCTCGGCGGACGTGCTCGAGCTGCGCGACACCGAGGATCCGGTGGTGGGAGAGAACGACGTGCTCGTCCGGGTGCACGCGGCCGGGGCAGGCCCGGACGTCTGGCACCTGATGACCGGTCAGCCGTACTTCGCGCGCCTCGCGATCGGGTTCCGGAGGCCCAAGGTCCAGGTCCGCGGCTGGGACGTAGCCGGGACGGTCGCGGCGGTGGGCGCTGCGGTAACGGCGTTCCGGCCCGGCGACGAGGTGATGGGCGTCGCCGAGGCGGGTTCCTTCGCGGAGTTCGCGCTCACTCGGCCGGACAAGCTCGTCCCCAAGCCGGAGAGCCTCTCGTTCGAGCAGGCCGCGGCGGTCCCGATCTCCGGTGTGACGGCCCTCCAAGCGCTCCGGGACAAGGCGAACGTGCGCCCCGGACAGAAGGTGCTGATCGTCGGCGCGGGGGGAGGCGTGGGAACGTTCGCGGTGCAGATCGCGAAGGCGCTCGGCGCCGAGGTGACCGGCGTGTGCAGCACGTCGAAGCTCGATCTCGTCCGGTCGGTCGGCGCGGACGACGTCATCGACTACACGCGCGAGGAATTCACGGATGGGTCGCGCAGATGGGACGTGATCGTCGACACGGCGGGGCGCCGTCCGGTTCGCCGGCTGCGTCGCGCGCTCACCAGGAAAGGGACCCTGGTGATCGTCGGAGGGGACGGCGGTGGGCGTTGGACCGGAGGGTTCTTCCGCGGGATGCTCCGCGCGCCGTTGTTGTCCCTGTTCGTGGGTCAGCGGCTCGGTGGGCTGAACTCGAAGACGAACGTGGAGGACCTGCAGGCCGTGACCGAGCTGGTCCGGGCAGGCAAGGTCAAGCCGATCGTCGGGCGCTCGTACTCGCTGAGCGAAGCCCCCGACGCGATCCGCGATCTCGCGACCGGACACGCCGGAGGCAAGCTCGTCATCGCGGTGTAACGGCGATCGCGCGGTTGCGGGATCTTGCGGAGCGCGGATCCGAGCCGAACCCCTCACACCGGCCCGTCGAACGAGGAGCAACGTCCAACCCCGTGGACGAACGTCCGGAAGGAGGCCGTCATGCGGAAGGTCCTGCTCCTCGCATTCGCCGTGGTGCCCCTCACCGTGTTGCTCGGAGGGACCGCGGCGTTCGCGGCCGGTGGCACAACGGGGTTCGGTTTCAACGCACCCGACATCGCCGGGGCTCCCACGGGCGAGGTCGCGATGACGGGTGGCGGCGCCTTCAACCCAAGCGCCGGATCGGCGCACGCTGGCGGTTCCTTCAGCTGCGTCTCCCAGGTGAACCAGGGACCGCTCGCCGGCTGCCTGGCGGGAGAGGGTGTCCGGTGGGACGGCGAAACGCTCCTGTCGGCTACGCCGTTCAAGTGCACCGGCGCGGCGACCGAGGCCCTCAAGTCCGCGAGCACCAGCGCCCAGACCGTCGTGCTGCAGGCGGACTTCTATCGAGCCGGCGATGGGAACGCCGAGTCCTTCACGGCGAACATGATCGTCTCGGCTGTCGACATCGCTCCCGACATCACGGGCGTCCAAGACGTCTGGGTGCAGGGCGTGGGCTGCACGGACGGGCTCGTGAACCTCAGCTCCTGAGCTGGGCACGGTCTCAAGGCATCTCGTCCTCGACTTGATCGGCCACGCGCGGCGTGACCGAACCGCCGGCGACCGGGGCCCCGGGTGGGCCGCCGGCCGCCGACGCGTACCCGGCACGCCGACGCAGGTGAACGGCAAAAGCGTCCAGTGGCTCAGGCGGCGCGGTCCACCGTTCGGTTGATGGAAGCGAGCTTGCGGGGGCTCCGTGGGTGGGTAGAGAGTAAGTACATGCGGTGGTTCCGCAGATCGGTCGGCCTGGCGGCGATGCTCGGCCTCGGCATCGTAGCCCTCGCGCCCGGGGCGTTCGCTCAGGACGACGACGGGCCGGACACCGACGACCAGATCGTCCTCAATGGACGTCTCGTGGTGCCCGAGGGGGAGACGGTCCAGACCGCGGTCATCTTCAACGGGGACGCGACGATCGACGGGACGGTCGCCGACCTGCTCGTGGTGTTCAACGGACGTACCGAGATCACCGGGATGGTCGGTGAGGACGTCATCGTATTCAACGGGAGCGTCGTGCTGCGCTCGGGGTCGCGAGTGGGAGGAGACGTCGTCAGCCGGCAGGCTCCGCAGATCGAGGACGGGGCCACCGTCGGGGGCAGCGTCGACGACCTCGCGAGGCGGTGGGATTTCTGGAACGTCACCTTCGTCGGTCGCCTCGGGTGGTGGCTGGCGTACTCGGTCTCGACGCTCGTGCTCGGTCTGGTCCTGCTCCTGCTCGCCCCCGGGCTCGATCCCGCGAGCGTCCGGTCGCTCCGAGACCGCCTCGGGGGGACGATCGGGTTCGGTCTCCTGGTGTTCGTCTTACTCCCGATCGTCGCCGTCCTGTTGTTCGTGACGATCGTCGGGATCCCACTCGGGCTGTTCCTGCTCTTCGCGCTCGCGCTCGTGTACTCGGTCGGCTACGTGGTCGGCGCGCTTGCTCTCGGCCGGCGCGTCGTCAAGGAGGACTCCTCCCGGTACCTGGCTTTCCTGGTCGGATGGGGAGGATTGCGGTTGATCGGCCTTATCCCCTTCCTCGGCGGGCTCGCCTGGCTCGTCGGGACGGTGCTGGGGCTTGGGACGCTGTGGGTCGCGCGGACGAAGCCGGCAGTCATGGCACCAGCTGCTACCGCACCGGTTCCTCCGTCACCCCCGATGGAGTGATGCGGGCGTCGCGCCACCTCAGGTTGGGTCTTCTTCGACCGGATCCGCCACTCCGCGTTACCTAGTGGATCGGGGTCGGCGAACCGGGCGGCCCGCCGGCCGCCGACGCGTACTTCGGCACGCCGACGCAGGTGAAGAGCAGTCCATCCAGCGGCTCGCCCAGCAGCGAAGGCAACTCGCTGTCGATGAACGTCATCCCGCTCGCGCTCGCGCCGAGGGCGTAGGCGAGCAGATGCAGCCGGCCCTCAACGAGGCCGGCCGCCAGCTGCGCCTCCCGGTACTCGCGGTCGTCGAGCGCGCTCACGTCGGTCGCGGCGATCACGACGAACGCCGCATCGCGAGCGAGGTCCTGATCCATGGACGCCACGTAGAGCTCGTCCCGCATCGCGCCGGCGCGAACCGGCGACGACAGGTCCGGCCAGCGGTAGATCCCCGGCGAGACCCCGTCGACGTCGTGCACCGCGACGAAGTGCGCGAGCTCGACGCCGCGCATCGCCGCCAGCATCGACGTGCGCAGCAGGCTCTCGGGCAGGCCGCGGTCGGGGTCCATGCGCCTCTGCGACCCGCGCTCGAGCACCACCGTCTCGACCGGATCGGTTCCCCGGACCGATACCTCGACCGGCGCGCCCCGCTCCCACGCCGTCCCGAGCGTGTCGCGTTCGCCCGCCCGCTGCGCCGCCGTCACGAGCGGGAACTCGAGCGGGGCCGCGTCGACCTCGCCCGCGGCGGCGGTGCCGGTCGCGTCGAGCGCGGGCGCGCCCTCGCCGAGGGCGACGACGGCCACGGGCCACTCGTGCACCCCGTCCGCGCCGACGAGCCCGGCGACCGCGGCGTCCGGGAAGCGGGTGTGGAGCCTCGGCGCGAGCCCGGCGGAATCGGCCGCCGCGAGCAGCTGGGAGAGCATCGTTCCGGCGTCCCAATACACGTGCCGGTACCCTCGCTCGCGGTACCGCCACCCGGTGCGCCACGGAACGCCGGTCACGACGAGGGCGGGGGCGTCGCCGCGCGGCGGAGGCCCGACCTGCACGAGGGCGTGATCGAGCGGGTCGTACCAGTGCAGCCCCGCCGGAAGTCCCAGACCGTCGGGCACCGCGACGTAGACCTCGAGCGGGAAACGGCCGCCCGCGGACCCGGCGGCGCGGAAGAACCATGTCGCGTATGGCCGCTCCGTCGTCCGCACGACTCCCGCGGACAGGTGGAGCAACCGGGAGAGCTGCGGCAGATCCAGCTCAGTGGGGGAGACGTCCGCCGTTCCCGCGAGCACGGCGACGGCCGGAGCCGTCGTAGCGGGGAGGTCGCGGGGGAGCGGCACGCGCGGCAGTTCCATCGCGTACCGCTTGAAGAACCACGGGAAGCGATCGACGTCGTTGGTCTCGAGTTCCCGCACGACGAGCGGGTCGTCGACGGGGACGGACCAGATGAGATCGTCGTCCTCGCGGGAGGGCTGGTACCAGCCCCACGTGTAGGACGTGAGCCGGTGCAGCTTCTGCGTCGCGGTCTCCACGGCCCGAGTCTCCCAGCCTTGCTGGACAGGACCCTGGGAACCTACTCACCACATGCTGACGAACGGCGAGCTCGGCGAGCTGTTGTGGAGGGCCGGCCGCGAGGAGACGGACCACCGGCGCAGAGCATTGGAGCGAGCCTCGAGGGCCTCTCGGTTCTGGTCGGAGGAGGTGCACGAGATCGCTGAGTCGGGCCGGCCTCTCACCGACCTCAACGCCGTGGGCCCTTGGATAGCCACTCGGATCCAGGCATGGCTCGAGGATCCTCCGCCCACCCCTGAGCCCGACGAGACGCGGCGTGGATTCCTGACGTACGCGGAGGTCCGTCGGACGCTCGACGCCGATCACGCCTGGGAGTCGAACCCGTGCGCCGATCTTCAGATGCACACCACCTGGAGTGACGGCAGCCTGCCGCTGGAAGAGATGGTCGCGGCCGCGAGATCCCTTGGACGAGCGTACGTGGCGGTGACCGATCATTCGCAGGCCCTCACGATCGCGAACGGCATGTCGGCCGATGAACTCGTCGAGCAGGGCCGCGCCATCGACGCGATGAACCGCGGGTTCGAGGCGGACGGGGACCCCTTCCGCGTCCTCCGCTCGATGGAGGTGGATCTGTTCGCCGACGGCCGTCTCGACATGGACGACGCCTCGCTCGAGAACCTCGACCTCGTGCTCGGCGCCTTCCACTCTGCGTTGCGAGCGAAGGACGACCAGACCGAGCGCTACCTCGCCGCGCTCAGGCAGCCACGGTTGCACGTGCTCGCGCACCCGAAGGCACGGATGTACGGGCGGCGTGTCGGCCTGGTCGCCGACTGGCGTCGCGTGTTCGCCGAAGCCGCGCGGCTAGGGAAGGCCCTCGAGCTTGACGCGACGGTGTGGCGGCAAGATCTCGATGTCGAGCTTGCGACGCTCGCTCGTTCGGAGGGCGTCAGGTGGTTCTCGATCGGGAGCGACGCGCACAGGGCGCAAGAGCTGGAGCTCCTACCGTTCGGGATGGCGACCGCGGCTCTTGCCGGCATCTCCCGGGAGCAGATCTTGAACTACCAGCCGGTCGACTTCGTTCGTTCGTGGGGAACCAGGCTCGCGACGCCTAGCCGGTGAGTGGCCACTCGGCGGTCGAACCGGGCGACAGCTCCACGACCTCGTCCCCGAACCCGACCCGGATCGGGGCCACCTCGCTCGGGATCGTGCTGAGCCGCAGGCGTTCCGGCGTGATCCGAACCTGGAGTCGGTGGCCTCGATAGTGGATCTCGAACTCGAGCGCGTGCAGCTTCTTGGGCAGCGCCGGGCCGAACCACAGCACGTCGCCTCGGGTCTCGAGCCCCGCGTACCCGCGCTGGAGGAGGTCCACGGTTCCCGCCATCGCACCCAGGTGGATGCCCTCGGGCGTCGTGCCGCCCTGGACGTCCGCGACGTCGCTCTCGAGCGCCTGCGAGAACTGCTCCCACGAGCGCTCGCGATCGGAGCGAGCGAGCACCCACGAGTGCACGATCCGCGACAGCGTCGATCCGTGCGAGGTGCGCGCCAGGTAGTAGTCGACGGTGCGCGAGATCGTCTCCGCCGAGAGCTCGTACCCCAGGCGTTCGAACAGCTCGCGGAGCTCGTCGGCCGACAGGAGGTAGAACAGCATCAGCACGTCGGCCTGCTTCGACACCTTGTAGCGGTTGACGGTGTCCCCTTCGGCCTCGAGGATCCGATCCAGCCGGTGGATGTCGCCGTACCTCGCTCGGTAGTCCTCCCAGTCGAGCTCGATGAGGTCCTCGTAGCCCTCGAACTGGCTGATGACCCCGTCGTGATGGGGCACCAGCATCGTGCGGCTGATGTTCTCCCAGCGGTCGAGCTCCTCGCGTGAGAGGCGGAGGGACTCCCACAGCTCCAGGCGGTGGTGCTCGGGCAACCGCTCCAAGAGCTCCAACGTCCGGCACAGGAGCCAGACCACCATCACGTTGGTGTAGGCGTTGTTGTCCAGGCCCGGCTCGTCGCGATCCGGGTACGCGTCGTGGTACTCGTCCGGACCCATGACGCCGCGGATCACGTGGCGGCCCGATGCCCGGTCGTAGGTGGCGACGCTGGCCCAGAAGCGGGCGATCTCGACGAGCATCGGCGCACCGCGGAACCGCAGGAACTCCCGATCCTCGGTGACCTGGAAGTACTGCCAGACGTTGTAGGCCACGGCGATGTTGATGTGCCGCTGCAGCCGCGAGTTGTCCGGCAGCCAACGTGCCGAGCGGGGGTTGAGGTGGAGCGTCTGGCTCTCCTCGCGCCCGTCGCTCCCCGACTGCCACGGGTACATCGCGCCCTCGTAACCCTCCTGGGCCGCCGCCCATCTCGCTTCGCCGAGCCGGCGGAAGCGGTAGTTGAGGAGCGCGCGCGTCAGCGCCGGGAGGCGGACGTTCAGCAGCGGGAAGATGAAGAGCTCGTCCCAGAACACGTGTCCCCGGTACGCCTCACCGTGCAGCCCCCGGGCGGGTACCCCGACGTCGAGGTCGATCGTATTGGTGGACACCGTCTGGAGAAGGTGGAAGACGTGCAACCGCACGATCGTCTGGGCACGTTCGGAATCCTCGATCTTGATGTCGAAGCGCTGCCACAAGCGGTTCCAGGCGAGCACGTGTCGTTCCAGGAGCCGTTCGAACGCGCCGGCGCGCCCGACCGCCTTCTCGGCGTCGGCCCCGGGCTCGTAGAGCGCGTTCGCCCTGGCCGTCACCAGGGCGACCACCTTCTCGACGGTGATCTCCTGGCCCGCTCGAACCTCGACCGCGACGTCGTGCGCGATGGACCCCTCGCCCTCGCTCACCGTTCGCTCCGCCTCGATCTCCTCGTCAGCGCGGAGCAGGCGGGTCCTCGCGGCCTCCCCGATCCGGATGTGGGAGTCCCGCGTCTCCACCACCAGCGAGATCGCGTCGTCGCCGAGGGTCCGGCTCGACCGCGGAACGAGGTGATCGCCGCGCAGGCTCCGGTAGCGAGCGACGCCCGAGTTGGTCACCGTCCCGTCGAGCCCCGAGCGGACCTCGAGCCGCCCCGACCAGTCCTCGGGGACGATGGTGGTCTCGAGCGCCGCCAGGTGCGGTTCGGCCATGCTGACCAGGCGGCGCTGCCGCACGCCGGTGGTGCGGCCGTCCGCATCGCGGAAGCGGAACGCCCGGCTCAGCACCCCGGTGCGCAGGTCGAGCTCCTGCATGTACGACAGGACCTCGACGCTGCCCAGATCCAGCCAGTCACCGCCCGCGGGGCGGAACGTGAGGACCAGCCAGTTGGGCAGGTTCACGAGGTCCTCGTTCTCGACGGTCCGGCCCGCGATCTCGGTCCGCAGCCGGTCGTAGACGCCCGCGGCGTACGTGCCCGGATAGTGGACCTCGTCGGCGACGGCCTCCGGGGCCGCTCCGCGGGTGGCGAACACCCCGTTCCCCAGGGTGCAGAGCGCCTCTCGGAGCCCCTCCTCCGTCGGGAGGAAGCCCTCGTAGGTCAGCGACCACCCGTTCACGACGGCCCCCGCTCCGAGAGCGCGTCGATCAGCAGCTCCACGAACGCGCGCGCCTCCTCCGTGTCGCGCAGCGTGTAGCGGGCGAGCGTCGGCCGGTCGTCGCCCTCGCCGCGCACGACGACGCCGAGTCCCCTTTCGCGTACGGCACGGAACGCGTCCTCGTCGGTCTCGTCGTCGCCGACGTAGACGGGAAGGACGTCGGGACCGAGCTCCAGCACGTCGAGCAACCAGAGCAACGCCTTGCCCTTGTCCCACGCCACGGCCGGCCGGATCTCGAACACCTTCTTCCCGCCGGTCCTTCGCAAGCGCGGGTCGGCGGCGGCGACCCCCGCGACGGCCGCCTCGACGTCGGGCACCAGCTCCTCACGCACCCGGCGGACGTGCACGGCGATCGCGAACGTCTTCGCCTCGATCTGCGCTCCCGGGACCGAGGCCAGCCTGGCTCGGAGGTCGCGTTCGGCCGCCTCGAGCGCGGGGAGGAACTCGGTGCCCCGCTGGTGGGCGGACCCGTCGGGCAGGACGACGTCGAACCCGTGGCTCCCTGCGTACGTGATCCCCTCGATCCCGATCAACCGCCGCACGTCCGCGAGGTCCCGGCCGCTCACGATCGCCACCGGAGCGAGCGCGGCCAGCCGCTCGATCGCGGCGCGGGTCTCCGCCGGCAGCAACGCGTCCTCGGGACGCTCGACGATCGGCGTGAGCGTCCCGTCGTAGTCGAGGAACACGGCCACGCGCCGGCCCGAGAGCAGCGTTCGGATCTCGTCCGCGCGTTCGAGCGCCGACGGGAGGTCTCGAACGTTCGACGCGAGGGGAGGGAGTCGGAGCTCGGCGAGATCGGAAACCACCACGTCGGCGCCGGCGGCCCGCAGGGCGTCCGCGTGGCCGGTGCGATCGACCCCGACCACGAACCCGATCCCACCCCGCGTGCCCGCCTCCACGCCCGCGAGCGCATCCTCGACCACCGCCGCCGACGGGGGGTCCACCCCGAGACGCCGAGCGGCCTCGACGAACATCGCCGGATCCGGTTTGCCGGGCAGGCCGAGCTCATCGAGGTCGGTGCCGTCGACCGTGACCGCGAAGAGGTCCCCGATTCCCGCCGCGTCCAGGACCTCGGTCATGTTCCGGCTCGCGGAGATCGCCGCCGTCCCGATGCCGCGTGTCTGCAGCTCGCGGACCAGGGCCACGGTCGAGGGGTACGGTTGCACGCCGTGCCGGCGGATGTGCTCGAGGAACATCTCGTTCTTCCGATTCGCCAGCCCGCAGATGGTTTGCCGATCCGGAGGGTCGTTCGGGTCGCCCTCGGGCAGCTCGATGCCTCGCGAAGCGAGGAAGCTCCGCACGCCGTCGAACCGACCCTTGCCGTCGACGTACCGGCGGTAGTCCTCGTCGGCGTCGAACGGCACGAACGGTTCCGCCGTGCGATCGGCGCGCTCGCGCAGGTACTCGTCGAACAGCCGCTTCCACGCCTCCGCGTGCACGGACGCGGTGTCGGTGATGACGCCGTCCATGTCGAAGATCACGGCGCGGATCTCCTCGGGCAGGACGGCCGGGGTCGTGGTCGACGTCATGACGGCGACCAGTCTGGCGCACGGTTCGGCCGGGCGTCCCCCCTAGAGTTCCGAACGATCCCAAGGACCGGGCGCGGGCGCGGGTTGGAGACGCCGCCCTTCATGACTCGATCCCTCCTCTCGATCGCTCGGAATCGACCGCCGATCCAACGGGTGTCAAGTCGGCCGTGCGGGCTAACGAGATCGTGGTGCTCGAGGCCTACGCCTTTCGTCCACGAAGGGTCCGCATCCGGTGAGTGACTGGGAGTGTGCCATGAGTCGACACTCATCGCTGCCGATGTGGTTGGGGAGAGGACGGAGCGCATGGAGCGAGTTCACGAACAGCCGAAGAGCCGCCACCGCCCTAGGGCGGACGTCGTCGAGGACGGCTCGATCGATAACGGCGTGAACGCACGGACCTCCAGCGCGAGCTGGACGATCTCCTCGACGAGGTCGACGCCGTCCTCGAAGAGAACGCCGAGGAATTCGTCAAGGCGTACGTCCAGAAGGGCGGCGAGTAGGACTCGCGCCGTTCTCATCAGCCGGGCGACCACGCCACGGAGTCGCCGTCGGCGACGGGACCGGCGCACGGTCGGGTCAGAGTGGACTGGATCCAGATCCCCTGCTCGCCGTCCTCGTTCATCCCTGGGTACGCGAACGCGCTGCCGTCCGGCGACCATAGGCTCACTCGAAGAACCGCAGGCACACGCCCGCGATCAGCATGCTCGGACGAAGCGCGGCGTGAGGAACGACGACGTCCGGTCCCACACGCCCAACGGAACCAGAACCGCACCTCGTCGGGCCTTCACATACCGACCCTAGCCATGGCCTCCCGAAGGAGGGCGGCTTGGGCGATGTCCGCGAGCGACGTGAGATACGCTGGGGCCCGATGGCCAAGGCCGCTCCGTCGGCAACTGAACGATGGGAGGGATGCCCCGCATGAGCGCTCGACGCCTCGCTTCGATCCTTCCGGTCCTCATCTGCGTAATCGCCGCGACATCGGTCGCAGTCAAGTCCACCGCGCAGACACAGGCGACCATCGCCGAGATTCAGGGCGCGTCTCACATCTCGTCGCTCGTCGGGCAGACCGTTTCCGGCGTTGAGGGCGTCGTCACCGCTCGTCGCACCGCGGGCGGGCGGGGCGTCTGGATCCAGGATCCAACTCCCGACGCCGACGTCGCGACCTCGGACGGGGTGTTCGTCTTCACCAACGCCGCGCCGGTTGCCCAGATCGGTGATCTCGTGGCGGTCAGCGGGACGGTGAGCGAGTTCCGCGCGGGGAACGATCCCGACAACCTGACCATCACGCAGATCACTTCCTCGAACGCGAACGTGACCGTCCTGTCGAGCGGGAACCCAATGCCCGCGGCGACCGTGCTCGGGATCGGGGGCCGTCTCCCGCCGACCGAGAACATCGACGACGACGGCGCCGGAAACGTCGAGACCGGGGGAACGTTCGACGCATTGAACGACGCGATCGACTTCTACGAGAGCCTCGAAGGGATGCGGCTCCTGGTGAACGACGGGGCCGTGGTGGGCGCGACCCGCAGCTTCGGCGAGATCACCCTCTTGCCCGACGACGGTTCCTGGGCGACCGGGCTCCGCACTCCGCGAGGCGGGATCCTCCTCGGCGGATACCAGGATCCGAACCCGGAGCGGATCATCGTCGACGACGAGATCCTGCGCGATCTCGCGCCACCTCCGCGGCCGGCCAAGGCCATGCCCGACATCAACGTCGGCGACTCGTTGACCTCGCCGGTCATCGGGCCCTTGGACTACAGCTTCTCCAACTACAAGATCCAGGCGACCTCGACGCCGCTGTTCTCGTCGGCCGGGCTCGTCCGCGAGACGACGGCATCTCCGACGGATCACCAGATCTCAGTGGCGACGTTCAACGTCGAGAACCTCGCCGGTACCGATCCACAGGCCAAGTTCGACCACCTCGCCCAGTTGATCGTGAACAACCTCCGAGCACCCGACATCATCGGCATCGAGGAGGTGCAGGACAACGACGGCGTCGCCGGCGGCCCCGGCAGCTCCGTTGTGGACGCGTCAGTGGCGTGGACCCGCCTTATCCAGGCGATCCGGGCCGCCGGTGGCCCCACCTACCAGCACCGCCAGATCGATCCCGTCGACGACGCCGAGGGCGGCGCCCCCGGTGGGAACATCCGCGTGGGCTTCCTCTTCCGAACCGATCGCGAAGTCGAGTTCATCGACCGGCCCGGTGGGGGTTCCTCGACCGAGACGACGGTCGTCGCGCACCCGTCCGGACCACGCTTGTCGTCCAGTCCCGGTCGGATCGGCACCCAATCGGCGGCGTTCGCCGACACTCGGAAGTCCCTCGTCGGCGAGTTCCGAGCCCGCGGGAGGAAACTATTCGTTGTCGTCAACCACTTCAGCTCCAAGACCGACGACCAGCCCCTCTTCGGTCCGGCGCAGCCGCCGACCCGCTTCAGCGAGCTCGCACGGCACGGCCAGGCACAGGTCGTCCACGACTTCGTGGCGATGCTGCTCGACCTCGACCCGAACGCGAACGTGATCGTCCTCGGCGACATCAACGACTTCGAGTTCTCGCAGACGGTCGACATCCTCGAGGGTGAGGGTGCGCTCCATACGCTCGTCGCGGACCTGGTGGCGGCGGAGCGGTATTCCTACGTGTTCGAAGGCAACTCGCAGGTCCTGGACCAGGTCCTGTTCAGCCCCAACCTCCTCGGTCGTTTCCCGCACGTCTACGACGTCGTCCACGTCAACTCGGAGTTCGCCGACGCCGTACAAGCCTCCGACCACGAACCGTCCGTTGTGCGGATCGATATGCGGGGTCGACCGGGACCTTGAGGTCTCGCGTGCCACAAGGACCGGTTGACTCGAGGCGTCAGCTCTTGGGCAGCATGCAGGGGGTTCTGCAGATCGGCGACGCCGAACAGCATCACGCCAGCGTGGCGTCTCAACGAGGCGGCCGCCAAGCGTCTGTCAGAAGCCGCTCGCGGCGAACCACGCACCGCCCGGGCTGGTCACGAACACGATGGGCGCGATGCACGGCTCGGGCAAGCTGACGGTGTCCTCGATGGTGGAGTTGCCTGCCGCGTCGGCGGGGAACAACTCCGTCGAGACGTTGGCTGTGATGGCGGCGCCCGTGGCGTCTTTGCTCAGGCAGCTCACGATGACCTTGAAGTTGGGGACGGGGTTCGTCCCAGCGACCCCTGCGTCGATGGCGGCCGGGTCGTCGGGGTCGATCACCAGACCCTCGACCTTGACCTCGATCCGGCCGTCGACCCGCAGCTCCCCCTTCGCCGAGTCGACCACCCAGGGCAATCCGCCACCGGGCACGCCGCGGATCGCGTTCGCGGCGAGCGTGTATGGGCGCGGAACGCCCACCATCGTGTCGAACTCCAGGATCTTGGAAGTTCCCTTCCCCGTCGCCTGCGAGACCTGCCCGCCCACGACCACTACCCCAACCACCAGGATGGCTGCCAACCACAGTAAGGCGCTCTTCCTCATGTCCTCTCCTCCTCGGATCCGGCCGATCGGCCTCATGCCATCGGCGAGGAAGTCGTCGTCGAAGTCGAGGCCGTGAACTGTCCCGTGATCGCCCAGATGGGCCGCGGAGGCGACCGCGCCATATGGGGTATTCGGGTCCCGGGTCGTCAGGGTTCGGATCTTCGCTGAGGACGCGTCAGGCGGGCGACCACGCCACGAAGTCGCCGTCGGCGACGAGGACCGGTGCGCGGTCTGCTCGAGCGGACTGGATCCAGACGCCCTCCTCGCCGCGCTCGTTCGTCCCCGGGTACGCGAACGCGCTGCCGTCCGGCGACCACAGGTTCATGCTCTGCGCGTACTGCTCGAAGAACTGCAGGTACGCTCCCGCGATCAGCTGGCTCGGGACGAAGCGAGGCGTGAGGAACGACGACCTCCCGTCCCACACGCCCCAGCGGAACCAGAACCGTTCATCCTCCGGATCCGGGTCCAGGTACAGCAGGCGCTCGCCGTCGGGGCTCCAGAAGAACGCCGCGATCGCTGCATCGGTGATCTCGACGGCCTCGCCGGTGTCGACGTCGACGACCGAGAGCGGGAGCACGCTCTGCTCCTCGATCACCTGGAACGCGATCCGCTCGCCGTCCGGGCTCACGACGAAGGAGATCAGCTCGTCGAACGAGACGAGCGGCCGTTCGTTCTCGGCCTCGGCGCCCCGCACGACCAGTCGCTGACGCTCCGCGCCGACCGACGCGTAGACGAAGGTCCGGCCGTCGGCGGTCCACACGGGCGCGGAGAAGGTGCCCGGTCGGTCGGCGACCGTGGTCAGCGATCCATCCAGGTCGAGGAGCTCGAGCCGATCCTCGCCGACGTGCACGAGCAGCTGATCGCCGCCCGGCGCCCACGAGAGGTAGAAGGGTTGGCCGGCGTCGAGCGGCGTGCCCGAGCTCCGACCGGCGACCTCCAGGATGCCCAGCTCGATGTCCGCCTCGCTCGGCGACCCGAGGTAGGCGATCCGGGACGAGGTGGGGTCCCAGGAGAGGTAGAAGGGGACCACCGCGGTCCTCGCCTCGGAGGGCCCGGTGCCGTCCCCGCCGGCGGTGGCGATGACGGACGAGAGGCCGCCCGCCTCGGTCACCTCGACGTGCACCCACGCGACGCGACGACCATCGGGCGACCACGTCGGTTGGAGGACCTGGCTCCCACCGGTCTCGATCTCGGCGAGGACGACCTCGTCCGAACCGTCCGGGTTCGACGTGACCAGGTTGCCGGCAGCGTCGAGGACGGCGAGGCGACCCGGGAGGTCCGCGACATACGAGGGAACGGTCGGCGCGGGGCTCTGGGAGGCGGTGTCGGTCGACGCCTCCTCGGGGATGTCGATCTGGACGTCGGGCAGGTCACGCCGCTCCGGCTCGGACGTGCACGACATCTGGAGGAACACCAGCGCTGCGAGGCACAGGAAGAGGCGGCTCCCGAGGCGGCCGCGTTCGCTTCGTCGAGGATCCGGTGGCACAGGCCAAGTGTCGACCGCATCCAGCGCTTGGGCAATGCCGAGCGAACGTTCGGTCCAGCGGGTCCGGCGGTTTCCGTGCGGTTCAGGCAGGGGTTCCGCCTCCCGATATCTAGAGGGGTTCAGACGTGGTCGGGCCCGGCACCGGGAGGTCCCATGTCCATTCGACCGACGAGACGGATCGCGGGCGCGGTCGTCACCCTGCTCGGCACACAGATCGTCCTTCTCGTGGCCGAGGCGTTCGCCCTGCTCTATCGGATACGCCTCCTCGGGCGGGTGCAGGCCGGCGGTTCGATCACCCTGGCCGAGGCCGATCGGGCCGACGTCCTGGTGATCGCGTCCGTGTGGGTCTGGCTCCTGGTGTTCGTCGGGACGGGCATCGTGTGGTGCGTCTGGCAGTACCGGGCGCAGCGGAACGCGATCGAACTCGCGAGCGGGGGCCTGAAGTTCACACCGGGATGGGCGGTGGGGTGGTGGTTCGTCCCGCTCGCCAACCTCGTCAAGCCGTTCGAGACCGTCCGCGAGCTGTGGAAGGGGAGCCACGGTGATGCCTGGCGGAGCCTCAACACCTGGCGTGTGATCGGGTGGTGGTGGGCACTCTGGCTCGCCGGGAGCGCTCTCGAGTGGGGGATCCGCCGCTCCGACACCCCAACCGACATCTCCGGCTTCATCACCCAGGACCTGTGGAGGCTCGCCTCGCTCGGCTTCGAGATGGGTTCGGCCGTCCTCGCGATCGCGATCGTTCGTTCCATCGTCGGGCTGCAGGAAGGCGTGGTCGTGTCACCGGTCCCGCAGATGCCGGGCGTCGTCACGCCCGTGTCCGCGGACGACCAGGCTGTGCTCGGCCTGCCACCGCCGCCGAGCGGGTAGCCGGTCGCGGGGCCCTGCTACCAACGTTCACGGTGGACGACGTCGTCGAGGACCCGCCGGTTCGGATGTGCGATCGGCTCGAGCGGACGGTCGGCCGGATAGCCGAGCGCGACGAGGATCGCGCACTCCCGATCCTCGGGCACGCCGAGGACGCTGCGCGCGAGGGCCTGGTCGCCCACCGAGGCGTGCCCGCTCCCGATCCCCAGGTCGGTCGCGGCCAGCATGATCGACATCGTCACCTGCCCGACGTCGTACTGGAAGGTGTCGCGCTCGTCCCGGTCGTCTGAGTCCGGCACGACGAGGGCGATCGTCGCCGCGGACCCGGCGACATGGGCCGAGTATCGCCAGGCCTTCGCCAGCTCGCGAAGCCGGTCCCGCTCCGTCACGACGACGAAGTCCCACGCCTGCTGGTTGATCGAGGAGGGCGTCCGACGCGCCGCCTCGAGGATCCGGCCGAGGTCCTCGTCGGGGATCGCCCGATCCTGATACGTCCGAACGTTCCGGCGAGCCCGGATGGCGTCCCACGTCTCCATGTCGAGAACGATACCGCTCGAGGGAACGCCGGATCCGACCGATCGATGGGTCCCGCAGGGAGCCAGGCTCGGCGATGCCGAGAGATCGGTTCAGTCCAGCGGGTCAGGCTGTTGCAGCGCCTGGACGGTTCTGCGCGTCGTCTCCACGACCAGCTGCTCGCGCAGCTTGGCGAGCTCGGCATCCGGGTCGAACGGGAGCGTACGCGTGCCGTCGGTGCGATCGCTCCACGCGTAGGCGCTCTCGCCGTGGATCGAGCGGTCCAGCCCCTCCTCCTCGACGTCCTCGCTCACCCGCAGGCCCACGGTTCGATCCACCAACCGAAGGATGGCCATCGTCGCGAGGAACGAGAAGCAGAGCGTGACGCCGACGGCCGCCGCCTGCCGCGCGACCTGCGCGAGGCTTCCATCCGCTCCGGCCGGATTCACCGCAAGGCTCGCGAACACCCCGGTGAGCAGCGCACCCACGATGCCGCCGACCATGTGCACGCCCACCACGTCGAGCGAATCGTCGAGTCGGAGCCGTCCTTTGAGTTCGACCGCCAGGAAGCACACCACGCCGGCGGCCAGGCCGATCGCCAGAGCCGGCAACGGCGCGACGTAGCCGGAGGCGGGGGTGATCGCCACGAGGCCGGCGATGGCGCCCGTTGCCGCGCCGATCGTGGTCGCGCGCTCGTGTCGAAGGCGCTCGGGCACGAGCCACCCGAGCATGCCGCCGGCGGCCCCGAGATGGGTCGCGACGAACGCGCTGGAGGCGAGCCCGCCCGCCGACAGGGCGCTTCCGGCGTTGAAGCCGAACCAACCGAACCAGAGGATCCCCGCGCCGAGGAGCACCATCGGCACGTTGTGCGGACGCAGCGCGCCCGTTCCGAACCCGCGCCGCCTGCCCAGATACAGGGCCGTCGCGAGCGCAGCCGCGCCCGCGTTCACGTGCACGACGGTCCCTCCCGCGAAGTCGAGCGCTCCCACGCCGGCGGCGCCGAGGAACCCGCCACCCCACACCCAGTGCGCGACCGGCACGTACACGAGCAACGACCAGAGCCCGAGGAACAGCAGATAGCCGCCGAAGCGCATCCGCTCGGCGAACGCCCCGGTGATGAGCGCCGGCGTGATCACCGCGAACATCATCTGGAAGACCATGAACGCCGAGGCCGGAACGCTCGGCGCGAGTGCCATCGGAGCAGCGCCGACCCCCCGAAGACCCACGTACTCCAGTCCGCCGGTCAGCAGGCCGTGATCGGACCCGAAGGCGAGCGAGTACCCCACGAGCACCCAGAGCACCGTGACCACGCCGAGCGCGATCAGCGACTGCATCACCGTTCCGAGCACGTTCTTGGCACGTACGAGCCCGCCGTAGAACAAGGCGAGACCCGGCGTCATGAACATCACGAGTGCCGCGGACACGAGCACCCACGCGGTGTCACCGGTGTCGATCCTCATCGCCGCTCCTCCTCGATGGTCTCTCGCGAGCCATTGAGAGGCCTGTGAGGCCGAGTCGGAACGAGCCGCCTGTAACGAGTTCGTTAACACACGAGCACGAGGAACGTGTGTCGTCGAACCCTCGAACAGATGTCCGCGCCACGATCGAGCAACGGCCGGAGTTCGGAGCCGACAGGCCAGTTACAGCAGGTTGTTCGAGGTCAGGAATCCCGTGGCTACGGTGGCCACGTCTTGCCCGTCGATCACGACACGCCCCACGAGTTCGGTCATCGTCTTCGAAGAGAGCCGGGCGCTCACAAGATCGAGCAAGCTCCGAACCTCGTCGTTCAACATCTCCGAACGGATCACGGGCGTGATGTTCTCCGCGTCCTGGAGGCGCTTGTCGTCAGCGAGTGGGACGAACCCATTCTGTTCGATGCTCGGGTCCGTGGAGAACAGCAACCCGATCTGCACCGCGTCGCTCCTCAGCGCGTCGACGGTCAGAGGCCCTCCCGCGTCCAGCGGCGTGAAGTCGTCGAAGATGATCCCGTAGACCTCGTGCAATCCCGGGAGGCAGAGCGGCCGTTGGGGGCATTCCGGTGGCCCGCCGAACGTCAGCTGGTCGGCGACGGAGGCGAGGGAGCTCACCGTGGTCAGGTCGAACCGCTGGGCCGTCTCCGCGTTCGCCACGAACTGATTGGTGTCCTCGGCCGCCGATGGTGTGAGCAACGTGAGCCCTCTGGACCGGAGCAGCTCGGCGGTCTGCCGGGCAACAGCGGCGGCATCCGCGGACGCCTCCGCGTTCGGGTCGAGGAACAACAGCAACGACGAGAGGTACTCCGGCTTCACGTCGATGGCGCCCGCCTCCAGGGCATTCTGCGAGATCTCTCGAGACCGCAGGTCGAGCCGTCGCTCGACGGTGTAGCCGGCATCCTCCAGCACCTGCGCATACATCTCCGCGACGATCTGGTTCTCGGCGAAGGCGCCGGACACGCCGACCACGATCAACCCATCGCCTCCGGTGGACGGACGCCGCATCTGGCCGGCTTCGGAGTCCGTGCACCCTGCCGCGACGGTGCACACCACCACGACCATCGCCGCGTGCATCAGGCTGCGATGGAAGCGTCTGATCGGTCTCCCGAGAGGGAGCGCCGGGACCCGGCCGCGGTTGGTTGGGGCGATCTTCCTTGTCGCCGTCATTCGACCTCGGAGGCAAGCGGCACCGTGATCGGGACGTTCGAGTGGCGGCCCAGGAGGACGCGGACGGTCGTGGGCCCCTTGCCCTTCACGTCGAGGATCTCGGATGGGCCGAAGTCGTACCGATCGGTCAGTTGCCTGGCCGTCGACTCGGAGACCAGGAAGCGGCCGGGAGCTGCGCTCGTCTCGAGCCTGCTCGCGAGGTTCACGGTGTCGCCCCACAGGTCGTACGCGAACCTCTGGACCCCGATCACTCCGGCGACGGCCGGTCCCGTGGCGATCCCGCCGCGCACCACGATCGGGTCGCCCGACGGCCATTTGATCTTCCCGGCGTCGGTGAGGATCTCGACCGCCATCGCGACGGCCGCATCGGCGTGATCGGCCATCGGGGTCGGCGCGCCGGCGACGGCCATGTACGCGTCCCCGATCGTCTTGATCTTCTCGAGGCCGTGCCGCGCGGCGATCTCGTCGAAGTGGCTGAAGAGCTCATCCAGGGCATCGGCGAACGCCTCCGGGGACGATCGCGCGGCCTTTGCCGTGGATCCGACCGCGTCGGCGAAGAAGACGCTCACGTGATCGAAGCTCTGCGCGATCCGTCCGCCGGAGGAGGCCTTGAGCTGCTCGACGATGGCCCCGGGCAGCATGTTGAGCAGGAGCCCGTCGGACCGCGTCCGCTCCTGCTCGACCTGGCGTTCGCGGAGGAACAGGTCTCGCGTGAACCGTTCCGTCCGGTAGGCGGCCAGCCCGCCCAGCAGGCCGAACGAGACCAGGTAGAGCATCGCCAGCACCAGACTCACCTCGGAGATGTACACAGCCGTGATGGCGTACGGAAGGTATGCGGCGATGCCGATCACCGTGACCAGCGCGACCAAGACGAACCGCAGGCGCAGCAGCGCGTAGGTGAACGCCGTGATCAAGATGACGCCGACGTATCCGTACTCCGCAGGCAACGTAAGGATGCGCGAGACGTAGAAGACCCAGAACAGGAGCGTCGCCGCCGCGATGGCGACCGCCACCCATTCCCAGACGCGCCCGAAGAACCGTGTGTACGTGAGCGCGAGGCCGACGATCAGGATGGGGATGAACACGCCGAAGCGCATGAGGAGGTCGAGTCGCTGGTCGGACAGGGCCAGCATCTGGGGGCGTAGGAGCAGGCCCCACGCGACCCAGATGGCGATCCCGGCCAGGAAGCCGAAGCGGATGTTGCCGAGATCGTGACGGAAACGGTCGGCGCGATACGCCTTCTCGAGGCCCGGATCGCGGAACCGCAGCCGCAGCTGCCGAAGGCGAAGCCGCCACCTGGATCGCTCACGTCCAGTCGTCGATGTCTCGATCTCGTCCATCTGCCTCTTCGGATACCTCCCGCCTGCAATGATGCCCGCTCGGCACCCGCCTGTCAGCCGGAGGGCTCGCGGCGGATCAGGCAGCGCGGACGGCGGAGAGCTTAGAGACGCCTCAGGGACTCCACGAGCTCGATCGACGTCGTCGCCGTCGTTGTAGGCGTGGAGGGAGATCCTGAGCCCGCCCGCTCGACCGCCGCAGATGATCCGGGACTCGGAAGCGAGACGTTCCGCGGTCACCACCGGATCGTGATCAGCGTGCCGCAGGGACACGATGTGGGATGCCGCCGATGGATCGCTCAGCGGCCGGAACGGGCGCCATCCCAGCTCGGCGACCCGATCGACGAGGCGCGTCGCCAAACGACGCTGTCGGTTGGTATGGAGCTCGTGGTGGGGTTGCGCTTGGTGGGAGGGTGGTAGTATGTGGGGGTGTGGGGGTGTGGGGGGGTGTGGTGGTGGGGGGGGGTGTGGGTGGGTGGGTGGGGGTGTGTGTTGTGGTGAGTTGTGAGTTGGGAGGGGTGTGGGGTGGGTGGTGGGGAGAGGTTGTGTAGGATTGGGTGGGTGTGATGTGGGTGCGAGAGCGGGCGGGAGTGGGGGGGTTGATGCCAGAGGGGAGTGCGCGGGGCCGCCCGGGCGGTTGAGAGCACGAGCGGGGGATGGGACGCGGGTAGGGTACCCGTGACTGGTACCCGCGACGGCTGCGAGCGAGCGGGGTCGAGCCCCTATCGTTCGACTGGTGGCTCGGCTCTCGAGGAGCGCGATCGCTCCCGGGTGACGTGCGTGCTCTGATGGCAGTCGCTCGAGGTGCGGGATCCGCTCGAGGGCGGCGCGCATGCAGCGGGTGCCTGTGGCGACGCGGCGCTACGAGCGGTGCGCCTGAGCGGCGAGACGTCGGCGGTAGCGAGCGGACGGGTCGCTCGACTGCGAGGTGATGGAGGCGATGGCTGGCGCACGTCGCGCGACGACGCGGGTGAGATGGCGATCGTGCGTCGAGCTCAGTAGCGAGGGCTCGCCGCGGCATCGAGCGCTGCTGCGAGGCGAAGCGCGGCGCGGGAGGGGTGGCGAGGTGAGAGCGCGGGCGCGGGCAAGGCCGGGGAGATCGGGCGCGACCGACGGACCCCCTGTCCGAGCGAGCCGTGCTCGCGATGTACACGCGCGCAGCGCGCGCTGGACCGCCAACATCTCGAGGCGTTCGAGAGCTGCTCGCGAACGCCGGGCTCCACAGCCGCCTCGAGCGGCTCCCGGCGATCTGCTTCCTCGACATCACCGGGTACACGCGGCTGACCGAGGAGCGCGGCGACGAGGCTGCCGCGGACCTGGCCGCGACGCGTCGCGCGGCTCGTGGAGCGCACCTCGGTGCGCACGGCGGCAGCCCATCAAGTGGCTGGGCGACGGCGTGATGTTCTACTTCCGCGACCCGGGCCCGGCGTGCGCGCGCGCTGGAGATGGTGGACGGGCGCGCCGGCGCTGGACTGCCTCCGGCCACGTGGGACTGCACGCGGGCCCGGTCCTGTCCAGGAGGGCGACTACTTCGGCAGACGGTGAACGGACCTCGCGCATCGCCGACTACGCGCGGCCGGGCGAGGTGCTCGTGAGCGCAGGAGGTCGTCGACGCTTCGGGAGAAGGGGATCGCGTTCGGGAGATCGGCCCGGTGGAGCTCAAGGGCGTAGCGGGACGTGCGCTGCTGCGGGCGCACTGGTTGTGATCGCGGGTGCGCGGCTGAGGGCGAGCGGTCGGGAGGAGGTAGGCGGGCGTGCAGGAGGTAGAGACGCCTCAGGGACTCCACGAGTCGATCGACGTCGTCGCCGTCGTTGTAGGCGTGGAGGGAGATCCTGAGCCCGCCCGCTCGACCGCCGCAGATGATCCGGGACTCGGAAGCGAGACGTTCCGCGGTCACCCCCGGATCGTGATCGGCGTGCCGCAGGGACACGATGTGGGATGCCGCCGAGGGATCGCTCAGCGGCCGGAACGGGCGCCATCCCAGCTCGGCGACCCGATCGACGAGGCGCGTCGCCAAACGCGCGCGTGCCGGTCGATGCGCTCGAACCCCAGCGACGAGAGCATCGCGATCGATGACTCGAGCCCGATGGCGGATGCGTACGACATCGTCGAGAGCTCGAAGCGGCGCGCGTCATCGGCCAGGCGAAGCGTTAGCGGATCGAAGGCGAACGGATGCTGGGTTCCTATCCAGCCGACGAGGGCGGGAAGGCGATGCACCAGATCTGGAGCGAGCGCCAGCAGCGCCACGCCGCCATGGGCCGACAGCCACTTGTAGCCGCTGGTCACCAGCGCGTCCGCACCCCATCCGACGGTGTCGACGACCCCCGCACCGGCGAGTTGCGTCGCGTCCACGACGACGCGGGCGCCGACCTCGTGCGCCCGCTCCGCCACCCGCTGGGCGTCGACCCGCGTGCCCGTCGAGTACTGCACCACGCTGAAGGCGACGACCACCGTGGTCGGATCGATCGCTTCGACGAGATCCTGCGTGAGGTCCCGGTCGGCGCGGTCATCGATGAACCGCAGCGAGATCCCACGACGCTCGGCGGTGGCGAGCCACGGGTACGTCACGCTCGGGAAGTCCGATCCGACGAGGAGGACGGTCCCGTGCTCGGGCTCGAGCAGCAAGGTCACCTGGCCGAGTCCCTCGCTCGCGCCCGCGACGACGGCCACCGCACCGGATGAGGTTCCGAGCACCTCGGCGCCGGCCGAGCGGACGCCGTCCAGGATCGCAGCCTCCTGGTCGTCGCTGAGAAAGAGGTTCCCGAACTGCGCCGTCTCCTTCAGGAAGGTATCCATCGCATCGATCGTCGGTACGGGGATCAACCCCAGCGACGCTTGGTTGAGGTAGGTGCAGCGCTCGAGGGCGGCGTAACGATCGCGCGGAACGAGCGAGGGGATCGAGGACATCTGCGCCTCCAAGGGGAACCGGCCCCGTCGGATGATGGATCATCGCCGCAACGCTTGCTCTCAGAGTGATTCGCTCACCACTCGGTAGAGGTGCCAGCGATCGTGGACGCCTTTGAGTACGTGCTCCCCGGCGTCCTCGAAGGTGAGCTGGCTGCCCGCGACGAGGTCGACGACCGTTCGCGATACAAAGGTCTGACCCGCGTCGGCCTCCGACGCGACGCGCGCGCCAGTGTGAACGGCGATCCCCGCGATGTCGTCGCCCTGGAGCTCGACCTCCCCGGTGTGCACGCCCGCACGGACCTCGATCCCAACGCTCCGGACCCGCTTGGTGTCGAGCGCACACCGGATCGCGCGAGCGGGGCCGTCGAACGTGGCGTAGAACCCGTCGCCCGCAGTGTGGGCCTCGACGCCATGCACCGTTCGAGTCCCTCGCGAACGATCGCGTGGTGTCGCTGGATGAGTTCCTTCCAAGCCGTACCCATCTCCGCGGACTGCTTCTCGGTCGAGCCGACGATGTCGGTGAACAGGACCGTGGCGAGGACCGTGTCGAGTTCTGGCATCGGGGGCTCGACGCCCACGAAACGCCGGATCTCATCCACCACCGCCGATAGCACCTCAGGTGATGAAACCAAGCCTTGGGGCACAACCTTCAAGACCGCCTGAGGCATCAGCGAAGCGACGTACTGCGTCTCTTCCACGTCGCTCTGGGTATCGTGCTGATCGAGGAGCAGCGCTGGCACATTGACCGACGGCAGGACCTGCCGGATATCGGTCTCGTACCAGATCCTGTTGAGTTCCCTCGCCACATCAGGAGTCGCGGTGTGCCGGCTGAGCTTGGCATACGCGCGGATCTCCTCTTCGGTGATGACGCGGCCGTATATCGACTCGCCCTCGGCCCAGATCCGGGCACCCTCCAGGGTCCCCCAGTGCTGCAACTCGCGCTCGTTCGCTTCCACGTACTCCGGCCCCGCCCCCCACGGGTAGTCAGGGCTCCAGACGCTTCGCGCCGCAGGGCCCCACCACACGATGGATTGAACCCGCTCGGGGCTGCTCGCGGCGAGAAGCACGTTCGAAGCCCCGCCCTCGAGCACGCCTGCAAGCACGGGTCGTTCCGATCCGACGGCATCGAGGACGACGCGTAGGTCGGCTACGCGCGTCTCGAGGTTCGGTGGCGAAACGTTCCTGCTTGATAGACCCGTCCCTCGGCGGTCATGGAGTATCAGTCGCGCGAAGGACGCGATTCCCCGAAACAAGGGTCCGAAGATGGTGTCTTCCCACATCAGGTCGACGTTGCCGAGGAAATCGGACTGCCAAGCCACATCTACCGGACCTTCGCCGGCGACCTGGTAGGCGATGTAGACGCCGTCGGGTGTCTTCGCGTAGCGAGTCTCAGGGACGCTGCTCATGGCCGAGACGCCCGAGTCTCCGCTGCTCCATCAGCGCTGAACCTCCCGGTCGACCCTCCCACCCCGAAGCGACTTGCGTACCACGGGCCGGGTGGGCTTGCGCCGGGCCACTTCTCGGAATCCGGCGCGGTCGTACATGGACTTCGCGCCGAAGAACATGTCATCCGGGTGACCGCGCTGGTCCTTGTCCACCGGATACGCCTCCACGAGGCGGGCGCCGCACGACCGCGCGTAGTCCACGGCGGCCTTGAGCATCCGCTGTGAGAGGCCTCGACCTCGAGCGTTGCGGTCGACGAAGAAGCACACGATGGACCACACGGGCCGGTCGTCTCCGGGCTTCGTCACCGGTGACCGACGGAGCTTCGCGTAGTTCTCTCTGGGCCCGAGCGACACCCATGCGACCGGAACGCCGTCTTCGTATCCGATCAACCCGGGCACGGAGCCCCGATCCACGACTGCCTTCATCGCCCGCCGGTTCTGTTGGCCGACGCCGGTACCGGCTCCGACCTTTCGATAGAACATGCAGAAACAGGTTCGAACGATGGGCCGATCGAAGAGCTCGACCAGGTCTGGCCACCGTTCCCTCGTGACCGGGTGTGCTTCGAACCCCATCGGCATCAATGTACCGGCCGAGGGGAGTGCTGCGGTGCTGGGTCGTCTCCACTGGCCCCTCGTTGAAGAGTGAACCTCGGCGGCGTGGACCGTGTGTCGTCTACGTGGAGCACAACGGACGTCTCACGGCCCACGATCGCCGGCGCCTCGTGGATGAGCTCATCGTCGGTTCGCTAGAGTCGGGTGATCCTCCACTGCGATCAAGAGGAGTTCGACATGGTGTCCATTTCGGAGCGGGAGAGCAGGGAGATCGAAGCGGCAAACGCCTCCGGCACCACTCCGGTCGTCTTCATCCACGGCCTCTGGCTGCTGCCGAGCAGCTGGGCCAACTGGGCGGACCTCTTCAAGCAGGCCGGTTACGCGCCGCTGACACCGGACTGGCCAGACGATCCGGAAACGGTTGAACAAGCGCGGGCGAACCGAGACATGCCTGCGCCAAGAGACACTGAAGCAGGTTGCCGACCACACGGCCGACGTGATCGGCAAGCTCGACAAGAAGCCCGCCGTGATGGGGCACTCGACCGGCGGATTGCTCGCCCAGATGCTCGCCGGCCGTGGGCTCTCGGCAGCCACGGTTGCTATAAGAACCGGGCGTGTTTCGCGGCGTCCTGCCGCTGCCCCTGTCCA